>NZ_JAGGOG010000003.1 GCF_018614655.1 Pseudomonas fluorescens | reverse complement strand
TGCATGCTGACGTTGTTGAGACTTCTAAAAGATGGTCGGTTCCATTCTGGGGAGGCGCTGGGTGCGGCCCTGGGAGTCAGTCGCAGTGCTGTATGGAAACAGCTTCAGCATCTTGAGGCGGAGTTGAGTCTGCCCATACATAAAGTTCGTGGCCGGGGATATCAGTTGGCTGCGCCCTTGGTGTTGCTGAGTGCTGATGACATTTCGGCAAATGCTCCGACTCCTGCTTGGCCTGTCTATATTTCCGATTCAATTGACTCCACCAACGCAGAGGCATTACGTCTTGTCGAGGGCGGGCGAGTTGCTCCATTTCTTGTTCTTTCGGAACGGCAGACCGCCGGCAGAGGTAGGAGAGGTCGCAAGTGGGTTAGCCCCTTCGCTCAAAATGTCTATTACAGCCTTGTGCTGAGAATCGACGGGGGGTTGAGGCAGTTGGAAGGCCTTAGCCTGGTTGTCGGGCTCGCGGTCATGCAGGCCTTGCGAGAGGTCGGTGTGAGGGGTGTTGGCTTGAAATGGCCAAACGACGTATTGGTGGGGCAAAAAAAAATCGCTGGGATCCTGCTGGAGTTGGTTGGTGATCCCGCAGATGTTTGTCACGTTGTCCTTGGTATCGGGATTAACGTGAATATGCAAAAGACGGTGGAGGTTGATCAGCAGTGGACTTCGGTCCAGTTAGAGACGGGGCGTGCTGTTGATCGTAATTACTTGGTTGCGCGTATAGGGATGCAGTTGAAAGCCTATCTTGATCGTCATCAGGCATCGGGTTTCTCTGCTATTCAGGCGGAGTGGGAGCAGAGTCATCTTTGGCAGGGCAAGCCGGTATCGCTGATTGCTGGTGTTAATCAGATTGATGGCGTGGTGTTGGGTATCGATGGGCAGGGTGCGTTACGTTTGAGTGTGGACGGCGTCGAAAAAACATACAGCGGTGGTGAGCTAAGCCTGAGGTTGCGTGATGATTCTTGAGCTCGACTGTGGGAATAGCTTTATCAAGTGGCGAGTGCTTGAGTTGGGTAAGGCGCACGTTTTCGCGGAGGGAGTCGTTGGCTCTGATGTTGCGTTGATCGATAGTCTATTGGCGCTTACGAGACTTACCTTGAAGCATTGCCGTTTGGTGAGTGTGCGGGCCTCAGAGGAGACGAGCCAGTTGGTGGCGGCGCTTGTTGGCACCTTTGGTATTACCGTGGCCTGCGCTGCCTCCTCCCGTCAGATGGCCGGGGTGCGCAATGGCTACGAGGATTTCGAGCGCCTGGGGCTTGATCGTTGGTTGGCGATGCTGGGGGGCTTTCAACTGGCATCGGGGGCTTGCTTGATACTCGATTTTGGTACGGCAGCAACTGCTGACTTCATTGCTGCTGATGGTGAGCATCTGGGGGGCTTTATTTGCCCTGGTATGCCGTTAATGCGTAACCAGCTGCGTACGCACACGCGGAAGATCCGTTACGACGATGTTTCTGCCGAGCGCGCTTTGGAGTGCTTGGTACCTGGTCGTACGACCGTAGAAGCGGTTGAGCGTGGGTGTACGCTGATGTTGAGAGGGTTCGTTTTGACTCAGCTCGAGTTGGCGCGAAGTTACTGGGGGAGTGATTTCTCGGTGTTTCTTACGGGTGGAGATGCCGGGCTGATCTCTGACGCTGTGCCTGGTGCGCGGCTTGTTCCGGATCTGGTTTTTATCGGTTTGGCGATGGCGTGTCCCTTGTCTTGAGGTTTTTATGCGTTGGCTGTTTTTGCTGTTGTTGGTCCTCAATGCGTTCTATTACGTCTGGCATCAGCAAGAGGCTCCGTTGCGAGCCAAGGATGTGACGCCATTGGCCTTGTATCGCGACTCGCAGCAGGATATTCGCTTGTTGAGCGAGTCGGCTGATGCGATGGTGCGACGGGAGAGGGCGAAAGCCCCTGAGGCGCAAAATACTTGTCTTTATATCGGTGGCTTTACCGACCTGAGGGAGGCTCAGTCAGTAGAGCAGCGGCTTACGAGTCTGGATATCAAGGTCAAGTTGCAATCACTAAGCCTTCCCGGCGCCAATGGATATTGGCTGCGGGTCGCACCTGAAAGCCGGCGCTTGGCTGATGATCTGCCCTTTGAAAACCTTGCCAAGGAATTCAATGAGTTAAAACATAAAATAATGCTGTGCGAAGGCATTGCAACTGTCGAATAGTTTGCATAGAATGGCGCCCGCTTCGCAGCGAAGACCTCCGAGGTCGGCAACGCGAAGTGAAGGTCAACGCAGCTAACCTCAGGTTTTTAATGAGAAAATGCTTGACAGAAGGCTGGCATGATATAGAATGCCGGCTCGCTTAGGAGGGGTTCCCGAGCGGCCAAAGGGATCAGACTGTAAATCTGACGTCTACGACTTCGAAGGTTCGAATCCTTCCCCCTCCACCATTTTAGCGTGAGCTGCAAGCTCTGCGGGTATAGTTTAGTGGTAGAACCTCAGCCTTCCAAGCTGATGATGCGGGTTCGATTCCCGCTACCCGCTCCAAGTTTGCAGGTTGTGCAGGTTGTTTTGCTCTTGTAGCTCAGTTGGTAGAGCACACCCTTGGTAAGGGTGAGGTCAGCGGTTCAAATCCGCTCAAGAGCTCCATATAACAAGGCAGATATGAAAATATCTGCCTTTGTTTTAATGGCTGCCTTTGATTGATGCTGCTTTCTATCACGGTTTGATTTGGATAGGTTTCAGGTCTTCTGGGGTTTGTTGTTGTAAAGTCTTTTTCAGATCGGCATAATTGTCGGCCTGATTTTGTTTTAGGTCAGTAGCTCAATTGGCAGAGCGACGGTCTCCAAAACCGTAGGTTGGGGGTTCGATTCCCTCCTGACCTGCCAGATTCACTTGGTGTGTCTGGCTTTCTTTTCACAGGATCTTCATAGATGACTCCTAAGGCTGAAGTTCAAGGCTCTCGCTTCGATCTGCTCAAGTGGCTTGTAGTAGTCGCTATTGTGGTTGTAGGCGTTGTCGGAAACCAGTACTACTCTGCGTCGCCGATCCTGTACCGCGTCCTCGCATTGCTCGCCCTTGCTGCTGTTGCTGCCTTTGTTGGCCTTCAGACCGCTAAAGGCAAGTCGTTTGCGGTCCTGGTAAAGGAAGCTCGCACCGAGATACGTAAAGTCGTTTGGCCGACTCGCCAAGAAACCACGCAGACCACGTTGATTGTGGTGGCTGTTGTTCTGGTTATGGCGTTGCTGCTGTGGGGTCTTGATTCCCTGCTCGGCTGGCTTGTTTCCTTGATTGTTGGCTAAGGGTGTCCCGTGGCTAAGCGTTGGTACGTTGTGCATGCTTACTCGGGTTACGAGAAGCACGTCATGCGCTCTTTGCTAGAGCGCGTAAAGCTGGCAGGCATGGAAGATGGCTTCGGCGAAATTCTGGTCCCCACTGAAGAAGTGGTGGAAATGCGTAATGGCCAGAAACGCAAAAGCGAGCGCAAGTTCTTCCCTGGCTATGTGCTGGTTCAGATGGACATGAATGAGGGTACTTGGCACTTGGTCAAGGACACTCCTCGCGTCATGGGTTTCATTGGCGGTACCGCTGATAAGCCTGCGCCAATCACGGACAAAGAGGCGGAAGCAATTCTGCGTCGTGTTGCTGATGGTAGTGACAAGCCCAAGCCGAAGACGTTGTTCGAGCCGGGTGAGGTTGTTCGTGTCACCGACGGTCCGTTCGCCGATTTTAATGGCACGGTCGAAGAAGTTAACTACGAAAAGAGCCGGATCCAAGTGGCAGTGCTTATTTTCGGTCGCTCTACTCCGGTAGAGCTAGAGTTCAGCCAGGTCGAAAAAGTCTAGCTGAGCAAGCATCCCAACCCCGCAGCCTAGGCTGTGGGGTTTTGTCGTCACTGGGATAAACGCGCAAGTAACCGGGGAGCCTTTCGAGGCGTTCGAACCCGTAATTGGAGTGCCTCATGGCCAAGAAGATTACCGCTTACATCAAGCTGCAAGTGAAGGCCGCTCAGGCCAACCCAAGCCCACCCGTCGGTCCAGCTCTGGGTCAGCACGGCGTGAACATCATGGAATTCTGCAAGGCCTTCAACGCCCGTACTCAGGGTATTGAGCCAGGTCTGCCGACTCCAGTGATCATCACTGTATACAGCGACCGTAGCTTCACATTCGAAACCAAGTCGACCCCGGCTTCGGTTTTGCTGAAGAAAGCTGCTGGTCTGACTAGCGGTTCCGCTCGTCCGAACACCGTTAAGGTTGGCACCGTAACTCGTGCTCAGCTGGAAGAAATCGCGAAAACCAAAAACGCGGATCTGACTGCAGCTGATATGGATGCAGCCGTGCGTACCATCGCCGGTTCTGCTCGTAGCATGGGCCTTAACGTGGAGGGTGTGTAATGGCTAAGCTGACCAAGCGCCAAAAGGCTATCGCCGGCAAAATCGAAGCGGGCAAGTCCTACAATTTTGTAGACGCTGCTGCTCTGCTGACCGAGCTGTCGACTGTCAAGTTCAGCGAGTCTGTTGACGTTGCTGTAAACCTGGGTGTTGACCCACGTAAATCCGACCAGGTCGTTCGTAGCGCTACTGTGCTGCCACACGGTACTGGCAAGACTGTACGTGTTGCTGTCTTCACCCAAGGCCCGGCAGCTGAAGCTGCTTTGGCCGCCGGCGCTGATCGCGTTGGCATGGATGACCTGGCTGCCGAAATGAAAGGCGGCGACCTGAACTATGACGTCGTTATTGCTTCCCCGGATGCAATGCGCGTTGTAGGTCAGTTGGGTCAGATCCTCGGTCCACGTGGTCTGATGCCTAACCCGAAAGTCGGCACCGTAACTCCAGACGTAGCTACCGCGGTTAAAAACGCCAAGGCTGGTCAGGTTCGTTATCGCACCGACAAAAACGGCATCATTCACACCTCCGTTGGCAAAGTCGGCTTCGATGCCGTCAAGCTGAAGGAAAACGTTGAAGCCCTGATCGCTGATCTGAAGCGTATCAAGCCTGCTTCCTCGAAAGGTATCTACGTCAAGCGCGTTACCCTGAGCACCACTATGGGCCCAGGTCTGGTCATCGACCAAGGCTCGCTGGACGTATAAGACACAAATTGGCGCACGTAATTGCGCCAATTGAAAGATTGGGGTCCCTGCCTGGCGGGGGCTATCCAAGACCGTAGGCGGCGCAAGCCTTAAACCTCAAGCCTACGCAGATGGTGCTCCCGGTTCCTTACCGAATCAGACACCAAAACGACATCCGGCTTCGGCTGGATGAAACGGTAACAAGCAGGAGTTAAACCCGTGGCAATTAATCTCGAAGACAAGAAGGCCATCGTCGCTGAAGTCAACGAGGCTGCCAAAGCTGCTCTGTCCGCTGTCGTGGCTGATGCCCGTGGTGTGACAGTAGGCGCTATGACCGGACTCCGTAAAGAGGCTCGTGAAGCTGGCGTATACGTACGTGTTGTACGTAACACCCTGCTCAAGCGCGCCGTTGCTGGCACTCAATATGATGTGCTCAACGACGTGTTCACTGGCCCGACCCTGGTTGCATTCTCCAACGAACATCCTGGCGCTGCTGCCCGTTTGTTCAAAGAGTTCGCCAAGGGTCAGGATAAGTTCGAGATCAAGGCAGCTGCGTTCGAGGGCAAGTTCCTCGCAGCTAACCAAATCGACGTACTGGCAACACTGCCGACCCGTAACGAAGCTATTTCTCAGCTGATGAGCGTGATTCAAGGCGCTACCAGCAAGTTGGCTCGTACTCTGGCCGCAGTTCGCGAGCAAAAAGAAGCTGCCGCAGCCTAAGGCTGAGCATTTTCTCTCGCGTATTTTTGTTTATTTCGATGGCCGCGTAGGCCGTCCCCCAATTCAGGAATTACAGCAATGTCTATCTCCCAAGACGATATCCTCAACGCCGTAGCTGAAATGTCGGTTCTGCAGGTTGTTGAGCTGATCAAAGCTTTCGAAGAAAAATTCGGTGTTTCCGCTGCCGCTGCTTCCGCCGGCCCAGCCGCTGTTGCTGCTGTTGCTGAAGAGCAAACCGAATTCAACGTCATGCTGCTGGAAGCTGGCGAGAAGAAAGTAAACGTGATCAAGGCAGTACGTGAACTGACCGGTCTGGGCTTGAAAGAAGCCAAGGCTGTAGTTGACGGCGCCCCTGCCCAGGTTCTGGAAGCAGTGTCGAAAGACGCCGCTGACAAAGCCAAAGCAGTGCTGGAAGAAGCAGGCGCTAAAGTCGAGCTGAAGTAAGCATCGACCTTGCGTCTCCAGCCCAAGCGTTAAGCTGAAGGCTGATGGCTGGTGGCTCTTGCCACCGGCCTTTTTCCGTTCTTGGCTGTCGACTCGGTCGCCGCCATTAACGCGCTGTAGCCACCCGATGCGGTGGTGCAAACCATGGGGTTTGCGAGATTTTCTGGCTGCTCCCGTCGGGAGGGGCCAAACAAGCAGGTGACCAAGCTGGGGAACGCTGATGGCTTACTCATATACTGAGAAAAAACGTATCCGCAAGGACTTTAGCAAGTTGCCGGACGTCATGGATGTCCCGTACCTTCTGGCTATCCAGCTGGATTCGTATCGTGAATTCTTGCAGGCGGGAGCGACCAAAGATCAGTTCCGCGACGTGGGCCTGCATGCGGCCTTCAAATCCGTTTTCCCGATCATCAGCTACTCCGGCAATGCTGCGCTGGAGTACGTCGGTTATCGCCTGGGCGAACCGGCATTTGATGTCAAAGAATGCGTGTTGCGCGGTGTTACGTACGCCGTACCTTTGCGGGTAAAAGTCCGTCTGATCATTTTCGACAAAGAATCGTCGAACAAAGCGATCAAGGACATCAAAGAGCAAGAAGTCTACATGGGTGAAATTCCCCTGATGACTGAGAACGGTACCTTCGTTATCAACGGTACCGAGCGTGTTATCGTTTCCCAGCTGCACCGTTCCCCGGGCGTGTTCTTCGACCACGACCGCGGCAAGACGCACAGCTCCGGCAAGCTCCTGTACTCCGCGCGGATCATTCCGTACCGCGGTTCGTGGTTGGACTTCGAGTTCGACCCGAAAGACTGCGTGTTCGTGCGTATCGACCGTCGTCGCAAGCTGCCGGCGTCGGTACTGCTGCGCGCGCTCGGCTATACCACCGAGCAAGTACTGGATGCCTTCTACACCACTAACGTTTTCCACCTGAGCGGCGAAACCCTCAGCCTGGAACTGGTGCCTCAGCGCCTGCGTGGTGAGATTGCGGTTCTGGACATCCAGGACGAAAAAGGCAAGGTCATCGTTGAAGCGGGCCGCCGTATTACCGCGCGCCACATCAACCAGATCGAAAAAGCCGGCATCAAGACGCTGGATGTGCCTCTGGACTATGTTCTGGGCCGCACCACTGCCAAGGTCATCGTGCACCCGGCCACCGGCGAAATCCTGGCTGAATGCAACACCGAGCTGAACACCGAAATCCTGGCAAAAATTGCCAAGTCCCAGGTTGTTCGCATCGAGACCCTGTACACCAACGACATCGACTGCGGTCCGTTCGTCTCCGACACTCTGAAGATCGATTCCACCAGCAACCAATTGGAAGCGCTGGTCGAGATCTATCGCATGATGCGTCCTGGCGAGCCGCCAACCAAAGACGCTGCCGAGACCCTGTTCAACAACCTGTTCTTCAGTCCTGAGCGCTATGACCTGTCTGCGGTCGGCCGGATGAAGTTCAACCGTCGTATCGGTCGTACCGAAATCGAAGGTTCGGGCGTGTTGTGCAAGGAAGACATCGTTGCGGTCCTGAAGACTCTGGTCGACATTCGTAACGGTAAAGGCATCGTCGATGACATCGACCACCTGGGTAACCGTCGTGTTCGCTGCGTAGGCGAAATGGCCGAGAACCAGTTCCGCGTTGGCCTGGTACGTGTTGAGCGTGCGGTCAAAGAGCGTCTGTCGATGGCTGAAAGCGAAGGCCTGATGCCGCAAGACCTGATCAACGCCAAGCCAGTGGCTGCGGCGGTGAAAGAGTTCTTCGGTTCCAGCCAGCTCTCGCAGTTCATGGACCAGAACAACCCGCTCTCCGAGATCACCCACAAGCGCCGTGTTTCTGCACTGGGCCCGGGCGGTTTGACTCGTGAGCGTGCAGGCTTTGAAGTGCGTGACGTACACCCGACTCACTACGGTCGTGTATGTCCGATTGAAACGCCGGAAGGTCCGAACATCGGTCTGATCAACTCCTTGGCCGCTTATGCGCGCACCAATCAGTACGGCTTCCTCGAGAGCCCGTACCGTGTGGTGAAAGACGCTCTGGTCACCGACGAGATCGTGTTCCTGTCTGCCATCGAAGAAGCTGATCACGTGATCGCTCAGGCCTCGGCCACGATGAACGACAAGAAAATGCTGATCGACGAGCTGGTTGCTGTTCGTCACTTGAACGAGTTCACCGTCAAGGCGCCGGAAGACGTCACCTTGATGGACGTATCGCCGAAGCAGGTAGTTTCGGTTGCAGCGTCGCTGATCCCGTTCCTGGAGCACGATGACGCCAACCGTGCGTTGATGGGTTCCAACATGCAGCGTCAAGCTGTACCGACTCTGCGCGCTGACAAGCCGCTGGTAGGTACTGGCATGGAGCGTAACGTAGCTCGTGACTCCGGCGTTTGCGTTGTGGCTCGTCGTGGCGGCGTGATCGATTCCGTTGATGCCAGCCGTATTGTGGTTCGTGTTGCCGATGACGAAGTTGAAACTGGCGAAGCCGGTGTCGATATCTACAACCTGACCAAATACACCCGCTCCAACCAGAACACCTGCATCAACCAGCGTCCGCTGGTGAGCAAGGGTGATCGGGTTCAGCGCAGCGACATTATGGCTGATGGTCCTTCCACCGATATGGGTGAGCTGGCACTGGGTCAGAACATGCGCATCGCGTTCATGGCCTGGAACGGTTACAACTTCGAAGACTCCATCTGCCTGTCCGAGCGTGTAGTTCAGGAAGATCGCTTCACCACGATCCACATTCAGGAACTGACCTGTGTGGCGCGTGACACCAAGCTTGGGCCAGAGGAAATCACTGCAGACATCCCGAACGTGGGTGAAGCTGCACTGAACAAGCTGGACGAAGCCGGTATCGTTTACGTAGGTGCTGAAGTTGGCGCAGGCGACATCCTGGTAGGTAAGGTCACTCCGAAAGGCGAGACCCAACTGACTCCGGAAGAGAAGCTGTTGCGTGCCATCTTCGGTGAAAAAGCCAGCGACGTTAAAGACACTTCCCTGCGCGTACCTACTGGTACCAAGGGTACTGTCATCGACGTACAGGTCTTCACCCGTGATGGCGTCGAGCGTGATGCTCGCGCACTGTCCATCGAGAAGACTCAACTCGACGAGATCCGCAAGGACCTGAACGAAGAGTTCCGTATCGTTGAAGGCGCGACCTTCGAACGTCTGCGTTCCGCTCTGGTAGGCCATAAGGCTGAAGGCGGCGCAGGTCTGAAGAAAGGTCAGGACATCACCGACGAAGTACTCGACGGTCTTGAGCACGGCCAGTGGTTCAAACTGCGCATGGCTGAAGATGCTCTGAACGAGCAGCTCGAGAAGGCTCAGGCCTACATCGTTGATCGTCGCCGTCTGCTGGACGACAAGTTCGAAGACAAGAAGCGCAAACTGCAGCAGGGCGATGACCTGGCTCCAGGCGTGCTGAAAATCGTCAAGGTTTACCTGGCAATCCGTCGCCGCATCCAGCCGGGCGACAAGATGGCCGGTCGTCACGGTAACAAAGGTGTGGTCTCCGTGATCATGCCGGTTGAAGACATGCCGCACGATGCCAATGGCACCCCGGTCGACGTCGTCCTCAACCCGTTGGGCGTACCTTCGCGTATGAACGTTGGTCAGATCCTTGAAACCCACCTGGGCCTCGCAGCCAAAGGTCTGGGCGAGAAGATCAATCGTATGATCGAAGAGCAACGCAAGGTCGCTGACCTGCGTAAGTTCTTGCACGAGATCTACAACGAGATCGGCGGTCGCAACGAAGAGCTGGACACCTTCACTGACCAGGAAATCCTGGATCTGGCGAAGAACCTGCGCGGCGGCGTTCCAATGGCTACCCCGGTGTTCGACGGTGCCAAGGAAAGCGAAATCAAGGCCATGCTGAAACTGGCAGACTTGCCAGAAAGCGGCCAGATGCAGCTGTTCGACGGCCGTACCGGCAACAAGTTTGAGCGCCCGGTTACTGTTGGCTACATGTACATGCTGAAGCTGAACCACTTGGTAGACGACAAGATGCACGCTCGTTCTACCGGTTCGTACAGCCTGGTTACCCAGCAGCCGCTGGGTGGTAAGGCTCAGTTCGGTGGTCAGCGTTTCGGGGAGATGGAGGTCTGGGCACTGGAAGCATACGGTGCTGCATACACTCTGCAAGAAATGCTCACAGTGAAGTCGGACGATGTGAACGGCCGTACCAAGATGTACAAAAACATCGTGGACGGCGATCACCGTATGGAGCCGGGCATGCCCGAGTCCTTCAACGTGTTGATCAAAGAAATTCGTTCCCTCGGCATCGATATCGATCTGGAAACCGAATAACACGTGACGCGAATCGAGAGCGGGGCTGTTTAGCCCGCTCTCTGCTCCGCCAGGAGGAAAGGCCTTGAAAGACCTACTGAATTTGCTGAAAAACCAGGGTCAAGTCGAAGAGTTCGACGCCATCCGTATTGGGTTGGCATCGCCTGAGATGATCCGTTCGTGGTCGTTCGGTGAAGTTAAAAAGCCGGAAACCATCAACTACCGTACGTTCAAACCTGAGCGTGACGGCCTGTTCTGCGCCAAGATCTTTGGCCCGGTAAAGGATTACGAGTGCCTGTGCGGTAAGTACAAGCGCTTGAAGCACCGCGGTGTGATCTGCGAGAAGTGCGGCGTTGAAGTTGCACTGGCCAAGGTTCGTCGTGAGCGCATGGCGCACATCGAACTGGCTTCGCCGGTTGCCCACATCTGGTTCCTGAAATCGCTGCCGTCCCGTATCGGTTTGCTGATGGACATGACCCTGCGTGATATCGAGCGTGTTCTCTACTTCGAGAGCTATGTCGTTATCGACCCAGGCATGACCACCCTTGAAAAGGGTCAGCTGCTGAACGACGAGCAGTACTTCGAAGCGCTGGAAGAGTTCGGTGACGACTTTGATGCCCGCATGGGTGCCGAAGCTGTCCGCGAGCTGCTGCACGCTATCGATCTGGAGCACGAGATTGGCCGTCTGCGTGAAGAAATTCCGCAAACCAACTCCGAAACCAAGATCAAGAAACTGTCCAAACGTCTGAAGTTGATGGAAGCCTTCCAGGGTTCCGGCAACTTGCCAGAGTGGATGGTGCTGACCGTTCTGCCGGTTCTGCCGCCAGACCTGCGTCCGTTGGTACCGTTGGATGGCGGTCGCTTCGCGACTTCCGATCTCAACGACCTGTACCGTCGCGTGATCAACCGTAACAACCGCTTGAAGCGTCTGCTCGACCTGTCCGCTCCGGACATCATCGTGCGCAACGAAAAGCGTATGTTGCAAGAAGCGGTCGACGCCTTGCTCGACAACGGTCGTCGTGGCCGCGCCATCACCGGTTCGAACAAGCGTCCTCTGAAATCCTTGGCTGACATGATCAAGGGTAAGCAAGGTCGTTTCCGTCAGAACTTGCTCGGTAAGCGTGTTGACTACTCCGGTCGTTCGGTAATTACCGTAGGCCCGACCCTGCGTCTGCACCAGTGCGGTCTGCCGAAGAAAATGGCTCTCGAGCTGTTCAAACCGTTCATTTTCGGCAAGCTGGAAATGCGTGGTCTCGCGACCACCATCAAAGCTGCCAAGAAAATGGTCGAGCGCGAACTGCCAGAGGTTTGGGACGTTCTCGCTGAAGTGATCCGTGAACACCCGGTTCTCCTCAACCGTGCACCGACCCTTCACCGTCTGGGTATCCAGGCGTTTGAGCCGGTACTGATCGAAGGTAAGGCTATCCAGCTGCACCCTCTGGTCTGTGCTGCGTACAACGCCGACTTCGACGGCGACCAAATGGCCGTGCACGTACCGCTGACACTGGAAGCCCAGTTGGAAGCGCGTGCGTTGATGATGTCGACCAACAACATTCTGTCGCCAGCCAACGGTGAGCCAATCATCGTTCCTTCGCAGGACGTTGTATTGGGCCTGTACTACATGACTCGTGAAGCGATCAACGCCAAGGGCGAGGGTCGTGTGTTCGCGGATCTGCAGGAAGTTGACCGTGTGTTCCGTGCCGGCGAAGCCGCACTGCACGCCAAGGTCAAAGTGCGGATCAACGAAACCGTCAACGATCGTGATGGCGGCAGCGTGAGCAACACCCGTATCGTCGACACCACTGTCGGCCGTGCGCTGTTGTACCAGGTTGTGCCAAAAGGTCTGTCGTACGACGTCGTCAACTTGCCGATGAAGAAAAAGGCGATCTCCAAGCTGATCAACCAGTGCTACCGCGTGGTTGGTTTGAAAGAGACCGTTATCTTCGCTGACCAGTTGATGTACACCGGTTTTGCTTATTCGACCATTTCCGGCGTTTCCATCGGTGTTAACGACTTCGTTATCCCGGATGAAAAAGCCCGCATCATCAGTGCCGCCACTGACGAAGTGAAAGAGATCGAGAGCCAGTACGCCTCCGGCCTGGTAACCCAGGGCGAGAAGTACAACAAAGTGATCGACCTTTGGTCCAAGGCCAACGACGAAGTGTCCAAGGCGATGATGGCCAACCTCTCGAAAGAGAAAGTCATCGACCGTCATGGCGTCGAAGTCGATCAAGAGTCTTTCAACTCGATGTACATGATGGCCGACTCGGGCGCACGGGGTTCTGCTGCGCAGATCCGTCAGCTCGCCGGTATGCGTGGTCTGATGGCCAAGCCGGACGGTTCCATCATCGAAACGCCGATTACTGCGAACTTCCGTGAAGGTTTGAGCGTACTTCAGTACTTCATCTCCACTCACGGTGCTCGTAAAGGTCTGGCGGATACCGCGTTGAAAACCGCTAACTCCGGTTACCTGACTCGTCGTCTGGTAGACGTTGCACAAGACTTGGTTGTGACCGAGATCGACTGCGGCACCGAGCATGGTCTGCTGATGACTCCGCACATTGAAGGCGGTGACGTTGTAGAGCCATTGGGTGAGCGCGTACTGGGTCGAGTCATCGCCCGTGACGTATTCAAGCCAGGCACCGAGGAAATTATCGTTCCTGCCGGCACCCTGGTAGATGAGAAGTGGGTCGAGTTCATCGAACTCAACAGCATCGACGAAGTGATTGTTCGCTCGCCGATCAGCTGCGAAACCCGCTACGGCATCTGCGCCAAGTGCTACGGCCGTGATTTGGCTCGTGGTCACCAGGTGAACATCGGTGAAGCGGTCGGCGTTATCGCTGCCCAGTCCATCGGTGAGCCGGGTACCCAGCTGACCATGCGTACGTTCCACATCGGTGGTGCGGCAAGCCGGACCTCCGCAGCCGACAGCGTTCAGGTGAAGAATGGCGGTACCGTCCGTCTGCACAACCTGAAGCACGTTGAGCGAGTGGATGGCTGCCTGGTTGCTGTATCTCGTTCCGGTGAGCTGGCAATCGCTGATGACTACGGTCGTGAGCGTGAGCGTTACAAGCTGCCGTACGGTGCTGTGATTTCGGTTAAAGAAGGTGACAAGGTCGACGCTGGCGCAATCGTGGCCAAGTGGGATCCGCACACTCACCCAATCGTTACCGAAATGAAAGGTACCGTGACCTACGTGGGCATGGAAGAAGGCATCACGATCAAGCGTCAGACTGACGAATTGACCGGTATGACCAACATTGAAGTACTCGACGCCAAAGACCGTCCAGCTGCAGGCAAAGATATCCGTCCTGCTGTGAAGATGGTTGATGACAACGGCAAGGATCTGTTGCTGCCAGGCACTGACGTTATCGCTCAGTACTTCCTGCCAGCCAACGCCCTGGTCGGTGTTGCGGATGGTGCGAAGATCGCGATCGGTGATGTTATCGCTCGTATCCCGCAAGAAACTTCGAAGACCCGTGACATCACCGGTGGTCTGCCGCGTGTTGCCGATTTGTTCGAAGCTCGTCGTCCGAAAGAAGCGTCGATTCTGGCTGAAGTCAGCGGCACCATCGCGTTCGGTAAAGAGACCAAAGGCAAGCGCCGTCTGGTCATTACCCCGAACGACGGAAGCGATCCGTACGAAGAGCTGATTCCGAAGTGGCGTCACCTGAACGTCTTCGAAGGCGAACAGGTAAACCGCGGCGAAGTTATCTCCGACGGCCCTAGCGATCCACACGACATCCTGCGTCTGCTGGGTGTGAGTGCGCTGGCCAAGTACATCGTTAACGAGATCCAGGACGTTTACCGTCTGCAAGGCGTGAAGATCAACGATAAGCACATCGAGACCATCCTGCGTCAGATGTTGCGTAAAGTTGAAATCGCTGAATCCGGCGATTCCAGTTTCATCAAGGGCGACCAGATGGAACTGACTCATGTACTGGTAGAGAACGAACGCCTGGCGAACGACGAGAAATTCGTTTCCAAGTTCACTCGCGTACTGCTGGGTATCACCAAGGCGTCGTTGTCCACTGAGTCGTTCATCTCGGCGGCCTCCTTCCAGGAGACCACTCGCGTACTGACCGAAGCAGCGGTAACCGGCAAGCGTGATTATCTGCGCGGCCTGAAAGAAAACGTGGTTGTGGGTCGTCTGATCCCTGCCGGTACCGGTTTGGCCTATCACAGCGAGCGTAAGCGCCGCCGTGAACTTGACAAGCCGCTGCGCGTAAGCGCCAGTGAAGTGGAAGCTGCACTGACCGAAGCGTTGAACTCAAGCGGTAACTGAGTTCTGTAATAATAAGACTGGGCCCTGGCAGCCCCATTCGTCGGATCGAGACAGTTTTGTCCCGGTTCGACGGAAGGGGAAGTCGGGGCCTTGCCTTGACTGGGGGCAAGATCCTCTTTAGACTCTTGTACCCCTAAATTTGGCGGGAATTCGTTCCTGCCATTTTGCTTTTCTTGCAAGACAATAGCGTCGCAAGACAACAGTGGAGCTAGTAGATGGCAACTATCAACCAGCTGGTACGTCAGCCGCGTAAGCGTATCGTCGAGAAATCCGACGTACCTGCGCTGCAGAACTGCCCGCAACGTCGTGGCGTATGCACTCGCGTGTATACCACTACGCCGAAAAAACCTAACTCGGCACTGCGTAAAGTATGCCGTGTGCGTCTGACCAACGGTTTCGAGGTTTCCTCGTACATCGGCGGTGAAGGCCACAACCTGCAAGAACACAGCGTGGTACTGATCCGCGGCGGTCGTGTAAAAGACTTGCCAGGTGTTCGTTACCACACCGTACGCGGCTCCTTGGATACTTCCGGCGTTAAAGGTCGTAACCAGGGTCGTTCGAAGTACGGTACCAAGAAGCCTAAGTAGTAGCGGCTTTTTGTAAAACTGAATCATCTTATTTTCTGAGTCGATAAGAGTAAGGTCGGAGGCGTCCCGAAAGGGCACCGATTCCGAACGAACCTGAAGACCGTTTGAGGGCTTATCCATGCCAAGAAGACGCGTAGCAGCCAAGCGCGAAGTGCTTGACGATCCAAAATACGGAAGCCAAATTCTGGCCAAGTTCATGAACCACGTAATGGAAAGCGGTAAGAAAGCCGTTGCCGAGCGTATCGTTTATGGCGCGCTGGAAAAGGTTAAAGAACGCAAGAACAGCGACCCCCTGGAAATCTTCGAGAAAGCTCTCGACGCCATCGCTCCGCTGGTCGAAGTGAAGTCGCGCCGTGTAGGCGGTGCTACTTACCAGGTTCCGGTTGAAGTTCGCCCGTCCCGTCGTAACGCTCTGGCAATGCGCTGGTTGGTAGACTTCGCCCGTAAGCGCGGCGAGAAGTCTATGGCCCTGCGTTTGGCTGGCGAACTGTTGGACGCTGCTGAAGGTAAAGGTGCTGCTGTTAAGAAGCGTGAAGACGTGCACCGTATGGCTGAAGCTAACAAAGCTTTCTCGCACTACCGCTTCTAATTCTAGCTTCACTAATTTTGCGAGGGCTTTATGGCTCGTACTACTCCGATTAGTCGCTACCGTAACATCGGTATCGTCGCTCACGTGGATGCTGGTAAAACCACCACCACCGAGCGCGTCCTTTTTTACACTGGCAAAAGTCACAAGATGGGCGAGGTGCATGACGGCGCCGCGACCACAGACTGGATGGTTCAGGAGCAGGAGCGTGGTATTACCATTACTTCTGCTGCTATTACCGCCTTCTGGAAAGGTTCCGAGAAGCAGTACAAAGACGAACACCGCTTCAACGTAATCGATACTCCGGGCCACGTAGACTTCACCATTGAAGTTGAGCGTTCCCTGCGTGTACTCGACGGCGCTGTCGTTGTGTTCTGCGGTACCTCGGGCGTTGAGCCTCAGTCGGAAACCGTATGGCGTCAGGCCAACAAGTACGGTGTTCCGCGTCTTGTTTATGTAAACAAGATGGATCGTGCTGGTGCGAACTTCCTGCGTGTGATCGGTCAGATCAAGCAGCGTCTGGGTCACACTCCAGTGCCGATCCAGTTGGCTATCGGTTCCGAAGACAACTTCCAGGGGCAGATCGATCTGCTGACCATGGAAGCTGTTTACTGGAATGATGCTGACAAAGGTATGGTTCCTGTTCGTAAGCCTATCCCTGCAGAGTTGCAGGAGCTGGCTGACGAGTGGCGCAACAACATGGTTGAGGCTGCGGCTGAAGCCAACGAAGAACTGATGAACAAGTACCTCGAAGGTGAAGAACTCACCAACGCGGAAATCAAGGCTGCTCTGCGTCAGCGTACTATCGCTGGTGAGATCGTCTTGGCTGTTTGCGGTTCCTCGTTCAAGAACAAGGGCGTCCCCCTGGTTCTCGATGCTGTGATCGACTACCTGCCGGCACCAGTTGATATTCCTGCCATCAAGGGTACTGACCCGGATGACGAGACTATCGAGCTGGAGCGTCATGCAGACGACGCAGAACCGTTCTCCGCTCTGGCATTTAAAATTGCCACTGACCCATTCGTGGGTACCTTGACCTTCGTCCGCGTTTACTCGGGCGTGTTGAACTCCGGTGACGGCGTGATCAACTCGGTTAAAGGCAAGAAAGAGCGCGTGGGTCGTATGGTGCAAATGCACGCAAACGCCCGTGAAGAAATCAAGGAAGTACGCGCTGGTGACATCGCGGCCTTGATCGGCATGAAGGATGTCACCACTGGTGAGACTTTGTGCAACGCTGACAAGCCAATCATCCTGGTTCGTATGGACTTCCCGGAGCCGGTTATTTCGGTTGCCGTTGAGCCTAAGACCAAGGATGACCAGGAAAAAATGGGTATCGCTCTGGGCAAGCTTGCTCAGGAAGATCCATCTTTCCGCGTCAAGACTGATGAAGAGACTGGTCAAACGATCATCTCCGGCATGGGCGAGCTTCACCTGGACATCCTGGTTGACCGGATGCGCCGTGAGTTCAACGTCGAAGCCAACATCGGTAAGCCTCAGGTTTCCTATCGTGAGCGCATCACGAAGAGCTGTGAAATCGAAGGCAAATTCGTTCGTCAATCCGGCGGTCGTGGCCAGTTCGGTCATTGCTGGATCCGTTTTGCGCCTGCTGATGAAGGTCAGGAAGGTCTGCAATTCGTGAACGAAGTAGTGGGCGGTGTTGTTCCTAAGGAATACATCCCGGCTATCCAGAAGGGTATCGAAGAGCAGATGAAGAACGGTGTTGTTGCCGGCTATCCGCTCATCGGCCTGAAGGCGACCGTTTTTGACGGTTCTTACCACGACGTCGACTCCAACGAGATGGCGTTTAAGGTGGCTGCTTCCATGGCTACCAAGCAACTGGCCCAGAAGGGCGGTGGTGAGTTGCTTGAGCCGATCATGGCAGTAGAAGTCGTTACGCCTGAAGACTACATGGGTGACGTGATGGGCGACCTTAACCGTCGTCGCGGCATGATCTTGGGTATGGAAGATACGGTTTCCGGCAAAGTAATTCGTGCCGAGGTTCCGTTGGGCGAGATGTTCGGTTATGCGACCGATGTTCGTTCCATGTCTCAGGGTCGCGCAAGCTACTCTATGGAATTCAAAAAATACAACACAGCTCCGGCGCATATCGCTGAAACTGTATCCAAAAAACAAGGCTGATTCAGTCCTTTAGGCAAGGAGTTAATTGTCGTGGCTAAAGAAAAATTTGATCGTTCCCTACCGCACGTCAACGTTGGCACTATCGGTCACGTTGACCATGGTAAAACTACGCTGACTGCTGCTCTGACTCGTGTTTGCTCCGAGATTTTCGGTTCGGCTGTTGTTGACTTCGACAAGATCGACAGCGCGCCAGAAGAAAAAGCTCGTGGTATCACCATCAACACCGCTCACGTTGAATACAACTCGCTGATCCGTCACTACGCTCACGTTGACTGCCCAGGTCACGCTGACTATGTGAAGAACATGATCACCGGTGCTGCCCAGATGGACGGCGCTATCCTGGTTTGTTCGGCCGCTGATGGTCCTATGCCACAAACCCGTGAGCACATCCTGCTGTCCCGTCAGGTTGGCGTTCCGTACATCGTGGTTTACCTGAACAAGGCTGACCTGGTAGACGACGCTGAGCTGCTGGAACTGGTTGAGATGGAAGTGCGCGATCTGCTGAGCACTTACGACTTCCCAGGCGACGACACTCCGATCATCATCGGTTCTGCTCGTATGGCTCTGGAAGGCAAAGACGATAACGAAATGGGCACCACGTCCGTTCGTAAACTGGTTGAGACTCTGGACAGCTACATTCCAGATCCGGTCCGTGTTATCGACAAGCCGTTCCTGATGCCAATCGAAGACGTATTCTCGATCTCCGGTCGCGGTACTGTTGTAACTGGTCGTATCGAGCGCGGTATCGTCAAGGTTCAGGATCCACTGGAAATCGTTGGTCTGCGTGACACTACTGTCACCACCTGCACCGGTGTTGAAATGTTCCGTAAACTGCTCGACGAAGGTCGTGCGGGCGAGAACTGCGGCGTTCTGCTGCGTGGTACCAAGCGTGATGACGTTGAGCGTGGTCAGGTTCTGGTCAAGCCAGGTTCGGTCAAGCCGCACACTACCTTCGAAGCTGAAGTGTATGTGTTGAGCAAAGAAGAAGGCGGCCGTCATACTCCGTTCTTCAAAGGCTACCGTCCACAGTTCTACTTCCGGACCACTGACGTGACCGGTAACTGCGAACTGCCGGAAGGCGTTGAAATGGTAATGCCAGGCGACAACATCAAAATGGTTGTCACCCTGATCAAAACCATCGCAATGGAAGATGGTCTGCGTTTCGCTATTCGTGAAGGCGGTCGTACCGTCGGCGCTGGCGTCGTAGCCAAAATCATCGCTTAATAAGCGATGACTTGAAAAAGCCTCCGCCTAGCGGGGGCTTTTTTATTGGGTTGACACCTATCTGGGGCGTCTATAGAATTGCGCCTCCTTTTAACGGGCGCATTGCGTCCGGTGGGAATAGCAGCCGGAGTCTGAAATCCAATGCAAAATCAGCAAATCCGTATCAGGTTGAAGGCTTTTGACCATCGCCTGATCGACCAATCCACCCAGGAAATCGTGGAAACCGCGAAACGTACTGGTGCTCAAGTGCGTGGTCCAATTCCACTGCCTACCCGTAAAGAGCGGTTCACCGTTCTGGTCTCCCCGCACGTCAACAAAGACGCGCGTGACCAGTACGAGATCCGTACTCATAAGCGCGTACTGGACATCGTCCAGCCAACGGATAAAACCGTTGATGCACTTATGAAGCTTGATCTGGCGGCCGGTGTGGAAGTACAGATCAGCCTCGGCTAAGACTTGGGTCTTAGTCGTGTAACGCTCTGAAATGGGCGGCCATAGCGGGTGAAAGCCCCGTACACTCATGAGGTTTACAACATGACTATTGGTGTAGTCGGTCGTAAATGCGGTATGACCCGTATTTTCACCGAAGAAGGTGTCTCCATTCCGGTCACGGTCATTGAGATCGAACCGAATCGCGTCACCCAGTTCAAAACTGAAGAGACCGATGGCTATCGTGCAGTGCAAGTCACTGTCGGCGAGCGTCGTGCTTCGCGCGTGACTGCTGCTCAAGCAGGTCACTTCGCAAAAGCAAACGTTGCAGCTGGTCGTACCGTAATGGAATTCCGCCTTGAAGAAGGCGAGTACCAGGCCGGCGATCTGATCAACGCTGAAATCTTCGCTGCTGGTCAACTGGTTGATGTAACCGGTCAGTCCAAAGGTAAAGGCTTCCAGGGTACGATCAAGCGTTGGAATTTCCGTGGCCAAGACAACACTCACGGTAACTCCGTCTCCCACCGCGTCCCGGGCTCTATTGGCCAGTGCCAGACTCCTGGTCGTGTATTCAAGGGCAAAAAAATGTCCGGTCATATGGGCGCTGAGCGCGTGACCGTGCAGTCCCTCGAAGTAGTGCGCGTCGACGCTGAACGCAATCTGTTGTTGGTCAAGGGTGCTGTTCCTGGCGCTACTGGCGGCAACCTGGTTGTACGTCCAGCGGCCAAGGCTCGCGGTTAAGGGGAAGCTGACATGCAATTAAATGTAAATGACGCTCAAGCGATCGAAGTTTCCGAACTGACATTTGGCGGCGAATTCAACGAGACGCTGGTTCACCAAGCAGTCGTGGCCTACATGGCCGGCGGCCGTCAAGGTAGCAAGCAGCAAAAGACCCGTTCCGACGTTCGTGGTGGCGGTAAGCGCCCATGGCGTCAGAAAGGCACTGGCCGTGCTCGTGCCGGTACTATCCGTAGCCCAATCTGGCGTGGCGGCGGTACCACTTTCGCAGCTCGTCCACAGGATCACTCGCAGAAGCTCAACAAGAAGATGTACCGCGCTGCATTGCGCTCCATCCTTGCTGAACTCGTGCGTACTGATCGTCTGGTCGTGGTTCAGGACTTCGCTGTTGAAAGTCCAAAAACCAAAGATCTGCTGGGCAAACTGAACAACATGAGCCTGACCGATGTTTTGATCGTGTCTGAAGCTGTTGATCAGAACCTGTACCTGGCTGCTCGTAACCTGCCACACGTTGATGTACGTGACGTGCAAGGTTCCGATCCAGTTAGTCTGATCGCATACGACAAGGTGTTGATCACCGTGTCGGCCGTGAAGAAATTCGAGGAGCTGCTGGGATGAACCAGGAACGCGTATTTAAAGTTCTGCTTGGCCCGCACGTTTCCGAAAAGGCTACGGTTCTGGCTGACAAGAAAGGCCAGTTCGTTTTCAAGGTTGCAACTGACGCAACCAAGCTGGAAATCAAGAAGGCCGTCGAAAGCCTGTTCAGCGTGAAAGTAGAGCGTGTTACTACCCTGAATGTTCTGGGTAAGAGCAAGCGCACTGCTCGCGGTCTGGGCAAGCGTAATGACTGGAAGAAGGCAGTTATCTCCCTTCAGCCAGGCCAAGATCTCGATTTCAGCAGCAGTGCTGAGTAAGGAAGGGGTGCATCATGGCAATCGTTAAATGCAAACCGACTTCCCCTGGCCGCCGTTTTGTGGTCAAGGTGGTCAACCAGGAGCTGCATAAAGGCGCTCCTCACGCACCGCTGCTCGAGAAGAAATCGAAGACTGGTGGTCGTAACAACAATGGTCGCATTACCACTCGTCACATCGGTGGTGGCCATAAGCAGCATTATCGTCTGGTCGACTTCCGTCGCAACGACAAAGATGGCATCACTGCCACTGTCGAGCGTATCGAATACGATCCAAACCGTACTGCTCACATCGCTCTGCTGCTGTACGCAGATGGCGAGCGTCGCTACATCATCGCCCCTAAAGGCGTGAGTGCTGGTGACCAGCTGATCGCAGGTGCTTTGGCGCCGATCAAGCCGGGCAACGCTCTGCAACTGCGCAACATTCCAGTTGGTAGCACCGTACACGGCATCGAATTGAAGCCGGGTAAAGGCGCGCAAATCGCTCGTTCCGCTGGTGCTTCGGCTCAGCTGATCGCTCGTGAAGGTGTCTACGTGACCCTGCGTCTGCGCTCTGGTGAGATGCGTAAAGTATTGGCTGAATGCCGTGCGACCTTGGGCGAAGTCTCGAACTCCGAGCACAGCCTGCGTTCGCTGGGTAAAGCTGGTGCCAAACGCTGGCGTGGCGTTCGCCCAACCGTTCGTGGTGTTGCCATGAACCCGGTTGACCACCCACATGGTGGTGGTGAAGGTCGTACCTCTGGTGGTCGTCATCCGGTATCGCCATGGGGCTTCCCGACTAAGGGCGCGAAGACTCGTGGTAATAAGCGTACCGACAAAATGATCGTCCGTCGTCGCAAGTAAATAGAGGGATACGACAGTGCCACGTTCTCTGAAAAAAGGTCCTTTTATTGATCTTCACCTACTGAAGAAGATCGAAGTGGCGGCGGAAAAGAACGATCGCAAACCAGTTAAGACCTGGTCGCGCCGTTCTATGATCCTGCCACAAATGGTCGGTTTGACCATCGCTGTACACAACGGTCGCTTGCACGTCCCAGTTCTCGTGAACGAAGACATGGTCGGCCACAAACTAGGCGAGTTTGCCGGTACCCGCACTTATCGTGGGCACGTGGCAGACAAGAAAGCCAAGCGTTAAGGGGTTAGGAAATGGAAGTAGCCGCTAAGTTGTCGGGCGCTCGAATCTCCGCCCAGAAAGCCCGCTTGGTCGCCGACCAGATCCGCGGGAAGAAGGTGGGCGAAGCGCTCAACCTGTTGGCTTTCAGCAGTAAGAAAGCCGCCGAGATCATGAAGAAAGTGCTGGAGTCGGCCGTAGCCAACGCCGAGCATAACGAAGGCGCAGACGTTGATGACCTGAAGGTCAGCACCGTTTTCGTCAACGAAGGGCGTTCGCTGAAGCGTATCATGCCGCGTGCCAAAGGCCGTGCTGATCGCATCGTCAAGCGGTCTTGCCATATCACTGTCAAGGTTGCTGACAAGTAACGGAGTCGAAGAGATGGGTCAGAAAGTACATCCCATTGGCATTCGCCTGGGAATCGTCAAGGAGCACACCTCCGTCTGGTACGCAGACGGTCGGACTTATGCGGACTATTTGTTCGCTGATCTGAAGGTGCGAGAGTATCTCCAAGACAAACTAAAAAGCGCGTCCGTAAGCCGTATCGATATCCATCGTCCGGCGCAAACTGCACGTATCACCATCCACACCGCTCGTCCAGGTATCGTTATCGGGAAGAAAGGTGAAGATGTTGAGAAACTGCGTCAGGACCTGACCAAGCAAATGGGTGTGCCTGTGCACATCAATATCGAAGAGATCCGCAAGCCGGAGCTCGACGGTATGCTGGTTGCGCAGAGCGTAGCTCAGCAGCTGGAGCGTCGCGTAATGTTCCGTCGCGCTATGAAGCGCGCTGTACAGAACGCCATGCGCATTGGTGCCAAAGGCATCAAAATCCAAGTGAGCGGTCGTCTCGGCGGTGCTGAAATCGCACGTACTGAATGGTATCGCGAAGGTCGTGTGCCACTGCACACCCTGCGTGCCGACATCGACTATGCCAACTACGAAGCTCACACCACTTACGGTGTGATCGGTGTAAAGGTTTGGATCTTCAAAGGCGAAGTAATTGGTGGTCGCCAAGAAGAACTGAAACCACAAGCACCAGCGCCTCGTAAAAAAGCTGCTAAGTAAGGGGTACGCCAAATGTTGCAACCAAAGCGTACGAAGTTCCGCAAGCAGATGACAGGCCACAACCGTGGTCTGGCTCAGCGCGGTAGCAAAGTCAGCTTCGGCGAGTTCGCGCTGAAGTCTGTAGCTCGTGGTCGTCTCACCGCTCGTCAGATCGAGTCAGCGCGTCGTGCACTGACCCGTCACGTTAAACGTGGCGGCAAGATCTGGATCCGTGTATTCCCGGACAAGCCGATCTCCAAAAAGCCCCTCGAAGTTCGTATGGGTAAAGGTAAGGGTAACGTGGAATACTGGGTAGCCCAGATTCAGCCAGGCAAAGTCCTGTATGAAATCGAGGGTGTAACTGAAGAGCTGGCGCGTGAGGCTTTTGCCCTGGCTGCTGCAAAGCTGCCGCTCGCCACCGCCTTTGTTAAACGGACGGTGATGTGATGAAAGCGAATGAACTTCGTGAAAAATCCGCACAGCAGCTGAACGAGCAACTGCTCGGCCTGCTGCGCGACCAGTTCAATCTGCGTATGCAGAAAGCAACTGGCCAGTTGGGGCAGTCTCATCTGCTCTCGCAAGTTAAGCGTGACATTGCTCGCGTGAAGACTGTGCTCAACCAGCAGGCAGGTAAGTGATCATGGCTGAAGCCGAAAAGACTGTCCGTACGCTGACTGGCCGTGTTGTCAGCGACAAGATGGACAAAACCATCACCGTTTTGATCGAGCGTCGCGTTAAGCACCCGATCTACGGTAAATATGTTAAGCGTTCGACTAAGCTGCACGCGCACGACGAAACCAATCAGTGCCACATCGGCGACAAAGTCACTATTCGTGAAACTCGTCCGCTGGCCAAGACCAAGTCTTGGGCACTGGTTGATGTTCTCGAACGCGCTGTGGAAGTCTAAGGACTAGGGGTCGGAGAAATTATATGATTCAGACTCAATCCATGCTCGATGTGGCCGATAACAGCGGCGCTCGCCGTGTTATGTGCATCAAGGTGCTGGGTGGCTCCCATCGTCGTTACGCTGGTATCGGTGACATCATCAAAGTTACCGTGAAGGAAGCAATTCCTCGCGGTAAAGTGAAAAAAGGCCAAGTGATGACTGCTGTTGTAGTCCGCACTCGTCACGGCGTACGCCGTGCAGATGGCTCCATTATCCGCTTTGATGGCAACGCTGCTGTTCTTCTGAACAACAAGCAAGAGCCGATCGGCACCCGTATCTTTGGGCCAGTGACCCGTGAACTTCGTACTGAGAAGTTCATGAAGATCGTCTCGCTCGCCCCAGAAGTGCTGTAAGGAGATCCGACATGCAAAAGATTCGTCGTGACGACGAGATCATCGTGATCGCCGGCAAAGACAAAGGTAAGCGCGGTAAGGTGCTTAAGGTTCTCGCAAATAACCGTCTGGTTATTGGCGGTCTGAACCTGGTTAAGCGCCATACCAAGCCTAACCCGATGTCGGGCGTACAAGGCGGTATCGTCGAAAAAGAAGCTCCACTGGACGCTTCTAACGTCGCCATTTTCAACGGCGAAACCAACAAGGCTGACCGCGTTGGTTTCAAAGTAGAAGATGGCAAGAAAATTCGTGTCTTCAAGTCGACCCAAAAAGCGGTTGATGCTTGAACACTGCTAGGTAGAAGACCATGGCACGACTAAAAGAGATTTACTGGAAAGAAATCGCACCGAAGCTTAAGGAAGAACTTAAGCTTTCGAACGTGATGGAAGTTCCACGCGTTACCAAAATCACCCTGAACATGGGTCTGGGCGAAGCGGTCGGTGATAAAAAAGTCATCGAGCACGCTGTTGCGGACCTGGAAAAGATCACCGGTCAAAAAGTCGTTGTGACTTACGCTCGGAAATCCATCGCTGGCTTTAAAGTCCGTGAAGGTTGGCCGATCGGCGTCAAAGTGACTCTGCGCCGTGAGCGTATGTACGAGTTCCTGGATCGTCTGCTGTCGATCTCCCTGCCTCGGGTTCGCGACTTCCGCGGCCTGAATGCCAAGTCCTTCGATGGTCGTGGTAACTACAGCATGGGCGTTAAAGAGCAGATCATCTTCCCGGAAATCGACTACGACAAGATCGATGCTCTCCGCGGTCTGGACATTACCCTGACCACCACTGCCAAGAACGATGATGAAGGTCGCGCACTGCTGCGTGCTTTCAAATTCCCGTTCCGCAACTGATTGGAGTAGGAAAATGGCCAAGATGAGCATGAAAAACCGCGAGCTGAAGCGTCAGCTCACGGTTGCCAAGTACGCCAAGAAGCGTGCAGCACTGAAAGCTATCATCGTTGATCTGAACGCAAGTCCAGAAGCGCGTTGGGAAGCTACAGTTGCTCTGCAGAAGCAGCCACGTGACGCAAGCGCTTCGCGCATGCGTAACCGCTGCCGCCTGACCGGTCGTCCACACGGCGTTTACCGCAAGTTCGGCCTCGGTCGTAACAAATTGCGTGAAGCGGCAATGCGTGGTGACGTACCAGGTCTGGTTAAAGCCAGCTGGTAAGTACTTTCGAAGTCTCGGTGGTCAGGATCGCAAGATACTGACCACCGGTGGCCTTGAATCTGGAACAAGCCCCTTTTGGGGCTTGTTTCATTTCCGGAGTGTGTCTAAAATACGCGGCTCGCCTGAGCCCGTGTATTTTATGCTCGGAGATTCTCGGCGACACGTAATGGCCGCAAGGCTAATTTTTTTGTATTAGGAGCGTCTAGCCATGAGTATGCAGGACCCGTTAGCGGACATGCTAACTCGTATCCGTAATGCCCAGATGGCTGAAAAGTCCGTCGTAAGCATGCCATCTTCCACGTTGAAGGTAGCTGTTGCCAAAGTCCTGAAAGACGAAGGCTACATTGCGGGTTATCAGATCAGCAGCGAAATCAAACCTCTGCTGTCCATCGAGCTGAAGTACTTCGAAGGCCGTCCGGTCATCGAGGAAGTGAAGCGCGTTAGCCGTCCAGGCCTGCGTCAGTACAAGTCCGTCGAAGATCTGCCGAAAGTTCGTGGCGGTCTCGGTGTGTCTATCGTCTCCACCAATAAAGGTGTGATGACGGATCGTGCTGCGCGCGCTGCCGGTGTCGGCGGCGAAGTTCTTTGCACAGTGTTCTAAGGGGGGATAAGCATGTCACGCGTCGCTAAGAACCCCGTTAAGCTGCCAGCCGGTGTCGAAGTCAAATTCGCAGGTGGCCAGCTTTCGGTGAAGGGTGCCAAGGGTACTCTAGAACTGAACATCCATTCGTCCGTTGAGATCGTTGAAGAAGCTGGTGAGCTGCGTTTCGCTGCTCGCAATGGCGATCAACAAACTCGCGCAATGGCCGGTACCACTCGTGCGTTGGTAAACAACATGGTCCAAGGCGTAAGCCAAGGCTTCGAGCGTAAGCTCCAGCTGGTCGGTGTTGGTTACAAAGCGCAAGCAAAAGGCACGGTTTTGAACCTGGCCCTTGGCTTCTCGCACCCAGTGGATTACGAACTGCCGGAAGGCATCACCGCTGAGACCCCTAGCCAAACCGATATCCTGATCAAGGGTATTGATAAGCAGCTGGTAGGTCAGGTGGCCGCTGAGATCCGCGACTTCCGTCCACCAGAGCCGTACAAAGGCAAAGGTGTGCGCTACGCGGACGAAGTCGTCCGTCGTAAAGAAGCCAAGAAGAAGTAGGGCATAGCAAATGACCGACAAAAAAGTTACTCGACTGCGTCGCGCTCGCAAAGCACGCCTGAAAATGCACGAACTCGAAGTCGTGCGTCTCTGCGTGTTCCGCTCGTCGCAGCACATCTACGCCCAGGTCATCTCGGCCGACGGCAACAAAGTCCTGGCAAGCGCCTCGACTTTGGATAAAGAACTGCGTGATGGTGCCACTGGCAACATCGACGCGGCCACTAAGGTTGGCCAGCTGGTCGCTACGCGTGCTAAAGCCGCTGGCGTCTCGCAGGTGGCTTTCGACCGCTCTGGCTTCAAGTACCACGGTCGCGTCAAGGCGCTGGCTGATGCTGCTCGTGAAGCTGGGCTGGAGTTCTAAGTTATGTCAAATAACGACCAAAAGCGCGACGAAGGCTACATTGAGAAGCTGGTTCAAGTTAACCGCGTAGCCAAAACCGTTAAAGGCGGCCGTATCTTCACTTTCACCGCGTTGACCGTGGTAGGTGATGGTAAAGGGCGTGTTGGCTTCGGCCGTGGCAAGTCACGTGAAGTGCCTGCTGCGATCCAGAAGGCAATGGAAGCTGCTCGTCGCAACATGATCCAAGTTGATCTGAACGGCACCACTCTGCAGTACGCAATGAAGTCCGCCCATGGCGCTTCGAAGGTGTACATGCAGCCTGCTTCTGAAGGTACCGGTATCATCGCTGGCGGCGCTATGCGTGCTGTCCTCGAGGTTGCTGGCGTTCAGAACGTTCTGGCCAAGTGCTACGGCTCGACTAACCCGGTAAACGTGGTTCACGCCACTTTTAAAGGTTTGAAGGCTATGCAGTCTCCTGAATCCATTGCCGCCAAGCGTGGCAAAAGCGTCAAGGAGATCTTCTGATCATGGCTACCGTTAAAGTAACGCTGATCAAAAGCATGACCGGCCGCATCCCTAACCACAAATTGTGCGTTAAGGGTCTGGGTCTGCGTCGCATCGGTCACACTGTAGAAGTACTTGATACTCCCGAGAATCGCGGGATGATCAACAAGGCTTACTACATGCTGCGTGTCGAGGGTTAATCGATGAAACTCAATGATCTGAGTCCAGCGCCGGGTTCCCGTCGCGAAAAGCATCGTCCGGGCCGTGGTATCGGTAGTGGTTTGGGCAAGACTGGTGGCCGTGGTCACAAAGGTCAGTCCTCCCGCTCCGGTGGCACGATTGCTCCAGGCTTTGAAGGCGGTCAACAGCCGCTGCACCGTCGCCTGCCGAAGTTCGGTTTCGTTTCCCTGAAGGCCATGGACCGCGCAGAAGTGCGTCTGTCCGAGCTGGCTAAAGTGGAAGGCGACATCGTTACCGTGCAGACCCTGAAAGATGCCAACGTGATCAACGTCAACGTACAGCGTGTGAAAATCATGCTGTCCGGTGAAGTGACTCGCGCTGTCACTATCGGCAAGGGAATCGGCGCCACCAAAGGTGCGCGTTCGGCTATCGAAGCAGCTGGCGGCAAGTTCGAGGAATAAATGGCTAAGCAAGGTGCTCTCTCAGCGCTCGGCAAAGGCGGTATGTCTGAACTTTGGGCTCGTCTGCGTTTTCTGTTCCTGGCGATTATCGTCTACCGAATAGGCGCACACATCCCGGTTCCAGGTATCAACCCGGACCGACTCGCAGACCTGTTTCGACAGAATGAGGGGACCATTCTTAGCTTGTTCAACATGTTTTCCGGCGGCGCGCTGGAACGGATGAGCATTTTTGCACTGGGGATCATGCCGTACATTTCGGCATCGATCATCATGCAACTGATGACCGCCGTCAGCCCGCAGTTGGAGCAGTTGAAGAAGGAAGGTGAAGCTGGCCGTCGCAAGATAAGCCAGTACACCCGCTACGGCACTGTCATCCTTGCCTTGGTTCAGGCTATCGGCATGTCCGTTGGTCTGGCGGGGCAGGGTGTTGCGTTCACTGGTGACTTTGGCTTCCATTTCGTCGCAGTATCCACATTTGTGGCTGGTGCGATGTTCATGATGTGGCTGGGTGAGCAGATTACTGAGCGTGGTGTTGGTAACGGTATCTCGATGTTGATTTTCGCAGGTATCGTCGCCGGTCTTCCGAGAGCGATTGGGCAGTCTTTCGAGTCTGCACGTCAGGGTGATATCAATATCTTCGCCCTGGTTGCCATCGGTTTGCTGGCAGTAGCGATTATCGGTTTTGTGGTGTTCATTGAGCGTGGTCAGCGTCGTATTGCTGTTCACTACGCCAAGCGTCAGCAGGGCCGTAAGGTTTTTGCCGCGCAGACCAGCCACTTGCCGCTGAAAGTGAATATGGCCGGGGTTATTCCTGCTATCTTCGCGAGCAGCATTTTGCTGTTTCCGGCTTCGTTGGGTGCCTGGTTCGGTCAGTCTGAAGGTATGGGCTGGTTGCAGGACATCTCGCAGTCGATCGCTCCTGGTCAGCCGTTGAATATTCTGCTGTTTAGTGCAGGGATTATTTTCTTCTGCTTCTTCTATACGGCGTTGATGTTCAATCCGAAAGACGTAGCGGAAAACCTGAAGAAGTCCGGTGCCTTTATTCCGGGCATCCGTCCAGGTGAGCAGTCTGCGCGCTACATTGATGGCGTTCTGACTCGCTTGACCATGTTCGGTGCTCTATATATGACGGCCGTGTGCTTGTTGCCCCAGTTCCTGGTGGTTGCAGCAAACGTTCCGTTCTACCTTGGCGGGACCTCGTTGCTGATCGTGGTCGTGGTTGTGATGGACTTCATGTCCCAAGTACAATCGCACCTCGTTTCGCACCAGTACGAATCCCTGATGAAGAAAGCCAACCTGAAGGGTTACGGCAGCGGCATGTTGCGCTGAGTACCCATAAGGTTCGAGGAGTTGGTGATGAAAGTTCGTGCATCGGTGAAAAAGCTGTGCCGTAACTGCAAGATTATTCGCCGCGAAGGTGTTGTTCGAGTAATTTGCAGCGCGGAACCGCGTCACAAACAGCGCCAAGGCTGAGTGTGATCCGCTTGAAGCCCGGCAGCTAGTGCGCTGCCGGGTTGATTATTTGTTATTACAGCGATATTATCTCGCGCCCTATTTCTTGGCTTCCGGGGCGTAGGTAGCTGTCAATTGGAGTCCCACTGAATGGCCCGTATTGCAGGCGTTAACATTCCAGATAACAAGCACACTGTTATCTCGCTGACCTACATCTATGGTGTTGGTCGCACTACTGCGCAGAAAATTTGCGCAGTCACTGGGGTCAACCCAGCCGCAAAGATCAAAGATCTGAGCGACGAGCAGATTGAGCTGTTGCGTGGCGAAGTGGCGAAGTTCACCACTGAAGGTGATCTGCGTCGCGAAATCAACATGAAAATCAAGCGTTTGATGGACCTCGGTTGCTACCGTGGTCTGCGTCATCGTCGTGGTCTTCCAGTGCGCGGTCAGCGTACCAAGACTAACGCGCGTACCCGTAAAGGTCCGCGTAAGCCGATCCGCAAGTAATCGCCCACGCGAATCGACAGGAAATTAATCATGGCAAAACCTGCTGCTCGTCCTCGTAAAAAAGTTAAAAAGACAGTGGTTGATGGCATCGCCCACATCCATGCATCTTTTAACAACACAATCGTGACCATCACCGACCGTCAAGGTAACGCGCTTTCTTGGGCTACCTCCGGTGGTTCGGGTTTCCGCGGTTCCCGCAAGTCCACTCCGTTTGCTGCTCAAGTAGCTGCTGAACGTGCTGGTCAAGCTGCGCTGGAATATGGCCTGAAAAACCTCGACGTCAACGTCAAAGGTCCAGGTCCAGGTCGTGAGTCTGCTGTCCGTGCATTGAACGGCTGTGGCTATAAGATCGCCAGCATCACCGACGTGACGCCAATCCCGCACAACGGGTGCCGTCCGCCGAAGAAGCGCCGCGTGTAATCCAGGAGATTGTAAAGAATGGCTCGTTACATTGGTCCAAAATGCAAACTCGCTCGTCGTGAAGGCACCGATCTCTTTCTGAAGAGCGGCGTGCGCGCGATCGAATCGAAGTGCAACATCGAAGCAGCACCTGGTATCCACGGCCAACGCCGCGGTCGCCAGTCCGATTACGGCACCCAACTGCGTGAAAAGCAGAAGGTCCGTCGTATCTACGGCGTTCTCGAGCGTCAATTCAGCGGCTACTACAAAGAAGCTGCTGGCAAGAAAGGTGCAACCGGTGAAAACCTGCTGCAACTGCTCGAATGCCGTCTGGACAACGTTGTATACCGTATGGGCTTTGGTTCGACTCGTGCCGAATCCCGTCAGCTGGTATCGCACAAATCCGTTAGCGTAAACGGTCAAACCGTTAACGTCCCGTCTTACCAGGTTCGTGCTGGTGACGTGGTCGCGATTCGCGAGAAAGCAAAAAACCAACTTCGCATTGTCCAAGCTCTCGATCTGTGTGCCCAACGTGGCCGCGTAGAATGGGTAGAAGTAGACACTGAGAAGAAGTCGGGCGTTTTCAAGAACGTTCCTGCTCGCAGTGATCTGTCCGCCGACATCAACGAAAGCCTGATTGTCGAGCTCTACTCCAAGTAAGGGCTAGAAAATAGGTGCATCCATGCAGATTTCGGTAAATGAGTTCCTGACACCCCGCCACATTGATGTGCAGGTTGTCAGTCCAACCCGCGCCAAGATCACTCTCGAGCCTCTCGAGCGTGGTTTTGGCCACACCCTGGGCAACGCGCTGCGCCGCATCCTGTTGTCCTCAATGCCCGGCTGTGCAGTAGTCGAGGCCGAGATTGACGGTGTGCTCCACGAGTACAGCGCCATCGAAGGTGTACAGGAAGACGTAATTGAAATCCTGTTGAACCTTAAAGGTCTGGCTATCAAGCTGCACGGTCGTGACGAAGTTACGCTGACCTTGTCGAAGAAGGGTTCGGGGGTGGTTACCGCTGCCGATATTCAGCTGGATCATGATGTCGAGATCGTTAACCCCGATCACGTAATCGCTAACCTGGCGTCTAACGGCGCCCTGAACATGAAGCTCACTGTAGCTCGTGGTCGTGGTTATGAACCGGCCGACTCGCGTCAGAGCGATGAAGACGAAAGCCGCAGCATTGGTCGCTTGCAGCTTGACTCTTCGTTCAGCCCGGTTCGCCGTATCGCATACGTGGTGGAAAACGCCCGTGTCGAGCAGCGTACTAACCTGGACAAGCTGGTTATTGATCTGGAAACCAACGGTACTCTGGATCCTGAAGAGGCTATCCGCCGCGCTGCAACCATTCTGCAACAGCAGTTGGCTGCGTTCGTCGACCTCAAAGGTGACAGCGAACCAGTGGTAATCGAGCAGGAAGACGAGATCGATCCGATCCTGCTTCGCCCGGTTGACGATCTGGAACTGACTGTACGTTCGGCTAACTGCCTTAAGGCGGAAAACATTTACTACATCGGTGACCTGATTCAGCGTACCGAAGTAGAACTGTTGAAGACTCCGAACCTGGGCAAGAAATCCTTGACTGAAATCAAGGACGTTCTGGCCTCCCGCGGTCTGTCCCTCGGCATGCGCCTCGACAACTGGCCGCCTGCAAGTCTTAAGAAGGACGACAAGGCGACTGCCTGATCGTCGTAATCACCGAACGTGAGTTTGGTAAGGAATGAACCATGCGTCATCGTAAAAGTGGTCGTCACCTGAGCCGTACCAGCTCGCACCGCAAGGCCATGTTTCAAAACATGGCGGTGTCGCTGTTCGAGCACGAGCTGATCAAAACTACACTGCCGAAAGCTAAAGAACTGCGTCGCGTTGCTGAGCCGCTGATTACTTTGGCCAAGACAGACAGCCTGGCTAACCGCCGTCTGGCTTTCGACCGTACTCGTTCGAAAGCTATCGTTGGTAAGCTCTTCAACGACCTGGGCAAGCGTTATGCTACCCGTGAGGGTGGCTACCTGCGCATCCTCAAGTGCGGTTTCCGCGCTGGCGACAACGCGCCTATGGCGTACGTCGAGTTGGTTGATCGTGCTACTGCTGGCGAAGCTGTATCCGCCGAGTAAGACGTCAGTCTGAAACGAAGAACCGGGCCTAGTGCCCGGTTTTTTGTTTATAAAGTAGGACAAATCCTATTTATGTCGTTTCCCTCTATGTCGATACTGGTGCTATAGAGAGGGAGCATTTGGTAGTTTTTTTCTATTGAAGCGTGCAATTTTATGAATTTGTAGGCTTCATCCTGATGGTCAATACTCCCTCCAAGCCGATTAGCCGGCAGTTCCAAGACTGACTGAGGAAGATTGAGCATGAGCCAGAATAAAACGCTTACCACCGCCAGCGGCGCTCCTGTTGCTGATAACCAGAACTCCCGTTCCGCCGGCCCTCGTGGCCCGTTGCTGCTCGACGATTTTCACTTGATCGAGAAGCTTGCCCACTTCAACCGTGAAAACATCCCTGAGCGTCGCGTTCACGCCAAAGGCTCGGGTGCTTACGGTACATTCACCGTCTCTAAAGACATTACTCAGTACACCAGCGCCAAGTTGTTCGAGTCCGTGGGTAAGCAGACCCCGACTTTCCTGCGTTTTTCCACCGTGGGTGGCGAACGTGGTTCGGCGGATACTGAGCGCGACCCACGGGGCTTCGCTTTGAAGTTCTACACTGAAGAAGGCAACTGGGACATTGTTGGCAACAACACCCCGGTGTTCTTCATTCGTGACCCGCTGAAGTTCCCTGACTTTATCCATACCCAAAAACGCCTGCCACAAAGCAACCTGAAAAGCGCGCAGATGATGTGGGACTTCTGGTCGCACTCTCCTGAGGCGCTGCACCAGGTCACCATCCTGTTTTCGGACCGCGGCATTCCAGACGGCTATCGCCATATGCATGGCTTCGGCAGCCACACCTACAGCCTTATCAACGCCAAGGGCGAGCGGCATTGGGTGAAGTGGCACTACAAAACCAAACAAGGGATCAAGAACCTGGCGCCTGCTGACGCTGCACGCCTGGCCGGTACCGATCCAGATTACGCTCAACGCGACCTGTTTGGCGCCATTGAGCGCGGGGACTTCCCGAAATGGCGAGTGTGCATCCAGATCATGACCGAAGCTCAGGCTAACGCTCATTTCGAGAACCCCTTCGACGTGACCAAGACCTGGTCGCAGAAAGAGTTTCCATTGATCGAAGTGGGTGAACTGGAGTTGAACCGCAACCCGCTGAACTACTTTGCGGAAGTTGAGCAAGCAGCGTTTGGGCCAAGCAATATGGTTCCAGGTGTTGGTCTGTCGCCAGACCGCATGCTGCAAGGCCGCGTGTTCGCCTATGCGGATGCCCACCGCTACCGTATCGGCACTAACCACCAGCACCTGCCGGTGAATGCGCCACGTAGCCCGGTTAACAGCTACCAGCGTGATGGTTCCATGGCGTTTGGCAGCAACGGTGGGGCAGCGCCCAACTATGAGCCCAACAGCTACGCTGATGCGCCCAAGCAGGATCCGCAGTACGCCGAGCCTCCATTGGCCTTGAGTGGCGCCGCTGATCGTTATGATCACCGCGAAGACACCGACTACTACAGCCATGCCGGTGCGCTGTTCCGTCTGATGAATGATGAGCAGAAAACCCTGCTGATCAACAATATTGCCGGCGCTATGGCTGGAGTTTCCAGCGATGTGGTTCAGCGCCAGTTGCAGCATTTCGTCAAGGCGGACCCTGCTTATGGAGAGGGAATCGCAAAGGCACTGGGTGTATCGCTTAACTAACTCTAAGTGATAAGCAGAACCGCCCTCATTTGGGCGGTTTTTGCGTTATTTAAGCCACTTTTCTCAGAAAATCTTCACTTTTCTGCCGTTGATCCCGTGACCTCCGAGTCATCATGGTTCAAACTACAGTCTTTAAAGCAGGGAGATGTAGGGCGATGCAAGGTCACCCCGACGTAATCGATTACCTCAACACGTTGCTGACGGGCGAACTGGCGGCTCGTGATCAATATTTCATTCACTCGCGGATGTACGAGGATTGGGGCTTTACTGAGCTCTATGAGCGTATCAACCACGAAATGGAAGAAGAGGCTCAGCACGCCGATGCGCTGATGCGCCGTATCCTGATGCTCGAAGGCACGCCACGTATGCGTCCCGACGACCTGGATACAGGCACCACGGTGCCTGAGATGCTCGCCAGTGATTTGCGCCTCGAATACAAGGTCCGTGCCGCGCTCTGCAAGGGCATCGAGCTCTGCGAGCAGCACAACGACTACGTCACTCGCGAAATACTGCGCGTACAGCTGGCCGACACCGAAGAAGATCACACCTACTGGCTGGAAAAGCAGTTGGGCCTGATCAAGCTGATCGGCCTGGAGAATTACCTGCAATCGCAGTTCTGATTCCGCCAGCTACAAAAAAGCCCCTGTCACTTCATCGGTGACAGGGGCTTTTCATTGGGCCTGGAATCAGGCCTTGTCGCGAGCCAACAACGGTTTCAAGTAGTACCCGGTATGAGACTGCGGCATCTCGGACACCTGTTCCGGCGTACCCACCGCAATGATCTGCCCGCCCTTGGAGCCGCCTTCCGGCCCAAGATCCACCAACCAGTCGGCGGTCTTGATCACGTCCAGGTTGTGCTCGATCACCACCACAGTGTTGCCGTGGTCACGCAAGCGATGCAGAACATCCAGCAATTGCTGGATATCGGCGAAGTGCAGACCGGTGGTCGGCTCATCGAGGATATACAGGGTCTTGCCGGTGTCGCGCTTGGACAGCTCGCGAGACAGTTTCACTCGCTGCGCTTCACCGCCGGACAGAGTTGTCGCCGATTGTCCCAGCTTGATGTACGACAAGCCGACATCCATCAACGTTTGCAGCTTGCGCGCCAATGCAGGGACCGCGTCAAAGAACACCCGCGCTTCCTCGATGGTCATCTCAAGGGTTTCATGGATGTTCTTGCCCTTGTACTTGATCTCCAGGGTCTCACGGTTGTAGCGCTTGCTCTTGCATACATCGCACGGCACGTAGATATCCGGCAGAAAGTGCATCTCCACCTTGATCAAGCCGTCGCCCTGACACGCCTCGCAGCGGCCACCCTTGAGGTTGAAGGAGAACCGTCCAGGACCGTAGCCACGGGAGCGAGACTCCGGCACGCCAGCGAAAAGCTCACGAATAGGGGTGAACAGCCCGGTATAGGTCGCCGGGTTGGAGCGCGGCGTGCGACCAATCGGGCTCTGGTCAATATCGACCACCTTGTCCAGAAGCTCCAGGCCCTTGATGCTGTCGTGTGCAGCAGCTTCCAGGGTGGTTGCACCATTCAGCGCGGTGGCGCTAAGGGGAAATAGCGTGTTGTTGATCAGCGTCGATTTGCCGGAACCGGATACGCCGGTCACGCAGGTCAGTAGTCCCAGCGGGATCTCAAGGTCGACATTGCGTAGATTGTTGCCGCGCGCGCCCTTGAGGTGCAGCGCCATCTTCTTGTTGCGCGGAGTCCGCTTGGCCGGCACGGCAATCTTCACCCGTCCAGACAGGTACTTGCCGGTGAGCGAGTCAGGGTGCGCCATGACTTCGGCCGGCGTGCCCTCAGCAACAATATGCCCACCATGCACGCCCGCACCGGGCCCAATATCGACCACGTAGTCCGCCAAGCGAATCGCGTCTTCATCGTGCTCAACCACGATCACCGTGTTGCCGATGTCACGCAGGTGTTTCAGCGTGCCAAGAAGGCGGTCGTTATCCCGTTGATGCAGGCCAATGGACGGTTCATCAAGGATGTACAACACCCCCACCAATCCGGCGCCAATCTGGCTGGCCAGGCGAATCCGCTGGGCCTCGCCACCGGAAAGGGTGTCCGCGCTACGGTCCAGCGACAGATAGTCGAGGCCGACGTTGACCAGGAACTGCAGGCGCTCACGGATCTCCTTGAGGATCTTGTCGGCAATCTCACCGCGGCGCCCGGTCAGCTTCAGCGTGCCAAAGTATTCGCAGGCATCGCCAATCGGCAGGTTGGTCACCGCCGGCAGTGTTTTCTCGCCCACCCATACATGACGCGCCTCGCGACGCAGGCGGGTGCCACGGCAATCCGGGCATGGCTGGGTGCTGAGGAACTTGGCCAGTTCTTCGCGCACACTGGCCGACTCGGTTTCGCGGTAGCGACGTTCCAGGTTCGGCACGATGCCTTCGAACGGGTGGGAGCGTTTGACGATATCGCCACGATCGTTCAGGTACTTGAAGTCGACGTTCTGCGAGCCGCTGCCGTGCAGGATGACTTTCTGTTGCTCGGCCGGCAGCTCGTTGAACGGCACTTCCAGGCTGAACTTATAGTGCGATGCCAGGGAGCCGAGCATCTGGAAGTAATAGACATTGCGCCTGTCCCAGCCACGGATCGCACCCTCTGCCAGCGTCAGGTCGCCATTGACCAGGCGCTTGATATCGAAGAACTGCTTCACGCCCAGGCCATCGCAGGTCGGACAGGCGCCGGCCGGATTGTTGAAGGAGAACAGCTTGGGCTCCAGCTCGCTGATGGCATGGCCGCAAATCGGGCAGGCGAAGCGTGCGGAGAAGATGATTTCTTCGCCCGGCTCGTCGTCCATCGGCGCCACCAAGGCGATGCCGTCTGCCAGCTTCAATGCGGTCTCGAACGACTCAGCCAGACGTTGTTGCAGGTCGGCGCGCACCTTGAAACGGTCGACCACTACGTCAATGGAGTGCTTCTTCTGCTTGTCGAGCTTGGGCGCTTCGTCCAACTCGTAGAGCTTGCCGTTGATTCGTGCGCGGACGAAACCCTGGGCACGTAACTCTTCAAAAACGGAAAGGTGTTCGCCCTTGCGCTCGCGAATCACCGGGGCCAGCAGCATTAGTTTGGCGCCTTCCGGCTGGGTCAGCACCAGGTCGACCATCTGGCTGACGGTCTGGGCTTCCAGCGGGATGTCGTGATCCGGGCAGCGCGGAATACCCACGCGAGCGTACAGCAGGCGCAGGTAGTCGTAGATCTCGGTAATGGTGCCCACGGTAGAGCGCGGGTTGTGGGACGTCGATTTCTGCTCGATGGAAATTGCCGGCGACAGGCCTTCAATGGTGTCGACGTCGGGCTTTTCCATCATCGACAGGAACTGCCGGGCGTAGGCCGACAGCGATTCCACATAACGACGCTGGCCTTCGGCATACAGCGTGTCAAAGGCCAGGGACGACTTACCGGACCCGGACAAGCCGGTGATGACGATCAGTTTGTCCCGGGGCAGGGTCAGGTCGATGTTCTTCAGGTTGTGGGTTCGAGCCCCACGAATCAGGATCTTGTCCAAGATGGCCTCGCACGGCGGGCGTAAATAATGCAGGAGTATACGGCTAAAGACTGGATGAATATACACTGTCAAATGGCCGGATGCAGCCTTAGATGAAAGCTGCGCGGCAAAGCGCCGCATATACCCTCTCAATCGATGGGACTGGTAGAATCGCCGCCGGTTCACATGAGGTTTTTCCATGCACGATCCCCACAGCGAACGCATGAGTGGCAGCGAGACCCGCGCGGCAAGCGGTCTGGCCCTGGTGTTCGCCTTCCGTATGCTTGGCATGTTTATGGTGTTGCCGGTCCTGGCGACCTATGGAATGGATCTCGCAGGCGCGACCCCCGCACTGATCGGCCTGGCGATTGGCGCCTACGGCCTGACCCAGGCGGTTTTCCAGATTCCGTTCGGGGTCATTTCCGACCGCATCGGCCGCCGCCCCGTTATTTACCTGGGGCTGATCGTCTTTGCCCTCGGCAGTGTGTTGGCTGCCAATGCCGATTCGATCTGGGGCGTGATCGCAGGACGTGTCCTGCAAGGCGCCGGGGCAATTTCCGCGGCGGTCATGGCACTGCTTTCTGACCTGACTCGTGAACAACACCGTACCAAAGCCATGGCAATGATCGGCATGACCATTGGACTGTCGTTCGCGGTGGCGATGGTGGTCGGCCCGCTGCTGACCCGCGCGTTTGGCTTGCACGGCTTGTTCCTGGCCACCGGCGGTATGGCATTGTTCGGCATCCTGGTCGTTGCCTTTATGGTGCCGCACTCCACCGGGCCGCTTCAGCATCGTGAATCGGGTGTGGCTCGGCAAGCATTACTGCCAACCCTCAAGCATCCAGACCTGCTGCGCCTGGATTTAGGTATCTTCGTATTGCACGCCATGCTGATGTGCAGCTTCGTTGCCTTGCCCCTGGCCCTGGTGCAAAAAGCCGGGTTGCCCAAGGAGCAGCACTGGTGGGTGTACCTCACCGCGTTGCTGATTTCGTTCTTCGCCATGATCCCGTTCATCATCTATGGCGAAAAGAAACGCAAAATGAAACGAGTTCTGTTGGGCGCCGTCGCGACACTGATGCTCACTGAGCTATTCTTCTGGCAGTTCGGCGATAGCCTGCGGGCGCTGGTAATCGGCACGGTGGTGTTTTTCACCGCGTTCAACCTGCTGGAGGCCTCGTTGCCTTCGCTGATCAGTAAAGTTTCACCGGCCGGCGGCAAGGGCACGGCGATGGGGGTGTATTCCACCAGCCAGTTCCTCGGTTCGGCGCTGGGCGGGATCATGGGCGGCTGGATGTTCCAGCATGGCGGTTTGTCGGTTGTGTTCCTTGGATGCGCCGGGCTGGCTGCACTTTGGCTAGCCTTTGCTGTTACCATGCGCGAACCTCCTTACGTCACAAGCCTGCGCCTGCCGTTATCGCCCGAAGCGATTCGTGAAGCTGGTCTGGTAGAGCGCCTGAAGGCCGTCGTTGGGGTAACGGATGCAGTCGTGGTGGCTGAAGAAGCCGCCATTTACATCAAATTGGACACCGAATTATTGGATCGCGCGACGCTTGAGCAACTGGTCAACCCAGTGCCGACAGCGCGCCCAGCCTAGGAGAACGTTATGGCCCGTGGGGTTAACAAAGTCATATTGGTCGGTACTTGCGGCCAGGATCCCGAAGTTCGCTACTTGCCTAACGGTAACGCCGTGACCAACCTGAGTCTGGCGACCAGCGAACAGTGGACCGACAAGCAAACCGGCCAGAAGGTCGAGAAAACCGAATGGCACCGTGTGTCGATGTTCGGCAAGGTTGCCGAGATCGCCGGTGAGTACCTGCGCAAAGGTTCGCAGGTTTACATCGAGGGCAAGCTGCAGACCCGCGAGTGGGAAAAAGACGGTATCAAGCGTTACACCACCGAAATCGTGGTCGACATGCAAGGCACCATGCAACTGCTGGGCGGCCGTCCACAGGGCGACCAACAGGGCCAGGGCGGTATGTCCAACTCGGCTCCGCGTCCACAGCAGTCCCGTCCGCAGCCAAGCCAGCAGCCACAGCGTGAGTCGCGTCCAGCGCCACAGCAGGCCGCACCGCAGCCGGCAGCAGACTTCGACAGCTTTGATGACGATATTCCGTTCTGAGGAGCCGTAGAGACTTTTTTGTAAGGTTTCCTCTGAAAGCCCCCGCATTGCGGGGGCTTTCTCGTTTTCGGGGTGTAAAAAATAAGTTGACGTGTTTTAGCTAGGCTCATACCTTGAATTTACGTAATGAATTCGAGGTGGGTATGCAATTGGCAATTAGAAGGTTTCAGGGGGAGTCGGGAGAGAGGTTTTCAATCCTCGTCGATGACACCGGCATGCCGCTTTATTACCCCGCGCTGTACGTGACTGCAGAGATGCGTGGGGGCTCGCTTTCCATTAACACGATCAATAACGCGCTATCGGCGCTCAAGGCGATGTGCGCCTGGCAGGATTACTACGGCCATGATCTGGAGTCGCGTTTTAAGCGGAGCGAGCTACTTTGCCGTCATGAGATCCATTCGTTGCGGGACTTCATGCAAAAGCCTCTGGAAGATATGTGGCCAAAGGAAAAGAAGGTCGTCGCCCTCAAAGGTCGTCAAAGAAGGGTCGCCAAGGACAATCAGTACAACCGAATGACTGTTATCGCTGGGTACGTCGGATTTCTTGCGGGCAGACTGCACCCAGTAACAGCGACCAGCGCGCAGGAAATTGATGCCATGGTGGCTCAGATCAAAGCAAATCGACCGAAGATTGGCGATCAGACTGAAGAAGGCAGATCTGATTCCCATCTGGATGACGCCGTTTTGGATACGGTTGAAGAAGTTCTCAAGCCAGGCAGCGAATCCAACCCGGTTGCCGACGTTGGCCTTCAATTTCGGAACGCATTGATGTTCACAATTCTTCGTCTCACCGGGATGCGGCGTGGAGAACTGCTGAACCTCAGAACTGAAGACTTCGATTTTGCGCAAAACACGGTCAAGATCGTGCGACGAGCAGACTCTGTTGGCGATCCGAGAACTTATCAGCCGGTCGCTAAGACGCGGGAGCGTACATTTCCTCTGATCCCTGAGCTCATGCAGCGAATCCATGAGTACATCGCCAAATTCCGCAACAAGATTCCAGGTGCTCGTAAGCATGGATATCTTTTTGTGATTCATCGTTCAGGAAGAACTGTGGGCTGGCCGCTTTCTAATTCTGGCTTCGGAAAATTTATTGCAACTCTGTCGACTCTAGCCGATGAATTTTCTGGCCTGCATACCCATGCCCTTCGGCACCATTGGAACTACATATTTTCGAGGAAATGCGATGAAGACGGCATAACCCCAGAGCGAGAACAGAAGCTCCGCTCTTACTTGATGGGGTGGAGTGAGACTTCTGGTACTGCGTCAATTTATAACAAGCGCCATATCAAGGAAGAGGCTGGAAAGGCTGTGATGGGATTGCAAAAAAAGCACTTGGGGAAATCATCTGATGATCATGAATAATAATGCAGTCCTAGCTCGGTATGAGCGCACTTCGTTTGTCTCCAAAGATGGCCATGAGGTGGATGTATATGCGAGTCATTGGAGGCTGAGTAAAGATATCGGATTCTTCCTCAACACTCTTCCCACATGGCTGGATGATGATTTAAAGCGCACATTTAAGCAGGTTCTGGCCATCTATGGAGAGACCTGTTCAGCGCAGTACACGATGGCACTGTACCGCCGGTTCAGATCTTATTTTGAAGCAACTCATGCTCTCCCGCTATTCAGCCTGGAATCGATGATTTCCTATCGCTCACAGATAGCTGATGCTGAGTGGGAGCTGAGCTCTATGCGTGCATTCATTCGCACATGGGTCAGCCTTGGATATCCTGGTGCCTCCGCCGACACCTTGAAAATGATGGAGGGCTGGAGAATCAAAGGGAACGAAAAAGGTTACGCAGTACAGTCGATGTGTCCAGAAAACGGGCCGCTCACAGATATTGAGATGGAGGGCATCGTCTCAGGTGTGCTTGATTGTTATGCATTCGGAGAACTCGATTTGCGAGAAACTTGCTTCTCAATGATTTTAGCTATGACTGGCAGGCGCCCAGCTCAAATTGCAGCGTTGAAGATTAAAGACCTTATCCCTGTTGGGCAGCGTTACTTCATCAATTTTCCGCGTGGTAAGCAAAAGCACCAGGGATGGCGTCAGTCGTTTTCAAAGTTTGAAGTTGTTGAGGATTTGTGGACGCTTCTTCAGGAGCAGGCAGGCTATGTCAAATCAGCTTTTTCTGATCTGTGCGGTGGGACTATGCAGCAGAATCTTGTTCCCGAGCTGCCACTGTTTCCTGCCATCAAACATTACGATGTGAACAAAGATCTTCAGGCGCAATTGGCAGGAGATTTTTTGCATGCCCGCGTGATTGAGATCGGTAACTCAATGTCGAGAGTTAAAGAGGTGATCGCCGTTATCAGTCACCGAACTGGCGCTTACACCAACATCAATCCATACCGCTTCCGCTACACCCTCGGAACCAACCTCGCGAGGGAGGGCAGGGGCGAATACATTATCGCGCAAGCGCTTGATCACTCCGACATCCAAAATGCCGGCGTCTACGTGAGGAACATTCCCGAGATCGTTGAGCGCATCGATAAAGCTGTAGCGCTGCAGTTGGCTCCACTTGCGCAAGCGTTCCAAGGCGTCCTTGTCGTTGATGAAGCCAAGGCTCGCCGTGGGGGTGACCGTTCAAGCAGGATCTGCAGTGCAGGTGGCAACGTCGGTAGCTGCGGGAGCTATGGGTTTTGTGGAGCTTTGGCCCCAATCGCCTGTTACACCTGTTCGCATTTTCAGCCTTGGCTGGATGGCCCTCATGAGGATGTCTTAGATCAGCTAATTCTTGAGCGTGACAGCGTCTATGAAGGCACAGGTGACCTGAAGATCGCATCCGTCAATGACCGACTCATTCTTGCAGTCAGTGATGTAGTAACTCGTTGCAACGCCATGAAGAGCGATCTCGCCAATGTCTAACATCTTTCAGTTTGTTCCGAAGGCCCAGGCTGCCAGTCGGCACAACCTTGATGAGTTCATCGTCATGTGCCGGGACAGGCTTACAGTGTTTGGTGCCGATCTGGATTGGTACAGCCACGCGTGGCCAGGCGTAGGCAACTTCACAAAAAAGGGTGCTCCGTCTCGTGGTTATAGCGAAGCGCAGCTTCTGGACGCAGGCATCATTCCATTCGCCAAGGCATACGTTCGTTATCAGCAAGGCCATAACCCTAACAAGCTGAAGAATGAGTTCAAGGCCATTCGCTGCGTTGAAGCTGCTTTGCTTGAAATCAAAGGCTGTGCTGACATCACGCAGACCGATATCAGTGTCTTGGATGAAGCCGCCAAGGTAGCGTTTTCTTACAACGCAAGTTCCTATCAAGCGGGCAGCAGCTTGGTGAAGCTCGTTGAATTCCTGAATGAAAGCCGAATCATCCCAGCACCAATTTCCTGGAGGAACCCGGTTAAAAAACCTAAGGAGATTCATCGTACTGATTCCGTCGCCAAGCAACGGCGCGAGGACAAAATGCCTCCAGAGCGAACGCTCGAGGCAATGGCGGAGATGTTCAGCAATGACCTTCAGGGAGTGCGAGATCGCTTCACTACGTCAATCTTTGCGCTATGCATGTGCGCTCCATCTCGCATTAGCGAAGTACAAGACCTTCCCCTTAACTGCCTGCACCGGGAGACCGACAGCAAAGGCGTAGAGCGTCTCGGGCTCAGGTTTTACGCTGGGAAGGGGTATGAATCTGATATTAAATGGCTTCCTACTGTTCTGATGCAAACCGCTGAGGAAGCGGTTCGCCGTCTCACAGAAATGTCGGAGCCTGGGCGCATGCTCGCGAAGTGGCTTGAAAGCAATCCGGACAAGTTCTATCGCCATGAAAGCTGCCCTAACGTTGGTGAAGATCACCCTCTAACTGACACCCAAGCATGCCTTGCTCTGGGGTTAGATCCGAGTGACGTAGCGTCCGTAGCTACCGTTAGGCTGAAAGCGGGAATGAAATCCTACAAACCATTTCCGGCCTTTTATGCAGAGAACGGGTACGTCACATTGCGGTTTCTGAACGGCTTCATGCACAGCAAGCTGCCGAAGGGGTGGCCGTGGCTCAACAAAGAGCGGCACATCAAGTATTCCGAGGCGCTCTGCTGTTTCAGGCAAAACGAACTGAGGATGGACTATCCGGCACGACCGATCATTGTCTGGTCTCCGGGGAAGAGTACGTTCACAACGGACATCAACTACATCGATGGTCAGGAACGCAGCATTTGGGAGAGGAATGGCTACAAAAACCCTGATGGAACCCCTATTTCTATGGGATCTCACCAAGTTCGCCACTACCTGAATACGCTGGCTCAGCGCGGCAGCCTAGGCCAGTTGGACATCGCCAAATGGTCAGGGCGAGCCAACATCCACCAGAACGCTACCTATAACCATATGACAGCCGATGAGCACGTCGAGATGGCCAGGGAAGCGGGGATTGGTGTCGCTTTGACCAAGATCAGGGAGAACACACCAGTAACGTTGGCTGACCTCGACGCCATGGGGGAGGGGATTGCCCACATCACAATTTTCGGCTTCTGCGTCCATGACTATTCAATGCTGCCGTGTCAGAAGCACCGTGACTGCCTGAACTGCACTGAGCAAGTCTGCGTCAAAGGGGATGCCAACAAGCTCGAAAGACTAAAAAGCCATCGTGACAGTATCCGCCTTCAGCTTGGCAAGGCTCAGGCGGCGAACGAAGACGGTATCTTCGGTGCCGACCGCTGGAGTCAGCATCAGATCAAAACCCTGGAACGGGCTGATCAACTGATCGAGATTTTGGAGTCGAAGGACACTCCTGACGGCACCATCATCCGGTTGAGCAATGACCAGGAGTTCAGCCCGCTGAAGCGTGCTATTGCCGCCCGGTCAACTGCGCCAAGCCTACCTGCTCCCAAAAAAGAAGAGCCGGATATGGACGAGCTCCGTGCGTTGATGGGGATGTAAGCCATGGCAAAGCATTTGAGTCCAAAAGACCTAGATCTGATTGTCAGCCTGATTGACGGCTGGGAGGGAAAGTTTGCCTGGGAGGCGCTCTGCGATGCTATTGAGCCGTTGATAGGGACGCGGCCTACTCGGCAAACCCTGAATTCGCACGAGAAGATCAAGAGCGCGTTCACTCACCATAAGGCCAGGCTGAAGTCAGGGTTCGTTTCCACGAAACGCCCGGCGAGTTTGAGTATCGCCGAGCAGCGGATTCGGCGGCTTGAAGCCGAGAACAATCGGCTGGAGCGTGAGAACGCGCGACTCTTGGAGCGCTTCATGCGGTGGCAGTACAACGCCCATAAATTCAACGTGTCCGAAGACAAGCTTGATGCGCCACTGCCTTTCGTTGATCGCGACTCTTCGGAAGGGAAATCCTGATGGCTAGCGGGCAGCAAATCGCTGAAGAGAACTATGCCGCATTCCTCGCCTGGTCGACTTCCAAGCAGGACGATGACTTTCGTGAGTATGTATATCGGGACAAGCTCAAGCGTTCCGAGATTGCGGCTGAGTGTGGGTTCGGTAAAAGCGCACTGGTTCAGAATCCCGCTATACGTGCCGCTCTCGAAAACTTGGAGGTAGGGCTGAGAGCGAGCGGGGTGCTTCCATCTCTGACTTCAACGGTTCCCAAGAGCGAAAAGGAGCAGGCGCCAATTAGGGATCGTGATGGCAAGCAGCGCAAGGTTGATAGCCAACGTCTGAACTCTCTGGAGCAGGAAAACGCGGCTCTGCGTGCTGAGTTGCTCGCCGCAAAGGGGATGCTTGGTCGATACACCCTGATGACCGAGTTTCTGGAAGAGACAGGGAGAATGCCTAGATGAATGCTATTTCTCCTGTACTCATCAGCTTGACCGTGCGCATTACCAGCATACGTTCGGCGAATCGTAAGGGATGTATCGCGTTCGGGCATCGTATGGACATTGACCGGGGCATCAATGATCGTGCGAGTCCAGTAGTGCTCAGGATCGCGCCAGAGATCGCGAAGCTGTCCGACATCGCCGTAGGCGGGATATTTGAGGCGTATGGCGAGGTCACCGTCATTCGCCGTGAGCATGGCGCATTCGTCGTAAATGAAACCACCGTCGACGTACAAGATCTCCGGTTGGTTCGCCCTAGCGGGTCGCAAGTCATCCAATGGCTGGCTGATAACGTTAAGGGGATCCGTGAGGTCAAGGCCACGAAGCTTTGGGATGCCCTGGGAGAGCGTCTTTACTCTGCCCTCGACCAAGCCGACCATGGATCAATCGAGACGATTATCCCGTCCCTTGATGTGCGCACAGGCATGTTCCAACGGTGGGCAGAGGATGGAGATGCTAAGACCCTGAAATTCGTCCAGGAAAAAGCAATTCCCCTCGAGCTTGCTCGCAAGGCAATTCGGTTCCACAAGAAAAACACCATATCTGCGCTGACGAATGATCCATACCGTCTTTTGAGTTTCAGCGGCGTTTGGCAACAGGTGGACGACATCGCCCGCTCGAAGTTCGGCGTCTCACTCGATGACCCGCGTAGGCTAGCAGCCGCGCTTGAGGAGTCTCTTTATCGGGTATCAGAGAAAGGCCACACATGCAGCACCCTCAATGACCTGCAGACTTCCGTCAGCGCGCTAATCAGACCACACGCAGCGCCTTCCACTGCATTGGCACAAGCGCTACTGAAAGGTTCCGAGACCGGCCAGTTCGTATGTCGCGAAGGTGTTGATGGCGACGTGGTGCTGTATGCGCCTGGAACCTGGCTCATGGAGCGACGGTGTGCGGAGTTTATCGGTGCCTTGGTATCCACACCTGTGTTACAGCCCCAGCTTTTTGCTACGGATTTGCCCGCCCTTATCAACCATTTTGAAGAACTAGAACGGGGACATTTGGGGATTCCGGAATTCAGCCTAAACGACGCTCAGCGGTCTGCCGTAGAAACCTCCTTCTTAAACCGCTTTAGCATCATCACAGGCGGAGCCGGTGTAGGTAAAACCACTGTCCTGAAGGCACTGTACAAAGCACTCGACACAACGGGTCGTCCTCGGTATCAGATGGCTCTGTCAGGTCGAGCGACGGCACGGATGATTGAAGCCACCAGTGGTGATGCAACAACAATTGCTGGCTTTTTGAGGAAGGTGATGGATAAGGAAATGGGTGCGGCGCCAATCATCGTCGTGGATGAAGCCTCGATGCTAGATCTCATGACCTTCTATCGCCTGGTACAGAAGCTACCCCCAGAGTCGCAATTGATCCTTGTCGGCGACCCGTATCAGTTACCGCCCATTGGTGCAGGTTTAGTGCTTCACGTCCTTTGCGAGCTTGGCACGATCCCCATGACTGAACTGACCGAGGTCAAGCGTCAGGCCAAGGATTCAGCTATCCCCGGAGCATCGCGGATGATCCGGAAGGGTGAGTTGCCGGCGTTCTCTTCTGACGAGGCAGGAGAAGTAGTATTCCTCCCGTGCGCTGATGATCAGATCATTGCTACGGTGCTGAAGCTCTACGAGCAGGATCCGCAGAACACCCAGATCCTTGGTGCTACAAAGTCATGCCGTTTTGCCGGGGTGGAGACGATCAACCGTTTCTGTCACGGCAAATACGCAGACCACGGTCGGAAGCTCATGGCGGAAAACCCAGATACACAAGAAGTTGAAGACACGGGATTCTGTGTGGGCGACTTGCTGATGTACACGGCCAATGACTGGGATCGAAATCTCCAGAACGGATCGCTCGGAAAACTCATTGATGTTTACGATCAGCCCCGCAAGGTGAACTTGGGCGACGAGGATGAACCTGTCATCCGGATTGCCCTAGGCTTGGCTATCTATGAAGGTGTTGAGCACTACGTGCTGGATACTGACATCGACGCAATGCAGTACGCTTATGCGATCACTGTCCACAAAGGGCAGGGCTCTCAGTTCAAGCGGGTGATCATCCCTGTCCGCAAATCACGCATCCTGGACAGGACATTCGTCTACACCGCAGTCACCAGAGCTCAGACACAAGTCATTTTGGTTGGCGACTTAGAGGTGGTGAAGGAAGCTATCGCACGTCCCCCTACCGCCTTCTCTCGGAAGGTTGGTTTGCGATCCATGCTGGAAGGGCTACCTATCGTTTGTCAGGCTTCGAGTGCGGCTTAACCGTTTAGGTATTCTCCGAATAAGGTCGGCTATCCGGGCCTCTGCCACAGCTGGAGAGCCATAGAGAATTTCTCAATCAGCTAACCAGGGCATGCGCTGGCGGCTCACTGGGAAGCATCATTTTTCCTGTACCAATGTCTTCCAACAGTCGATCTTGGTATTCCCAGCATCCGCACTGCTTCCGCCTGTGTATGTCCTTTGCTCTTCAGTGCCTGTACAGCCTCCCATTTTTTCGCGGCATCCTCGGTCTGAGGCGGACGCAATTTTTGGGGGGCTAGAGGGAGGTGCTCATCCAAAAGAGCCATGGCCTCCAATTCCTGAAGGGCCTCTTCCAGTATGTCGCGCGCTGACTTTTGGTCTTGTGCTGCTTGAACCAAGGTTAGAAACGATATCGGATGCAGATTCAGCGCCGAAGCTAGCTCCTGACTGACTTCCAGGGTCGCAGATGTCTTGAGTGCTTCGAGTTGGCTGATATGAGATTGCGTCACTGTCACGGCTATGTCGTGCTGTGATAAGCCACGGCGCGCTCTAACCAGTTGCAGCACTGCTGCATACGCCCTTCGTAGTGACATCTGAACCGTCCTCCACAAATCGGACGGTATGCCGCGTTTGCTTGATCCCATTCAAATCTATATATTTATCGCTATGGGAGGATCTTTGTGTGCCATATCGAGATTGACCTTTTTCACCCCGTCAGGGGGGGGCACGGCAGGGCCGGGTAGGCACGTTACTCGAGGCTCCTGCTTGGATTGATCGCCTCACTCTAGATAATTTTTTTATATTGCCAACAGTTGGGGAAAAGCAGTGACCGAAATTCCATCTGCCAGCGAGCTACTCAACGGCTCAGGTGACCCTCGGCAGGGCTCCGTTGAAACGCAAGAGGCGCTGATTCACCTTGTGCGATCTCGCTTCCCCAGAAAGGCTTACTGCCTGGTTGAAGAGTGGACAGTCTTCCGCGTTGAGATCACAAGCGAAGAACTGATAAAGATCCATGCAGCTGCTCAACTGCCGTTAGTTCTGTTTGCTCACAAAGTCATCCTCGACAGCCAAGACCGCTTTGATTTCGGAAATTGGGTGCGCAGCACCATGGCCATATCTTTCCAGGACGGCTTCCTCTTTGAAACAAGAAACACTGTGTACGTATTACTGGGGGCCGGGTACGAAAAAACCGCCAGCTTAAAAACGATCATGTCCATTTTTTGATCGCTCGAAACCTGAAGAGTTAGGGGCGATCTACGGAGCTTCAAAAAATGTTTAGAACGCACGAGAGCGTGCTCGCGGGTATTCCAGGGCTGTTCGGGCAGGGGTACACAAACTGGCACATGGTCGAAAGGCTATTGGCGCTTCATTGGTTCCACGTTTGCCTGGAACATCGGGAGGAGGGCAGAGCTTTGCCGCTGGTTATGATGCCCAGCGACGTCGACATGTTAAGCGAGATCTTGACTCAGCAAGACGCCACCATTGTGGTCACCGATGTTCAAGTCGTTACACCAGACTGGATGAATAAATCTGGCGGTTGGCGCATGGAAAAGCTCGAGGGTCTGTCGGTGGGCTACGACAAGCTCGATATTCGTGTGTGTCTTATAGAGGTTGCGGGAGGGGAAACCTACACGGATGTTCATGATGAGACTTTCGATGCGAAGACTCTCAGAAACATCTCCAAGATTTACTGAATCTGCGTTCGCCATACCTGCCTCTAACACGACTTTTCCACGGCAACAGAGGCACTGTTAACGTGCGGAAAATGTGTTAAACCCGAGCAAATACGCGTTAGGAAAAAGAAAATGCTGAACACGATTAACGTCGAGTTTCACGGTAAACGGCTGACGGATTTCCATCTCAAACGCATCGCTCGAGCAGACGCGCAATCATTCAAGGAGCCCATCACCGCGTATCTAAGCGATGTGTTCATCTCCTCCAGTTCAGCAATCGGTGTGGTTTTTGGCCACAAGAAGCGCGACGAACACGGGCGGTTTGCAGACGGACATTTAGTGCGGACATCTGAAATCTGCATTGCACGAAAAGAGGGAAGATTCTGGGTGCTGACCACGATGAATTCGCGTTACGTCGTGGCATCCTTCAAGCGGGGGTACGGGAGGGCCAGTCTCAAGGCATTCCTGCGAGCTATACAGGGCCGGTACATCTTCACGCCTCCTGTCCTGCAGTAGAGACCTGTGCGTCTGATGGAGAAATGGATCCTGGTTACTTAGGTGGTCTTTGGAAAAATGCCACAGCGAACTGGAGATTTATTCACAGGGTGTTCTTAACCCCTAGCACTATCAAACCTTAGGGGGCGCCGGCGGAACAACAGCACTCATATGTAAAGCTACGCTCTGAGATATAATTGAAGAAATAATATCGAGCAGCGGTTTGAAACCTGTAAAATCAATAGAGTTTTGTTTCTTCTTTATTACATGCTCTGCAAAAAAATGCTTTCCATATTCATCGGCTTTCAAATCTTCGTTTTTATCATTAAACTTTTTCCCGTCCAGAGTTTCTTTTAAGGTTTGCAAGGGGAAGAAATCCTCAATCTTGCTTTCCAACGCTCCGTTTAGTTTTGGAGTGGGGACGACGTAGAGGCCTTGAGCAATATGGTAATACGGTATACTTCCATCAATCGTGTCAGCTGTCTTTGTTGTTGTTTTGATGGTGGAGTATATTTCTTTGGCGCCACGATCATTGTCAATCAAAATAATTACAGGAAAAGGCGACTTTCTACTTTTATACCTGGCTATGTTTTTTGAGAAGTCCGAAATGAACGGCTTAAGATTAGAGGTTCCACCACTAATGCCGAGCAGGCTTGAATTTAGTCTTGAATATTTGAATAGTGACACGTTTAGCTTTAACTTGTTTTTATCCTCAAAAGTCGCAAGCAATGGGTATTGTTTGGCTAGACTACGTATGGCACACCTTAAATATACGTTATCCGTCTTCCCCTCGCAGATTATTGTCGGCATGGGATTGGCATAAAAGCTTTTGTAGAAAATCAGGTCTCTATGGACTTTTTCAATTGATGAGAGTTCTGTCTGAGCGTTTTTCAAGCCGGCTTTTAATACAAGATCTTTGTTGTGTTGAGAAACCATGGCGATATAGCTGAACATCCCAGAGAGCTGATCTACGCTTCCTTCTATTCTTTCAGAGGTAACCTGGCCTTTGTCTTTTATCGATAGTCGTTCGACTTGGAAGCTGCCGTGCTCAAATAATCTATGCGCCATCGCTCTAGCCTGCCGCCTATACGGAGCAGGTACATTAACTTTTTCGTTGACCACTAAGCCAGTTACATCTTGGCGTGAGTCTTGATATTGCAATCGGGTCTTACGAGCATTGACCTTGAAACCGCATTTACTGATGATCTGTTCTAATTTCGCGCCAGCCACCCAATCATGGTGATTATCACCAGGAGACACCAGCTCTAGTGGGAACTGTTGCTTATTCGTCGAAAAAGTCAAGTCATCCGCGTACCGCGAATAAGTACATTTCATGGAAGTAGCCATTTGGGCAAGCTTAATGTCCAGCAAATGACCTATAAGGTTAGACATTACCGGTGAGCAGGGGCTGCCCTGTGGAAGTTTATTGTCGAAACATATTATTTGGGCCAGTACCGTGGCGACATTTGGATTCAATGAGAAGTTTTTATTAGTTATGAAAAACCCTCGTACCCGTCCAAAGTTTATACTTCCAAAAAAATCTTCCAGGTCGACATTAAGAACAAGACGTCGTTTTCTATGCGTGCTAGCATTTGTGACTATTGAATAGCCGCGCTTAAAGCCATGAGACAATGTTTGAGTAATTTTTTTAGACTCGTTTATTTCTTGTATGCAGTCTTGGAGATACTCGGAAACCCGGCTTTGAAGGTTTTTCAATTCCGCACATGGTGCGTGGATGTCTCTAAGCGCACCTGACTTTTTTGGAATGGTAAAGCTGGTGTAAAGTCTTTCTTTTGAGTATTTATATAGTATGAATGATACAGCTTTTGGTTGAAATCCAAGCGCAATAGAGAGGTCGCGAAGTGTTGCAGCACTTTGTAAAAGTTTTAGTTTTATCATATTTGGTAAGTAGGCTTATAGATACTCTTATGCGAAACTTCAAGTAACCCTGAAGCGCCAAACAGCTTGCAAAATTGTAGGAGCAATGTACTCCGACATTAGGTATCACAGATCGCGAAACACGACCAAAAATCTATCTATAAGCCTAGTCAAATACTAGCACAGTGCTACTCAGCGATTGCAACAAAAAAGTGGACTGATTTGACCTTCAGTGCCAGAAGGTGTGCCTTCTGGCATTCTGCATGGCGGTAAAACTCATGCATATTCAGAACCATGCGGCTTATAGGTCTACGATTCCGTAAAGAGCGGGCTTTTTCAGAGTATCCCTAGCCATGTGGTAAACAGGCCGACGAACCTGATCCAGCTACTCAGACATGTTGAGGCTGACGACATTCGAGACGTAGCACTCCCTGAGTTTCCTCATCAGGCGCTGCTCGATGCGCGATTACTCTCAAGGGTTTATCAACGTTTAGCGACGAGTTCAAAGCAGGCTGGAGGTGATTGCGGTGATTTCTGATGCAGAGCTACGGCATCGTGAGACCGAAAGGCGAAAAGCACTTTGGACGCTTGCCCACATCCTTCCTGGGGATGTCAGGGCGCTAGATGCGCTGGAGGTTCTTGATGATATTGAGCAGCAAGAACGGTTTGACACTCCATCAATGGAACAGCCTCTCAGCGTTGAGGAGGTTCTACGTTTCGTACTGACTGAGTCACACCCGATAGGTTGCCGCATTGTTCGCGAGTCAAGCATTCCGCAGCCATGGCGAGAGCGTTTCCTGCGAGCCAGCGTGGGATCAACACGTGTCCCGGAAGGGCCATACGAACGCGATTGGGATAAATTTCTTATCGAATGGCAAAATGAAATGCGGCATTTGGAAAAGCACAGAGCTGCTAGAGGCAAACATAATTAGGGCCTGATGTCGGGTATTAATCCTTTTGTTCTTGACTACATTCAAGGGCGTTTCTGTTCCCATCACCTTGGCGAGCCCATTCATCGAAGACCGCTTGTGTACAACGCGACTTGTGCAATACTGTATGCATACACAGTTTTTGCAGGGAATTGCAAAAAGCGTATCGACACGAAATGTCAAAGGACTGAGGACGGACAGGGTATGAGCACCAAGTCAGCAAACTTAAAAGTAGCGCTTCCTCGCTGTCGGCACTGCCAGCGTTATTGGCAACCTGACGAGGGTGTAGTAGCTAGCAGCACCTACTGTCCGTTCTGCTCGGAGTCCAGGCGTGCCGAAGCGGCACAGCGCCTTGGCCTCAAGCCTCTCAAACCAGCTGAAGAGAACGATTTTTACCTGCTACCTCGCGCTCTTCGCCGTGCCCGATCCTAAACCTGCCTGATCGGTTTAGGACTGGGTATACGTGCGAGACAAATCGTTCAAGTGAAATCCTAAGCCGCTCGACTTATATCTCAAAGTAGTCCTCAAGTTGCTTTATTAGCTGGCGCTTCGCCACTTTTCCATTCGAGCCGCCTAACGATTTATTTCGCCCGGTAACCCCAAACGGCTCACTCCAGGATTTCCATTCATGACTTCGTGGCGAATGTTGCGTCCATTCAACGATCTTCCGTCTTGTTCCTAAGATTTGCTCCCACCTCACCAAACTAGGGGTGACGGTGGCAGCCCAGTTAGGCGTGGGCAGACCCGATAAAGCATTTAGAACCTGGCCGGCGGTTTGATAGCGTAAAGCCGGATCATCGTTGAGCATTTTTCGGATCGCCCTGCGCCACGCTTTTGGTATGTGCGGGAGCCATTGGAGTGTGTCGACGAATCCGCCATCTTGCACTATGTGCTTAGGAGCTATTGCGTCGTCATACCAGATTTGCCCATGTAAAAGGCGGTAAAGGGTCATGCCAAGAGCCCAGATATCGGTCTTTACACTGGTGCCATTCCCAAGCCAAACCTCATAAGCGATATGGTCTAAATAACCAGCCTGCGAGCCATACCCTAGGATCAAATTATCGGTAACCAGTCCGAAATCGCCAAGTTGGGCTACCCCTACAGCGTCAATAAGGATGTTGCCAGGCTTGATATCCCGATGAAGCATTCCCCGCGCGTGCAGTGCTTCCAAGCCTAGGGACACCTCTGTGCCGGCTTTGCGTGCTTCGAGAAGCCGCATTGGCCTCACCTCGTAAACGCTCTGAAGTGACCCGCCAGGGCAGTAGGCCATACAGAAACGGATGCTGTTGCCGTCCGGCAGCTCTTCTATGTGATAGACCTGAACCACGTTCCGATGACGAGCCTTTGAGAGATTCTGAGCCTCGGCGAGAAAGCCTGTTTTATATTGCCGCCACTCAGGGTCGGTATGCTGTGGTTTTCGACTTAACACTTTGACGGCAACCTGGCCGTGCACGCCATCTTCGCCAAGAAAAACTTCACCGAAGTGGCCATTGCCGAGCTTATGGCCGACCAGAAGCGCCGGTACAATTCCGTGCATCAGGCATTCCTCTGGGCAACGATGAGCATCGCGGCTTCGCGACTGGTTTTTCTCAGCTTGCCCCCCTCTGTGTGCTCATTCCAGAAGTCGTCGTCCTTCAAATATTCATCAACCTTTCGCTCGCCATATGTGCGGCTGATGACGGCCTTCGAGAGTATTTTGACTTCGTTCAGTACAGACGCGGCGGCAGCGATGACCACGCCCCGCACTTCAGCGCTTCCAAGCAATGCCAGCTTTGCAGAACCAGTTGGTAACGCACTTGCTTTAATAACGACTTGGTCGACCTTGTGCTCGGTCAGATAACCTGCACAACGTTGATGAAGGACTGCAAGCGCGGGCCCTCGATCACCTTTTTGCAGGTTCCAAGTCGTATCGGAATGTATGGTGATGGGCTGCTTGTTGTCGTCTGGCACTTCGGCATTCACAACCGTGATGACCTCTCCTACGACTACGAGGCTTACGTAACGTCTTGTCATTCTTCTACTTCCTGTAAGGGGGCTTTCGCTGGGCGGTGAGTGGAGTGCCCGGGTAGTCTCAGTCTATCAGCACAAATGAGGAGGTGGCACTTGGCTGCCTAACCACCTGCAGCAGGTAATCCCGGCCTTTATCCAACATTAAGAAGGCTGACGGTACAAAACAGAGAGGTATCAAATGACTTGCAAGCGCACTCGGCATCTCGGCTATGGGATTGTTGAGATGAGATATCTGAGGGGGCGCTAGGGAGTGGCTGTGATCCATCATTTACCGACACAACGCGGGCCAGCCCCGTTTCTGCTTACGCGCATGCCGGGTCACAAAGATTCAGCACTACAGCTTTGCCGATCCTTCTCTTCGCCTGTTCATATCCTAGATGCAGACCTACCGCTGCAAGCAGATCTTCTGGAACTTCCACGGTGACATTGCTGCTCCCATCTGCCGACGTGGAATTTGCAGGTAAGGAGGGGCAATCAGTAAACGCTCGAAATTGAAAAACTCTTAGGTCAAATGCTCGCGTCAAACGAATCCATGGCTGCGCTGGGTGAGTCGAACCACACAAGGTCAGCAGAGTTCAGAGCCCGGATGATCCGCTGGTTGGCCTTCGTATCAAGAACTGTCTGATCATTATTCTTAGGCAGCGAGAAGAGGTCTGTCGAAGTGACGGCGTACTGCTTTGTTGTCAAAGATTCGAGGCATACGTAGCGCACGGATGCGCCGGAGGCCAGACGGCGCCAGGTCACGACTTCGACAAAGTCATCCATCCCCGAAGCGCTTGGCGAGGAGCCTCCCTGGTGGCCGGTCGACGGAGCGGTGGTGAATGGGGGCGCGTGAGTAGTACGGTTCGACGACGGCGGCTGGACAAGGTGCTTCAGCTCTTCTCGGCTCGCCATTACTCGTTCGCGAAGCTCTTCCGGATCTATAGAGAGTCCGCCACGATCAGTCACCGAGTAATTCTTCAGCTGATTCACCGCAGCGATGAAACGACGCTCTTGCTTCTGTTCCCAGGCCGACCTTTTATCTTTAAAGAGCCACGTCCAGAGCCGCATGAGCCATCCCATTTTTTCCACCTTGACTTGATCCATAGGAGCATCTTCAGCGATGCCAGGAAAAATGTCCTCGCCTTTTTTCGCGCATGACATGAGTTAAGTCCATTGAGATCAATAAGAGCTGCAATGCTAGGTTCAGGTGGGCGGAAAGGCAGGTAGATTTTAATAATCCCAGCGTTCTTCAGCCAACAACGACCTATTCAACTCATCGCGATGCGTTTGCCATTGCGGCAAATACTGATCCATCAGGCCGCGAAAACGGTCGTTGTGGTGGCGTTCGGTTAGGTGCAGCAGTTCGTGGACGAGAATGTATTCCAGGCATTGGATCGGCTTTTTGGCTAGTTCCAAGTTGAGCCAAATACGGCGGGCGGCGATATTGCAGGTGCCCCACTTGGTTTTCATCTTCTTGATGCCCCAAGCGTTCGCCTCAACCCCCAAGATCGGCTGCCATTTATCTAGCAGCGTGGGGATTAGATTTTTCAGCTCGGCACGATAGAAGGCTTGAAGCAGCTCTTCGCGCCGCTCCGTACTGGTCTCCGGGCGCACGAAGAGATCCAGCGCGGCCTTGCCACCCAACACGGCCCGCATTGGTACACTGCCTTCGACTACCCGCAGACGATAACGCTGACCCATAAAGTAATGGCTCTCGCCGCTGACCATGCGCCGCTGGGATTGTCGCGGCTGGACTTGAAACTTGGCTCGTTGTCGTTTGATCCAGCCGAGCTTGCCAACCACTGCTAAGCGCACAGCATCGTCGCTGACGGCCAAAGGGGCCGCCACTCGCACCCGACCCAAGGGCGGATAAACGCCCAAGTGCAGGTTTTTGATGTTCTTGCGCACCACCTCAACGCTCAGGCCGCTGACCGTGATGTTGTGGCTGTCAGTAGTCACGTTGGCTCATTACCAGTTCCAGCAGTTTATCCAAGGCCTTATGGGCAGCGCCTGCGTGGTACTCGCCGGCAAGCTCTGCCGCATCGTGGCCGGCTGCATCAAGCACCTCTTTGAGCGCCAGACGCACCTTGCGTACCTTGAAGGCGTTGTTGCGCCAATCATCCTGACGGTTGGCCAACACCGCGTTATCGACTGCCAACGCTAACCCGGCGTTTTTATCCAGATTGTCATACAGCGCCCGACGCGCCCCGGTGTTCATGGTCGATGGATAACTATTTGTAGTGCTGGGGTTTTTGGCCTGTTTGGCCAGTTCAACAACCTCCTGCAAATACTCCTGATAGCTGATGGCGTCTTCTTTGCGCTTAGCGATCAAGGCATCCAGGAGGGATGACATGGTCTCGTAATACTTCGGGTTGATCGGCGACTCATCGATAATCAGCTTGCGCACGTTGTTTTCGATAGTCTCTGCCACAGCCACCTGGCTGCTGCGAATGCCCTTGGGCAACGCTTCAACCGCGTCAACGCCGCGCTCGACGATAAGCTGAATCAGCGACATATCATCGAATGCCGAGATTTTTTCACTCTCCTCGGCACGGATGTAGGTGTCGATCAAAAAACGCATGTCCGGCTCATAGGCCTTGAGGTCGATGTAATCGCCGCTGGCAACCTTCACTTCGTCACGTACTTTGTTGTAGTGATCGACTTCGTCTTTGATCTCGGCAATTTGCTTGGGGCTGTAGCCAGCCTCTTCCAACTCGTTGGCCACGCTGGCGAAGCAACGGATCAAGGCAGAGGTCATCTTGTACAGGTTTAGCCGGCGCGGTTCGTTGGCCTTGAGTTGTTCGGCGTTGCCCGATTCAGTTCCGCAAAAATAGCGCAAATAAGCCGGCGTATCTCTTGGCCGATCAACGAGCTCGCACAGCGCCTTGATCGTCTCACGCGCATCCTCAAGGTCGTCTCGGGCGTTACTGAGGCGGTCTTGCAGTAGGCCAGCGACATCGGCTTTATCGAAGCCATCCAGCGCTCCGCTGGTGTAATCGTCGATAGAGTTTTCAAGCTGCTTGAACAGATCTTTGTAATCGATAATGTAACCGTATTGTTTGTCTTCACCGTCTAAGCGGTTGACCCGGCAGATGGCCTGAAACAGGCCGTGGTCGCGCATTTGTTTGTCAATATACAGATAGGTGGCTGAAGGCGCGTCAAAGCCGGTCAGCAGCTTATCGACCACAATCAGCAGCTTCATCTGCCCTGGCTCTTTGACGAACTTCTGCTTAACCTCTTTCTCGAACACCTCTGGATCTTTGCCGTTCAACATCTGGTTGTAGATATTGTATTTGCGCAGCTTCTCGGTCAGCCCCTCACCCGTAGCCTCGCCCTTGATATCAGTTGGCGATGGTTTGTAGCTGGTGACAATGGCGCAGGTGTCGGCCATACCGGCCTTGGCAAATAGCTCGTAGCACTTGCATGCCTCAAAGATGCTGCTAGTGACCAGCATCGCATTACCTCTCCCATTTGCTAAGCGGTCGCGGGTGGCCAGGTCGAGCATGATGTCGGCGACAATCTTTTCCAGTCGCGACTGGCTCGACAGCACTTTTTGCAAGGTGCCCCAGCGCTGCTTTAGCTGGGCCTTGGCCAAGTCATTAAGGCCCTTGGTTTTGGCCTCAAACCACTGATCGATTTTTTTCTGCGAGGTGATGTTCTGGTCGATATCGCGGGCTTCATAGCGTAAGTCCAGCACTACGCCATCTTTAACGGCTTCGTCGAACTTGTAGGTATGGATGTAGCCGCCAAACACCTCGATGCTCTTTTGCTTATCAGCCTTGAGCAACGGCGTGCCGGTGAAGCCGACAAACAGTGCATTGGGCAGAATCGCCTTCATCGCCTTGTGCAGTTCGCCAGACTGGGTGCGGTGGCACTCATCGACGAACACATAGATATCGCCCTTGGCGCGAAAGTCAGCCGGCAGGTTCTTACGCAGCTCCTCAAGGAAACCTTTGATATCAGTGTTATCCGAATCATCTTCTTCGCGGCTGCCGAACTTATGCACCAACGAACACAACAACCAGGGCGCAGGCTGGTTCAGCTTGGCGATTAGGTCAGCGCCGCTCTGGCTACGATAAATTTGCTCATTGACCCCTGTAAAGACCTTCTCGATCTGCTCGTCCAGTTCGGTACGGTCGGTGATGATCAGTACCCGTGAGTCTTGTACGTTTTCACGAATCCACTTGGCCAACCAAACCATGGTCAGTGACTTACCACTGCCTTGCGTGTGCCAGATGATCCCGCCTTCGCGGCGGCGCAGCTGATCCTGCGCTGCACGCACACCGAAATACTGGTTCTGCCGGCAGAGCTTTTTCACCCCGCTGTCGTACACCACATAGTCGTGCACCAACTCTAGCAAGCGGCGTTTGCTGCACACCTGTTGCAGGTGGCGATCCAGAAGGTTCTCGACCGAGCTGTCTTCCTTCCAGGTCAGGAAATACTTCTCTCCTGTCTGGATGGTGCCGTAGCGCATGCCCTGTGTGTCGTTACCCGCCATCACCAACTGCATGGTGGAAAAGAACGGCTGGATGAATTCAGGCTTCTGGTTATCAAGGTTTTGACGGATCCCCTGATTGACTGCCGTTCGGGAACGTTTCAACTCCAGTACGGCTAAGGCAATACCGTTGATGTACAGCACGATATCCGGGCGTTTGGTGCTGGCCTTGGCGCCGGCGCCCTTAACCGTTACTTCCTCGGCTAGTGCGAAGTGGTTGTTCTCGGCACTTTTCCAATCGATGAGCCATACGGTTTGGGTGTTCTCGCCCACCTCAGTCTTAACCCGTACCCCATAGCGCAGCAACTCATATACAGATTTGTTGCGGTCATACAGGCTTTTGCTGGCATCTGCGGCGACCTTGGTCAGCTCGAACAAGGCGCGGGTGATCAGCGTGGCGTTCACCTCCTGTCGGGTCAGCCAACTGCGCAGCAACTCGCTTTCGATATTTGCATTGTTTGGACGTTCAGCCCAATCGCCCAGGTAGTCGTAGCCCAGTTCCTGCTGGAATAGCTTGACCACGCGTTGCTGAGTTTTTTTCTCGATCTGGCCAACAGTGCTCATGAGTGATAAATCCTTTTATGGTCAGCCCATTAGAGCTGTCGGCCATTCAATTTTGGGAACCGCGAATGTAATTGCCTTTGTACTTGATGTGTCTAATCGAATACGTCCGGTCAGCAGTTCCTGCATCAAGCCCTGCTTGAGCTGGCAGGCCTTGTCGCGGCGGGTTTTGAGGAGGGCGAGTTCGCTGTCCATTTCGGAAAGAATAGTTGCGATTGCGGCTTGCTCGAAAACGCTTGGGATTACTATTGCAACAGATTCAATAGTTGATGCGTTCAAGCTTGGGACGCCAGAAGCTTCATTGTATGAGCGCCAGTCGATCATCAGAAATTTGTAGTAAATAAATAACGGCACGGCTTCCCGAGATATTTCAGTATAAAAGAGAGTATCCACAGTCCAGAAAGGTTTGTCGCGATAAAATGGCTTGTCAATCGTTCCTTTTCTTCCAATTAATACTGATGGTTTGTCATAGAGAAATGTATTGGTTCGACCTATTTCTCCACCAGTTGCCAGAATAGGAAACTTACCGCCTGAGACTTCTATTGCGCTTTGGTTTTTACCGTGACGTACTCGGAGCACATCCCCCAATCGTTTCACCTCCCACTCTCCACTAAATCCCGGCAGGCGTTGTTGACCGGTGAGGAGTCGCTGCATGGTGGCTTGTTTGATGTCTCGCTTTTTATCGATCAGCTGCTCTAGACCGCTGATCAGGGCATCCATGCCGGATAAGGTTGCGGCAATTCTCTCTTGCTCGGCAAAGGAGGGAAGCAGAATCTGTAAATCTCTAAAGACAGGCATGTAAATGGAGTTGTGCGTGCTCCCAGCCATAAGCCGTTCCCACTCGGGAGCTAAGAATCTAAACAGATAGACTAGATAGTGGTTGTGCAATTCTTTGCCGCAGATGTAATTGGCGAAGTCTTGGCTTGTACACATGGCTCTAGCCATGGTTGTGGCTTTTCCAACAGTCGCAGTTCTGGAAAATACAACTGTTCCAGAAGGCAGCAAGCGCGCTGAGGAGTTTTCTATGCCCAGCTTTGTAACTTTCTGCTTGGTATCATAAATTTCTTTAATATCTAGAAATTCAGAGTCGTGTAACGAGATCCATGGAATATCACCATCCCAATATTCGGGATTCCGCTTACTGGGCGTATGTCCACTTTCAAGCTTGGCAACGCTTGTAAGTTTTACGAGATTCCAGCCATGAGGTATCTTGTCGGGCATGGGGGTAATGCGCCCTAACTGCCAATTGGCAAGGGTGTTAGGGTTATTAACACTCATACAGTAAACCCCATATTAGCGAGGTGTGCATTAACCTTGGCCGCCAGAGCCTCCACTTCGGTATTCAGCGCCGGCAGCGGTGTGGCATAGCGTTCGGCCAGTTGGCGAATACGCCCGCTGAGAGCGTGGGACACTCGATCCAGCTCAGTCTGTACATCGACGGCGAGGGTATCCAGCCATTTGTCGTCCACCACCAAGGTTTTCAGTTCTTCCTCACTGAGCTGGGTGTAATGGGCCCTCACTTTGGCGTCGAGCGATTTTTGCTCGGCTTTCACTTTTTTGCCGGCCTCGGCTTCCTGCTCGATCAGCTCAAGACATTGTCCCATCGCCTGGTACTCCTCGGAAGCATCGAGGTCGTTCCTGATGGCCTTGATGCGGTCTTTCACGCTTTTGGCGGTGAGCTTACCCTTATCGGTTTTACCTTCGGCTAACAAGCCGTCTTCGCCACCTTGCTCTTCGTCCAGCTCTTCCAACTGGCGGCTAAAAGCGTCGCGGACTAATTCAAGCTGCTCAATAGCAGCTGCCTCAGTGGTGAAGTGGTGCTTGATCAGCAGCTCTGGCGGCAGTAAGTCAGTGTTCGGTTGGCCTTGGTTAGCGCCATCAACAATCAGCGCCTGCCAGCCGTCGCTGACCAGCTGATAGAGATCGTCTTGCATGACTGCGGCCCAGTAATCGAGCAGGTGTTGATACACATCGTAGGCATCCAGCAGCGGGGCTTGGGCGAAGCTGGCGAGCAGGTCTTCGGCCAGACTGTCGATCAAAGCCTTGGGTTTGTCGCCAATAGCGATGGCATGTAGACGCGGGCGATTGCGGGTTTTCCAGCCTTCGAACAGTTCGGTAATCGTCTGATTGAAGGCGGTGAATTCTGGGTGAGCAAAGATGGTCGGATTGATCTCGCCAATGGCCACTTTCAGCTGGCTGTAGCCCGGTCGTGCTGGGGCAAACAGCCTGGCGCGTACCGCAGGGATAACCTGCCAATAGGCGGCCAACGCATCGATGTCTACGTTTGGAATGCCGCCTTGCAGGTGGGCGGCAATGTCTTGTAGGTCATCAGCGGCGCTAGCGTCGATATAGCGCGGGATGTTGAGGTTGTAGTCGTTGTCAGCAATCTCGGCCAGTGGCACCAGGCGCGCGTATTTGGCTACTTCGTGCTGCTGGGTAAATGTATCGACAATTTTGTGAATGTCTTGCTCGCGCAGGCGGTTTTTGTTGCCATCTTTAATAAAGCCTTTGCTGGCATCGAGCATAAAGATGCCTTTGCGGCTGTGGGCGTGCTCTTTATCCAGCACGATGATGCAGGCCGGAATGCTGGTGCCGTAAAACAGGTTGGCCGGTAGGCCTATGATGCCCTTAACAAAACCCTGCTGGAGGATGCGCTGGCGGATAGTGCCTTCGGCACCGCCACGGAACAGCACACCGTGGGGCAGAATGACCGCTCCTTTGCCTGAGTGTTTCAGCGAGGTAAGGATGTGCAGCAGGAATGCGTAGTCACCATTTTTCTCCGGCGGGATACCAAAGCCGAAACGCTCAAATTCATCCTCAGCCGGATTGAAGCCGTTGCTCCATGCTTTAGTCGAGAACGGTGGATTGGCAACGACGAAGTCGAAACGCTTTAGTTTGCCTTTGAACGGGCCATGGGCTTCTGTGAAATAAGGCGCGGAGAGACTGTTATCCTTCCAGATGGTAGCCGTCTCGCAACTGTGCAAGATCATGTTCATCTTGGCCAAGGCGCTGGTGGCGTTGTCCATTTCCTGGCCGTAAATGCTTAGGTCGAGGTTGGTGGCGTGCTTGGCCTCGTCGTGGGCTTTCAGCAGCAGCGAGCCAGAGCCGCAGGCCGGGTCATAAATGGTCTGGGTGCTGTCCGTGGCGGCGCTAATGCCGATGACCTTGGCCATGATCCGTGAGACTTCTGCCGGGGTATAGAACTGGCCCTTGCTCTTGCCTGACTCTGTGGCGAAGTGGCGCATCAGATATTCGTAAGCATCGCCGAGGATATCGTCCCCCTGAGCGCGGTTGCCTTTGAAGTTGAGTCCGGGGGAATCGAAAATGCTGACCAAATTGGAAAGTCGATCCACCATCTCCTTGCCTTTGCCAAGCTTCTCGGAATCGTTGAAGTCGGCCACGTCAATGACGCCAGTCAGGCCGTTAGCCTCGGCAAGGGTGCGAATGATGATGTTGAGCTTGTCGCCAATCTCCTTATCGCCTTTGAGCGCGATCATGTCGCTAAAGCCACCGCCGACCGGCACCTCCAGCATGGCTCTGTAATTGCCCGCATATTTGTCGGACACGTACTTCACGAACAACAGCACCAGGACGTAATCCTTGTACTGTGACGCATCCATGCCTCCACGCAACTCGTCGCAGGACTTCCACAGGGACGAATAGAGTTCAGATTTTTTGATGGCCATGGGGTGAGTTACTGCCTGATGAAATGAGGTATGAATGAGGTGGCGATGACTATGTAGGGCGCTTAATTGCTTACGTGAACGACCTGCAAAGGCTGCATGTCGATTGATTCGAAAATATGCACTTTTTAGCTTGGGAAACCTAAAGACCGGCTGCATCACTGAATTGCTGTGTGTGGCCGAGAGCACGATACCGCTCTGCGACCGCATGCAGACGCCGGGAAAAACCATGAGTCAGCCGCTTGAGTGACCGAGATAGCCCATGTCCCAGTTGATACTGCTGCTCCATGCCGCCTTCCGCGCGCTCGTTGATGCCGAGCATTGTCGTGATGTGAGAGGACTGGCGCAACCATCTTAAGGCGTCCGCTTGACCCTTCAAGAGTTGAGAGCAGAGCTTCTACCCTCGCTACTATAATCGTAGGATTTGAGGTCAGCTGGGATTCTGTCCACACAGCTGGCCTTCTGTCAGGTGGAGGTCGCTATGCCCCATACAGCCCAGCAGAAATCTAAAGCTCGGCGAGGCCGCCCGACTCTCGAATCGCAGCGGGCTCTTTATCAAATCAAGCTGTCTGGGTGGGGTTTTACGTGGTCGTTTAGCCTAGCTCTGCCCAATAATTCAAGGGCTAACGAGGGTCATTATAATGAACACATGATTCTCACGCTGAAAGGCGAAATGCTCTACCCGGAGAAATTCAAATACCGAGATGTCGAATGCCAGCTTTACGCAGACCCGCGATTGACGCAAGACATCGATCCTCCTAGAGGAATAGGGTCTATGACAGCGAGCGGGACACAGTTGATTGCGTATATAGCAGTGCCGCGCGAGCGGATTGACGTTTTGGTTGGTGCAGCCGACCGACTATTGTCCTTAGAGTTGAACGCCACCCCTTTGCATTACAGACGTGCGCTGGTTATGTCGATTCATTTGAGTACGGAGCCAGAGCCCGACTGGTGACCTATCACTGGATTGGTGAGCTCTATCCGTAGTTATTTTTTCTAGTGATTGATCGTTTTTGAACAACCTTGTCGAGGCTGAAAAATGTCATTCAGTGGTCGAGCACTGCTATTCGACCTCAGTGGTGATCTTCGAGCGCTGGAGGGTGCACTGCTGGTTCACGGAGTGCGTCTCTATAAAAGACCGTTTTGCGTTTTGCACTGTAGGGCCCAGATACCGTTCGTCTGGAATTTGGTGCGGTTTGAATGATCCTACTGAGAAAGGTGTGGTCAGTGGTTTTGTAAAGTTTTGAGAGTCTTATGAGCCTTAATTTTACGTAAAACCTTACGGAAGCTCTACGTAGATGTTGCTTGTATCTATCTAATGGTCAGTAAAATATGAGCATTCACTCACTCACCCGATCAGAAGTTAGGCTTTCTGGTGTTCATAACCATTCTAAGAACATTCGCTCAAGCCTCAACTCCGAAAAAACCCGCATTTGCTCATAAGCAAATGCGGGTTTTTTTGTTGCAGGAGGCTATGGCTAACTCTGTGCGAAGCGCAGCATATCTGCATTGACCCGGCTTTTATGGGTGTCCGTCAGCCCGTGCGGCGCCCCCTCGTAGATAATCAACTCGGCGTGGGGGATCAGCCATTTGCTGGCAATGGCAGAGGCCTGGATCGGCACGATCTGATCATCATCGCCATGAATGATCAGTGTGGGGATTCTGAACTTGCGCAAGTCGGCACGAAAGTCGGTCTCCGAGAATGCTTTGATACTGTCATAAGTATTTTTGTGTCCACCCATCACGCCCTGATTCCAAAAGGAGTTGATCAATCCTTGGGACGGCTCAGTGCCTGGGCGGTTGAATCCGAAAAATGGGCCGCTGGCGACGTCCAGATAGAGCTGCGAGCGATTGGCGATTGAGGCGGCACGCATATCGTCGAAGACTTCGATTGGCGAGCCTTCCGGGTTGGTGTCGGTTTTCAGCATCAGCGGGGTCACGGAGCAGATCAGTCCCGCCTTGGCCACGCGTGCTGTGCCATGGCGGGCGATATAGCGTGCGACCTCTCCGCCGCCGGTGGAGAAGCCAAAGAGGATTGCGTTTGTCAGCGCCAAGTGTTCCATCAGCTCGGCCAAATCATCGGCATAGTGGTCCATGTCATTGCCACGCCACGGCTGGCTTGAACGGCCATGGCCTCGGCGGTCGTGTGCGATGGCACGAAAACCGTTGTTGGCGAAGTGCAGCATCTGGGATTCCCAACTGTCGCTGTTCAACGGCCAACCATGGCAGAACACTACCGGCTGGCCAGTGCCCCAGTCCTTGTAGTAAAGATCGTTTCCTTCGCGTGTTTTCAGAAAAGGCATGAGGCATCTCCCATTGACGTGTAGGCGGGTAAGTTTTCGTGGCGGATGGCCAGAAAATCGTCCGTGGACACTGCGCTGGCACATGCATCGTGGATCATCAGACAGCACTGACCCAAACTGACTTTAGCCCGGGTTGACCCAAGCTGCTGGCGAGCTAAGCCTCTGTTGACGCTGTCGTCGTTACCAGCTTGCGAAACTGATCCAGTACTGATGACGTATCGCCAATGCGCGTAGCCAGATGCAGCGGCGCGACCAGGCTGCGACACTCCGAAAGCTCCCGATAAACGATGCCATCGCCGCGAAGCCGTTGCATGGACGAAGGCACGATCGACACCCCAAGTCCGGCCGCTACCAGGCTCAAGGTGGCCGTCATGCGCGGTGCTTCCTGAACCACCTGCGGGCTGAAACCTGCTTCGCGGCACGCCACGAGAATTGCGTCATACAAACCCAACCCCACGCGACGGCGATACAGCACAAAGGCCTCCGTCGCCAAGGCGGCCAAGGGCAGCGGCGTTGTGGGATCCATCGCCAACGGATGATGGGTGGGCAAGGCCAGCAGCATCGGCTCCACCAGAATCGGTTCATCCTGCAGAGCCTGGGTACCACTCAGCGGTGAACGGATAAACGCCGCATCGAGTTTTTCATGGAGCAGTGCGTCCAGTAGTTCGCCGGTACCGGCTTCTTCCAGTACCACCGAAACACCCATGAAGTTTTCTCGAAACAGGCGCAATACGCTGGGCACAAAGGGATGTAATGCCGCAGAGCTGGTGAAGCCGATCGCCAGCCGACCCCGTTCACCGCGAGCGGCGCGGCGCACCACATCGGCTACGCCATCGACCTGGGCGAGAATTTCCCGGGCCTCATCCAGTAACGCGAGGCCGGCCGTGGTAGGACGTACACCCCGGGGCAAGCGCTCCATCAGCACCACGCCCAATTCGGCTTCCAGGCTTTGCAGCAGGCGCGTCAAGGGCGGCTGTTGCATGCCCAGTCGTTCGGCGGCACGGGTGATATAGCCTTCTTCGGCGATGGTCACGAAGGCTTTGAGTTGTCGAAGTTCCAGCATTGGGATACTTCTTGGGTATGGGAGAGGGTCAATCCTGGCATTTGTTCTCATGACTCACAAGATTTAGGCTGTCTCCAACCCCTCAAAAAGAAGAAGGAAAGCCGTGATGACCTGGTCAGCCAAGCAGTATTCGATGTTTGAACAACAGCGCACGCGTCCCGTTCGGGATCTGGTCGCGGCGATTCCTGATGCCGATGTGCGCACGGCGGTTGACCTGGGTTGCGGCCCCGGCAATTCGACTGAAGTCTTGGCCGAGCGCTTCCCGCACGCCACGGTGACGGGCATGGACAGCTCCGACGACATGGTGGCCAATGCCCGGGAACGCTTGCCGGCGCTGAATTTTGAGCTGGCCGATATTGGCGCGTGGCACCCAACACAGACATTTGATGTGATCCTGGCCAATGCGTCGCTGCAATGGTTGCCGGATCACGCCACGCTCTATCCGCATCTGGTGCATCAGCTGACGCCCGGCGGCACACTCGCGGTGCAGACCCCGGACAACCTTGATGAGCCTGCCCACAAGCTGGCCCGAGAAGTGGCGGCGGATGGCCCGTGGGCAAGCAAGATCGGTGCGATCAAGCACAATGAGCGCCATACGGCGAGCGTCTATTACGAGCTGCTGAGCAGGCACTGCAGCACCGTCGATGTGTGGCGCACCACGTACCACCACCCCTTGGCCGGCGGTCATGCCGCCGTGGTGGAGTGGTTCAAGGGATCGGGGCTGCGTCCGTTCCTGGCACCCCTGGATGACGCCGAGAAGACGGCCTTCCTTGATGCCTATCTGGCACGGATCACCCAGGCGTATCCGGCCTTGGCCGATGGCACGGTGCTGTTGCCGTTTCCGCGCCTGTTCATCATCGCCACACGATAGTCATCAGCCGATCAAGTGGCGGTCACGCCGCCACTTGGGCCTTCAAGAATTCCTCTGCCGACACCACGCTTGCATAAGCGAACCCCAGTGATGACATAAACGCGGCGTGGACCTGGGCTGCCGGCACGGTGGTGCCATTGAACTCCAAGTCCCGCGTGGCGCAGGCGTCGTGGATTACGGTGACGGTATAGCCCAAATCCGCCGCCGCCCGTACCAGTCCATCGACGCACATATGGCTCATGCTGCCGACCACCACCAGATGGGTCACGCTGCGCTGCTCCAGCAGCATGCGCAGGTTGGTTTCGCGAAACGCATTGACGAAGTGCTTGAGTACCACCGGCTCATCGGATTGGTTAAGCACTTTGGGATGCAAATGTGCACCCACCGAGGCTGGTGTGAAGAAGGGCGCCTCGTCGGAGGTGAACTCGTGGCGAATATGGATCACCGAGTCACCGGCCTGACGAAACGCCTGGAGCACCTGCGCCGCCTTGTCTGCCGCTGCGTCCACGCCACTAAGCGGCCATTTGCCTTGGGGGAAGTAGTCATTCTGGATATCGACTAGGATGAGCGCTTGCTGGGTCATGATTGTTCCCTCGTGAATGGTTGAGGCGTCCAGTATCGTGGCTGGTGCGCGGTCTGGGGATTGGCCGCACCGACAATAGCAGGGGGAAAACTGACAATGGTGTTGCCGCGTACAGTCGTCGAGCTGGGCATCCTGATCTACAGCGGGGCGCAGATGGCTGCCGTGCATGGTTTGACCGATCTGTTCGGTGTGGCCAATCGCATTGCTGCCGAGCATCAATCCGGGCAGTTGCCGGTGCTGCGTCTCAGCCATTGGCGGGCCGATGCCGACGAGGCCCCGACCCGGGTGTTCGACAGCCTGCCTGGCGCTGACCAGCTGCTGCTCGCCCTGCTGATTCCGCCGTCCATCGCCGGCTTTTCCGAAGGCCAGGCCGGCGAGCCGCTGCTTGAGTGGCTTCGTCAACTGCACCGCACCGGTACGGTCCTTGGCGGTGTGTGTGTCGGTTCGATCCTGTTGGCGGAAAGCGGCTTGCTGGATGGTCGTAGTGCCACCACCCACTGGACATCGGCCACCTCCTTCAGCGCCCGCTACCCGGCGATCAAGTTGGAAGCCGACAAACCCATCGTCGACGACGGCGACCTGATCACCACGGCTGGGCTCATGGCCTGGTCCGAGCTGGGTTTGCGCGTAGTGGACCGCCTGCTCGGACCAAGCATCGCCGCCAGTACTGCGCGGTTTCTGGTGATCGAGCACAGCGACAGCGCTAGTGCGTGCGGGAGTAATTTCGCCCCGATCCTCAGCCACGGCGATGCCGCGATCCTCAAGGTTCAGCACTGGCTGCAAGCCAGTGGCGCGGTGGATGTTTCATTGGCGGCGATGGCCCAGGCAGCGGGCCTTGAGCAACGTACTTTCCTGCGACGTTTTCGCAGCGCCACCGGCTTGAAACCCACCGAATACTGCCAGCACCTGCGGGTGGGCAAAGCGCGGCAAATGTTGGAATTTACCAACGACACCATTGATCACATTGCCTGGACCGTGGGTTATCAAGACCCCAGTGCTTTTCGGGTGATCTTCAAGAAAATCACTGGCCTGGCGCCGAGTGATTACCGCAACCGATTTGGCGTGAGCTCGGCCAACGCTCGAGGCCAAACCGCAATCGTGCAGAACGCCGCGTCATAAGGGTTACGTCGTGCAGAATAAGACAGGCCAAGTGCTATCACTTTCTCAGCAACCGATTGATTCCCGACTGGTTTTGTTTCGTCGTGCCTTGGCCTGATCCCTGCAGCTGTCCGTTTACACACATGGCGAGATGGCCAAGGGGGAGGCATGACCCTGAACAATCGCAAGAAAATGGTGGTTGCCCATTCGGTACGACCGGACGCGCCGCTCCATGAGGTCGAGACCAACCGCGCCCTGGCCCGGTGGCTGGCGCAGATACTGGGGCTCAAATACGGCGGCAGTTATAACCCTGATCTGCACGCCGGACGGGACTTGTACCTGTTGCCCACCCAGACCCTCGTCGGCCCGGCCCAGGCGCGGCAATTAGGCGTTAAAGGTCCCGAAGACCTGTGGGGCGGATATGTCGATTACGACTTCATCTGTACCAAGGCCATCAGTCATGGGCTGCTGAATAAAAATGCGTTGGCCCCCGAAGGTTGGTCGCCGCTGTTTTCAGAGCGCATCCGCAATGTGGTGCTGGACGGCCTGAGCGTATTTGCCTTGGAAGATGCGCGGCCGGCGGCCACTCACTTGCTGTATACCGGGCCGATCCGCATGAAGCCCGTGCATGCCTGTGCCGGACGCGGTCAGGAAGTGATCAAGAGCATCGATCAATTCGACGCCATCCTGGCGCGGCCTGACATGGCACAACTGTTCACCGAGGGCGTGGTGCTTGAGCAGGACTTGCGCGATGTGGTCACCCACAGCGTCGGCCAGAGTTTTATCGGCGATCACGTCTTCAGTTATTGCGGCGATCAATACTTGACCGAAGACGGGCAGGGCGAAGAAGTCTACGGTGGCTCCAACCTCCTGGTGGTCAAGGGGTACTACGAAGACCTGCTTAAACTCGAACTGCCCGACGACGTGCGTCTGGCCATTCAACAGGCACAGCTCTTCGATAGTGCGGCGGATGAGGCCTATCCCGGGTTTTATGCCTCACGGCGCAATTACGATATCGCTCAGGGCCTGGACAGTGATGGCAAGCGTCGCAGCGGTGTTCTTGAACAATCCTGGCGCATGGGCGGGGCCAGCAGCGCGGAAGTCGCGGCGCTGCAAAGCTTCATCAACAACCCGGAACTGCGGATGATTCAGGTGTCGTCGGTGGAAACCTACCTCGACCAACCGCTGCCGCCCGACGCCATTGAGGTCTATCGCGGGTCGGCAGAACACAGCGACTTTCTTCTCAAGTACGTAACGGTCAAATCTTATGACGGCTAGAAGCGAAACCATCACCATTGATATCGACGACGAACAGATGAGTGGCACGTTCCTCAGCCCTAAGTCGAAGGTGCCGGGGGTGTTGTTTGTCCATGGCTGGGGCGGTAGCCAGGAGCGCGATCTGGAACGGGCCAAGGGCATCGCCGGCTTGGGATGTGTGTGCCTGACCTTCGACTTGCGAGGGCACGCCGGTAACGGTATTCCCTTGTCGCGGGTTACCCGAGAAGACAACTTGCGGGACCTGTTGGCCGCTTACGATCGCCTGCTGGCGCATCCCGCTATCGATACCTCGGCGGTAGCGGTGGTGGGTACCAGCTACGGCGGTTACCTGGCCGCCATCCTTACCTCGTTGCGCCCGGTACGCTGGCTGGCCTTGCGGGTGCCGGCGCTGTATCGCGATCAGGAATGGCTCAAGCCCAAGCGCGAGCTGGATAAGGCCGACCTGTTGGATTACCGCAGTACGCTGGTTCACTCCGGGACCAACCGTGCACTGCATGCCTGCGCGGCATTTACCGGTGACGTGTTGATTGTCGAATCGGAAATTGACGACCACGTGCCCCATTCCACCATCATGAGCTACCGCGCCGCCTGCCAGCAGACGCACTCCCTGACTCACCGGATCATTGATGGCGGGGATCATTCCTTGAGCGACCCGGTATCCCAGCAGGCCTACACCTCGATCCTGGTGGACTGGATTACCGAGATGGTGGTCGGTGAGCGATTGAGCATTATTCAATCCCAAGACTAATCAAGAAGGTGTTTTTTTCTTCACCCGTAGTGCCTTTGCCTTGGTCTCTACGGCGAGGTACATCACCAGTGCCACCAGCAGCGGCAAAATAAAATAGATCGCCCGATAAGCAATCAGTCCCGCCAGCAAACTGCCTCGCGACGCCTCGTGCTGCAGCAGGGCGATAAACACCGCTTCAAGCACGCCGAGGCCGGCGGGAATATGAGTGACCACGCCCGCAATGCTGCTGATCAACAACACTCCCAGCACCAGCGGATAGTCCAGTTGTTTGGGTAGCAGGGTGAGTATCACTGCTGCCATCAGCGACCAGTTCAGTACCCCCAGCACCAATTGCATCATCGCCATGCGCAATGAAGGCAGGATGATTTCAATACCTCGCGCCGACCACATGCGTTTTCTGGAAAAAAGACACGCCGCCAGATAACCCAGGCTGGCCAGTATCAACACCAGGCCGACTCCTTGCAGCGCGTCGCTGTTCAGCTTCCACCCCGGTGGCAATGTCACCAGCCCACTGCTGAACACCACCCCGGCCAGGGTCATGTAGCCAAACCAGTTGGTGACCAGGCTCAAACCGAGAATCTTGGCGATATTGCCGGTGCTAACCCCCAGCCGTGAATACAACCGATAGCGCATGGCAACGCCGCCCACCCAGGCACTGAGGTTGAGATTGAAGGCATAGCTGATGATCCCTACCGGCAGGATCTGCTTCCAGGTCAGCGGCTGGCGGATGTAGGTGCGACCGATCAAATCGAAGCAGGCGTACACCAAAAAACTGCACACGGTCAGCGCGGCGGCGATCAGCAAGGTGCGCAGCTTGAAGTTACCCAGGGTGACAAACACCTCGCTCCAATCGATACGGCGGGCGAGCAGGGTGAACAGTACGACCAGCAGCAGGAAAAAGACCACCGTCAGCGGTTTTTTCCACCGGTTGAAACCGCGGCGAGCGGAGCGCTCAGCGGCGCGAGCTTGAGTCATGAGCCTGGCGCTCCTCAGAGACGAAGGGTTTTAATCGCGGCTTATGCGCCGGTAGCCAGCCGGTCCATGCCGGGAAGTGGCGCAGCACATGAAACACCACAAACCCTACGGTCACGCGCCACAGCCAGCCTCGCGGCGCACGGTTTTCTGGTAGGGTTTTGCAGTGGTTCTGGCTCAGATATTCCAGGCGTTCGAACAGTTGCTGATTGAACCCTCGGTCGTGAATCAACACGTTGGCTTCCAGGTTCAGCGATAGACTCAGAGGATCGAGATTGCTTGAGCCGACGGTGCTCCACGCCTCATCCACCAGCGCCACTTTGCCGTGCAATGGACGCTGGCAGTATTCATGGATCACCACACCTTCCTTGAGCAGATAGTCGTAGAGCATGCGCGCCGCGAGCTTGGCCACCAGCACGTCCGGCTGGCCCTGCATGATCAGTTGCACCTGGACCCCGCGCCGTGCTGCGTTGCGGATTTCGCGCAGCAACCGATAGCCGGGAAAGAAGTAGGCGTTGGCGATGACTATGCGTCGCTGGGCCATGCGCAAGGCATATAGGTAAGCCTCTTCAATGTCCGACCGGTGTTGCAGGTTGTCGCGGTAGATCAGCCGCACCCATCCATCGCCTTCGCCGGCAGCCCATAGCGACGGCTGATGTTCCCGTCGTCGCCAGCCGCGCCGGGTGTATCCCTGTCTGCCACTTTGCGCCTGGGCGAAGTGATGCAGATCGGCCACCGCCGGCCCCCGAACCAGAACGGCATAATCCTGTTTGGCCTCGGGCCCGAAATCCTCAAGGTGATCGGCAGAAAAGTTGATCCCGCCGATGTATCCCACCGAGGCATCCACCACCACGATCTTGCGATGCAGGCGGCGAAACCAATTAGTGCGAAAGCCCAGGGTCTTGGACGCAGGGTCGAACATCTGCACCGTTACGCCAGCCTCGCTCAGTTCACTGAGAAAGCCCGAACTCAGTTCGCCACAGCCAAAACCGTCGAGGCTGACGACCACTTTTACCCCACGCTGCGCGGCTTCAATCAGGATGCCTTGCAGCTCGTGGCCGACCTTGTCTTCGAACAGGATAAAGGTCTCCAGCAATATCTCTTGCCGGGCTTGGCGCAGTGCTTCAAAAACCTTGGGGAAATACGCCTCGCCGTTCTCCAGTAACTCAACCTGATTGCCGCCTTGCCAGCCATAGTCCAGGTCCCTGGCCGCCGCGTTATCGGGCGGCTGATCCGTCGCGATGTGTTCTACCGCGACCTTGTCCACCGGGGCGCCGTTCATAACTCAATCTCCACCGACAGGGGCGCGTGGTCTGACAGGTGGGACCAGGGGCGGCGGCTCAGTACCTGGGGTTGATGAACCTTGAGGTTGCGCACGTAGATGCGATCCAGACACAGCAGCGGCAAGCGGGCCGGGAAGGTGCGGGCGGGCTTGCCATGGGTCTCGATGAACACTTCCCGCAAGCCGCACCGGCTGAGGTCCGCCTGCTGGCGCCAATCATTGAAATCGCCGGCCACGATCAACGGGGCATCAGCAGGAATCTCACCCACCCGCTGCGCGATCAATCGCAACTGCTGTTGGCGATGAACTTCCCGTAACCCGAGGTGCACGCAGATGGCATGCACGTCCGCAATATTGCCCGGCAAGCGCAACACGCAATGCAACAGCCCGCGGCTTTCGTGGCCGCTCTGGGAGATATCGAGGTTGTCGTAGCGGATAATCTGGAACTTCGACAGCAGCGCATTGCCGTGGTCGCCATCGGGGTACACCGCATTACGGCCATAGGCGAACTGTGGCCAGATGCTGTCCGCGAGGAATTCGTACTGGGGCATGCTAGGCCAGTCGCTGTAGCGCTTGGGGTGGCGTTCGTGGGTGCCGTGGATTTCCTGAAGAAACACCACGTCAGCGGCCACACTGCGTACCGCTTCGCGCAACTCCGGCAGGATGAAGCGTCGATTGAGCGCGGTGAAGCCCTTGTGGGTATTGACCGTCAATACCTTGAATCGGCTGATGGTGGCGCTGGGCGTAATCGGCACCCATGCAGGACTGGTCATGGCAACACTTCCGGCTCGGGCAGCACGCCCGGTTGCGTGGTCAGGCCCTTGTCCAGTTCAAAGCGCCGCAGCAAGTGGCGCGCATCGAAGGGTGCGCGGACCTTGATGTCGTTATCGAAATAGCAAAATACCTCGCGGCTTTTGCGTAATCGTGGGGTGTGCTTCGGGTCGATCAACCGGGCGTCCGTCGGCTGCTTGCCCCTGCGCCAGTGCTCGATACGGTCGCCCCAGCGCTGGAGGGCTTCTGACGTATAACCACTGGCGTAGAGTTCTTTGTCACCGTGCAATCGCAAGTACACAAAGCTGGCGGTGACGTCTTCGACATAGGGCCACTTACCAGCAGTGTCCGCCACCACCAGTGCCACGCCGTGGCGGTCGAGCATCTCGATAAATTCCGGTACGGCAAAGCTGGGGTGGCGAATTTCCACGGCATGGCGCAGGGTTTTCTGGCCGTGGGCTTTCATACTCGCCTTGCCGTTCAGGCGCGGCTCATGCTGGCGGGCGAGGGCGGCGGCCTGCTGGGTATTGGTTGGCAGCTTGGCGAGAAAAGCTTCGAACAGTGGCGGGTCGAATTTGAAACTGGGTGGGAATTGCCAGAGGATCGCCCCGAGCTTTTCCTTGAGCTCCAGCACCCCGGACGCGAAGAAGTTGGCCATGGGTTTGTGCACGTCCCGCAGTCGCAGGATATGGGTGATATAGCGCGGGGCCTTGACGCTGAACACAAAGCCTTCAGGTGTATCCGCGTACCAGCCAGCGTAACGCTGGGGTGTTTGCAGGGCGTAGAACGAGCCATTGATCTCGATGCTGTTGACTGCCCGTGAGGCAAACTGCAACTCGCGCTTGTGGGTCAGGCCCACGGGGTAGAAATCCCCCCGCCAGGGCGTGTAGCGCCAGCCGGAAATACCGATATGAATCGCGGCCATGGTTACTCCCGTTGAGTGGATATTGGGCGACCTCCGTCTTCGGGTGACTGCGATGGTTGGGATAAAGTTTCGGTAGCCCTACAGACGGCATCCCTTGATCTCTGTAGGAGCTGTCGAGCCCTGGCGAGGCTGCGATTGGGTCGCTGCGGTCTGACAGTTGCACCGAGTCGATCCCATCGCAGCCTCGCCAGGGCTCGACAGCTCCTACATTTGCCTTATGTTGAGTCCGTAAGATCAGTGCCCGGTAACCACCCGGTTAGTGCTCTCGGCATACACCGGCCCCAAGCGATCCAGGCGACCGCTCCAGGCGGTCAGTGCCAGCGCCACCAGCACCACCGAGCCACCAATCCACGCGGTGTGGATCAGGCCAATGTGAGCGACGATCAGCCCACCTGCCCAAGCGCCGCCGGCGATCCCCAGGTTAAAGGCGGCGATGTTCAGGCCCGAGGCCACGTCTACCGCATTTGGCGTGTGATGTTCGGCCTGACGCACCACATACACCTGCAAGCCCGGCACGTTGCCGAAGGCGACCGCGCCCCAGACCAGAACGGTGGCCAGTGCCAACCATGGGTTGCTGGCGGTCAGGGTCAGGATAAACAGCACGGCGGCCAGCAGGGCGAAGACGATTTTCAGCGCGCTGATGGGGCCGCGTTTGTCAGCCAGTTTGCCGCCCCAGATATTCCCGGCGGCAACCGAAATGCCGTAGACCAGCAGCACCAGGCTGACGGTGCCGGCGCTGAAGCCCGAGATGTCCTGAAGGATCGGTGCCAGGTAGGTAAACGCGATAAACGAGCCGCCGTAACCGATGGCGGTCATGGCATACACCAGCAACAAACGCGGCTGTTTCAGCACTTGCAACTGTTGGAGTAACGACGCCGGTTTGCTGTGGGCAATGTTGTTCGGCACGTAGATCAAACTGCCGATAAACGCGATCACACCCAGGGCCGAAACGGCGAGGAAGGTTTCACGCCAGCCGAAGTGTTGACCGATAAATGTCCCCAGAGGCACGCCGGTGACCAGCGCCACGGTGAGGCCGGTGAACATGATCGCAATCGCGCTGGCGGCTTTTTCCTTGGGCACCAGGCTGGTGGCAATGGTCGAGCCGATGGAGAAGAACACCCCGTGGGCCAGGCCGGTGACGATCCGCGCCAGCACCAGGGATTCGTAGCTCGGCGCCTGCCAGGCCAGCAAGTTGCCGAGGGTGAACAACACCATCAGCGACAACAGCAGCAATTTACGCGGCACTTTGCCGGTCAGGGCGGTGAGTACCGGTGCGCCGATGGCAACGCCCAAGGCGTAGAGGCTGACCAACAGGCCGGCGGATGGCAGGTCGACCCCAAGGTCGGCACCGATGGTGGGTAACAGGCCAACGATGACGAACTCGGTCGTCCCGATGGCAAAAGCGCTGAGGGTCAGCGCCAGCAAGGCAATAGGCATGGCTGCAACTCCGGTGGGGTTTCAAATCAGGAGCGCAGTGTCGAGGTTGGGCTTGTGCGGAAAAAGACAGGTATTGGCATTTGATATTTGCCCGGAACGCACGTATCGAGGATTAAACCGAACTTGCCCGCCCAAAACCCGTCAGTTCCTTACAGTCCCTTCTGAAAGGAACCCAGTGTTTTGTTGAATTTAAAGACAACACTACTGCTCGGCGTACTGCTCCTTGGCGGCAATGGCGCACTGCAAGCCGCCACTGTTCCGGCACCGGCAGCCACCCCGCCGGCAAAACCGGAGTTACTGGTGGAAGGCGGCCTTCTGGGCGCTATCAGCTCCAGCATCGACAACGTGCAGGACAAACTTGACCTCGACCAGAACCTCGTCGATGCCTGGCGTTTGCGCGCCGACCGTGCGGCGGATGAAGTCGACAGGCTGGTCAATCAACCGTCCGAGCGTTCGCCCTGGAACGTCGCGGGAGATTTCCTGGTGCTGTCCGGTGTGTGGATCGCAGCGTTTGCCGTGTTGACCTTGCTCGGCCGGTTGATCGTCAGCCGCTTGAGCCGTCACCGCCTTATTCAACCCCATGAACGTCTGCGAGCCTTGCTCGGCTACCTGATGCCTTACACGATTCCCGCGTTGGCCTGCCTACCGCTGACTCTCTATGTCAGCCACTTCCTGCCCACATCGGTAGGTCGCGCGCTGGCGCTGTGTTTTGCCTATGCGACCAGCAGCGGTATTTTCTCGACCTCAATCTTGTTGTGCGTCATCGTCATGTTCAACCTCGGCCACAAGCGCCCGGCGGTACGGATCATTCGTGACTACTGCCCCAAGCCGCTGTTTCTGATCGGCTTTCTCGCGGCCCTTAGCGATGCCCTGACCAGCCCGCAGATTGCCCGGCAACTGGGCGGCAATATCACTAGCAGCGTTGCGGTGTTTACCGGGTTGTTCGCGTCGGTGATCTTCGGCTTGCTGGTGATTCGCCTGCGTCGTCCGGTGGCCCACCTGATCCGCAATCGGCCGTTGGCGCAACGCTTGAAACACCCGGCGTTACAGCAGTCGCTGCGGATTTTTTCCGGGCTGTGGTACTGGCCGATTCTGCTGATGGTGCTGGTCTCGGCGATCAACCTGATCGGCGCCGGCGAAGACAGCCAGAAGGCCCTGCGCTGTGCGCTGTTGACCACGATTCTGCTGATTGCCACGGTGTTCCTCAGCACGGTGCTGCAACACCTGTTCAAGTCCCGCAGCGCGACAGCGATCCAGCGCAGCAGCGCCTACAAAGAGCGCTTCCTCAGCCTGTTGCACGCGATTTTGCGGATCGTCATGGCCATTGCCTTCATCGAAATTCTCGGACGCATCTGGGGCGTGTCGCTGTTCGAGTTTGCCCAGCGCAACTCCGTGGGGCGGGCCATCAGCGATTCTCTGAGCAGCATCGGCCTGATCCTGTTGGTGACATGGCTGTTCTGGGTGGTACTCGACACGGCGATCCAGGAAGCGCTGAAACCCCCGGTCAACAAACGCTCCAGCCGCCAGCCCAGCACCCGGGTGAAAACCATTCTGCCGCTGCTGCGCAATGCGGTGAAAATTGTCCTGGTAGTGATATGCGCCATCACCACTATGGCCAATCTGGGGATCAATGTGGCTCCGCTGCTGGCAGGGGCGGGTGTGGTCGGCCTGGCCATCGGCTTCGGTTCCCAACAACTGGTGCAGGACGTGATCACCGGATTGTTCATCATCATCGAAGACACGCTGTCCATCGGTGACTGGGTGGTGCTCGACTCGGGCCATGCGGGCACCGTGGAAGGGCTGACCATCCGCACTCTGCGCCTGCGCGACGGCAAGGGTTTTGTGCATTCGGTGCCGTTCGGGCAGATCAAGGCCGTTACCAACCAGTCCCGGCAATTTGCCTATGCGTTCTTCTCGGTGCAGTTCACCTACGACACCGATGTCGACAAGGCTGTGGAATTGATCCGCGAGGCCGGGCAGTCGATCCGCGACGACGTGTTCCTCAAGTACAACCTGCAAGGTCCGCTGGAGGTATTTGGGGTGGACAAGATGGACCTTAACGGCGTGGTGCTGACGGCGCAGTTTCGCACGGTGTCGGGTGGGCAATATGCGGTCAGCCGTGCCTTTAACCAGCGTTTGAAAAAGCTTGTGGATAACTGCGCCTGGGTGCACTTCGCGCAAACTTATCCACAGCAGGTGATGGTGCCGCCGCGCGTGGATGAGCCGAAAAATGATGCTGCGGTGCCGACGGAGCAACCCAAAACCTTGTAGCCGCTGGCGAAGCCTGCGATCGACTGCGAAGCAGGCGCAGGCTTCTGATATCACTGAAGGCCTTCGGCCTTATCGCAGGCTGCGCCAGCGGCTACAGGATTTAGTGGCGAACCAGTCTGGTGTGCACTTCGGCCGCCGCCGGTTGATCCAGCTCCAGCAACACCTGCTGCTTGCCGGCAATCTCCACCGCCACCGGCAAGCCATCGCGGTATACCAGCCGATTACCGCTCAACGCCGGCACCTTGGCGCCCGGCAGCAGCGTGCCCACCAGGTTCAACGGATCGGCCCCACACACCGCAATCAAGCTGCCGTCATGGGGGCGACGCCGGACTTCGCGCAGCAGCGGGATCGCTTCCGGCAGGGCGAACTGCTCACCCGCCAGGCCGCTGACAAACCGTCCACCGCGAATCTCGCCCCGCGCCTCCAACCGATGGAAGGTGCGCAGCAATTCCCGCCAACTGGGCAACCAATCCGCCTCACGCTCCAGCAGGCGCCAAAACACTACGCCGTAGCGACGCAGCAGTGTCATCGCCACATGCTCCAGGGTCTCGGCCGAGTGTGCCGCCGGACGTGTACCGTCGGTGACCGAGGCTCTGCGCACCAGCGCCCACCGCCCGGCATCGTCCATCCCGCCGACAAACGCCCCGCGCCCACGTCGACTGCTGCGCGCCTGACGTTTGCTGGCAGGCGTGGTCAGCGCGCGCAGACCGGCGAAGCTGTCGGCGTTCACTAGCCCGGCGCCCACCAGTTCCTGCAAAGCGGTTTCCAGCTCACTGCGTAATAGATGGGATTCGTGGATCAGCTCATCGAAAAACAGCGCGCCGTGGTCACGCAAGGCCTGATGGACTTTCTGCGCCTTGGGTGACAACTCCTGACTGTCAGCCGCCTCGGTCAACCCACTCCACAACGCCACTTGGCTACGCGGTAATAGCACCACCGGCGTACTGCGCAGCGCAACCGTGCTGGCCTTGGTGCTGAGACGAATCCATACCAGCTTGCCGCTGCGGCACAACTCGTCCAGCCAACTGGGCGAATAGTCCTTGATCCGCGCGCTCAGCAAATCACTGTCCCACGCCGATGTGGCAGCGGGATACCCCTCGAACTGGCCGACGATCTGCGCCAACACCGCGCTGCCCTGGCCTCGTGTGCCCTCGGACAGGTGCTGCCAATCGAACAGGAAACGCATGAAATCCTGCAACGCCACCGGCTCGATTTCCCGGCGCAGGCGCTTGACCGTGTAGCGATGAATCCGCGCCAGCAGATGCCGCTCGCACCATTGTTCTTCGCGAGCGCCTGGGCTGAACTGACCGCGCAGCACATAGCCTTCGCGTTCCAGTTGCGCCAGGGCCTGGGTCACGGCGGCCACCGGCAAGGCCAGGGGCGTGGCGATCTCGAGCAGGGTCAACGGGCCGAAGCCGCCGAGCCGTGCCCGCAGCACTTCCACCATGGCTTCTTCAAAGGTCCAGGGCTCATCGAAACCGGGTAACAACGGCAGATCGTTCGGGCAAATCGCCTGCCAACAACTCAAACGCTCCAACGCGACCCACACGGCCTGCTCGGCGCTGATCTGCAAACGACTGGCGCGTCCGCTGTCGGCCAGGGCCTGCAGCCATTCGTTCCATTGTGGGGTGACCTCGGCGTCGGCGATGCACGCCAGGCTCATCAGCGCCTCATGCATTTCATCCAGGCCATTGGGCGCGGGCCAGGCTTCTTCGCGTACCCCGGCGATGGCATCGGCATCCAGTGCGCCGAGGTCGTCGGTGCTGTGTGGGTCGCTCCAACGCCGATTGAGCACGGCCTGGGTGCGGCGCTCTTCCAGCGGAGCATCATCCAGAAAGGTGTAGGGCCGGGCGCTGAGAATTTCCGCCGCCAGTGGCGACGGTGCGGGTAGGTCACGGCTGATCAGGCGAATCTCGCCGCGCTCCATACGCCGTAGCAGGGCCAGCCAGCCCTCGCTGTCCATGGCCTCGTGCAAACAGTCATCGAGGGTTTGTTCCACCAGCGGGTGAGCGGGTATTTCCCGCTCGCCGGCGAGGTTCTCCAGGCACGCAATCTGATCGGGGAAGATGCTGGCGATCAGGTCTTCGCTTTTCATCCGCTGGATCTGCGGCGCCACCTTGCGCCCACCGCTGTAACGCGGCAACGCCAGGGCCACCCCGGCATTCCAGCGCCAGCGCACACCGAACAACGGCGCATCCAACAAGGCCTGGATCAGGATGTGTTCGGCGCTGTTGCTGTGCAGGTAGCGCCACACTTCATCCAGCTCAAAACTGTGGCTGGTAGACAGCGACAGCACGATGGCGTCCTCGCTGGCGGCGGCTTGCAACTCGAAGTTGAAGGTGCGGCAAAACCGCTTGCGCAGGGCCAGGCCCCAGGCACGGTTGATGCGGCTGCCGAACGGCGTATGAATGATCAGTTGGGTGCCGCCGGATTCGTCGAAGAACCGCTCCATGATCAACATGTCCTGGGACGGCAAGGCGCTCAACGCCAGCCGCGCTCGCGCCAGGTAATCCACCAGTTGTTCGGCACTGGCCAGGTTCAACCCGAGGGTGCCCGTCAGCCAGTCGAGGGCCGGTTGCAGATCACCGGGTGTGGCGGCCAGCAACTCATCCAGTTGCCCATGCAACCGAGCCACGGCAAACGACAACTCGGTGCTGCGCCCCGGTGCTTCACCGAGCCAGAACGGAATGGTCGGCGGTTGCCCGTGGGCGTCTTCGACCCGCACCTTACCGGTCTCCACCCGCAGGATGCGATACGAGGTATTGCCCAGTTGGAAGATATCCCCGGCGATGCTTTCCACGGCGAAGTCTTCATTCACGCTGCCGATGTTCAGGCTTTGTGGCTCCAGCAGCACGCTGTAGTCGGCGTTGTCGGGGATGGTACCGCCGCTGGTCACGGCGGTCAGCTTGGCGCCTCGGCGGCCGCGCAGGGTGCGGGTCAGGGCATCACGGTGCAGGTAGGCGCTGCGGATACCTTGGCGCCCGTTGTAGCCTTCGGCGAGCATGTGCAGCAGCGCTTGGTAATGGCCATCGTCCAAGGTGGTATAGGGCGCGGCGCGGCGGATCAAATCCAGCAGCGCGTGTTCCTGCCATTCCTGGCAACTGACTTCGGCGATGATCTGTTGGGCCAGCACGTCCAGCGGCGCGACCGGGATCAGCAACGTGTCCAGTTCGCCCCGGCGCACGCAGTCGAGCAGGGCGGCGCATTCGATCAGGTCGTCGCGGGTGGTGGCGAACAAACGGCCCTTGGGTGTACCGCCCACTTGGTGTCCGGAGCGACCGACCCGTTGCAAAAAACCATTGATGGAGCCGGGCGAACCGATCTGGCACACCAGGTCGACTTCACCGATATCAATCCCCAGCTCCAGGGATGCCGTGGCGATCAGCACCTGTAGCGCGCCGCTTTTAAGCCGTTGCTCGGCGTCCAGGCGCAACTCCTTGGCCAGGCTACCGTGGTGGGCGGCCACGGCCTCCTTGCCGAGGCGTTCGCTCAGGTGCCGGGCCAGGCGTTCGGCCAGGCGCCGAGTGTTGACGAAAATCAGTGTGGTGCGGTGGGCGCGGGCCAGTTCGGCGAGGCGGTCGTAGACCAAGTCCCAGACATCATGGGCCATCACCGCCGACAGCGGCACGGGCGGCACTTCGATGTCCAGGTCGCGGGGGCGGGCGTGGCCGATGTCGACGATCTCACAGGGGCGGTCGGTGCCCACCAGAAAACGCGATACCGCTTCGATGGGTTTTTGCGTGGCCGACAGACCGATGCGGGTCAGCGGCTCGCTGCACAGTCCCTGCAAACGCTCCAGGCTGAGGGCCAGATGACTGCCGCGTTTACTGGCGGCGATGGCGTGGATTTCATCGACGATGACTGTGCGGGTGCTGGCGAGCATCTGGCGGCCGGAGTCCGAGCCCAGCAGCACGTAGAGCGATTCCGGGGTGGTAACCAGAATATGCGGCGATTTTTTGCGCATCAGCGCCCGGTCTTTTTGCGGGGTATCGCCGGTGCGCACGGCGGTGCGAATTTCCAGCGGTGCCAGGCCCTGGCGTTGCAGGTGCTCGGTGATGCCGGCCAGCGGGGCTTGCAGGTTGATCTGGATATCGTTGGACAACGCCTTGAGGGGCGAGACGTAAACCACTTGGGTCTGCTCTGGCAACTGGCCGCCATTGGCCAGGCCTTGATGGACCAGGTCGTCCAGCACGGCGAGGAAGGCCGTCAGGGTCTTGCCCGAGCCGGTGGGTGCGGCGATCAGGGTCGAGCGGCGCTGGCGGATCAGTGGCCACGCCTGGGCCTGGGCGATGGTCACCGAGGGAAATGTGCTGCGGAACCAGGCACTGACGGCGGGGTGGAAGCCCTTCAATACCGTGTCCGTGGATTCAGGAAGGTTCATGGGACAATTTATGCGGCCGGCCGGGGTAACTTGCAACCCCACACTTTCTAAGTGACGGTTGCGCTACAAACCCGCAAAATGCAACGATTCTGGCAAATGCCAACGGCACGGCTCACAAGCCTGTCGATAATAACCATCGTTCCAAACAGACCGGGCCTGCTCAATCTATGCGAATGCGCCTTATGTTACTGGGCGGCGGGAATGCCCTCGGGCAGGCGCTGATTCGCCTCGGTGCGGAGGAAGACATCGGATTCCTCGCCCCTAAACCGCCCCAAGACGGCTGGGATGCCGCAAGCCTCACCCAATTGCTCGACGACACCCGTCCCGATGCCTTGATCAATCTCGCCTACTACTTCGACTGGTTTCAGGCGGAGACCGTCAGCGAAACGCGGCTGGCCGGGCAGGAGTTCGCCATCGAGCGTCTGGCCGAACTCTGCCAACACCACAACATCACCTTGGTGCAACCGTCCAGCTACCGCGTGTTCGATGGCTCCCGCGCCACTGCCTACAGCGAAAAAGACGAGCCGGTGCCCTTGGGCTTGCGCGGTCAGGCGTTATGGCGCATCGAGCAGAGCGTACGCGCCACCTGTCCGCAGCATGTGTTGTTGCGTTTTGGCTGGCTGCTGGATGACAGCGTCGATGGCACCCTCGGACGCTTCCTGGTCCGGGCCGAGAAACCTGACGAATTACTGATGGCCGACGACCGTCGTGGCAATCCGACGCCGGTGGACGATGCCGCTCGGGTCATCATTTCCGTGCTCAAGCAACTCGATTGCGCTGCGCCGTTGTGGGGGACCTACCACTATGCCGGTCACGAGGCGACCACGCCGCTGGCCCTGGGCCAGGCGATTTTGACTGAAGCACGCAACTTCCATGTGCTGGCGATTGAATCGCCTACCGCCCAGGCCCACGCCGCCCGGCCGGATGCCGCTGAAGAACCGCAGCATGCGGTGCTGGCCTGCAAGAAGATTCTGCACACCTTCGGCATCAAGCCTCGGGCGTGGCGGGCAGGGTTGCCCGCATTGCTGGATCGGTTTTACCGACATAGCTGAATACAACACAAAACAAAATGTGGGAGCGGGCTTGCTCGCGAAAGCGGTTGTAGCCGCTGCCGAAGAATGAGGCTGCGATGGGCTTGGTGCGGCATTCCACGCAGCGGCCCCAAGGGCGGTCCTGCGGACACGCATCGCAGCCTCGTGCCTCGGCAGCGGCTACAGTCTTCGCGAGCAAGCCCGCTCCCACATTTCGTTAGGCGGCGTTACTTAAGTCGTGGTCAGAACTTGTAGCCAATACCAACCATGTAAACCATCGGATCTACATCCACATTGACCTTGGCCCGAGTACCGGCAGCCAGGGCGTTGTTGTCGACGGTGGCTTTGGTGCTGATGTCGATGTAGCGAATCTGGCCGTTGATCATCCACTTGTCGGTGATCATGTAGTCGGCACCGATCTGTGCAGCCCAACCCCAGGAGTTTTCAGCCTTGAAGTTGCTGAAACCGGCCTGCTCGGCGCGGCTGCCGACGTGTTCGTCGTAGATCCAGGTGTAGTTGATACCGGCGCCCACATACGGTTGGAACGCCGACTTGCTGTCCAGTGGGTAGTACACGACGCTCAGGGTCGGCGGCAGGTGTTTGAGCGTACCGAGCTTGCCGTTGGCGGCACCCAGCGCGGTGTTCTTGAGTTTCACGTCATGCTCGAACGGCGTGGCCGCGAGCAGTTCGATACCCCAGTGGCTGGTGAACATGTAGGCAAAGTTGAGGCCCAACTGAGTGTCGCTGCTCATGGTCGCCTTGCCGCCCAGGTTGGTACCCGCCAACGGCCCCTGGTCAACTTTTACGCTGCCGCTGTCGGCCTTCGGGTTGACGGTGATTGCACCCGCACGGATCAGGATGTCCCCGGCTTCGTGGGCGTGGGCAACGGGGGCTGCGAGGGCGAGTGCGAAGAGAGACGCACTGAGCAGGGACTTGTTCATGGGAGCTCCAAAGGACGTATTAAAAGGGATACGTCCAATGGTAAAGATCGTTCCGTTCGAGCCTTTGACTCAGCTCAATGAAACGGTAATCACGCGTTATTCCTGCAGCTCATACACATAAATCTTCTCGGCATCCATCTGATACCCGGCGTCCGCCAACTCACTGCTGGACGGTTTGACCTGCATCTGGCCTTCAATCCAGTACGGCTGATAGAGCTCGTCGAGCTTCACGCCCACTTCGCTTTTGACATGCACGATCTGGTTTGATGGCGGTGGCGGCACGTGGATGCAGGCGCCGAAATACGGCACCAGTAGAAACTCCGTGGTGCGGCCTTCTTCGCTGACTTCCAGCGGCACGATGTAGCCTGGCAGGCGTATGAGCTTGCCGTTCAGGCTCTGCACCACCGGGGCATTGGGCAGGTCCTGCTTGGCCGCCGGTGAGGCCTCGACGGACAAGGCGTCGGCCATGCCCGACAAGTCGTGCAGCGGTTTCATGTTTGGGATCTCCGCTGGTGCATCCGGCGGAATCATCTCCTGCCACGACAGGTCCCTGGGCTGCTCGGCAGCCCAGGCGGGCAAGGCCACCAGCAATAACAACGCAAGCAGGGCACGACGCATCAGAACCTTCCTCATAAACGTATGGACAGGCCGTCGGCCAATGATTGTCGGTAGGCGCGCCAAGCCGGCACGCTGCCCATCAACAGGGCGGCGACAAGGATACCGGCCAACAGCGTCCACTCATATTCGCTCGGCCAGGACAGCGGCAAATCCAGCCCGTAATTGGCCTGCAGATAGCCCCGCGAGGCGGCGATGCACACGTACAGTAACCCAACGCCTGCGACGACACCGGAGAGCGCCAGGGCGAAGGCTTCAAAAATCAGCAAGGTCGCAATATGCCAGGGCCGCGCACCGACCGAGCGCAGGATTGCCATTTCCCGACGACGCTCGTTGAGGCTGGTAAGAATCGCCGTGAGCATGCCGATCAAACCGGTCAGCACCACAAATAACGAGATCACGAACAGCGCCTTTTCGGCGGTGCCCATCATGCTCCACAGCTCCTGCAAAGCCACGCCTGGCAGAATCGCCAGCATGGGCTCGCCACGGAACTCATTGATCTCCCGTTGCAGGGTGAAGGTCGAGATCTTGTTGTTCAGGCCCAGCATGAACGCGGTGATGGCTTGCGGTGTGAGGTCCATGTTGCGCGCCTGATCGGCGCTGATACGGCCCTTGCCTTGCGCCGGCACGCCGTTGTGCCAATCAATATGAATCGCTTCCATGCCGCCGAGGCTGATATGCAGCGTGCGATCCACCGGTGTACCGGTGCGCTTGAGGATACCGACCACCGTGAACGGCTTGTCATCGTGCTTGACCAGGCTGACCACCGCCACGCCGTGGGCCAGCACCAGCTTGTCGCCGAGTTTGTAATGCAGTGCATCAGCCACTTCGGCGCCGAGCACCACCTCGAAAGGGTCGGTGGCGAAGGCGCGACCGCTGGCCAGTTCCAGGTTCTGCCTGCGGCCATATTGATAATGTTCGAAGTAGGATTCGTTGGTGCCCATCACGCGGTAGCCGCGGTGGGAGTCGCCGAGGGAAATCGGGATCGCCCATTTCACCTGCGGGTTGGCAGCGAAATGTTCGTAGCTGTCCCAGCGAATATTGTTGGTGGCGTTGCCGATGCGGAACACCGAATACAGCAGCAGATTGACCGAGCCGGAACGCGCGCCCACGATTAGATCGGTGCCGCTGATGGTGCTGGCGAAACTGGCGCGGGCTTCGGTGCGCACCCGCTCCACTGCCAGCAGCAGGCACACCGAAAGGGCGATGGCGAAGGCGGTGAGGATCGCGGTAAAGCGGCGGTTAGCCAAGCTGGCCATGGCTAGACGAAACAAATACATCTCAAACCTCTACGGGCGTGGCGGCGCGATTGAGTTCGGCCAGCGACAGGTTGCGGTCGAACAGCGGCGCCAGGCTCTGGTCATGGCTGACAAACAACAGGCTGGCGCCGGCTTCGCGGCATTCGGCGAACAGCAGCTGAATGAAGGCTTCCCGTGCGTCGTAATCCAGCGCTGAAGTGGGCTCGTCGGCGATCACCAGTTCCGGCTGGCCGATCAGTGCACGGGCGGCGGCGACACGTTGTTGTTGGCCGATGGACAGGGAGTCGGCGCGGCGCTCCAGCAGGTTCTGGTCCTTCAGGCCCAAATGGGCGAGCAAGGTCGCGGCGGCCTGGTCGACACTGCCGTGACGCTGGATCGCCCGTTGGGCCCGCAGCTTGGAGAAGTGGCAGGGCAGTTCGACATTCTCGCGCACCGAGAGAAACGGCAGCAGGTTGAACTGCTGGAAGATGTAGCCGGTATGGTCGACGCGAAAACGGTCACGGGCACCGGCCGAGAGTTCGGTCAGCTCCTGGCCCAACAGGCGAATACTGCCGCGACTGGGTTTCTGCACGCCGCCCAGCAGGCCCAGCAACGTTGTTTTGCCACTGCCGCTGGGGCCTTTGAGGAACAGGGTTTCCCCTGGCTCAAGGCGAAACGCCGGGATGTCCAGCAGTTGAGGATGACCGGGCCAGTTGAAGCCCAGGTCGGACAGCTCGATAAGTGCTTGGGTCATGTCAGGCCAATTCACGAAAAAGTGGAGCGTTGTAGCCGCTGCCGCCAGGCTGCGATCGACCGGGAACCGGTCGCAGGGTGTTGAAATCTGAAGGCCCTTTGGACCTTATCGCAACCTTCGGCAGCGGCTACAGATTGCGCAAGCCTCAGAATTTGAGGGTAGCGGCCGCGGCTGTCGCTTCAACACCCTGCTGGCCGCTCGGGCCAATGAGTTGTACCTGAATTTTCTGAGTGGCGGGGAACGCCTTGAACACTTGGCTCAGGTCGAGGTTGCTCAACGCGGTCGGCGTGGCGCAGTTGAATTGGTAGTGGGCGTGGATTTCGCTGTGGTCGTGATGATGCTCGTGGGCGGCGGCGCCTTTGCCATCGGTGGCGTGGTCGGCATCGTCGTCGTCATGATCGGCTTCAGGTTTGTCGCCGAACAGCGGGCTGTTCAGTTCCTGGGTGCTGACCACGCAACCGGCGGCTTTTGGCAGGTTGAACAGTACCAGCGGTTGTTCCAACTGTTTGCGGGCGGCGACGACTTTGGCTTTATCAGCGGAGGAGGTGGCGAGGTGTTCGAACCCCACCAGGTTCATCGCCGGGCTGTCCAGTTCCAGTTCCAGGGCTTGTCCGTCGAGCACCGCGTTGAGGCGACCGACGCCGTGTTCGTGGGCGCCGAGGCTGCCGTGTTCATGGTCATGATCATGCTCGTCAGCGGCCTGGGCGATGGCCAGTGGCAACAAGGCGAACGGCAAAGCGAGCAACAAACGGCGCATGGTGGAACTCCCAGGTGAAGATGAATGTTTTGTTATGTGATCTTATAACAATAATGATGCAAGTTTGACCGCCTGCTTGGCGTAGCGCAAGACGCGTGGGAGCATGCTCGTCAGAAAAGTACGGGAGTAAGCGCGATGTTACGAATTCGTGGAACCATCGGCGACTTGCCAGTGGACTTGACCCTGGAGCTGGATGACGGCGACTGGGCACGATTGGGCGCGCAGTTGCAGACCAGCCACGCGCCGAGTGCCGAGCCTGTGGTTGCGCCGGCGCCGGGTAATCTGGACGAGAGCCTGTGGCAGGCCGCTCAGGATCTGCTGCGCAAGGCCGGGCAACTCAGCGGTTTGGAGTTGCTGGATCAGCTTGAAGGGTTGGCCGGCAGCGCCTCGGCGGGCAAGCGCCTGTTAGTGCGCCTGCGCCATAGCGCCAAGGTCAAGGTGGCCAGCGGCGGGGATACGCCGCTGTACCGTTGGATCGAATAACGATCAATACAACGCGGCGAACAGCTTGCGGCGATACACGGTGACCAGCGGGTGGTCATTGCCCAGCAGATCGAACACCTGCAGCAGCGTCTTGTGAGGCAAGCCTTCACTGTAACTGCGGTTGCGGATGAACAGTTTGAGTAGGCCATCCAGCGCCGCTTCGTATTGTTGGCGTGCCAGTTGTTGCACGGCCAGTTGATACACCGCCTCGTCATCCTGCGGGTTTTGCGCCAGACGGCTTTTCAGCTCGGCGGCGTCCGGCAGGTCGGCGGCCTGGCGCAAGAAGGTGATCTGCGCCTTGGCGCCGGCCAGCGCGGCCTTGTGATCGTCGCTTTTGACCGCGTCGAGCACGGTTTGCGCTTCGTCCAACTCACCGCGTTCGGCCAGGCAGCGTGCATAGAGAATCAGCGCGGCGGCGTTGGTGTTGTCTTCGCCCAGCAAGGTCACCAGCACGGCTTCGGCTTCGCTGATGCGACCGTCGGCAAACAACGCCTGGGCTTGTTCCAGCGGATCAGCGGCGGCCGGCGGCGGCATTTGCACATGCGGCTCCAGCATCGCCCGCACGGCGGACTCCGGCTGCGCACCGGCAAAACCGTCCACCGGCTCGCCGTCCTTGAACAGCACCACCGTCGGCAGGCTGCGAATGCCAAAGCGCGCAACCACGTCTGGCTCGGCATCGCAATCGACCTTGGCCAGCAGCAACTCGCCCTGATAACTCTCGGCAATCTGCGCCAGCATTGGCATCAACGCCTTGCACGGCGCGCACCACTCGGCCCAGAAATCTACCAGCACGGGTTTTTCGAAGGAGTTCTGAATCACCGACTGGTCGAAGGTGGCAGTGGTGGCGTCGAAGATGTACGGCGTGGGCTCACTCATGGGGTATCTCGAACAAAGCGTGGGATGGGGCAACTATAAGGGCTGACGGGGTTGCGAAGCGACCCCCGAGGGCGGTCCTGCGGCCCGCATCGCAGCCTCGTGCCTCGGCAGCGGCTACAAGGGGCGGCGGGAATGGTACAGGCTCACCTTGCGAAACTCCCAGGGTTCGGCCAGGTCCGGCAAGGTCAGGGCGTCGAGGATCTCCAGCCGCTGATAATCCGGGTGCTGGAAATCCCTGACGCGAGAGTCTGCGACTAACGCTTCGCGGCCGCGAGTGAGGAACTGGTCCAGCAACGGTAGGTTCGCCCGGTCATACAGCACATCCGCCACCAGGATCAGATCAAAACGATCCGCCTCAGCGAAAAAGTCCACTGAATAGCCCAGTTCGACACCATTGAGTTGGGCGTTGGCCCGGCAGGACGCCAGCGCCAATGGGTCCAGGTCGCACGCCACCACCTCCAGCGCTCCCGCCTTGACTGCTGCAATCCCGGCCACACCGGAGCCGGCGCCAAAATCCAGCACCCGCTTGCCCGCGACCCACTCGGGATTCGCCGCCAGATACCGCGCCAGTGCCAGACCACTGGCCCAGCAAAAGCTCCAGTACGGTGGCTCGTGGAGGATGCGCCGGGTTTCTTCCTGGCTGAAGGCGCGGTCCATGTTGTCGGCGTCCAGCAGCCACAGCGACAACTCGGTGCCCGGCAACGGGCAGGGCACGAGATGGGCGTCGCCGATCAGTTCACTCAAGGCCCGTTGCAGGTCCAGCGGTGGAGTCATGGGGCTTTGACGAATTGCAGGGGGCCGGTGCTCTGGGTGATTGCCTGGGTGATACGCACGGCGGGCAGGTGCAGGATCAACTGGCCGGACTGGCTGGCGCGACCACGCAACTCAACCCGCGCACCGGCTGGAAAAGCCTCGGGGTTGAAGCGTAGGCGGAAGGCCAATGGTTTGTTGTTGCCGATCAATACACTGCTGGCGAGCAGTTGCTGCGGACGACTGCGGTCGTCGATCACCAGGAGTGCCAGTTCTACTTCCGCGCCGGCCGGCACGCCGTTCAAGGTGCCGCTGACTTCACGCTGGTAGGCGGGTAGCGGTCCCAATTCTTCCACGCCGGGGATTTTTTTCTCTTGCTGAGGGGCTGGGGCGGGCGCTGCAGGTTTCGGGGCATGGCTGCTGCAGGCGACCAGGAAACTGAACAAAGCAAGCATGACAAGCGGTCGTAGCGACATGTACGGCTCCAGAAAGGACGAAAATCCGTGGCTTAAAAAATATGAAACATAATAGTCAGCCTATATACCGTAAAGGCTATGGCTTGTCTTGCCACGGGGATGCGCTACCATGGCCCTCCCATTTTTTGTTGCCTGCCACCATGCACTGTCCCTTCTGCGGTGCCAACGACACCAAAGTCATTGACTCGCGTCTGGTCGCCGAGGGCGAACAGGTGCGTCGCCGGCGTGAATGCCTGGCCTCTGGCTGCGGTGAACGTTTCACCACCTTCGAAACCGCCGAACTGGTATTGCCACGTCTGATCAAGACCGATGGCAGTCGCCAACCCTTCGACGAAGAAAAACTGCGCGCTGGAATGCAGCGCGCCCTGGAAAAACGCCCGGTGAGTGTCGAGCGGCTGGAGGCGGCACTGGTGCATATCAAGCACAAGCTGCGGGCCACCGGCGAGCGCGAAGTCAAATCGCTGGTGGTTGGAGAGCTGGTGATGGGCGAGCTGCAAAAGCTCGACGAAGTCGCCTATATCCGTTTCGCCTCGGTGTATCGACGCTTCCAGGACCTCAATGAGTTCCGCGAAGAGATCGACCGCCTGGCCCGTGAGCCGGTCAAAGAATGAACCCACCTTCGGCAGAACAAGCGGTCCTCGACGGCCATTACATGGCTCGCGCCCTGGAATTGGCGCGCAAGGGCCTGTACACCACCCATCCCAATCCACGGGTGGGCTGCGTGATTGTCCGTGATGGCCAGATTGTTGGCGAAGGCTGGCACGTGCGTGCCGGCGAGCCCCACGCTGAAGTCCATGCTTTGCGTGCGGCGGGCGATAAGGCCCGTGGCGCCACGGCTTACGTGACGCTTGAACCGTGCAGCCATCACGGCCGCACACCGCCCTGTGCCGATGCCCTGGTGAACGCTGGTTTGGCGCGGGTCGTGGCGGCGATGCAGGACCCCAACCCGGAAGTCGCCGGCCGTGGCATGCAGCGTTTGGCCCAGGCCGGGATCGAGATCCATAGCGGCTTGCTGGAGAACGAAGCGCGGGCGCTCAACCCCGGCTTTCTCAAGCGTATGGAGCATGGCCTGCCGTTTGTGCGGGTCAAGTTGGCCATGAGCCTGGACGGTCGCACCGCGATGGCCAATGGCGAAAGCCAATGGATCACCGGCCCGGCGGCACGTGCTGCCGTGCAACGCCTGCGCGCCCAGGCCAGCGTGGTGCTGACCGGCGCCGACACAGTGCTGGCCGACGGTGCTCGCCTGACCGTACGCGCCGCCGAACTGGGCCTGGATGACGAAACCACAGCGTTGGCCATGTCTCGTCCGCCACTGCGGGTGTTGATCGACGGCCGCCTGCGAGTGCCGTTGAACGCTCCGTTCTTCAAGGCTGGCCCTGCGCTGGTAATCACCTGCGTGAACCCGGAAAACCAATACCCCACCGGCCCAGAGTGCCTGGTGGTGCCGGGTGTTGACGGTCAGGTGGACCTGCGTTCCGCTTTAGTGGCCCTGGCAGCCCGTGGCGTCAACGACGTACTGGTGGAAGCTGGCCCAAGTCTGGCCGGTGCCTTCGCTCAGCAGGGCCTGGTGGACGAATACGTCATTTTTGTCGCCGGCAAGTTTCTCGGCTCGGCCGCTCGGCCTTTGCTGGACTGGCCGCTTGAGAAATTGGCGGATGCCCCCCAACTCAAGATCACTGAAATGCGCGCTGTAGGCGACGACTGGCGAGTCACTGCCATTCCTGTGCCAGCATCGGGCGTATAATTCCGGCCGGCGCCTGAGCGCCAGCCCTGTTTTTCAGGAGGACTCCATGTTCACCGGCATTATCGAATCCATCGGCAGCATCCGTGCAATGACCCCAAAAGGCGGCGATGTGCGGTTGCTGGTTGAAACCGGCAAGCTCGACCTGAGCGACGTCAAATTGGGCGACAGCATTGCCGTCAGCGGCGTGTGCCTGACTGTTATCGAGTTGCCTGGCAACGGCTTTGCCGCCGATGTCAGCCGGGAAACCCTGGATTGCACCGCGATGAATGACCTCAAGAGCGGCAGCCCGGTCAACCTGGAAAAAGCCCTGACCCCGACCACCCGCCTCGGTGGGCATCTGGTCAGCGGTCATGTCGACGGTGTCGGCGAAGTCGTCGCCCGCAGCGAAAATGCGCGTGCCGTGGAATTCCGTATCCGCGCGCCCAAAGAGCTGGCCAAGTACATCGCCCACAAAGGCTCGATCACCGTCGACGGCACCAGCCTCACCGTGAATGCCGTCAATGGCGCCGAATTTGAACTGACCATCATTCCCCACACCCTGAGTGAAACCATCATGGCGTCGTACCAGCCAGGTCGCCGGGTGAACCTGGAAGTGGACTTGCTGGCCCGTTACCTGGAGCGCCTGTTGTTGGGTGACAAGGCCGCTGAGCCAACGTCCGGGAACATCACCGAAAGCTTTTTAGCCGCCAACGGCTACCTCAAATCCTGACCCAAGGGGGTGCCGCGTGGCGCTCAACAGCATCGAAGAACTGGTTGAAGACATCCGCCAAGGCAAGATGGTCATCCTCATGGATGACGAAGACCGCGAGAATGAAGGCGACCTGATTATGGCCGCCGAGTGCTGCCAGCCTGAGCACATCAACTTCATGGCCAAGCACGCCCGTGGTTTGATCTGCATGCCCATGAGCCGTGAGCGCTGCGAACTGCTCAAGCTGCCGTTGATGGCGCCACGCAACGGTTCGGGTTTCGGTACCAAGTTCACCGTGTCCATTGAGGCCACCACCGGCGTCACCACCGGCATCTCCGCCGCTGACCGTGCCCGTACCGTGCAGGCGGCCGCCGCGAAAGATGCCAAGGCCGAAGACATCGTCAGCCCCGGCCACATCTTCCCGCTGATGGCCCAGCCGGGTGGCACCCTGGCCCGCGCCGGTCACACTGAAGCCGCTTGTGACCTGGCGCGCATGGCCGGTTTCGAGCCCAGCGGTGTGATCTGCGAAGTAATGAACGACGACGGCACCATGTCCCGTCGTGCCGAACTGGAAGAGTTTGCGGCCCTGCACAACATCAAGATCGGCACCATTGCCGACCTGATTCACTACCGGATGATCCACGAACGTACCGTTCAGCGGATTGCCGAGCAGCCGTTGGACAGCGAACTGGGCCAGTTCAACCTGGTGACCTATCGTGATTCAGTGGAAGGCGACGTGCACATGGCCCTGACCCTGGGCAACATCTGCGCCGAAGAGCCGACCCTGGTACGCGTGCATAACATGGACCCGTTGCGCGACCTGTTGATGGTCAAACAGCCTGGGCGCTGGAGCCTGCGGGCCGCGATGGCTGCGGTGTCCGAGGCTGGCAGTGGCGTGGTGTTGCTGCTCGGTCACCCGCTGGATGGCGACGTGTTGCTGGCGCATATTCGCGAAACAGGCGAACACGTGCCGGTGAAAAAACCGACCACCTACAGCATCGTCGGTGCCGGTTCGCAGATCCTTCGGGACCTGGGCGTGCGTAAAATGCGCCTGATGAGTGCACCAATGAAATTTAATGCCATATCCGGTTTCGACCTGGAAGTAGTAGAATACGTGCCCTCCGAATAAAGGCCGGCGTTGTTTACCCCTTGTTCGCGGTTCAAATATCACTGAGGGGCGCGCACTGAGCGCGCCCCGGCTCTTTAAGAGATTTGTCGAATGACCCTGAAGACCATCGAAGGTACCTTCATCGCCCCCAAAGGCCGCTATGCCCTGGTGGTTGGCCGTTTCAACAGCTTCGTGGTTGAAAGCCTGGTAAGCGGTGCCGTGGACGCCCTGGTTCGCCACGGTGTGAGCGAAAGCGACATCACCATTATCCGTGCCCCTGGCGCCTTCGAAATTCCACTGGTTGCGCAGAAAGTTGCTCAACAAGGCGAATACGCGGCGATCATCGCCTTGGGCGCGGTCATTCGTGGCGGTACTCCGCACTTCGAATACGTGGCTGGCGAATGCACCAAGGGCCTGGCCCAAGTGTCCATGGAGTTCGGCGTGCCGGTCGCCTTTGGCGTACTGACCGTTGATTCCATCGAGCAAGCCATCGAACGTTCCGGCACCAAGGCCGGTAACAAAGGTGCCGAAGCTGCCCTGTCCGCCCTGGAAATGGTCAGCCTGCTGGCGCAGTTGGAGGCCAAGTGATTAGCGACGACAGCGATCAGTTCAACCCCCAGGACCCGCGCCCAGCGGACGCCGGCAAGCCATCGAAGAGCGAAAAGCGTCGTGCGGCGCGTCAGCTCGCGACCCAGGCGCTGTACCAGCGCCACATGGCGAAAACCTCGCTGAACGAAATCGAGGCGCAGTTTCGCGTCGACAACGATTTCAGCCTGGCCGATGCCAGCTACTTCCACGACATCCTGCACGGCGTTCCGGCCAACCTGCCCGAGATCGACGCTGCATTGACGCCATGCCTGGACCTGACTATCGAAGAGCTGGACCCGGTTGAGCTGGCCGTACTGCGCCTGTCCACCTGGGAGCTGCTCAAGCGCGTCGACGTACCGTACCGCGTGGTGATCAACGAAGGGATCGAACTGGCGAAAGTCTACGGTTCCACCGACGGTCACAAGTTCGTCAACGGCGTGCTCGACAAGTTGGCCCCGCGCTTGCGCGAAGCCGAAGTGAAGGCGTTCAAGCGCTGATCAGCGCTTGAGTCCCTGATGGGCGAGTTTGAGCTGATCCGCCAATACTTCGCCGCCGCACCTTGTGCGCAGGGCGGCGAGGGCATTGCACTGGGGATCGGCGATGACTGCGCCTTGCTGGCGGTTCCTCCCGGGGAGCAGCTGGCGATTTCTACCGATACCCTGGTGGCCGGCGTGCATTTTGCCGACCCCTGCGATCCGTTTCTGCTCGGCCAGCGCTCGCTGGCCGTGGCAGTCAGCGATCTGGCGGCCATGGGTGCCCATCCGCTTGCCTTTACCCTTGCCCTGACCACCCCGACGGTTGATGCCGATTGGCTGCAACGCTATGCCCAGGGTTTGAACGCGATGGCGCTGAGTTGTGGCGTGGGTCTGGTGGGCGGTGACACCACCCGTGGGCCGCTGAGCCTGACCATGACCGTATTTGGCCGGGTGCCGACGGGGTTGGCGTTGACTCGTAGCGGCGCACGGCCGGGTGACCTGCTGTGTGTGGGCGGTGAGCTGGGTAACGCTGCCGGTGCCTTGCCGCTGGTGCTGGGGCAACGTAGGGCCGAAGCATCTATTGCTGAGCCGCTGCTCGCCCACTATTGGTCGCCGCAACCGCAGTTGGCCTTGGGCCTGGCTTTACGCGGGAAGGCTACGTCCGCGCTGGATATTTCCGACGGTCTTTTGGCCGATTGCGGGCATATCGCCAAGGCCTCATCGGTCAGTTTGCTCATCGAGCGGCAGAAACTGCCGTTGTCCGCGCCGCTGCTGGCGTTTCTGGGCGACGATGGCGCTCGTGACGCGGCCTTGAGCGGTGGCGACGACTACGTGCTGGCCTTCACCTTGCCACCTGCCGAGCTGGCACCGTTGCTGGCCGGCGGTTGGCCGATCCATGTGGTCGGCCGTGTGGCGCCGGGGCAGGGCGTGGCCCTGCTGGATGCCGCCGGGCAAGACATCACTCCCGCCATTCGCGGTTATCAGCATTTTCGCGAGACGCTGTAACCGATCACCCTGCCCAAGGCCTCGGGTGCCTGAGGGCCGCCGGTGCGCTACCCTTTATTGCGTTATGTAGGGCTATTGGCTGATGCTCGGCATGTGTGTGTTTTACGTGAGGAGTCGATATGGGTGTTCGCCGCTGGCTGCTGATCCTGCTGTGTGTGGTGGTGTCTTCGGTGGGTGCGGATGAAATTCCGACGGTCCCAAGTGAGATCCGTCTGGCCAGCGAAGCCTGGAACGACTACACCAACGCCGACGGCAGCGGTCTGGCCTGGGATGTGTTGCGACACATCTTCGAGCCGCTGGGGGTCAAGGTTCAGGCGCGTACCGAACCGTACACGCGTTCGGTCGGTCTGGCCCAGCGGGGCGAGGTGGATGCGTGGGTCGGCTCCTACCGTGATGAAGCCACAGGTGTGTTGTACCCTCACTGGAACTTCGACTCCGATCATATTTATGCGCTGGGGCTGGCGACCACCCCGGCACCGACCCTGGCCACGTTGGGCGCCTACCGCCTGGCCTGGGTGCGGGGCTATAAGTACAACGAGTACTTGCCCAACATCCACACCTTCAAGCAGATCGAGCGTCGCAATGGCATTCTGTCGATGCTGCAATACGGGCGTGCCGACTTTTATATCGACGCCCTGACCGAGGCGAACTTCCTCCTGGTTCAGGCGCCTGACCCCTCACTGTTCAAACTCACCCACATCGCCGAGCTGCCTTTATTCCTCGGGTTTGCCGACAACCGACGGGGTCAAGCGCTTCGCACGCTGTTTGACTTGCGCATGGAGGTCTTGGTGAAAAATGGCGAGTTGAAGCCTATTTTTGAGCGATGGAACCAGCCGTATCCGTTCTGAGGCCCATAGAACCAGGACAAAGGCCAATCAAACGTATTGATCTTTATCAGCGATAATTCAGCTTAAGCGTCTGTAGGAACGTGCTGTTACAATGCACGCCTCTGTGTAATTTGAAATCAGGAGCACACGGTGCCCGTCGTTTTCGTCGCCGCTTCCAAGCTGCCTACCCCCTTTGCCCAGTTCACCATGCACGGTTTTCTTGAAGAAGCCACCGGGCGCGAACACGTCGTCCTCAGCCTGGGTGATGTGGCCGACGGCGCCCCAGTACTCGGCCGCTTGCACTCCGAATGCCTGACCGGCGACGCCTTGTTCAGCCAGCGTTGCGACTGCGGTTCGCAACTGGAAGCCGCGATGCAGGCCATCGCCCGCGAAGGCCGTGGCGTGTTGCTGTATTTGCGCCAGGAAGGCCGTGGCATTGGCCTGTTGAACAAGATTCGCGCCTACGAGCTGCAAGACGGCGGCGCCGACACCGTCGAAGCCAACGAGCGCCTGGGTTTTGCCGCCGATCAGCGTGACTACGCCATCTGCCTGCCGATGCTCGAGCACCTGGGCGTCAAGTCCCTGCGTTTGATGACCAACAACCCGCGCAAGGTCAAAGCCTTGACCGACATGGGCATCACCGTCGCCGAGCGCGTGCCGCTGCACACCGGCCACAACCCGCACAACAAACTCTACCTGGCCACCAAGGCCAGCAAGCTTGATCACATGATGGGCAACGAACATCAGGGCGAGGCCGACCGGGCGTGACCCGTGGCCAGGTCCGGCGGCGACTGTCCGTCAACTGGTGGCAGTACCTGGCCCTGGCGCTGCTGCCGTTGTTCGTGATCAACCTGGTGTTTGGCAAGACCGAACCGCTGTTGCCGGTGCTGGCCATGCCATTGTTTATCGCCGGTGTGGCGTCGATGTTTGTCAGCCTGCGCTATTTCAATGGTTATAAACACGCGTTGATCAGTACGCAAAAAGCCCTCGATACCCCTGAAGAACCGGCTGCCTGGATCACCCTGGCGGCCCGTCGGCGCATGGCGTTGCTGATTGCCGCGTTGCCTGCCTGGATCGGCGCACTGGCAGTCTTCGTCGGCCTGGAAGCGGTGCCATTGTTTCTGTTGGCGCTGTCGACCCTGGTGCTGTTCTACCTCTACCGCATTCCGCGTCAGCTGGGTTGATGCGCGCCTGGCTGGCGGTTTTGCTGCTGGCCGTCAGCGTGTCGGCCAGCGCTGTGCAGCGTGTTGCCAGTCTCGCGCCGTCCCTGTCTGAAATCGTTGTTGAACTGGGCGCTGCCGATTTACTGGTGGGCGTGCTCGATGGTGGTGATCGGCCTGCGCAACTGACGCACGTGGCCTCCGTCGGGCGTTACGGCCAATTGGACATGGAGCAACTCCTCAGTCTCAAGCCAGACCTGATACTGCTGTGGCCCGGCAGCGTCGGACCGGCTCAGCGTGAGCAGCTCCAGCGCATGAACATCCCGGTCTACGTGGCCGAGCCCCATAGCCTCGAACAACTGACCACTCAGGTCGAAGCCATTGCCCAGCAACTGGGGCGTGCCGAGGCCGGCCGGCAACTGGCTGCGCAATTGCGCCAGCGCCTAAGTGGGCTACGTCAGCGTTACTACCGAGCAGAGCCGTTGCGGGTGTTTTATCAGGTGTGGAATCAGCCGCTGTACACCGTGGGCGGGGGGCAGATCATCAGCGATGCGTTGAGTGTGTGCGGTGCGCGTAATGTGTTCGATGACCTCAAACTGCCGGCGCCGCAGGTCAGTCTCGAGTCGGTGTTACAGCGCAACCCCGAGGTGATTCTGGCCGGTGATCAGGCTCAGTTGGATGCGTGGAAGGCTTGGCTGCAGGTGGCGGCGGTGGCACAGGGGCATTTGTTACGGGTGCCGGACAAGGGCTTGGAACGGCCCAGTGGGCAGATGCTGGAGGCGGTGGCCAGGTTGTGTCAGGTGATTGCTCCGGGTCTTTGAGGCCGCTTTCGCAGGCAAGCCAGCTTCCACACTGACACGATGAGTCCAGGCAACTCGATCAACTGTAGGAGCCGGGCTTGCCCGCGATGGCGTCAGCCCTGGCACCGGATCCATCAGCTTAGAGCTGCGGCGTCCAGGTCACCCCAAACATCAACGCCCGACCTTCTTCGCGGTAGCCATACTGCGTACCTTGATACTGATACAGCGCGCGGGTGTAGTCCTTGTTCAACAGGTTATCGACCTTCATGTCCAGTTTGATCTCACGATTGAGCGTCCAACTGCCCCGTAGTCCGAGCAAGCCATAGCCGCCGATAGGTTGCTGGTTCTTCGGGTCGTCGTAGCTGCTGCTTACCGCTTGCCAGCTGGCGCCGAAACCAAACTGATCGAACTGGCGGTCGAGGTCCAGGCTCAAGGTGCGCCTGGCTCGGCGGGTCAGTGTGTGCCCACTGTCGCGGTCCCGTGGATCGATCAGTGCGATTGCGAGGCTGCTCTGCCAGCCGAACAGTTCTTGCTTGAGCGCGGCTTCGAAGCCGTTGATACGTGCTGTGGCAACGTTCTGCGGACCGTCGCTGCCGAACACGATCGCGTCTTTGATGTCGGTCCGGTACAGCGAGGCTTCCAGGCGGCTGGTATCGCTGAGCTGGCTGCGCCATTGCACTTCGTAGCTTTTTGACGTTTCGGGTTTCAGGTTCGGATTGCTGTTTTTGAAGCCATTGTCGTTCGGGTAGTAGAGGTCGTTGAACGTCGGGGCACGAAAACCCTCGCTGTAGCTCCACAGCAGGTCATTGTCCGCATTGAGGGGCAAGGTGAGGGTGCCGCTCCAGCTGTTCTGGCCGCCAAACTGCTGATTCTGGTCACGGCGCAGTCCCAGTTCGGTGGAAAAATACTGCCCTTGAAAGCGGTGCTGGATAAACGCCGCACGGTTCCAGCGACTGTCTTCGGCGAGCGTGGTGCTGCTGTTGACCCGGTCTTCGTACCAATCGCCGCCCAGGATCAGACTGTTCTGATCATTGAGGGTCAGGTCGTTTTGCCAGTTCAGCGAGTTGCGGTAGGTGTTGAACACGCTGCGGTCGTCGCTGAGCTTATCGAGGGTTTCCTCACGGTTTTCGCTGTGGCCCACCTCTACCCGGGATTTCCACGCGTCGTTGATGCGAGCGTCAACGTAGCTGCTCACATCGCTTACCGTGAAGCGGGTGTAGGGCTTTTGCTGGAAAACTTGATAGTTCGTGTCATAGCGTCCAAACGGATTGTCAAATTCGCTCTTGCCACGGTTGTCGAGCACATTCAGGCCCGCTTCAATGTCGTCATTGAAAGCATGGCTCAGGCTGAAACTGATCGCCTGGTTGCGATAGGCATCGTGATCGCCGTCGCTGGGATAGGAGGTGTGGGTTCGATTGATGCCAGCAGTATCATCAAGGCTGGCGCCGAGATTGAAGCGGGTTTGCGCATCACCACCAGACAAGCCCAGGCTACGCTCCCATGTTTGATTACTGCCAAAGCCCACATGCACACGGGGCTGTACGCCATCCTCGGTGTTACGGCGGGTGAAAATCTGAATCACCCCGCCAATTGCATCGCTGCCGTAGATCACTGACCGTGAGCCGCGCAGCACTTCCACACGCTCGATCTGCTGGATATTGAGGTATTGCAGATTGCTGGTGCCGGAGGTGGAGCTGCTGATGCGTTGGCCATCTACCAGCACCAGGCTTTGGGCCGTCGCGGTACCGCGAATGTAAACGTTAGTCTGGCTGCCACGTCCGCCACTTTGTGCCACCTGTACGCCAGGCACCCGGCTGAGTAGGTCGCTCACGCTGGTGGGCTGCAAGCGGTCGATGTCATCACGGGTGAATACGGTGTTAGCCGCGCTGCTGTCATTGCGTGCCTGAACCTGGCGGTTAGCACTGATCACCACGTCGGGCAGCTTCAGGGCGTCGTCGCGCTCAAAACTGTCGGCGAGCAGGTCGGTGGCGGGTAGCAGCAGGAGGGGCAGGGCGAAGCGAAGGCGGCTCATGGGCTTTCCATAGCATTCAAGAACAATACAAAGTCAATGTGGGAGCGGGCTTGCCTGCGATGCAGGCTTCCCGAAAACTCTGTAGCCGCTGCCGAGGCACGAGGCTGCGATGCGGACCGCAGGGCCGCCCCTAGGGTCGCTACGTCGGAATGCCGCACCAAACCCATCGCAGCCTCGTGCCTCGGCAGCGGCTACAGAAATCAGACCGTGGCGCAATTTTGTAGATACACCCACATTTGATCCGCTTTTTTGGGCGTCTGAGCTACAGCCCCAGCAGTGCCATACGCTGGCGAACCGAAGCTTCAATCCCCGCTTCATCCAGCCCACACTCCGCCAGCATCTGCGCCGGCTTGGCGTGTTCGACATACACATCCGGCAAGCCCAGGTGCAGCACCGACTGGAGGATATTCTCCCGCGCCAGGAACTCACTGACCGCCGCACCGGCACCGCCCATGATGGCGTTTTCTTCGATAGTCACCAGCAGCTCATGGCGGTCGGCAATCTCGCGCACCAGGGCTTCGTCCAATGGTTTGACGAAACGCATATCCACCACGGTGGCGTCGATTTTTTCGGCGACTTTCAAGGCTTCGGCCAGTTGTACACCGAATACCAGCAAAGCAACCTTGCTGCCTTGGCGGCGGACGATGCCCTTACCAATCTCGATCGGTTCCAGGTCTTTCTCGATCACCGCATTCGGGCCAGTGCCGCGCGGGTAGCGCACCGCTGCCGGGCCGTTGTACAGGTGGCCGGTGCTGAGCATCTTGCGCAACTCGTTTTCGTCGCTCGGCGTCATCACCAGCATGCCAGGGATGCAGCGCAAGAAGGACAAATCGAAACTGCCGGCGTGGGTCGGGCCGTCTTCGCCCACCAAACCGGCACGGTCGATAGCGAACAGGACGTCAAGGTTCTGCACCGCCACGTCATGAATCAGTTGATCGTAACCGCGCTGCAGGAAAGTGGAGTAAATCGCCACCACCGGTTTAGCGCCTTCGCAGGCCATGCCGGCGGCGAAGGTCACCGCGTGTTGCTCGGCAATGGCTACGTCGAAATAGCGCAGCGGGAAGCGTTCGCTGAACGCCACCAGGTCGGAGCCTTCCTTCATCGCCGGCGTGATGCCCACCAGGCGCGGGTCAGCGGCGGCCATGTCGCACAGCCATTCGCCGAACACACCGGAGTACTTCGGCCCGCTGGCTTTCTCCGGCGCAGCGGCGGGGGCGTCCACCGGTTCAAGCTTGGTAATGGCGTGGTAACCAATCGGGTCGACTTCCGCCGGGGCGAAGCCTTTGCCTTTTTTGGTGACGATGTGCAGGAACTGCGGGCCCTTGAGGTCACGCATATTGCGCAGGGTGGCGATCAGGGTCGGCAGGTCATGGCCGTCGATCGGGCCGATGTAGTTCCAGCCCAGCTCTTCGAACAGGGTGCCGGGGACCAGCATGCCCTTGGCATATTCTTCAGTACGACGGGCGATTTCCCACGCGCCGGGCAGACGCGACAGCACTTTCTTGCTGCCTTCGCGCATGCTGGCGTAGGTACGGCTGGACAGGATTTTCGCCAGGTAGTTGGACAGCCCGCCGACGTTGCGCGAGATCGACATGTCGTTGTCGTTGAGGATCACCAACATGTTGGCATTGACTTCCGGCGCATGGTTCAGCGCCTCAAAAGCCATGCCCGCCGTCAGCGCGCCATCACCGATCACCGCAATCGCCTTGCGATCGCTGTTTTGCAGACGGGCGGCAATCGCCATGCCCAGGGCTGCACTGATGGAGGTGCTGGAGTGGCCGACGCCAAAGGTGTCGTACTCGCTCTCGGAGCGACGCGGGAAGGCGGCGATGCCGTCCTTCTGGCGCAGGGTAGCCATGCGCTCGCGACGACCGGTGAGGATCTTGTGCGGATACGCCTGATGACCCACGTCCCACACCAGCCGGTCGTCCGGGGTGTCGAAGACGTAATGCAACGCAATGGTCAGCTCGATGACGCCCAGGCCGGCACCGAAATGCCCACCGGTCTGGCCGACCGTGTAGAGCAATTCCAGGCGCAACTCATCGGCCAGGGTTTCCAGCTCGGCTTCACCCAGACGGCGCAGGCCGGCCGGCGTATCAGCACGGTCGAGCAGGGGCGTGGACGGGCGCTTGCGGGGAATCTCTTGAAACGTCGTGGGCATCAGGCGAATCGTTATAGGTATAGAAGAGGCGGCAGTTTACCTCAAGCATCGCAAGCTGCCCACGCAGTGCACTGAAGTTGGCCGATATGCGGTGCAAACAGCCGGTGATATCAGTGACGGCGTTCGACGATATACCGCGCCAGGTCACGCAATGGCTCGGCTGCCGCGTCGAAAGGTCGCAGGGCGTGCAACGCCTGATCACGTAGCTCGACGGCGTAGGCCTTGGCCGCTTCAAGCCCGAGCAGTGAAGGATAAGTCGGTTTGTCCCGCGCGATATCGGCACCTTGGCGTTTACCGAGGGTCGCGGTATCACTTTCGACGTCGAGAATGTCGTCCTGGACCTGAAACGCCAGGCCGATGGCCTGCGCATAAGCCTGCAGCGCTGCTAACTGCACAGCGTCGGCACGGCCGCTGGCCAAGGCACCGAGCTGCACGGCCGCTTCGATCAGCGCGCCGGTCTTGTGGCGATGCATGTATTCGAGGGCTTTTTGATCGAGCTTCAGGCCTACAGAGCCCAAGTCGATCGCCTGACCGCCCACCATGCCGGCAGGGCCGGCAGCCAATGCCAGGGCGGTGACCATACGCAAACGGATCTCGGCACTTGCACCACTCAGTTGTGGATCCAGCAACGCGCTGAACGCCAGACTTTGCAGGCCGTCACCGGCAAGGATCGCGCAAGCTTCATCGAAGGCTTTATGCGTTGTAGGCTGGCCGCGACGCAGATCATCGTCGTCCATCGCCGGTAAATCGTCATGCACCAGGGAATACGCGTGAATCAGTTCCACCGCACATGCCGCACCGTTGGCTTGCTCCGCCGGAGCGCCCAAAGCCTCGCAGGCTGCGTACGCGAGCAACGGCCGCACGCGCTTGCCGCCGTTCATCACGCTGTAGCGCATCGCGTCATAGAGGCGGTTCAGCTCAGGGCTTGGTGCCGCGAACAGGGTTTCCAGCGCGGCATTGACCCGGGCCTGGCTGCTGGCCTGATAGGCACTGATCATTCAGGTTGTTCCGCATCGAAAGGTTCTTCGGCCAACTCCCCGTCACGCTCCAGCAACACCTGAACCTTCTGCTCAGCCTGCGCCAACGCGCTCTGGCAGTCACGGGTCAGGCCAATGCCTTGCTCGAATGCCGTCAACGAGTCTTCCAGCGACAACTCGCCGTTCTCCAGACGCTCCACCAGCGCTTGCAGGTCAGCGAGGGATTGTTCGAAATCGAGTGCAACTTTTTTGCGGGCCATGGCGGCTATTCCGGTTGACGGTAAACCGGCGCGACACTAGCAGATAGGGGGGATTGGGGCAAATGAGGGGAGTGTTTTGCGCGGGGGGTGTCACTCCTCCTCCTGATTGATTTGATAGCGCGTACTGCGACCCCCTCCGGGCAGTCGAACCAGGCAGTTTCGTTCCAAAAGATCGGCCAAGTGGCGAGTCGCTGTGGCCTTGGATACTTTCGCGACCGCCTGATACTGGGCAGCGCTGATGCCATTCTCAAACCCTCTGTCACCGCCGTCGAGCAAGCGATTCAAGACTTTGATCTGCTCGGCAGACAGCGCCAGGTCACGATGCTGTTGCCAGAAACGGGCCTTGACCAACACCCGATCAATTCGCGCCATGGCTTGCTGCAGGCTGCGCAACAGGGTTTGCAGGAACCACTCAAGCCAATTGGTCACATCCAACGTGGCTTTTTGACTGGTTTCCAGTGCTCGGTAATAACCGGCACGGTCCTCCAGGATGCTCGCGGACATGGCATAAAAACGAATGGCTTGATGCTCTGCCTGAGCAAGCGCCAGGTCAGTAATCGCCCGGGTCAGACGACCGTTGCCATCATCAAAGGGATGCAGCGTGACGAACCAGAAATGTGCCAGGCCTGCGCGTACTAATGGGTCAAGCTCCGGCTGGTTTCGGCTGGCTTCAAACCATTCAAGAAAGTCATCCAGCGCGTGCTCCAGCCCCTGCCGAGGCGGCGCTTCGAAGTGTACCGTTGGTTGATCAATTCGACCTGATACCACCTGCATTGGCTCATCACCCCGTAGCGCACCCACATTCACGGCGCGTGTGGAAAAGCCTGCTTCCTGTGCAGGAAATAACCATTGATGCCAATTCAATAAACGGGCAAGGGTAAAGGGTTGGGCGAATTGTTGAGTCGCATCCATCATCAATTCAGCCAGGCCTTCGCTGCGCCGACTTACGGGACCGTCTTCTAATGGCTTCAGGCCGAGCCGCTTGGCCAGGGATGAACGTACCGAACCGACATTCAACTGCTCGCCTTCGATGGCTGAGGACGTCAGGATGTTTTGCAACATTGCGTCTAGCTCATTCTGAATGCTGGCTGCATTACTGACCGAGCCAGACATACCCAGCAGCTTGCCCTGCGCCTGGGCACATTCGCGCAACATGGGCGCCAGACGCTCGGGTTGCCAGTGGAAGTGTGGCCAGTCGGGTTGTTGCCAGATCCAGCGAGGGTCGTTCATGGTGAGCGCTCGGGGTGCGTGAGCCGAATAGAGAGATTATTCGGCTCATTTTGTGAGCCGATTATGGGGGCTAATCGGCTCAAGGTCCAGTTTCGACCGAACAACTGCGCAGGCCCAACTCACACAGTCATGATCATCCATATGTACTAGAAAACTGAGTGCATGGTCGGTCACCCAGAAGGGGTACCCAGTAGTTTCAGACAAGATACGAGCAAGGCTCTGCGAGTTGTCTATTTCCCATGCTCTTTGTTCTGTGTCACAAACAATAAAAATTAGTCTATTGCCACATATCTTATCTTGTACCTCTTTCCAGAAAATTGGATTGTGCTCTGTACTCTTAATGTTTAGATAGTTTGGGTCGAGCACATTCATTTTTGCATTAAAGAACTTCTGGCTGAGGTTGCTTATCAGCAGGCTCAGCTCAATCGAGGAAAGCTTCCTACCCTCGACTTCGAGGGCTAATAAGGCTTCGTCTATCTCGCTTTCTAAGTAGCTCATTGTGTTACGCCAATTTTGGAACGGCTAACCGGAAGTAGCTCAAGCAATATATGGCCTCTTTTTGCTCCACCATCACCTCTTTTTCCAGATGTCTGATAGCCAATATGGGGCGAGCTTGGGCCATCTGTGCTGGGAACGAGTTGTGGATTATCGATATTCACTTCTGCACCTTTCCTCGGGCCGGTCAGTACACGCCACTCGGTGGGGAATGATTTTCCATACTGATCCTTTCCCCATTTGGTTACGGTGTAACCATCCTTTGGTGCGCCAGCCCTTCGAAAGGCCTCACCCAATCCTTTGTTCATTTGCTGGTAGGAGTCACCTTTTTCTTTTCTCCAGTCAATATCCACATCAGAGTTGAATTTCCATGTTCCTCCGGCCACCGGTTGGGGGCAGTCTGAACGAATGCACGCGAGCCCCAACGGATCCACCCACCCCGTCGGGTTGGGCACGTATTGGTATCCGTTCAGTCCACCCGCCAGTTTTACCGGGTCGGGGGTCAGGTAGCGGCCGTTGTCCGGATTGTAGTAGCGATGGCGGTTGTAGTGCAGCCCGCTTTCCTGGTCGAAATACTGGCCCTGGAAACGCAACGGGTTGGTGACGGTGTTGATATCGAGCCGGGCGATTTGGCCGTACGCTCGGTAATGCGCAGACCAGACGATTTCGCCGTCGGGGTTTGTCAGTTCCTGAGGTGTGCCAAGGTGATCAAGTTGGTAGTGGAAGGCTTTTACGTTGTCCGGCCCAAAGCCTTCCAGCAGTACTAGCGGTCTAAAGCTGTCCGGTTCGTAGACGTAGCTGCGGTGCTGCCCGGCGCTGTGTTCGGCGATCAGCGTGTCGCCTTGCCAGAAGAACTCGGTGGTTTTCTCATCGACGGTTTTGCTGATGCGCCGACCAAACGGGTCGTAGCGGTAACTGGCTTGTCGGCCATCCGGTTGGGTGATGCCGATCAGCCGATGCTGGCAGTCGTAGCGATATTCGGTGACCAGTTGCTGCGCACGCCCACGCCGCTCGCGGATCAGGTTGCCGCGCTTGTCGTAGTCGTACTGGCGACGGTAGTGGTGGTGTTCTTGTTGGGTTAAGGCATGAGCGTGCAGGCGGCCTTGATCATCGTAGTGGTAATGGCTGAGCAGTTGGCCTTGTTGGCGCTGGTGTTCGCGGCCTGATTTGAACAGGTGTGAGGTGAGTGTTTTGCCATTGAGTTCGACGGTAGCGAGGTGGCCGCCTTTGTCGTGCTGAAAGGCCAGGCGATTGTTGTCGGGCAGGCGCAGGTGTTTGAGCTGGCCGCAGTGGTCGTAGCCATAACGCAGCGTGCCCCAGCCCTGATGCTCTGCGGTGAGGCGGTTCTGAAGATCGTATTCGTAGCTGAGGGCCCAGTGACCGTCGTCGACGCTGAGGAGATTGCCGAGGCGGTCGTAGGTGTAATCGACAGCGCTGCCGTCGGGCAGGTTTTTTCGGACAAGGCGCCCGGCGTAGTCTCGCTCGTAGCCGGTGACTAACTGACTGTCGTCATCGCCGTATTCGGTCTTTTCCAGCAAATGGCCGTTGAGGTCGTAGGTGTAAGCGGTGCGCCGACCATCAAAGCCAGTCTCCTGTTGGATCAGGCCATTGGCGTGATAGGCGAGCTGGTAGGTCTCACCGACCTCGTTTTCGATCTCGGTCAGCAGTAACCGCGTGTTGTTGTAGCGGTACTTGAGCTGCGTGCCGTCCGGATTGATCCGACGGCTGATCAGGTGCAATCCGTCGGCGTACTCATAACGCGTCACGCGGCCCAGTTCGTCACGTTCGGCGGTGATTTTTCCGTAGGGGTTGTAGCAGCACCCGATCCATCCCCAATAACGACGGTAAATCCGCTGCATGGCTGACCTTGTCCAGCGCCTGGGAATACCAGGCCCCCACCTGCTGGCGATAGACCGCCAGGCTCTGATGAAAGCCATCCAGCTCATGTTCGATAAAAATGATGTGCGACGATGAAGCAGTCATCCATGACGTCTCTGCAGGAAGGAGGCGTCGGAGTCTGCAGCAGCAAAAGAGGGGTGGGACCAGTGGTCCGGAAAATCAGATTGGGCTTACTTGAAGGGCGTTTTTTTCCGCATCAAATCGCCGTCCATGGCTACACGGAGCGGCGATTCAACTCATTGAATTCTGCGGGTTTGCCTTCCCGCTAGTTAGCCTCTTTCACCGCACTAAGAAACGCACAGGTCCGCTCCTGTTGCGGATGCTCGAAGATCTGCGCCGGTGTGCCCTGCTCGTGAATCTGTCCTTTGTAGAAGAAGCACACACGGTCGGCGAACTCCCGGGCGAAGCCCATCTGATGGGTGACCATCAGCATGGTCAGGTTATGTTCGGTACCCAGCTTGCGAATCACATTCAGCACTTCACCGCACAGCTCCGGGTCGAGGGCCGAGGTCACTTCGTCGAACAGCATGACCTTGGGCCGCATCGCCAACGCCCGGGCAATTGCCACCCGTTGTTGTTGGCCGCCAGACAGTTGCGATGGGTAATGCCCCAGTTTGCTGCCCAGGCCCACCAGTTCCAGCAAGTCTGCCGCTCGTTCACGGGCTTCGGCTGGTTTCATGCCGAGGACTTGTACAGGCGCCTCGATGACGTTTTGCAGCGCCGTCATGTGCGGGAACAGGTTGAAACTCTGAAACACCATGCCGATCTTGCCGCGCACGCGACGGATATGTCGGTCATTGGCCGGCACCAGTACGCCGTTGCGATTAGGCATGTGGGTCAGCAAATCATCTTCGATACGGATCACGCCGTCGTCGATGCCTTCAAGGGTCATCAATACCCGCAGCAGGGTGGATTTTCCTGAGCCGCTGGGGCCGATGATTGCGACCTTTTCTCCCGGCGTGACATCCAGGTTCAAGTGATCGAGCACGGTGAAGCTGCCGTAGCTCTTGGTGACGTCCTGAAAACTGACAATCGGCTTGGCCGGGTCAGGTGTCTGCATGGCCGTGGCCTCCTGCGGTTGCAGCGGTGACGGGTTGTTGCGCTGGAACAGCGCGCTGGATGTCGAAAACAACAGAGAGGTCATTAGCGTAGCTCCAGGCGCGCTTCAAGGCGCCGTACCAGATAAGCCAGGGCGATGCTCAGGGCCAGGAAAAACAGGCCGACCATGGTGATCGGCTCCAGGTAACGGAAGTTCTCGGAACCGATGTTCTTGGCCTGTTGCATGATCTCCACCACGGTAATCGCCGACAGCACCGGCGTGTCCTTGAGCATGGCCACCAAGTAGTTGCCCAGCGGCGGCAGGATCGGCCGCAAGGCCTGGGGCAGGATGATGTTGCGATAGGCGCTGTACGGGGCGATGTTCAGGGCGGTCACCGCCTCCCACTGCGCCCGGGGTACCGCGTCAAGGCCGCCGCGATAGACCTCGGCGATGTAGCAGGCGTAATGCAGGCCAATGCCCAGGATACCCACCTGCATCGCGCTCAGACTGACGCCGTAGTTGGGCAGCACGTAGTACAGGAAATACACCTGGATCAGCAGTGGTGTGCTGCGAATGAACTCAATCACCCCAGTGGCCGGCCATGACAACCAGAGCCGTCGGCTGCGCCGGCCAATCGCCAGGAACAAGCCGAGTACAATGGCGATCAGAAAACCGATCAACGTGATGCCCACTGTATTGAGCGAGGCACGCAGCAGATCGGGAAGGATTTGCCACGCATAACTCCAGTCGAACAACGTCATGACAAACCCCCACGCATCCGCCCGCGCGCCAGACGCCGCTCAAGGCTGCGCATGCCAAGGTTGATGGCCTGGGCCAGGATGAAATACATCAGCAAGGCCAGGCTGAAGATTTCCAGCGTCTGGAACGTGGCCTGGTCCAACTGCCGGGCACGGAAGCTCAGGTCGGACAAGGTGATCAGCGACACCAGCGAGGTATTTTTGAGCAACTCGATCAGCAGGTTGGTCCCCGGCGGGATCGCTGCCAGCAAGGCCTGGGGCAAAATGATCCGGCGAAAGCGCGCGTAGCCGCTGAAGTTCAGTGCCGTGGACGCTTCGTACTGACCCTTGGCCACCGAACTGATCGCCCCGCGCATCACCTCCGCCCCGTAAGCACCAATGTGTAGGCCGAGGCCGACAATGGCCACGCTGTAGGGGCTCAGTTCAAGATTGAACGGCGGCAACGGCAGCACGAAAAACAGCCAGAACAACTGCACCAGCAATGACGTGCCGCGGAACACTTCAATGTAGGCAATGGAAAACCAGCGCAGTGACCGCCAGGGCGACATGCGCCCCAACGCCGCAAGAATCGCCGCGACAATTGCCAACAGCGAACCGAAAAATGTCACCTGGAGCGTGACCCAGGCGCCTTGTATCAACAGCGGAAGTAATTCACCCATGGTTCGACCTGGCCATTCGGATTAAGCAGAAAAATAGGCATCGCGTGTGGCGCCATGCCTGTCCCGACTATTGAGCGCAGAGCTCTGCAGCCGTTTTGCTTGTCACGTTGGATTGGTCGAAACCGAAAGGCGCGACGGCCTTGAGATGCGCTTCGGAGCCCAGCCATTTTTTCAGTTCGGCATTGACCGCATCCCGCAGGTCCTTGTCTTCCGGGCGGAAGGCGAGGGCGCCGTAGCCGATATGCGAAGGGTCATCCTTGAACTCGGTGACCGCTTCGACCTTTTCACCCCCTTTGGCGGCCAGGCCTTTCATGGTCAATTGAGTGCCGACGGCAGCATCGGCACGTCCGGCGCGCACCGCTTGCAGCTGCGCGGTGGTGTCCGGCACTTGCAGGATCTGCGCGTCCTTGACCCCGGAGTCCCGCGCATAAGCCAGGTTCACGGTACCGGCCATGATCGCCAGTTTCACCTCGGGGTTTTTGGCGATGTCTTCATAGCTGTGCAGGTTATGCGGGTTGCCCTTGGCGGTGAGCAGGGCGTCTGGCAGTTGATACTGCGGGTCGGTGAACAGCACCTGTTTGCAGCGGGCCGGGGTGATGTACATGCCGGCGGCAATCACATCGAACCGCCCGGCGCGCAGGCCGGGGATCAACGAGCCCCACTCGGTCAGTACACCATCGACTTGCTTGATGCCCATTTGGGCGAAAATCGCCTTGGCGATTTCCGGTGACTCACCGGTTACCCGACCATCGGTTTCGGTAAATGCAAACGGCGTTTCATTGGCGTAACCGATGCGGATACTGCTGTTTTTCTGGATGGTTTCCAGGGTGGTGGCGGCCTGAGCACTGACGGCCGCGCCAAGCATCGCGCACGTCACAAACAGGTGACGCCATGCAGGGGGAGTACGGAGGGTGGAATTGCTCATCGGTAAAATCTCCTGTTTCTTGTGGACCCGTCGTCGACGGCTCTGTGGTAGGAGGCAGTGTTACAAGAGCAAAGCGTACGAGGGCTGGTTGCAGCGCGCCGGTACAGGTCGATTGGTTTTGTTGTGAGGGTTTGACGAGCAACCCGTGGATCGACCTTGGACCGAGCATACAAAAGCCCCAGCCATCATGGCATTGCACTAGGACAATTGCTTTGTACGGATTCTCGCGGGATGCTGTCCGCACTGGCACTTACGCGGGTTATTAGCACCGATGGATACGTGGAAAGCAGCCTTGAGCATCGCCCGCAGCGGTGAGTCCAAATACAAAATCCTGGTCCAGGCGATTGCTGACGACATCGAGCAAGGCGTGCTCGCCAACGATCAACGCCTGCCGCCGCAACGGCACGTGGCCGATGCCATGGGCATCAGCGTGCAAACGGTCACCAATGCCTACAAGGAGCTGGAGCGTCAGGGCCTGGTGCGGTGCGAAGTCGGGCGTGGCAGCTTTGTCTCACGGCGCATGAGTGACCGGGTGGCGACATACATCCTCGATAGCCCCGAGCGTGCACTGGTGGATTTTTCCATCACGCGCATCCTGCACACCCGTGAACACGACCAATTCTGGCGCGAGACCTGTCGCGAGCTCAGCACCGAAGACGACCAGCCATGGATTCATGCCTTTCGTCCGATTGCCGGTTTCGAGTCCCACCGCGAAGCGGCCATGCATTGGATCGGCCGCCAGGGTCTACGGGTCGAGCGCGATGACATTCTGATCACCAACGGCGCCGCCCACGGCATCTTCCTGGCGTTGGCCTCGCTGGCTGGCCCTGATGATGTGGTGTTGTGTGAAGGGCTCACCGACCATGGCGTAATTGGCAATTCCCAGGTGCTGGGCTTTACCCTCAAGGGACTGGAGACGGATCGCCATGGCATCGACCCGGAGCATTTCGAGGACATGTGCAGCAATGAGCGGATCACCGCACTGGTCTGCACCCCGAACCTGAATAACCCGACCACCAGTCTGATGCCCGACAGCCGTCGCCGCGAGATCGCCGACATAGCCCGGCGTTTCGGCGTGCACATTATCGAGGACGATGTATACGGTCCGCTGCTGGATGAGCAGCGCGCCCCGCCTATCAGTCATTACCTGCCGGAGCTGTCGTTCTATTGCACCAGCATGACCAAGTCAGTGCTCACCGGTTTGCGCATCGGTTACCTGGTGGTACCCAAACGTCTGGCACTGCGCACCGAGAGCATCTTGCGGGTCAACAGCTGGATGGCGACGCCCATGGTGTCGGAGATCGCGGCGCGCTGGATTCGCGACGGTCGCGCCGACACGCTGGTGGCCCTGCAACGCAAACTGCTGGCCGGGCGCCAGGCGATGGTCAGCGAATACCTGGATGAATACCTGCTGGGTCGACATCCTAATGCGTTGAACGCCTGGGTCGGGATACCGTCCCATTGGGAGCTCGACAGCCTGGTGCGGGCGCTGCGCCACAAACATATTGCGGTCACCTCACCCGACCCCTTCACCGTGCGCGGCACCCCGCGGCCCCGGGCCGTGCGTGTGTGTGTCGGTGCCGAATGCAGCGATGAAGAAATGCGCAATGCGCTGATAGGCATGCGCGAGATATTCGGCCAATACCCGCAAATTCATGACTTTTGACCGGACAAAAAAGTTTGTCGGCTAAATTGCCCTAGTACATTCATTGCGACAATCCAGCCCTCTTAGACTGCGCCCAACATCCCTGTGGGAAGCGGTCATGCCAAGGTTGCAGCTAAACGATATTTACCTCGCGCGTCAGCGGATTGAATCGCAGGTGCGACGTACCGCCATGGAGTATTCGCCGAGCCTTTCTCAACGAATGGGCGTGGCGGTGTACCTCAAGCTTGAATCCCAGCAAATCACTGGCAGCTTCAAATTACGCGGTGCGAGCAACGCCGTGGCGCAACTGGATACCGAGCAAAAGGCGCGTGGCGTGGTGGCGGCCTCCACGGGTAATCACGGCCGCGCCCTGGCTTACGCCGCGTCCCGCCAAGGGGTCAGGGCCACCATTTGCTTGTCGCAGTTGGTGCCGGCGAACAAGGTCCAGGCGATTCGTGAGCTGGGTGCTCAGGTGTGCATCGTCGGCCACTCTCAGGATGATGCCCAGCGTGAAGCCGAGCGGATTGCCAGTGAGCAAGGCGCGACCCTGCTGCCACCGTTCGATCACCCGGCGATCATTGCCGGGCAGGGCACCCTGGGCCTGGAAATCCTTGAACAACAGCCCGATGTGGCGCAAGTCCTTGTGCCGTTATCCGGCGGCGGGTTGTTCGCCGGCGTCGCGCTGGCGATCAAAAGCGCCAGCCCGCAGGTCGTCACCCACGCTATCAGTATGCAGCGGGGTGCAGCCATGCAGGCCAGCCTTGCGGCCGGTCATCCAGTGGAAGTCGAAGAGCGGACGACCCTCGCCGACTCCCTGGGGGGCGGCATCGGCCTGGACAATCGCTACACCTTCAGCATGACCCGCGATCTTTGCGATCACCTGCACTTGCTCAGCGAAGCCTCCATCGCCAACGCCCTGCGCCACGCCTATCACCATGAGCGACTGGTACTGGAAGGCGCGGCGGTGGTGGGTATCGCCGCGTTGCTCGATGGCTTGATCGAAGCCCGTGGGCCGATCGTGGTGGTGGTCAGTGGTCGCAACGTTGATAGCGATCAACACCTGCGCGTGCTCAATGGCCTGGATGCGTAAATCACAACAATAACGAATGGGAGCGCCCTGTTGATGAGTCAAGTCACGCTGTTGAACGAAGCCGATCTGCGCGCCTGCGTGGCCCTGGACTTACCCAGTATTGAAGCCATCGAACAGGCTTTCGTGCTGCTGGCCACGGCGGCCGTCGCGATGCCGCCCATTCTGCGCCTGGATATCCCTGAGCATAACGGTGAAGTGGACGTGAAGACGGCGTACCTGCCGGGTCTCGCGCGGTTTGCGATCAAGGTGAGCCCAGGGTTTTTCGACAATCCCGCACTCGGCCTGCCGAGCCTTAACGGCATGATGATGCTGTTGTCGGCCCGCACCGGCTTGCTGGAGGCGCTGTTGCTGGATAACGGTTACCTGACGGCCGTGCGTACGGCTGCTGCCGGTGCGGTAGCGGCGCGTTTATTATCGCGGCCCGACAGTCGCAGCGTGGCGCTGATTGGCGCCGGTGAGCAGGCGGCGTTGCAATTGCAGGCGCTGCGCCTGGTGCGACCGATTGAACAGGTTCGCGTGTGGGCACGGGACAGCACCAAGGCGCAGGACTTTTGCGCCGATCTGTTACGTAGCAGCGGCCTGGTGGTCATTGCATGCGCGAGCATCGACGAGGCCCTGGCCGACGTGGACATCGCCATCACTTGTACCCCCAGCCGCGAGCCCTTGATCCAGGCCCGCCACTTGCACCCCGGGCTGCATATCACCGCCATGGGTTCCGATGCCGAACACAAAAACGAGATCGCCCCCCAGGCCCTGGCCAGGGTCGACCGTTATGTGGCGGATCGCTTGAGCCAGACCCGCATTCTCGGCGAGCTGCACCACGCCTTGGTGGCTGGTATTGCGCTCGACGAATCGCGCCTGGCGGAACTGGGCCAGGTACTGGCAGGCCAGCGTCCCGGCCGTAGCGATGCTGCGCAAATTACCCTGTGCGACCTGACCGGCACCGGCGCCCAGGACACGGCTATGGCCAACCTGGCGTTCGAGCGTGCGTGTTCGGCCGGCAAGGGTTTTCAGTTTTCCAGCTGATTCACTTCATCCGTGCGTTATTGATCAGAGGGCATGTGCATGTCTCAGATAGTCGTCAATCTACCGTTCGAGCGAGCGGAATACGCCCAGCGCCTGGCCAAGGTCCGGCGGGCCATGCAAGGGCAGGGCATTGAGCTGCTGGTGGTCACTGACCCGTCCAACATGGCCTGGCTGACGGGCTACGATGGTTGGTCGTTCTATGTGCACCAGTGTGTGTTACTGGCCCTCGACGGCGAACCGGTGTGGTTCGGACGCGGCCAGGACGCCAACGGTGCCAAGCGCACGGTGTTTATGCAGCACGAGAACATCGTCGGCTACCCGGACATCTACGTGCAGTCCCGTGAGCGTCACCCCATGGACTATCTGTCGCGGGAAGTCATCAGTGCTCGAGGCTGGGACACGCTGAATATCGGCGTGGAAATGGACAATTACTACTTCAGCGCCGCCGCCTACCTGTCGCTGCAAAAACACCTGCCGCACGCCACCTTGCTCGACGCGGCGGGGCTGGTGAACTGGCAGCGGGCGATCAAGTCCCCTCAGGAAATTGCCTACATGCGCATCGCCGCGCGCATTGTCGAAAACATGCACGGGCGCATCCTCGAGCGCATCGAACCGGGCATGCGCAAAAACGAACTGGTGGCCGAAATCTACAGCAGCGGCATTCTCGGTGCCGATGGCCACGGTGGTGATTACCCGGCTATCGTGCCGCTGTTGCCCACCGGCGCCGACGCCAGCGCGCCCCACCTGACCTGGGACGATACGCCGTTCGAAAAAGGCGCCGGTACCTTCTTCGAAATTGCCGGTTGCTACAAACGTTATCACTGCCCATTGTCGCGCACGATCTACCTGGGCAAGCCGCCACAGCACTTTATCGAAGGCGAAAAAGCCGTGGTCGAAGGTATTGCCGCCGGCCTTGATGCCGCGAAGCCGGGCAACACCACCGGCGACATCGCCGTGGCGTTTTTCAAGGTGCTGGAGAAGTTCGGCATCCACAAGGACAGCCGTTGCGGTTACCCGATCGGCATCAGTTATCCACCGGATTGGGGCGAGCGCACCATGAGCCTGCGCCCTGGCGACACCAGTGTGTTGCAGCCGGGCATGACCTTTCACTTCATGCCGGGGTTGTGGATGGACGATTGGGGTCTGGAAATCACCGAAAGTATCCTGATCACCGAGACCGGCGTCGAGACGCTGTGCAACGTGCCACGCCAACTGTTCGTCAAGGATTGAACCATGAGCGACCTGCCTGACAACCCGATCAGCGCCACCGTGGATTTCAGTCGCGACGGCGTGCAGCACGGTTTTTTCAAACTGCCTTATTCCCGGGACGATTCGGCCTGGGGCGCGGTGATGATTCCCGTCACCGTGATCCAGCGTGGCCGGGGGCCGACCGCGCTACTCACCGGCGGTAACCACGGTGATGAATATGAAGGCCCAGTCGCCCTGAGCAAATTGGCCCAAGGCTTGAGCGCGGCTGACGTCAGTGGCCGGCTGATCATTGTGCCGTTCATGAACACCCCGGCCTTTCATGCCGGGCGGCGTACTTCACCTATCGATAAAGGCAATCTCAATCGCAGCTTTCCCGGCAAGCCGGACGGCACCGTGACCGAAAAAATCGCCGACTATTTCACCCGTACATTGTTGCCGCTGGCCGATATCGTGCTGGACATTCACTCGGGTGGCCGCACCCTGGATTTCCTGCCGTTCGCCGCCTGCCACGTGCTGCCCGATAAACAGCAGCAGGCCCAATGCGAAGCCGGCATGCGCGCCTTCAATGCGCCCTACAGCATGCGCATGCTGGAACTGGATGCCGGCGCGATGTACGACACCGCCGCCGAGAACCAGGGCAAGGTTTTTGTGACGACCGAACTGGGTGGCGGTGGCTCGTCCACGGCGCACAGCGTGGCGATTGCAGAGCGCGGCGTGCGTAACCTGTTGGTACATGCCGGAATTCTTCAGGGTGAGGTCGAGCACCGGGAATCCACGATGCTCGATATGCCCGATGCCAATTGTTTTATCGCCAGTGAGCACGACGGCTTGCTGGAGATGTGCCGGGACCTGGGCGACATCGTAACCCGGGGCGAGGTGATCGCTCGGGTGTATGACGCCACCCGCAGCGGTGTCGCGCCGGTGGAGTACCGCGCGGCGCGCGGTGGTTTATTGGCTGCACGGCATTTCCCGGGGTTGGTACAGCGAGGGGATACGGTGGCGGTTATCGCCGAAGTGCTGACCTGAAACGTAATCGTTCTGGAGACCCACGGCCATGCACAAACTCGACCGCTATGACCTGAAAATCCTGCGCATCCTTTCTGAGGATGGGCGCATCACCAAGTCGAGCCTGGCCGAGGCCATCAACCTGTCGGTGACCCCGGCCTGGGAGCGCGTGCGCAAACTGGAGGCGCTGGGCCTGATCAAAGGCTACCGTGCCCAGGTCGACTGGAACGCCGTGTTCAAAAGCCAGCAAGTACTGGTGGAAATCACCCTGGCTCGCCACACGGCCCAGGACATGCGGCGTTTCGAGCAGCGCATGGGCGAGGCTATTGAAGTTGCCTTCTGCTATGCCACCGGCGGGGGGGTTGATTACATGGCCATGATCCAGGCCCCGGATATTGATCACTACCAGCGCTTCATCGACCAACTGCTGCTGGACGATCTGGGCATCGAGCGCTATTTCACCTACATCGTCACCAAGACCATTAAGACGGCAGGGGCCTTGCCGGCCGAGGTCATGCAAGCGACACGTTAGGTGACGGACATGCGCCTTCGCGAGCAAGCCCGCGCCTACCTGTTTGATTCTCTGCGGGCTTGAATCCGGTATTGGTTTCGCACCGCAAAAACCGCCGATTAACCGCAGCCATTCAGGAAAAACCACCTGCCACACCCCGCCAAACCCCAAATTACTGCAGTCTGCCTGCCCTAGCATGGTTCCACGCCAAAGGTTTGGAGCGCGAGCCATGACATACAAACATCCCCTGTTGTTCAAAGCACTGTGCTACGTCGACGGTCATTGGGTTCACAGCGACAGCGGCCATAGTGTCGCGGTGCATAACCCCGCCAACCAGCAACTGATCGGCCACGTACCGCTGCTGGACCCGCTGCAAATCACCGCCGCAGTCGACGCCGCGCACCGCGCCTTTGCCCGTTGGCGCCAACACAGCCTCGATGCCCGCGCCACGATCCTGCGACGCTGGGCAACGCTGATTCTCGAGCACCAAGAAGACCTGGCCCGCATCCTCAGCCAAGAGCAAGGCAAATCCCTGGCCGAGGCCCGTGGCGAAATCGCCTATGCGGCCAGCTTTATCCCCTGGTTCGCCGAAGAAGCCCGGCGTCTCTACGGGCAGAACATTCCCAGCCACATCCCCGGCGCGCACCTGGGCACGCTCAAGGAACCGGTCGGCGTCTGCGCGCTGCTGACGCCGTGGAATTTCCCTTCAGCGATGATCACCCGCAAAGCCGCTGCTGCGCTGGCTGCCGGTTGCACCGTGGTGATCAAACCGGCCCATGAAACCCCGTATTCCGCCCTGGCCTTGGCCCAACTGGCCGAAGAGGCAGGTTTTCCGGCCGGGGTTTTCAATGTGGTGTTGGGCGAGCCGCAGATGACCATGCAAACCCTGGTTCAGGACATCCGCGTGCGCTCCGTCAGCTTTACGGGCTCCACACGTGTCGGCAAGCTGGTGCTGCAAGCGGCGGCCCAGGACGTGAAAAAGGTCGCCTTGGAACTGGGCGGCAATGCGCCCTTCATTGTTTGTGCCGATGCCGACCTGGAACTGGCGGTGAGCGTCGCCGTGCAGGCCAAGTTCCAGACCTCCGGCCAGGACTGCTGCGCCGCCAACCGAATTCTGGTTGACCGTTCGATCTACCCGGCTTTCCTCAGCCGTTTTGCCGCCGCGGTACGTGACCTGCGGGTCGGGCCGGCGTTGCTGGGCGGGCAAGAACAAGACGTCGATGTTGGCCCGCTGATGCACCAGGCGGCCTTCGACGCGACCGCCGAGCGTGTGGCCGACGCGCTGCATCTGGGCGCCCAACGCTTGGTGGGCGGTGAAGCTCACGCTCTGGGTGGGCTGTTCTACCAGCCCACCGTGCTGGCCGACGTCACGCCACAGATGCGCATCTACCGCGAAGAAAACTTTGCCCCCATCGCTGGCGTCATGCCGTTCGACACCCTGGAGCAGGCCATCGAACTGGCCAACGACACCGAATACGGCCTGGCTGCCTATATTTGTTCCAATCGCCTGGATCTGATTTACCCGCTGATCCGCCGACTCGACCACGCGATGGTGGCTGTCAACGGCGTCAAATTCACGGGGCACCCGATCCCCTTCGGTGGCATGAAAGCCTCCGGTCTGGGCCGTGAAGGCGGCACCGAAGGCTTCGAAGCCTTTGTCGAAACCAAATACTTTTGCCTGCACCACCAAGGCCAGTTCTAAGGAGATCCGCCATGAGCCACGCCCTCGAAACCCTGTTCGAACAAGACCGCGCACACTTCATGCACCCCTCGACCCACGCCCATGAGCATGCCAGTGGCGCACTCAAGGGACGCATCATCAAAAGTGCCTCCGGCATCCGCATCCGTGACCACGAAGGCCGCGAATTCATCGACGCCTTCGCCGGCCTGTATTGCGTCAACATCGGCTACGGCCGCACCGAAGTCGCCGAGGCCATCTACAAACAAGCCAAAGAACTGGCCTACTACCACACCTATGTCGGCCACTCGAGCGAGGCCATCATCGAACTGTCCAGCCGCATCATGGACTGGGCGCCCGAAGGCATGAAAAAGGTCTACTACGGGTTGTCCGGCTCCGACGCCAACGAAACCCAGATCAAACTGGTGCGTTACTACAACAACGTCCTGGGCCGCCCGCAGAAGAAGAAAATCATCTCCCGCGACCGTGGCTACCACGGCTCAGGAATCATGACCGGCAGCCTCACGGGGTTGGCCGCTTTCCATCAGCACTTCGACCTGCCGGAACAAGGCATCTTGCACACCGTCTGCCCGCACTGGTACCGCAAGGCGCCTGCCGGCATGGACGAAGCGACATTCGTGCGCTACTGCGCTGATGAACTGGAAAAAATGATCCTCGCCGAGGGCCCCGACACCGTCGCTGCTTTCATCGGCGAACCGCTGATGGGCACTGGCGGCATCATTGTTCCTCCGACGGGCTACTGGGCCGCGATCCAGGCCGTGCTCACTAAATACGACGTGCTATTGATTGCCGACGAAGTGGTCTGCGCGTTCGGCCGCCTGGGTTCAAAAATGGGCAGCCAGCGCTACGGCATGCGCCCCGACCTGATCACCACCGCCAAAGGCCTGACCAGCGCCTATGCGCCCTTGTCGGCCGTGATCATTGGCGAAAAAGTCTGGAGCGTGATTGAAAAAGCTTCTGAGGCTGAAGGCGCTATGGGTCACGGCTGGACCTACTCCGGCCACCCGATCTGTGCGGCTGCCGCCTTGGCGAACCTTGACATCCTGGAGCGCGAAAACCTCACCGCCAATGCCGATAAAGTTGGCAGCTACCTTAACCGCCGCCTGCGGGAAGCTCTCGAAGGCCACCCGTTAGTCGGTGAAGTGCGCGGAGACGGCATGCTCGCCGCTGTCGAGTTCATGGCCGACCGCGAACAGCGCACACCGTTTGATGCTGCGCTGAAAGTCGGCCCCAAAGTTTCCGCTGCCTGCCTGGAGCGGGGCATGATCGCCCGTGCAATGCCCCACGGCGACATACTGGGTTTCGCCCCACCGCTGGTGCTGACGGAGGAAGAAGCGGACTTGATGGTTGATATCACCAAGGGGGCGATTGATCAGGTGGCCAGCGAGGTTCTTGGCTAGACAAGCACTTTCCCAAATCAAAATGTAGGAGCGGTTGACCTGTATATGGCTGCCTTTCGTGTAGCGGTGAAAAGTCAGCCTTGCTCTGCTCTTTGGAGGGGAGTGGGAGAGGGCGGTTTTTTCCGGGTATTAAAAAGCCGGCTTGTGGCCGGCTTCTCGGGGACTGGTTCAATCTATTTTTGGTAAATCTCACCAGCCTTCAAATCATTCACCCAGACTCTCGCCTGCGTGATAGGGGGCATCAGCGGGAACTCCTCCGCATCGCCGGGCAGGGCACGTGGCTTCACGCCAACCCCTGCCAAATGTGCCGCGCACTATACCCACATTCGCTTTAATTTCCCAGCTTCAGATCCGATTTAGAGCCTTCGTAGCCCAATAGATGCTCATCCAGCGGTACGGGCGGCAGGCAGTGATTGAGGGTGGACCACCAGAATACCCAGCCCAGGATATTCAGGTTCTGTTCGTGCCGCTGGTCGTAGGTCAGAAACTCGTCGGGATGTTCGGCGCTGTTGTGGCTACGTAAGCGCAGGCCGCCGCCGGGCCGGTTGTAGAGGTGTTTGATGCGCAGCATGCCGTCGTGCTCGAGGGCGTAGATTGCGCCGTCGATGATTCGGGTGCGGCCGCGGTCGATGGCGAGGGTGGAGCCGTCCTGGATGATGTCGGTCATGCTGTTGCCGACCATGTAGGCGCCCAAGGCACGTTCGGGGGCGACGTTGAGGGTTTCAAGGGTTTGCAGCGAGAGCCGGATGCTTTCTTGTGAGTTGAAGGAACTATGGAGGGGGATTTCCACGTCGATTTTTTCCGGGCCGCTGGCCGGAGTGACGAGGTAGTTGCCGTTGTCTTCCCGAGCGGGGTGCGCGTTGTTGGCGTCGGGGTTTACCGGTTGGAAGGTTATGAGTGGATGTTTAGGACCGTCTCCGGTGCGTAGCCAACGGCTGGTGACGCACAGCAGTTCGGCGAACTCCTCGAGTCGGCCCATGGGGACGCCGCGTTTGAGCCAGTTGTTCACGTGCTGGGGCGTGACACCGCGGTTCTTGGCGAAGTCGGAAGCGGAAAGATGAACTTCCCGAAGTAGCGCTCTTAAGCGATCACCTGATGTATTCATAAACGCAGAGTTTACTGGCCGGAAAACTAGATCAAATAAACTATGCGTTGAGATGCTTTTGTAGGTATTTCCTTATTGCATGATTGATCTTTCTCTTCATGTTGTTAGTTAAACATTGAGCTGGTTTTTGTTTATTTAGTTGAGTGAGTGTTTGTGTTTTTCACACAAAAAAAGCCCCGAATGATCGGGGCTTTTTTATCGCTTGCGCAATGAGTAGCAGGTATCAGCCTTTGTAGGCGGCTACCGACTTCATGATCTCGGCGCGGGCGGCGTCTGCGTTGCCCCAACCTTCGATCTTCACCCATTTGCCCTTTTCGAGGTCTTTGTAGTTTTCGAAGAAGTGCTTGATCTGTTCCAGCAGCAGTGGCGGCAGGTCGGTGTATTCCTTCACGTCGACGTACAGCTGGGACAGCTTGTCGTGTGGGACTGCGATGACTTTGGCATCGCCGCCGCCGTCGTCGGTCATGTGCAGGATGCCGACCGGGCGAGCGCGGATGACCGAGCCTGGGGTGACCGGGTAAGGGGTCACGACCAGCACGTCGAGGGGGTCACCGTCGTCAGCCAGGGTGTTGGGGATGAAACCGTAGTTGGCCGGGTAGAACATTGGGGTGGCCATGAAACGGTCAACGAACAGGCAGTCGCTGTCTTTGTCGATTTCGTATTTGATCGGCGCGTGGTTGGCCGGAATTTCGATCGCGACGTAGATGTCGTTCGGCAGGTCTTTGCCAGCCGGAATCTTGCTGTAGCTCATTGGGCGTTGCCCCCGTAGTTGGCCATAAAACTTGGCCGGATTGGCCTGAAAGTGGCGGCGATTATAGGCATATTCTGCGGCCGATGCCATGTGCCAGACGTCGTACAGCCTTCAGTGTTGCGCTTGATAGCGCGGGTCGCTGGCTTGCAGTCGGGCGAGGCGGGCCAATGGATCCTGACGGTAAAAGTGGCTCAGCTGCGCGTAGACCTGTGGATAAGTGCTGACCAGCAAATCCGGGGCACTGAAAAAATATTCGCTGGTGACGGCGAAGAACTCCGCCGGGTTTTCTGCGGCGTAGGGGTCAATGGGGGTCTCGGCGTCGGGGTTGCGATCAAGCTGGCGGTTCAGGTCGTCGTAGGCGTTTTGCATCACGCTGGCCCATTCCTGCACGCGCATGTCGTTGTGCAACGGTGGCAGGCCATTGGCGTCGCCGTTGAGCATGTCCAGTTTGTGGGCCAATTCGTGGATCACCAGGTTGTAGCCTTCCCAGTTGCCGCTGGCCAATACGCCGGGCCACGCCAGGATCACCGGGCCTTGCTGCCAGGCTTCGCCGCTGTGCTCGCCGTCCCATTCGTGTTCGACGCCGCTGGCGTCACGGTGGCGCTGGGGGCTGAGGAAGTCGTCGGGGTAAAGGACGATTTCGTGGAAACCCTGGTACCAGTCGAGGTCACCGAGGTTCATCAGCGGCAGTTGTGCCTGGGCGGCGAGCAGCAGGCGTTGTTCCTGATGCAGTTCGACGCCGGGCAGGGCGGTGAGGTGTTTTTCGGCGAGAAAGACCACGCAGGCTTCGCGCAGCCATTGGTCCTGCTCGACGCTGATGCCGTCGAGAAAGGTCAGGTGCTGGCGCACCCGCTGCCAGGTGTCATCGGCAATCGGGTGCTTGGCCAGAAGGCGCCGGCGACGCCAGGCGCTGAGGGACCACATCGTCGATCAGTTCGTATTGGCTTCTGACGAGGTGCGGCTGAAACGGCTGCGGACTACGCCAATGATCATCGGCACCAGGGACAGCAGGATGATAAACACCACCAGTAGCGACAGGTTTTTCTTGATAAACGGTACGTTACCGAAGAAGTAGCCGAGGGTGACTAGGCCACCGACCCAGATGACGGTGCCGAAGACACTGAAACCGAAGAATCGCGGATAAGGCATTTTGGCGATGCCTGCGACGAACGGTGCGAAAGTCCGCAGGATCGGCAGGAAGCGCGCCAAGGTCACGGTTTTGCCGCCGTGCTTGTCGTAGAAATCGTGGGTTTTTTGCAGGTAGTCGCGGCGGAAAATTTTCGAGTTGGGGTTGCTGAACAAGCGTTCCCCGGCCGTTCGTCCGATGACGTAGTTGGTGCTGTCGCCGAGGATCGCCGCCAGCATCAGCAGCCCACCCAGCAAGACTGGATCCATACCACCACCAGCGGCTACGGCGCCGGCAATAAACAGCAGGGAATCACCCGGCAGGAACGGCATGACCACCAGGCCGGTTTCGCAAAAGATCACTAGGAACAGAATGGCGTAGATCCACGGACCGTAGTTGGTTACCAGCATGTCGAGGTATACGTCGAGATGCAGGATAAGGTCGAGCGGGTTGAAATCCATGGATGGCACCTGTGTGAATGGCCGACTCAGCGGACCTGTGCGGAGGCTTCGGGTAATAAGACTACACGGGGTTGCCGCGTTTCTTACGACCCTGAAAGCTCGGCATTATACGGATAGAGAGGTGAAAAGCGTGTTGGTTTTGTAGCGGGGGATGTCGCTGCTTGTAGCCGCTGCCGAGGCACGAGGCTGCGATGCGTGTCCGAAGGACCGCCTTTGGGGCCGCTTCGTCGGGATGCCGCACCAAGCCCATCGCAGCCTCGTGCCTCGGCAGCGGCTACAAGCAATCGCGAACAGGCTAGTAGGTTGGATCAATCGGGATTACTCGTCACTGAGGGGCAGCACGTAGTTCTTGAATTCTGTGTCTTCCCGAAACCCAATCGACTCATAGGTCTTCTGCGCCACTTCATTGTCACTGCTGGTCGACACCCGCAGTCGCACGGCATGCGTCTCCTTGGCCATCTTCTTCGCCGTACGCATCAGGTTATCGGCCACCAACTGGCGTCGGGCATCTTCGGCCACGTAGATATCGTTGAGGATCCACACCCGTTTCAGCGAGAGCGACGAAAAACTCGGATACAGCTGACAAAACCCGAGCAGCTTGCTGTCATCGTCATCTGGCAGTGCCAGGTAGATCACCGACTCCTTGCGCCGCAGACGCTTCTCCAGAAAGGCCCGAGACGAGTCAGGGAAGGGCAGTGCACCATAAAACTCACGGTATTTGACGAACAGCGGAGTCAACAGGTCCAGGTGTTCCAGGGTCGCTTGAGTAATCCGCATGCTAGGCCTCAACTTCCAGTGGGTACGACGACACGAGCGGCCGTGGCTTGATGCTGCCTAAAGCTGTGAAAAATCGCAATCGTGTCGGGATCAGTCCTCCGGCGGGCTGAGCAGGAAGTTGCCTTTCATCAGGTCCGGATTGTCCGATTCGATCGTCTGAACCTGGGCTTCATCCTTGAGATTGACCCCGGACAACTGTCGGCGGCAGGCTTCACGCATCAAGTACAACAGTCGGTGAGCGGCCATGCCGTAGCTCAAGCCTTCCAGGCGCACGTTGGAAATGCAGTTGCGATAGGCATCGGTCAGGCCGACCTTGGGGTTGTAGGTGAAGTACAGCCCCAGGCTATCCGGTGAGCTGAGCCCCGGCCGTTCGCCGATCAGGATCACCACCATTTTTGCCCCCAGCAACTGACCGATCTCATCGGCCACCGCCACCCGGCCCTGTTCCACCAGAATCACCGGCGACAGCGACCAGCCTTCGGCGTGGGTCTGTTCCTCCATGCGCGTCAGAAACGGCAGAGTGTGTTTATGCACTGCCAGGGCGGATAAACCATCGGCCACCACCACCGCCAGGTCCACGCCGCCCGGGTTGGCTTGGGCGTAATCGCGCAGGGTTTGGGCCGACTCGTCACTCAGGCGCCGCCCCAGGTCCGGACGTTGCAAGTAGCTGTGACGGTCAACGGCGGCACTGTGCAGCAACAGGCTATCGCGGCCGCGCGCTGTCAACTGACTGCTCAGGCCGGGATGGTCGAAAGGCAGATGCACGGCGTCCCGCGCTTGAGCGTGGGCAAACTGGAAATCCAACTGCGCACCGGTGGGGATGCTGGTGCCGGTGCGGCCCAGGGCAATTCGCGCGGGCGTCAGGCGGCGCAGCTCCAGCCACGGGTTGTCCGGAAGGGTTTCAGGGGTATCGATAGGCATAGGCGGCTCCTTCATCCCAATTGCGCCAAGGCCTGGCGGAAGGCCGGCGGCAGGCTGTTGCCGAAATGCACTTTGCCGTCGGCCTGCGTGAAGATGCCCATTTTCGCCAGCCACTGTTCAAATTCCGGCGCCGGCTTTAAACCCAATGTTTGTCGGGCGTACAACGCGTCGTGGAACGAAGTGGTCTGGTAGTTGAGCATGATGTCGTCGGAACCGGGGATGCCCATGATGAAGTTGATCCCGGCCACCCCCAGCAGGGTCAGCAGGGTGTCCATGTCGTCCTGGTCGGCTTCGGCATGGTTGGTGTAGCAGATGTCGCACCCCATGGGCACGCCCAGCAGCTTGCCGCAGAAGTGGTCTTCGAGGCCGGCGCGGATGATCTGCTTGCCGTTGTACAAGTACTCGGGGCCGATAAAACCGACCACGGTGTTTACCAGAAATGGCTTGAAATGGCGGGCCACGGCGTAGGCGCGGGTTTCACAGGTTTGCTGGTCCACGCCAAAGTGCGCGTTGGCCGACAAGGCGCTGCCCTGGCCGGTTTCGAAGTACATCAGATTCTGCCCCAAGGTCCCGCGATTGAGGCTCAAGCCGGCGTCATAGCCTTCCTGCAGCACGCTCAGGCTGATACCGAAACTGGCGTTGGCTGCTTCGGTACCGGCGATCGACTGGAACACCAGGTCCAGCGGCACACCGCGGTTGATGGCTTCGATGGAGGTGGTGACATGGGTCAGCACGCAGGCCTGGGTCGGGATGTCGTAGCGCTGGATGATTGCGTCGAGCATTTCCAGCATGGCGCAGATCGAGGCGATGCTGTCGGTGGCCGGGTTGATGCCGATCATCGCGTCGCCGTTGCCGTAGAGCAGGCCGTCGAGAATGCTGGCGGCGATGCCGGCCGGTTCATCGGTCGGATGGTTGGGTTGCAAGCGTGTGGAGAGGCGCCCGCGCAGGCCCATGGTGCCGCGAAACTGTGTGACGACGCGGATCTTCTGCGCCACCAACACCAGGTCCTGCACGCGCATGATCTTCGACACGGCGGCGACCATTTCCGGTGTCAGCCCTGGCGCCAGGGCTCGCAGGCTTTGTTCATCGGCCGCGTCACTGAGCAGCCAATCGCGAAAGCCGCCAACCGTCAGGTGGCTGACCACTGAAAACGCGTGCTTGTCGTGGGTGTCGATGATCAGCCGGGTAACTTCGTCGCTTTCATAGGGAATCAGCACTTCTTCGAGGAAGTGTTTCAACGGAATATTGGCCAGGGCCATTTGCGCTGCAACCCGTTCACCGTCGTTCTGCGCCGCGACACCGGCGAGGAAGTCTCCGGAGCGTGCCGGGCTGGCCTTGGCCATGACGTCCTTGAGGCTGTCGAAGCGGTAGGTGAATGCGCCAACCGCGTGGGAAAAACTTGCCATACAGAGTCTCCATGACGGTGCGCACTGATGTGCGCACCGAGGTTTACGGCGTTTAGTGCAAGGCGGCCTCTGCGGCCTGGATCGCCGCAAACTCTTCTTCCGGCGTGCCTGCTACCAAGTGATGCCGACTGTAGAAAGCAAAGTAAGCAATTAATACTCCATAGATGATCGCAGCGCCAATCACCACCCGCGGATCCACCAGAAAGCCCGCTACTACGGCGATACACGCCAGCACGAGCGCCACGCCTGAGGTGAAGATGCCGCCCGGTGTGCGGTACGGACGGTCCATTTTGGGGCGACGGATGCGCAGGGTGATGTGCGCGGCCATCATCAGCACGTAGGAGATGGTGGCGCCGAACACCGCCACCAGAATCAGCAGGTCGCCTTGCCCGGTCAGCGACAAACCAAAGCCGATGATGCCGGGGATGACCAGGGCCAATACTGGCGCCTTGCTCTTGTTGGTCTGCGACAGCTTGCGCGGCAGGTAGCCTGCACGGGACAAGGCAAAGATCTGCCGGGAATAGGCGTAGATGATCGAGAAAAAGCTCGCGATCAGCCCAGCCAGGCCTACCAGGTTGACGAAGCTGCCCATCCAGGTCGAGCCACCATAGGCCTTGGCCAAGGCTTCCACCAGCGGATTGCCGGAGGCCACCAGTGCCTGAGTGCCGGCGCCGCCCGGTGCGATCACCAGAATCAACAGGGCGAAGCTGGTCAGTACCACAATGGCGCCGATCAGGCCGCGGGGCAGGTCGCGTTTCGGGTTCTTGGTTTCTTCGGCCGCCAGCGGCACGCCTTCAACGGCGAGGAAGAACCAGATCGCGTAGGGAATCGCCGCCCACACGCCGACATAACCAAACGGCAGGAAGGTGCTCGCGCCCTTGGCCTCGGTCACCGGGATATCCAGCAGGTTGGCGACGTTGAAATGCGGCACCATTGCTACCAAAAACACGCTCAGGGCAATCGCGGCGACGGCGGTGATCACGAACATCAGCTTCAACGCTTCACCGACCCCGAAGATGTGGATGCCGATAAAGATGATGTAGAACGCCAGGTAGATCATCCAGCCGCCAATACCGAACAGCGACTCGCAATAGGCGCCGATAAACACCGCGATGGCGGCGGGTGCGATGGCGTATTCAATCAGGATCGCGGTGCCGGTGAGAAATCCACCCCAGGGCCCGAATGCACTGCGAGCAAAGCCGTAGCCACCGCCCGCTGTAGGAATCATGGAAGACAGTTCAGCCAATGAGAAACACATGCACAGGTACATGGTGGCCATCAGCAATGTGGCGAGGAACATGCCACCCCAGCCGCCTTGGGCCAAGCCGAAGTTCCAACCGGCGTAGTCGCCGGAGATGACATAGGCAACGCCGAGGCCGACTAAAAGCACCCATCCGGCGGCGCCTTTTTTCAGTTCACGTTGCTGGAAATAGTCGGAGCCGACTTTTTCGAAATCGACGGAGGAGCCTGTGGGTTCGCTAGGCATGAGGAAGTACCTCTGATTCTTATTGTTTTAGCTCGGCTTAGTTGAGCTGGATGAGATGCCGAGTACTTGTGAAAAACACATGTGGGAGGTGGCTAGTGTGGGAGCGGGTTGCCTGCTAATGCGTTAGAAGAAACCCAACGGATTAATGTCGTAGCTCACCAGCAGGTTTTTAGTCTGCTGATAGTGATCCAACATCATCTTGTGGGTTTCACGGCCAACCCCCGACTTCTTGTAACCACCAAACGCGGCGTGCGCCGGGTACAGGTGATAGCAGTTGGTCCAGACACGCCCGGCCTTGATCGCGCGGCCCATGCGGTATGCACGGTTGATGTCGCGGGTCCACAAGCCGGCACCCAAACCAAACTCGGTGTCGTTGGCAATCGCCAGGGCTTCGGCTTCGTCCTTGAAGGTGGTGATGCTCACCACAGGGCCAAAGATTTCCTCCTGGAACACCCGCATCTTGTTGGTGCCCTTGAGCAGGGTCGGCTGGATGTAATAGCCGGTGGCCAGATCGCCAGTCAGCTTCTCGACTTTGCCGCCGGTCAGCAGCTCGGCGCCTTCGCCCTTGGCGATTTCCAGGTAGGACAGGATCTTGTCGAATTGCTGCTCGGACGCCTGGGCGCCGACCATGGTGTCGGTGTCCAGCGGGTCGCCACGTTTGATCGACTCGACCTTCTTCATCACCACTTTCATGAAGTCGTCGTAGATCGACTCTTCCACCAACGCGCGGGATGGGCAGGTGCAGACCTCGCCCTGGTTGAAGAACGCCAGCACCAGGCCTTCGGCCGCTTTCTCGATGAATTGCGGCTCGGCTTTCATGATGTCGGCGAAGAAGATGTTCGGCGACTTGCCGCCCAGCTCAACGGTGGACGGAATAATGTTTTCGGCCGCCGCATGCATGATGTGCGAGCCCACAGGCGTGGAACCGGTGAAGGCGATCTTGGCGATACGCTTGCTGGTGGCCAAAGCTTCGCCGGCTTCTTTGCCGAAGCCGTGGACCACGTTCAACACGCCAGGCGGCAGCAGGTCGCCGATCAACTCCATCAGCACGTTGATGCCCAGCGGGGTTTGCTCGGCGGGTTTGAGCACCACGCAGTTACCGGCGGCCAGAGCTGGCGCGAGTTTCCAGGCGGCCATCAGCAGCGGGAAGTTCCACGGGATGATCTGGCCGACCACGCCCAAGGGCTCGTGGAAGTGATAGGCGGCGGTGAGTTCGTTGATCTCGGCGCTGCTGCCTTCCTGGGCGCGGATGCAACCCGCGAAGTAACGGAAGTGGTCAGCGGCGAGGGGGATGTCGGCGTTGAGTGTTTCGCGTACCGCTTTGCCGTTGTCCCAGGTTTCGGTGACGGCCAGCAGTTCAAGGTTCTGTTCGATACGGTCGGCGATTTTCAGCAGCACCAGTGAGCGGTCCTGGGCTGAGGTCTTGCCCCAGGCGTCAGCGGCGGCATGGGCGGCGTCCAGCGCTTTGTCGATGTCTTTGGCGGTAGAGCGTGGGAAGTCGGCGATTGGCTTGCCGTTAACTGGCGAAGTATTGGTGAAGTAGTTGCCGTCTACCGGCGCAACGAATTCGCCGCCGATGTAGTTGCCGTACTTGGCCTTGAACGAAACGATAGCGCCTTCAGTACCGGGGTGTGCGTAACGCATGGTGGGTATCTCCTGGCTTTTTGTGTTTATTGGAGGACGCACTGTTGTGCTTGTTAAAGCGTAGAGCAAAGGTCGGGCCAGTGCCGTGCAGGCCAGGTAAATCAAGGCTTTGTGGTGTGTTGCGGGGAGGCGGTGTGACAAGGCTGGTACAGCCTGAGTGACAGTTTGTGCCATAAGCGATACAGCCTGTGACCGGTGGGTCGAGTCGGGATTGCAATGGCGGGAAGGCTGGGGGATGCTGGGCGTCCCGGTTCGCGACGTGTATTACGCAGCAGGAGAACAATAAGAACATGCACAACGATCATTTCAGTCGTCATGCCCAGCAAGTGCTGACCGTCACCCGCGGCCAGGACCCTTTGCACGGTCCCGGCAGCGACCCCTCCATTGCCCGCTCCTGGTTGCGTTGCCTGGAGGATTATCACCTCGATCCTGCCCTGACCATCGCCCCGACGGTGTTGGAGCACGGCCGTTTGCTGGAGAGTCGCGAGCGCCTGCAACAAGTGCTGCGCATCGCCGGCAGTGAAATGAACAGCCTGCATCAACAGCTTTCCGGTGCCGGTCACGCGGTGTTGCTGACGGATGCGCGTGGGGTGATCCTCAACTGTGTCACCGCCCCCAGCGAACGCAAGATTTTCGAACGCGCCGGGCTGTGGCTCGGCGCCGATTGGAGCGAAGCCTGCGAAGGTACCAACGGCATCGGCACCTGCCTGGTTGAGCGTCAGTCGCTGACCATTCATCGCGACGAACACTTCCGTGGCCGACACACCGGCCTGACCTGTTCCGCCAGCCCGGTGTTCGACCCTCATGGCGAACTGCTGGCGGTGCTCGATGTGTCCTCGGCCCGGGAAGCGGTGTCGCGTCAGAGCCAGTTCCACACCATGGCCTTGGTCAACCTCTCGGCGAAGATGATTGAGAGTTGTTACTTCCTGCGGCATTTCGAGAACCACTGGCTGTTGCGTTTTCATTTGCAGGCCGAGTCGGTGGGGCTGTTCAGTGAAGGGCTGCTGGCGTTTGATGGTGAAGGGCGGATCTGCGCGGTCAACCAGAGCGCGCTGAACCTGCTGGGGCAAATGCGCGGCGGCTTGTTGGGGCAGCCGGTGGAGGCGTTTTTCGACTGCTCGCTGGATGAGCTGCTCGGTCGCGCCAGTGCCAATGCCAGCGCCAGTTGGCCGCTGCGTACCCGTGATGGGCGCGGGCTGTTCGCGGTGTTGCGCGGGCAGCCGCGCAGCGTGCCGAGTCCGCTGGTCAAGGCGCCGCCGGGTGTTGAACGGCCACGCTTGTCGGGCATCTGCCTGGCGGACGCGGCGCTGCAAGAGGATTTTCGCAAGTCATTGCGGGTGTTCGAACGCGACGTGCCCTTACTGATCAACGGTGAAACCGGCTCCGGGAAGGAAGCTTTCGCCAAAGCTGTACACCACGCCAGTCTGCGGGCGGACAAGGCGTTTGTTGCCCTCAACTGCGCCGCGATTCCGGAAAGCCTGATCGAAAGTGAACTGTTCGGCTATCGCGGCGGCAGTTTCACGGGTGCCCGCAAGGAAGGCATGCGCGGCAAGCTGCAACAGGCCGACGGAGGGACCTTGTTCCTCGACGAAATCGGCGACATGCCCCTGGCTTTGCAGACTCGTCTATTAAGAGTGTTGGAAGATCGCCTGGTGGTGCCCATCGGCGGCGAGCCGCAGGCGGTAGACGTGCGCATCATCAGTGCCACTCACCGTGATTTGTTGGCGCGGGTGCAGGACGGTAGCTTCCGCGAGGACTTGTATTACCGGCTTAATGGCCTGGAAGTTGCCCTGCCGCCGCTGCGTGAGCGTACTGACAAGTCGCAGTTGCTGGATTTCCTGCTGGCGGAAGAGGCGGGGGAGCAATCGGTGTTACTGGATGCATCGGCGCGTCAGGCGCTGCTGGCATTTGCCTGGCCGGGGAATGTGCGGCAGTTGCGCACGGTGTTGCGCACGTTGGCGGCCTTATGTGAAGACGGGCACGTCGGGCTTCAGGACTTGCCTGTCATGATTCGTCAAACGCGATCGCATGCTGTGGTGTTGGAGACGTCTTCGGACTCGCCGTTGGGTGATGCTGAGCGCGGGGCATTGCTCGACGTTCTGGAGCAGCAACGTTGGCATATAAGCCATTGCGCAGAACAGTTAGGGATTAGTCGTAACACGCTTTATCGAAAGTTGCGAAAACATGGGATCGTTCGTTCAATTGCACGGTAGATGGGGCGGGTAACTAACGTTTGTTTGTTATTGTCGGAAAGTTCAGTGGTTGTGCTGATTCGGGCCTTGTTCTTACTGGCTCTGATGTGTTTTATCCGCTGGAGTTATCTCTCTGGTCAGGAACTATTCAGGTTGTTTTTTCACTGATTGGATAGGGGTGTAGCGTACCGTGCGCCCCATCGTCAGGTTAAACTTACTTGAGTGAATACACATGAATATTACAACTCCAACAAACTATCCTGTGCCTCAACTCTATGGGCAGTCCGATGCTCCACAGACTAATCAGCCGCCAGCGCCGCCGGCTAATAGGGCTGACGCCAAGACGGTAGGGAGCGCCAATGAACCGTATGAGGCTAATGATCCCACTCATACGGAGTTACCTATCACGGATACTTCGCAGCAGCCTCTTGTGCGCAATAAACGCGGGCTTTTTAGTGGTTTCAGGCGACCGTCCTTGCCGTCTTTTCCCTCTGGCTCCGGCTCCCGGGTCTCTCATACTCCCAGCCTTCCTGGCACCCCGGGAGGTAGGCTTCCCAAGCCCGAGGTAAATGATGCGGCGACCAAGCTCCAGGCGGCGCTTGGGGCGAAAAAGCCGGTACCTTCACCCGCGAGTGGCGCGTCACAACCGGCTGCAGTCGGTGGTAGCTCGTCGGCAGCCGATAAATTCAAGGCACTGGCGTCCCAAACCAGGGAGACGAACGCGGTGGCGGCCGGCGGGCCTGTGTTGGTCAAGGTGGCGGATCCGGCTCCAATAAGTGTGGCCGACGCCACCAAGCGCCTGTTGGATGCTGACAGGCTGGTCAAGTCGGGGGTTATCTCTACGTCGCCCTCGGCCAGTAAGGTGGCTATGGATTCGTTCATCAACGCTGGTGTTTCCGGGCTGGTGAGCGCTCCCATTAATGTGGGCGCTTACGCCGGGTCCGTCGCGACAGGCGAGGCCATCAAGAGTCAATACACGCCGGGCACTCTGCCGCCGCCGCACTTGCCCGGGGCTTCCACGTCACCCCAGGCGCCGGTGGCGGTGCAGACAGGCGCGGTTGCCGAGGTGGCGACCACGCGACGACTGGACAGGGTTGAAGCGGCGCTGCTGAAATTTACTAACGTCCTGCTTACCCTGACGTCTGGGGGCGCCGGTGATGGCATTGGCAAGGATGAAAACTGGCCCAAGGAGCGCGGAGCACGGCTGACGAACCTGGAGCGTTTGCTGGACGTTTCAGAGCAGCAACTGAAGGTGGTCGCCGGGGATAATGGTGTTCTGTTCAAACCTTACGTGGTGCAGCAGGATGTTTCCGGTAAGTCCGGTGGCCGTGTAGGGGAGATTGAGCAACGCTACCGGGCCATGGAAAGAGCCGTGGACCAGATAATCATCCTCAAAGGGGTCGAAACCAAACGGGCCGGAACCTCGGTTTAAGTCATTCGGTACGCCCGGCGGATAGACCGTCGGGTGTGCTGGAAACAGCTAAAGAGTGCGAATTTTCCCACCCTACGCTAACCTGCCTCGATGTTTTACGAGGTCGACTATGCACATTCATATTCTCGGTATTTGCGGCACCTTCATGGGTTCGATGGCGGTTCTGGCCAAAGAGCTGGGCCATCATGTTACTGGCTCCGATGCCAACGTTTATCCGCCCATGAGCACGCAATTGCAGGCCCAGGGCATTGAGTTGACCCAAGGTTACGACCCGGCGCAGTTCGACCCGGTCCCGGACCTGGTGGTGATCGGCAATGCCATGAGCCGTGGCAATCCGGCCGTCGAGTACGTGCTCAACAAAGGCTTGCCTTATGTGTCCGGCCCGCAGTGGCTGGCGGACCATGTGCTGCAAGGCCGTTGGGTCCTGGCTGTGGCCGGTACCCATGGCAAGACCACCACCAGCAGCATGCTGGCCTGGGTTCTGGAGCACGCGGGCATGAGCCCGGGTTTTCTGATCGGCGGTGTGCCGCAGAACTTCTCGGTGTCTGCCCGTCTGGGCGACACGCCGTTCTTCGTCATCGAGGCGGATGAATACGACAGTGCGTTCTTCGACAAGCGTTCGAAGTTTGTTCATTACCGCCCGCGCACGGCGATCCTGAACAACCTGGAATACGATCACGCCGACATCTTCCCCGATCTGCCGGCCATCGAGCGGCAATTCCACCACTTGGTGCGTACCATCCCCAGCGAAGGCCTGGTGATCCATCCGACCACCGAACCTGCGCTGCAGCGGGTGATTGAGATGGGTTGCTGGACCCCAGTGCAGACCACTGGCGCGGGCGGGCAGTGGCAGGTCAAGTTGCTGAGCGAAGACGGTTCCCAATTTGAAGTGCTGTTCGAAGGCGTCGCCCAAGGCATCGTTGATTGGGGCATGACCGGCCAACATAACGTCGCCAATGCTTTGGTCACCCTGGCGGCCGCTCGGCACGTTGGCGTAGTGCCATCGATGGGCATCGCGGCATTGAGTGCGTTCAAGAGCGTCAAGCGCCGCATGGAAAAGGTCGCCGACGTGAATGGGATCACCATCTACGATGACTTTGCCCACCACCCGACGGCCATTGCCACCACCCTCGATGGCCTGCGCAAGCGCGTCGGCGATGCTCAGGTGATCGCTATTGTCGAGCCGCGCTCCAACTCCATGAAGCTCGGTGCACACCGTGACGGCCTGCCGGAAAGTGTGAACGATGCTGATCAGGTGATTTGGTATGCGCCGGCCAACCTCGGTTGGGACCTGCCCGCGATCGCGGCGCTGTGTACGGTGCCGTCGATTGTCTGCGACTCGCTGGAAGGCATCATTGAACACGTGAAACACCAGGCCAAGCCGGGCACCCATGTGGTGATTATGAGCAACGGCGGCTTCGGTGGCCTGCACGGCAAACTGGCCGAGGCCCTGAAGTGAGCGGCCCGGAACGCGTTACCCTGGCGATGACCGGCGCGTCCGGCGCGCCCTATGGCCTGCGGCTGCTGGATTGCCTGATACGGGAAGATCGCGAGGTGCACTTTCTGATCTCCAAGGCTGCGCAACTGGTGGTGGCCACCGAGACCGACGTTGCGCTGCCCGCCAAGGTGCAGATGATGCAGGCCTTCCTCACCGAATACACCGGTGCGGCGGCGGGGCAGATCAAGGTTTATGGCAAGGAAGACTGGATGTCGCCGGTGGCCTCGGGCTCCGGCGCGCCGGCGGCGATGGTGGTAGTTCCGTGTTCCACCGGGACGTTGTCGGCCATTGCCACGGGCGCTTGCAATAATTTGATCGAGCGTGCGGCGGACGTGACATTGAAGGAGCGTCGGCAACTGATTCTGGTGCCGCGCGAGGCGCCGTATTCCAGCATCCATCTGGAGCACATGCTCAAGCTGTCCAACATGGGCGTGACCATCTTGCCGGCGTCGCCGGGCTTTTATCACCAACCACAAACCATCGATGACCTGGTGGATTTTGTGGTGGCGCGGATTCTCAACCTGCTGAATATCCCCCAGGACATGCTGCCGCGTTGGGGTGAACACCATTTGAGCAGCGATGAATAAGGCACTCATGGTAGTGCTGGCGCTGCAACTGGGTGGTTGTGCCACGGCGCGTACCCTGGACGCGGCGCAACCCGGCGCGCCGGTGGTATACGCCGGGACGCGGCTGGATGTGTATGCGATGCAGGGTGGGTGCTGCGCAATGGATCGGTTTGGTGCCGAGGCCCCGAGCTATCCGGGCGTTGACCTGCCAGCCAGCGCCTTGCTCGACACGCTACTGTTGCCGCTGTCGGTATTAACGGTGCTGGGGGTTGGGTTTAACGCGACGGGTGGGCTGTAGTCTGCAACGTTGAGGATATTGGTGCCGGCCGAAAGCCCTGTAGCCGCTGCCGAGGCACGAGGCTGCGATAAGGGCCGCAGGACCTTCGGCCGTTTCAAGAGACTGGCGACTGCTGCGCAGCCGATCGCAGGCTGCGCCAGCGGCTACAGAGCGCTGCGTTTGTCTGAGCAGCCGAGGCAGAAAGCCAGGTTTTCGAAGTGGTGAAGATACCCAAGCTCATCACGGGCAAGTCAGCCGACTCATTGCAACATCACTTGCCGAGTTTGCGCAATTCATCTGACTCCACAACCCGCACACCATCCTGCTCTTCCAGTGCCAAACGCCACATTGCCCGGGCCAGTTCGCAGACTTCGATGCCGCGGTATTTGCCGGGGATCAATCGGGATAACGGTCCGGCTAATTGCTCGGCCAGCCGTGGTTCCAGTCGTTCCCCCAACAACAGAGAAGGCCTGACGATAGTCAGCTGCGGCCAATCCTGGGTCTTCAACGCTTGTTCCATCTCCCCTTTGACCCGATTGTAGAAAATCGAGGATTTAGGGTCGGCGCCAATGGCGCTGATCACGATCAGGTGCCGTGCGCCCATTTCCCGGGCGCGCTTGGCAAAGGCCACCACCATGTCCAGGTCGACCGCGCGAAAGGCCGCTTCGGAACCGGCTTGCTTGATGGTGGTACCCAGGCAGCAGAAGGCGATATCCACCTGGCCGCTCAGTTGCGGCAGGAATACAGCCGGATCACCCACCGGATTTTCCAGGTGTGGATGCTCGGCCAGCGGTTTGCGGCTGGGCGCCAGCACACGGCTGACGGTGGGCTCGTTGAGCAGGCGGTCCAGCAAATGTTCCCCGGTCAAGCCAGAGGCTCCGGCAAGCAAGATATGCTGAGGCGTCAAGTACATGATATTTCCCCCTTGATACTATTTCAGCTTAGTTGCTCTTCGCTTCCTTGCTATTTATAGAGGCGCTTTCCAGCGCCTTTCGTGCTTGTTGTTTACGCAATAACTGCCAATGGGCGATCACACCTTTGGGCGCCCAGATTTGCGGTTCGGAGGCTTCGAAGTTCTCCGCCATTTCGCGTTCGGTGACATGCATTTGCGCCAGCTTGAAGGCTTGCTGCAAATCGTCGGTCTGGTTGAAGGCCTGGGCGAACAGGGCGTCACCGAAGTACGTGAAGTCAGCTTCCTCCGAGCAGCCGAACGAGACGCGGTCGGCCCGGGACGCCGTCATGATCAGGGTGTGTTCGTCTTTCAATGTCGGGATGAAGCCGCCGGAGTAGCAGGCTGAAATAACGATGATCTTGTCGCGGTTTTTCAGCGGCGCCATGACGGCCGCCAATTCATCTGCCGGCAGGTCGGCCAGCTCCATGCGCGGCTGGTCCAGCACCAGTTCGTGCTCGTGGGTGCCGTGACTGGTCAGGTAAATGAACACCAGGTCTTCTGGCCCGCTGCGCTCGGCCAGGGTTTGTACCGCGCGGCGCAGGCTTTCCCGCGTGGCCATGGGGCGGTCGGCAATATGGTCGCGGTGGTTGACCAGGCGGATCTGGCCGTAGGCGCCAAAACGGGTGAAGAGCATGTTGCTGACATAGTCGGCTTCGCGCAGGAATACGCTTTGCTTGCCGTCGCCAGCCAGCGTTAAGGTGTACAGCTCAACCGCTGGAGTGGACGCAGGCACCGCGGTGAGGGCCTGGTCGAGCAGGCGGCCCTGGGCCAGTATTCCGACCTCCAGGGCGTCAGGCAGTAATTTGCCATCGGCGTTGCGCACGCGCATGCCGTTGACCCAGGTCCCGGCTTGTACCGTGCCATCGGTGAGCACCAATGTGCCTTTGCCTTGATAATTGTCGCTGTCGAAGCCGCCAACGTAGAAGCTGCCATCAGTGAGGTTCAGGCGCCCCTGGCCGGTGAAGCGCCAATCGCTGAACTGGCCGACGTAGTGGCTGGCGTCGACACCGATCAATTCGCCCTTGCCGCTCAGCGCGCCTTCCTTGAATTCGCCGATCCACACGTCACCGTCGGCGTTTTCATAGCGGCCTTTGCCGTTGAGCTGGTTCTGTTTGAAATGGCCGACGTACATGTCGCCGTCGGCGCTGTTGAACGTACCGTTGCCTTCCAGTTGGCCATCGACGAAGTGACCGCTGAACTGGTTGCCACTGTCGTCATTGCGCTGGCCTTCACCATTGGGTTTACCGTGGGCGAATTGGCCCTGGTATTGGCTGCCGTCGGGCAGCTCGAGGCGGCCGAGGCCGGAATACTGATCGTCCTTGAACTCGCCGCGATAGGTCATCAGGCCCTCTTTGAGAGTACCTTCGCCGTTGCGTCGCCCTTGCTTGAAACCGCCAACGTAGCTGCTTCCCGGGGTGGTCAGTGTGCCTTGGCCGTCGAACAGGCCTTGCTGGAACTGGCCTTTATAGACCTCGCCATTACTGCCGTGCCATTCACCCTGGCCATGCCACTGGCCTTTGTCGAACTGCCCGGCGTACCAACTGCCATTGGGGTAGTCCACTCGGCCCTGGCCCTGCAGCAAGCCGTTGACCACCTCGCCCCGATAACGACCGCCGTCGGGCAGTCGCGCATCGGGCGGCAACAGCGATTCGCCGTCGCCGCAAGCGGTGAGCAACAGGACAAGAGCAAGGGGAACGAGTGGGCGCATAGCGGGATCCGGATAATTGAGCGCCGAGTATGCCGCAGCTGCGAGATCTATACATAAATTTGTGGCGAGCGGGCTTGCCCGCGTTGGGCTGCGTAGCAGGCCTATTAAAGTCACTGCATACCTTCAAGCAAAATAGGGTCACAGGTTTTAGGGCTGCTGCGCAGCCCAACGCGGGCAAGCCCGCTCGCCACAGGTAACTATCTGATTAAGAACCGATTTCAGACAAAGCAGAGTGACAATGACTCGGCAATGTACGCAGGTTTTTCCTGGCCCTCGATTTCCAGGGTGCAGGTCGCTTTAAGTAGCCACTGGCCGGGCTTTTTCTCGGTGGCATCGGTCAAGGTGACCGCCAGGCGCACCTTGGAATTGACCTTGACCGGTTGGATGAAGCGCACACTGTCCAGCCCGTAGTTGACAGCCATCTTCAAGCCCTCGGGCATGACCAGGATGTCTTCTATCAACTTGGGTATCAGCGACAACGACAGGAAACCGTGGGCGATGGTGCTGCCGAATGGCGTCTGGGCGGCTTTTACCGGATCGACGTGGATGAACTGATGATCGCCGGTGGCTTCTGCGAACAGGTTGATGCGTTCCTGGTCGATGGTGAGCCAGTCGGAACGTCCCAGTTCCTTGCCGACATAATCTTTGAGTTGCGCTACGGGTACTGAGGGCATTGCGACTCTCCTTGGGTTCATCGGCTTTTATAATGTTTGGGTGTGGGGCAAGCCCCTGAAGAACCAATGTAGATCATCATGGGCATTTGGCCTGGTCAACCCACCATGCTTTTGGCGAATGCCGGTCCATAGAGACAGCGTGCTTATAATGCGGGGCGCGATTTCTGGGGGAGAGGGCAGGATGTTGTTACGCGGTCTGACATGGCTGGTGCTGTTTCAATTGCTGGGCACGGGGATCAATCATTTGTTTTTGCCGGTGCTGCCGGGGCCGATCGTTGGCCTGTTGCTGATGCTGGCGTACCTGATCTGGAGCGGTGAAGTCGGCGAACCCCTGAGCCTGGCGGCCAGCAGCTTGCTGCGCTATCTGCCATTGTTACTGGTGCCGCCGGCCGTGGGTGTGATGGTGTATGCCAAGGACATTGCTGCCGACTTTTGGGCCATTGTCGGCGCGTTGGTGCTGTCTCTGGTGATCGCCATGGGGTGTGTCGGGGTGCTGATGCAGCGGCTGATCAAGCGCCAGTCACGCCGGGAGGAGGGTCAATGACCTTCGACTGGCAAGGTGCCTGGGCCGCAGTGATTCATCATCCGTTGTTCGGCATCGGTATCACCCTGGGGGCCTATCAACTGGTGTTGGCCGGCTTCGAGAGAACCCGCTGGATCTTCCTGCAACCGGTGCTGGTGTCGATGCTGCTGGTAATCGGCATCTTGCTCGGTTGCGGGCTGAGCTACGCCGAGTACCGCAAGAGCACCGAGATCATGAGCATTCTGTTGGGCCCGGCAACGGTGGCTCTGGCGGTACCGCTTTACTTGAATCTGCGACGGATTCGCCAGTTGTTCTGGCCGATTTTTACTACGCTGGTGGTGGGAGGCGTTTTGGCCACTGGCCTCTGCGTGTTGCTGGGTTGGTGGTTTGGTGCCGAGCACATGATGTTGATGACCATGGCGCCCAAGTCGGTCACCTCGCCGATTGCCATGCTGGTGGCTGAACAGATTGGCGGGGTGGCAGCGTTGGCGGCAGTATTTGTGCTGATCACCGGCGTGGTCGGGGCGATGATCGGGCCGGCCTACCTGTCGCGCCTCGGTGTCCATAGCCCTGAGGCGCGGGGCATGGCTCTGGGCATGACGGCCCACGCGGTCGGTACCTCGGTGGCATTGCAGGAAAGTGAAGAGTGCGGTGCCTTTGCGGCGCTGGCCATGAGTTTAATGGGCGTGGCCACGGCGGTATTTCTGCCGCTGGCGGTGTCGCTGGTTGTTTAAGACAGGTTTAAGGAAGCCTTTATGAGTCTGGCGCTTTTCCCGCTCAATACCGTGCTGTTCCCCGGGTGCACCCTCGATCTGCAGATATTCGAGGTGCGTTACCTGGACATGATCAGCCGCTGCATGAAAAAGGGCGAAAGCTTTGGTGTGGTGTGCATCCTTGACGGCAAGGAAGTGGGGAAGGCCCCGGATGGCTATGCGCTGATTGGCTGTGAAGCGCTGATCCGTGACTTCAAGCAGCAGGACAATGGCCTGCTGGGGATTCGAGTCGAGGGCGGCCGCCGGTTTCGCGTGCGGGAGGCCGGTGTCCAGCGTGACCAGTTGCTGGTGGCTGAAGTGCAGTGGCTGGAGGAGCTACCGGAGCAACCGCTGGAAGAGGAGGACGCCGACCTGTTGGCGCTGCTCCAAGCGTTGGCCGAACATCCGATGGTCGCTTCACTGGACATGGGCACTCACGCGGATGGCCAGCAAGCGTTGGGTAATCAGCTAGCGTATCTATTGCCCTTCACCGAGGCCGATAAGGTCGACCTGCTGCAACTCGATGACCCGCAGCAACGGCTGGATGCGATTCAGTTGTTGCTGGATGAACTGCAAGGTGAATTGTTCACCTGAGCCTGATATTCGGATTTATCCACTGCTGTTCTCGGATTTTTCGTCGTTGTTCTGATCGTGTTGCCTGAAATAGTTGGCAATTACCTAACCAGGATCAAGGGACGAACATGATTCGACTATCACCATCGGAGCAGGCAGTTTGGGATGCCTTTTTTGTCAGTGTCACGGCGCAAGTGATTCAGCAGGATGATCAGCGGGGCCCGGAGTACATCGCCGAGCGTGCCGCCGAAATTGCTGATGAGATGCTGCTGGAGCGGCGCGAACGATGCATTGAGCGGCGTGGCTCGCCTGTCGACTGGATCGGGCCGGCCTAGATCAGTAGGCGTACCTGAGCAGTGCGTGGGCGGTGCCGGTAAAGGCAATGATGCCGAGCACCGCGACGCACCCCGGCAAGATCAGCCACCAGACCTTCGGTGCCATGGGCGGCAATACGCTTTTGTGCTGGCTCAGGGTCAGGCTGAAAGCGCAGACCGTCATCGCCAGCAGGGTGCCGGCCAGGATGTCCGTCGGCCAATGGGCGCCGAGGTACACCCGGGACAGGGCAATGCTCGCGGCAGGGATGGCGCCGAGCAATAACCAGGTCAGGCGCAAGCGAGTGGGCTGACCCCGCCCGGCCAGTACCGCCAGGGCCAGGAAAAACGCAAATGAACCGGAGGCGTGGCCGCTGGGCATGCTGTAGCTGGTCAATGGATCGCTCAGGACTTCCGGGCGCATCCGCGCAAAAAACAGCTTGGTTCCGGTGTTGACCAGCGCTGCGCCCAGCAGTGTGGCACCGACGAAAATCGCCTGGCGCCATTGCCGCAACAACACCAGCAGGCCGGTCAGCACGGCACTCGCCACGAACATCTTCTTGAATTCGCCGAGCTGGGTGACCATCACCATGGCTTGGTCCACCGCAGGGCTACGGTGTTCCTGGACCAGGGCCATCAGCCCTTGGTCAAAATGATTCAGGTACGGATAGCCGATAAACAGAGCGATCAGCAGTGCCCCGCTGAGGCAGCCGATCAACAGCGTCGCCCGTCGATGCCCGCGCAGGCTGCTGTTGAGGCTCAGGCCTGCCAATACGGCGAGACAGACGGCGACAATTCCGGCCTCAGGCCAGAAGCCTTCGGGCAATGGCAGGCGGAACGCCGCACCGGTGGCCCAGCCCGGTAGCAGGTAGACCACTGCCCAACCGGCACCGGCCAGCAGGCTGACGGCAGCGAAGCGCGGGAACGGCATGTCGCACATGCCGGCGACCATTGGCAGCATCGGCCGCAGCGGTCCGATAAAGCGCCCTACCAGCAGGCTGGCGATCCCGTATTTATGAAAGTAGGTCTCGGCGCCGCTCATCCATTCGGGATGATGGCGCAGGCCAGGCAGGCGGCGGATGTTCTGGTGGAAATGGCGCCCAAGGTAGTAGGAAATTCCATCGCCCAACAATCCGCCGAGGAACCCCAGTAACAAGGTTTCCCCCAGAGACAGCGCGCCGCTGCCAGCCAGCGCGGCGATGGCGAACAGCAACACCGTACCGGGCACGATCAGGCCGGCGATGGCCAGGCACTCCACGAACGCCACGATAAACACCGCCGCGGCCAGCCATTGCGGGTTCAGGGTCAGCCAGCCGGTAATGCTATCGAGCCATGGGCCCATACAATCAACTCCATTGGTGTGTGGCGCGCGTGGCCGGTTCGGTTATTTCAAAGCAAAAAATAGTCGCGACCTTCGACCTGGACCCGGCGCAGCGGGTTCCGTGTGCAGTAGGGCGCGTAGCTGGCATCGACGAATCGGTACATCAGGTGTTCATCTCGACCGCTGGGAATGCCCAGGCGGGTGGTCTGGATGATTTGCGTGGGGGATTGGCCTACGTCCTCGACGAACAAGAGTTCTTGATCGAAGCGCTTGGCATCCCACATCGGTACTTTCAGACCCAGGGCCTTGCACAGCAGGGTCTGCCCGGCACACAGCTTTTGGGAGGGGCGGGGTCGGCCGCTGGCATCCGGGTTGTTCAAGAGCATTTGCGCCAGGCTGGCCGGTCCGGACAGTTCATCGACCCAGGGATAGGCCGATTTGATCAGCACCGCGTTGCCCGGCCCGTGGGCGCTGAAATTCAGCGAGTCGCCGCCACGGGCGTAGTACATATAGATGTGGCCGCCATCCAGAAACAAAGCCTTACGCTTTTCCGTGTAGCCGAGCGAGGCATGACTGCCTTTTTCGGCCACGTAATAGGCTTCGGTTTCAATAATTCGCGCCGATAGCCACAAATCGCCCACACGGTGACGGATCACCTTTCCCAGCAATTCACGGGCAAGCAGTTGCGCATCACGGTCGAAAAAACCGTCGGGCAGAGCGCTGGCAGGGATCAAGGGCGGAAAACTGGACATGGCAATCGAGGTAAGAGCGGCTAAATGTGACAGGATGATAACAACTCCAGCCTTAATTCCGGCTGAACGACGAGTATTTACAGTTCATTTCGACCATCCGCCCCTCACCGCTGTCCGTAGGACTGCGCGACAGCTATAATCTGCCGCTTTCCTCTTTGCCAAGACCCCACCAGACCATGACTGAGTCCGTTCTTGACTACATGACCCGCCTGGGTCGCGCTGCCCGTCAGGCCTCGCGGTTGATCGCCCGTGCGAGCACCGCGCAGAAGAACCGCGCCCTGCTGGCTGCCGCCGATGCCCTGGATGCTTCGCGCTCCGAGCTGATGGCCGCCAACGAGCTGGATCTGGCCAATGGCCGGGCCAATGGTCTGGAACCGGCATTGCTGGACCGCCTGGCGCTGACACCGGTGCGCATCGACGACATGATCGAAGGTTTGCGTCAGGTGGCCAAGCTGCCTGACCCCATCGGTGAAATCCGCGACATGCGCTACCTGCCGTCGGGTATCCAGGTCGGCAAGATGCGCGTGCCCCTGGGCGTTATCGGCATCATCTATGAGTCCCGTCCGAACGTGACCATCGACGCCGCGAGCCTGTGCCTCAAATCCGGCAACGCCACCATCCTGCGTGGCGGTTCCGAGGCGATCAACTCCAACCGTGCCATCGCCGCGTGCATCCAGCAGGGCCTGGCCGTGGCTGATTTGCCGGCTGAAGTGGTGCAAGTGGTGGAAACCACCGACCGCGCAGCCGTTGGCGCGTTGATTACCATGCCCGAGTTTGTTGACGTGATCGTCCCGCGCGGTGGCAAGAGCCTGATCGAACGCGTCAGCCGTGATGCCAAAGTGCCGGTGATCAAACACCTGGACGGCGTCTGCCACGTGTTCATCGACGTGGCCGCCGACCTCGACAAGGCTATCCGCATTGCCGACAACGCCAAGACTCATCGCTACGCGCCGTGCAACACCATGGAAACCCTGCTGGTGCACGTCGGTATTGCCGATCGCGTGCTGCCGCCTCTGGCTGCCATTTATCGTGACAAGGGCGTGGAACTGCGCGGCTGCGAGCGCACCCGGGCGATCCTGGGGGCCGACGTGATCGAAGCCACCGAGCAAGACTGGTACACCGAGTACACGGCGCCGATCCTGTCGATCCGCATCGTTGACGACCTGGACCAGGCCATCGAACACATCAACACCTACGGCTCCAAACACACCGATGCCATCGTCACCGAGCATTTCAGCGATGCCCGGCGTTTCCTCAACGAAGTGGATTCCGCTTCGGTGATGGTCAACGCCTCGACGCGCTTTGCCGACGGCTTCGAATACGGTCTGGGCGCCGAGATCGGCATTTCCACCGACAAGCTCCACGCGCGCGGCCCGGTGGGTCTGGAAGGCTTGACCAGCGAGAAGTACGTGGTATTCGGTGACGGTCATGTGCGCACTTGATGGGTAAACGCATCGGGCTGCTCGGCGGTACCTTCGACCCCGTGCACATCGGCCATTTGCGCAGTGCCCTGGAAGTCGCGGACGCCCTTGCACTGGATGAGCTGCGACTGGCACCCAATGCCCGGCCGCCTCATCGGGACACGCCGCAGGTGTCACCGCAGCAGCGCCTGGAAATGGTGCGCCTCGCTGTGGCCGGCATTGCTCCGTTGGTGGTGGACGACCGCGAGCTCAAGCGCGACAAACCGTCCTACACTGTTGACACCCTGGAACTGATGCGCGCCGAACTGGCCGCGGATGACCAGTTGTTTTTGCTTTTGGGCTGGGACGCATTTTGCGGCCTGCCCACTTGGCACCGCTGGGAAGAATTGCTCCAGCATTGCCACATCCTGGTGCTGCAACGCCCGGATGCCGACAGCGAACCGCCGGATGCCTTGCGCAACTTGCTGGCAGCGCGCTCGGTAAGTGACCCGCAGGCTCTGACCGGGCCGAGCGGGAATATTGCATTCGTCTGGCAGACGCCGCTTGCGGTGTCTGCCACCCAGATCCGTCAACTGCTGGCCAGCGGGAAGTCGGTACGTTTCCTGGTGCCTGACGCGGTCCTGGCCTACATCGATGCGCACGGACTTTACCGTGCGTCGAACTGAAAAGGCGCGCTTGAAGGCACGAATAGACGTGTATTGAAGCGCCCGAACATACGAGTAAAACGAGTTTTTTATGACGAACAAAGACGTAAGCAAAGTTAAGCGCAAAGGCACGTTCAAGAGCGCTCCATTGCCGGAAAAAGTACTCAGCGGCGAGCCCCTCAAAGGCGAAGAGCTGGTCAAGATTGCTGTAGCTGCCCTGGAAGACGTCAAGGCCCAGGACGTGTTGGTCATCGATGTCCGCGATAAGCAGAGCATCACTGACTACATGATCATCGCTACCGGTACGTCCAACCGCCAGATCGGCGCGATGCTGGACAAGGTCCGCGAGATGGTCAAGGAAAAGGGCGTCAAGCCTATGGGCGAAGAAGGCAAGGGCGACAGCGACTGGGTGCTGCTGGACCTGGACGACGTGATCGTGCACATGATGACCTCCAATGCTCGCCAGTTCTACGACCTGGAGCGCCTGTGGAAAGGTGCCGAGCAGAGCCGTGCCGCCGATGGCAAGCACCACAGCCCTGAAGGCCAGCACGAGCACTTCACCAAGCTCAACAAAGACCAGGAATAAGGAACGGCTGTGCGCCTGCGTCTGATCGCTGTTGGTTCACGCATGCCCAAGTGGGTGGAAGAAGGCTGGCACGAATATGCCAAGCGTCTGCCCTCGGAGCTGGCACTGGAACTGGTGGAAATACCGCTCAATACCCGGGGTAAGAACGCCGATGTGGCGCGCTTTATCCGTCAGGAAGGCGAGGCCATGTTGGCCAAGGTCGGCCCCAATGAGCGGATTGTCACCCTGGAAGTGCATGGCAAGCCGTGGAGCACCGAGCAGTTGGCGGTGGAACTGGATCGCTGGCGTCTGGATTCGCGCACGGTGAACTTTATGGTCGGTGGCCCCGAAGGGCTGGCGCCGGAAGTGTGCGCACGGGCCGATCAGCGCTGGTCGCTGTCGCCCCTGACGCTGCCACATCCACTGGTGCGGATTCTGATCGGTGAACAGCTGTATCGCGCCTGGACAGTTCTGTCCGGGCACCCTTACCACAAATAGTCTGCGCCCTGCCTGATGACCCAGCCGATCCGCATCAAGGACCACGAGAAAGACGCACGCCTGGTGCGCGGTCGGGTCGTGTTCGGCGCCATTATGGTGGTGGTACTGCTGGGGGTGTTGATCGCCCGCCTGTATTTCTTGCAGGTGATCCAGTACGACTATCACTCCACGCTGTCGGAAAACAACCGGGTGCATGTGCAGCCGATTCCGCCGACCCGTGGCCTGATTTTCGACCGCAATGGCGTGGTGGTGGCGGATAACCGGCCCAGTTTCAGCCTGAGCATGACCCGCGAGCGCTCCGGCGACTGGCAGCAGGTCCTCGATGTCATCGTCGAAGTGCTGCAGTTGACCCCGGAAGACCGGGTGATCTTCGAAAAACGCATGAAGCAGGGGCGCCGGCCGTTTGAACCGGTGCCGATCCTGTTTGAGCTGACCGAAGAGCAGATCGCCCGAATTGCGGTGAACCAGTTCCGTTTGCCGGGGGTTGAAGTGGTGGCGCAGTTGGTACGTCACTACCCGCAGGGGGCGCACTTTGCCCACTCTGTCGGCTATATGGGGCGGATCAACGAGAAAGAGCTCAAGGTCCTCGATCCGGTCAACTACAGCGGCACCCATCATATCGGCAAGACCGGCATCGAGCGCTTCTACGAGCCGGAACTGCATGGCCAGGTGGGCTACGAAGAAGTTGAAACCAACGCCCGTGGCCGGGTACTGCGAGTGCTCAAGCGTACCGACCCGATTCCCGGCAAGGACATTGTCCTGAGCCTGGACATCAAGTTGCAGGAAGCGGCGGAGATGGCCCTGGGCGGTCGCCGTGGTGCGGTGGTGGCGCTGGATCCGGCCACTGGCGAAGTGCTGGCGATGGTCAGTCAGCCGAGCTTCGACCCGAACCTGTTTGTGACCGGGATCAGTTTCAAGGCCTACGCCGAGCTGCGCGACTCCATTGACCGGCCGCTGTTCAACCGGGTGCTGCGCGGCCTGTATCCACCGGGTTCGACGATCAAGCCGGCAGTGGCGATTGCGGGCCTGGATTCCGGCGTTATCACGGCTTCCAGCCGTGTTTACGATCCCGGCTACTACATGCTGCCCAACTACGACCACAAGTACCGTAACTGGAACCGCACCGGCGACGGCTATGTGGACCTGGACACGGCGATCATGCGGTCTAACGATACCTATTTCTATGACCTGGCCCACAAGCTGGGGATTGATCGTTTGTCGGCCTACATGGGCAAGTTCGGCCTCGGTCAGAAAGTGTCCCTGGACATGTTTGAAGAATCTCCCGGCCTGATGCCCTCCCGTGAATGGAAGCGTGCGACCCGCCGCCAGGCCTGGTTCCCGGGTGAAACCCTGATCCTCGGGATTGGCCAGGGCTATATGCAGGCCACCCCGCTGCAACTGGCCCAGGCTACGGCGCTGGTGGCCAACAAGGGTAAATGGAACCGTCCACACCTGGCCAAGACCATCGAGGGTGAAAAGCCGGTCGACGAAAACCCGATTCCGGACATTGTCCTGCGCGATCCGTCCGACTGGACCAAGGTCAACCACGGTATGCAGCAAGTGATGCACGGTGCCCGGGGTACCGCGCGCAAGGCGGCGGCCGGCTCGCAGTACCGGATCGCCGGCAAGAGCGGTACCGCCCAGGTAGTGGCGATCAAGCAGGGTGAGAAGTACGACCGTTCCAAGGTTCAGGAGCGCCATCGTGACCACGCCTTGTTCGTTGGTTTTGCCCCGGCTGACAACCCCAGGATCACCGTGGCGGTGATGGTCGAGAACGGTGAGTCCGGCTCCGGTGTGGCCGCGCCGGTGGTGCGCCAGATCATGGATGCCTGGTTGCTGGACCAGGACGGCAAGCTCAAGCCTGAGTACGCCAACCCTTCAAGCGCGGAGGCTACGGCCCGTGAAGAGTAATTTTGACCGCATCCTCTCCAGCGAGGATGTGATGCGCCGTCGCGCCACCTTGCTGCAGCGCCTGCACATCGATGGCCCGCTGCTGATCCTGTTGCTGACACTGGCAGCCGGCAGCTTGTTCGTCTTGTATTCGGCTAGCGGCAAGAATTGGGACCTGCTGATCAAGCAGGCGTCCTCGTTTGGCCTGGGCCTGTTGTCGATGGTGGTGATTGCCCAGCTGGAACCGCGCTTCATGGCGCGCTGGGTTCCGTTGGGTTATGTGGCAGGTGTGCTGCTGCTGGTGGTGGTGGACGTCATGGGCCACAACGCCATGGGCGCGACCCGCTGGATCAACATTCCGGGGGTGATCCGCTTCCAGCCGTCGGAATTCATGAAGATCCTGATGCCGGCGACCATTGCCTGGTACCTGTCCAAGCGCACCTTGCCACCGCAGCTCAAGCACGTGGGGATCAGCCTGATCCTGATTGGCGTGCCGTTCATCCTGATCGTGCGTCAGCCAGACCTGGGCACCTCGCTGCTGATCCTGGCCGGTGGTGCGTTCGTGTTGTTCATGGGGGGCTTGCGCTGGCGCTGGATCCTCAGTGTATTGGCGGCGGCGATACCGGTGGCTGTGGCCATGTGGTTCTTTTTCATGCACGACTACCAGAAGCAGAGAATCCTGACCTTCCTCGACCCGGAGAGCGATCCGTTGGGCACCGGCTGGAACATTATCCAGTCCAAGGCGGCTATCGGTTCTGGCGGCGTATTCGGTAAAGGCTGGTTGCTGGGCACCCAGTCGCACCTGGACTTTTTGCCGGAAAGCCACACCGACTTTATTATCGCGGTGATGGGGGAAGAGTTCGGTCTGGTGGGCATTTGCGCACTGCTGCTGATCTACCTGTTGCTGATTGGTCGCGGCCTGGTGATTACCGCCCAGGCGCAGACGCTGTTCGGAAAATTGCTGGCCGGCAGCCTGACCATGACGTTTTTTGTTTATGTTTTCGTCAACATCGGTATGGTCAGTGGCCTGCTGCCGGTGGTTGGGGTGCCGTTGCCGTTCATTAGCTACGGCGGAACTTCGCTGGTCACATTGATGTCAGCGTTTGGGGTTTTGATGTCGATCCATACCCATCGTAAGTGGATCGCACAGGTTTGAATAAGGTGAAGATGTCAATGCAAGCAATGCGCGGCTGGGCTGCTCGGTACGCGTCCTGTGTGGGCCTGATAGGCCTGCTGGGCGCTACTCAGGAAGCACAGGCCGGCGACTATGACGGTTCGCCCCAGGTCGCCGAGTTTGTCGGTGAGATGACCCGTGACTATGGCTTCGCCGGTGAACAGCTGATGGACGTGTTCCGCGAAGCCCAGCGCAAGCAATCGATTCTGGACGCCATTTCCCGTCCCGCCGAGCGTGTGAAGCAGTGGAAGGAATATCGTCCGATGTTCCTCACCGATGCTCGCATAGCCCGCGGCGTGGACTTCTGGCGCCAGCACGAAGCGGTGCTGGCCCGCGCCGAGCAGGAATACGGCGTGCCGGCCCAGGTGATTGTTTCAATCATCGGCATTGAAACCTTTTACGGGCGCAACACCGGCAGCTACCGGGTGATCGACGCGTTGTCGACCCTGGGCTTCGATTACCCGCCCCGCGCCGAGTTCTTCCGCAAGGAATTGCGCGAATTCCTGCTGCTGGCCCGCGAAGAGCAGGTCGACCCGCTGACCCTCAAGGGTTCCTACGCCGGTGCCATGGGCCTGCCGCAGTTCATGCCGAGCAGCTTTCGCGCCTATGCGGTGGATTTTGACGGCGACGGCCATATCAACATCTGGAGCAACCCCGATGATGCCATTGGCAGCGTGGCCAGTTACTTCAAGCGCCATGGCTGGGTAGCCGGCGAACCGGTGGTGATTCGCGCCGATGTGACTGGGGATCGTGCCGATGAAGGCCTGACCCAGGGCATCGAGCCGGTCAAGACCGTCGGGGAGTTGCGGGCGCTGGGCTGGTCAAGTCATGATGCGCTGCGCGATGATATGCCGGTCACGGCTTTCCGCCTGGAAGGCGCAGACGGCCCTGAATACTGGATGGGCCTGAAGAATTTCTACGCGATTACGCGTTATAACCGCAGTGTGATGTACGCCATGGCCGTGCATCAGCTCTCAGACATGCTGGTCCAAGCACGGGGCGTCAAGTAATGCCGGTATCGCCGATCAATAAACCCCTGAAGCTGGTGGCGCTTGCTGCATTGTCATTGCTGGTGGCCAGTTGTTCCACCAGCACCAGCACCAGTCGTGCGCCTGCGCAAAAAGCCGGCGGTGCCGTTGTACGTGCCCAACCTGGTTTGGATATCAACCGCGCCCACAAAGATGGTGCGCCGTGGTGGGACGTTGATGTCTCCCGCATCCCGGATGCCACGCCGACCCTGCATACCGGTGCCTACAAGGCCAACCCGTACACCGTGCTGGGCAAGACCTACTTCCCGCTGCAAGAGTCCAAGACCTACGTGCAATCGGGCACCGCGTCCTGGTATGGCACCAAGTTCCACGGCCAGAACACCGCCAACGGCGAAGTCTATGACCTGTACGGCATGAGCGCGGCCCACAAGACCTTGCCGTTGCCCAGCTACGTCAAGGTGACCAACCTGGACAACAACCGCACGGTCATCCTGCGGGTCAATGACCGTGGGCCGTTCTATTCGGACCGGATCATCGACTTGTCCTACGCGGCCGCAAAAAAACTCGGTTACGCCGAAACGGGCACCGCCCGGGTCAAGGTCGAGGGCATCGATCCACAACAGTACTGGGCCCAGCGTGGCAAACCAGCACCGTTGATGCTCAACGAGCCGCAAACCCCGCAGCCGCAGATCGCCCAGGCGGGCAAGGTCGAGCAATGGACACCGCCGCCGCAGCAGCACGCGGCGCCTGTGGTGGCCGTGCCACAAGCGGCACCCGGCAATGCAGCGGGTGGCCAGTATCTGCAAGTCGGTGCTTTCGCCAACCCGGATGCGGCGGAGCTGTTAAGGTCCAAGCTCAGCGGAATGGTCAGCGCGCCGGTCTTTATCAGTTCCATCGTGCGTAATCAGCAGACCCTGCACCGGGTTCGCCTGGGGCCGATCGGTTCGCCGGGCGAGATCCAGCAAGTGCAGAACAGCGTGCGCCTGGCCAATCTGGGCCAGCCTAGTGTGGTCAGCGCGGAATAAACAGTTATCGGATTGATGGTTCAGGCTCGCGTGCGGGCCAGGACCCTGGTTGTTGGCTCGTGGAACAATAAAAACCCAGGGGCAAGGGGTGAGCAGGCAACCGAACACGCGACAGTCTGGAGACGGGCTGTCTGAATAGTTTTGCCCGCAAGGGCAAGTTTCCATAAGCAATTTCGAGAGACGGATGAACATCACCACCTTAGCCAAACGCCTGTGCCTGCTTGTCCCGCTGATCATCACTCCGGCCGCCTGGGCGGTTGAAATGGTGCCGGCTTCACCGCAACTGGCCGCCAAGGCCTGGGTGCTCATGGATGCCGCCAGCGGCAACGTGCTGGTCGAGAACAACGGTGACCAGCGCCTGCCACCGGCCAGCCTGACCAAACTGATGACGGCCTACATCGCGACCCTGGAAATCCGTCGCGGCCAGATCGGCGAAAACGATCCGGTAACCGTCAGCGAAAACGCCTGGCGCACCGGCGGTTCGCGGATGTTCATCAAAGTCGGCTCTCAGGTGACCGTCAGTGACCTGCTGCACGGCATCATCATCCAGTCCGGCAACGACGCCAGCGTGGCGTTGGCCGAGCACATTGCCGGCAGCGAAGATGCGTTCGCCGACATGATGAACAAAACCGTGGCTGACCTGGGTATGACCAACAGCCACTTCATGAACCCCACCGGCTTGCCGAACCCTGAGCACTACTCGTCGGCTCACGATATGGCAATCCTGGCTCGCGCGATCATTCGTGTCGACCCTGTGCACTATGCGATCTACTCGCAGAAAGAGTTCTTCTGGAACAACATCAAGCAGCCTAACCGCAACCTGTTGCTGTGGCGTGACAAGACCGTCGATGGTCTGAAAACCGGTCACACCGAAGAAGCCGGCTACTGCATGGTGTCTTCCGCTGTACGTGACGGCCAGCGCCTGATTGCGGTGGTGTTCGGTACCAACAGCGAGCAGGCCCGTGCGGCCGAGACGCAAAAGTTGCTGACCTACGGTTTCCGCTTCTTCGAAACCCAGACCTTCTACCAGAAGGGCGCGGAACTGGCGCAAGCCCCGGTGTGGAAAGGCGCTACCCATCAAGTCAAGGCCGGCCTGGCTGAAGACCTGACTCTGACCATGCCTAAAGGTCAGCTCAAAAAGCTGGTTGCCAACATGAGCATGAATCCGCAACTGGTTGCACCGATCGCCAAGGGCGATGTCATTGGTAAGGTCGAAGTGAAGCTGGACGACAAGGTGGTGCACAGCGCCGACCTGATCGCTCTGGACGCCGTCGACGAAGGTGGTATCTTCCGCCGCGTGTGGGATAGCATCCGTCTATTCTTCTATGGCTTGTTCAACTGATAGTGTGCACCTGCAAAGCCTCGCGTTGATCTGACGCGGGGCTTTGCCCGTCGCCACGGCTTACCGCTTACGAGGCCGTTACGCCATGACCGATACCGAAGTAAAGGCGCCAAAGATCGAATTCCCGGTGACTGATTATCCAGTCAAAGTGATCAGCGATACGGGTGTGGGCCACAAGGAAAAGATCCTTGAGATCGTCAGGAAACACGCGACGATCAACGATAACCGTGTGGATGAGCGTTCCAGTTCCAACGGCAAGTACACCACCATTCAGTTGCATATCGTTGCGACTGATCAGGACCAGCTCTACAACATCAACAGCGAACTGCGGGCTACCGGCTTCGTACACATGGTGTTGTGATGTCACAGGTCCTGGGCTTTCGCGAGCTCGGCCGGATGGCCTACGAGCCTGTCTGGCACGCCATGCAGCGGTTCACCAATGAGCGCGGCTCTGCTGCCGACGATGAAATCTGGCTGGTAGAACACCCGCCGGTTTTCACTCAGGGGCAGGCCGGCAAGGCCGAACATCTGTTGTTGCCGGGGGATATTCCGGTGGTGCAGGTCGACCGAGGTGGCCAAGTGACTTACCATGGCCCCGGCCAGCTTGTCGCTTATTTGCTGCTGGATGTACGCAAGCTGGGTTTCGGTGTGCGTGACCTGGTCAGCCGCATGGAAACCTGCCTGATCGAGCTGTTGGCCAGTTACGGCGTGACTGCAGTGGCCAAGCCCGATGCGCCTGGTGTGTATGTCGATGGCGCGAAAATCGCCTCCCTGGGCCTGCGGATCCGCCACGGTTGTTCCTTTCATGGCCTGGCCTTGAACGTGGACATGGACCTGGCACCGTTTCAACGGATTAACCCCTGTGGCTACGCCGGGCTGGCGATGACCCAGCTGCGCGATCACACAGGCCCGATAGAATTTGCCGAGGTAAGTGCCCGGCTGCGCGCGCAGCTCGTCAAACACCTCGACTATGCTGAGCAGACGACCCTAACGGGCGGAATCGACTGATTATGACTACTGATGCAGTGCAAACCATGATCCCGACGCTGGATATCACCGAGCGTCCGGCCCCGCGTGCCAAGGTGGAAGCCGGCGTCAAGCTGCGCGGCGCCGAGAAGGTTGCACGCATCCCGGTAAAGATCATTCCGACCACCGAGCTGCCGAAAAAACCTGACTGGATTCGCGTGCGTATCCCGGTTTCGCCGGAAGTCGACCGTATCAAGGCGCTGCTGCGCAAACACAAGCTGCACAGCGTGTGCGAAGAAGCGTCCTGCCCCAATCTGGGTGAGTGCTTCTCCGGCGGCACCGCCACCTTCATGATCATGGGGGACATCTGCACCCGTCGTTGCCCGTTCTGCGACGTCGGCCACGGCCGGCCGAAGCCATTGGACGTCAACGAGCCGGAAAGCCTGGCCATCGCCATCGCCGACCTGAAACTCAAGTACGTGGTGATCACCTCGGTAGACCGCGACGACCTGCGTGACGGCGGTGCCCAGCACTTTGCCGACTGCATCCGCGAAATTCGCAAGCTCTCACCGAATGTGATGCTCGAAACCCTGGTCCCGGATTACCGTGGCCGGATGGACGTTGCCCTGGAAATCACCGCGGCCGAGCCGCCAGATGTGTTCAACCACAACCTGGAAACCGTGCCGCGTTTGTACAAGGCCGCGCGTCCGGGTTCGGATTACCAGTGGTCGCTGACCTTGCTGCAAAAGTTCAAGCAGATGATGCCGCACATTCCGACCAAATCCGGCTTGATGCTGGGCCTTGGCGAAACCGACGAAGAAGTCATCGAAGTCATGAAGCGCATGCGCGAACACGACATCGACATGCTGACCCTGGGCCAGTACCTGCAGCCGTCCCGCAGCCACTTGCCGGTGCAGCGCTTCGTGCACCCGGACGTCTTCGCCTGGTTCGCCGAGGAAGGTTACAAGATGGGCTTCAAGAACGTTGCCTCGGGCCCGCTGGTGCGCTCCTCGTACCACGCTGATGAGCAGGCCAAACTGGTCAAGGCCAGCCTGGTTTCCTAAGCCGCACCGCAGATCCACTGTGGTAACTGGCTTGTGTGGGAGCGGGCTTGCTCGCGAAGGCGGCGTGTCAGTCAACGATGTACCAACTGACGTACCGTCTTCGCGAGCAAGTCGAATCGTCGCACCGCCCCTCCCACATTTGTTTCTGCGTCTTCTATAAGTCACCGTTGCTGGTTAGAGTGCCTTGGCTATCTAGATAGGGAGAACCATGGATGACGACTCAACTTGCGGCCGCCGTACCTGCTCTGCGCGCTGAAGGCGTGATCGGCTTGATCGCACCCGCCGGCCCCGCCGCGCTGGACGTGGAAAAGGCTGGGCAATGGATGCGCGCCCGCGGCCATGAGCTGCGGATCTTCTCTGGTGTGTATGAACGTGACGGCTACCTGGCCGGCAGCGATGAAGTGCGCCTGCGCGACTTGCACGCCGCTTTCGCCGATCCCGAAATCGATGCCATCATCTGCCTGCGCGGCGGCTACGGCACACCACGCTTGCTCGATCGCCTGGATTTCGACCTGCTGCGGGCCAACCCCAAACCTTTTGTCGGCTACAGCGACATCACCGCCTTGCACTTGGCGATTAGCCGCTACGCCGGTTTTGTGACCTTTCACGGGCCGATGCTCAACGCCGATTTGCTGGGTGAAAAACAGCAGCCTACTGAGTCGTCACTGTTCAGCATGCTGCGGGGGCAGGTGAAGGCGGGCAGCCAGTTGGTCCACCCGGTGGCCTACCCGTTGACCACAATCGAACCAGGCATTGCCTGTGGGCGCTTGCTGGGGGGTAACCTGTCGATGATCGCGGCGGTCATGGGCACGGCCTACGAGATTGATGCCGAGGGCATCATTCTGTTTATCGAAGACATTAACGAGCCGCTGTATCGCATTGACCGTTTGCTCACCCATTTGCACTTGGCGGGCAAGTTGGCTCAACTGGCTGGTGTGGTGGTGGGGGATGTCGCGGGCGTGGATAACGCAGCGCTTGAGCGGTTGCTCAAGCAGACGTTTGAGCCGTTGTGCATTCCCGTGCTGTCCGGCTGGCGAAGCGGGCATTGCGACCCAAACCTGACCTTGCCGATGGGCGCGCGAGTAAGACTGGATGCGGGGGAGAAGAGGCTGGTGGTGGAGCAGGATGTGGTGTTCAAGGCCTGAGGGCTTTGTTGACCTTTAGACCGCCTTCGACTTGCTCGCGAAGGCGGTGGTCGCCATACGCTGGTTCAGCGTTTCTGCAACGACTCCAACAACTTCACCGTCGGATACCCATCCGCCGGCCAGCCCAGCGCTTGCTGTGCCGCTCGAATCGCCTTGCGCGTGTTGGCACCAATGATCCCGTCCGGGTTCCCCGCATCGTAACCCTGAGCGCTGAGTACCGTCTGCAGCTCAATGCGCTGCGAGCGGGTCAACGGCAGCTCGTCTTTCGGCCAAGCCCCACGAATCAACCCACCACCGCCGAACCGCTCCGACAGCAAGCCAACCGCCAGTGCGTAAGACGATGAATTGTTGTACTTGAGGATCGCGCGGAAATTATCCAGCACCAGGAACGCTGGGCCACGATAGCCGGCAGGCAGTAGCAGGGCGGCAGAGAGGTGTTCCACGTTGGGCGGCACGCTGGCGCCGGCCGGCACCTGGATCCCCAGTTTCAGCCATTCACCGACCGTTTTTCGCACCGCGCCGTCGGCCAGGGCGTAATCAAAGTTCAACGGCAGTTGCTGTACCTCAAAGCCCCAAGGCTGGCCTTTCTGCCAGCCGGAGCTCTGCAGGTAGTGCGCGGTGGAGGCGAGGGCGTCGGCCGGGCTGTTCCAGATATCACGGCGGCCATCGCCGTCGAAGTCCACGGCGTGGGTGTTGTAGGTGGTGGGGATGAACTGGGTCTGGCCCATGGCCCCGGCCCAGGAACCGCGCATCTGGTCGGCCTGGATGTCACCGTGCTGAATGATTTGCAGCGCCGCCAGCAGTTGCGCCAGGGCAAACGCCGGGCGGCGGCCCTCATAGGCCAGGGTGGCCAGTGAGCGGATCACCAGATTGTTGCCCTGGAACTGGCCGAAGTTGCTCTCCATGCCCCACACCGATACCAGCGCCTGACGATCGACGCCATAGCGTTGCTCGATGCTTTGCAGCGTGTCGGCGTACTTGATCAGCAGCGATTGGCCATTACGCACCCGCAATGGCGACAGGGCGCCATCGAGGTATTCCCACACCGGGCGAGAAAACTCTGGTTGGCTGCGGTCGGCGCGGATGACCGCCATGTCAGGGGTGACGTTGGCAAACGCGGTGTCAAACACTTGGGGTGTGATACCGGCCTTCAAGGCTTCAATACGAAAGCCTGCTTGCCATTCGGCGAAGGTCTGGGTGGGCTGGATATCGAGATTGTCCACCGCCAACGGCGCAACCACGGCAGGGGCGGTTACTGGAGCGGTCTGCATGGTAGGCAGGGGTTGAGCGTCTGCGGCGGTGGGTTTTTCCGCACAGGCGACTAACAGAATGAGGCTGGAGGCAGCGATCAGTTGGCGAAGGTGCCAACGACGAGAAAGACTAGAGGGCATGCACAGGTCCAGGAAATACGAATCAGGTGCAGACCTTATCATGCCAGAGGGGCACTTGCCTTCAGGCAGCCAGAAAGTAAGAAGCCTCCCAGCTATTAGACTGGAAGGCTTCGCGGCGGTAGCTGCCTTTGCCCTTGCCTGCGCGTTCCTGGCGACTGCGGAACAGGGGTTGGGCGATGATGGACTTGGCCTTGTTGGGGCCATGCTTGGATGGCTTTTTGCTCATGACGGGTACTCTCCGGGTGGGTGATGCGGCGCAAATCATCTGCCCAATCGTCGATTCTGTCCAGCCCTGTAGCCGCTGCCGAGGCACGAGGCTGCGATGGGTTTGGGCGGCATTCCGACGAAGTGACCCCCTAGGGCGGTCCTGCGGACACGCATCGCAGCCTCGTGCCTAGGCAGCGGCTACAGTGTTATTCGGCTGGTAATGTCAGGCGCTGTCCTGACATAAGCAGTGACAAACGACTGAGGCTCATCCACGGCGATCCCGCCGCTTGTCCCTTGATCTGCGCATCAATGCGCTGGGCCTCGAGTAACAGTTGCGCCCAGCGTTGCGCTGAGTGCCGCTGCAGGGCTTTGCTGATCAAGGGTTTGCGCTTGTCCCACACCGGCGGTCGAGCCTGGCTGAAGGCCTTGTCCAACGGCGTGCCCTGGCTGTATTGCAGGGCGATATTGGCCAGCAACCGCAGCTCCCGAGCCAGGGCCCAGAGAATCACCGGTGGTTCCACGCCTTCACCGCGCAGGCCTTCGAGCATGCGCAGGGCGTGGGCGGATTCGCCATTGAGGATTGCATCCACCAGGCCGAACACGTCAAAGCGCGCGCTGTCGGCCACGGCCCCTTGTACGGTTTCGACGGTGATCTGCCCACCTTCGGCCATCAACTTGAGCTTCTCGATTTCCTGCGCGGCTGCCAACAGGTTGCCTTCGACGCGTGCGGCAATCAGTTCCACGGCATCCTGGCTGGCGGACAGCCCGGACTGGGACAGGCGCTGGCGAATCCACTGAGGCAGCTGACTGCCTTCCACTGGCCAGATCTGGATGAACTGGGTCTGCGGACCCTCCACCAACGCCTTGCCCCACTTGGTTTTCTGCGCGCTGCCATCGAGCTTGGGCAAGCTGATCAGCAGCAGCGTGTCCTCGGCGGGGCGCGAGCAATATTCCATCAACGCCGCTGCACCTTTGTCCCCGGGTTTACCTGAGGGCAGGCGCAGTTCCAGCAGGCGTTTTTCAGCAAACAGCGACATGCTCGCGCCAGCTTGCAGCAACGTACCCCAGTCGAAACTGGCGTCGGCACTGAATACCTGGCGTTCGTCGAAGCCTTGTTGGCGCGCGGCGGCACGAATAGCGTCGGCGGCTTCCTGACACAGCAGCGGGTCATCACCACTGACGATATAGACGGGCGCGAGATTGCCTTGCAGGTGCTTGGCGAGTTGGGCGGGGGCGAGTTTCATAGTCGGTGCGGACGGGGCGCATGACGCGCCCCGTTCAGCTTACTCGGCAGGGACTTCTACTGGGGACTGCTTCGGCGTGTTGTTTTCATACTCTTGCGCGGCTTTCAGCGCATCGGCATCTGCCTTGGCCTTGGCGTCCGCAGTTTGCTGCAGGGCATCCAGTTGTGTCGGGCTCAGCTGTTGCAGGCGCAGAACCATGCGTTGGACCAGGTCACGACGCATTTCCTTGCGTACCTGAATCGCTTCCGAGTCCGAACCCACCAGGTTGTTGCCGTCGTGGCTCACGACTTTCTGTACTTCCAGCTTGCCACCGGTCAGTGGCAAGCTGTCATGACCCTGGATCTCGTAGATGAGCGTGGTGTTCAGTTCGATGTCCGAGGCACGGCCCGCGCTGGCGTAGCTGAGGTTACGCTGGGTTTCCTGTTCGTTGACCAGGACCAGTTTGTACGGCGCGCCGGTGTAGACCTTCACGCCACTGCCTTCCAGCGTGGTGCGCAGTTGGGTCACGGTCTCGCCGTAGGCGTTGCGGGCGCTGACGTCCAGTTCCTTGATCGTCAGTTCGGTGGTGCCAGTACCACGTAGCTGGAAGCCGCAAGCGCTCAACAGCACGGCAAGGCCCATAACCAGCAGGTTGCGTTTGATCATTTTGATGCTCCCCTTGAAACCATGTGGGCCTTATCGAGGCCCTGGAGGTTTTGTTCGGCGCCAGGGTTATGCCCTGACGCCCGATCCGATTAGCTTGCGACGATATTGACCAGTTTGCCCGGCACCACGATCACTTTGCGGATCGTCAGGCCTTCGGTAAAGCGCAGCACGTTTTCGTTGCTGCGGGCGGCCGCTTCGACTTCTTCACGGCTGGCGCTGGCAGGCATGTCGATATGGCCACGCAGTTTACCGTTGACCTGAATCACCAGTTGCAGCGTGTCCTGTACCAGAGCGCTGTCATCCGATACCGGCCAGCCGGCATCGATTACCGCGCCGCTGTGGCCCAATTGGTTCCACAGTTCGTGGCTGATGTGCGGCGTGATCGGAGCCAGCAGCAGGGTGACCGTTTCCAGGCCTTCCTGTACCAGCGCGCGGTCCTGCTCGGTGGTCTGCGGTGCTTTTTCCAGCACGTTCATCAGCGTCATCACCTGGGCGATGGCCGTGTTGAACTTGTGGTGCTGGCCCACGTCCTGGCTGGCTTGCTTGATGGCCAGGTGCGTGCTGCGGCGAATGGCTTTCTGCTCATCGCTTAAGGCCGCCACGTTCAGTTTGCCCGGTAAGCCCTGGCTGATATGGGCGTGCGCCAGGCGCCAGACGCGTTTGAGGAAACGGTGCGAACCCTCTACGCCGGAGTCGGACCATTCCGCGCTCATGTCGGGCGGCGAGGCGAACATCATGAACAGTCGGCAGGTATCTGCACCGAACTGGTCAATCATCGACTGTGGGTCGACGCCGTTATTCTTCGACTTGGCCATCTTCTCGGTGCCACCGATTTCCACCGGCAGACCGTCGGCGATCAGCTTGGCGCTAATAACCTTGGCCTTGCTGTCACGCTCCAACTCGACGTCCGCCGGGTTGAACCAGGTGTAGCTGCCATTGGCTTCGCGGCGATAGTAAGTCTCGGCGATCACCATGCCTTGGGTCAGCAGGTTCTTGAACGGCTCGTTGGAGCTCACCAGGCCTTCGTCACGCATCAGCTTGTGGAAGAAGCGCGCGTAGAGCAGGTGAAGAATGGCGTGTTCGATACCGCCGATGTACTGGTCTACCGGCAACCAATGGTCGGCCGCCGATTTTTCTACCAGACCGCCTTCATAGTGCGGCGAGGCGTAGCGTGCGTAGTACCACGAGGACTCGACGAAGGTGTCCATGGTGTCGGTTTCACGCTTGGCAGGCTGGCCGCATTTCGGGCAACTGCACTCGTAGAACTCGGGCATGCGCGCCAACGGCGAACCTGCGCCGTCCGGCACCACGTCTTCCGGTAGTACGACCGGCAACTGGTCTTCCGGCACCGGCACGTCACCGCAGGTGTCGCAGTGGATGATCGGGATCGGGCAGCCCCAGTAGCGTTGGCGGCTGATGCCCCAGTCGCGCAGGCGGAACTGGGTGCGCGAGGCTCCGAGGTTTTTCTTGATCAGTGCGACTTCCATGGCGTCGAAGGCACCTTCGAAGTCCAGACCGTCGAACTCGCCGGAATTGATCAGTTCGCCGTGCTCGCCGTAGGCGTCTTGCCACGGAGCCGGGTGGGTGTCACCTGTGCTGGTACGCACCACGGACTTGATCGGCAGGTTGTACTGGGTGGCGAATTCGAAATCGCGCTCGTCGTGAGCCGGCACTGCCATTACGGCGCCATCGCCGTAGTGCATCAGCACGTAGTTGGCGACCCAGACCGGCAATTTCTCGCCTGTCAGCGGGTGCTCGACGAACAGCGAGGTGGGCAGGCCTTTTTTCTCTTGGGTGGCGACGTCGGCTTCGGCGACGCTGCCGCCTTTGCATTCGGCGATGAACGCCTGCAGCTCAGGGCTGTTCTGTGCGGCCAGGGTGGCCAGCGGGTGTTCAGCGGCCACGGCGACGTAGGTCGCGCCCATCAGGGTGTCCGGACGGGTGGTGAAAACTTTCAGTACTCCCGCTTCGCCAATGGAGTCGACGTTGTAGGGGAACTGCACTTCCATGCCGCGGGATTTGCCAATCCAGTTGCGCTGCATGGTCTTGACCTGCTCGGGCCAGCCCGGCAGGTCGTCGAGGCTCGACAAGAGTTCATCCGCGTAGGCGGTGATCTTGAAGTAGTACATCGGGATTTCGCGCTTTTCGATCAGCGCACCGGAACGCCAGCCGCGACCGTCGATCACCTGCTCGTTGGCCAGGACGGTTTGATCGATCGGGTCCCAGTTAACGGTGCCGTTCTTGCGGTAGATCACGCCTTTTTCGAACAGGCGAGTGAACAGCCATTGTTCCCAGCGGTAGTAATCAGGCTTGCAGGTGGTCACTTCGCGGGACCAGTCCACGGCCAGGCCGAGGCTGCGCAGCTGGGTTTTCATGTAGGCGATGTTTTCGTAGGTCCACTTGGCGGGCGCTACGTTGTTCTTCATCGCGGCGTTTTCCGCCGGCATGCCGAAGGCGTCCCAACCCATGGGTTGCAGGACGTTCTTGCCTTGCATGCGCTGGTAGCGGGAAATCACGTCGCCGATGGTGTAGTTACGCACGTGCCCCATGTGTAGCTTGCCGCTGGGGTAAGGGAACATCGATAGGCAATAGAAAGTCTCCTTGCCTGGCTGTTCACTGACTTCAAAGGACTTTTGCTCGTCCCAGAACGACTGGGCGGCATTTTCTATTTCACGGGGCTGGTAATGTTCGTGCATGGCTACTTTTGAACTGAATAGGGGTGGCCTAATCCTCTTCAATGCAATGTTCGGGGTGATCGACACCGGAAACGGCGCGGCCAGGCCCAAACCCTGCTGGAAGTGGAGTTACAGGAAGCGCCGTAGCATACATGACCCCACTCTATCGAGGGAAACCCTGATTGCGCGCCTAAGGCCGTTGGTCGCGGCGCCGGGCGGGTGTCGCCTGCGCAGCTACGCTGTTTATTGGGGAGTGAGACTTATCTTCAATGAGGTGAGGGGATGGTTGATTTGCAGCGAACTTTAACGAAACCGCAGTTGTACGAAGGACTCATCGACCGTTTGGGTCGGGCACTGGATGCAGCAAAAACGGCAGGTCGCTTGCGTGACGAGCGGCCTGTGGAGCTGGAACTGCGTGGCTTGAGCCAGGCAGAGCTTGAATTGATCAAGGTTTATCTGGAGTTGAACGAGCGCGATGGGGCTCATAGGGTGGCTTCCCCGCCCGCCCCGGAGTCTTTGCGCTCAGCCAAGGTCGTATGGCTGAAAGACTTGTCGACCGGCCGAAGCCCGGAAAAGCTTCGGTCCGTGCGGTTCAAGTAAAGCATGGCGTTATCTGTTGCCTTCTCGGCAACACCTGGCAGCTGAAGCTGCTTCGTTCTTGTAAAGATTGTCGTTGAACACCGTTACACCTTAGGCTTCGGGCATCTTTGGAGATGCCCGATGCCTTTTCGTTATTTCATAAAACAATTGTTGTTGCCGCCCGGCATTCTTTTGCTGTTGTTGGCTCTTGCCTGGTGGTTTCGTCGCAGCCGTCCGCGTCTGGCTGGGGCATGCTTTGCCTTGGGTTTTGGCGGGATGTGGTTGATGAGCTTGCCGGTGGTGGTGCAATGGGGCTCGAAGGCCCTGGAGACCGAACCGCCGTTGGCCCGCGACGAATGGTCAACCCTGGCGCAGCGAGCCGATGCCATTGTGGTGCTGGGCTCTGGTCGTGAGCGCGGCGATTTGGCCTGGGGTACTGATCAGCCGACCGGCATAGGCCTTGAGCGCCAACGCTACGCGGCTCGGTTGGCCAAGGCTTCGGGGTTGCCGGTGTTGACCAGTGGAGGTTTGCACTATGGCACGCCGCCCAGCGAGGCAGAGTTGATGGCGGTGTCGATGCAGGATGACTTTGGTGTCACCGTTCGCTGGAAGGAGGAGAGCAGTCGCACCACGTGGGAAAACGCCCAACTGAGCGCGCAGATTCTATTGCCTCAAGGAATCAAGCGAGTGGTGGTCGTGACTCAGGCCTGGCACATGCCACGTTCCCGCTGGAGCTTTGAGAAGGCCGGGTTCACCGTGGTCCCGGCGCCCGTCGGGTTTCTGGGCGAGGACAATGCCCGGCCACTGGGTGGCTGGATGCCGGAGTTCAAGTCGATATGGCAGAGCGGGCAGTTATTGAATGAGGCGGTGGGGCAGGTGGGGTATCGGATGTTTTACCGATAATTTAGCCACACCGCCGCTCCCACATTGTCCAGGGTGAATTTTTCAGACCGTCTTCGACATCCGGCCCGCCAGCAATGCCCAGCCAAACAGCACCAGGCACACAATGATCAGCGGCCACGACCGCCATTGCAGGTAGGGCGTCAGGTTGTGCATCGGTACCACTTCGCCATAGAGGACGCCCTGCTCAAACTGCGGGATCTGCTCGGTGATCTGGCCAAACGGGTCGATCAGGCCGGTGACGCCATTGTTGGTGGCGCGAATCATCCAGCGGCCGGCTTCCAGGGCGCGCATCTGGGCCATTTGCAAGTGCTGCAAGGGGCCGATGGAGGTGCCGAACCAGGTGTCATTGCTGATGGTCAGCAGTAAGTCGCTACGAGCCGACAGGCTGGCGGCGAATTCCGGATAGACCACTTCATAGCAAATGAACGGCGCAATCTGATAGCCCTTGGCCTGCAGCAGGGCTTGATCGGCCGGCCCTCGGGCGAAGTCCGACATCGGCAGGTCGAAGAAGGCGATCAGGCCGCGCAGCAGATCTTGCAGCGGCACGTACTCACCAAACGGCACCAGCTTTTGTTTCAGATAGGTGCCATCGCCTTCGCCCACCACGGTGATGCCGTTGAAGTAGCGCTTCTGGTGATGCACTTCCTGGCGGATTGGCACGCCGGTGATCAGCGCGGTGTTCCGGTCAGCGGCGAACTTGCTCATCATGGCCAGGTAGCCTTCGGCGGACTCCTTGAGAACCGGGATCGCGGTTTCCGGCCAGATCAGCAGGTCAACACGCTTGGAGCTAAAGCTCATGTCACGGTACAGCGCCAACTGTGCGTTGAGCTGGTCGGGGTCCCACTTCATGCTTTGTGCCACATTGCCTTGAAGTGCCGCCACCGTCAGTGCCGGGCCGGCGGGTGTGGTCCAGGCGTGATGCTTGAGCGCCAGGCCAATCGCCCACGGAGCCACCAGCAACACCAGGCCAGCCCCTACAAACATATTACGTTTGGCCGCCAGCAAACGCGGCAGGTTGCAGATCAATGCCGCTGTCAGCGCCAGTGCAAAGGAGATCAGCCATATGCCGCCCAGCGGCGCGAGGCCAGTGAGAGGGCCGTCGAGCTGGCTGTAACCGGAATACAGCCAAGGGAAACCGGTGAGGAACCAGCCGCGAAACGCTTCCTGACCGACCCACAAAGCGGCAAACGCCAAGGCGTCCGCCAGGGGCGCTTCGTTACGGCGCAACCAGCGTGCCCACAGCCAGGCGGGCAGGGCAAAGAACCAGGCGATCGCAGCGGTAAACGCCAGCATCAACAACCCGGCCAATAGCACTGAGGCGCCGCCGAAGTGGTGAATGCTGTAGTAAATCCAACTGGTGCCGGCGCCAAACAGGCCGAAACCGAAACACCAGCCACGGCCCAGGGCCTGGCGTGGCATCAGCTCACGAAGTCCTGCATAGAAGAATCCGACCGCCACCAGCGCCAGCGGCCAGATATCGAACGGCGCCAGCGCCAGGGTGGTGATGGCGCCGGCCACCACGGCCAGCAAGTTACCGGGCCAGCCGGGTGCGGTGAGACGGCGCATGTCAGTCCTTAGCGGGCAATAGGTGTCAGGCGAATCAGATGGATCCGGCGGCTGTCGGCATTCAGGATGCGAAAGCGATAGGCGCCGATTTCCGTGGTTTCGTTACGCTTGGGCAGATGCCCGAACGCGCTCATCACCAGGCCGCCGACGGTGTCGAACTCATCGTCGGAGAATTCGCTATCGAAGAACTCGTTGAAGTTCTCGATCGGCGTGAGGGCCTTGACCAGGAAATCACCGCTGGGCAGCGGCTTGATGTAGCTGTCTTCTTCAACGTCGTGTTCGTCTTCGATGTCGCCGACGATTTGTTCCAGCACGTCTTCGATGGTCACCAGACCCGCCACGCCGCCGTATTCGTCAATGACGATGGCCATGTGATTGTGGTTGGCGCGAAACTCGCGCAACAGCACATTCAGACGCTTGGATTCGGGAACAAAGGTGGCCGGACGCAGCAGGTCCTTGATGTTGAAGCTGTCGCCGTTCTCCTTGAGGATCAGCGGCAGCAGGTCCTTGGCCAACAGGACGCCCATGACGTCGTCATGGCTTTCGCCGATCACCGGGTAGCGCGAGTGCGCCGAGTCGATGACGGCCGGGAGGAACTCCCGAGGGGTCTGGGTCGCCTTGATGCTGATCATCTGCGAGCGCGGGACCATGATGTCCCGTACTTGCAGGTCAGCCACCTGGATGGCGCCTTCGACGATGGCCAGCGCTTCGCTGTCCAGCAACTTGTTCTGATGGGCCTCGCGCAGCAGCTCCAGCAGCTCCTGGCGGTTTTTCGGCTCGTGGGCAAAGGCCTGGGTGAGTTTCCCCAGCCATGACTTTTGCCCGTTGCTCGATCGGTCTTCGCTCATAGCGATTACTCTAAATCCTTATGTGTTTCAGTTAAGTGTTGTTTCAGGTGTGTGTCGATCAGTTTTCGTCGTCTGCATAGGGATCACGATGACCCAGTTCTGCAAGCAACGTTCGTTCCAGTGCTTCCATTTCCTCGGCTTCCTCATCGTCTATATGGTCGTAACCCAAGAGATGCAAGCAGCCGTGGATGACTAGATGGGCCCAGTGGGCCTCAAGTTCCTTGCCTTGTTCCTTGGCCTCGCGCTCCACCACTTCGACGCAAATCACCAGATCGCCCAGCAGCGGGATATCCAGCAACTCGTCGGGGACATCAGCGGGAAACGACAGCACATTGGTGGCGTAGTCTTTCTGGCGCCAGGTGTGGTTCAGTTCTCGGCCTTCGGGCTCGTCCACCAGGCGGATGGTCAGTTCCGAGTCGGCGGTGCGCTGGCGCAGGGCCAGTGTGCACCATTGACGGAATTGTGCTTCGCTGGGGGCGGGCGCTTCGGTGGCCAACTGCAGATCAAGCTCAAGCATCGCGGCGGTTGTCCTTGGACAGCCCGTCGTCGCGATGTTCGAAGCGCTCGTAAGCCTCGACAATGCGCTGGACTAACGGGTGACGCACCACGTCCTTGGGCATGAAGTGAGTGAAGCTGATGCCCGGCACGTCCTTGAGCACTTCGATCACCTGGCCCAGGCCCGACTTGGTGCCCTTGGGCAGGTCGACCTGGGTGATGTCGCCGGTGATCACGGCCGTCGAGCCGAAGCCAATACGGGTCAGGAACATTTTCATCTGCTCGACGGTAGTGTTCTGGCTTTCGTCGAGAATGATGAAGCTGTTGTTCAGGGTGCGGCCGCGCATATAGGCCAGCGGAGCGATTTCGATCACTTGGCGCTCGATCAGCTTGGCCACGTATTCGAAGCCGAGCATTTCGTAGAGGGCGTCATACAGCGGGCGCAGATACGGGTCGATCTTCTGTGCCAGATCGCCGGGCAGGAACCCCAGTTTTTCGCCGGCTTCCACCGCCGGGCGCACCAGCAAGATGCGTCGCACCTGCTCGCGCTCCAGGGCGTCGACCGCGCAGGCCACCGCCAGGTAGGTCTTGCCGGTACCGGCAGGACCGATGCCGAAGTTGATGTCATTACCGAGGATTTCTTTGACGTAGCGCTGTTGATTCAAGCCGCGCGGGCGAATCATGCCTTTTTTGGTACGCAGCGCGACGCTGGCTTCGGCCACCGGGTTGTTGGCCAGGTCTTCCACGGCGGATTCCTGCAAGTACAGGTGTACCGTTTCCGGCGACAGCTCACTACCTTTGGTTTCCCGGTAGAGGCGACGCAGGAGGTTTTCCGCAGAGGTGGTGTGTTGGGGTTCACCAATGAGCTCGAACTGATTGCCGCGGTTGCGGATCTCGATGCTCAGGCGCTGTTCGATCAAGCGCAGATGCTCGTCGAACTGTCCGCACAGGTTGGCGAAACGGCGAGCCTCAAAGGGCTCGAGGAGGAAACGATGTGGTTCTATGGGTGCGTTCAAGGTCGTTTTAAGCCGCCCTGGGGCAATTAGGATGAAATCAAGGATAACGCCAGCAGCCGGTGTGCGAAAGCACTTATATAGCCGGAGTGCGGCGCAGTTCTACTGTGGACGGGCTTGTGTGGGAGCCGGGCTTGCCCGCGATGCAGGCACCTCGGTGTATCAGGTGCACCGAGGTGATGCTATCGCAGGCAAGCCAGCTCCCACATTTGATCTTCATTTGTCTTGAGGTCGGGTTGTCAGTTGATCAACGAGCCGCGCAGCGAGTGCGGTTGGGCCGCATCAATATGCACGTCCGCGAACTGCCCGATCAGGGTCGGGTTATCGCAACGGAAGTTGACGATTCGGTTGTTCTCGGTCCGACCTTGCAGCTCGCCCGGGTCTTTCTTCGAGTAGTCGGTGACCAGAATGCGCTGGGTCGATCCCACCATCTGGCGGCTGATCTCGAAGCCTTGCTGGTTGAGTCGATGTTGCAGGGCGTTCAGGCGCTCCTTTTTCAGCGCTTCCGGGGTTTCGTCCGCGAGGTCGGCGGCCGGGGTGCCTGGGCGCTGGCTGTAGACGAACGAGTAGGAAAAGTCGAAACCGACGTCTTCAATCAGCTTCATGGTCTGCTGGAAATCCTTCTCGGTCTCGCCAGGAAAGCCGACGATGAAATCCGAGCTGATGCAGATGCCCGGTACCGCTGCGCGCAGTTTGCGCAGTTTGGATTTGTATTCCAGGGCGGTGTGGTTGCGCTTCATGGCCGAGAGGATGCGGTCCGAGCCCGATTGCACCGGCAAATGCAGGTGTTTGACCAGCTCCGGTACTTCGGCGTGGGCCTGGATCAGGCTGTCGGAGAACTCCAGCGGGTGCGAGGTGGTGTAGCGAATACGCTCGATACCGTCGACGGCGGCGACCACGCGGATCAGTTCCGCCAGGTCCGCCATGCGTCCGTCGTGGGTCTGGCCGCGATAGCCGTTGACGTTCTGGCCCAACAGGGTCACTTCGCGCACGCCGTTCTCGGCCAGGTGGATGATTTCGGCCAGTACGTCGTCGAACGGTCGGCTGACTTCTTCTCCGCGGGTATAAGGCACGACGCAGAAGGTGCAGTACTTGCTGCAACCTTCCATCACCGACACATAAGCGCTCGGGCCGTCGATACGTGGCTCGGGCAAATGGTCGAATTTTTCGATTTCCGGAAACGAGACGTCAACCTGGGGCAGCTTGGTGATACGGGCGGCGTCGATCATTTCCGGCAGACGGTGCAGGGTCTGCGGGCCAAAGACCACGTCCACATAGGGCGCGCGGTCGCGAATGGCGGCACCTTCCTGGCTGGCCACGCAACCGCCGACGGCGATCACCATGTCCGGGTTGGCCAGTTTCAATTCGCGCCAGCGACCCAGCTGCGAGTACACACGGTCCTGGGCTCGCTCGCGGATCGAGCAGGTATTGAGCAGGATCACGTCGGCATCTTCAGCGCGGGCGGTGACTTCCAGGGCCTGATGTTCACCCAGCAGATCGACCATGCGCGAGCTGTCGTACTCGTTCATCTGGCAACCGTGGGTTTCGATGTAAAGCTTCTTGGCCATGGGGATCGTCAACTGGTGGTAAAGAACCGCGCATTATAGGGGGCATGCCGATAGGTTCCTAGCACTGTGCATCGGGTGCCATGCTATAGTTCGCGCCCTCTTTTATATCCCCGATGTGTTACCCGCCCACCATGACCAAACGTGAAGCTCCAATCTACAAGGTGATTTTCCTTAACCAGGGCCAGGTGTTCGAAATGTACGCCAAGCAGATCTATCAAAGTGATCTGTGGGGCTTCCTGGAAGTGGAAGAGTTCGTCTTTGGCGAGCGTACACAGCTGGTCGTCGACCCCGGCGAGGAAAAACTCAAGGCCCAGTTCGAAGGCGTGGTGCGTAGTTTTGTGCCAATGCATTCGATTGTGCGCATCGATGAAGTCGAGCGTCTGGGCACGCCGAAAATCAGCGAAGCCCGGGGCATGAGCAATGTCATGCCGTTTCCGATGCCAATGCCTGAGAAGTAAGGCTTTAGATCGAGTCGGCCCCTTCGCGAGCAAGCCCGCTCCCACATTCGACCGCATTCCAGCTGTGGAAACGCGGTCGAATGTGGGAGCGGGCTTGCTCGCGAAGGCGTCAGTGAAGGCGCTACAGAATTCAGGGCAGTGGTGAGAAAGGCGACCGCCCATCCGCGCTCTGCAGTTCCTGCAGGTAGTTACGGAAAATCTGCCCCAGCACCTGGGTCGCCACTTCCAGCTCATCACGCTGCATATGCTCGGCGACTTCGTCGGCGGTATCCAGCGCCTCTTCGGCCCCGTTGACCGCGGCCATTTTCAGCACGATATACGCCTGAACGTTATTGGCCGGCACGCCTTCGCCTTTGAAGAACATGCTGCCCAGCTGGAATTGCGCCTGGGCGTGGCCTTGCAACGAGGCCTTCTCGAAATAACTCAAGGCTTTGTTGAGGTCGAGGGAGGGGTTTTTACTGTCGTGGAAGAATTCGCCCAACTCGTATTGCGCCTGCGCATCCCCGCCGTCGGCCAGTTGCTGGCACGCGCTCAGGGCTTCGGCCTGGCTTTCTGGCTGGGTATTGAGGGTGCAACGACCCATCGCTGGGATTAACAACGAGTTGCCGCCTGCTTGTGCATGCGCGAGCAGGGGCTGAAGGAGCAACAGGCAGCCCAGAACCAGGGTGCGGCCGGTGCGTTTCATGGGAATCGACTTACCTCTGACGGGGCGCGCGGACCCACAGGGGGATCCAATAAGCGCGCATTATGAAATAAGCAGGCCCCTGCTTACAAAGTCTTTACTCGTTTTTCTGCTGCGTGGGCAAGTTATCTGCCGGTTTGCAGGTAATTTCTCGGAAAAAGAAGGAAAGTTCTGTAAGCAAAGTAGCAAATCTGACGCCGCCATGGGCGACGTCAGGTTTAAAGCCTGCTTATTTCAGGGCGGCGAAGGCACGTTCGGCTGCGTCGAGGGTCAGTTTCAGCTCGGCGTCACCGTGGGCGATCGAGGTGAAACCGGCTTCAAAGGCGCTCGGGGCCAGGTACACACCGCCTTCCAGCATCAGGTGGAAGAAGCGCTTGAACAGTTCGGCATCGCTGCTCATCACGTCATCGAAGGTGACGATGTCATCGGCGCCGCTGAAGTACAGGCCGAACATGCCACCCGCTTGTGTGGTGACGAATGGAATACCGGCCGCATCGGCACGCTGTTGCAGGCCGTCCAGCAGTCGGGCGGTGTAGTCGGTCAGTTCGGCGTGGAAGCCCGGGCGGCTGATCAGGCGCAGGGTGGTCAGGCCGGCGGCCATGGCCAGCGGGTTACCGGACAGGGTGCCAGCCTGATAAACCGGGCCCAACGGGGCGATGTGCTGCATGATTTCACGCTTGCCGCCAAAGCAGCCCACCGGCATACCGCCACCGATGATCTTGCCGAACGTGCTCAGGTCCGGGGTCACGCCGTAGTGCGCCTGGGCACCGCCGAGGGCGACGCGGAAACCGGTCATCACTTCATCGAAAATCAACACCACGCCGTGCTTGTCGCACAGGGTCCGCAGGCCTTCGAGAAAACCCGGGGCCGGTGGAACGCAGTTCATGTTGCCGGCCACGGGCTCGACGATGATGCACGCCACTTCCTGGCCGACTTCGCTGAGCATCTGCTCGACTGCAGCGATGTCGTTGAATGGCAGGGTCAGGGTGTGTTTGGCAAATGCGGCAGGCACACCGGCGGAGCTTGGTACACCCTGGGTCAGCAAGCCGGAGCCGGCCTTGACCAGCAGGCTGTCGGAGTGGCCGTGGTAGCAGCCTTCGAACTTGATGATGCTGTCGCGGCCGGTGAAACCCCGGGCAAGGCGAATGGCGCTCATGGTGGCTTCGGTGCCGGAGCTGACCATCCGCACCATCTCCATGGAGGGCACGATGGAGCAGACCAGGTCAGCCATCTCGGTTTCCATGGCGGTCGGGGCGCCATAGGACAGGCCGTGTTCCAGCTGTTTGCGTACCGCGTCCAGCACGTCCGGGTGGCTGTGGCCGAGGATCATCGGGCCCCAGGAGCCGACGTAGTCGACATAGCGCTTGTCGTCTTCATCAGTGACGTAGGCGCCTTCGGCGTGCTTGAAGAACAGCGGCGTGCCGCCAACGCTTTTGAAGGCGCGCACGGGCGAGTTCACGCCACCGGGGATGTGTTTCTGGGCATTGGCAAACAGGGTTTCGGAACGGGACATGATCGGGCTCTCTGAAATCGATTATTGAATCTTGAGCAGTTCGTTGAAGGCGCGGGCACGGCGCGTCACTTCTGCAGGGCTGTCGGCACCAAACAGGCCATGGACCACCGCCAGCAGGTCGGCACCGTGGGCCACCAGGGGCTCGGCGTTTTCCAGGGTGATGCCGCCGATCACGCAGATCGGCAGGTGCAACCGGGCGCGGGCCTGGGTCAGCAGTTCAATGTCGGCCGCCGGGGCACCGGGCTTGGTGTTGGAATTGAAGAAGCGGCCGAAGGCGACGTAACTGGCGCCTTCCTTGGCCGCTTGTTCGGCCAGTTCGATCTGGCTGTGGCAGGTGGAACCGATGATCGCATCACGCCCCAGCAATGCCCGGGCCGGCGTCAGCGGGCCGTCGGTCTGGCCCAGGTGTACGCCGACACCCAGGCGTGCAGCCAATTCGGCGTCGTCGTTGATGATCAACTGAGTCTTGTAGCGTGAACACAACTCACGCAATTTCTCGGCCTCCCGCAGGCGGCGCGCCTCATCGCTGCTTTTGTCTCGGTATTGCAGCAGGGTCACGCCACCGTCCAACGCCGCTTCGACGTAGGCCAGGAACTTGCCGGCCAACAGTTGGCTGTCGGTAATGGCATAAAGGCCACGTAGTTTCATCGGGCAGGCCTCTTGATGTTACGAGCAGAAATCCAACGGCAGGCGACGGGGAACAAACTGCCCCTGGCCGAGTTGTTCGGCGTCACGCAGGGTGCGCCAAGTATAATTGAGCGCTGACTCTACCGCGCTGACCAGGCCTTCGCCCTGGGCCAGGCGGCCGGCAAGGGCGCTGGCCAGAGTGCAGCCGGAACCGTGATAGCTGCCGGGCAAACGCTGGCAGGTAAAGGTCCGATGGCTGCCATCGCGGCTGTACAGGCGATTGTGCACTTCATGCTCGTCGCCATGACCGCCGGTGATCAACAGGTGCTTGATGAACGGCAGCAGTTTCTCGGCGCACTCGTCGGCGCTGCCTTCGGGCAGTTCCGCCAGGATGCGCGCTTCCGGCAGATTGGGGGTGGCAATCAGCGACAGTGGCAACAGCCGTTCGCGCATGGCGTAGCCGACTTCGTCCTTGCCCAGGCTGCCGCCGCCGCCGGCCCGCAGCACCGGGTCGCAGACCACCGGCAGGTGCGGGTGCTCCTTGAGCAACTCGACGACGGTGTCGACCATGGCCGTGGAGCCGAGCATACCCAGCTTGACCGCGGCCACTTGGGAGTCGCCGAGCACGGCGTTGGCCTGGGCCAACACCCACTCACGGTCAAGCACGCGGAAATCACTGACATTGACGGTGTTCTGCACGGTCAACGCGGTGATGGCCGGAGCCGCATGACAACCCTGGGCGAGCAGGGCTTCGATATCTGCCTGCAAGCCGGCGCCACCACTGGGATCATGGCCGGAGAGACAGAGGACAACGGGGCGGGAGCTGTAGATATTCATGGTGCGCGAGCTTACCACCAAACGCTTTTTGCGTGGCTGTTGGGCGCGGGTTGAATTTCACGACTGAAAATGCGTGTGGGCGGTCCTGATCAGTCATCAATCTGCTCTCGGGAAACGTTCTGGAACGCCCGTACTAGAGCCTTTCAGATTTTAATTTCAATGGTGTCCATTGGCCTTTACCGGCTATGCTAGAGTGGTTTCAAACAATAACTGTAATGCCGGTATACGTCTTCTCAAAAGGAATGGGGGCTTTTGACATAACCGGACAGGCCACGCTGGGGCTCTATGCGCTATTTGCTGATGTTACTGTGGTGCGGGTTGCCGATGCTGGCCGGCGCAGTCGAGTTTACGGACACCACCCGAAGCCTGCCGCTGGGCCAGGTGATGCAAGTGCTCGAAGATCCGAGCGGTACCCTCGACATCAAGGATGTCAGTTCCCAAGGCAACGCCGATCGGTTTAAACCCCATGACAAAGCCACCCTCAATGCGGGCTATTCGCGCTCGGTGTTCTGGCTCAAGGTCGACCTGCATTACCTCCCCAAGAATCCTCACCCGCCAAGCACCTGGCTGCTGGAGTTGGCCTATCCGCCGCTGAATCATCTGGATCTGTATCAAACCGATGGCGCGGGTGGTTATCGCCTGGCAGCTCGCACGGGCAGCGTGTTGCCTTTTTCCAGCCGTGAGATTCGCCAGAGCAGCTATCTGTTCAAGTTGGAGTTTGCCCCCGATCAGCAGGAAACCCTGTACCTGCGCCTGCAAAGCCAGGGTTCGATCCAGGCGCCGTTGACCCTCTGGTCGAGCACCGCGTACCTGGAGCAGCAGCCGTTGCGCTTGTATGTGTTGGGCGTGATCTACGGCGTATTGCTGGGGATGCTGATCTACAACCTGTTTATTTACCTCAGCGTGCGTGATACCAGTTACCTCTATTACATCCTCTACATCGCCTCGTTCGGCTTGTATCAACTGTCGGTAAACGGCGTCGCCGTGCAATATTTCTGGCCCAATAGTCCATGGTGGGCCAATGCTGCCGTTCCTTTCCTGATTGGTTCGGCGGCGCTCTTTGGCAGTCTGTTCGCCCGCAGCTTTCTGCATACCGCGCTTTACAGTCGCTGGCTCAACCGGCTACTGGTAGGGCTGGCGGCGTGTGGCGCAGGGGTGATGGTACTGGCGTTGCTGACCAGCTACGCCCTGGCGTTGCGGCTGGCCACCGGCCTGGCGCTGATCTTTACCGTGACGATCTTCGTTGCCGCCATCAAGGCCTGGTACTGCGGCCAACGAATGGCGCGTTACTTCATCATTGCCTGGTCGGCGTTCCTGATTGGCGGGGTGGTCAATACGCTGATGGTGCTGGGCTACCTGCCTAACGTATTCCTGACCATGTACGCCAGCCAGATCGGCTCTGCACTGGAAGTTGCGTTGCTGTCCCTGGCCCTGGCAGACCGCATCAACTCGATGCGCGAGCAGCAAGCGCAAATCCTGCTCGATGCCAGCCAGAAGCTCGAAGCGCTCAACCAACAACTGGCCCGCAGCAACCAATTGAAGGACGAATTTCTCGCCACCTTGACCCACGAACTGCGCACACCGATGAACGGTGTGATCGGCTCGCTGGAACTGATGCAGACCGAGCCGCTGGATGGCGAGCTGGCGCGGTACCAGCAAACCGCCGCAGGTTCGGCGCGAGACATGATGCGCATGGTCAACGGCATCCTCACCTTGACCGAGCTGCAGGCCGGTCGCCTTCATGCTCAGCCCCAGGTTTTCAGCTTGCGGGGCTTGCTCGACACCTTGCGCCAGCGGTTTCTGGCCAATGCTCAAAGCAAGGGGCTGGAGTTTTCCATTGATGTCGCCGACGAATTGCCCGATCGCGTGGAGGCTGATGCGGACAAGTTGACGCAATGCCTGGAATGCTTGCTGGACAATGCCTTCAAGTTCACCCACGAAGGGACTGTGCGGGTACGGGTGGTCGGGCTGACCACCGCGGACGGCCACCTGCGCCTGACTTTTATTGTCACCGACACCGGTATCGGCTTCGCCTACCTGGACGAAGCGACTCTGTATCAGCGCTTTTTCCAGCTCGATGGCTCCATGACTCGCGAATACGGCGGCCTGGGTATAGGCCTGGCGATTTGCCGGCAACTGATCGAGTTGTTGGGTGGGCGCTTGACCCATCACTCCGAACCTCGCCGGGGCAGCCGCTTTCAGGTGGAGCTTGAGGTTAACCCCGTCCCTGCTGAGCCTTCAGTGCCTTGTCGTGTGTCCGATACTCCGCGTGTGCCTCAGGACTGCGTGGTGTTGCTGGTGGACGACAACAGCGTGGCGCAGTGGGTGGTGCGTGGCATGTTGCTCAAGCTCGGTTACCGGGTGAAGACGGTCGATAGCGGACCGGCGGCGATGACGTTGTTGCAGGACGACACCTTCGATGCCGTGCTGCTGGATTTACCGGAAGGGAGCTTTTCCCTGTGTTGCCAGATCCGTGCGTTGCCGGGGTGCGGTGGACTGCCGGTGATTACCTTGAGCACCTCGCTGCAAAGCCCCGAGCGTGAACACTGCCATGGTGTTGGCCTCACCGACCGGCTGGTCAAGCCGATACGGTTTGAAGCCTTGCAGGCAGTATTGGAGCGCCGGCTGTTGTCGACAGTTGAGGGCGAAAGCGCCGACAGTTAGGCGCTTATGCCACTTTTTTAACGCAGGTGACGGTGCTTAACTGAAATTCAGGCTTCAGACAACGAGGCCACTTTTTCAGGAGGCCCGTCATGAATCTGCACCAGTTCGCCGAAACCCACGACGTCACCAACCAGCCGCCGTCCCTGGACGGTACCAACCTGTACCGCATCGATTTGCCCCTGCAAGACTGGTCCCGTCGCTTCGGTGCCGGTTGGGCCCAGGAGCGGATCGACGCCTATGGCGCGCTGGCGGGTGGGCCGTTGATGGCGGCCGGGTTCCTGGCCAACGAGAACAAGCCGGTGTTCAACAGCCATGACCGCTATGGCCATCGTATTGACCAGGTGGCGTTTCATCCTGCTTATCATGAGCTGATGCGTACGGCCATCGAACATGGCTTACCGTCGCTGCCCTGGGCTCATCCGCAACCTGGCGCGCATGTTGCTCGCGCAGCCATGACCTACTTGCACAGCCAGGCCGAAGCCGGCACCGGCTGCCCGCTGACCATGACCTTCGCGTGTGTCCCGGCCCTGCGTTTGCAGCCGGACCTGGCTGAAACCTGGTTGCCGAAAATCCTCAACACCGAATACGACCCGCGTAACGTCGGCATTGCCCACAAGACCGGTGCCACCATCGGCATGGCCATGACCGAGAAACAGGGCGGCACCGATGTGCGTGCCAACACCACCCGCGCCTACCCGGTGGGCGCCGGCGGACCGGGCCAGCCCTATGAACTGGTGGGCCACAAGTGGTTCTGCTCGGCGCCCATGTGTGACGCCTTCCTGACCCTGGCCCAGACCGACAAGGGCCTGACCTGTTTCCTGCTGCCCCGGCACCGTCCGGATGACACCCGCAACCAGTTCTATATCCAGCGTCTGAAAAACAAACTCGGCAACTGCTCCAACGCATCCAGCGAAGTGGAGTTCCGCGGAGCCCTGGCCTGGATGATCGGCGAAGAAGGACGCGGCGTACCGACCATTATTGAAATGGTCGCCATGACCCGCTTCGATTGCATGGTGGGTTCCAGTTCGTTGATGCGCCAGGCATTGACCCAGGCCAGCCATCACTGTGCTCATCGTTTGGTGGGCGGTCGGGTACTCAGCGAGCAGCCGCTGATGCAAAACGTACTGGCCGACCTGGCGCTGGAAAGCGAAGCGGCGCTGGCCTTGAGCATGCGCATGGGCCGGGCGCTGGACCATCTCGATAATGAACAGGAGGCCAAATTCGCCCGGCTGGTGACGGCGGTGGGCAAATATTGGATCTGCAAGCGCGCGCCGGCGATGATCAACGAGGCCGCTGAGTGCATGGGCGGTGCCGGGTATGTCGAGGACAGTATCCTGCCGCGGCTGTACCGTGAGGCGCCGGTCAATTCGACGTGGGAGGGTTCCGGCAACGTGCAGTGCCTGGATGTGCTGCGGGCGCTGTCGAAAGAGCCTGGCGTACTGGAGGCGTTGTTTGTCGAGCTGGGGGACGGTCATGGTGACAAGCACCTGGCTCGACATATTGAACAGCTCAAGTCAGCGTTCATGGACACCCAGGATATTCAGTACCGCGCCCGGCAACTCACCGAAGATATCGCCTTGGCGTTGCAGGCCAAGTTGCTGCTGGAGGCGGGCAATAGCAGTGTCAGTGATGGGTTTATTGCCAGTCGGTTGAGTGAGTCGTCGGGGCGGGCGTATGGCACCTTGCCTCGTGGTGTGGACGTGGAAGGTATTGTCGCGCGGTCTACACCGCCGCTCCCACATTATTGATCGCATTCTAATCCCACTGTTTCGGTGAGGCTGGGATACAGGCAAGATGAAGGCCTGCAAGTCAGAACACAGGATGCTTACCGTGACCGAAGCTTTTGTTGTTGTTCAAACCGCTGAAGAGGCCGTGGATCGGCTGGCGGCGCTGCATGAGCGTGCCACTGGCGCGCTCAATCAGGCCCTCAAGCGTTACCTCAAAGACCGCGTCGAGCCCGATGCCGAACAGCGCGCGTTGTTTCGCTACCCTGAACTGCGCCTGACCTACCTAGTCCAGGGCGAAGTCCCACAGACCACCCGGGCCTATGCCAAGGTCCAGTTGCCGGGCACCTACAGTGTCACCGTCACCCATCCGTCAGCCTTTCGCAAATACTTGCTGGAGCAGTTGGTGCCGCTGATGCACGACTTCACCGTGACGGTGGAAGTGGGCGTCAGCCAGCAGAATATTCCGTACCCGTACGTGGTAGAGCAGGGCGATGAATTGGCCGGTTCCGGCGTCACCGCCGCGACCCTGGCGCGTGTCTTCCCGAGTACCGACCTGTCGGCCGCTACCGATGGCATCGCCGATGGCCTGTATGACTGGGAAAACACCGATCCGCTGCCGCTGGCGTTGTTCGATGCCGCCCGTGTGGATTTCTCCCTGCGCCGCTTGGTGCACTACACCGGCAGCGACTGGCGCCATGTGCAGCCGTGGATCCTGCTGACCAACTACCACCGTTATGTCGACCAGTTCATCGTCCATGGCTTGGAGCAGTTGCGCAGCGACCCGCGCTTCATCCGCATGGTGTTGCCGGGCAACGTGATCATCGACAAAAGCATGGACCATGGCGAAGCGTCTGCCATTGCGGCGGGCGTGGTCTGGCACCGTTACCAGATGCCGGCCTACCACTTGCAAGCCAGCGATGGTCACGGCGTAACCCTGGTGAATATTGGGGTCGGCCCGTCCAACGCCAAGAACATCACCGACCACCTGGCCGTACTGCGCCCACATTGCTGGCTGATGATTGGCCACTGCGGCGGCCTGCGCCAATCCCAGACGATCGGCGACTATGTACTGGCCCACGCCTACATGCGCCGCGACGGGATTCTTGACCGGGTAGTGCCGCCGAATATTCCGATCCCGGCCCTGGCCGAAGTGCAGATGGCCTTGCAGCAAGCGGCGGCCAACGTCACCGGCGAGAAGGGTGAAGAGCTCAAGAAGCGTCTGCGCACCGGCACCGTGCTGACCTACGACGATCGCAACTGGGAGCTGCGCTGGGCCCAGGAGCGTCCGCTGATCAACCTGTCCCGCGCTGTGGCGGTGGACATGGAAAGCGGCACCATTGCAGCCCAAGGCTATCGTTTGCGCGTGCCTTACGGCACCTTGCTGTGTGTCTCCGATAAGCCGTTGCACAGTGAGATCAAGTTGCCGGGTTCAGCCAACGCTTTTTATGAGCGTGCGGTCAGCCAGCACTTGAAGATCGGCATTGAGGCGGTGGATTTGTTGCGCACTGAACTCAACTCGCTGCACTCGCGCAAATTGCGCAGCTTTGACGAGCCGCCGTTCCGCTAAGCGGTTGGGATGGTTATTTAACGGTCAGGCCACTAGCATTGTCGGTCCTGACCGTTAGATATTCCTTTTGCCATGTCCCGTCCTGCTCGTCCCGTTTCCCGCCGCCCCGGTGTGAAAAATCCGCAAACCTCGTCAGCCCCGCGCCGTGTTGCCAAGGCGCCACCGGCTGAGCCGAAGTTGATTCTGTTCAATAAACCGTTCGATGTGCTCACGCAGTTCAGTGACGGCGAAGGGCGGGCCACCCTCAAGGACTTCATCGACATCCCCGGCATCTATCCCGCCGGCCGGCTAGACCGTGACAGTGAAGGCCTGTTGTTGCTGACCAATGATGGCCAGTTGCAGGCGCGGATTGCCGACCCCAGGCACAAGCTGGCGAAAACCTATTGGGTGCAGGTAGAAGGCGAACCGACCGAGGAACAACTGCAACGCCTGCGCGATGGGGTTGAGCTCAACGACGGCATGACCCTGCCCGCCGAAGCCCGGCAGTTGGATGAACCGCAACTGTGGCCGCGCAATCCACCGGTGCGTTTTCGCAAAAGCGTGCCGACTCATTGGCTGGAGCTGGTGATCCGTGAGGGGCGCAACCGGCAGGTACGACGCATGACCGCCGCTGTCGGTTTGCCGACCTTGCGCCTGGTGCGAGTGCGTATTGGTGACTGGTCGATCGATGGCCTGGATCAGGGCCATTGGAAAGAGGTGCCGGCGCGCTTATAAAGCGCCGGACTCGATAAGGCCGATCACCACGCTTTTGATGATGAACGCGGCTATACCCAGGCCCAACACGAAGAACAGGATGAAGGAACCAAAGCGCCCGGCCTTGGATTTTTTCGCCAGGTCCCAGACGATAAAGCCCATGAAAATGATCAGGATCGTGACTAGGCCAGTCATCATCCATTCTTCAAATACGGCGGGATCAATGGAGTTCATTGGGCAGTTCCGGCAGGGGCGGGACGCAAAGTATACGTCAGGGCAATCAGCTCGATATTGACCTGCGTCGGTCAGTCGCATGCGAGCCTATTGTTGAAATACGGTCAAAATGTGGGAGCGGCGGTGCGACGATTCGACTTGCTCGCGAAAGCTGAGTGTCAGTCACCAAATGTATTGGCTGACATACCGCATTCGCGAGCAAGTCGAATCGTCGCACCGCCGCTCCTACATCTGTTCGGCGGCGGCCTCAGGTGCGCAGGTGCGTCAGCGGCAACTCGGTACTGTTCAGCACCTGGTTCAGCACAAAGCTGGAGCGCACGCTGGTGACACCTTCGATGCGGGTCAAATGCCCCAGCAGCAGTTTCTGGTAGTGATCCATATCCGGCACCACCACTTTCAACTGATAGTCAGCGTCCATCCCGGTTACCAGGCTGCACTCCAGCACTTGCGGCAAGGTACGAATGGCGGCTTCGAAGTTCTCGAAGCGCTCGGGCGTGTGTCGGTCCATGCCGATCAGCACGTAGGCCGTCAGGCTCAGGCCGAGCATCTTGCGGTCCAGCAACGCCACCTGGCGCGCGATGTAGCCGTCGTCTTCCAGTTGCTTGACCCGGCGCGAGCAGGGTGACGGCGACAGGCCGATCCGCTCGGCCAACTCCTGGTTGGAGATCCTCGCGTCGCGCTGTAATTCCGCCAAAATACTCAGGTCGTATCGGTCAAGTTTGCTCATGGGGCTGGCCTTTGTCGTAACTATTGCTGCGAATTATCTATCCAGGGTTAAAAATTGCGCAAGCACTGTTTATTGACGCAATCTTCGCAATCATCTGTCGGCACCTCACGCCTATGATTACCAACAGAATCACTGCCCGGACATAGAGTCCACTGCAGCCCGCCCAACAGGCCGGCTGCGGCCCGCCAACCCCACCGGGTTGCGCCGGCCCCCGGGCTGCACACTGTCCACAAGACGGCGTGAGGTGAGCCAACGTCAAAAGCGTTGAGCCAGGACGAAATTCTCAAGGGGCGGCCGACGGGTCGCCCCTTTTTATTGGGTGCGAAAATTGTTCTCGTGACTGATAACCTGTTGCAGAACCGGGCCCCTGTTTTCCAGTCTCATGTATAAGCCCTAATCCGCAGTGAGGAAGAGCATGAAGCGCATCTGGCGTTTGGCAGGTGTTGGTTTGCTGATGGTGACCGTTGGCACGCAGGTCATGGCCGACGAACGAGATAACGGGCAACGCTCTGAGGGCGGTGGCCAACATGAGCGGGGACCGGAAGGCGGGCGGCCAGGTGGCAACAATCAGCCACGGCCACAAAATAACCAACCGCGCCCGCAGGCTCCTCGCCCCGAGAACAACCAGCCTCGTCCACAGAATCAGCATTTCGAAAACAATCAGCCGCGCCCACAGAATCAGCATGTTGATCGCGGTGACCAGAATGGCGGCGGTCAGTGGCAAGGGCGCCCCCAGGGTAGCGAACAGCCCCGGCCGGCTAGCAACTTGCCGATCCAGGGCCGCCCCGACGCCGTTCGCCAGACCCAGGAGCCGCGTCCCGGCAACTATCAGGACATCCCGCGTCGCAACGATGGCAATCAGCATTGGCAGGCCGGCAATGCACCAGGCCAGCGGCCCGGTTACAACGGTGGGCACCCCAATGACAACCGCTGGCCAGGCCGCCCCGACGGGCATGGCAATGGCTGGGGCCCAGGCCCGCAACATCGTCCGGGTTATATCGTCGACCGCTTCCCCGACCGCAACTACCGTGTGCCCTATCGTGGCCAGGATTATTTCTTTTCGGGCGGCTATTGGTACCGTCCCCAAGGCCCACGCTACATTGTGGTAGCGCCGCCTTACGGAATCCGGGTGCATTACTTGCCGGACTACGCACGGGAAGTGTGGGTGGGCAGTGCGCTGTTTTTCCTCGCCGCCGGTGCCTATTACACCTACGAGGCCACCTCCCAACAGTACGTGGTGGTTGAGCCGCCGACCGCAGCCCCCGCACCGCAACCTGCGCCCCAAGGCAATGGTTATGACGTGGTGGCCTATCCCGCCAACGGTCAATCACCGGCGCAAGTGCAGCAAGACGGGTACGACTGCTACCGTTGGGCTGTGCAGCAAAGTGGTTTTGACCCACGGACGGTCACTTACGCCCCTGACCCTGCGGTGGTGCAAACCTACCGCCAGGCTCAGGGCAACTGCCTGAGCAGTCGCGGGTATCAGGTGCAGTACTAGGCCTTGGCGCCCTTGACCACTTCCTGTGGGTCGGCGTGCACCAGCACTTCGGCTCGCGGGTAGGCTTGATGGATGGCATCGGCGGCTTGGTCGCTGATGCCGTGGGCTACCGACAGGCTCAACTCCCCCGGCAACTCCAGGTGCAGTTGCACAAACCAGTGGCTGCCGGAGATGCGTGTGCGCAAGTCATGGGCACCGAGCACGCCGGGCACGCTGCAAGCCAGCTCCAGCATATGTTGGCTGACATTGGGTGGCAGTTCCTCGTCCATCAGCACCGCAAAGCTTTCCCGAGCGATCTGGACCGCGCTCCACAGGATGTAGGCGGCGATCCCCAGGCCGAACCAGGCGTCTACCTGATGAAAGCCAAACCCGGCCAGCACCAGCGCTATCAAAATACTGCCGTTGAGCATCAGGTCCGAGCGGTAGTGCAGTGAGTCGGCGCGCACCGCATTCGACCCGGTTTCACGAATGACCCGATGTTGCAGGATCAGCAACGCCACGGTCAGGGCCAGGGACAGCAGGATAACGGCGATGCTGAGCCATGGCGCCCCCACCGGTTCCGGATGCTGCAAACGCTGGAACGCCTGGAATGCGATCAACACCGCACTGCCGGCGATGAACAGCGCTTGCGCCATGCCCGACAGCGACTCCGCCTTACCATGGCCATAACGGTGATCGTCATCGGCCGGGCGCAGGGCGTAATGCACCGCCAGCAAATTGAGCAGCGAGGTCACACCATCGAGCAGCGAGTCGGTGAGCCCGGCGAGCATGCTCACCGAGCCACTGAGCCACCAGGCGACGGCCTTGGTCACAATCAGCACGCAGGCCACGCCGACTGAAGCGCGGGTGGCCAGGCGCAACAGCCGGGCGTGTTCGGGAGTGCTGGTCATCAGGTGTTCAGATCCTTCAAGCGGCGGGTTGCAAACCCAGAGTGGCAAGCTGTTGAACGCTGCCCTTGAACTGAATCATGCGTGGATCGTCCAGCGGCAGGTTGTGGCCGGTTTCCTGCTGGATGATGGTTTGCAGCTTGGCGTTGTCGACTTTGCCGTCGGCACCGATGGCTTGTTGCAGTTTCTCCGGGGCCACCTGGGCGGTCTTGCCAGGCTCGAAATAAATGGCGCCGGTAGCGAAGTCGACACCGAAGGCGATCAGGCCGGGAATCACATAGAACAACAGGCCAAGCGCATCGAGCACGGCAATCGCCGGGTCGATCTTGCCGTCGATCTGGCCACGGCGGTCGGGGTAGAAGATCGAACCGCAAGCCGTCAACTGGCTCAGCAGGGTGACGGCCAGAACACCGCCAATGACACGGGAAGCAATACGCATGGAACTCTCCTGAACACGCTTGAAGGGTAACTATAAGCCAGATCTGCCAGGCGAAGCCGATCTAATGGGGCACGCCAGTTCTCACATTAGATCGCGTTCACCATCAGATCCCGATGTGTTTTTCAGACCACCACCGACGCCCGGCAGTTCGCCGTTATACTCGCCGCTCTGCTTTGGAGCCAGTATGAATTCGTTGCCAATCGATGATGTTTTACCCGCCCTGCGTGAAGCCTTGGCGACGCGCCATGAAGCGGTGCTCGAAGCACCGCCCGGTGCCGGTAAAACCACGCGGGTGCCGTTGGCGCTGTTGAATGAAACCTGGCTCGCCGGGCAGACCATTCTGATGCTTGAGCCCCGGCGTCTGGCGGCGCGTGCGGCTGCCGAGCGCCTGGCCAGTGAGTTGGGTGAGAAGGTGGGTGAAACCGTCGGCTACCGGATTCGGTTGGACAGCAAGGTCGGCCCCAACACCCGCATCGAAGTGGTCACCGAAGGCATCCTCACCCGGCGTTTGCAGGATGACCCGGCGCTGGACGGCGTGGGTTTGTTGATCTTCGACGAGTTTCACGAACGCAGCCTGGATGCCGACCTGGCCCTGGCCCTGAGCCTTAACGGCCGAGACCTGTTTCGCGACGAGCAGCCGCTGAAGATCCTGCTGATGTCGGCCACGCTTGAAGGCGAACGCCTGGCCAGCCTGCTGGGCGACGCGCCGATCCTGCGCAGCGAAGGCCGTATGTACCCGGTGCAGATGCGCTGGGGCCGGCCATTCCAGCCCGGAGAATTTATCGAACCACGGTTAGTGCAGACCATTCTTGAAGCCTTGCACGACGAGTCCGGCAGTGTGTTGGTCTTCCTGCCGGGCCAGGCGGAGATTCGTCGGGTCAATCAGCAATTGGCTGACGCTCTGGGTGATCGCGGCGATGTACTGCTGTGTCCGCTGCATGGCGAATTGGACCTGGCGGCGCAACGAGCGGCAATCGATCCGGCACCCGCCGGCAAGCGCAAAGTGGTGCTGGCGACCAATATCGCCGAGACCAGCTTGACCATCGATGGCGTGCGGGTGGTGATCGACGCCGGGCTGGCGCGGGTGCCGCGTTTCGACCCCGGCAGCGGGATGACCCGCCTCGACACCCAACGTATTTCCCGCGCCAGCGCCACTCAGCGTGCGGGGCGGGCAGGGCGGCTGGAGCCGGGCGTGTGTTATCGGTTGTGGTCCGAGGATCAGCATGAAGCGTTGGCGGCCTATGCCAGTGCGGAAATCCTGGCGGCCGATCTGGCCGGACTGGCCTTGCAGCTGGCGCGCTGGGGTGTGACGCCTGGCCAACTGGTGTGGCTCGATGTCCCGCCGACGGCCGTTTATGCCCAGGCCCAGGATTTGCTGGTGCGCCTGGGGGCGTTGGATGAAGGTGCGTTAACCAAACATGGTCAGAAAATGGCCGAGCTGCCGGCCCATCCGCGTATCGCTCATTTGTTGCTGCGCGGTCAGGACCTGGGGTTGGCGAGCATGGCCTGTGACGTGGCAGCCCTGTTGGGCGAGCGCGATATCTTGCGCGGTGGCGGCGCGGATTTGCACAGTCGCCTGGCGTTGTTGTCGGGCGAAGAGCGCGCACGTGGCACTCAAGGTGGTGTGCAGCGGGCCAAGCAACTGGCTCGGCAATACCGGAGTTATCTGCGGGGCAAAGCCGAGCAGGCGGTTGCCGACCCTGATCATCCGCGCTGGCTCGGTGCTTTGCTGGCCCTTGCTTACCCCGACCGTGTGGCGCAACAACGTCGCGCCGGTGGCGCCGAGTATCGCTTGGCCAATGGCCGCGCGGCGCTGTTTGCCGAGGCTGACAGCTTGATGAAACAGCCGTGGCTGGTGATCGCCGATCTGGGCAGTCGTCAGGGTCAGCGGGAGGAGCGGATCTACCTGGCGGCGGACTTTGATCCGGCACTGTTTGACTCAGTGTTGGCCGAACAAGTACGGGTGGTCGATCAACTGGACTGGGACGAGCGCGAAGGTGTATTGCGCGCTGAACGCCAGCGCAAGGTGGGCGAGTTGGTACTTGGCCGAGAGCCGCTGGCCGGCCTCGACGAAGCCGCTCGCAACCAGGCGCTGGTCAACCTGGTACGCCGCAAGGGGTTGGAACTGCTGCCCTGGACCCCGGAGTTGCGTCAGTGGCAGGCGCGGGTGATGTTGTTGCGCCAACTGGACGCCGGTAAAGACAGCCCGTGGCCGGACGTCAGCGACAGCGCGTTGCTCGCCAACCTTGAACATTGGTTGATGCCGTACCTGGGCAAGGTCTCGCGCCTGAGTCATTTCGCCAACCTGGACCTGTCCAGTTTCCTGCATAACCTGCTGCCCTGGCCGTTGCCGCAACGCCTGGACGAACTGGCGCCCCATCACCTGAAGGTGCCGTCGGGTTCATCGGTGCGCCTGGATTACAGCGAGCAGCCGCCGATCCTGGCGGTGCGCTTGCAGGAGTTGTTCGGGCTCGCGGACACGCCGCGTATTGCCGGCGGGCGGCAAGTGGTCAAGTTGCACCTGTTGTCGCCGGCGCGGCGGCCAGTGCAGGTGACCCAGGACCTGGCGAATTTCTGGCGCAGTACCTACGCCGAGGTGAAGAAGGATTTGAAAGGTCGCTATCCCAAGCACTACTGGCCGGATGATCCGTTGGTGGCTGAGGCCACGGCACGGATCAAGCCCCGGAAGTAATTTTGGGTGGCGCTACTGCGCCGCCGGCAACAGAAACCGTGCAATCACCGGCAAGTGATTGGAGGTGCGTAAGGTGTCGGCTTGCCGCACCTGGGCTTCGACCCGCTTGATCCGCGGGCTGTAGAACAGATAGTCCAGCGTACGATCCGGCTCGTCGACAGTCGGGTCATTGGGGAAGTACGTCAGCCATTGGGCCCGGTCCACCCCACTGGACTCGCTGTTGCTCGGGATCATCGGGTATTTGTCCCACAGCAGATGCAACTCGCTGTCGGGGGAGTATTGTCCGCGCTTGCCCGCATCCAGGCGCAGGAATTGCCCCAGCGCCAGCAAATTGAAATTCCCGCCAATCAGCCATGGCGTGCCACGGCTTTCGAATTTATCCAGTAGCTTGCCGGTCATCTGCACCTGTTCCAGTACGGCGCTGCTGCCGGGAGCTGAGCCGTCCAGTCGGGTGTTGAGGACTGCCAGTTGACCGCCATCACTCAACGGCAGGTAGGTCAGCAGCAGCGCCGGTTTCGCCTGGAACTGGCGACTGATCAGGTTGGCCGAAGCTACCGGCAATTGCAGGCGCTCGGCGTGTTCGATCTGGTAGCGGCTCATCGTCACCAGCTTGCGGCCGACACTGCCGAAGATATGCAGGTCCGGGACGAAGTCGGCCTTCCAGTCGAAGGCTTGGGTGCTGCAGGGGTAAAGATCGGCCACGCGCTCCTGGAGCAATGCCAACTGGTCCTGATAGTGGGAGCGCTTGGCACCCTCGTCCAACTCTTGCAGCAGCAGGATGTCGGGTTGCTCGTCGCGAATCACGCGCGCCACTTCATCAAGGCTGAAGGCCATGTCTTCGACGGTGGGGCGATCGTCCGGGCCGCTGCCGTCCGAGGTGTCATACCAGAACACATAGTTCTTGCCGGCCAGGTACTGCACGTTCCACGTCATCACCTTGAGTGCCTGGCCCGGCAGCAGGGTCGGTGCCCGGGGGGCGACGCAGCGGATGGGCAGCGTTTCCTTGTCAGCAGGGCGCCAGGTCAGGCTGTAGGTCAGTGCGGCCAGCAGGCCTGCGAGAATCAGCAGGCCCACCAGGGTGATGCGCAATAAACGGGTCATCGGCTCGGCTTATGGCATTCCAGAATAGGGATGGAGCATATCACCGCGCGTCCGCATCACCACCGATCAGCATGAACAGGCGAAACAGCACCACGCTGGTAAACAACTGCAGGAAGCTTTGCGCACTGTCGATCAGCACGCCCAGCACTGGATTCGGGTCAGGATAGACGGCCACTGTGGCGTCCTTGAGCAGCCATAGTGGTGTCATCACACACAGCAGGCACACCAGGATTCGCCAGAAATGCCCACGGGTCAGGCGAAAACTTTCCTTCATGGCCGACAGCGCCGACATGCCCCGCAGCACCAGCAGGTACTCGGCGAAGGCCAGGGTGACCATCAGCCACAAGCCCGGCAGGAAATACAGCGACAACCCCAGCAGGATCAGCAGTGTGCTGATGGCCGTCAGCAGGGCAAAACGTGGCCACAGAGTCACCGCCATGGCCAGCACGTCCAGGGGGCGCGGCGATTCGCCACGGGTACGGGCGTCGAGGAACAGGATCAGCGCCCCGGTGTACAGCGGATACACCAGCAACCCCACCACCACGCTATAACCGGGGAACGCATCAGGCCCCAACGAATGATCGAGCACCTGTTGCAGCAGTGCCTCCAGGATCACCAGCGGCAGGCACAGTTGAACGATGGCGCCCAGGTTGCGCTGGAAAAAATAGAAGGAGTCGCGCAGTACGTTTAACGGATTCATCAAGGTCATCACAGGCCGAAAAAGCAGGGGCACACTTTAACCGATCACTGGCAAACGTAAACCTTGCGTAAAGACCATTGAAACCTTGGAAGGCAGCCCCATTACTGGGTACGTACCCTGCCTATTTTGGACAGGGCGAAGATTTTTACCGGCAATCTAACGAGGTCGCCATGAACAGCGAAGAGCAAACCCTGATCGATGGACTGTTTTCACGGTTGCAGCAAGCCGAAACGGACTCAGCCCCCCGCGACGCCCAAGCCGAAGCGCGGATCAAGGAGCACATTACTCGCCAGCCGGCCGCCGGGTATTTCATGACCCAGGCGATTCTGGTGCAAGAGGCAGCGATCAAGAGCCTTGATGCGCAGAACAAGCAACAGGCGCAACAGATCCAGCAATTGCAGGACGAACTGCAACAAGCCAAGGCTCAGACCGCGCAGCCCGCACCCAGCAGTGGTGGTTTTCTGTCGAGCATCTTTGGCGGCGGCTCCCGTGACCCGCAGCCCGCGGCTTCCGGCAGTGGCTGGCGTGAACCGGTCCGTCCCGGCTTCAACAGCCAACCGGCGCCGCAGCAGAACTTCGGTACACCACAGCAGAATTACCAGCAGCCGCAACAGCCGGCGGCAGCCCCCATCGGCAGCGGCTTTTTGGGTGGTGCGCTGAAAACCGCCGCAGGTGTGGCCGGTGGTGTGATGCTGGCAGAGGGCATCAGCAGCCTGTTCGGCCATAACCAGCAGCAACCGCAGGTGGTGGAAGAAATCATCCGCGAAGAGCCGGCCCCGGCAAGCGACAACAGTGGTTGGGGCAACAACGACGATCAGCGTTTCACCGGCAATGACAGCTCCGGCGGCAACTCGGATAGTTTCGCCGACAACGATTATTCCGACGATTCCTCTTCCTTTGGCGATGACGATTCCTTCGTCTGATGCACATTCATCCGGGGCGCTTCGTCGCCCCGGGCTGATTTTTCTCGGAAACGTCCTCGTGACTGGCATACTGGCAACCTTTCCGGGCCCTTGAGTCCGGGGTCCCAGCCTGTGCCACGAGGATTTACGGTGAAAAAAATTGCAGTGTTCGCCGATGTCCAAAACCTCTATTACACCGTGCGCCAGGCTTATGGCTGCCACTTCAACTACGCCGCCCTGTGGGCTGACATCAGCCAGCGCGGGCAGATTGTCGAGGCGTACGCTTATGCCATCGACCGTGGCGACAGCAAGCAGCAGCAATTCCAGCAGATCCTGCGCAACCTCGGTTTTACCGTGAAGCTCAAGCCCTACATCCAGCGCAGTGATGGCTCGGCCAAGGGTGACTGGGACGTGGGCATCACCATCGATATCATGGACGCTGCCGCCCATGTCGACGAAGTGGTGCTGGCCTCCGGCGACGGTGATTTCGACATGCTGCTGGACCGCATCATCAATAAGCACGGTGTCGAAGCCGTGGCCTACGGCGTGCCGGGGCTGACGGCCAACTCATTGATTCGCGCCGCCAGCCGCTACGTGCCGATTGAAGGCGCGTTGTTGCTCAAATAGATTTTTAGACGGAGTTGGAACAGGTTTGGAACGTATAGCGGTCATCGACTTTGAAACCACCGGCATCTCGCCGAGCAGCAGCTGCCGGGCTACGGAAATCGCCGTGGTCATCCTGGAACAGGGCCAGATCGTGGACCGTTACCAGAGCCTGATGAATGCAGGCGTGCGGGTGCCGGGGTTTATCGAGCAACTGACCGGCATCAGCAACGCCATGCTGCGCACTGCACCGCCGGCGGAGCGGGTGATGAATGAGGTCAATGAGTTTGTCGGGACCACGCCGCTACTGGCCCACAACGCGGCATTCGACCAGAAGTTCTGGGACTTCGAGTTGGGCTTGATCCGCCGTACACGCCTGCAAAAATTTGCCTGTTCGCTGCTGCTGGCGCGGCGCCTGATGCCGGCGGCGCCAAACCACAAGCTCGGCACCTTGACCGCCTTCGCCCAACTGCCCCACACCGGCAAGGCTCACCGGGCCATGGCCGATGCGGAAATGGCGGCCAACCTGACAGCCCACCTGGCCCAGGAACTGCGCCGTAACCACGGCTTGCGGGAACTGTCACACGATTTGCTGTGCAGTTTGCAGAAAGTGCCGGCGGCGAAGATCAATGATCATTTGAAGAAGCATCGCGGGTTCTAATCAGCTGCGCCGTGCGCCATCTTCAATCTGATGAAGCTCAAAATGTGGGAGCGGGCTTGCTCGCGAAGGCGATGTGTCAGTCACGAAGTGTGTTTCTGATACACCGCCTTCGCGAGCAAGCCCGCTCCCACTCTGGTTTTCAGCGCCTATCGAGGCTGCAAACAATCCAGCGACTGTTCCACCACCACCTTCGCCATCTCTATCAAATGCAACACCGCCCGCTGCTGGCCGTTCATCGGCTCGCTGGCGATTTGAGCCGTTGCTACTGCGCAATGCAGCAAGTCCGCTGCGCGGGCCAAGGCATCTTCGAAACTGAGGTTGTCATTGAGAACGAAGGGAATTCCATTCGGGGCGGAAGCTTTGAGGTAGTAATTAATGGCTCGGCGGGTGAGGGCGCTGTCGCTGAGGAAGTCTTCGTGGGAATGGGGTGGATCGGGAGTGACTTTGACCATGGTGAACACCTCTTGCTAAGGAAGAAGCTACCACCGTCCGCTTGCACGCGAATGAGGGTGGCAACTGTACGTAGGTGTGCAAGACCGGGGCAAGAAGCAAAACCCAGCAGACCCGAAGGTCTCCCACGCACAGCTGCCATAACGGGCAACGCAAAGCATAAAAAGCTGGGTGTTAAGCTGTAGGTTGATTTATGAGTCTTATTGCCGTCGGACTTGCACGTCCGGTCACCGATTGTTCGATGACTGAGCGAGACTAACTACCTGATCCGACGGAAACAAGGCGTTGAAATTCTCTAGGAAAGGTCCTGCAAATGAAAGGGACCAGTCTTGCTGGCCCTTAAAAAATGCGCTCACCACAGAGGCTTCTGCCGGCATTAAGAATGTTATGTAAGTCTATTCCGCAGAAATTGTAGGTCGTGTCTGATTTTCCATTGCTTTCAAATTATCGCCCTCTCAGTCTCTTAACATCCCGCATGTCGTTCATACGTAAGGATGTCTTCATGCAGGAAAGTGATCTTCACCGGGCGATTATGCAGAGTGAGTCTGAACTCAGGCGTCACAAGATCAATTTGGGCTCCCCTTCACGCATCGCGTTTGATATGAATAACACGATTACTAGTTGCCCGGCTGTCATGTTGTTACCTACCCAGATGGGCACCATCAACATTCCGAATTACCAGATGCTGAGGGCAATTCACGCTGATCCTCGTATTCCCAACACGACTATCGAGGACCTTTGGAAATGCACACAAGAGCACTATGGTCTGACGGCAGCAACCCTTATCACTGGGGCTGCTGGAATACCGATAAGTAAAATATCAGTGGGCGCCTGGGTTCACGTCGGCTCCAGCAAAACGACCAACCTGACAAGCTATATCGGTATGCGATTCTTCCCTCGGACGCTGATCAGGCAACCGACATTGGCCAAAATGGCCAAGGCAACCTTTGGTACGGTTCGAGTATTTGGCATTATTGGACGAGGTATTCCCTTTGTCGCTGCAGGCTTGGCTGTCTTTGATCTAGTCAGTATTGGCAAGTGCGCTTATGAGGCAAGAAATGGAAAGTAACCTAGCGAGAGCAGAGGTCAGCGACAAGGTCATTCAGCTTTTCATCGATATCATTGGGTTTATCGACCGTAGCCAAGTGACAGAGCAAACAGACTTTATTCATGACTTCAAAATCATTGATGACGACCTGACCTGCTTCGTCATGCAGATCAAGTGGCAATTCAATCTGCGCGCTACTCAGGAAGACTGGAACAGCATCACCACGATCAAACAAATCATCGACCTGATTGTTCAACGTTCCAATTAGGTAGAAGAGTGACTGCCACCCCCGTCTCTCATACAGTCAGGGAATAAATGCCATGACTGACGCCGGAGATCCCGCCCCGTCCTGCAATCCCAAAATACCGATCACCAGTGTTGTGCCCTTGGCCGGTAATTGGTCCAGGTTGGTCAAGCACTCCAGAACAATTCCATTCCTGGCCAGCACCAGATGGTTGGTGGCGAACGTGCTGCTTTGGCCGGGATCGACGCCATGAGTATCAATGCCTACCCCCGCGACCCCGCGTTGTTCAAGCAGCAGCAGGGTTGTTGACTCACCGATGCCAGGGAAGTGCATGCCCTGTTCATCTTCGCCGAAAAAGGCTGCCGGATCGTTCCACAGGTTTTGCCATTCGGTGTACATCAATACCACCGAGTCTGGCTCGATAAGGCCGTGCTCGCGCTCCCAGTCTTCAATATCTTGCACGCTGATCACATAGTCGGAGTTATTTCGGGTCTTGCTCCGTACATCGATAACCACCGCAGGTCGCACTAAGTCTTCGGGTAGGTAACCGTCTATCCCGATGCCATCGGCGTAGAAGCTATTGGGCGCATTCATGTGGGTGGCACTGTGCTCCCCCATGCTGAAGCGTCGCAGGTAATAGCCATCTTTTTCTATCGAGGCGACTTCTTCGAACTCTACCGGTGGATCGCCGGGCCATAGGGGGACTGCCCGCGTGATTGGATGGCTGAGGCTGATGATCTTTTGAAACTGGATACTGTGATTACCCACCATTTTTGCCATTCCCCTCCAACTGCCCCAACGGCACTCGCCGCTCTATCGCACTCGACAGAATGATTGACGTCTTGCTGAAGCCAAACTTCGCCACGCGATTAATCAGGTTTTCCAGTTCCGGCATCGAGCCTACGGCCGCTTGCATGATCACGCACGGGTCGCCTGTGACCCGGTGACACTCGGTCAGCTCCGGGATTTCGCTCAGGGCGTCGTAGACTTTCTGATTGCCGTGGTTGGTCAGACGCAGTTCGATCACGCATTGAATCGGCAGGCCGATTTTGGACAGGTCGACCTTGGCCTGGTAGCCGGTGATCACGCCGCTGGCTTCCAGTTTGGCGACCCGTTCGGCCACGGCCGGGGCGGACAGGTTCACCGTGCGGGCCAGTTGTGCGTAGGACGCACGGCCATCTTCCAGCAGTGCATTGAGGAGCATGCGGTCGTATCTGTCCATGGTAAGGCTCCAGGAACGCGTAGCTTTCGAAAGCACGGGTTATAGCCTTGATAACCATGCTTTGAAAAGTGTACCGGCGCTTTAAACAGGTTTTGTAACTTATGTTTACCGGGCTGGCTTTCTAGAATAAGCCTCCCTTGTCCTGCCGTAGAGCTACCCCATGCCTGGCCCACGTCGCTTTCCCTTACCGTTGATCGCCGCTTTTTTTGCGCTGTACGTGATTTGGGGGTCAACCTACCTGGTGATTCGCATTGGTGTTGAATACTGGCCGCCGTTGCTGCTGGCGGGTATTCGATTTATGACGGCGGGCGCATTGATGTATGGCTTCCTGCGCTGGCGTGGCGCGCCCGCACCGACCTGGGTGCAGTGGAAGGCTGCCGGCAAGATTGGCATTTTGCTGCTGACCTTCGGTAACGGTGCGGTCACTGTGGCCGAGCATACGGGGGTGGCTTCCGGCGTTGCCGCGTTGGCCGTGGCGACGGTGCCGCTGTTTACCTTGCTTTGTGGTTATTTCTGGGGCGCGCGTAATACCCGTCTGGAATGGGCCGGGGTGGCGCTGGGGATTATCGGCATTGCCATGCTCAATATGGGCTCCAACTTGCAATCAAGCCCGACGGGCGCAGCACTGCTGATCTTCGCGGCGGCGTCCTGGGCTTTTGGTTCAGTGTGGAGCAAGCATTTGCCGCTGCCACAGGGCGCCATGGCCAGTGCGGCGGAAATGCTGATTGCAGGCGCCGTGCTGCTGGTCCTCAGTGCCGTCAGTGGTGAACATCTGAACGCCATACCGCCAGTTGAAGGGTGGTTGGCCCTGGCGTACTTGACCGTGTTCGGCTCAATCATCGCCTTCAACGCCTATATGTACCTGCTCAAGCACGTGCGTCCGGCGGCGGCCACCAGCTATGCCTACGTCAACCCGGCGGTGGCGGTGCTGTTGGGGATTGTGTTTGTCGGCGAGACCATTGGCATGGAAGAGGCGTTGGCGATGCTGGTGATCATCAGTGCAGTGCTGCTGATCAGCCTGCCACAGTGGCGCAAGCCCAAACCGGATTTAGGGTAAACTGCGGCGCATTGCGACCTTGCGCTGACTTTTTCCTACGGTACTTCCATGACTTTCGCCACCCTTGGCCTGATCGACCCCTTGCTGCGCGCCCTTGAGACGCTCGGCTACCAGACCCCGACGCCGGTGCAGGCGCAAGCCATTCCGGCGGTGCTGGCCGGTCGCGACCTGATGGCCGCTGCCCAGACCGGTACTGGCAAGACCGCCGGTTTTGCGGTGCCGCTGCTGCAACTGCTGACGATGGAAGGGCCGAAAGTCACCGCCAACTCGGTGCGCGCGCTGATCTTGTGCCCGACCCGCGAGCTGGCCGAGCAGGTCCACGCCAGCGTCGCTGAGTACGCCCAACACCTGCCGCTGACCACGTACGCCGTGTATGGCGGCGTGAGCATCAACCCGCAGATGATGAAGCTGCGCAAAGGCGTCGATGTGCTGGTCGCCACGCCTGGCCGCCTGATCGACCTGTTCCGTCAGAACGCGCTGAAACTCAATCAGCTGCAAACCCTGGTGCTGGATGAAGCCGATCGCATGCTCGACCTGGGCTTCTCCGAAGAACTGGCGAACATTTACCGCATGCTGCCGAAAAAGCGCCAGACCCTGCTGTTCTCCGCGACCTTCTCCGACGAAATCCGCCTGCTGGCCGGGCAGATGCTCATTGACCCGCTGATCGTCGAAGTCAGCCCGCGCAACGTCGCCGCCAACACCGTCAAGCAATGGGTGGTGCCGGTGGACAAGAAGCGCAAGGCGGAGCTGTTTGTGCACCTGATGCGCAAGGGCCGCTGGAAGCAGGTACTGGTGTTCGCCAAGACCCGCAACGGCGTGGACGCGTTGGTAGAAAAACTACAGGGCCTGGGCATCAATGCCGACGGTATTCATGGCGACAAGCCACAAGCGACCCGCCAGCGTGCCCTTGATCGTTTCAAGGCCAGCGAAGTGCAGATTCTCGTGGCCACCGACGTGGCGGCCCGTGGCCTGGACATCGAAGACTTGCCGCTGGTGGTCAACTTTGACCTGCCGATCGTCGCCGAAGACTACATCCACCGTATCGGCCGTACCGGTCGTGCGGGCAACACCGGTGAGGCGATTTCCCTGGTGTGTGCCGATGAAGTGAACATGTTGTCGGCGATCGAGATGCTGACCCGTCAGACGTTGACCCGGCATATGGAGCAGGACTTCGAGCCGGAACATCGGGTGCCGGACACTGATTCCAGCGGTCAGGTGGTGAAAAAGCCCAAGAAGCCGAAGAAACCCAAGACCACAGGTGGCGGCAAGCGCAACTTGGGCAAGTGGGTGGAGAGTGGTGAAGTGTCGGTGGCGGAGCCTTCGCTCAAGCCCGTGCGCAAGGTGCCAGTGTTTAATACCGGGCCGCGTAAGAAGAAGTAAGTTTTCGGTGCCTGCGATGGCCGCCCTGTAGCCGCTGTCGAGGTACGAGGCTGCATAAGGGCCGAAGGACCTTCAGCGGTTCAAGAGACTGACGACTGCTGCGCAGCCGATCGCAGGCTGCGCCAGCGGTTACAGAGGGCGGTGCTTTAGCCACTCCAGCACACCCCGCCCGGCGGCTCGCCCACTGGCAAAACACCCCGTCAGTAGATACCCGCCCGTCGGTGCCTCCCAGTCCAGCATCTCGCCCGCGCAGAACACCCCCGGCAATTGCTTGAGCATCAACCGCTCATCCAGCGCTTCAAACGGCACGCCGCCCGCCGTGCTGATGGCTTCGTCCATAGGCCTGGTTTTCACCAAGGTCAGAGGCAGTGCCTTGATATCCACAGCCAACTGTGTCGGATCATTGAAACGCTCGGCAGGTGCCAATTCCCGCAGTAACGCGGCTTTCACGCCATCCAACCCCAACTGACTGTGCAGGTGCTTGCTCATCGAGCGCGAGCCGCGTGGTTTGCTCAGTGCCGCCAGGACTTTGTTCAACGGTTTGCCCGGTAGCAAATCGATATGCACCGTGGCCGCTCCCTTCCGATTGATCGCCTCGCGTATCGGCGCCGACAGCGCGTAGATCAGGCTACCTTCAATCCCGGTGGCGGTGATCACGCATTCCCCGAGCCGGGGTTTATCGTCCGCCAAACCGATGGCGACGTTTTTCAACGGCGCGCCAGCAAATTTGCTGACCATCAACTCGCTCCAGGCTGACACCTCGAAGCCGCAGTTACTCGGTTGCAGTGGCGCATAAGGGACGCCTTTATCTTCCAGCAGCTTGAGCCAGGCGCCATCGGAACCCAGGCGCGACCAACTGCCGCCACCCAAGGCCAGCAGCACCGCGTCGCCGCGCAAGCTTCTATCACCCTCGGGGCTGTGGATAAGCAGGCTACCGTCGTCATTCCAACCCAACCAGCGATGACGGGTGTGGATAACTACGCCCTGGTCCCGCAGGCGCTTGAGCCAGGCGCGCAGGAGCGGGGCGGCTTTCATGTCGGTAGGAAAGACCCGGCCGGAGCTGCCGACAAAGGTTTGAATCCCCAGCCCGTGAATCCATTCGCACAACGCTTCGGCGCCGAACTGACGCAGCAACGGCGCGATTTGTGGCGCACGCTCGGCATAGCGCGAGAGAAACGCGGGGTACGCTTCGGAGTGGGTGATGTTCATCCCGCCCACGCCCGCCAGCAGGAACTTGCGGCCCACCGAGGGCATGCCGTCATACAGGTCGACCTTGATCCCCGCCTGGCTCAGCACTTCGGCGGCCATCAGCCCGGCAGGGCCGCCGCCGATGATGATGACGTGATGAGACTGGGCGTGGGTCTGAGGCATGGGAGTGACTGCGGTTCGGCAAAGTAGGCCGAGCATTCTACCCGAGGATGTCGTTACTGCCTGATCAAAAAACATACAGCTTGCTGCAGGCTATACGGCTGCTCGCTTACAGAGAGTTTCACTCAGGTTATCCACAGGCAGTTCCACAGCGATTGTGGGTAAGCACTCACACGTCAGTGACAACCTGATGACGTCCATACCCGTTGCGCACTGTGATGCAGGATGCCGTGACGGCGGGCAAGGGCAGGGCGGTCTTTGCTGTAGCCGCCGCCGATCACGCCCATCACCGGGATGTCGCGGCCCAGGCAATGGCGCATCACGCTTTCGTCGCGGGCGGCGACGCCTTGGTCAGTCAGCTTGAGATAGCCGAGGGCGTCGTTCTTGTGCACATCGACACCGGCGTCGTACAGCACCAGGTCGGGCTGATACAGCGGCAGCAGGTAGTTGAGGGCATCGTCCACCACCTTGAGGTAATCGGTGTCGCCCATGCCCATGGGCAACGGGATATCCCAGTCGCTGCGGGCCTTGCGTGCCGGGAAATTCTTTTCGCAGTGCAGGGACACGGTGATGGCGTCCGGAGTGTGTTCAAGGATACGCGCGGTGCCGTCGCCCTGGTGCACGTCACAGTCGAAGATCAACACCCGGTCGACCCGACCGCTTTCCAGCAGGTAATGGCTGATCACTGCCAGGTCATTGAAGATGCAGAAGCCCGCCGGGTAATCGTAATGAGCATGATGGGTGCCGCCCGCCAGATGGCAGGCCAGGCCGTGTTCCAGCGCTTGTTCGGCTGCCAGCAAGGAGCCGCCGACGGCGCGCACGGTGCGTCGGGCCAGGGCTTCGCTCCAGGGCAGGCCCAGGCGCCGTTGGTCTTCGCGGGATAACTCGCCACTCATGTAGCGTTCGATATACCCAGGTTCATGGGCGAGGGCCAGAATCTCTGCCGGGCACAGTTCCGGGCGCAGCAGTTGGCTGTCCTGGGTCAAGCCGCTGTCCACCAAGTGATCGCGCAACAGGCGGAATTTATCCATGGGGAAACGGTGGTCCGCCGGGAACTCGGGGCTGTAGTCGTCGTGGTAGATCAGTGGCAATGGCATGGCAATTTCTGACGGGGACCAGCGACGGATCTTAACAGCGCGGTACACTTACGCACATGGCAGGGGAGGGGGATCAATGGAGCCAATACAGGAATTGGAAAGCGCACGCTTGGTGTTGCGCCAATGGAGTGATACCGATCTGCCGGAGTTTGCCCGGATGTGCGCCGACCCGCAGGTGATGCGTTATTTTCCGGCCACCCTGAGTCGCCTGGAAAGTGCGGCGCTGATCGGACGGATTCGGGGCCATTTCGCCGAGTACGGTTTTGGTCTGTGGGCCTTGCAGCGCAAGGACAGCGGCGAATTTATCGGCCTGACCGGGTTGTTGAATGTCAGCTTCGATGCGCACTTCACCCCGTCGGTGGAGATTGGCTGGCGCCTGGCCAAGGAGCATTGGGGCCTGGGTTATGCCAGCGAGGCGGCCTGGACCGCGTTGCGTTGTGGCTTCGACCGGCTGAAGCTGGATGAGGTCGTCGCGTTCACCACCCAAACCAATCTGCCGTCACAGAAAGTCATGCAGGCCATCGGCATGCAGTACGATCCATCGGCAGATTTTGAACACCCCAAGGTCGCAGCGGATGATCCGTTGCGCCATCATGTTTTGTACCGCATCACCCGCGCCCAATGGTTGGATACGCTGCACGGATAAGCATCCCGGAATGCCCAATAGATTGTTGTAGGAGCATTGCTTTATGAGCCAAGTGTTGGAAGATCTGGTGGACCTGCTGACCCTGGAGCCGATCGAGGAAAACCTCTTTCGCGGCCGCAGCCAGGACCTGGGCTTTCGCCAGCTGTTCGGCGGCCAGGTATTGGGCCAGTCTCTGTCGGCGGCGAGCCAGACCGTTGAAGAAGCGCGGCATGTGCATTCGCTGCACGGTTATTTCCTGCGGCCCGGGGACGCGGCGTTGCCGGTGGTTTATCAGGTTGACCGCGTGCGCGATGGCGGCAGCTTCAGCACGCGCCGGGTGACGGCGATCCAGAAGGGCAACCCGATCTTTACTTGCAGTGCTTCGTTCCAATATGACGAAGAGGGCTTCGAGCATCAGACGACCATGCCTCAGGTGGTCGGCCCGGAAAACCTGCCCTCGGAGTTGGAGCTGACTCAGCAGCGGGCGCACCTGATTCCGGAGCACATGCGCGAAAAGTTGCTGTGCCCCAAGCCCATCGAAGTGCGGCCGGTGACCGAGAAAGATCCGTTCAACCCGCAGCCGTCTGACCCGGTGAAGTACGTGTGGTTTCGCGCCGATGGCGCCTTGGCCGATTCGCCGGCGTTGCATAAATACCTGCTGGCCTATGCGTCGGACTTCGGTTTGCTGACCACTTCACTGCTGCCCCATGGCAAGACCGTGTGGCAGAAAGACATGCAAGTCGCCAGCCTCGACCACGCGTTATGGTTCCACGCCGACCTGCGCGCCGATGACTGGTTGCTCTACGCCATGGACAGCCCATGGGCCGGTAACTCCCGCGGTTTCTCCCGGGGCAGTGTGTACAACCGTGCCGGGCAACTGGTGGCATCGGTGACTCAGGAGGGCTTGATTCGCCACCGCAAGGACTGGGCATGAGCCTGAGCGACGTTAAATATTGGGTGTTTGACATGGACGGCACGCTTACGGTCGCCGTGCATGACTTTGCAGCGATTCGCGTAGCCCTGGATATTCCGGCAACCGATGACATCCTGACGCACCTGGCGGCATTGCCTGCTGCTGAAGCGGCGGCCAAGCATGCCTGGTTGCTGGAGCATGAACGGGAGCTGGCGGTGGGTTCCGTTGCCGCGACCGGCGCCGTGGAATTGGTGCGGGAATTGGCGCAGCGTGGTTATCGCCTGGGCATCCTGACCCGCAATGCCCGGGAACTGGCTCATGTAACGCTGCAAGCCATCGGCTTGGCGGACTGCTTTGCTGTCGAGGATGTGCTGGGTCGTGACGATGCTCCGCCCAAGCCTGATCCGGGTGGCCTGCTGAAACTGGCAGAGGCCTGGGACGTAACGCCCGCTGAGATGGTGATGGTGGGTGACTACCGCTTTGACCTGGATTGCGGTCGGGCGGCGGGGACGAAAACCGTGCTGGTCAATCTGCCGGATAACCCATGGCCGGAGTTGGCCGATTGGCATGCCGAGGATTGTGCGGCGTTGCGCGGGATGATCTAGACCAGACAATGAAAGTCCAATGTGGGGGCGGGCTTGTGTGGGAGCGGGCTTGCTCGCGAAGGCGGTGTGTCAGTCAATATATCGGGTGACTGATACACCGCCTTCGCGAGCAAGCCCGCTCCCACATTTTTATTCGGTTTTGTCAGGGGTTATGGGAACAGTACCTTCTGTCCCTCAGGCGAGGTAAACATCTTATCCCCGTCATGCCCAACCCCCGGCACCTCAACCAGCTTATGACTCAACTGCGGATGTCGCTGCTTGAGGTAATCGAAATAGTTGTGCCCGCGAACCAGCCGGTACGCGCCCTGGGTTTCAGCCTCGCAGCGCTTGTCCAGCGCCGGGTGATTGGGGTCGGTGTCCTTCTGGCCCAACAGGTAGGTGATGTCGCGCGCCACATACGTTTGCTCAAGCACCTCGGCACTTTGTCCCTTGGTGTAGGCCGGCAGTTTCTGCATACCGTACTTCCAGTCATTGAACCCAGGGCAACTGGCTACCTCGAATTTCACCGGGCGTTGCGGGCTGAAATACGCGTAGGACGATGGGTTGGCGACCACATAGCGCAGGCTGACACCTTCAGTTTTCAAGGTCGGGTGATCGTGACCGGTCAGGGCAAAGCGCTGCACGACCTGAGCACCGCCTGAGTGGCCGGCGACGACAATTTCCTTCAAGGCCGGGAACAGCTTGCGATTGCCCAAGTGCTTGATGATCTGGTCCAGCGCCCCGTAGGAACTGACGTGGCCAGGCCCGATTGATGGCTCACCGGCCATCCAGTCATTGCCATGCCAGCGCAAAACCTGCGGGTTCAGCGGGTTGCGTTTGACATCGGATTCGTTGAGAAACTGCGGTGCAATCACCAAGGTATTGGTGCTTTGTCCTGCGCTCCTGGCTGCCACTTCGCCGCTCTTCAGGTAAGTCTGGGCATTGCGCAGCCGGCCATGGACGATGATCAGTGCACGGGTCACCTGAGGCAGTGGCTGGCGCCAGTCCTGGCTCAGGCCAACGCTCAGGTCACCGGCCTCCAGGTGAAACCGATCGGGACTGACCACCTTGACCCCATGCTCGGCGGCCCAGGTGGAGGAGCAGGTAATCAACACGCCCAGCAGCCATCCCGATCGTTTATTCATTCAGAGGCTCTTGGCGGTGAAGGTGTCGCATTGGTTGATTTGGCCATTGGCAACGCCGGTCTTGAACCAGCGCACCCGCTGTGCAGAAGTACCATGGGTGAACGAATCAGGCACGACACGACCCTGGCCTTGCTGCTGCAGACGGTCGTCGCCGATGGCATTGGCCGCATTCAGCGCTTCCTCAATGTCGCCCGGCTCCAGCCAGTTCAGGCGCTTCTGCGCTCGATTGGCCCAGACCCCGGCGAAGCAGTCGGCTTGCAGTTCCTGGCGCACCAGCAGGCCGCCGTCGCCTTCCATCGGACGGCCTTGCTGCCGCGCCGCCTGAATCTTCGACGAAATCCCGAGCAAGGTCTGCACATGGTGTCCGACTTCGTGAGCGATCACGTAGGCCTGGGCGAAATCGCCGGCCGCCTTGAAGCGCTGGGACATTTCCCGGAAGAAGTCCAGGTCCAGGTAGACCTGCTGGTCAGCCGGGCAATAGAACGGGCCACTGGCGGACGTAGCACCACCGCAGGCGGAGTTCACCCGGCCACGGAACAGGATCAACTTGGGGTTCTTGTAGGTCAGGCCGTTTTCCTGGAATACCTGGGCCCAGGTGTCTTCGTTATCTCCGAGTACGGCGCGGACGAAGTCGGCCTGTTCATCATTGGCCGGCGGTGCCTGGCGCGTCTGCGGGCTGACCGAAGGCGCCTGCTCGGTCATCTGGCCACTCAGTTGCCCGAGGATCTGCATCGGGTCCTGGCCGGTGAGCCAGCCGACCCCGACGATCAGCACAATGGCCGTCAGGCTCAGGCCTTTGCCACCCCCAAAGCGCATGCCGCCACCACCGCCGCCGCTGTCATCGCGGGCATCGACTACGTTGTCGCTGCGTCGGCCTTTTTTCCATAGCATGTGGCAATCCTCTTGATAAACGTGCAGATCAGTGTTGTTGGTGAGTCGGGTTGGCGCCAGTCCGGCTGTCTGACGCTATCTAATCCCAGGGATGTTACGGACGGCAATAGCCTTCGCCGCTATTGACCACCAGGCAGTCCTTTTTATCGGCCAGCCACTTCAAACCGGTGGCTTCACCGTCGCCGGCACGCAGGATTTGCGGGCCGTCGGGGCGGGTAAAGCTGATGCCGTCTTCGGTGGCCACCCCTTTGAAGGTTCCGGAGTCATCGGCATCGAGGCCGTATTGCATGGTCAGTACGTAGTGGCCGCGACCGATAGTGTCATCTTTGCTGATGGTCAGATTCAGGCCTTCGACGCCGATCCACTTGCCAACCCATTTGTCGGTCGGCGGGTTTTCGGGGACCAGGGTGGCCTGAACGGAGACCGGAGGCGGTTTTGGGGCGGCTTTATTGTCCTGGGCCTCTTTGTTACAGGCGCTGAGCAGGGCAAGTGTGGACAGAATCAACAGTGTTTTTTTCATGATGAAAAAGCCTTGGTTAAAAAACGCGCAATGACAGGGCTGAGTGGAGCGTTCGACTCGATTCCCGCGATTTAGTGCGCTGTTCGAACAGTGTTTGGTTATGCTCTTGAGATAGACGTACGCACGGCTCTAGATTGTGCCCCGTTTGCGGCGGTCATTTCAGCCTGCCACTCAAGAGAACACAATGACCCTCAGTACTCCACTTTCCGGCGTCAACCACCCTTTCAAAGGCATTCTGCTGATTGTGGTGGCGACCTTTCTGTTTTCCAGCCACGACGCCTTGTCCAAATACCTGGCCGGGTTCTATCCGATCGTGATGGTGGTGTGGGCCCGCTACATGGTGCATACGCTGTTGATGGCCGGGATCTTCCTGCCGCAATCCGGGCTGCGTGTGCTGCGCAGTAAACGGCCCGGACTGCAAGTGGTACGGGCCTTGTGCCTGCTGGGCACCAGCCTGTTCTTCACCACGGCCCTGCAATTCATTCCGTTGGCCGAAGCCACGGCGGTCAACTTCCTGGCGCCGATCCTGGTGACGGCATTGTCGGTGCCGCTGCTGGGTGAGCACGTGACCCGTGGCCAATGGCTGGCGGTGATTTGTGGTTTTGTCGGTGTCTTGATCATCGTTCACCCGGGCGGTGAATTGTTCACGCCGGCGGTATTGCTGCCGTTGTGTTCTGCGCTGTTTTTCTGCTTCTATCAATTGCTCACCCGCATCCTCAGCCAGTACGACAGCCCGACCACCAGCAACTTCTTCGCCGGGCTGTGCAACACCCTGGTGATGAGTGCGCTTGTGCCGTTCTTCTGGCAGGTGCCGAGCCTGTGGAATGGCGTGTTGATGCTGGCGCTGGGCACCTGCGGGATGACCGCGCACTTGCTGTTGACCAAGGCGTTCCGCTTTGCAGCACCGGCCTTGCTGGCGCCGTTTGGCTATTGTCAGATCGTGTTCGCGGGGTTGTTGGGCTGGCTGGTGTTCGCGCATACCCCGAACCTGACCACTGTGGTCGGGATCGGGGTTATTTGCCTGAGCGGCCTGGCCGCTGCCTGGCAGCAGCGGCGCAGTTGAGTCGAATCAGGCGTCGACGGTAGGAATCTTGCGCGGGGCCATGAAGTACATCCAGATCAGGGCGATGAAGTACATCGCCGGAATCAGGGTGAACAGCACCGTGTAGTTGTTATTCGTGACCGTGAGGATATGCCCGACGATCTGGGTCATGAACATCCCGCCGATGGCCGCGCACATGCCGCCAAAACCAAACACCGTGCTCATCATGTGCTTGGGCGTGTAGTCCATCACCAGGCTCCAGATGTTGGCGGTCCAGGCCTGGTGTGCGCCGATGGCCAGGGAGATGGCAAATACCGCGACCCACAGCTGGCTGGAGCCAGCGGCCATGATCACCCCGACGATGCAGCAGGCGAACAGCAGCATTGACACAAGCCGTGCCTTGATCGCATTCATCCCGCGACCGATCAGGAACGAAGACAGAATCCCGCCGCCAATGCTGCCGAAGTCCGCCGTCAGGTAAATAATGATCAGCGGGATGCCCATCTGGGTCACGTTGATCCCCAGGCTGTATTGCTGGTTGAGAAACGGCGGTAGCCAATACAGGTAGAACCAGAACACCGGCGCGGTCATCGCGTAAGCCAGGGCGAAGGCCCAGGTGCCGCGCATGCGCAGGATGCGGCTGAACGGTACGCGGGGCTGTTCCGGCTCGACGTCCTGTTGCACGTAGTCCAGTTCTGATTGCTTAACGCTCGGATGCTCTTCCGGGTTGTAGTACTTCAAACCCCAGAAAATCAGCCAGATCGCCCCGAGCGCCGACATGCACAGGAATGCCGCCTGCCAGCCCCATACGTGGAGGATCAGCGGTAACAGCATGGGTGTGAGCATGGCGCCGACGTTGGTGCCGGCGTTGAAGATCCCGGTGGCCACTGCTCGCTCGCCGGCAGGGAACCACAGGCGGGTGGTCTTGACGCACGCCGGGTAGTTGGCGGCCTCGGTCAGCCCGAGGATAAAGCGACACACCATAAAACCGACGGCTGAGGTGGCCAGGCCGTGGGCGCCGGTGGCGATGCTCCACAACAGCACCGCGCAGAAGAACACACGCTTGACGCCGACCCGGTCGATCAACCGGCCCTGCAGCACAAAGCCGATAGCGTAGCCGACCTGAAACCAGAAGTTGATGTTGGCGTAATCCATCGCCGTCCAGCTCATTTCCTTGGCCAGGATCGGTTGCATCACCCCGAGGGCGGCGCGGTCGATGTAGTTCAGGGTAGTGGCGAAGAACACCAGGGCCAGCATGCCCCAGCGAGTCTTGCCGACGGCCAGGGCACCACGAATCTTGTCGCCGATGCCACTTTGGGAGATGCCAGGGCGCGGGGCCACGACGGAGTTTTGCGAAGGCATGAGGAGGTACCCGTTTTTTGAAATTTTTATGGTGTGTTCTGGGTCTTGATCCCTTGAGTCGCTCAATGAAAGCGCTGCTCAGGTGCAGTCGATGGTGCGCAGCGGCTAAAAAATCGTCAATTCGCCAATGGCCATTGTGTTCGATAATCGCCCATAAAACTAACTGGTTGGTACATTTTAATTTACGCCGAGGAACGTCGAAGCCAATAATTTGCGACAAACAAGACCTGCCTTTATTGCCGGGAGTTACCCCATGCAACGTTCCATTGCCACCGTTTCCCTGAGTGGAACCCTACCGGAAAAGCTCGAAGCCATTGCCGCTGCCGGGTTCGATGGCGTGGAAATCTTCGAGAATGACTTGCTGTATTACGATGGCAGCCCGCGGGAAGTCAGGCAGATGTGCGCCGACCTGGGTATCGCCATCACCCTGTTTCAGCCGTTCCGTGATTTTGAAGGCTGCCGCCGCGAGCGCCTGGCGCGCAACCTGGAGCGCGCTGAGCGCAAGTTCGACTTGATGCAGGAGCTGGGCACCGACCTGGTGCTGGTGTGCAGCAATGCGTCGGCCGATTCGCTCGGCGATGAACGCATTCTGCTGGACGACTTGAGCCTGCTGGCCGAACACGCCGGCCGTCGTGGCTTGCGCATTGGCTATGAAGCCCTGGCCTGGGGCCGGCACGTCAACACCTGGCAACAGGTCTGGAACCTGGTGCGGCAGGTTGATCACCCCAGCCTTGGTGTGTTGCTGGACAGTTTTCACACCCTGTCTCTCAAGGGCGATCCCAGTGCTATCGCCGAGATTCCCGGGGACAAGATCTTCTTCGTGCAAATGGCCGATGCGCCGGTCCTGGCGATGGATGTGCTGGAGTGGAGCCGGCATTTCCGCTGCTTCCCCGGCCAGGGTGAGTTCGATCTGCCGGGCTTTCTCGCGCCCATCATCAAGAGCGGCTACACCGGACCCTTGTCCCTGGAAATTTTCAACGACGGCTTTCGCGCCGCGCCAACCCGAGCCAATGCCGCCGATGGTTTGCGCTCGCTGCTGTACCTGGAAGAGAAGACCCGCCAGCGCCTGGCGCAGGAAGCCGCGCCGGCCGCTCAGCTTGAAACACTGTTTGAAACACCGGCCGCCAGTGAGTATGACGGCATCGAATTTCTGGAGTTTGCGGTGGATGAAAACCTCGGCGCCAAGCTCACGCAATGGTTGCAACGCCTGGGCTTCGTCAAGGCCGGTGAGCATCGCTCCAAGCATGTCAGCCTGCTGCGTCAGGGCGATATCAACCTGATCCTCAATTGCGAACCCTATTCCTTTGCCCACAACTTTTTCGAAGCCCACGGGCCATCGTTGTGTGCCACGGCGATTCGGGTCAAGGACAGCGCCAAGGCCCTGGAGCGGGCGGTGGCCTACAAGGGGCAGCCTTATCGCGGCCTGGTCGGTCCCAACGAGTTGGAGCTGGCGGCGGTGCGCGCACCCGATGGCAGCCTGATTTATCTGGTAGACCAGGATCAAGGCGGGATCTACGACACGGATTTTAACCTGCAAACCTCGGCATCCAATGGCGGTGGTTTGCTGCGTATCGATCACATGGCGATGGCTTTGCCTGCCGACAGCCTCGACAGCTGGGTGCTGTTCTACAAAAGCCTGCTGGATTTCGAAGCCGACGATGAAGTGGTGCTGCCCGATCCCTATGGTCTGGTGAAAAGCCGTGCGCTGCGCAGCCGCTGCAGTTCGATTCGCCTGCCGCTGAATATCTCCGAGAACCGCAACACGGCGATTTCGCACGCCCTGTCCAGCTATCGTGGCTCTGGCGTGCATCACATTGCCTTCGACTGCGCAGACATTTTCGCCGAGGTCAGCCGGGCCAAAGAGGCCGGCGTGCCGCTGCTGGATATCCCGCTCAACTACTACGATGACCTGGCCGCACGCTTTGATTTCGATGATCAGTTCCTCAGCGAACTGGCCTACTACAACGTGCTCTACGACCGTGACGCCCAGGGTGGCGAGTTGTTTCATGTGTACACCGAGCCGTTCGAAGGGCGGTTTTTCTTCGAGATCATCCAGCGCAAAAACGGCTATGCCGGTTACGGCGCAGCCAACGTGGCAGTACGCCTGGCGGCCATGGCCAAGTCCCGCAGTGGTGCCGTGCGCCAGGCCAAGTTGTAAGGTTTTGGCGCTTCCTTCGCCGGGCGCAGCGGCCCATAATCACGGCCTGCACAAATGGCCGTGAGCGCACCATGAACTCGACTTCCGAACTCTCCGCAGCGCCTCCTGAAGTGGAAGCGCCGCGCAAGGGACGCAAGAACAATCCGGAGAAGACCCGCGAGAACATTCTCCAGGAGGCCATTGTCGAATTTGTCCAGCAGGGCCTTTCCGGTGCCCGCGTGGACGCCATCGCCGAGCGCATCCACACCTCCAAGCGCATGATCTATTACTACTTCGGCAGCAAAGAGCAGCTGTACGTCGAGGTGCTGGAGAAACTCTACGGCGATATTCGCAACACCGAAGCGCGGATGAACCTGACGGCGCTGGAGCCTCGGGAAGCCATCCGGCGTCTGGTGGAATTCACCTTTGATCATCACGACCAGAATGTGGATTTCGTGCGGATCGTCAGCATCGAAAATATCCACAACGCCGAGTACGTGAAGCAGTCCGACGCGATCAAGGCGATGAACAGCAACATTCTTGAAGCGCTCGGTGCGACCCTGCGCCGAGGGGCGGAACTGGGAGTGTTTCGTGAAGGCCTGGAACCGCTGGATGTACACCTGCTGATCAACTCGTTCAGCTTTTATCGCGTGTCCAACCGCCACACCTTCAGCGAGATCTTTCAGATCGAATTGTCAGACGAGACGGTCAAGCAACGGCATCGGGCGATGATTTGCGAGTCGGTGTTGCGCTACCTGCAGGCCTGAACACAACCCGCTGTAGCTGCTGCCGAGGTACGAGGCTGCGATGGGTTTGGTGCGGCATTCCGACGAAGCGACCCCCGCCGGCGGTCCTGCGGACACGCATCGCAGCCTCGTACCTCGGCAGCGGCTACAGGTGATCTGGTTTCTACACAGAGCTATTCATGCTCTGGAAGTGCGCCAACATTCGGCCGGCATCCGCCACTTCTCCACTGAACAACTCAAACGCCTTCACCGCCTGAAACACGGCCATGTTGCCGCCATCCAATGTGCGGCAACCCAGCGCCCGGGCGTTGCGCAGCAGTTCGGTTTCCAGCGGGAAATAGACAATCTCCGCCACCCATAACTCAGGCCGCAACGTCGCCAGCGGTACGGGCATGCCCGGCAATTTGGTCATGCCCATGGGTGTGGTGTTCACCAGGCCGTCAGCTTCGGCCATGGCGCGGTGCAAGTCGCTGCCGGCCTGGGCACGACCCTGGCCGAAATGCTGGTTGAGGTTCTCGGCCAGGCTGCGGGCGCGGCCTTCGTCCACATCGAAAATGCTCAATTGTTCGACGCCTTCGCTGAGCAACGCATGAGCCACCGCCGCGCCTGCACCACCCGCGCCCATTTGCACCACCTGCTTGCGTGCCGCGTCACTCAAGCCCCGGCGAAACCCTTCGGCGAATCCCAGGCAGTCGGTGTTATGGCCAATGCGTTTGCCGTCCTGAAACACGACCGTGTTAACCGCGCCAATTCCCCGCGCCTCGGGCGATAGCTCGTCGAGCAGCGTCAGGATCACCTGCTTGCACGGGTAGGTGATGTTCAAGCCGGTGAAGCTCATTTGTTCGGCTGCACTGAGCAGGTCGGGCAGGGCAGTGGTGTCCAGATGCAATTGATCCAGGTCGATCAAGCGATACAGGTAGCGCAAGCCGTGGGCGTCACCTTCCTGCTCGTGCAGGGCGGGGGTGCGCGAGGCCTGGATGCCGGCACCGATCAGGCCGGCCAGAATTCGGCGTTGGGACATAAGGCTCATCTCTTCAAGGTCTGGCTGAAATGCTCAAGGGCCAGGTGATAGCCATGGCTGCCGAAACCGGCAAGCACGGCCTTGGCAATCGGTGAGACGAAGGAGTGATGACGAAATGCTTCCCGCGCATGCACGTTGGACAGGTGCACTTCGATTACCGGCACTTCACTGGCCACCAGTGCATCTCGGATCGCGACCGAGGTGTGGGTCCAGGCCGCCGGGTTGATCACGATGCCAGCGCAACGGGCGCGGGCGCTGTGGATCCAGTCCAGTAGTTCGCCTTCATGGTTGGTCTGGCGAAACTCCACTTTCAGGCCCAGCTGTTCGGCGCTGCGGCCACACAGGGCGGCGATGTCGGCCAGGGTTTCATAGCCATAAGTGGCGGGCTCGCGGGTGCCGAGCAGGTTCAGGTTGGGGCCGTTAAGCACCAGCACGATCGGGGGCATAAGGGGTGTCTCCAGTATTGTTTTTGGCTTGGACTGAGCGGTGTCAGCCTGTGGAGATAAAATGTACCAGATGGTTAATTATTGCGAGGCAGGGTGTGAGTAAACCGTTCGATCATCGAACAAGGAATAAAAAACAACCCTTGTGCCCATCAAGGGCCGATATCAATTGAAAATAATTCGTCAGGTGTGCACCCACAAAAAAGCCGTCTCGAGGACGGCTTTTTGTGGGGCACTTGAGCGTTTTACCGCCGGGTCAGCAACACACCCGACTCCATATGGTGGGTCCACGGGAACTGGTCAAACAAGGCACTGCGAGTAATGCGATGGGTGTCATGCAACTGCGCAATGTTGGCCGCCAACGTCTCCGGATTGCAGGAGATGTACAGGATGTTGTCGAAACGCCGGGTCAGCTCGCAGGTGTCCGGGTCCATCCCTGCACGCGGCGGGTCGACAAAAACACTGCCGAATTCGTAGCTCTTGAGGTCGATGCCGTGCAGACGACGGAACGGCCGCACTTCGTTCAGGGCTTCGGTCAGCTCTTCAGCGGAGAGGCGCACCAGGGTGACGTTGCCCACAGCGTTTTCATCGAGGTTGCTCAAGGCGGCATTGACCGAGGTCTTGCTGATCTCGGTGGCCAGCACTTTGCGCACACGGGTCGCCAGGGGCAGGGTGAAGTTGCCGTTGCCGCAATACAGTTCCAGCAAGTCGTCGGTACGATCACCCAAGGCTTCATACGCCCAGTTGAGCATCTTCTGGTTCACCGTGCCGTTGGGCTGAGTGAACGCGCCTTCCGGCTGGCGATAGCTGAAGGTGCGACCGCCAACGTCGAGCTTTTCAACCACGTAATCTCGGCCGATCACGTCACGTTTGCCCTTGGAGCGACCGATGATGCTGACGTTCAGGTCGGCTGCCAGCTTGTTCGCTGCCGTGTGCCAATGTTCGTCCAGCGGACGGTGATAGCACAGGGTGATCATTGCATCGCCCGCCAAGGTGGTCAGAAACTCCACCTGGAACAGCTTGTGGCTCAGGGCGGTGCTGGCTTGCCAGGCGGCCTTGAGCTGCGGCATCAACTGGTTGATGCGCAGGCTGGCGATGGGGAACTCCTCGATGAGGATCGGCGTGCGCTTGTCGTCCTGGGAGAACATCGCGTAGTGGCGCTGACCCTCTTCGCGCCACAGGCGGAACTCGGCCCGCAGGCGGAAGTTCTGCAGTGGCGAATCGAAGACTTGCGGCTCGGGCGCGTCAAAAGGTGCCAGCAGGTCACGCAAGCGCGTGACCTTTTCTTCCAGTTGGACGGTGTAGTGTGCGGCGTCAAAAGTCATGCGTTGAACCAGCCCAGCTTGATCACAAACAGAATCGACAGAATCACCAGCGCCGGGTTCAGCTCGCGGTAGCGGCCCGAGAGCAGCTTGATGGCGGTCCAGGCGATGAAACCGAAGGCAATGCCGTTGGCGATGGAATAAGTGAATGGCATGGCCAGGGCGGTGATGACCACCGGGGCGGCGACGGTGATGTCGTCCCAGTCGATTTCCGCCAGGCCCGAAGTCATCAGCACGGCAACAAACAGCAGCGCCGGTGCGGTGGCGAAGGCCGGTACGCTGGCAGCCAGTGGCGAGAAGAACAGCGCGAGCAGGAACAGGATCGCCACCACTACGGCGGTCAACCCGGTACGGCCACCGGCACTCACGCCGGCTGCGGATTCGATGTAGCTGGTGGTGGTCGATGTGCCCAGCAGCGAACCGGCCATGGCGGCGGTGCTGTCGGCGATCAGGGCGCGGCCCATTTTCGGCATGTGGCCGTCCTTGCCCATCAAGCCGGCGCGCTTGGCGACGCCGATCAGGGTGCCGGAGTTGTCGAACAGGTCAACGAACAGGAAGGCGAAGATCACGCTCACCAGACCGATGTCCAGGGCGCCTTTGATGTCCAGTTGCAGGAAGGTCGGGGCCAGGGAGGGTGGCATCGACATCACGCCGCCGAACGGGGTGAAGCCCAGTGCGATGGAGGCGATGGTCACCACCAGAATGCCGATCAACACCGCGCCGCGTACCTTCAGGGCTTCCAGCGCAACAATCAGCGCGAAACCGAGGGTGGCGAGGATCGGTGCCGGTTGTTTCAGATCGCCCAGGCCAACCATGGTGGCCGGGTTGCTGACCACGATACCGGCGTTGTGCAGGGCGATCAGCGCCAGGAACAGGCCGATACCGGCCGCAATTGCCGAGCGCAGGGGCAGCGGGATGCTGTTGATGATCCATTCGCGGATGCGGAAGATCGACAGCAGGAAGAACAGCACCGCCGAGATGAACACCGCACCCAGCGCCACTTGCCAGGTATGGCCCATGTGCAGGACCACGGTGTAGGTAAAGAACGCGTTCAGGCCCATGCCCGGTGCCAGGGCAATCGGGTAGTTGGCGATCAGGCCCATCACGGTGGAGCCGATGGCCGCCGCCAGACAGGTAGCGACAAACACCGCGCCCTTGTCCATGCCGGTCTCACCGAGAATGCTCGGGTTGACGAACAGGATGTAGGCCATGGCCAGGAAGGTCGTGATGCCAGCGAGAATCTCGGTGCGCACGTTGGTGTTGTGTGCTTTGAGTTGAAACAGCTTTTCCAGCATTTCTGCTCCCTGTGGCGCATTCGGCGCCGTGAATTGTTGACCTCTAAGTCAAAGCACAAACTGCGCCAAGCGCCGTGCATTTTCGCAGAGGTTCGGAAAAAGCGGCGCATCATACCAGCAGCCGGGGCTTAGTGGCTGTCGAGTATAGTTCTGGTTGGCGAAGGCTTGAGTCATACTTTGCCGACGTTTTGTGGGGAGCTATCAACAGCATGAAAAAAACCATTGCCTTGAGCCTGGGGCTGCTCGGTTGTGCGGGCGTGTGGTTGGCGCCTGCACCGGCCTGGAGCGCGGCCGCACCGGCGTTGAGCGAGGTGCGGGTGTTCAAGGTTGAGTCGGCCAACTGCACCGAAGCGATTCCCGAACGTACCACCGTCACCCAGATGTGCGCTCATCGCGGTCCAACCCAGGTCTATGTGATGGAGGTGGGCCTGGGCAACAATCCCCACGCGTCTCTCAATGGTGCTGAACTGTCGGGTAGTCGTACGGCGGTGTGCCAAGTGGGCTCGATTAGCGAGGCTTGCAACGGCGCGGGTGTGCTGATGGGTTACATCTACCGCTTCGACCTGAACCTGCAGGCCGGTGGCACCTTCCAGTTCAGCAACAGTTCGATTAATCCGCCGCAGAACACTCTGGTGGCCACCCTTAGCATTCGCTGAGCGCTGCGACTGTGATTATAAGCGCGACCGTTCAGCCTCCACCGGTTCATGCATACGGTCGCGATTGGCCAGGGTCGGGAACAGTTTGATCCAGACCCCGGTCACCACCAGCGTGCCGATCCCGCCCATCACCACCGCCGGCACCGTGCCGAACCAATGGGCGGTAATTCCGGATTCAAACTCACCCAACTGATTCGACGCACCGATAAACAGCCCATTGACCGCGCTGACTCGGCCACGCATTTCATCGGGTGTTTCCAACTGCACGAAGGACGCCCGGATCACCATGCTGATCATGTCCGCCGCGCCCAACACCACCAGTACCGCCAGGGAAAACCAGAACGAGGTGGACAGGCCGAAGGCAATGGTCGCCACGCCGAACACACCGACGGCGGTGAACATGATCCGTCCGACCTTGCGCTCCACGGCAAACTTCGCGAGCCACAACGACATTAACAACGCGCCCACCGCCGGCGCCGAACGCAGCAAGCCCAGACCCCAGGGACCGGTCAGCAGAATGTCCTTGGCAAACACGGGCAGTAGCGCCGTAGCGCCGCCCAACAGCACCGCGAACAGATCCAGGGAAATCGCCCCGAGAATGTCCTGTCGACTGCGGATGAAGCGAATTCCGGCCAGCAGCGAGTCCATGGTCGCCGGGGCTTTGTTCAACGGTGTTTGCCGGGCGGGGAGGCTCAGGGTCAGCACGCAGGCGATCAGGTATAGCAACACGGTCGGGCCATACACCCAGACGCTGCCGAAGGCATAGAGCAGGCCGCCCAAGGCGGGGGCGACGATGGTCGCTAATTGCTGGGCCGCTTGTGACGAGGCCACGGCTCGCGGAAATAGCCCCTTGGGTACGATGCTGGGCAGCAGCGCCTGGGTTGTGGGCATTTCAAAGGAGCGGGCCGCGCCCAGCAGGAAGGCGAGGATAAAGATCAGTTCGCGGGTGACGTTACCGGTCAGGCCACCGATGGCCAGGGCGAGGGCGATCAACGCCTGCACCGTCTGGCAAATGGCCGCGACCTTGCGCCGTTCATAGCGATCGGCCACGTGACCAGTATGGAGCATGAAGAGAACCCGAGGCGCGAACTCGACCAGGCCGACCAATCCCAGGTCGAGCACGTTGCCGGTGAGTTGGTAGAGGTTCCAGCCGATGGCCACGGTGAGCATCTGGAAGCCGCTGGCGGTAAAGATTCGCGCCAGCCAGAACGCGATGAAGGGGCGGTGGTGGCGTAATAGCAGCGCGGGTTCACTGGGCATGAGGGGAGACAGGTCTGGCTCGGGGAAAAGCGAGGTTATCACCAAGTTGTAACCAATAGTTGCGGCAATCCCAACGCCTCGGGCTGAGGCAGCCTGTCACGCGGCAAAAGACCACACAGGCCAATGCCGAAAATGGGGCTACTCTTTCAGCAATGCTTGATCCAGATCAAAACCTTTAGGGGGATTGGTCTGGTGGCCGCAAGGCCAGACTCCCTGCGTGGCTGGTTAAAAAAAGAAACGAATTTGAATTCGCCACACTCCATATCCGTGGGGCCAGTGGATGCTGAGGCGGTAGCCGGCATTCGGTATTACCTGACAGAGGAAGACTTATGTTCGGTTTGGAGGCGCTAGATCTCGCCCGAATTCAGTTCGCATTCACCATCTCGTTCCACATCCTGTTCCCGGCCATCACCATCGGCCTGGCCAGTTACCTCGCGGTGCTGGAAGGCTTGTGGCTGAAGACCCACAACGATACCTACCGTGACCTTTACCATTTCTGGTCGAAGATCTTTGCCGTCAACTTCGGCATGGGTGTGGTGTCCGGGTTGGTCATGGCTTATCAGTTTGGCACCAACTGGAGCCGCTTCTCGGACTTTGCCGGCGCCGTTACTGGCCCGTTGCTGACCTATGAAGTACTCACGGCGTTCTTCCTCGAAGCCGGTTTCCTGGGGGTGATGCTGTTTGGCTGGAACAAGGTCGGACGCAAGCTGCACTTCTTTGCCACGGTGATGGTGGCCGTCGGCACACTGATTTCGACCTTCTGGATCCTCGCCTCCAACAGCTGGATGCAAACGCCTCAGGGATTTGAAATCATTGATGGCCGCGTGATTCCGGTGGACTGGTTGGCGGTGATCTTCAACCCGTCGTTCCCCTACCGTTTGATGCACATGGCCACTGCTGCCTTTGTAGCCACGGCGTTCTTCGTCGGCTCCTCGGCCGCCTGGCACCTGTTGCGGGGCAAGGACAATCCAGCGATTCGCACCATGCTCTCGATGGCGATGTGGATGGCATTGATCGTGGCGCCGATCCAAGCGGTCATCGGGGACTTCCACGGCCTCAACACCTTGAAGCACCAGCCGGCGAAAATCGCCGCTATTGAAGGCCACTGGGAAAATATCGGTAACGAGCCCACGCCGCTGATCCTGTTCGGCTGGCCGGACATGAAAGCTGAAAAAACCAGATTCGCCGTGGAAATTCCGTACCTGGGCAGTTTGATCCTGACCCACTCCCTGGACAAACAGGTGCCGGCCCTCAAGGAGTTTGCGCCTGAGGATCGTCCCAACTCGACCATCGTGTTCTGGTCATTCCGGGTCATGGTTGGCCTGGGCTTCCTGATGATCTTCACCGGCCTGTTCAGCCTCTGGCTGCGCAAAGGCGACAAGATGTACACCTCGCGGCCGTTCCTGTACCTGGCGTTGTGGATGGGCCCATCCGGCCTGATCGCGATTCTCGCCGGTTGGTTCACCACCGAAATCGGTCGCCAGCCGTGGGTGGTCTACGGGCTGATGCGCACGGCGGATGCGTCTTCCAACCACAGCTTCGCGCAGATGAGCATTACGTTGGTGCTGTTTGTGGTGGTGTATTTCGCGCTGTTCGGTGCCGGTTTGGGCTACATGATGCGCCTGGTGCGCAAAGGTCCTGTAACCCATGAAAGTACCGAGCCGACCCACGGTGGTCCTGGTCAGAAACGCACACCGGCGCGTCCGTTGTCGGCGGCCGATGACAGCACCGACGCCGATCACGGCGACAGCCTGGCTGATAGTCAGAAGAAGGGGAACTGAGTCATGGGTATTGATCTTCCACTGATCTGGGCCGTGATCATCATCTTCGGCATCATGATGTACGTGGTCATGGACGGTTTTGACTTGGGAATCGGGATTCTCTTTCCCTTTATTCCGGGCAAGACCGACCGCGACGTGATGATGAACACCGTCGCTCCCGTCTGGGATGGCAACGAAACCTGGCTGGTACTGGGGGGCGCGGCGTTGTTCGGCGCCTTCCCGCTGGCCTATTCGGTCGTGCTTTCGGCGCTGTACCTGCCGCTGATCCTGATGCTGATCGGACTGATCTTCCGGGGTGTGGCCTTTGAGTTCCGTTTCAAGGCCAAGGACGACAAGCGCCACCTTTGGGACAAGGCCTTTATCGGCGGCTCACTGGCAGCGACGTTCTTCCAGGGCGTGGCACTGGGGGCCTTCATTGATGGTCTTCCAGTGGTCAACCGCCAGTTTGCCGGTGGCTCTCTGGACTGGCTCACACCGTTCACTCTGTTCTGCGGCGTGGCATTGGTCGTGGCGTATGCGTTGCTGGGTTGTACTTGGCTGATCATGAAAACCGAAGGCAAATTGCAGGAGCAGATGCATAACCTGGCTCGCCCCTTGGCCTTCGTGGTACTGGCGGTGATCGGCATCGTCAGTATCTGGACACCGTTGACCCACCCGGAAATTGCCTCGCGCTGGTTCACTCTGCCGAACCTGTTCTGGTTCCTGCCGGTGCCGATCCTGGTACTGGTGACCATGTACGGTCTGGTGCGCGCCGTGGCTCGCAACGCTCACTACACGCCGTTCCTGCTGACGCTGGTGTTGATCTTCCTCGGCTACAGCGGCTTGGGTATCAGCTTGTGGCCGAACATCGTGCCACCGTCGATCTCGATCTGGGACGCCGCCGCACCACCGCAAAGCCAGGGCTTTATGCTGGTGGGGACGTTGTTCATCATCCCGTTCATCCTGGGTTACACCTTCTGGAGCTACTACGTGTTCCGCGGCAAGGTCACCCACGAAGACGGTTATCACTAGGAGGATTGATCCATGTCCGGCAAACCTTCGTTACATGACATTGAACAGGCTGAGAAAAAACCGCTCTGGCAGCGCCTGGGCTGGCTGGCGATGATCTGGACCGGCAGTGTCCTGGCCCTGTTCGTGGTGGCCAGCCTGATGCGCATGTTCATGAATGCCGCAGGCCTGACCACTCACTGATGTCCGTCGTCTTGCGGCACGGCTTCATGACCCTCCTCTCGGAGGGTTTTTTGGCTCGATTATTTTCGAGCCCTGAGAATCACGAACTTCGGTGTGGCGGCGACCTGTTCGACGCCGCGGAACAACCTCGCCAATTTGCTGTGATAACCCAGGTGACGGTTGCCCACGATATACAACGCGCCGCCCACCACCAGGGCTTCGCGGGCCTGCTGGAACATACGCCAAGCCAGGAAATCCCCCACTACCTGCTGTTGGTGGAAGGGCGGGTTGCACAGGATCACGTCCAGCGATTGCGGCTCCTGATCGGCCAGGCCATCGCCGGGGCGAATCACTACCTCCCGCTCGCCCAGCGCCGCCCGCCAGTTTTCGGCGGCAGACTGCACGGCCATGAACGACTCGTCCACCAGGGTGTAATGCGCGTCAGGGTTTTGCAGCGCGCTGGCAATCGCCAGTACACCGTTGCCACAGCCCAGGTCTGCAACCCGGGCGCTGCCCAGGTTTTGCGGCAAGTGCGGCAAGAAGGCCCGGGTGCCGATGTCCAGCCCTTCGCGGCAAAACACGTTGGCGTGGTTGAGTAGCTCGATGGCCGGTGTTTCCAGGTGATAGCGGGTGGGGTAGGGCGACACTGCCTGCGGCCGCTCAGCCTGGGTGGCGATCAGCAGGCGAGCCTTTTTCACCGCCAGAGAGGCATGCATTGGCCCGATGTAACGTTCCAGCAACTCACCGGCTGCCCGAGGCAGGTGCTTGACCATGGCTGCTGCGATCACTTGCGCACCTGGGGCCAGTTGACCTTGCAGGCGAATCAGTTGCTCCTCCAGCAAGGCCAGGGTTTTGGGTACGCGGATCAGCACGCGATCGAAGGGCCCGGTGGGTGTCTGGCTGGCCGGCACCGTTGACACGGCGTCAAACGCCTTGCCATTGCGCACCAGATTCTTCTCCAGTGCCTGGGCACCCAGGAACGAATCGCCGCTGGAGGTCACCTGTACCCGCCCTTCGAGGCTGGCTGCCAGGGCGCCGAAACTGTCATTGAGCACCAGCACGCGGGTTGCGAGGGGCGGCTGTTGCTCCGCCAAGTAGTTGAGCAAGTACTCATCGGCCGCGTCAAAGGCTTGTAGCGGCTCATTTTGTTGCTCTGGTTGGCGGATCAGATCCAGCTGGGCGAAAGGGCTGTCGAGCAGGGGCATGGCGGGGGAGGCTCTGGGTAATCGACGGGTGTTCCACAGGGGGACATGAGGAACCATCTGAGTGAACTGCGGCGCGAGTGGTGGAGGTTTGCGTCAACGCTCAGAACGGGTCGTAAATGTTACTTTTTTTTCGGGTGGATTACATTCGGTGTTTTTACCCGGCTTAAAACAGTCCGGCTTTTACCGCCGTCATCACGGCAGCAATCTTGTTATTGACGCCTAATTTTTTCATCGAGCTACTGATATGGAAGCCGACTGTGCGTTCGGACAGGCAAAGAATCTGGGCGATATCGGCTGCGGTTTTGCCCAGCGCCGACCATTGCAAGACTTCGGTCTCGCGCGGTGTCAGTGTGCTGGCTGGGTGAGCAGGGGGCTTTTCTGCGAACTTTTGTGCCACCACTGCATGCATGGCGTGGCATAATCAAAGGACCTGACCTGCTTTTTCGTAAAGTTCTTCGGGGCTGACGGGCCCGGATTTACGCCCCAGGGTCAACATGCTGAACACACCCTGGAAATCATGGACCGCCTGGGTCCAACCGAAATTCAACCCGTGGGATTGGGCATGGTTCCATAAGTCTGGAGCGGCAGAAAATGCTTTTTCTTCCCAGACAATCGGTAATACACAACGCTTGCAATGAGCAACTACTGGGTCCAGTTCGAAGTACTGCTCTTGTTTGTAAAGTATGTTCCATTCATGTGGATAGTTGTTGATGTAAATAGGCTTTGTTTGATTTTTAGGGTAATGAGAGCTCATCGTAAACGCACAGTATTGGAAGCCGAGTTCATAAGTGATGTTAAGGGCAGCTTCAAAGGTGCTGGTTATTTCGCTTTCATCTTCCAGCTTGGGTAGGCGGGTATTTCGCCAGTTGACCATCGGTAAATCTCCTTGAGCCTTGCTCTAGCTTGGGTACGTCCGGGACCCCAATTCGATACGGAAAAGAGTGTAGGACATGGGGTGCTTGGCGAAAGTAAAAAAATTCTCCATGTTGAGTGATATGCGGTGTGTCTTGTTGTACATCTATGGCCGGGATGTACAGGTAATGCTCGAGGCTGGGTGATTTTCTATTTGCTTTTCAGTTGCTTGGTATTAACTAATAAATTTGAGTGGCTGGTGGGGCTGCCTCGCCTAATAACTTATTTGCAGGCCACTCAATAGCTAAATAGTTGGGCCTGCAATTTAATTGCCACTCCCACAAATTTAATCGCTCAGAGAGAAATGATATCCGGGTCAGGTTTCGCCCAAGGCGATGTCACTACAAACCGCCGGTGTTTCCAGGCGTCACTTTGAGGGACACTAGAGGCATCTGTAAAACGGAGTCCTCCATGACGGCCAGTGCTGAAAAATATACACGCCAGACCTTGCTCGATGTGCAATCGCTGACCCCCAGCCTATTTACCCTGCGCACTACCCGCGATCCTGGCTTTCGCTTTCGGGCCGGCCAGTTTGTGCGTCTAGGGGTGACCAAGTCCGATGGCAGCATTGTGTGGCGGGCCTACTCGGTGGTGTCCTCGCCTTTTGATGAGCACCTGGATTTTTTCTCCATCGTCGTCCCCGGTGGGGAGTTCACCAGTGAGCTGAGCCGCTTGCGCGAAGGCGATACCTTACTGGTAGAACGCCAGGCCACCGGTTTCCTGACCCTGGATCGGTTTGTCGACGGGCGGGACTTGTGGATGCTGGGGACGGGGACCGGGGTTGCCCCCTTTCTGTCGATCCTGCAGGACTTCGAGGTCTGGGAAAAATTCGAACGAATCATCCTGGTCTACAGCGCGCGGGAAGCCAGGGAACTGGCCTATCAATCGCTCATCCGTGCATTGGGTGAGCGTGAGTACTTGACCGAGCACGCCCATAAATTCACCTACATTCCTATTGTCACCCGCGAACAGCATCCGGGATCGCTGAATGGGCGGATCACCACCCTGATCGAAACGGGTGAGTTGGAGAAGGTCGCCGGTGTTGCCCTGACGCCCGAACATTCTCGGGTGATGATTTGCGGTAATCCGCAAATGATTGATGACACGCGCCAGATGCTCAAACAACGGGACATGCAGTTGAGTTTGACCCGCCGCCCGGGGCAGGTAGCAGTGGAAAACTACTGGTAAGAAAAAGGCGCCTCAAGAGGCGCCTGTTTTCCGCTTACCCGTTTACTAGGGCCTGCTGTTCTGTGCCTTGAGCAGATCGCGGATCTCCCCCAGCAGTTCTTCTTCCTTGGTCGGCACCGGCGCTTCGCTAGGCGCCACGGCTTCTTCACGCTTGAGGCGGTTGATGGCCTTGATACCCATGAAGATCGCAAATGCGATGATCAAAAAGTCGATGATGCTCTGGATGAACTTGCCGTATGCCAGGACCACCGCAGGCACATCGCCTTGAGCTGCCTTGAGCGTCACCGCCAGATCGCCAAAATTCACTCCGCCGATCAGCAGACCGATCGGGGGCATCACCACGTCGCCTACAAATGAGGAAACAACTTTGCCGAAGGCGGCACCGATGATAATACCGACGGCCATGTCGACCACATTACCTTTGACCGCGAAGGCCTTGAACTCACTGATCACGCCCATAGGTTATTCCTTGTTACAGTTGAGATGAGGTGGGAACAGTGTAAGTCAGTCTTGCACAGCTTGCGCGACACAACTGCTAACATTGTTCGAATTTATCGACACATCAAATTGCAAATAGTTTTCAAAGTGCCATCAGTCGCGCGCGAAATACCCACTATTTCATGGATTTTCCACGCTATTTTCTTAATCGGGTCGGTATGGGTTTTCTATTTATATTCTGACTCGCGGGTCACTAGCCTCTAGCAAGCACAACTCAATGTGCATTAAAAAAATAGAGGACACCCCAATGAAAGACCCTATTAATCGCGGGCCTATTGCTGCACGACATGTACTGTTCATCGTCACCGCCAGCCTGCTTTCGCTGTCGGTACAAGCGGCTAACCTCACCCGCGATAATGGCGCGGCAGTCGGCGACAATCAGAACTCCCAAACGGCCGGCGCGACGGGTCCGGTATTACTTCAGGACGTGCAGTTGATTCAGAAACTGCAGCGTTTTGATCGCGAGCGCATTCCAGAGCGTGTGGTCCATGCCCGGGGTACTGGCGCCCATGGCACCTTCACCGTTACCGATAACTTGAGTGACCTGACCAAGGCCAAAGTCTTTGCTGCTGGCGAAGCAACTCCTGTCTTTGTGCGTTTTTCCGCAGTCGTTCACGGTAATCACTCCCCTGAAACGTTGCGCGACCCTCGTGGTTTTGCCACTAAGTTCTATACCTCCGAAGGAAATTGGGACTTGGTAGGCAATAACTTTCCGACGTTCTTTATTCGCGATGCCATCAAGTTTCCGGACATGGTGCATGCCTTCAAACCTGATCCGCGCACCAACCTGGACGATGACTCCCGTCGATTCGACTTCTTCTCCCATGTTCCAGAGTCCACTCGCACGCTGACCGAGTTGTACTCGGACTCCGGCACGCCCGCCAGTTACCGCGAAATGGACGGCAACGGTGTTCACGCCTACAAGTTGATTAACGCCAAAGGTGAAGTGCACTACGTCAAGTTCCACTGGAAGAGCCTGCAAGGCATCAAGAACCTGGAACCGAAACAAGTCACAGAAGTTCAGGGTCGTGATTACAGCCATATGACCAATGACTTGGTCACTCATATCAATAAAGGCGACTTCCCCAAGTGGGACTTGTATGTGCAGGTCCTCAAGCCGGAAGACTTGGCCAAGTTTGACTTCGACCCGCTGGACGCCACCAAGATCTGGCCCAACGTGGCTGAGCGTAAAGTCGGGCAGATGGTGCTGAACCGCAACCCGGCCAACGTCTTCCAGGAAACCGAGCAAGTGGCCATGGCCCCGGCCAACCTGGTGCCGGGTATCGAGCCGTCGGAAGACCGCCTCCTACAAGGCCGCGTGTTCTCCTACGCCGATACGCAAATGTACCGCCTGGGCGCCAATGCGCTGCAACTGCCGATCAACGCCCCACGGGTGACCGTCAACAACGGTAATCAGGACGGTGCGATGAACTTCGGCAAAACCACCAGCGGCGTTAACTACCAGCCAAGCCGCCTGCTGCCACGGGAAGAACCGCAAAGTGCCCGTTACAGCCAGATGGCCCTGTCGGGCAGCACCCAGCAAGCGAAGATTCAGCGTGAGCAGAACTTCAAGCAGGCCGGTGATCTGTACCGCTCCTACAGCAAGAAAGAACGTCAGAACCTGATCGACAACTTCGGCGGCTCCCTGGCCACTACCGATGACGAGAGCAAACACATCATCCTGTCGTTCCTCTACAAGGCTGATCCCGAGTACGGCACCGGCGTGACCAAGGTAGCCAAGGGCGACCTGACTCGCGTGAAAGCGCTGGCAGAAAAGTTGACTGACTGATGGGTTGACCCGGTCGACGCCTGGCAATTGAGCCGGGCGTCGATACGTGACAGGAGTGATTCCATGCGTATCTACATCGGTTTATTCATGACGTGGCTGGCCTTTGCCGTCCACGCCGAGACGCCCGACCCGGACGTGGTCAAGGCGCAATTGCAGGACTACTACTTCGACGCTGCCCGCCGGGGTGACGTGGAAATGCTCAACACCTTTATCGACGCCGGCTATTCCCTCAACGCCCAGGATGAAAAGGGCTACACGGCGCTGATCCTGGCGGCTTATCACGGTCAGGCGCTGTTCATGGAACGCTTGCTGGCCGCCGGCGCCGACGCCTGTGTGCAGGACAACAGGGGCAACACCGCACTGATGGGCGCGATTTTCAAAGGCGAGCTGAAAATCGCCCAGCGTTTGCTGTCCACCGATTGCAACCCGGATCAGCGCAACGGTGCCGGACAGACGGCAGCCATGTACGCCGGGCTGTTCAAACGGGTCGAGCTGCTGGATGAGCTGAAGGCCAAAGGCGCGGACCTCAACGCCGAAGATCCGGTCGGCAACAGTGCCTCACGCTTGGCCAGTGGTGAAATCCGTACCGCAGCGCCGCGCTGAGCTATCATCGCGGTTTTTCGGTTGGAGGTTCTCGGATGGCAAAGGCCAAGCGCATGTACGGTTGCACGGACTGCGGTGCGACCTTTCCCAAATGGGCCGGCCAGTGCAGTGAATGCGGTGCGTGGAACACGCTGACCGAAACCATGGTGGAAAGCGGTGGCGCGGCCGCACCCAGTGGTCGTTCGGGCTGGACCGGGCAACAAACCCAGATCAAGACCCTGGCCGAAGTCAGCGTTGAAGAGATCCCGCGTTTCTCCACGGCCTCCAGCGAGTTGGATCGGGTACTCGGCGGCGGCCTGGTGGACGGCTCTGTGGTGCTGATCGGCGGCGATCCTGGCATCGGTAAATCGACCATTTTGCTGCAAACCCTGTGCAGCATTGCCAGCCGCATGCCGGCGCTGTACGTCACGGGTGAAGAGTCCCAGCAACAAGTGGCCATGCGTGCCCGCCGTCTGGGCTTGCCCCAGGACCAGCTGCGGGTCATGACCGAAACCTGTATTGAAAGCATCATCGCCACGGCCCGCCTGGAAAAGCCCAAGGTCATGGTGATCGACTCGATCCAGACGATCTTCACCGAGCAACTGCAATCGGCGCCGGGTGGTGTGTCCCAGGTGCGGGAAAGTGCGGCGTTGTTGGTGCGTTACGCGAAACAGAGCGGTACGGCGATTTTTCTGGTGGGCCATGTGACCAAAGAAGGCGCGTTGGCCGGGCCACGGGTGCTGGAGCATATGGTCGACACCGTGCTGTATTTCGAAGGTGAGTCTGACGGGCGGCTACGCCTGCTGCGGGCAGTGAAAAACCGTTTCGGTGCGGTCAATGAACTGGGCGTATTCGCCATGACTGACCGGGGGCTGAAAGAAGTCTCCAATCCCTCGGCGATCTTTCTTACCCGCGCCCAGGAAGAAGTACCCGGCAGTGTGGTGATGGCCACCTGGGAAGGCACCCGGCCGATGCTGGTGGAAGTCCAGGCGTTGGTGGATGACAGCCATATGGCCAACCCGCGCCGCGTGACCTTGGGCCTGGATCAGAATCGCCTGGCCATGCTGCTGGCTGTCTTGCACCGCCATGGCGGGATTCCCACCCATGACCAGGATGTATTCCTCAACGTGGTGGGCGGGGTCAAGGTGCTGGAAACTGCCTCGGACCTGGCGTTGATGGCGGCGGTAATGTCCAGCCTGCGCAACCGACCGCTGCCCCACGACTTGCTGGTGTTTGGCGAAGTGGGGCTGTCTGGTGAAGTGCGCCCCGTGCCCAGCGGCCAGGAGCGTCTGAAAGAGGCGGCCAAGCACGGCTTCAAGCGGGCCATCGTGCCTAAAGGGAATGCGCCCAAGGAGTCGCCTCCGGGGTTGCAGGTGATTGGGGTGACGCGTCTGGAACAGGCGTTGGATGCCTTGTTCGAATAATCAGCAACGCCGCAAAACCCACATTTAGACCTCCAGCAAGGCACCCAACTCTCGCTCAAGTTCTGCCTGATCCCCCAGGTTCAGCTCGATCAGCCGCCGCAAATGGCTGATCGAGTCCAGGTCGATATGCTCGCAAACAAAACCCAGTTGCTCGTGATCGTCATGGGTCAGCCGTACCTGCATCTTCACGTCGGTGCTGTCGTCTAGATGGATGTCCACATCGAACGGCTGCGAACTATCACCCAGCCACGGCTGCGGCTTGCGCACCAACAAACCCTTGAGCGACAAATCCACTAATGGTACCGGCCACATCTGGCCGTTCTGCCCAATCTCGGTCCTGGCGTCGAAGGCGATGCGCCGAAAACGACGTCGATCTGAAGGCTGCTCGCTCATGGTGAAACCCTCTGTGGATAAAGGGATTGTAGCCCTGCGCCATCATAGGGCAGGTTTTTCAGCTTTTTTTGCCCTCGGCAAGGCTCTAGACCAACGTAGGGGGGTGGTCTTTAAAGCCAGTAGCGCTAAACTCGGGATGGTTGTCTTTCTGTCCACCCTGGCTGGAATATAAAAATGAAAAATAATAATAGCCTGCTACGCCATTTACCCTGGCTGCTGCTGGCAATCGTAGGAGCGTGCGCCCTTGGCGTAGTGGCATTGCGTCGCGGAGAGGCGATCAACGCCTTGTGGATTGTGGTCGCGGCGGTGGCCATTTATCTGGTTGCGTACCGTTACTACAGCCTGTTCATTGCTAACCATGTGATGCAGCTCGATCCACTGCGGGCCACCCCCGCTGTGCTCAACAACGACGGTCTGGACTATGTGCCGACCAACAAACACATTCTTTTCGGTCACCACTTTGCGGCGATTGCCGGTGCAGGGCCTTTGGTCGGGCCGGTATTGGCGGCGCAGATGGGGTATCTGCCGGGTACGTTGTGGCTGATTGCCGGCGTGGTGCTGGCTGGTGCGGTGCAGGACTTCATGGTCCTGTTCCTGTCCACGCGTCGCAATGGCCGCTCCCTGGGGGACATGGTCCGCGAAGAAATGGGCCGCATTCCCGGGACCATCGCGCTATTTGGCTGCTTCCTGATCATGATCATCATCCTCGCGGTGTTGGCGCTGATCGTGGTCAAGGCCTTGGCCGAAAGCCCGTGGGGCATCTTCACGGTGATGGCGACCATCCCGATCGCGATGTTCATGGGCATTTACATGCGCTACATCCGCCCGGGCCGCATCGGCGAAATCTCGATCATCGGCGTGCTCTTGTTGCTGGGTTCGATCTGGCTGGGCGGGCAGATTGCCGCTGACCCGGTCTGGGCCAAGGCCTTCACCTTCACCGGGATCCAGATCACCTGGATGTTGATCGGTTATGGCTTTGTCGCGGCGGTGTTGCCTGTGTGGCTGATCCTCGCGCCGCGCGACTACCTTTCTACGTTCCTGAAGATCGGCACCATCATCGCCTTGGCGATCGGCATCCTGGTCACCATGCCTGACCTGAAAATGCCGGCGCTGACCCAGTTTATCGACGGCACCGGCCCGGTATGGAAGGGCGGCCTGTTCCCGTTCCTGTTCATCACCATCGCCTGTGGCGCGGTATCGGGTTTTCACGCGCTGATCTCCTCGGGCACCACGCCCAAGTTGCTGGCCAGTGAAGGTCACGCACGCTATATCGGTTATGGCGGCATGCTGATGGAGTCGTTCGTGGCCATCATGGCGATGGTTGCCGCTTCGGTGATCGAACCAGGTGTGTACTTCGCCATGAACAGCCCGGCAGCGATTGTCGGTGGTGACGTGGTGACTGTGGCGCAAACCGTCAGCAGTTGGGGTTTTGCGATTACTCCGGAAGCGTTGCAGGCGGTGGCCAAGGATATCGGTGAAACCACCATCCTGGCCCGTGCCGGCGGTGCACCGACCCTCGCGGTGGGTATCGCGCAGATCCTGCACAGTGTCCTGCCGGGTGAAAACACCATGGCGTTCTGGTACCACTTTGCGATTCTGTTCGAAGCGCTGTTCATCCTGACGGCGGTTGACGCCGGTACTCGTGCCGGTCGTTTCATGCTCCAGGATTTGCTCGGCTCTTTTGTCCCGGCGCTGAAACGTACCGAGTCCTGGACCGCCAACCTGATTGCCACTGCAGGCTGTGTGGCGATGTGGGGTTACCTGCTGTACCAAGGCGTGATTGACCCACTGGGCGGCATCAACACCTTGTGGCCGCTGTTCGGCATCTCCAACCAGATGTTGGCCGGTATCGCGCTGATGCTCGCCACCGTTGTGCTGATCAAAATGAAGCGCCAGCGCTACATCTGGGTGACCATGCTGCCAGCAGTCTGGTTGCTGATCTGCACCACCACCGCAGGCTTCATCAAGCTGTTCGACGCGAACCCGGCGATCGGCTTCCTGTCCCTGGCGAAGAAGTACAGTGACGCCTTGGCCAACGGCCAGATCCTGGCCCCGGCCAAGAACATCGACCAGATGCAGCACGTGATCTGGAACGCCTACACCAACGCAACGCTGACGGCGCTGTTCCTGTTCGTGGTATTCAGCATCCTGTTCTATGCGCTCAAGGTCGGTATTGCCGCCTGGGGCAACAAGGAACGTACGGATAAAGAATCGCCATTCCAGGCTGTTCCGGACGCGTGAATCGAGGATTGCAACCATGTTCAATGACCTGAGTCGCCTCGGTAAATACCTCGGTCAGGCCGCGCGCCTGATGGTCGGCATGCCCGACTACGACAATTACGTCGAGCATATGCAAACCAAACACCCGGACAAGCCGATGATGGACTACGAGGCGTTCTTCCGCGAACGCCAGGAAGCCCGTTACGGCGGCAAGGGTGGGCCCAAGTGCTGTTGAGCCGATAAGTCGGATTAACGCAGTTCCCTTGTGGGAGCGGGCTTGCTCGCGAAGGCGGCTACAACCGCCTTCGCGAGCAAGCCCGCTCCCACATTTGTTTCGTGTTTACTCAAGGAGATTTTTTTGTCCTCTCCCATTCCCGTCACCGTCCTCAGCGGCTTTCTCGGCGCTGGCAAGACCACCTTGTTGCGTCACCTGCTCAAGGCCGAACACGGCTTGAAAATCGCCGTGATCGAAAACGAATTCAGCGACGCCGGTATCGACACCCAGCTGTTGGGTGACGAACCGGTGCAAGTCATGACGCTGTCCAACGGCTGCGTCTGCTGCACCATCCACACCGACCTGACCAAGGCCCTGTATCTGTTGCTGGAGCGCCTGGACAGCGGCGAGATCGCCTTTGACCGCCTGGTCATCGAGTGCACCGGCCTTGCCGATCCGGCCCCCGTGGCCCAGACTTTTTTCATCGATGAAGAGTTGCGCGAGCGCTACATCCTCGATGGCATCATCACCCTGGTGGACGCAGCTCACGCCGAGCACCACCTGACCCAGACTATCGCTCAGGCGCAGATCGGTTTTGCCGACCGCCTGCTGGTGAGCAAGCGCGATCTAGTGGACGATGCCACCTTCGACGCCCTCAGCGAACGCTTGACCCGCATCAACCGCCGGGCACCGATTCGGGTGGTGGAGCACGGCAAGATCGACTTGGCCGAGTTGCTGGACGTACGCGGTTTCAACCTCAACGCCGGTATGAGCCTGAGGCCGGTGAGCAAGGCGCCATCCATCGACCGGATTTCCAGCCTGGTGCTGCGCACTGACCAGCCGCTGGATATCGACCGGCTCAGTGAGTTCATGAACGAACTGCTGGAAGACCACGGCAAACAGCTGCTGCGCTACAAGGGTGTGTTGAACATTGCCGGGGAAGAGCGGCGCATGGTGTTCCAGGGAGTGTTGAAGCTCTACGGTTTTGACTGGGACACTGAATGGGCTGAGGGTGAGACGCGGGAAAGTGTGATCGTGTTTATTGCCGACGAACTGCCGGAAGAGAAGATTCGCGAGGGGTTTGCGCGGGTTCACCAATCCTGAGCTGAAACGCAGTCCAGTGTGGGGCTTGCTCGCGAAAGCGGCTACAACCGCTATCGGGAGCAAGCCCCCTCCCACACTCGATTGCATTTCACATTCGAACAGGCATAAAAAAGCCCGGCTCTTGAGCCGGGCTTCTTATTCAAGCAACTGCAATCAAGCGCCGTACACCGGCAGCTTCTTGCAGATGGCCTTGAGCTTCTCACGAACAGCATCGATCACTGCTTCGTTATTCAGGTCAGCCAGGATGTCGCAGATCCAGCCAGCCAGTTCCTTGCACTCTGCTTCCTTGAAGCCACGAGTGGTCACAGCCGGGGTGCCGAAGCGCAGGCCGGAGGTAACGAACGGCGAGCGTGGGTCGTTCGGTACCGAGTTCTTGTTCACGGTGATGAAGGCTTTGCCCAGCGCGGCGTCGGCGTCTTTACCGGAGATGTCCTGCTTGATCAGCGACAGCAGGAACAGGTGGTTTTCAGTACCGCCGGAGACCACGTCAAAACCGCGCTCGATGAAGACACCGGCCATGGCCTTGGCGTTTTTCACCACTTGTTGCTGGTAGGTCTTGAACTCAGGTTGCAGCGCTTCCTTGAAGCAGATCGCTTTAGCGGCGATCACGTGTTCCAGCGGGCCACCTTGGGCACCTGGGAATACGGCGGAGTTCAGCTTCTTCTCGATCTCGGCGTTGGCGCGAGCCAGGATCAGGCCGCCACGTGGACCGCGCAGGGTCTTGTGAGTCGTGGTGGTCACCACGTCAGCGAATGGCACCGGGTTCGGGTAGACGCCAGCGGCAACCAGACCGGCCACGTGGGCCATGTCGACGAACAGGTAAGCACCCACCTTGTCAGCGATTTCACGGAAGCGTGGGAAGTCCAGGATCTGCGAGTAGGCAGAGAAACCGGCCACGATCATTTTCGGCTTGTGCTCGACCGCCAGGCGCTCGACTTCGTCGTAGTCGATCAGGCCGTTTGCATCGATACCGTATTGAACGGCGTTGTACAGCTTGCCGGAGGAGGACACGCTGGCGCCGTGGGTCAGGTGACCGCCATGGGCCAGGCTCATGCCCAGGATGGTGTCGCCGCCTTGCAGCAGGGCCAGGTAAACCGCCGCGTTGGCTTGGGAGCCGGCGTGTGGTTGAACGTTGGCGTAATCAGCGCCGAACAGTTCCTTGGCGCGGTCGATGGCCAACTGCTCAACGATATCGACGAACTCGCAACCGCCGTAGTAACGCTTGCCCGGATAACCTTCGGCGTACTTGTTGGTCAGAACCGAACCTTGAGCCTCCATCACGGCGGGGCTGGTGTAGTTTTCCGAAGCGATCAGCTCAATGTGCTCTTCCTGGCGCTGAGCTTCTTGCTCCATGGCGGCAAAGAGATCGGCGTCGTACTTGGCAATAGTCAAATCACGGCTGAACATGGCGGTCCTCAAGGATCGGGGGCAGAAAAGAAGCGCATTCTAACCCAATGGGTTTTAGATGGCATATGAAAGGACATCATGTCGCGGACAAGTGGGGCTCATCTGCAGATGGGTGGTGTTTGGGCGGACCTCTTCGACTTGCTCGCGAAGGCGCCATCAGCGCCACTACAGAGTCTCAGTCAAACATGAACAGCGCATCATTGCTGAACTGCACTTCAAACCGATTCGCCGGCATCGGCCGCCCGAACAGATAACCCTGCACTTCATCGCAACCATGCTCGCGCAGGAAGTCCAACTGCTCATGGGTTTCCACACCTTCAGCTATCACCGCCAGGTTCAGGCTGTGGGCCATGGCAATAATCGCCCGGGCAATCTGCGCGTCCTGCTCGCCGGACGGCAGGCCATCGACAAAGGTGCGGTCAATCTTCAGGACGTCGATCGGGAACTGCTTGAGGTAGTTCAGCGATGAATAACCGGTGCCAAAGTCGTCTACTGCAATGCTCAGGCCGAGGTTTTTCAGGCTGGCGAGGATCTGCATCGCTTCGTTGACTTCGCGCATCAGGATACTTTCGGTCAGCTCCAGCTCCAGGCACGCCGGTGGCAGGCCGGTGTCCTTGAGGATGGTGGCAATGCGTGTACCCAGTTGGCCGTCGGAGAACTGCCGGGCAGAAATATTCACCGAGACCTTGGGCACTCGCACCTTGTTCTGGTGCCAGGACTTGAGCTGGCGGCAGGCTTCGCTGATCACCCAGTCGCCCACATCAACCACCAAGCCAAGTTCTTCCAGCACCGGAATGAAATCCCCCGGTGGCACCAGCCCGCGACGCGGATGGCGCCAGCGCAGCAAGGCTTCGGCGCCGGTGAGGCGTTTGCCGTCGCCGCTGAACTGCGGTTGGTAATAGAGCACAAATTCGTTCTGGTCGAGGGCATGGCGCAGGTCGCTTTCCAGCTCCAGACGCTCCAGGGCGCTGGCGTTCATGTCCGCCTGATAGAACTGGAAATTGTTCTTGCCGCGTTCCTTGGCGTGGTACATCGCGGTATCGGCGTTCTTCATCAACTGGCTCAGCTCGTTACCGTCCTGAGGGCTCAAGGCAATGCCGATACTGGCGGTGACAAAGAACTCGCGACCTTCCAGCACGAACGGCTTCACCAGGCTTGCGAGTATCTGCTCGGCCACGTGAATCGCCCGGTTCAGTGCCATTTCTCGGCTGACCCGCGGTTGCAGGAGTAAGGTGAACTCGTCACCGCCCATGCGCGCCACGGTGTCGTCTTCCGCCACGCAGCCCAGCAGACGGGTGGCCATTTCCTTGAGCATGCGATCGCCGGCGGCATGGCCCAGGGAGTCGTTGATCGGTTTGAAACGGTCCAGGTCGAGGAACATCAGCACCACCCAGGACTTCTGGCGTTCCGCCGACTGCAACGCGGTGTGCAGGCGGTCCTGGAACAGCGTGCGGTTGGGCAGGTGGGTCAGGGCGTCGTAGTAGGCCAGGCGGTGGATGCGTTGCTCGCTGGCCTTGCGCTCGCTGATATCGCTGAAGAAACACACATAACTGGCCAGGTCGCCCTCGTCATCGAACACGGCGGTGATGCCGACCCAGGCCGGGTAATGTTCGCCATTACGCCGTTTGAGCCAGACCTCACCTTCCCAGGTGCTGTGCTGATGCAATTGCTTGAGCACATAACGCAGATGGGCTTCCTGCTGCTCGTCGACGGTGAGCATGTTCGGCAGTTGATCGAGCACATCCGCCACGGCATAACCGCTGACGCGGCTGAACGCTTCGTTGGCCTGGACGATATAACCGGCCGGGTCGGTGATCAGGATCGCCGACGTGGAGTGCTCGAATACCGTGGCCGCCATACGCAGGTCCTTCTCGGCGCGGCGCTGCTGGCTGATATCACGACCGACACCCAGGATGCCTTCGAAGGCACCGTGTTCATCCCACACCAGCACCAGCCGCAGCTCGATGGGCACTTTGCGCCCATCGGCCCGCAGGCAGTCGAACAGAAACAGCTGGGTTTGCACCTCATCGCGCAGTTTGGCCAGCGCCTTGGGGTCGCCCAGAGAGCGGCTGACCTGCTCCACCAGGGTGTAGATACCGGTCAGTTGCTGAGGGTTGGCGATGATCGATTGCCAGCCGTTCTTGAAGATCCAATCCACGTCGTAGCCCAGCACCGCATTGACCGAAGGGCTGACATAGTTGAGGGCCAATTGACTGTCGGTGGAGCAAATCACGTCGCTGATGCTTTCCGCCAGCATGCGGTAGCGCTGCTCGCTGTCGCGCAGGGACTCACTGGCTTCGATCTGGTCAGTGACGTCCTTGGCCACGCCAATAATGCGCGTGACCTGGTCGGACTTGTCCCGGGCCAGGGCCTGTTCGCGGATGTCGAAGCGTCGCCATTGATTGTTGCGGTGGCGAAAGCGCAACTGGCATTGCAGTTGGCTGAAGTAGCCGTTTTCACGCTGCTGCTGGCGCAGGTCGTGGTAATGCTGGGCGTCGTCGGGGTGCAGCAGGATTTCCCAGAAGTACTCACCCATCTGCTGCAACTCGGGCTTGTTGTAGCCCAAGGTGTGCCCCAGATGGTGGTTGCTGAAGATCATCCGCTGGCTGATCACGTCCTGCACGTACAGGTGATCGGGCACGGTACGCACCACGTCCGACCAGAATCCTTCGCGTTCGACCAACGACAACTCGATCAGCTTGCGGCTGGTGATGTCGCTGATGCTCAGGATGACCGCTTTATAGTCGTGCTGTTCTTCCGGCAGGCGCATCACCAGCCACAGGTACTGATCGTTGCCGTCTATATCGCTGAGCTGGATCTCCAGTTCCAGTTGTCTCTGCGGTGTCAGTACCGCCTCGAGCAGTTGATGGCCGATGGCAGTGGGGTTCAGCGGGCAGCCGTCAATCAGCCGTTCCCAGGCCTGCTCGCAAGACGCCACATTGAGCAGGCGTACCGCCACCTGGTTGATTTCGGTGATGCGCAGCTCCTTGAGCAACTGCTGGCGCTGTTCCGGGCTGTTTTGCAGCCAATCCTGCAGTTGCTCGCGAGTTTGCACGCGGGCCTTGTCGAAGTAGGCCGGCAGGCCTGAGAGGTCAAGCACGCACAACGCCACGCCGGTGCCTTCGAAAATATCCTGATAACGGCGACGCCCTTCGTGGACCTGGCGTTGGCGGCGCCGCATGTTCAGCAGGACGATCAACGGGATCAGGGAAAACGCCAGGCCCAACAGGCATTTGCCAATAAAGGCCGGCAGCAGTTGTTCCAGTACGGCGGCGCGATCAAACAGACCGCGTAGCTGCCAGTCGCTTTTGCTCAGGGGTGTGACCAAGACGCTCTTGTTCAATTCCTCCGGGGTCAGCGCCGTGGCCCACTGGGCTGGCATGCCATTGTCGCGGCTGACGACCCGGTGGTTCAGGCGGTTTTCAACGGCCCACATCGGTCGCTGGCCCAGGCCATCCTGGCGGGTCAGGTTGGCCAGGTAGTTGGGCGCCAGGCGCAAGGCCCAGTACACCTTGGCCCCGCCGCTGGGCTGATTGAGCAGCAGGTAGACGACGGTGCCGTCGTTGTTGTTGCTCATATAATAGGACTGGGCATGGCTGCGCTTGACCAGCTCTGCCAGCCAGGCACTGTCCTGGCTGTCGTTGGCGCTGTCACTGAGCATCGCGCCGCTGGGAGCGAGCAGGGCGACACTGCGCAGTTCCGGCAGCGAGCGTTGCAGGGTGCGCATCAGCATTTGTTGCTGTTCAGTGCTGCGTGGCTGCTCGACGATGGGCAGCAGGTTGAGGGCGATCTGGGCACTCAGGGCCATGTTCAAGCTGATTTGTTCGGCCAGGTCGGCGCTGTAGTCGATGGTGTATTGCTGCTGGTTCTTCTGGCTCTGCTGCAACTGGTCCAGCAGTTGCCAGAACAATAACGCGAGCAGCATCAGCACCAGCGTCGCCAATGCGCCCTTGAGGGTACCGTGCAGGGGCGCTCCCGGCGCGATGTTCGCGGCGCGCAGGGGAGTGGGCGTTGTGACGTTGGACAAGCTGTGATCCTGCGGTTTGGCTGGACTGGCGCGCGACGTGCACTATAAGCCGGACGCCCGAAGGGCGGCTAGCATGCCTTGTGCTGTGGCAAAGTGCCAGCCCCGCTTGGCTGGACTGCCCACACGCATTCAGGTAGCTTTGCCGGTTACGCGAGGGCGTTCCAGCCCCAGACAATCAGGCTTTTTCCGCACGCAGGCATTGATCACGATCAACGGCCCGCGCCGCGCATGGCCTGGCACGGGCTTCGCCCGCTTAATTCATCAGTCACTGACGCTAGGTTCACCATGGCTCAATACGTCTTCACCATGCATCGGCTGGGAAAAGTTGTTCCGCCGAAGCGGGAAATCCTGAAAAACATTTCGCTGTCTTTCTTCCCAGGCGCCAAGATCGGCGTGCTTGGCCTCAACGGTTCGGGTAAGTCCACGCTGCTGAAAATCATGGCTGGCGTTGACACCGAGTTCGAAGGCGAAGCCCGCCCGATGCCTGACCTGAACATCGGCTACCTGCCTCAGGAACCGATCCTGGACCCAACCAAGACCGTGCGCGAAGTGGTCGAGGAAGCGGTCAGCGTGATCAAGAACGCTCAGGCTCGCCTGGACGAGGTCTACGCCGCCTACGCCGAACCGGATGCCGACTTCGACAAGCTGGCCGCCGAACAGGCCAAGCTGGAAGCCATCCTGCAAGCCAGCGACGGCCATAACCTGGAACGTCAGCTGGAAGTGGCCGCCGATGCACTGCGCCTGCCGGCGTGGGACGCCAAGGTTGAATTCCTGTCCGGCGGTGAGAAGCGTCGTGTGGCCCTGTGCCGCCTGCTGCTATCGGCCCCCGACATGCTGCTGCTCGATGAACCAACCAACCACCTGGACGCCGACTCGGTCGCCTGGCTGGAACATTTCCTCCACGACTTCCCGGGTACTGTGGTCGCGATCACGCACGACCGTTACTTCCTGGACAACGTCGCCGGCTGGATTCTGGAACTCGACCGTGGCGCCGGTATCCCTTACGAGGGTAACTACTCCGGTTGGCTGGAAGCCAAGTCCGACCGTTTGGCTGCCGAATCCAAGCAACAGTCGGCCCATGAAAAGGCCATGAAGGAAGAACTGGAGTGGGTGCGCAAAGGCGCCAAGGCCCGCCAGTCCAAGTCCAAGGCTCGTCTGCAACGCTTCGAAGAGATGCAATCGCAAGAGTTCCAGAAGCGCAGTGAAACCAACGAGATCTACATCCCGGCCGGTCCGCGCCTGGGTGACAAGGTTATCGAATTCAAGAACGTCTCCAAGGGCTACGGCGATCGCGTGTTGATCGACAACCTGTCGTTCTCCATGCCTAAAGGCGCCATCGTTGGCGTGATCGGCGGTAACGGTGCGGGTAAATCCACCCTGTTCCGCATGCTGATGGGCAAGGAAACCCCGGACTCCGGCACCATCGAAGTCGGCGAAACCGTGCAACTGGCCTGTGTGGACCAGAGCCGTGACGACCTCGACGGTAGCAAGACCGTGTTCCAGCAGATTTCCGACGGTTCCGACCAGATCCGCATCGGCAACTACGAGATTCCGTCGCGCACCTACGTCGGCCGTTTCAACTTCAAGGGCGGTGACCAGCAGAAGTTCGTCAAGGACCTGTCCGGTGGTGAGCGTGGCCGCTTGCACCTGGCCCTGACCCTGAAAGAGGGCGGCAACGTCCTGCTGCTCGACGAACCGTCCAACGACCTCGACGTTGAAACCCTGCGTTCTCTGGAAGAAGCCTTGCTGGACTTCCCGGGCGCCGCCATTGTGATCTCTCACGATCGGTGGTTCCTTGACCGTGTGGCCACTCATATCCTGGCGTACGAAGACGACTCACAAGCGGTATTCTTCGAAGGCAACTACACCGAGTACGAAGCCGATCGTAAGAAGCGCTTGGGTGAAGCTGCTGCCCAGCCGCACCGTGTACGGCACAAGAAACTGGCCTGATTCGGGTTGGTGGTTTGAAAAAGCGGAGCCCTTTGCGGCTCCGCTTTTTTTTGTGTTTTTTTCAGGTGGATCGAGTTGGATTCATTCGCGAGCAAGCCCGCTCCCACATTTGACCGAGTTGCCAAGGCGCACACGGTCAAATGTGGGAGCGGGCTTGCTCGCGAAGACGGTTTAACTATTGGTGCAAGATCCAATTTGGCAATCCCCATTCGGGTGCAATAACGGCAAAAAATTCGAATTATTTATATCGTACGCACCATTTAAATTCACAAATGCGACATTTTGCCCTGTCGCGGTGCGACATGAATTGTTAAAGTCCGGCTCAAATCTCCTTTAACGACTATAAATTTGCCGAGACTTTTCATGATCGAATCCGTTGAATCCTTCCTTGCTCGCCTCAAAAAACGTGACCCGGACCAACCGGAATTCCACCAGGCCGTGGAAGAAGTCCTGCGCAGTTTGTGGCCGTTTCTTGAAGCTAATCCGCACTACCTGACCTCAGGCATCCTGGAGCGCATTTGCGAGCCGGAACGTGCCATCGTGTTTCGGGTGTCGTGGGTCGATGATCATGGCAAGGTTCAGGTCAATCGCGGGTTCCGTATCCAGATGAACAGCGCCATCGGCCCCTACAAGGGCGGCCTGCGGTTTCACCCGTCGGTGAACCTGGGTGTCCTGAAATTCCTCGCGTTCGAACAGACCTTCAAGAACTCCCTGACTTCGCTGCCCATGGGCGGCGGCAAAGGCGGCTCGGACTTTGATCCCAAGGGCAAGAGTGACGCCGAAGTCATGCGTTTCTGCCAGGCGTTCATGAGTGAGTTGTACCGCCATATCGGCGCGGATGTGGACGTGCCGGCCGGGGATATCGGCGTCGGCGCCCGGGAAATCGGTTTTCTGTTCGGCCAGTACAAACGCCTGAGCAACCAATTCACCTCGGTGCTGACCGGCAAGGGCATGAGCTACGGCGGCAGCCTGATTCGCCCGGAGGCCACCGGTTTCGGTTGTGTGTACTTCGCCGAAGAAATGCTCAAGCGTCAGAACCAGCGTGTCGAAGGCAAGCGCGTGGCCATCTCCGGCTCCGGTAACGTTGCCCAATACGCAGCCCGCAAGGTCATGGACCTGGGCGGCAAGGTGATTTCCCTGTCCGACTCCGAAGGCACCCTGTACTGCGAAAGCGGTTTGAGCGAGGAGCAATGGTCGGCGTTGCTGGAACTGAAAAACGTCCAGCGCGGCCGTATCAGTGAATTGGCTGGGCGCTTTGGTCTGGAGTTCCGTGCCGGTAAAACTCCCTGGGAACTGGCCTGCGACATCGCCCTGCCATGCGCCACCCAGAACGAACTGGACGCCGAAGCGGCGCGCACGCTGTTGCGCAATGGCTGCGTGTGCGTGGCTGAAGGCGCCAACATGCCCACCACCCTTGAGGCTGTGGATATCTTTATTGATGCAGGCATCCTGTTCGCCCCAGGCAAGGCCTCCAACGCCGGCGGCGTGGCCGTGAGCGGGTTGGAAATGTCGCAGAACGCCATGCGCTTGCTGTGGACGGCCGGTGAGGTGGACAGCAAGCTGCATAACATCATGCAGTCGATCCATCACGCCTGCGTGCATTACGGTGAAGAGAACGGCCGGGTCAATTACGTGAAGGGCGCGAATATCGCAGGCTTCGTGAAGGTCGCGGATGCGATGTTGGCTCAGGGTATCGTGTAAGTCTCGGGTTCGATGCGCAGGACTTCGATCAACTGATCACCGGCGGGGCGCTTCCACAGCACCTCGTCGCCCGGTTGGGCACCCAGCAACGCCCGCCCCAGAGGTGAGCCCCAGTTGATCAGGCCGGCGTTGGCATCTGCCTGGTCTTCACCCACCAATTGAACGCGCCGCTCTTCGTCCAGCTCATTGGCAAAGGTCACCCAACTGCCGATCTGCACCTTGTCGGTAGAGGTTGCCGGTGCCACCACCTGGGCGCTTTGCAGGCTCTGGTTGAAGTAACGCAAATCCCGCTCAAGATCGGCCTGGCGCTGTTTGTCCGCCTGCTCGCCCTTGGCGGATTCGTCGCTGTACTCCTGCTGAAGGCTGGCGACCTTGGTTTGCAGCTGTGCAAGGCCCTGGGCGGTGAGGCGATTGGGTTGCGCGCTGACCTGGCGTTCCACCGGTTGGCTGGCCTGGGCAGCGGCGCTGTCTTCGTTGACGAAAGCTCGGCTCATGGCAATCTCCTGCTATGGAGTTTGGGCCATGGTCGTCGCCTTTTAGTTTCGATGGATGTCTGAAAGCGACCTATTGCGAGCGATAAGCCTTGGCAGCGTCACGGTCCTTCTCCTGCTGCCAGGCGCGCTCGCGTTCGTCCCAGTGGTGATCCTTGTAGTCATTGAGTTCTTCGTTTTCGCGCATGGCCTTGCACTGGCGGAAACCATCTTCCCAGCCTTCGGCATATGTCCGGTCCTTCAGATAACGGGGGACGTTCTTGCGAAATTCTCCGGTAATCACGCCTGCTGCTTGTCGACCACTGCTGCAACCGTCGTCGAAACCGTCGGCAAAGGCCGGTGGATAACCTTTGGCCAATAAGTCTTCGTGGGTTGATTGGCAACCGGATAACAACATCACTGCGCCCAGTACTACCGCATACCGCCACATCTCAGACTCCCTGGCCGTTGAACGGCTGATGGGGGAAGTCTAGAAGTGGCTTTGTTGGGGATGTGTGAAAGGGCTGTGAGAAATGTGTGTTTCACGCTGGAATGGGTGACGGGTACTGATCCTGTAGCGAGGGGCCAGGCGTTATACCTGCGGAGCGGTCGTCAGGGATGCGTGCTCTGCCAGCTCTTGCTGGATAAACGCGGCAATCATCGCCCGATAGACCTGCTCAGTGACGTGCGGGTTGGCGCCAACCGCATGGGATAGATCCCGAACCTTGGCGATCACCTGTTCAACCCGCTGAGGTGCCTTGACCCCATCGGTATCTTTTTTGAACCGTGCGGCTTGGTTAACAAAGCCGCCGCGTTCGGCCAGCAACGTAACGATCTGGCGATCAAGACGGTCGATGTTTTCTCGGACTTGCTCAAGGCTGGTGCAGGTAACGGCCATGTCAGTTGAAACTCCTTTTTTTGGGCAGACGATTTAGTAGTGGTACCACTTCACCTCAAGCATCACCTCATTCACCGGTGTCGCCAAATGGCTGAATTCGCGCTGCGCGCTCAGGCGTAGCCCAAGATTGCGCGACAATTCCCACTGTTGGTTGAGGCTGATACTGCGCCGCACTTCGCCATTGGTGAAAAAATCCCCTTTGGCTTCCAGGCTGAGGTTTCCCAGCGGATTTTTCCACAACACGCCGGTATTAAAGCCGGCAGCGGGGGAGATGAATTCGTCAAAGTCGCTGTTATGTTCCACCCGCACTGTGCCCAGGGCGAAGCCGAGCATGTCGTCGCGCAGTTGCCAGGTCCCGCCGGCGCCGCCGTTGACGTGGCTGACCAGCGTCTCGTCGTCATGCTTGCCTGGCACGCGCTCAAGGCCGCCGGTGACTTGCCAGGACCAGGGTTGCAGCAGCTCGTTACGGGGTGTCAGTGAGCGAATGGTCGCCAGGTCCAGTTGCTGCAGTTGCCAGTGATTGCCTTCGTACTGGCGCAGTTTCATTTGCAGGATTTCGATCTGAGCGCCCAGGGGGAAGCCTTCGGCGTTGTCGTTGAGGTCGTGGTACGCCATGCGCAGGCCATATTCGCCGAACGCCTTATCGCCCCGAGTACCGACTCCGGCTTGCCAGGTGCGGGACTCGTGGCCGTTCTCCGGAAGGCCAGGCTGTTCGATCTTCAGCTCTGGCGGCGGGTTCTGGTTGATCGCCCGCAGCAGTTCGAAACTGCGTTGAGAACGCTCGGTGTCGCGTTCCAGGCCATTGGCACGGTAGCGGCCAAGGCGGTAGGCAGCATCAATGATCAGGGCCTGACGGTCTTTGGCGATGGCCTTGAAGGTTGGGTCTTGCAGTAGTTTCTGGTCATCGCTGATCTTCAGCACCCATTGCTGCTCATCACTGTCCAGTGGCTTGGCGCGTTCCAGCAATTCACGTTCACGGGAAGGGCGGTAGTCTATTTTCTCCACTAAACCGGCTTCTTTCACCGCTTTTACCGTGTCGGTCGGGATGGCGGTGAGTGGGAACTGTTCGGTCAGACGCAGGCCGGGGCGGGCCACTTGCAGCAGTTCCAGCAGGCGGTAGGAGCAGTTTTCATCGAAGAAGAAGTAGTCGAACTGGATCTGCTTGAGCTCCCAGACGTGCTCGACCATACGCTCGGTTTCTACCTGGGTCAGGTTGAGTCGGTATTCCCACAGGTCGCGGTTTTCCAGGCTGCGGTATTCCGAGAGTTTTTCCTGGTACGGCACCAGTGCGAACAGGCCCGGATAGCCGCCCATCAAGCCTTTCCAGGCGTAGAGGATGCTGTTGTCCGAGCCTTCGATATAGGCACCGAAGTTGATCGCGTAGCTGAGCAGGGCGGTGTTGTTGCTTTGCACATCAGCCTGGTCGATACGCAGCAGGGTATGGCCGAACATCGACGACGGGCTGTTGAGGTAGGCCGCCGGGAAGATCATCACCGCGCTGTGGGGGGCGACGTCCTTGAACCATTGCGTGAATTCTTTGCAGTCCAGGGCCGGTAAGTCGGTCAGGTGCAACTGATCCTTGAGCCAGCGGGTGCGGGCCGGGTAAACGCATTGGGCGTGTTGTTCACCGAGGCTGGCCGGGGCATAGAGTGCCTGTACGGTAGCCTTGAGTTCGGCGTCGGGGTGATGGGCGCCGTCTTCGGCGAGGAAGAACTTTTTGTCGCTGACATAGCTGCGCCAGCCCTTGATCTTGCCGGCCTCGTAATGGCCCAGGGACAACCAGAACGGGTCATTGGCGTTGCTGCAAACGTTGATCATCAAGGTGCGGGGCCGCGTACAACGGGGCGCAGGCGAAGAGAGCCATCCAGGCAAGACGTTTGAGCATGTGGGCAACTTAAGTCGAAATAAAAAAGACCCAAGGAAGGGGCGGGTCCAAAAAATATAAAACCCGTGCCTCGAAAGGCACGGGTGGGTCGAGCTTAAGCCTGGGTAGCGTATTTCGCCAGGCGGGTGTCGCTTTTCAGTACTGCGAGGGTATTGGTGTGCACGTCTTCGGCCGTGACGTCAGCCTTGCTGAAGATTTGCTGGAAGTGCTCGTGAGTCACGGCCGCGAAGTGCTCGCGGTCTTCAGGCGCAACGCCCAGTACCACGGCATAGGTGGTCAGCGCTTCGCCGTTACCTTTAGCCATGTCTTCGGACAGCTCGTTCATCATGCCATTCATGGCAATCCAGGACTTGCCGCCATAGGTCAGCTTGCTGTTGGTGCTGCAGCCGTTGGTCCCCGAGGTCATGCCGAAAGTAGCGTTACCGGAGGTGCCGTTGGTGGTGGAGGCCAGGAAGTGAGCGGGCGTCCCGCGCTGGCCTTCGAACAGGAGGTTACCCCAACCACAGTTCGGGCCGCCTGGCGCTTCAGCCATTGCATTGAGGGAGACGACGGTGAAGAGAGTACCGAGAAGGATCCGTTTCATAGCTTTGTTCTCTTTGTGTGCAAACCAATGGACAAGGGTTCAGGTGCCTCAAGGCACCCTAGGGGTCGGTTATTAATCCAACCCGCGCAATTTGGAGTTTAGGCACGATCCAAGGGTTCCGTGGTTTTTTGTAAAACAATCGAGAACGATGAGGTTTTTCTGCATGCTCGATGCTGTGTCTGTGCTTTCCCTAAGTCGTGCCTTGCCAGCCAGCCATACCCGGCGCCAGAATGCCGTCATCTGCCCCGCCTGATGTAAGGAAGCCCGATGCCTGATCCTGTTGCTGCCAGCTTGCGTCTAGCGCCTGAAGCGCTGACTCGTCCTTTTTCCGCTGAACAGTTCAGCTTCTCGACCACCAATGATTTGGAGCCCTTTCGCGGTGTGCTTGGCCAGGAACGTGCGGTCGAAGCCTTGCAGTTCGGTGTGGCCATGCCACGCCCCGGTTACAACGTCTTTGTCATGGGTGAACCCGGGACCGGGCGCTTTTCGTTCGTCAAACGCTACCTCAAGGCCGAGGGCAAACGCCTGCAAACCCCGGCAGACTGGGTTTACGTCAATAATTTCGATGAGCCGCGCGAGCCCCGTGCGTTGGAGTTGCCAGCGAGTGGCGCAGCGGCGTTCATCGCCGATATCAACGGGCTGATCGACAACCTGGTGGCGACCTTCCCGGCGGTCTTTGAGCACCCGACTTATCAACAGCGCAAAAGCGCCATCGACCGTGCTTTCAACCAGCGTTACGACCGGGCCCTGGACGTGATTGAACGCCTGGCCCTGGAAAAAGACGTGGCGCTGTACCGCGACAGTACCAACATTGCGTTTACGCCGATGCTCGACGGCAAGGCGCTGGACGAGGCTGAGTTCTCGCAACTGCCGGAAGCCGATCGTGAGCGCTTCCACACTGATATTTCCGAACTGGAAGAACGCCTCAACGAAGAACTCGCCAGCCTGCCTCAGTGGAAGCGCGAGTCGAATAACCAACTGCGCCAGTTCAACGAAGAAACCATCACCCTGGCCCTGCAGCCACTGTTGGCGCCGTTGTCCGAGAAGTACGCGGAGAACGCCGCTGTCTGCGGTTATCTGCAGGCGATGCAGGTTTACATGCTCAAAACCGTGGTTGAGCAGTTGGTAGACGACGCGAAAACCGACGCCCAGGCGCGAAAGCTGCTGGAAGAGCAGTACTGCCCGAGCCTGGTGGTCGGTCATCCGGTCAATGGCGGTGCGCCGGTGGTGTTCGAGCCTCATCCGACCTACGACAATCTGTTCGGCCGGATTGAATACAGCACTGACCAAGGTGCGCTGTACACCACCTATCGGCAGTTGCGCCCGGGTGCTTTGCACCGTGCCAATGGTGGTTTCCTGATCCTCGAAGCAGAGAAAATGCTCAGCGAGCCGTTTGTCTGGGATGCCCTCAAGCGTGCCCTGCAGTCGCGCAAGCTGAAGATGGAGTCGCCGTTGGGCGAGATGGGCCGCCTGGCCACCGTGACGCTGAACCCGCAAGTGATCCCGTTGCAGCTCAAAGTCGTCATCATTGGTTCGCGTCAGCTGTATTACGCCCTGCAAGACGCCGATCCGGATTTCCAGGAGATGTTTCGGGTGTTGGTGGATTTTGACGAAGACATCCCGATGGTCGACGAAAGCCTGGAGCAGTTCGCCCAGTTGCTTAAAACCCGTACCTCGGAAGAAGGCATGGCGCCGTTGACCTCTGATGCCGTCGCGCGTCTGGCGACCTACAGCGCGCGCCTGGCGGAGAACCAGGGGCGTCTGTCGGCGCGGATCGGCGACCTGTTCCAACTGGTCAGTGAGGCGGATTTCATTCGTCACCTGGCGGGTGATGAGCGGACCGATGCCGGGCATATCGAGCGGGCGCTCAAGGCCAAGGCCACGCGTACCGGGCGGGTGTCAGCACGGATTCTCGACGACATGCTCGCCGGGGTCATCCTGATCGATACGGCCGGCGCGGCCGTGGGCAAGTGCAACGGGCTGACGGTGCTGGAGGTCGGTGATTCGGCGTTCGGCGTACCGGCGCGGATTTCCGCCACGGTGTACCCGGGCGGCAGCGGCATCGTCGATATCGAGCGTGAAGTTAACCTCGGGCAGCCGATTCACTCCAAGGGTGTGATGATCCTCACGGGTTACCTGGGCAGCCGTTATGCCCAGGAATTCCCGTTGGCGATCTCGGCGAGCATCGCCCTGGAGCAGTCCTACGGTTATGTCGACGGTGACAGCGCGTCCCTGGGCGAGGCTTGCACCTTGATTTCGGCCCTGTCAAAGACGCCGCTCAAGCAGTGCTTTGCCATCACCGGCTCCATCAACCAGTTTGGTGAAGTGCAGGCGGTGGGTGGGGTCAACGAGAAGATCGAAGGCTTCTTCCGCCTTTGCGAGGCCCGTGGTTTGACGGGCGAGCAAGGGGCGATCATTCCACAGGCCAACGTTGCGACGCTGATGCTCGACGAGAAGGTGTTGCAGGCTGTGCGCGATGGAATGTTCCATGTCTATGCCGTGCGCCAGGCCGACGAGGCCCTGAGCCTGCTGGTGGGCGAGCCGGCCGGTGCGCCGGACGAAGAGGGGCAGTTCCCGGAAGGCAGCGTTAACGCACGGGTGGTGGAGCGTTTACGGGCGATTGCCGAGATGATCAGTGAAGATGATCTCAAGGAAGCGGAGAAGGAGTTGGCACAACAGGCGTTGGCCGAAGCCAAGCCGAGCTGATCCTGACTCTGTAAGGGGGCTTTTGTGGCGAGGGGACAAGCCCCCTCGCCACAATGTTGACTCAGTGATCAGGGGCAAATGCCCGTTGGTCCCCGCCGCCTTGGTTTGTAGCGGTTTTCTTCTATTCTCAGCTCAAGGGATATCAGCAGGAGTCGCAGGATAGAAACAGCCTTGCCTTCTGGAGGCTGAACACCGATCTATGAGGGGCGCCGCCATGACGCGCAACCTTTGCCTTACCCGCCAGTGCCTGGGCCTGGTCACCCGTATCGAATGCTCCATTCGCCCCCTTGCCGGGGATGCCGGGATGTGGACCTTATTGTTTGCCGCCGGAATGAACGGTGAACAGCCCTCGACCGTCAAGTCCCAAGGCCCGTTTCATGGGCCCTTCGTCGCCGAAACCATCCTTGAGTCCATCGTTGAAAGCCTGATGTTGCACGGTTATCAGCTGGCCGATACCCCGCAAATCTGGTGCTTGCACTTGCAGGCACACCTGCGCCAGCTCAATGGTGGGCGCCATCAGGTGCTCAGCGATATCCGATAAGTCCGTAGCCGTTGTCGAGCCTATGGCTTGGCAACGGGTTCTGCCTCAGGCTTATCCAGCTTGACCTCAAAGCCATACTCCACGGTATTCAACTCGGTGCGCTGGTAGGTTTCCAGCGTGGTCGGTTGGCCGTAGAAGTAATGCACGTCAAACAGCTCGGTGCCGTATTCCTCGGCACGGTGGCTGACAGCGAGAATTTCCTTCAAGTAGTTGCCGCTGGCATCCCTGGCAAAAAAGCGCCAGCTATCGGAAGGGAAGACCTTTTGGTCGATAATCAACGCGTTGTCTTGCAGTTCCAGGCCTTTGGGCAGTTGCCCGGCATTGAGGGTGCCTTTTTCGATATTGGCCAGGAACAGCGGGATCGAACCCACCACAAACGCCGGGTTTTCGGGGAACAGGTTGAGGTCGTAGGTGATAGTGCCGCGGCCCGGATCGACTTCGAAGGCCTCGGCGGGCAGTTCGATCGGCTCTCCACGCTTGCCCGCATTATCGGCGGCAAAGAAGGTGATGGGGGCGTCGCCGCCATTGCGCGAGTTACCCAGCAAGTCGTCATTGAACGTGAAGGGGTGATCGAACTCGATGCGTGCGGCGCTGGCGTCTTCCACAGACTGGCTGACGCTGACGCTGCTTTTCAACTGGTCTTCGGACAGCGCGGCGTCCTTGAGCCAGTCGCTCATCTGGTCGTCATACACCGTCACCGGCATGGGTAGGCTTTGTACGGTTTTTTCCAGGCTGTTCTTGTCGAAGCGGCGGACCGGCAGCTCCAGATCCTTGTGAGTGACCGTGGCATTGGAAAAGTCGAGGACGCTAACCTGCACATTCTCGATCTGGCCGTTGAAATACACCTTGGTGTAATGGCTGCTCTGCTTGTGTTCGAAGACTTTCTGCTCGTCTTCCAACTGTTTCTCAAAAGCGTCGGACCAGGCTTTCTGTTTCTGCATCTCGGCCAATTGTTTTTCATAGAACGCCAGTTGGGCGGCGTTCTCGTTGATCGAGCCCGAGCGTGACAGAAATTGCCCTGTGGCGTCCTGAGCCTGCACCAGCAGCGGGTTGGGGGACTCCTCACCGACGTCCGGCGCTAAAGGGGCGCTGTTGGTCATCTCGATCTCGGCGTAGTTCTTTTCCAGGGCCAGCAGGGTGACGGTGACGTTTTCTTCGATGCGCTTACGGCCCACGTCCTTCTTTGACAGATCGAAGGTGAAGACCTTGCGCGGCGCGATCACTTCTATCTGACCCTTGAGGGTGACGGGTTGTGGCTGGCTCTTGTTTTCGGTCTCGATGCCTTCGATGAACGGATAGGTCACCGTCAGGTCATCCGGGTTGGTCAGGTTGGAACTGGTGGGGCTCAACTGGATGCCTGGATCGGTTTCCGACCATTCCGGCTGGAAGGGGATGACCTTGTTGTTGCTCAAGGTCACCGACTGCCATTCCAGGCCTTGGGGGAAAGGAAACTGGTCGGGCATGTTGAAGTTGAAGGGGAAGACCGGCTGCAAGTCCGTCAGGTAATCCGAATGGGATGCCTTGCGCAGGACAAACAGGCCATTGATGTAGGTATCCACCAGCGCCTGGGGTGTGGGGTAGTGCTTGAGCAATGCCAGGGTGTCTTCGCTGTACTCGGTCTCGATGGGTTTGGTGCTGAGCTTGACCCGCGCACGCTCCAGCAACAGCAGCGAGCCACCAAGGTCGGCTACAGCATCCTTGAGCCTGGGGTCCTGAATCGTGTCCAGGGACTGTTCGAATTTTGCGGTTCGTTCTTCGAGGCTGGTCTGCTTTTGTTCATCGCTGGGGGAGCAGCCGCTGCCCATCAGAAACGCCGCGCACAGGCCAAGGCTGGCCAAAGGAGATCGCACATCCATTATCTGAGTCTTCCTGTCCGACGTCATCGAGCCGAGTTGATGACCTCGACACTAGCAGAAAAAATCTTTAACAGATGCGGTGCAGATCAGTTTTCTCGGTGGTTTCTGGCCTTTGGGCACGGCTGATATACTCGCCGCCATTTCTGGCCAAGCTGTGTGAGATTCAATGGAACGTTTTATCGAAAATGCAATGTACGCCTCACGCTGGCTGCTGGCGCCGATCTATTTCGGCTTGTCCTTAGGCTTGCTGGCGTTGGCGCTGAAGTTCTTCCAAGAAGTGGTTCACGTCATTCCCAATGTTTTCGCCATGACGGAGTCCGACCTGATCCTGGTGCTGCTGTCGTTGATCGACATGGCGCTGGTGGGTGGTTTGCTGGTGATGGTGATGATTTCCGGCTACGAGAACTTCGTTTCCCAATTGGACATCGACGAGAGCAAGGAAAAGCTCAACTGGTTGGGGACCATGGATTCGTCTTCGCTGAAGATGAAGGTAGCGGCGTCCATCGTGGCCATTTCGTCCATCCACTTGTTGCGGGTCTTCATGGATGCCAAGAACGTCGATCCGGAGCACCTCAAGTGGTACGTGATCATCCACATGACCTTCGTGATCTCGGCGTTTGCCATGGGTTACCTGGACAAAGTGACCAAGCACTAGCAGGCGCATATGCCGTGAAGGGCCTCGGCCTGCACGGCGTCTGGCTGGGAGGGCGGGGCTGATAAAGGCGCCGGATTGTGTGCTAGTCTGCTCGCCCTTTTAGTTCTGGATGACTCGGGAAACGCTGCAGTTCTGTAGCATTTTCAGGGTCTTCCTACAGCGGAGCAGTTTTATGTCCGAAGTTAATCTGTCCACCGACGAAACCCGCGTCAGCTACGGTATTGGCCGTCAGTTGGGCGACCAACTGCGCGACAACCCGCCACCGGGCGTGAGCCTGGACGCAATCCTGGCTGGCCTGACCGACGCTTTTGCCGGTAAGCCAAGCCGTGTTGACCAAGAGCAAATGGCTGCCAGCTTCAAGGTGATTCGCGAAATCATGCAAGCCGAAGCGGCTGCAAAGGCTGAAGCGGCGGCGGGCGAAGGCCTGGCTTTCCTGGCTGATAACGCCAAGCGTGATGGCATCACCACTCTGGCTTCCGGTCTGCAGTTCGAAGTACTGACTCAAGGTGAAGGCGCCAAGCCGACTCGTGAAGACCAGGTGCGTACCCACTACCATGGCACCCTGATCGACGGCACTGTGTTCGACAGCTCTTACGAGCGCGGCCAGCCTGCAGAGTTTCCGGTTGGCGGCGTGATCGCTGGCTGGACCGAAGCCCTGCAACTGATGAATGCCGGCAGCAAATGGCGCCTGTATGTACCGAGCGAATTGGCTTACGGCGCACAAGGCGTTGGCAGCATTCCGCCGCACAGCGTTCTGGTGTTCGACGTCGAGTTGCTCGACGTTCTGTAAGACCTGCTGATTATCTGTTGGAGCGAGCCTGCTCGCTCCAACAGTGTTTTGCGCGGTTACTCATGGATGAAACTTGCCATTGAGATCCGTCACCGGGCGCAACGCTCGGGCATAGCAAAACAGAAACAAGTTACGGACCACCTCCTTCAGCACGCCCGGCTCACTGGAACTCAAGCCATTGACGTCCAGGTCGCCCTGGTCCTGAAGTTCATTCAAGGCTTCTTCTTCCAGCACAGCACAGACTTCTCCGGTTTCCCGATGAAGGATCCGCAGGTAAGGGTGTGGACGGTCCAGCCAGGCATCGATCAAATAAGTCATGGGTCGCATCTCCTTGATGGGTTTCAATGAGAATAATTCTTATTCGTAGAATAGCAAGCGTCTATTGGCGGTTTCCGGGTTTTTCTGTGTGGATATTGTTTTCGATCAAAAGGTCTGGCCTTTTGCTATCGGAGAGGGGATTGGTGCGGGGAGGGTGAAGCGCCATCTCGCGCAGTGCACGAGATGGAGGCAGCTCTATCAGACTTTCCGAACGAACTCGGACTTGAGCTTCATCGGTCCGATACCGTCGATCTTGCAGTCGATATCGTGGTCGCCATCGCACAGACGGATGTTCTTGACCTTGGTGCCGACCTTGACCACCAGAGAGGTGCCCTTGACCTTGAGGTCCTTGATCACGGTGATGGTGTCGCCGTCCTGCAGGACATTGCCCACGGAGTCTTTTTTCACGGTTTCATCGCTGGAAGCTTCGGCTTCGCCACCGACGGCCCACTCATGGGCGCATTCCGGGCAGATCAGTTGGGCGCCGTCTTCGTAGGTGTATTCGGAATTGCATTTCGGGCAGGGTGGCAACGTGCTCACTAAAGCTCCTTGAAAGTCAGGATGGCTAAAAGTCGCACATTATATAGGGTTTTGTTGAGGGGCGGGGCGCGGTCGTGAATTGGTGATACAGACTAAATGTGGGAGCGGCAGTGCCGCTCCCACAAAAGCCCATATCCACAGATGTTAGTGAGTACGGGCTACCGCGAACTCACTCAGCTCAACCAGGGCGTCCCGGTATTCGCTGGCTGGAAGGGCTTCCAGGCATTTGATGGCTCGGGCCACGTAGTTACGGGCCAGTTGGGCGGTGTATTCCAGCGAGCCGGAGGCTTCCACGGCTTCGCGGATGCTTTCCAGGTCTTCGATCCCGCCTTTCTGGATCGCCTTGCGCACCAGGGCGGCCTGTTCCGGCGTACCTTCGCGCATGGTGTAGATCAATGGCAGGGTCGGCTTGCCTTCGGCCAGGTCATCACCCACGTTCTTGCCCAGGGTCTCGGCATCGCCACGATAGTCCAGTAGGTCGTCCACCAGTTGGAACGCCACGCCCAAGTGGTCACCGAAGGTGCGCAGGGCTTCGCTTTGCTCGGGCGTCGCGTCACACAGGGCTGCGGCGCTGTGGGTCGAGGCTTCGAAGAGCATGGCGGTCTTGCCGCGGATCACTTCCATGTAGGTTTCTTCGGTGGTGCTGGCGTCGCGTACTTTCGACAGTTGCAGCACTTCGCCTTCGGCGATGATGCGCGTGGCCTGTGAAAGAATCTTCATCACCGGCATCGAGCCCAGCTCGACCATCATCTCGAACGAGCGCGAGTACAGGAAGTCGCCCACCAGCACGCTTGGTGCGTTGCCCCACATGGCGTTGGCAGTTTCCCGGCCACGGCGCATGCCGGACATGTCGACCACGTCGTCGTGCAGCAGGGTAGCGGTGTGCAGGAATTCGATGGTGGCGGCCAGCAGACGCAGGTCATCGCCCTCGCGGCCCAAAGCCTTGCCACACAGCAGCACTAATAAAGGACGCAGGCGCTTGCCGCCCGCCGAGGTTATGTAGTCGCCAATTTTGGAGACCAGCGGCACTTTAGAAGTCAGTTGCTTCTTGATGATGCCGTCGACGGCGCTAAAATCGTCCGCCACCGCGCGGTAGAAAGCTTGGGGTTGCATCAGCGACAGTCGCTCCAGAAGGGTTGCGCGGCATGCTAGGACCCACGTCTCGCAGTGTCAAGGCGCGATAGACGGCTACTTGCAACACCTCTTTAGCTTGCGTACAATCGCGCACCCTGAACTTCCTGGGCAGCACCTGCCTTACGCAATTGCAATCAGGCCTTCCAGCCCTATGCAGCCATGCCAGCCAATACCTCTTCTTATAAAGAGCTGGGTGAGCAGGATTATCGGAGAAATACCATGTCGTACGCAGTAATTGTTACTGGTGGCAAGCAATACAAGGTCGCCCCAGGTGAATACCTGAAGATCGAAAAACTGGAAATCGCTACCGGCGAATCCGTTACTTTTGATCGCGTTCTGTTGGTCGCCAATGGCGATGACGTGAACATCGGCGCTCCAGTTGTTGCTGGCGCTACCGTTGTGGCTGAAGTGATCTCCCAAGGTCGTCACGATAAAGTCCGCATCATCAAGTTCCGTCGTCGTAAGCACCACATGAAGCGTATGGGCCACCGCCAGTGGTACACCGAGATCAAAATCACCGGTATTCAGGCTTAATTTCAGCCTAATTCCTCACTAGGAGAATTGACTCATGGCACACAAAAAAGCTGGTGGTAGTACCCGTAACGGTCGCGACTCAGAAGCCAAACGCCTTGGCGTGAAGATGTATGGCGGCCAGGTTATCATTCCGGGCAACATCATCGTGCGTCAGCGCGGCACCCAATTCCACGCCGGTTACGGTGTTGGCATGGGTAAAGATCACACTCTGTTCGCTAAAATCGACGGCGTGATCAAGTTCGAAGTAAAAGGCGCTTTCAACCGCCGTTACGTGAGCATTGTCCCGAAGACTGAAGTCGTCGCGGCATAATTACGTAGTTGCTGGAAAAGCCCTGTCTCGCGACGGGGCTTTTTCGTTTGTGGGGTGAGTCTCTTGCAAAGCTGTTTGTGATGGGCGAAAGCAGCTGGATTTGCGGTCGTTGCTTGAGGTCGCTGCGCTCATTTTTGCAAGAGTCTTATGTCTTGGTTTCTTAAGCTCGTCCGTGCGACGAGAGGCGTTTTGTTATGAAGTTCGTTGATGAAGTTTCGATCCGAGTAAAAGCTGGCGACGGCGGTAATGGTTGCATGAGTTTCCGTCGGGAAAAATTCATCGAAAACGGTGGTCCTAACGGCGGCGACGGCGGTGATGGCGGTTCCATCTACATGATGGCCGACGAAAACCTCAACACCCTGGTGGACTACCGTTACACCCGGCACTTCGATGCCGAGCGTGGCTCCAACGGTGGCAGCACCGATTGCACCGGTAAAAAAGGTGAAGACCTGGTCCTGCGGGTTCCGGTGGGTACCACGATCATCGACTCCGCTACCCAGGAAGTCATCGGTGACCTGACCAAGGCTGGTCAGCGCTTGATGGTGGTTCAGGGTGGCTGGCACGGTCTGGGTAACACCCGATTCAAGTCCAGTACCAACCGTGCGCCGCGTCAGACCACGCCGGGCAAGCCGGGCGAGCAGCGTGACTTGAAGCTGGAGATGAAGGTTCTGGCTGATGTTGGCCTGCTGGGTCTGCCGAACGCTGGCAAAAGTACGTTCATTCGCTCGGTATCTGCTGCCAAGCCGAAAGTGGCCGATTACCCGTTCACCACGCTGGTGCCAAACCTGGGCGTGGTCAGTGTCGATCGCTGGAAAAGCTTTGTGATCGCCGACATTCCGGGTCTGATCGAAGGTGCTTCCGACGGTGCGGGCCTGGGGATTCGCTTCCTCAAGCACTTGTCCCGTACTCGTCTGTTACTGCATCTCGTCGACATGGCGCCGCTGGATGACACCAGCGCTCCCGACGCTGCTGAAGTGATCGTCAGCGAGCTGACCAAGTTCAGCCCATCTCTGGCTGAGCGCGGCCGCTGGCTGGTGTTGAATAAGTGCGACCAGATCCTTGAAGAGGAGCATGAGGCGCGGGTCAAGGAGATCGTTGATCGCCTGGAGTGGACCGGTCCGGTTTATGTCATCTCGGCCATTGCCAAAGAAGGCACTGAGCGTCTGACGCGCGACATCATGCGCTACCTCGAAGATCGTGCTGACCGTCTGGCTGCCGACCCTGTCTACAAGGCGGAGCTGGCGGAGCTGGATCAGCGCATCGAAGACGAGGCCCGTGCTCAGTTGCAGGCGCTGGATGACCAGCGTGCCCTGCGCCGCAGCGGCGTCAAGTCGGTCCATGATATCGGTGACGATGATTGGGACGAGGAAGACGTGGATGATGAAGATGGCCCGGAAATCATTTACGTGCGCGACTGATTCGTTGCAGTAAACTTAAGCGCCGCTCAATCGAGCGGCGTTTTGGTATCTGGAAATCGGTAGTCACGAATAACGTTATGGGCGGCGCTGGGTCGCGCGGCCCTCTATCTAAGGTTGAAGATGATGCGGAGCAAGGTGACAGGTGCGCAGCGTTGGGTCGTTAAGATCGGTAGCGCGCTGCTGACGGCGGATGGCAAAGGGCTGGATCGTGCAGCCATGAGCGTCTGGGTGGACCAGATGGTGGCCTTGCATGAGGCTGGCGTCGAGTTGGTGTTGGTGTCGTCCGGGGCGGTTGCCGCCGGGATGAGCCGCCTCGGCTGGACCGCGCGACCCAGCGCGATGCATGAGCTGCAGGCCGCTGCCGCCATCGGGCAGATGGGCTTGGTGCAGGCTTGGGAATCCAGCTTTGCCGAGCACGGTCGCCACACGGCGCAGATTCTGCTGACCCATGACGACTTGTCCGACCGCAAGCGTTACCTCAATGCCCGCAGCACCTTGCGTGCCCTGGTCGAACTGAAGGTGATCCCGGTGATCAACGAGAATGACACCGTGGTCACCGACGAAATTCGTTTTGGCGACAACGACACCCTGGCGGCGCTGGTGGCCAATCTCGTCGAGGCCGATTTGCTGGTGATCCTTACGGATCGTGACGGCATGTTCGACGCTGATCCGCGTAATAATCCCGATGCTCAGCTGATTTATGAGGCGCGTGCCGACGATCCGACGCTGGATGCGGTGGCTGGCAGTGTCGGTGGCGCCCTGGGGCGTGGTGGTATGCAGACCAAGCTACGTGCCGCGCGGCTGGCGGCGCGCTCCGGTGCTCACACCATCATTGTGGGTGGGCGCATCGAGCGGGTTCTGGATCGTCTCAAGGCGGGCGAGCGTATTGGCACCTTGCTGTCGCCTGAGCGCGGCATGCTGGCGGCACGCAAGCAGTGGTTGGCGGGGCATCTTCAAACGCGCGGCACTTTGGTGCTGGATGAGGGGGCTGTGTCGGCGCTGTCTCGGGGTAACAAAAGCTTGCTGCCGGTGGGCGTGAAGTTGGTCCAGGGCAGCTTTCGTCGCGGTGAAATGGTGGTGTGCGTGGCGCCGGACGGTCGTGAGATTGCCCGCGGCCTGGCCAACTACAGTGCGCTTGAGGCGCAGAAAATCATTGGGCAGTCGTCCGAGGCGATTGTCGGCTTGTTGGGGTATATGGCTGAGCCGGAGTTGGTTCACCGGGATAACCTGATTCTGGTTTAAGTGAAAGGAAGTCTGGATGCGTGTAATGAAGGGGTTGCTCGGGTTGCTGCTGGCGATGCCGTTGCTGGCGTCCGCTGAAGAGATTGGTCAGGTGTCGACGGTGTTCAAGTTCGTCGGCCCCAATGATCGGATCGTGGTGGAGGCGTTTGATGATCCGAAGGTTGAGGGTGTGACCTGTTATCTGTCTAGGGCCAAGACGGGCGGGGTGAAGGGGGGTCTCGGCCTGGCTGAAGATCGCGCTGAGGCATCGATTGCCTGCCGTCAGGTGGGGCCGATTCGCTTCAAGGGCGAATTGAAGGACGGTGACGAGGTGTTCAAGGAGCGCACGTCCCTGGTGTTCAAGACCATGCAGGTGGTGCGGTTCCTCGACAAGAAGCGCAATACGCTGGTGTACCTGGTGTATAGCGACCGCTTGATCGAAGGTAGTCCGCAGAATGCGGTGACGGCGATTCCGATCTTGCCGTGGCCGACTGCGCAATAAGCTCGACAGCGCTGCTCTGCTTTATGTGGGGGCGAGCAAGCCCGCTCCCACATTTGTTTTGGGGTGCCTATAAAATTGCAGGCAATAAAAAACCGACCCTAGGGTCGGTTTTTTAACAAACTTATCGCTTAGGCTGCAGCAGCAAGGTTCAGAGCCTTGATGTGGCCATTCAGACGACCTTTATGGCGAGCAGCTTTGTTCTTGTGGATGATGCCTTTATCGGCCATACGGTCGATAACTGGCACGGCCAGAACGTAAGCAGCTTGAGCTTTTTCAGCGTCTTTTGCGTCAATGGCTTTAACTACATTCTTGATGTAGGTACGAACCATGGAACGCAGGCTGGCGTTGTGGCTGCGACGCTTCTCAGCCTGTTTTGCACGTTTTTTGGCGGAAGGTGTGTTGGCCACCGTCGAGCTCCTCGAAAGACTTTTTAGGAAATAGCAAACAAAATAGGCCGCGAATCATGCCGATGAGTTGAAGTCTTGTCAAGGGCGGCTGATGCGAACTGCTGAGTGGTCGATCTTAAGAGGCGGGTGATTTATTTCCGGCGCTTGACCTGTAAACTCGCGAGCTTTGGTTCTGTGCTGTTGCAGACGCGGAGTATCGCATATGTGGGCGCTTTGTTCGCCTGCTCTTTATCTATAGGCAAAAACTCTTTCAATGAATCTGCTCAAATCGTTGGCCGCTGTCAGCTCCATCACCATGATTTCCCGGATTCTTGGGTTTGTGCGTGACACGCTGCTGGCGCGTATTTTCGGCGCCAGCATGGCTACGGATGCTTTCTTCATTGCCTTCAAGTTGCCAAACCTGCTGCGGCGGATCTTCGCCGAGGGGGCGTTTTCCCAGGCTTTCGTGCCGATTCTGGCGGAGTACAAGTCCCAACAGGGGGAGGAGGCGACCCGCACCTTTATTGCCTACGTTTCGGGTTTGCTGACCCTGGTGCTGATGCTGGTGACGATTGCGGGAATGCTCGCGGCGCCCTGGGTTATCTGGGCGACAGCCCCCGGTTTTGCCAATACGCCGGAAAAGTTCGCCTTGACCACCGACCTCTTGCGGGTGACGTTTCCTTATATCTTGCTGATTTCCTTGTCGTCCCTGGCCGGCGCGATCCTCAATACCTGGAACCGTTTCTCGGTGCCGGCGTTCGTGCCGACCTTGCTTAACGTCAGCATGATTATTTTTGCGCTGTTCCTCACGCCGTACTTTGATCCGCCGGTCATGGCCTTGGGTTGGGCGGTATTGGCCGGTGGTCTGGCGCAATTGCTGTACCAGCTGCCGCACCTGAAAAAGATCGGCATGCTCGTGCTGCCACGCCTGAACCTCAAGGACACTGGGGTCTGGCGCGTGATGAGAAACATGCTGCCGGCGATTCTCGGCGTTTCCGTCAGTCAGATTTCACTGATCATCAACACGGCTTTCGCCTCGCTGCTGGTTTCGGGCTCTGTGTCCTGGATGTACTACGCCGACCGTCTGATGGAGTTGCCATCCGGTGTGCTGGGCGTGGCCCTCGGTACTATTTTGCTGCCGACCCTGTCCCGTACCTACGCCAGTAAAGATCGTCACGAGTATTCGCGAATCCTCGATTGGGGCCTGCGCCTGTGTTTTGTGCTGGTGCTGCCGTGCTCCCTGGCCCTGGGAATCCTGGCCGAGCCGTTGACTGTTTCGTTGTTCCAGTACGGTCAATTCAGTGCGTTTGATGCCTCGATGACCCAGCGTGCCCTGATCGCTTACTCCGTCGGTCTGCTGGGTATCATCGTGATCAAGGTCTTGGCTCCGGGCTTTTATGCTCAGCAAAACATTCGCACGCCAGTGAAAATCGCAATTTTCACTCTTGTCGTCACGCAACTGCTCAACCTGGTGTTTATCGGCCCGCTGGCACATGCCGGCCTGGCATTGGCCATCAGTGTGGGCGCCTGCATCAACGCGGGCTTGCTGTTTTACCAACTGCGTAAACAGCAGATGTTCCAGCCTCAGCCGGGTTGGGGCATGTTTGCCCTCAAGCTGCTGGTGGCGGTGGCCATGATGTCGGCCGTGCTGCTGGGGTTGATGTACCTGATGCCTGCCTGGGATCAAGGCCATATGCTGGAGCGATTCATGCGCCTGGGGGCATTGGTGGTCGCCGGGGTGGTGGTGTACTTCGGGATGTTGCTGTTGATGGGCTTCCGTTTGCGGGATTTCAATCGCAAGTCGCTGAGTTAAGGAGTTTTCGTCGATAAGGCGGTTGTTTTATCGATTCGAGCAATTGGCCTGCGCTGTTGCCTGTCGTCCGGGGCCGGGTGTGGTTATAATCGACCACTTTATGAGCAAGAAGCGCGTTATGCAGCTGGTTCGAGGTCTCCACAACCTACGCCCCGAGCATCGGGGCTGCGTCGCCACTATTGGCAACTTTGACGGTGTTCACCGTGGCCACCAGGCTATCCTGGCCCGGCTGCGCGAGCGTGCGGTCGAGTTGGGCGTGCCCAGCTGCGTGGTGATTTTTGAGCCGCAACCCCGTGAATTTTTCACCCCGGAGACCGCGCCGGCACGATTGGCTCGCTTGCGAGACAAGCTGCAGTTGTTGGCAGAAGAGGGCGTGGACCGTGTCCTGTGCCTGGCCTTCAACCAACGTTTGCGCAGTCTCAGTGCCGCCGAGTTCGTTGACCGCATTTTGGTGGATGGCCTTGGCGTGCAGCACTTGGAGGTCGGTGACGACTTCCGTTTTGGCTGTGACCGGGTAGGGGACTTTGATTTCCTGCAACAGGCCGGCGTGACTCAAGGTTTTACTGTCGAAGCCGCGCAAACCGTCGAACTGGACGGGCTGCGCGTGAGCAGTACCCAGGTGCGTAATGCACTGGCCGCTGCCGACTTCGCCTTGGCCGAGCAACTGCTCGGTCGCCCGTTCCGGATTGCCGGGCGGATTTTGCACGGTCAGAAGCTGGCGCGTCAACTGGGCACGCCAACGGCCAACGTGCAACTCAAGCGCCGTCGCGTGCCACTGACCGGGGTTTACCTGGTGAGTGTCGATATCGACGGCCAATCGTGGCCAGGAGTCGCCAACATAGGCGTCAGACCCACGGTTGCAGGTGATGGCAAGGCCCACCTGGAGGTTCACCTTTTGGATTTTGCCGGAGATTTGTATGACCGGCGTTTGACGGTGGTTTTCCACCAAAAGCTGCGTGAAGAGCAGCGTTTCGCCTCTCTGGAGGCGTTGAAAACGGCGATCAATGCGGATGTCGCCGCCGCCCGTGCACTAGCCGCACCTAGCGCCCATCGCTAATGAAGAGCCTTAAATGACCGACTATAAAGCCACGCTAAACCTTCCGGACACCGCCTTCCCAATGAAGGCCGGCCTGCCACAGCGCGAACCGCAGATTCTGCAGCGCTGGGACAGTATTGGCCTGTACGGAAAGTTGCGCGAGATTGGCAAGGATCGTCCGAAATTCGTCCTGCACGACGGCCCTCCTTATGCCAACGGCACGATTCACATCGGTCATGCACTGAACAAGATTCTCAAGGACATGATCATCCGCTCGAAAACCCTTTCGGGTTTCGACGCGCCTTATGTCCCTGGTTGGGACTGCCACGGCCTGCCGATCGAACACAAAGTCGAAGTGACCTACGGCAAGAACCTGGGTGCGGATAAAACCCGCGAACTGTGCCGTGCCTACGCCACCGAGCAGATCGAAGGGCAGAAGTCCGAATTCATCCGCTTGGGTGTGTTGGGTGACTGGGCCAACCCGTACAAGACCATGGACTTCAAGAACGAGGCCGGTGAAATCCGTGCCTTGGCCGAAATCGTCAAGGGTGGCTTCGTGTTCAAGGGCTTGAAGCCCGTGAACTGGTGCTTCGACTGCGGCTCGGCCCTGGCTGAAGCGGAAGTCGAGTACGAAGACAAGAAGTCCTCGACCATTGATGTTGCCTTCCCGATTGCCGATGAAGCCAAGCTGGCGAGCGCCTTCGGCCTGGCGAGCCTGGCCAAGCCAGCCTCCATCGTGATCTGGACCACCACCCCGTGGACCATCCCGGCCAACCAGGCGCTGAACGTGCATCCGGAATTCACCTATGCCCTGGTGGACGTCGGTGACAAGCTGCTGGTGCTGGCCGAAGAGATGGTCGAGTCGTGCCTGAGCCGCTACAACCTGCAAGGCTCGGTGATTGCGACCACCACGGGCTCGGCCCTGGAGCTGATCAACTTCCGCCATCCGTTCTATGACCGTTTGTCGCCGGTGTACTTGGCGGATTACGTCGAACTGGGTGCGGGCACCGGTGTGGTTCACTCCTCGCCTGCTTATGGCGTGGACGACTTCGTGACCTGCAAGGCTTATGGCATGGTCAACGATGACATCCTCAATCCGGTGCAAAGCAATGGCGTGTATGTGCCATCGCTGGAGTTCTTTGGTGGCCAGTTCATCTTCAAGGCGAACCCGGCGATCATCGACAAATTGTCGGAAGTCGGCGCGCTGCTGCACACCGAAACCATCAGCCACAGCTACATGCACTGCTGGCGCCACAAGACCCCGCTGATCTACCGCGCCACCGCGCAGTGGTTTATTGGCATGGACAAAGAGCCGACCAGCGGCGAGACCCTGCGCAAACGCGCGCTCAAGGCCATCGAAGATACCCAGTTTGTCCCGGCCTGGGGCCAGGCGCGCCTGCACTCGATGATCGCCAACCGTCCGGACTGGTGCATTTCTCGCCAGCGCAACTGGGGCGTGCCGATCCCGTTCTTCCTGAACAAGGAAAGCGGCGAACTGCACCCACGCACCGTCGAACTGATGGAAGTTGTGGCCCAGCGTGTTGAACAGGAAGGCATCGAAGCCTGGTTCAAACTGGACGCTGCCGAGCTGCTCGGCGACGAAGCGCCGCTGTACGACAAGATCAGCGACACGCTCGACGTCTGGTTCGATTCGGGTACCACCCATTGGCACGTACTGCGCGGTTCGCACCTGATGGGCCACGAAACCGGTCCTCGCGCCGACCTGTACCTGGAAGGTTCGGATCAACACCGTGGCTGGTTCCACTCGTCCTTGCTGACCGGTTGTGCCATTGACGATCACGCACCGTACCGCGAACTGCTGACCCACGGTTTCACCGTCGACGAAAACGGCCGCAAGATGTCCAAGTCCCTGGGTAACGTGATCGCTCCGCAAAAGGTCAACGACACGCTCGGCGCCGACATCATGCGCCTGTGGGTCGCCTCCACCGATTACTCGGGCGAGATGGCCGTATCCGAGCAGATCCTGCAACGTAGCGCTGACGCTTACCGCCGTATCCGTAATACCGCACGTTTCATGCTGTCGAACCTGACCGGCTTCAACCCGGCCACCGATATCCTGCCGGCCGAGGACATGCTTGCCCTGGACCGTTGGGCCGTGGATCGTACCTTGTTGCTGCAGCGCGAGCTGCAAGAGCACTACGGCGAATACCGCTTCTGGAATGTCTACTCGAAGATCCACAACTTCTGCGTGCAGGAGCTGGGTGGTTTCTACCTCGACATCATCAAGGACCGCCAGTACACCACCGGCGCCAACAGCAAGGCACGCCGTTCGGCGCAGACCGCGCTGTACCACATCTCCGAAGCGCTGGTGCGCTGGATCGCTCCGATCCTGGCTTTCACCGCCGATGAACTGTGGGAATACCTGCCGGGCGAGCGTAACGAGTCCGTCATGCTCAACACCTGGTACGAAGGCCTGACCGAACTGCCGGCTGACTTCGAACTGGGCCGTGAGTACTGGGAAGGCGTGATGGCTGTCAAGGTTGCCGTGAACAAGGAGCTGGAGAACCAGCGTGCGGCCAAGGCCGTCGGTGGCAACCTGCAGGCCGAAGTCACGTTGTTTGCCGAGGAAGGTCTGACCGCCGACCTGGCCAAGCTGAGCAATGAGCTGCGCTTCGTCTTGATCACTTCGACTGCCAGCCTGGCGCCATTCGTCCAGGCCCCGGCCGATGCGGTGGCTACCGAAGTGCCGGGCCTGAAGCTCAAAGTGGTCAAGTCGGCCTTCGCCAAGTGCGCCCGTTGCTGGCACTGCCGTGAAGACGTCGGTGTGAACCCGGAGCATCCGGAAATTTGCGGTCGTTGTGTCGACAACATCAGCGGCGCTGGCGAGGTTCGTCATTATGCCTAACGCAGCCGGTCGTTTCGGACGTCTGGGCTGGCTCGTACTGAGCGTGCTGGTGCTGGTCATTGACCAGCTCAGCAAGGCTCACTTCGAGGGCTCGTTGTCGATGTATCAGCAGATCGTGGTCATTCCTGACTACTTCAGCTGGACCCTGGCTTACAATACCGGCGCTGCCTTCAGCTTCCTGGCTGACAGCTCCGGCTGGCAGCGCTGGCTGTTTGCCCTGATTGCGGTAGTGGTCAGTGCGGTGCTGGTGGTTTGGCTCAAGCGTCTTGGCCGCAATGACACCTGGCTGGCGGTTGCGCTGGCTCTGGTGCTTGGTGGCGCGCTGGGCAATCTGTACGACCGCATTGCTCTGGGCCATGTGATCGACTTCATTCTGGTGCATTGGCAGAACCGCTGGTATTTCCCGGCGTTCAATTTTGCTGACAGCGCCATCACCGTCGGTGCAATCATGCTGGCGTTGGATATGTTCAAAAGTAAGAAAACCGGAGAGACCGTTCATGACTGAACAGGTATTGGCTGAGCAACGCATCGGCCAGAACACGGAAGTCACCTTGCATTTCGCACTGCGCCTGGAGAACGGCGATACGGTCGACAGCACCTTCGACAAGGCCCCAGCGACCTTCAAGGTCGGCGATGGCAACCTGCTGCCGGGTTTCGAAGCGGCACTGTTCGGTTTCAAGGCTGGCGACAAGCGCAACCTGCAGATCCTGCCGGAAAACGCTTTTGGTCAACCAAACCCGCAAAACGTACAGATCATCCCGCGTTCGCAGTTCCAGGACATGGAGTTGTCGGAAGGCCTGCTGGTGATCTTCAACGATGCGGCGAATACCGAGCTGCCGGGTGTGGTCAAAGCCTTTGATGACGCGCAAGTGACCATCGACTTCAACCACCCGTTGGCCGGGAAAACCTTGACCTTTGATGTTGAAATCATCGACGTTAAAGCTATCTAACTGACGAACCGGCTTATGTGGGCTCTGGCTTGTCGAATCGTCGCACCGCTGCGATAGCATCGCCTCGGAGTAGCTGATATACCGAGTCGCCTGCATCGCAGGCAAGCCAGCTCCCACAAAGACACGAGGCACAGCATGCAAATCAAACTCGCCAACCCCCGTGGCTTCTGCGCCGGTGTGGACCGGGCGATCGAAATCGTCAACCGCGCCCTGGAAGTCTTCGGGCCGCCGATTTATGTGCGCCATGAAGTGGTCCACAACAAATTCGTGGTTGAAGACTTGCGGGCGCGCGGCGCTATTTTCGTCGAAGAGCTGGACCAAGTGCCGGATGACGTCATTGTCATCTTCAGCGCCCACGGTGTTTCCCAGGCTGTGCGTACCGAAGCGGCTGGCCGTGGCTTGAAAGTGTTCGACGCCACCTGCCCGCTGGTGACCAAGGTTCACATCGAAGTCGCACGCTACAGCCGTGACGGTCGTGAGTGCATTCTGATCGGCCACGCCGGTCATCCGGAAGTTGAAGGCACCATGGGTCAGTACGATGCCAGTAATGGCGGTGCGATCTATCTGGTGGAAGACGAAAAAGATGTGGCCGCGCTTCAGGTGCACAACCCGGAGAAGCTGGCCTTCGTCACTCAGACCACCTTGTCCATGGACGATACCAGTCGTGTCATCGATGCCTTGCGCACACGCTTCCCGGCGATTGGCGGGCCACGCAAGGACGATATCTGCTATGCCACGCAAAACCGCCAGGACGCCGTCAAGCAATTGGCCGATGAATGCGATGTGGTGCTGGTGGTCGGCAGTCCTAACAGCTCCAACTCCAACCGTCTGCGCGAGTTGGCCGAGCGCATGGCTACCCCGGCCTACCTGATCGATGGTGCTGAAGACTTGCAACGCAGCTGGTTCGATGGCGTCGAGCGCATCGGCATCACCGCCGGCGCTTCGGCCCCGGAAGTTCTGGTGCGAGGCGTGATTCAGCAACTGCAAGCCTGGGGCGCCACCGGTGCAGATGAGCTGGCCGGGCGTGAAGAAAACATCACTTTCTCCATGCCCAAGGAGCTGCGGGTTCGCTCGCTACTCTAAGTCCCAGCGTGCCGGTGTAACTCCGGCATAGCGCCTGTTCGGTCTTGTCACTGCGCAGGCTGATGCGCCCGGTGGGCGCGAGCACCACTTGGTGCAAGCTCAGTTGTTGGTCTGTTGCGCAAACGTGCACGGTGCCAGCCCGAAAACCTCCTGCTGACAGCAACGGTTCGCCCAGTCCGCTGAAGCGTATCTGGGTTCTGACGGGTGTATTGCCCACGATCGGTATCTGTCCGCTGTCCTGTCGCTCCAGCAGCACTGGATTGTTGTTGTCCAGATGACCGCGGCCGCTCAGGTCAAGTATGACCCTCCATCCCAGGCTCCAGTCATCGTCCAACGCATGGATGATGACCGGACGGTTGCGCGCGATAGCTTCAGTGCGGGCGTAGCGCAGTCCACCAACCAAGTACTCGGCGGCGCTCTGACGGCGCTGTGACTCAAGCAGTCCCTTGAAACTGGGCACGGCCAGTTGAGCAAGGATACTGCTCAGGATCAGGCCGAACAGTAGTTCGATCAGCGTAAAACCATACTGTTTCATGTGTCGTCCCTCCGTGGACGTACTTATCGTGGCTGGCCTTTTTCATCGAAATTCAGGCGGCCAGTTGGTAGACATAGTTATAGCGCCGGCTTCGAAGTGATGAATGGTGGCCTTCCTGTCCAAAGTATTTCGCTTTGTTCCGAGGTGCAGCGCAGCTTCAGGACAGGCGCTAGTCTTGGGTCGCAGAGGAGATTCCTCCCTGCTTTTTGACACCCTTCGACACGGATGACGATGGTATGCACGCCTGCCCAATTACGTCTTACGCCCAACCCTCCCCGGCATCGCAAGTCGGTATGACCTTGATCGAGGTCCTCGTTTCGGTGCTGATCCTCGCGGTTGGTTTACTAGGTGCGGCGCTGATCCAACTCAAGGCCTTGAAGTACACCGACAGCTCAAGGATGACCAGTCAGGCCAGCTTTATCGCCTATGACATGCTCGACCGGATTCGCGCCAATTCGGGGGCCGACTATTCATGGGGGCAGCTGGAAAGTGCTCCTGCCAATACCTCGATGGCCAGTGTTCGTGACTTGGACCTGCATGATTTTGAAGCCAATATCCTCGGCTTTGCTGGTGAAAACGCCAAAGGTTCGGTCTCTATCAATCAGCGAGAGGTAACCGTCAGCATCAGCTGGGACGACTCCCGGGGGACGAATACCAGCGGTGCCCGAGAAACGTTCACGCTGACCAGTCGCGTTGCGGTCGATCCGACGGCGTTGCAATGAGTCGCCATGATCGCGGTTTCGGTATGGTCGAGATGCTGTTGGCGCTGACCCTTGGGTTGGTGTTGGTTATAGGGCTGGTCCAGATATCTATCAGTGCTCGCAGTACATATGCCAGCCAGAATGCGTCCGCGCTATTGCAGGACGATGCGCGGTTTATTCTGGGTAAGATTATTCAGGAGGTCCGCCTGGCGGGCATGTTTGGTTGCCTGTCCACTGCCTCCATCGTCAATGCTCCGGCTGATTTTTCACGGCCTGTTGGCTGGAGCGTCACCGGGAGTTCAACGACTCTGACGCTGGTCACTGCGGACGCTGGAAACAGTGGCAGTAAAGCCGACTGGACGGTGCTCTCCGATTGCATCAGCGTTGCCCAGGCTTATGCCGGAGCTGCTCCGGAGCCTGCTGCTGGACATACCCGCTTCCCTGTTCGCAAGTTGACATACATCTTTGAAGGAGGCCAGTTACGGCTGAGCACACCAGCAGCCCCGGCCAAGGCGGTCCTGGTGGACAACGTGCAGGCATTCGACCTCAGTTTCGGAATGGCTGGGACCGCGGGGTCAAGCATTGTGACTCGGTATGACGCTAGCCCCACTGACGAAGCTTTGATACGTAGTGTACGCATCCTCCTGACGCTCCAGGATCCCGGGGGACGGGTGAGGGACCAGACGTACAGCGTCGTAGCGGCGTTACGTAATCGTCTGGAGTAGCTCTATGCCCCGATATCCATTTCGACTTCATTCGCGGCAGGCCGGTATGGTGCTGCCAATCAGTTTGGTGTTCCTGCTGCTATTGGCGCTCATAGGGTTGTCTTCGATGCAGGGAGCAATCTCCCAGGAAAAGATCACTGGCAGTGTCAGGTTGCGCAACCAGTCATTTCAAAGTGCCGAAAGTGGCCTGAGGTTGGGCGAGTCTGCGGTGCAGGCTCCGGGATTTGGGTTGCTCCCTTGCCGGACAGCTGCGATGTGCAGCCCCCCGAATGAGTCTGTTCAGGTAACGGGACCAGGGACTGATCCTGCATCCGCGATCACTTGGGTAGCCATGAAAGGGGGTGTCTATGGCATTCAAAACCTGGGGCGGGGAGTTGGATTGGCTCATCTGCCACCCGAAACCCCGGCGACGTTGTACCGGGTGACCGCAGTGGGTATCAGTGGCCACTCACGGACAGTCCTGGAGACGGTGTATGCACGGGTGACGCTGGGCGGGGAGCAGGGTGTCCGCTTCCGACGAGTCATGTGGCGACAACTTCTGTAAGCGAGCGACGTAATGAGCAGAGGCAGCAAAGGCTTTACCCTGATCGAGTTATTGATCGCAGTGACGATCGTTGCCACTCTGGCCGGTATTGCGTATCCCGGATACACCGGCCATATGAAAAGGGTCTATCGCGCAGAAATAGTTGGGCTGCTGACGGAGCAAGCTCAGTACCTCGAGCGTTATTACGCGAGGAACGGCACCTTTATTGATGCAAGCGGCGTCAGTGCGGGCAATGATCGCTATAGAATTGCGGTGGCACTGAACCCTCAGGATTTCAATCTGGTCGCTACGCCCATTATCGGCTCAGTGATGATGAGCGATCTGTGTGGTGACTTCAGCCTGACCAGCAGCGGCGTTGGGAGCAATCCGACAGCCGCCCCCGAGATGTGGGGCAAGACCTGCTGGGGGCGCTGATGAGGATCGTGAGCGATTGGGCGCCAGGTGCGTTCTTTTCTTTTTATCGGCTGGATCGAAAGATGGCTAATCAGCAACAGCAAGTAGTGATTGTCGGCGGTGGGGTGATCGGTCTGTTGACGGCATTCAATCTGGCAGCCCAAGGGCTGGCGGTAGTGCTGCTGGACCGTTCAGCGGTGGGGCAAGAGTCTTCCTGGGCCGGCGGTGGCATTGTTTCGCCGCTCTATCCATGGCGCTACAGCCCTGCGGTTACCGCGCTGGCCCACTGGTCCCAGGATTTCTACCCGCAGTTGGGCGAGCGGTTATTCGCCGCTACTGGGGTCGACCCCGAGGTTCATATCACCGGTTTGTTTTGGCTGGACCTGGATGATGAAACCGAAGCACTCGCCTGGGCTGCCCGCGAAGGCCGCCCATTGAGCAAGGTGGATGTTTCTGCGGCCTATGACGTGGTTCCCGTATTGGGCTCCGGTTTTTCCCAGGCCATCTATATGGCTGATGTGGCCAATGTGCGCAATCCGCGCTTGGTCAAGTCTCTCAAGGCAGCTTTGCTGGCATTGCCCGGTGTGACGATCCACGAGCAGTGTGCCGTAGCAGGATTTGTTCAGGAGGGTGGAAAGGTTATCGGCGTAAATACCGCACTTGGCCCGGTTCGTGGTGATCATGTGGTGCTCGCCGCCGGTGCCTGGAGTGGCGAGTTGCTAGGCAGCCTGGGTTTGGTGCTGCCCGTGGAGCCGGTCAAGGGTCAGATGATCTTGTACAAATGTGCTTCGGACTTTTTGTCGAGCATGGTCTTGGCCAAAGGCCGCTATGCGATTCCCCGGCGAGACGGGCACATTCTGATTGGAAGTACCTTGGAGCATGAGGGTTTTGACAAGACGCCTACCGAGTCGGCACTGGAAAGCCTGAAAGCCTCGGCGGTGGAGCTGATTCCGGCTCTGGCTGATGCGCAGGTGGTGGGGCACTGGGCAGGGCTGCGACCCGGGTCGCCTGAAGGTATACCGTATATCGGTAAAGTGCCCGGGTTTGAAGGGTTGTGGCTCAACTGTGGGCATTACCGCAATGGCTTGGTTCTAGCCCCGGCATCCTGTCAGTTGTTTGCCGATTTGTTGCTGGAGCATGAGCCGATCATTGATCCGGCGCCTTATGCACCGGCAGGACGGATCTAGCGGCGGCTACTGACGCTCGATAGGCGTCGGCCCCTGCTCGAGGTGCGCCTGTGTGCAGTACCACTCCTGGCGTGAGTTCAGGGCGCGCTCCTGTGGCAAATGCACGCCACAGTGGGCACAGCGAACCATGGGAGTTGCACCTTGTTCGCTGGGCCGTTGTTGCGTCGCCACAGGACGCTTGAATTTACGCCAGAGCCATACGGCGGCGGCAATCAGGGCAATCCAGAACAGTAAACGGACCATGGTGGGCAGCTTCTCGACAAGGAATTGGGCAGTTTAGCCAAGGACGTGACAGGCGCACAGCGGAATAAAGGTGTGCAATAAAAAAGGAGCCCCATAGATAGGGCTCCTTTTTTGTGCTGCATCAACCTATCAGTCAAAAACACCGAAGGTCATGTAGCTGAACCACGAGCGATCTTCGTTGTTGCCCAAGGCTTCGGGAGCCTGCTCTTCGATCACGTCACCGTTCTCGTCATGAGGCTTGAGGTCCGAAGGAATGGCGTCCTTGGCATCCTGATACTGCTTGATCACGTCCTGGTTGGCGCGGGTTTCGCCCGGCGGCAGCGGTGGACGGGATTCGATCAGGCCCAGGGTGTACTTGCTCAGCCACGACCGGTTGTCCGCCTCGGCGACGGTTGGCACGAACTGGCCGTCTTTCAGGCTTGGGTGGTCCGGATAGTTAAGCTTCAGGGTCTCCAGGCTGGTGGCGGCGAGGGCGTCCAGGTGCAGGCGCTGGTAAGCCTCAGTCATCACGGCCAGACCATCACCTACCGATGGGGTTTCCTGGAAGTTCTCCACCACGTAGCGACCACGGTTGGCGGCTGCTACATAGGCCTGACGGGTCAGGTAGTAGTGAGCCACGTGGATTTCGTAGGAGGCCAGCAGGTTGCGCAGGTAAATCATGCGCTGCTTGGCGTCCGGGGCGTAGCGGCTGTTGGGGTAGCGGCTGGTCAGCTGGGCGAACTCGTTGTAGGAGTCGCGGGCAGCGCCCGGGTCACGCTTGGTCATGTCCAGCGGCAGGAAGCGCGCCAGCAGGCCCACGTCCTGGTCAAACGAGGTCAGGCCCTTGAGGTAATAGGCGTAATCCACGTTCGGGTGCTGCGGGTGCAGACGGATAAAGCGCTCGGCGGCGGATTTGGCAGCTTCCGGCTCGGCGTTCTTGTAGTTGGCGTAGATCAGTTCGAGCTGGGCCTGGTCGGCATAACGGCCGAACGGATACCGCGACTCCAGTGCCTTCAGCTTCGCTGTGGCGCTGGTGTAGCTGTGGTTGTCCAAGTCGGTCTGAGCTTGTTGGTACAGCTCGACTTCGCTCAGGTTTTCGTCGACGACTTCCTTTGTTGACGAGCAAGCAGCAGTCATGGCGAGGATGGCGATCAGCAGCAGGTGTTTCACTTGCATGGCGGCTTGCGTCCCTATGACGGCCGCTGTCTTGGGCGGGGCCGTCCTGTTATGATGAGCGCCCCGTTGAAAGCCTCGGGGCAAAAGACGCCGTATTTAACCACAAGCGCGCAGCCGAAACCAAAGGCTGTGCCACGCCTAGTCTGAGCATGTCCGATAAAATTGAACTTCGCGCAGAGGTGCCGTCCGAATTGGGCGGCCAACGCCTCGATCAAGTCGCCGCACAATTATTCGCTGAGCACTCGCGCTCGCGCCTTTCCGCCTGGATCAAAGACGGCCGCCTGACTGTGGATGGAGCGGTTATCCGCCCGCGAGACATAGTCCATGGCGGTGCGATTCTTGAGCTGACTGCCGAGCAGGAAGCCCAAGGAGAATGGATCGCCCAGGACATTGAACTGGACATCGTCTATGAAGACGACGACATCCTGGTGATCAACAAACCCGCAGGACTGGTGGTTCACCCGGCCGCAGGGCACGCTGACGGCACCTTGCTCAATGCCTTGCTGCACCATGTGCCGGACATCATCAATGTCCCGCGCTGCGGCATCGTGCACCGTCTGGACAAGGACACCACCGGCTTGATGGTGGTGGCCAAGACCATTCAGGCGCAGACGCAACTGGTCACACAGTTGCAGAGCCGCAGCGTCAGCCGTATCTATGAGTGCATCGTGATCGGCGTGGTAGTGGCGGGTGGCAAGATCAATGCCCCCATCGGTCGCCACGGCCAACAGCGCCAGCGCATGGCGGTTATGGAGGGCGGCAAGCAGGCCGTCAGCCACTACCGTGTGCTGGAGCGTTTCCGGTCCCACACCCACGTGCGGGTCAAGCTGGAAACCGGTCGTACTCACCAGATTCGGGTACACATGGCACACATCAACTTCCCGTTGGTCGGAGATCCGGCCTACGGCGGCCGCTTCCGTATTCCGCCGGCGGCCAGTGTAACGATGGTTGAATCACTGAAAACCTTCCCGCGCCAGGCACTGCATGCACGCTTCCTGGAGCTGGATCATCCGACGAGCGGTAAGCGGATGAGCTGGGAATCGCCACTTCCAGACGATTTTGTCTGGTTGTTGTCGCTGCTCAAGCAGGATCGCGAGGCATTTATCGGATGAGTGACTGGCTGATTCCTGACTGGCCCGTGCCGGCCGGGGTGAAAGCCTGCGTCACCACGCGTGCGGGCGGCGTCAGTTTGGCGCCGTTCGACAGCCTCAACCTGGGCGATCATGTCGAAGACAGCGGTGAAGCGGTCAGTGAAAATCGCCGACGGCTCACTGATGCCTTCAATATTCAGCCGGCCTGGCTGCGCCAAGTTCATGGTGTGGTTGTGGTCGAGGCTGATCCAGGCCGGATTGCCGAGGCCGATGGCAGTTGGACCAGTACCCCCGGCATTGCCTGCACGGCGATGACGGCTGACTGTTTGCCTGCCTTGTTTTGCAATCGGGACGGTACTCGCGTTGCCGCAGCCCATGCCGGTTGGCGTGGTTTGGCAGCAGGAGTGCTGGAAGCGGCCTTCGAAAGTCTGGATGTTGCGCCGGCCGACGTACTTGTCTGGCTGGGGCCGGCCATCGGTCCGCAAGCCTTTGAAGTCGGCCCTGAAGTGCGTGAAGCCTTTATGCAGCAACATTCGGTAGCGGCTGAAGCGTTTGTTCCCAGTCAAAATCCGGGCAAGTTCATGGCCGATATCTATCAGTTGGCACGCCTGCGTCTGGCTGCTCGCGGTGTCACCGCCGTATACGGTGGCGGTTTTTGCACCGTGACCGATCCCCGCTTCTATTCTTACCGCCGCAACCCGCGCACGGGTCGGTTTGCTTCCCTTATCTGGCTCGAACGCTAGACTCTCCTGACCTGCATCAATCGTTGACCGCTTGAATCTTCCAGAATCGACCACATCTATACGGGTATCTGGCAGGCTTCTTCATTCAAGATGTGTTACTCGCGAGCAAGCTCGCTCATACATAGCTCCGGCCTGCTCAAAAGGAAGGTGACTAATGCGTATTGATCGTTTAACCAGCAAATTACAGTTGGCATTATCGGATGCTCAATCTCTGGCGGTTGGTCTCGACCATCCGGCCATCGAGCCTGCGCACTTGATGCAGGCGTTGCTGGAGCAGCAAGGCGGGTCCATCAAGCCTTTGCTGATGCAGGTGGGCTTTGATATCAACAGCCTGCGCAAGGAACTGAGCAAAGAGCTCGACCAGCTGCCGAAAATCCAGAACCCTACGGGTGACGTGAACATGTCCCAGGACTTGGCGCGCCTGCTTAATCAGGCAGACCGCCTTGCCCAGCAGAAGGGCGACCAGTTCATCTCCAGCGAACTGGTGTTGCTCGCCGCGATGGACGACAACAGCAAGCTTGGCAAATTATTGCTCGGCCAGGGCGTGAGCAAGAAAGCCCTGGAAAATGCCATCAATAACCTGCGTGGCGGCGAAGCGGTGAACGACCCCAACCATGAGGAGTCCCGCCAGGCCCTGGATAAATACACCGTCGACCTGACCAAGCGTGCCGAAGAAGGCAAGCTGGACCCGGTGATCGGCCGTGATGACGAAATTCGCCGCACCATCCAGGTGCTGCAACGTCGCACCAAGAACAACCCGGTGCTGATCGGTGAGCCTGGCGTGGGTAAAACTGCGATTGCTGAAGGTCTGGCCCAGCGCATCATCAATGGTGAAGTGCCGGATGGTCTCAAGGGCAAGCGTCTGTTGTCCCTGGACATGGGGTCGCTGATTGCCGGCGCCAAGTTCCGTGGTGAGTTCGAAGAGCGCCTCAAATCCCTGCTTAATGAGCTGTCGAAGCAGGAAGGGCAGATCATCCTGTTTATCGACGAGCTGCACACCATGGTCGGCGCCGGTAAAGGCGAAGGCTCCATGGATGCGGGCAACATGCTCAAGCCGGCCTTGGCACGGGGTGAGTTGCACTGCGTTGGCGCCACCACGCTCAACGAATATCGTCAGTACATCGAGAAAGATGCGGCTCTTGAGCGTCGTTTCCAGAAAGTGCTGGTGGAAGAGCCGGGCGAAGAAGACACCATTGCGATCCTGCGTGGCCTGAAAGAGCGCTATGAGGTCCACCATAAGGTGGCGATCACAGATGGCGCGATCATTGCGGCGGCCAAATTGAGCCATCGCTACATCACCGACCGTCAACTGCCGGACAAGGCTATCGACTTGATCGACGAAGCGGCCAGCCGCATTCGTATGGAGATCGACTCCAAGCCGGAAGTTCTGGATCGTCTGGAGCGACGCCTGATTCAACTGAAAGTCGAGTCCCAGGCTCTGAAGAAAGAAAAGGACGAGGCGGCAATCAAGCGCCTGGAAAAACTTCAGGAAGAAATTGTTCGCCTGGAGCGTGAGTATTCGGACCTCGAAGAGATCTGGACCTCGGAAAAAGCTGAAGTGCAGGGCTCGGCGCAGATCCAGCAAAAGATCGAGCAGTCCCGTCAGGAACTGGAAACGGCTCGCCGTAAGGGTGACCTGAACCGCATGGCCGAGTTGCAGTACGGGGTGATCCCGGACCTGGAGCGTAGCCTGCAAATGGTCGATCAACATGGCAAAAGCGAGAACCAGTTGCTGCGCAGTAAAGTGACTGAGGAAGAAATTGCCGAAGTCGTGTCGAAGTGGACCGGTATTCCTGTGTCGAAAATGCTCGAAGGCGAGCGTGACAAGCTGCTGAAAATGGAAAGCCTGTTGCACCAGCGTGTCATCGGTCAGGAAGAGGCGGTGGTTGCCGTGTCCAACGCGGTACGGCGTTCCCGGGCCGGTTTGTCCGATCCGAACCGTCCGAGCGGCTCGTTCATGTTCCTCGGCCCGACTGGCGTCGGTAAAACCGAGTTGTGCAAGGCGTTGGCCGAGTTCCTCTTTGATACTGAAGAAGCCATGGTGCGAATTGATATGTCCGAGTTCATGGAGAAACACTCCGTGGCTCGCTTGATCGGGGCACCACCAGGCTACGTGGGCTACGAAGAGGGTGGTTACCTGACCGAGGCTGTGCGGCGCAAGCCTTACTCAGTGATCCTTTTGGATGAGGTCGAGAAGGCCCACCCGGATGTGTTCAACGTGTTGCTGCAAGTGTTGGAAGATGGTCGTTTGACGGACAGCCACGGGCGTACCGTGGATTTTCGCAACACGGTGATCGTGATGACCTCCAACCTGGGCTCCTCGCAGATCCAGGAACTGGTAGGGGATCGTGAGGCCCAGCGTGCAGCGGTGATGGATGCGTTGACCAGCCACTTCCGGCCGGAGTTCATCAACCGGGTGGATGAAGTGGTGATCTTCGAGCCGCTGGCGCGGGATCAGATCGCGGGCATCACCGAGATCCAGTTGGGCCGTCTGCGCAGCCGTCTGGCCGAGCGCGAGCTGTCGCTGGAACTGAGCAGTGAAGCCTTGGACAAGCTGATTGCCGTGGGTTACGACCCGGTATATGGCGCACGGCCGTTGAAGCGTGCAATCCAGCGCTGGATCGAAAACCCGTTGGCGCAGTTGATTTTGTCCGGCAGCTTTATGCCAGGCACCAGTGTCACGGCGACCGTGGAGAACGACGAAATCGTCTTCCATTGAGTCCACTCTGTACCGTTATAAGAGGAGGCCCCGCATTGCGGGGCTTTTTTTTCGATAGGGCGTTGAACTGTAAGGCAAAGGCTTGTAAAGTGCGCCCCGCAGCAACGTCAGCCCACGGGTTTCTTCTCCCCAAGAAGAAATCAGAAAGAAGCGCAAATCATTGTCTTAAAAGCAATTTAAAGGGTTGACAGGGGTTTTTAAGATTGTAGAATAGCGCGCCTCAGAGACGCGAACGTAGCGATACGGACGGGTTGAAGAGAGGGTAACAAGCAGTAAAGTTGTACATTTGAAATATGTAGTTCCGTGATAGCTCAGTCGGTAGAGCAAATGACTGTTAATCATTGGGTCCCAGGTTCGAGTCCTGGTCACGGAGCCAATTTCAAACCGGGGTATAGCGCAGTCCGGTAGCGCGCCTGCTTTGGGAGCAGGATGTCAGGAGTTCGAATCCCCTTACCCCGACCATATTTGGGTCGTTAGCTCAGTTGGTAGAGCAGTTGGCTTTTAACCAATTGGTCGTAGGTTCGAATCCCACACGACCCACCATTTTTGAAACCAGCCAGCGCTGGAATCGAATCTTAAGATCAGAGGCCAAAAGCACTGATCGTAGAAGGCGACTGAAAGGTCGCCTTTTTTTTACCGGGGTATAGCGCAGTCCGGTAGCGCGCCTGCTTTGGGAGCAGGATGTCAGGAGTTCGAATCCCCTTACCCCGACCATATTAAAAATCCTCGTATTGAAAGATACGGGGATTTTTTTTGCCTGAAAGAATCTTGAGCCTTCCACAAACAACTGTGGGAGCCGGCAAGCCAGCTCCCACATGAATCAAGTCCCATCCGGACCCGTTGTCAGTGCAATTTGAGCCTCGGCTCAGTCCCGCGCCCGATCTTGCTCCCCAGCATCAACATCATTGTGCGGAAGAAGCCATACAGCGCCATCTGGTGCATGCGATACAGCGACACATAGAACATCCGCGCCAGCCAACCCTCCAGCATCACGCTGCCTGTCAGGTTGCCCATCAAGTTACCCACAGCCGAAAAACGCGACAGTGAAATCAGCGAACCATAGTCGGTGTACTTGTAGGTCGGCAGAGTCTTGCCTTCAATCCGCAGCTTCAGCGATTTGGCCAGTAACGAAGCCTGTTGGTGAGCAGCTTGCGCCCGTGGCGGTACGTTGCGATCGGTACCTGCCTGTGGACAGGCCGCGCAGTCACCAAAGGCGAAAATATTTTCATCGCGGGTGGTTTGCAGGGTTGGCAGCACCTGCAGTTGATTGATGCGGTTGGTTTCCAGCCCATCGATATCCTTGAGGAAGCCTGGTGCACGAATGCCGGCGGCCCAGACCTTGAGGCTGGCAGCAATCACCTGGCCGCTGCTGGTGATCAGGTTGTCAGCGGTCACTTCACTGACGCTTGCGTTGGTCAGCACCGTGACGCCAAGTTTCTCCAGGGTTTTATGCACCGGGGCGCCAATGCGCTCCGGCAAGGCAGGCAATACCCGTGGGCCGGCTTCGATCAGGGTGATGTGCATGTTTTCCGGCTTGATCCGGTCCAGGCCATACGCCGCCAGTTCGTGGGCAGCGTTGTGCAGCTCGGCTGCCAGCTCAACGCCGGTTGCCCCGGCGCCGACGATGGCAACGCTGATCTGCTCCACCACATCGGTCTGCCCTGCGTGGGCACGCAGGTAGTGGTTGAGTAACTGCTGGTGGAAGCGCTCGGCCTGTTTGCGGGTGTCGAGGAACAGGCAGTGTTCTGCCGCACCTTGGGTACCGAAGTCGTTGGTGGTGCTGCCGACAGCGATAACCAGAGTGTCATAGGCCAATTCGCGGGCAGGGACCAGTTCCAGGCCCTGTTCGTCGAGGGTCGCGGCCAGCTGGATCTTCTTCTGTTCACGGTCGAGTCCGCTCATGCGCCCCAGCTGGAACTCGAAGTGGTTCCATTTTGCCTGGGCAACATAATTGAGTTCGTCTTCCGAAGAGTTCAGCGAACCGGCGGCGACTTCGTGAAGCAGTGGTTTCCAGATATGGGTCAGATTGGCGTCCACCAGCGTGATGCTGGCGGTGCCGCGCTTGCCCAGAGTCTTACCCAGGCGGGTAGCCAACTCCAGGCCGCCGGCGCCGCCGCCGACGATAATAATACGATGGGTCATGGGGATATCTCGCAAGGCTAAAAGAAATCGGTGCAATTACCCGAGCGAGCGCTAGGCAGCTCATAGCGTCAGGTAACTCAAAAGTCGGCTCAGCAGGCCCATTCCGATCACGGCCACCAGTACCACACCAAGGAGCAGCCATGGCCGGAAAGGCTTGCGCTCAACTTGGTTCTGGGACAGTTGCAGGTACTCTTCGACATGCTTTTGGTCGTCGGGGTTCAGGCGGCTGGTCATAAAGGCCTCGTCGGGTAGACGTTGCAAAAGGAGTGAACGTTACAGGTGTGTGATCTGCGGCAATCCCAGAAGCATAGTCGCTGAACCGCACAGCCTTCGTTCACTGGCCATTAGCAGGCAAATATTGATTGCTCTTTGTATCACCCGGCCTGGGAGTTCGCCATGCCGGCGGTCGGGCCTATAGGCTGATACCGACGTCAAAGACAATGCTGCGTCCCAGGTTATTGCGCAGAAAATCCGGCGCATCAGGGTGGGCGAACAGCACCCGGGCAAAGGTCGGCCCCACCAATGACAGCGAGCGCCACCCTTGGCGCAGGTATTCGGTGGGCGGCGGGAAGTGACTATTGAGGTCCAGCACTTCGCGCTTGAGGCTGGCGAAAGCGATGATATCCAACTCTCCCAGGTCCATCCCGCGCTCCTTGTAGTTGTGGGCTTTCTTGCGCAAGGTCGGCGCCAGGCGCAGAAGGAACTCATGGGCTGGAATACGCTTGGGCTTGGCTTCGCGCCGCACCAATTGGCTCAGGGAAAAGGCGCTGCGGCGGCGCAGCAGTTCGTCGCGCCATTCATCGTTCAGGCGTCGGCCCTCATCCAGCACGAAAAAAACCTCGAAGCTGGCGTCACGAAATAATACGTCCGGAGGCTCCTGCCCAGCGGCGTGAAACTCTTCGGCGCGATAGGGCACGTTCAAGCCTTGCAGCAGACGTTGGCAGACCCAACGCTCACGCTCCCATTTGCGGGCATTGGACAGGAACGCATTGGCTTGTTCGGCCGCTATGGTGAGCAGGCGCAAATAATCAGAGTCATCCATGGTTCCAGCTTAGCGCCCAAATGATGACCGCAGGAAGTCCCTGTGCGGTTGCGGGTCACTGGAGTCGTTGGGAGCTCGGTGTAGACTGGCCATTCGGCAAGTGCCCTTGGCATGAGGAGTGTGTGGTGAAGTTTTTTGCAGTGTTGTTCTTGAGCTTGTTTCCCCTGTGGGCTCAGGCCATCGAAGTGGGGGAGCCAGTGGCTGCCTGGACCCTGTTGGATCAATTCGATCAGGCCTACACCTTGGACGGCCAGGCGAAAATCTTGCTGGTTGCGCGCAGCATGGACGCCGCCAAACAGGTGGATGTGGCGTTGCAAGGCCAGCCCAAAGGCTATCTGGAAGCACGCCATGCGGTGTTTGTCGCCGATATCCAGCGCATGCCCCGGCTGATCGCCAAGCTGTTTGCCGTACCTGCCATGCAGGCCTACAACTACCGGGTCATGCTCGACCGTGATGCACGGATTGCCCCGCGTTATCCCGCACCTGTGGATAAAGTGCTGTGGCTGCAACTGGACAACGGCAAGTTGGTGGCTCGTCAGGAATATGACTCCGCGACGCAACTGCGCCAAGCCCTGGAGCAGGTGCAGCCGTGATCAGCGCTGCGGTGCTGGCGCCGGAAACTCTTAGCATCGGCTGGCTGCTTTATGCGCCGGTGGTGATGTGGGCAGTCCTGCGCTCGCCCTGGGTTGAACTGTTTACCGACCGACGGCGTCAGCATTTGCTGTTTGGCACGGTGTTCGCGTTATTCATGTTGTGGCTGGTGCGCCGGGATTTCGATACCGGTGTGTCCTATCACTTTATCGGCATGACCGCCGTGACTCTTTTGCTCGACTGGCCCTTGGCAATTGTCGGGGGGCTGATCGCTCAACTTGGCTTGGTGTTGCTTGGTCGTCAGGACTTGGCGGCGGTGGGCGTCAACGGCATGCTTCTGGTCCTGCTGCCGGTGCTGATCACTGAAGCCTGCGCGCTGTTGGTGGAACGGGCACAACCGCGTAATCCCTTCGTGTACATCTTCTGCTCAGGTTTCTTTGCTGCTGCGCTCTCGGCGTTGCTGTGCCTGCTGGCGGGGCTGGGTCTGCTGTGGTTTGACGGCCGCTTCGTAATGCCGGAGTGGCTGGAGGATTTCGTCGGTTACTTGTGGCTGATCATCTTTCCTGAAGCCTTCATCAACGGGATGGTCATCAGCGCTTTGGTGGTGTTTTGCCCGGAGTGGCTGGAGACGTTCAATCGCACCCGCTACCTTTCGGCCCCCTGGAAGGACGACGATTCTCGTCCTTGATCCAGGTCAAACCCTGCGCGGCCTAGTGGTCCCATGCTCTGGGAAATTTCCAGGAGCACGGATCATGGGTGTGTACGAATGGGCAAGGCAGGAAACGCGCAGAAGTCAGCAGGCAGCACAGGAGATCGGCTTTGACCCGGGTCTTAGCCTGCGCGCCCTGCTCAGTGCGGTGGTACAGCAGAGCAAGGACGTGCGCAGCGTCGAAGACCTGGCCGACGAGTTGCAATTTCTTGTGCAGAGCCTCGACGACCAGCAGGACTACGGTTTTATGCGTCCTTAATGGGCGCGAGGGGGGAGATCTTCCGAGAACAACTCGTCTTCGGCATCCGGGCTGACCGGAATCTTGTGTTCTTCCGACGCCCAGGCGCCCAGGTCGATCAGTTTGCAACGGTCCGAGCAGAATGGCCGGTTGGGATTGGTCGCGTTCCATTCCACGGGTGCGCCGCAGGTTGGGCATTCAACGGTCAAGGGTTGGCTCATGATCGGCCTCCACGCAAAGTAAGGTAAAAGTGGTGCAGTCGCTCGACCTCGCCATGCAGCCAGGCAAGGTCTTGGTCGTTGATCAGTACATCGTCGGCTTGGCGCAAACGATCTTCTCGGGTGGCCTGGGCCTTGAGAATCGCCTGAACCTGCTCTTCGCTGATGCCGTCGCGTTGCAGGGTACGCTGAATCTGCAGCGACTGCGGCACGTCGATCACTAGGATGCGCTGGGTCATGGTGTATTGGCCTGACTCGATCAGCAAGGGTGACACGAGGATCGCGTAAGGCGATTGAGCGCGAGCCAGGTGACTGCGAATTTCCTCGGCAATCAACGGGTGCAGCAGCGCCTCGAGCCAGCGGCGTTCCTCGGGGACTTCGAAGATCAGCTTGCGCAGTGCTGCACGGTCCAATTGGCCGTCGGGCAACAACACACCAGTTCCGAAATGCTCGGTAATACTCGCCAACGCCGGGCGCCCAGGCTCGACCACCCAGCGGGCGGCGTGATCGGCGTCCACCAGATCGACGCCAAGGTCGATAAAGTGCTGGGCCGCTGCACTTTTGCCACTGCCGATGCCGCCAGTGAGGCCAAGAATCCAGGGTGTTGAGGCACAAGTCATCATTTGAAACCGACAGACTGCAAATAGAAGTCGGTTATTTGACCACCCCAGAGCAATGCAATCCAGCCGGCAATCGCCAGATAAGGTCCAAAAGGCATGGGTACCGACGTCTGGGCGTTACGCAAACGCAAAAGCACCAGCCCCGATATCGCGCCCACCAGTGAGGATAGCAACAGCGTCATCGGCAGAATTTGCCAGCCACCCCAGGCACCGAGCAGCGCCAGCAATTTGAAATCGCCGTATCCCATGCCGTCCTTACCGGTAATCAGCTTGAACAGCCAGAACACCGACCATAGGCTCAGATAGCCCGCGACCGCGCCCCAGAACGCATCCGCCGGTGCGACGAACAGACCAAACTGATTGAGGATCAGCCCCAGCCAGAGCAAGGGCAGAACCAGTACATCCGGCAACAATTGGTGATCAACATCGATCAGGCTCATCGCCAGCAGGCCCCAACTCAATAGCATGACCCAGCCGGCCTGCCAGCCGAAGCCGAAATGCCAGGCGACGTACGCCGAGACTAGCCCGCACGCCAGCTCGGTAAGCGGGTAGCGCGGGCTGATGGGTTCATGGCAATGGGAGCAGCGTCCCTTGAGCAGCAGGTAACTGAACAGTGGGATATTTTCCCATGGTCGAATTGGCTGTGCGCAGTGAGGGCAGCAAGAGTGAGGCAGCAGCAGGTTGTAGGTTGGGCCTTTCGGTTCCGCAGGGAGTCCAAGGATGTCATGGGCTTGAGCTCGCCATTCCCGCGTCAGCATTTTTGGCAGGCGCCATACCAGGACATTGAGAAAACTGCCGACAATCAGGCCAAGTAGCAGCGCGCTCCATACGAACAGCCATGGCTGCTGCGCCAACATGTCACTCAATGACAGGCTCAAAACGCTGTACCGAGCTGGAAGATCGGCAGGTACATGGCGACCACCAGTGCCCCAACAATGCTCCCAAGCACTACCATGATCAGTGGCTCCATCAGGCTGGTGAGGTTGTCGACCTGATTGTCGACATCCGCTTCATAGTGGCTGGCGACTTTCTCCAGCATGCTGTCCAGGGTGCCCGACTCTTCGCCAATCGCGGTCATCTGAATGGCCATACCTGGGAAGAGGCCGCTGATGGCCATGGCTTGATTCAGCTGCATACCTGTTGATACGTCCTGACGCATACGATTGATTGCCTGTTTGAACAGTCCATTGCCAGTGGCGCCGGCCACCGAATCCAGCGCCAGCACCAGCGGCACGCCAGCTGCGAAAGTGGTCGAGAGTGTACGGGCATAGCGGGCGACAGCTGATTTTTTCAGCAGTGTGCCTGCCAGCGGGATTTTCAACAAACCCGTATCGATCTGATGACGAAAGCCGGGCGAGAGCCGGTAAGCCTTGCGCAGTCCGAGAGCACTGACGCCCAGGCCTATGGCCAGCGCCCACCACGCGTGCTGCATGAACTGCGACAGGGCGATGATCATCAAGGTAAATCCCGGAAGTTCGGCATCGACACCGGCAAATATTCCCTGGAACTGTGGCACAACGTGAATCAGCAGGATCGCGCTGACGATGGCGGCAACCATCAGTACCGCCAGTGGATAGGTCATGGCCTTCTTGATCCTGGCCTTGAGCTGTTCACTCTTTTCAAGATGAATGGCCACGCGCTCCAACAGCGTTTCCAGTGCACCGGCTTGTTCGCCTGCTGCGATCAAGTGGCAGTACAAATCGTCGAAGTAGTGTGGCTGTTTCTGCAGAGCGGTGGCCAGGCTGCTGCCTGCAGCGATCTCCTGCTTCAAGCCTTGTACCAGTGCCTGCATGTGCCGGTTGTCAAAGCCCTCCGCGATAATGTCAAACGCCTGCAATAACGGGATTCCGGCCTTCAGCAGGGTCGCCAACTGTCGGGTGAACAAGGCGATATCGCCTGGTTTGGCGGGCTGGCGCAAGCTCGGCAAGGTACGGTTTTTTTTCCATATCCGACCGGGGTTGATCCCTTGTTGACGCAATTGCACCTTGATCAGCGCAGGCGTATGCCCGCGTGTTTCTCCGGATACCTTGCGACCTTTGCGGTTGGTGCCTTCCCAGGCATAGATCACTGAAGCTACGCTCATCCCATGGCCTTATCGCGGACTGCAACACTCAAGAGCATATTGTTCATTTCGCCATACCGTACGCAGACAGTTGAAGATTTAGAGCTTAGTCAGGAGGCGGAGTCAGAAAGGTGGGAGGTGAACGAAAAAATGTCAGATTGTGCGACTTGTACGGGATTGAGCCAGTCGGGGTGAGTACACTGGCGCGGTTGCTGAGGACAGGGCGCAGGACGCGCCTTGCTGTGGGGGCTGAACCCCGTCTTATTCTGGAGAGTGAGCGTGATACGTCAGAAAGGCTTTACCTTGATCGAATTGTTGATCGTCGTGGCGATCATCGGCATCTTGGCCACTATCGGCCTGCCCATCTATACCAAGCACCAGGCCAAGGCCAAGTTTACGGCAGGGCTGGCGGAAATTTCTGCGTTGAAAGCCGGGTTTGAAGACACGCTCAACCAGGGTACTGCGCCAACCGTAGCCTTGATCGGCGGGACCACCCCGACCGCCAATTGCAAAATCGAGGCGACCGGCGATGTCGCCACGGGGGCGGGCACGATTACCTGTGAAATCCTTGATGCGCCTGCGCCGGTATTGGGCAAGACCATCACCTTGACCCGCAGTACTACCACGGGTTGGAGCTGCACGACGGATGCCGAAGAACAGTACGCCGCGAAAGGTTGTGCTGCTGGCGGGGCGTGATCGGGCACCGTCCTGGGGCGAGTGGGCTCCAGGTTTGCTTGACTGAACAGCATCAGCTCAATTTCGATACCCGAGGTCCACAAGGAAGTTGAAGTCACTTATGGCGCTATCCGTACAGCAACGAGGAAACGTATTCCTGGTGGTGGCGGTCTGTCTGTTGGCGCTGGGGATTTGCGCGCCGTTCAGCGGGCATGACTGGCAGCGTATGGTCCAGATCGCCATGGGGCTGTGTGCGGTGATCTATGGGCTATCGGTTTCATCGAGCGCTGGCGCAATGCGGTTTGTCGATAAGCCAACGGCTACCGGGTTGACAGTGATTATCCTGTTGGGCCTGCTCTCTTCGTCGCTGGCCCATCAACCGATATGGGCGTTGACCGAGCTGGCGTTGTTCATCTCCTGTAGTGCCATTGCGCTCGCATTTACCTTGGTCAGGCGCAATGGCGACGAGTCTGTGGATCGGGCCTTGATCCTGTTTGTGATACTGCTGTGCCTGATCAAAAGTATTCAGTATTTGCACGCCGGTGTGCTCGCCTTTACCAGCGGTGAGTCGGCATTGAACACTGACCTGCTGCTGTCAGGATTCTCCAACAAACGCTTCTACGGCCAGTTCCAGACATTCACTTTACCGCTGCTGGCGCTTCCACTCCTGCTCCCTACGAGCAAGCGTGCAGTGCGCGGGTTGGTATTCGCCTTGCTGTGTATCTGGTGGCTGATTGCGATCGGTGGCGGGACGCGCGGCACATGGCTCGGCATGGGCGTCGCGGGTCTGTTCGTGGTTTTCCTGGGGCCATCAGGTCGTCGCTGGCTGGGCTGGCAACTGGCGGCACTGCTCACCGGCTTGGCGTTGTATTGGCTGTTGTTCACGGTGTTGGCAGGGTATCTGGGGATCGAGTTGGCCCAGGTTGCCAGCGACCGGTTGACCACCTCCCTTTCAGGCCGAGGCCTGATCTGGTGGCAAGCCTGGGACATGATTCGTGAGCGGCCTTGGCTGGGCTTTGGGCCAATGCATTTTGCCGACATCGCCAACGATATTGCCGCCCATCCGCACCAGGCAATTTTACAATGGGCCAGCGAATGGGGAGTCCCGTCGGCCCTGTGTGTGGTGGTGCTGGCGATGCGGGCAGGTTGGGCGACCTTGGGCGTGTTGCGTGAGCGTGTCCTGTCCGTAGCGGCTGTCGACCTGCTGCGCCTGTGCCTGTTCGCTGCACTGGTCGGGGCCATGATCCAGGCCATGGTGGATGGTGTAATCGTGATGCCCAACTCGCAATTATGGTTGGCACTGGTGGTGGGCTGGCTGATGGCCTTGCATGTGTGGCGAACCCCCGCAAGCGTCCAGCGGCCGTGGCTGCGTCGGGCGTGGATGGCGGCGGGCATCCTGGCAGTCGGCCTGTTGATATTCGTGGCTATTCGCGACGTACCTCACCTTGTTGAGCGCCAGCGTCATTATGTGGGGCCCAACAACGCACTCCTGCAGCCACGGTTCTGGACCCAGGGGGTCATTGCCCTCGAAAAGCAGTGAGTTGCCGGACGCCCAAGGCAGTGCTAGCTTTAGCCCACCGCCCGTGTAGCTCAGCCGGTAGAGCAGCGCACTCGTAACGCGAAGGTCGCAGGTTCGATTCCTGTCTCGGGCACAAAGGCAACACAGTTTTCAGATGATCCCAGAATGGTTCTGAAGGCCAGACGAACCGGTATTCATGCCTGTTCTTTTGTATCTGCGCAACCTTGATGACCCAGATGCATCCCCATTCCTAGATCAAAGAGAACGACATGACCACACAAGAAATGACCCAGGAAGCACGGCACGAAGCAGCCCTGAAAAAGTATGTCTCGGAGTCGCCGGAACTCCTGGACGAGATCAAGGACCTCAGCGCCGATGAGCAAAAGGACCAGATCCAGTGGGCATTTGAGGATGAGGCCGAGGCTCAGGGCCTTCAGCCGTGGGAGTTGACCCTCAAGTACACGTCCACCCCTGAAGAGTTCGAGACGGCACGCCTGGCTTTGCACAAAGAGGCCGCCGAGGTACTTGGCGTCGATTGGAACGAGTACTGCGGGATGAATAACCTGGCGATTTGATCGAGCAACTGCGGGAGTGAGCTTGCTCGCTCCCGCAGGCGTCCCTCAGATACTGAGGCGCATCGACAAATCCACCGCCTTCACATCCTTGGTCATCGCCCCGATGGAGATGTAGTCCACCCCGGTTTCGGCGATAGGCAGCAGGGTACTTTCGTTAATTCCACCGCTGGCTTCCAGCTTGGCTTTGCCGCCATTCAGACGCACGGCTTCGCGCATGTCATCCAGGCTCAGCTCATCGAGCATGATGATATCGGCCCCTGCCGCCAGTGCTTCACGTAACTCCTCCAGACTTTCCACTTCGATTTCCACCGGCTTTCCCGGGGCGATCTTGTGGGCAGCAGCAATGGCCTGGGCAACACCGCCGCACGCAGCGATATGGTTTTCCTTGATCAGGAAGGCGTCATACAAGCCGATACGATGGTTATGGCAGCCGCCACAGGTCACTGCGTACTTTTGTGCGAGTCGCAGGCCCGGCAAGGTCTTGCGGGTATCCAGCAGCTTGACTTGGGTGCTGGCGACAAAGTCCGCCAGGTACTGAGCGCGGGTCGCAACGCCTGACAGCAACTGCAGAAAGTTCAGCGCACAACGTTCACCACTCAACAGTGAGCGAGCCGGGCCCTCAAGATGAAACAGCGCCTGGTTGGGGCTGACGCGCTCGCCGTCGCTTACCTGCCAGTGCACGGCGACCCGAGGGTCCAGTTGACGAAACACCGCATCCACCCAGGCCGTACCACTGATAACGGCGGTATCGCGGGTAATGATGGTGGCTTTGGCCAGCCGTTCGGCAGGGATCAGTTGCGCAGTGATATCGCCGCTGCCGATGTCTTCCAGCAATGCGCGACGCACGTTGGCTTCGATTTCGGCGGTCAGGTCGGCGAGACGTAGATTCGGCATAGCGGGCTCCACAAACAAAGTGCCCCGATTATAGGGGCAGGGCGCGCTGCAACCCAAGGCGCGAAGCGCTGCCAATGTGGGATTGAGTGCCCTTTTGCAAAGCCGTTACAGAGTTTGCTGGCGCAATAGTCCCTATTTGCAGATAATCTTGCGCCTTGCAATTGGCGTCATAGCTTTGACGTCTCGGTGATGCCCCGATAATCGTCGTGCCCATGGATGTTTCCCCCAGGGTGTACCGATCTTTCACAAAACCGAACTTCGCCGTTTCAGGAGGGCCAGGATGCACAATGACGGGAAGGTGGTGCCGATCAATAAGGCACAGACGATGCCGTCACCGCTCGCCCGCCTGCCAGTGGTTCTACTCCAGGTCCGTGACAAGGCGGCCCAACAGCTCAATCAGGGGTTGCAGGAGCTGTTCGATAACGCCGATGACACCTTGTTTGAAATGGCCGACAAAACCCGTAACAGCGTCGACCACAACATCTTCTTTGAAGCCATGCGTGACTTGCGCCTCAAGCGCAAGAACTTCGAGCGCAGCTTTATGGAGCAGCTCTTTGACGCCTTCGCCAACATCGGGCAGGTGGGTCGTGGTGAGCAGCAGTTGCTGCCAGTGGTTTCCTATGAGGCGTTGCCCGACGCGTCCGGTGACGAACTGGAAAAAAACGTGGCCCTGGAAGCCATGCTCGGCAAGGTGCAGCATCGCGACGGTTTGGCCTTGGGGCAACTCACCGCGCGCTTGAGCGAGCTGCTAGGCAAGCGCCTGGATGACCGGCAAAACCCCCTCGGCCCGGCGATGCTCTGTGAGTTCTTCCTGCAGGCCGGCCGCAGCCTGGGGATGGAGATCCGGGTCAAGCTGATCATCCTCAAACTGTTTGAGAAATACGTACTCAGTGACGCCGACCAGTTGTATGGCGAAGCCAATCAACTGCTGATTGCCACCGGGGTCTTGCCCAGGCTCAAGGCCGTCCCGTCCCGGCGTCCCGGTGAACGAGAGGCTCAGGCCCACCCGACAGCAGACATCGTGCGCGCTGCCGATCCTCAAGCCGATGAGGGTTCGTTGGCCGCCTTTGCCGCCTTGCAAAAACTGCTATTCGCCGTACGCGGCAGTGTCTGTCCGACCCTTGAAGCCAGCGCCCAGACGCAACCTATTTCTACCCGTGACCTGTTGCGCCTGCTCTCCCACTTGCAGCAATACGTACCGGAGCCCGAGGTCGAGGACGATTTCGACCTGCGCAACCAACTTGAACAACTGCTGACCCGAGTCAGCGTCAAGAGTGGCAGGTCACGGGTTGTCGACGACGCCGACGAGGACGTGATCAACCTGATTGCCATGCTGTTCGAGTTCATCCTCGACGACCACTCCTTGCCTGGATCTCTCAAGGTGCTGATCGCTCGCTTGCAGATTCCCATGCTGAAAGTGGCGGTGCTGGACAAGAGCTTCTTCAGTCGTGGCAGCCATCCGGCGCGACGGCTGCTCAATGAAATCGCGTCTGCCGCCTTGGGGTGGGGCAAGTGTGACGATTACCCGCGCGACAGCCTGTACCTTCGTATTGAACAGGTGGTGCAGCGGCTATTGGACGACTTTGTCGACGATCCAGTGATTTTCTCCCAGTTGCTGGCGGAGTTCAGTGCTTTTACCAATGACGAGCGGCGCCGCTGTGACTTGCTTGAACAGCGTACCCGCGACGCGGAAGAAGGGCGCGCGCGGACCGAAATCGCCCGCTTGCGAGTGGCCGATGCCCTCAACCTAAGGTTGCTAGGCAAGGTCTTGCCCGAAGTGGTGGTGCAGTTCCTGCAGCAAGCCTGGAGCCAGGTATTGCTGCTGGCCTGTCTCAAGCACGGCGAGCAATCACCGCAGTGGCAGAGCGGTTTGCAGACCATGGACGAGTTGATCTGGAGCGTTGGTTTGAGCGAGGACACGGAGGCTGGGAGGCATTTGCTGGAGCAGTTGCCGACCTTGCTCAAAGCTTTACGTGATGGTTTGAGCGGTGCCGCATTTGATCCGTTTTTCACCCGTGAATTCTTCACCCGCTTGCAAGCTCTGCATGTTCAGTCGTTCAAGGGCAATGTGGACAGTCAGTCGTCGCTGTCGAAGATCGGCGCGTTGATCGAGGTGCGTGAGGCGTTCGTGCTCAGTCCTGTTATTCCAACCGAAGCCGTGAGCCTGCCGGAGGATGACCTGGATCTGCTCAAGGTCCGCCAACTGCGGGTCGGTTGCTGGGTCGAGTTCCAGGAAGATGAAGAAAATACCCTGCGTTGCAAGCTGACGGCGATCATCCCGCCGGCCAATAGCTATATTTTCGTCAACCGCACGGGTCTTAAAGTGCTGGAGAAAACCTGCACCGAACTGGCCCTGGAGTTCAAGCGCGGCGGGGTTCGGGCCCTGGATGATGCGCTGCTGTTCGACCGGGCACTGGCCTCTGTGATTGGCAGCCTGCGGCAACTCAATCACGCCAAGTGATCGCAACCAATGGGCTGAACGCGGCATACTGGGGCATCTCAGCCTCGTTCAAGGAACCTGTATGCAGTTGGACCCCGCCAGTGGTTGGTGCCAGGGCATTCGTCATTGCCCCTCGCCTAACTTCAATGAGCGCCCCGGCGGCGAGATTTCCCTGTTGGTGGTGCATAACATCAGTTTGCCGCCGGCGCAGTTTGCCACTGGCAAGGTGCATGAGTTCTTCCAGAATCGTCTGGACGTCACGGAACATCCCTACTTTGAAGGTATTGCTGACCTACGGGTCTCTGCGCATTTTCTGATTGAACGTGATGGCGTTGTGACCCAATTTGTTTCGTGTCTGGACCGGGCCTGGCATGCAGGGGTGTCGAGTTTCGAAGGGCGTGAGGTCTGCAATGATTTTTCCCTGGGGATCGAACTGGAAGGCACGGATGACTTGCCTTTCACCGATGCCCAGTACCAATCCTTGATTGAGCTGACCCATCAGTTGTTGGCTACCTACAAGGACATTACCCGCCAGCGCATTTGTGGCCACAGTGACATCGCCCCGGGACGCAAGACGGATCCTGGACCGGCTTTTGATTGGGTGCGCTTTCGCGACGCCTTGCAGGATGGAGGACACGCACAATGAGTTTTCTGGTGTTGGTATTGGCAGTATGGGTCGAGAAGTTTTCGGCCTTGCGCCATCGAGTGCAGCGTGACGGCGCCTGGTTGCGCGAGCTGACCAAGCTCGAATCCAGCGAACGCATGGGCAAACAGCCCTGGTTGATTCTGGTGCTGTTGGTGCTGTTGCCCGTCGCGCTGTTGGGGCTGTTGTTACTGGTGCTGGAACCCGTGGCCTATGGTTTGCTGGCGCTGCCGGTGCATTTGTTGGTAGTGATTTATGCTCTGGGGCGTGGCGATCTATTGGGCAGTCTCGGTCCGTTTCGTGATGCCTGGCGCCGCGGCGACCTGCAAGCCGCCGAGCATGTGGCCGAGCGCGACCTGAACATCGGTGCCGACAGTGGCGAACAATTGCTGGAGCGGGTCCAGGGCCACCTGTTGTGGCAGGCCTATCAAAGCTTCTTCGCGGTCATTTTCTGGTATTTCCTGCTGGGTCCTGTGGCAGCCCTGGCTTATCGCCTGTTGGCGCTGACCAGTGAGCACGGCAAGAACCCGTTGGTGGTGGAGCGTGCGACGCAACTGCGTCATGCCTTCGACTGGTTGCCGGTGCGCTTGCTGGCGGCGAGTTTTGCCTTGGTGGGCAACTTTGTCGGGGTCAGCCGGGTGATGCTCCATGAGCTGCTCAACTGGGACACCAGCGCTGCACAACTGGTGGAAAAGGTCGGTCTGGTGGCCGGCGAAATCCCGCCGCCGGTGGTGGGTGCCGATGGCATCAACAGCCTGGACCGTATCTGGGAGCTGCTGCTGCGGGCTGCCGTGCTGTGGTATGCCGGATTTGCCATCTGGACCGTCCTTCCTTGATGAAGTAACGGTAGGAGCCTGCTCCTACCGTTAACCTTAAGTTACAAACCTCCCTTTCGAATTGAGCTATACAGACAGAGCGCCAAATACTGGCTATCTGCCTTACCTCCTGCGCTCAATAAAAATAAAAGAAAAGGGAGTCCACCTGTGAAGAGCTTGCTCTATCCCGCCATCGCGTTGATGAATCGCCTGAGTTTCGGCATGAAGTTCAGCTTGATCAGTGTGCTGTTTCTCCTGCCGATGCTGGTGACCAACTACTACCTGGTGCGCGATTCCTGGCGCGAATTCCAGGGCACGCAAATCGAACTGCAAAGCCTGGACCTGTTAGGCAGTAGCCTGGTTTTGCGGCGTGACCTGGAAACCCTGAACAACCAGGTGCAGATCAACGCGACCTTGGGCCAATCGGGTAAGGCCGGTGATCTTGAAGGCAGGATCAGCGCCCTGGAGCAGAGTTTGCTGGAGCGTCTGCAAGGCTTTCAGGCCATGGTCGCCGACCCGGAACAGATCGAGGTGTTTGAAGGTAAGCGCGACGAAATGATCGCAGCCTTCAAGGCGCAGCAAAACGAATCCTCTGTGCTCAGCAAAAGTGCGCTGATCGGCAAGTTGCTCAATAAGGCGCAAATGCTCAGCCAGATCATCGCCAGCCAGTCGGGCTTGAGCCGCGACCCGCAAAGTGACCTGCGTCAGTTGAGCGAATTGATCACCAGCATCACCCCGCAAGTCACCCAAGTCTTGGGCGAGGGCCGGGCGATGGGCGCTTATTCCCTCGGCCAGGGTTTTCTCAATTCCGCTTCCAGCACTCGGTTTGATGAATTGCTGCAGCAGTTGGAAAAGCTCCAGGCTGAATATGGCCTGAAATTGCAGGATGCCTTGGGTTCCAGCAAAGCTGCTCATGCCGCGCTGGATACCCTGGCCGATGCCAGCAAGGCCAGCCTCAAGCAGGGCAGCGAGTTGTTCGAAGAGCACGTGGTGATGGCCGAAACCCTGGACGCGCCATGGCAGGGGTTTTACGACGAGGTCAGTAGCCTGATGGCCAAAACCTATCAACTGGATGAGGCGACGCTGACCTTTCTTGAGCAGCAATTGCAGCAGCGCCTGTCGCAGAATCGTACGCATATGCTGGTGCTGGTCACGGCCCTGGCCGCCGTATTTTTGCTGATCTTCTATTTGTATGGCGGGTTCTACGCCTCCACCCGGACCACTCTGCGCAGCCTCGGCGCGATGATGGACAAGGTCGCGGCCGGCGACATGACCGTCAGTATCAAGGCCCATAGCCGCGACGAGTTGGGGGACTTGGGCCAGGTATTTAACGGCACGGTGGCGAAAATTCACGACCTGATCGAGCGAGTAGGGCGCACCGTCAGCGAGGTAGAGCGCCAGGCCCTGCAGGTGGAGTCGGTTTCGGCCCGCAGCAACCAGGCGGTGTCGGACCAGCGTGGCCAGATCGAGCAGGTGGCCACAGCCATGAACCAGATGTCAGCCACGGCCCAGGAAGTGGCCCGCAGCGCGGCCGCCGCCGTCAGCAGTGCCCACAGCGTCAATGATGAAACCGTCAGCGGCCGTGGCCTGGTGCAATCCCAACAGGGCAGCATCGCGTTGCTGGCGTCGGAAATTGATCAGTCGGTACGGGTGATCAACCAGTTGGCGCTCGACAGCCAGTCCATCAGCCGCGTATTGGAAGTGATCAAGAGCATCGCTGAACAAACTAACCTGCTGGCGCTCAACGCGGCTATCGAGGCGGCGCGGGCGGGTGAACAGGGGCGCGGGTTTGCCGTAGTCGCCGACGAAGTGCGGACTCTGGCTCGACGCACTCAGCATTCCACCGAAGAAATCGAGCAGATGATCGCCAAGCTGCACAGCGGAGTTGGCGCGGCGGTGAACGCCATGGGCAGCAGTCATCAAATGGCCAATGGTACGGTTGGGCAGTCGGAAAAGGTCCAGCAGTCTTTGGAAAATATCCTCGGCGCCGTGGGCATGATCGTCGATCAGAACCAGCAGATTGCGGCTGCCGTGGAACAGCAGACCGCCGTGGCGCATGACATCGACCAGAACATCGTTGCGATCAATCGTGCAGGTGAGCATGCCGCGCAGGGCGCGCATCAGACGGAAGAGGCCAGCCGGCAATTGTCCTTGCAGGTGGTTGAGTTGAAACAACTGATCGGCGCGTTTCGGGTGTAGGAGAAGACTGTAGGGTTGACTCTCAAGGTGTGTGGCGTATGTCCTGTTTCGTCCGTCGACCTTTTTTCCCCGCCAGGATGGGTGAGAATTTGTTTCACTCATCCACTGCTTCGCGGAGGGCCGGCCATGACGGCTGCAATCGTCGGTGTCAGAGGGCATTGTGCCCACTGTGACATTACCTTTGAACTCAAACCCTGGCAGCTCAACGCCATCGCCATCAATGAGCCCTTTGATTGTCAGTACTGCCACAAGGTCTTGCAGCTGCGGTGCCCCAAGCAGCTCAAGCAGTTCAAGTCTCTGGATAACCTGGCGCTGTTGCGGCCGAGTATGATCGTGTTGACCTGTATGGCCCTGCTGGTGGCGCTGGTGGCGGAATGGACAGGCTTGATCAGTGTGCTCGGGCAGCTCAATGTGTCTCTGGTGGCGGTGCTGATTTACTTCCTGACATTGCGTTATGCCCGTCACCGTCAGCACATGACGTTGACACTGCAGGCGATCAATCCGGTCAGGGATTTACCAGTTGAACAGCTCACACCCGTTGCGCGTGCTCGCCTCGGCCAGGGTTGATGGGCTAATGCCCATGCGCTCGGCCAGGGCGGTGCAGATGTCCGGCAGGTGTTCAGGGCTGTTGCGCTGGCCGGGGTACATGACCGGCGCCATGTCCGGTGAGTCGGTTTCCAGCACCACCGAGTCCAGTGGCAACTGGGCGATCACTTTGTGCATGCGCAGGGCCTGAGGCCAGGTTGCTGCACCCCCCAGGCCCAGCTTGAAACCCAGCTTGATGTATTCGCGGGCCTCTTCCTGGCTACCGGCGAAGGCGTGGATGATGCCGCCCCGTGTCAGGCGAATGCGCTTGAGGGTCGCGATGACGGCGGCATGGCTGCGCCGAACGTGCAGCAGCGCCGGCAACTGGAAGTCCACCGCGAGTTTCAGTTGGGCTTCAAACAAGGCTTGCTGGCGTTCACGGTCCAGCTGTTCGAGGAAGTAATCCAGGCCGATTTCACCCACCGCACACAGCTGTCGATGCCCTTTTAATCGGGTCAGCCAGTCCCCCAGCTCAGTAAGGTCGGCCGGTCGATGGTCATCGAGATACACTGGATGCAGCCCAAGGGCCGCGTACAAATCCGCGTCTTGCTGCACCAGATCCCACACGCGTTGCCAGTTCTGCTGATAGACACCCAGCACCACCATTCGCCGTACGCCCAACTGGCGACTGTGGTTCAGGACGTCATTGCGATCGGCATCGAAGTCCGGAAAATCCAGGTGAGTGTGGCTGTCGATCAGCTCCACGCTCAGGCCTCGTGAATCCGTTGCTTGAACGTCCGGCCGATGGCATGGACGCCCGGCTGGTACTGTTCTTCTTCAATGGCCGCCAGGGCCAGGCGCAGCGCCGTATCGGCGATCAACGAGTGCTGCTGGGCCATGGCGTTGACCGGCAGCGGCAGGAAGTCCAGCAGTTGAGTATCGCCGAAGGTCCCCAGGCGCAACGGCCGGGACTTGAGCGGGAAGTCATGCAGCGCGTCGAAGACGCCTTGCAGCAGCACGTAGGAGGTGGTCACCAGCGCGTCAGGCAAATGCCCAAGGCGTTGCAGCAATTCCTCCATCAACTGTCGGCCACAGTCGCGACTGAAGGCCTCGCCGTGTTCGATCAGCACCTCACCGGTGAAGCTGTTCAGGGCTTCCTTGAAGCCGGCAGCGCGCTCCTGACTGATGCTCAGCTCTGGCCGGGCGCCGATCAGCACAATCTGCCGGGGCACGGGTTGCAGCAGGCTGCTGGTCAATTGCTGGCATGCCTGGTGGTCGTCGCTGACCACCGAGCAGAACTGGGTAGGCTCCATCACCCGGTCGATGGCAATCACCGGCAGGCCCTTGGCTTGCAGTTCGCGGTAGCTGTCGTCGTTGGCCGGCAGGCAGCTGGCGACGAACAACGCATCGCAGCGCCGGGCGCGGAACAGTTTCAGCAACTGGCGCTCGCTGTCGGCGTCGTCGTCGGAGCTGGCGATCAGCAATTGATAGCCACGCGCCCGCGCGCCTTGTTCCAAAAGCTTGGCGATCCGTGCGTAACTGGGGTTTTCCAGGTCTGGAAGAATAAAACCCAGGGTACGGGTATGCCGGCTGCGCAGCCCCGCGGCCTGAGGGTTGGGCGTAAAGCCGTGTTCTTCAACCACCGCACGCACCCGCTCGACGGTTGCGCTGCTGATGCGTTGCTGTTCGGCCTTGCCATTGATGACGTAGCTGGCGGTGGTGACTGACACACCGGCTATGCGCGCGATATCACTGAGTTTCAAACCGGGATTTCCTTGTTTTTTAGAGCTTGCCCCGACATTTTGTCCAATCGTAACCGATTCCAGCACACGACCATTGTCTCAGCTCAAGCGCCGAGTGGCGCTTCAAGCATGCTTAATTAACGCGTAACCTGCCATAAATTCTAGATTAAACGTTTCAGCAAGCGTATTTTTACGATTATCGCGACGGGGATGGTTCTGCCAACTGACCATCCAGTCAATTTTTCGAACGCATTTGCACTGATTTATTCAAAATAATACCTAGTGCGCCCGGCGCACTAACTAGGAGAACGGCATGCTTGAGCTCACCATAGAGCAGATATCCATGGGCCAGACGGCTGTGGATAAGTCTGCTGCCTTGCACCTGCTCGCAGACAAACTGGTGGCCGATGGCCTGGTCGCTGAAGGCTACCTCAGTGGTTTGCAAGCCCGTGAAGCCCAAGGCTCGACCTTTCTGGGCCAAGGTATCGCCATCCCCCACGGCACCCCCGAAACCCGCGACCAAGTGTTCGCCACCGGTGTGCGCCTGCTGCAATTTCCCGAAGGCGTGGATTGGGGGGAAGGCCAGATCGTCTACCTGGCGATCGGCATTGCCGCTAAATCCGACGAACACCTGCGTCTGCTGCAACTGCTGACCCGTGCCCTCGGTGAAACCGATCTGGGCCAGGCGTTGTGTCGCGCCAGTTCCGCCGAAGCCCTGCTGAAGTTGCTGCAAGGCGCGCCGCAAGAACTGGCGCTGGATGCGCAAATGATTGGCCTCGGCGTGTCCGCCGATGATTTTGAAGAGCTGGTGTGGCGCGGTGCCCGCCTGTTGCGCCAGGCCGATTGCGTGAGCAATGGCTTTGCCGCCGTGCTGCAGCAGGTTGATGCGCTGCCGTTGGGCGATGGCTTGTGGTGGCTGCACAGCGAACAAACGGTCAAGCGTCCTGGCCTGGCCTTTGTCACCCCGGACAAGCCTATGCGTTACCTGGGCCAGCCCCTGAGTGGCCTGTTCTGCCTGGCCAGTCTGGGCGAAGCGCATCAAGCCTTGCTCGAACGCCTGTGTGCCTTGTTGATTGAGGGCCGGGGCCACGAACTGGGCCGCGCCACCAGCAGCCGTGCCGTATTGGAAGTGCTCGGTGGTGAACTGCCCGCCGATTGGCCCAACGCACGAATCGCCTTGGCCAACGCCCACGGCTTGCACGCGCGTCCGGCGAAAATCCTTGCGCAACTGGCGAAAAGTTTTGACGGTGAAATCCGCGTGCGTATCGTCGACGGCCAAGGCGGCGCCGTGTCGGTGAAAAGCTTGAGCAAGTTGCTGAGCCTCGGCGCCCGGCGTGGCCAGGTACTGGAGTTTGTTGCCGAGCCAGCCATCGCCGGCGATGCGTTGCCCGCCTTGTTGGCTGCCGTGGAAGAAGGGCTCGGAGAAGAGGTCGAGCCGCTGCCTGTGGGTAACGCCGTACTCCCAATCGTCGACATCGAACCGCAGATCAGCGCGCCGTTATCCGGCAGCCTGATCCAGGCCATCGCCGCTGCGCCCGGTATTGCTATCGGCCCGGCGCATATTCAGGTGTTGCAACCCTTCGAGTACCCGCTGCGTGGTGAAACGACCGCTATTGAACGACAGCGCTTGCACGCTGCGCTGACGGATGTGCGCCACGATATCCAGGGTCTGATCGAGCGCAGCAAATCCAAGGCGATTCGCGAAATTTTCATCACCCACCAGGAAATGCTCGACGACCCGGAACTCACCGACGAAGTCGACACCCGCCTCAAGCAAGGCGAAAGCGCCGAAGCCGCGTGGATGAGCGTGATCGAAGCCGCCGCCAAGCAGCAGGAGTCCTTGCAGGACGCGCTGCTGGCCGAGCGTGCCGCTGACTTGCGGGACATTGGTCGACGGGTGCTGGCCCAGTTGTGTGGCGTTGAAACCGCACAAGAGCCGGATGAACCCTACATCCTGGTGATGGACGAAGTCGGCCCCTCGGACGTGGCCCGTCTCGATCCGGCGCGTGTCGCCGGCATCCTCACTGCCCGTGGTGGCGCCACTGCCCACAGCGCCATTGTCGCCCGTGCCTTGGGTATTCCGGCGCTGGTGGGCGCCGGTGCAGCGGTATTGCTGCTGGCTTCGGGCACGCCGCTGTTGCTCGATGGCCAGCGCGGCCGCCTGCATGTGGACGCCGACGCGGCCACCCTGCAACGTGCTACCCAGGAGCGCGACACCCGCGAACAACGCTTGCAAGCCGCCGCCGCACAACGTCATGAGCCGGCGCTGACCCGCGATGGTCACGCCGTGGAAGTGTTCGCCAATATCGGTGAAAGCGCCGGCGTTGCCAGCGCGGTGGAGCACGGCGCCGAAGGCATCGGATTGCTGCGCACCGAACTGATTTTCATGGCCCATCAACAGGCACCGGACGAAGCCACCCAGGAAGCCGAATACCGCCGTGTGCTCGACGGCCTCGGTGGTCGGCCGCTGGTGGTGCGAACCCTGGATGTCGGTGGCGACAAACCGCTGCCGTATTGGCCGATTGCCAAGGAAGAAAATCCCTTCCTCGGCGTGCGTGGCATTCGCCTGACCCTGCAACGCCCACAGATCATGGAAGCGCAACTACGCGCACTGTTGCGCTCGGCGGATAACCGGCCACTTCGGATCATGTTTCCCATGGTCGGCAGCGTCGATGAGTGGCGTCAGGCCCGGGACATGACCGAGCGCCTGCGCCTGGAAATCCCGGTGGCCGATTTGCAGTTGGGCATCATGATCGAAGTACCGTCCGCCGCTTTGCTGGCGCCGGTGCTGGCCAAGGAAGTGGACTTTTTCAGCGTCGGCACCAACGACCTGACCCAGTACACCCTGGCCATCGACCGTGGCCATCCGACGCTCTCGGCCCAGGCCGATGGCCTGCATCCGGCGGTGTTGCAACTGATCGATATCACCGTGCGTGCGGCTCACGCCCATGGCAAATGGGTCGGCGTGTGCGGAGAGCTGGCGGCGGACCCGTTGGCCGTTCCGGTGCTGGTCGGCCTGGGTGTTGATGAACTGAGCGTCTCGGCCCGCAGCATTCCTGAGGTCAAGGCGCGGGTGCGTGAGTTTACCTTGAGCCAGGCCCAAGGCCTGGCGCAACAAGCGCTGGCGATGGGCACTCCCGCGCAAGTGCGTGCCCTTGTGGAGGCTGTGTAAATGGCAAGGATTTTAAGCCTGACGCTGAACCCGGCGTTGGACCTGACAGTGCCATTGGCGCGCCTGGAACCGGGCGCGGTCAATCGCAGCGAAGCGCTGCTCACCCACGCGGCCGGCAAGGGCGTCAACGTCGCCCAAGTGCTGGCGGACCTGGGGCATCAGGTGACCGTGGGCGGCTTTCTCGGTGAAGGCAACCCACAAGCGTTCGACGCGCTGATCGCTCGGCGTGGTTTTGTCGATGCCTTCATCCGCGTCCCTGGCGAAACTCGCAGCAACATCAAGATCGCCGAGCAGGACGGTCGTGTCACTGACATCAACGGGCCAGGCCCGGTGGTCAGTGAACAGGCGCAACAGGCATTGCTCGATCAGTTGGCGCGGGTTGCACCCGGGCATGACGTGGTGGTGGTCGCCGGCAGTCTGCCCCGTGGCGTCAGCCCGCAGTGGTTGCAAGGCTTGCTGGAACAACTGAAAAGCCTGGGTTTGAAAGTTGCGCTGGATACCAGTGGCGAGGCCTTGCGTGCCGGGCTCAAAGCCGCCCCGTGGTTGATCAAACCCAATACCGAAGAACTGGCTGAAGCGCTGGATTGCCCGGCGGACTCGGTCGCGCAACAGGCCCAGGCCGCCGTGCGGTTACATGCCCAAGGTGTCGAACATGTGGTGATTTCCCACGGCGCCGACGGCGTTAACTGGTTCAGTCCTGGCACGGCGCTGCACGCTACGCCACCCAAGGTCACGGTTGCCAGCACGGTGGGAGCAGGGGATTCGCTGTTGGCGGGGATGCTCCACGGTTTGCTCAGTTTCGATCTGCCTGAAACCACCTTGCGCCGGGCCACGGCCATTGCCGCAATGGCGGTGACGCAGATCGGTTTTGGTATCAGCGATGACGCGCAGTTGGCGCGTCTCGAAAGCGGCGTCCACGTGCGCACGCTGACAGAACAATAAGAGGGTTTGTCATGAAGTTAGCCATTGTTACTGCCTGCCCCAACGGCATGGTCACCAGTGTGCTGTGCGCCCGCTTGTTGGACGCCGCCGCTCAGCGCCAGGGTTGGAGCACCAGTGTTGAAGTGGTCGACACGCAGCACCCCGAGCGCCAATTGTCGGCGGCGACGATTGAGGCAGCCGAGTGGGTATTGCTGGTCAGCAGCACGCCAGTGGACAAGCAGCGGTTTGTCGGTAAGCGCGTGTTCCAGAGTACTCCGGCGCAAGCGTTGCAAGATGTCGAGGCCGTGTTGCGCAGGGGGGCCGAAGAAGCTCAGGTGCAGGTCGCGAGCGAGGCGCCGGCCGCTGCCAAGAATACGCCGCGTATTGTCGCCATCACCGCTTGCCCAACCGGCGTTGCCCACACCTTTATGGCCGCCGAGGCGTTGCAGCAGACGGCCAAGCGTCTGGGGTATGACCTGCAAGTGGAAACCCAGGGTTCGGTGGGCGCTCGTACTCCGCTGAGTCCGCAAGCCATTCGTGACGCTGACGTAGTTCTGCTGGCGGCCGATATCGAAGTCGCCACCGAGCGTTTCGCCGGCAAGAAAATCTACCGCTGCGGCACCGGCATTGCCCTCAAGCAATCGGAAGCCACCCTCAATAAAGCCCTGGCCGAAGGCAAGCAAGAAAGCGCCGCCAGCGGTGCAACGGCCAAGACTGAGAAAACCGGGGTCTACAAACACCTGCTGACCGGCGTGTCATTCATGTTGCCGATGGTGGTAGCGGGTGGTTTGCTGATCGCCTTGTCCTTCGTCTTTGGGATCCACGCGTTTGAAGAAAAAGGCACCCTGGCTGCCGCCCTGAAAACCGTCGGTGACCAGGCGTTCATGCTGATGGTGCCGTTGCTGGCGGGTTACATCGCGTACTCCATCGCTGACCGCCCTGGCCTCGCACCGGGAATGATCGGTGGCTTGCTGGCCAGCACCTTGGGTGCAGGGTTTATCGGCGGGATCCTGGCGGGCTTCCTCGCCGGTTACTGCGTCAAGCTGATCAGCCGCGCAGTGCGTTTGCCGCAAAGCCTTGAAGCCCTCAAACCGATCCTGATCATTCCGTTGCTGGCGAGCCTGTTCACTGGCCTGGCGATGATCTACCTGGTCGGCCCTCCGGTGGCGCAGATGCTCACGGGGCTGACGGATTTCCTCAGCAACATGGGCACGGCCAACGCGGTGCTGCTGGGGATTCTGTTGGGCGGGATGATGTGCGTCGACCTGGGCGGGCCGATCAACAAGGCGGCCTATGCGTTTTCCGTCGGGTTGCTGGCGGCACAGAGCGGTGCGCCGATGGCCGCCACCATGGCCGCCGGCATGGTGCCGCCGATTGGCATGGGCATCGCCACCTTCCTGGCGCGGCGCAAGTTTGCCCAGACCGAACGCGAGGCTGGCAAGGCCGCATTGATTCTTGGCATGTGCTTTATCTCCGAAGGGGCCATCCCGTTTGCCGCCAAGGACCCATTGCGGGTAATCCCTGCGAGCATCGCCGGTGGTGCATTGACTGGCGCGTTGTCGATGTATTTCGGCTGCAAGCTGATGGCGCCCCATGGCGGATTGTTTGTGATGCTGATCCCGAACGCGATCAACCATGCGCTGTTGTATTTGCTGGCGATTGTGGCCGGGAGCTTGTTGACGGCGGTGGTGTATGCGTTGATCAAGCGCCCCGAGGTCGCCGAGCTGACAGTTGCCCAGCCAGTCCCTCTGTAGCCGCTGGTGCAGCCTGCGATTAGGCCGAAGGCCTTCCGCGATCTTGATCGGTTGCGCCTCTTCGAGGCGATCGCAGCCTGGCGGCAGCGGCTACAGATGTCATCTGTTTTTCATCCTGGCGTGTTTAAGTTCCTCTTTTGATCCAGCAAGGGGAGCCCACCATGAGCCACTTCGATCTCGGTCGCCGCCGTGTGATGCAAGCTGTCGGGGCCGGTCTGTTGTTGCCCGGCCTGGCGCCGGCGGTCATTGCCTCGGTCAAGGACCGCCCGCAACTCACCGATGGGGTGCAGTCCGGCGACTTGCTGGGCGACCGGGCGATGATCTGGAGCCGCAGCGACCGCCCGGCGCGGATGGTGGTGGAGTGGGACACCCGCAGTGTGTTCAGCAACCCGCGCCGATTCGTCTCGCCCCTGGCTGACGGCCGCACCGATTTCACTGCCCGCGTCGAGCTGACCGGGCTGCCTGCCGACCAGGCGATTTTCTATCGCGTGCACTTCGAGGACGCCCAGAGCGGTGTCGCCAGCGAGCCCTGGTTCGGCCACTTGCGCAGCGTGCCGCAACAGCGCCGGGACATTCGTTTCGTCTGGAGCGGCGACACCGTTGGCCAAGGCTTTGGCATCAACCCGGACATCGGTGGCATGCGCATCTACGAAGCCATGCGTCTGCGGTTGCCAGACTTTTTTATCCACAGCGGCGACACCATCTACGCCGACGGCCCGGTGCCCGCGCAGTTGCCCACCGAAGGCGGGCGTATCTGGCGCAACATCACCACCGAGGCCAAGAGCAAAGTCGCCGAAACCCTGGATGAATATCGCGGCAACTATCGCTACAACCTGATGGACGAAAACATCCGCCGCTTCAACGCCGAAGTCCCGCAGATCTGGCAGTGGGATGATCACGAAGTGATCAATAACTGGTCGCCGAGCAAGCAGCTGGATGATCGTTACCAGACCAAAGACATCAACACTCTGGTGGGGCGCGCGCGCCAAGCCTGGCTCGAATATGCACCGATGCGCCTGCAGAGTGCCGATCAGGGCGGGCGCATCTATCGCAAGCTCAGCTACGGGCCACTGCTGGATGTATTCGTGCTCGACATGCGCAGCTATCGCGGGCCCAACGATGACAACCTGGGCGGCGAAAAACCCTTTCTCGGGCGTGAGCAACTGGACTGGCTCAAGCGTGAGCTCAAGGCTTCCAAGGCCCAGTGGAAAGTCATTGCTGCCGACATGCCCATCGGCCTCGGCGTGCCCGATGGTGAGGTCAGCCCCGGTGTGCCGCGCTGGGAAGCCATCGCCAACGGCGACCCGGGGCAGGCCCAGGGGCGTGAGTTGGAAATCGCCGAGCTGTTGGCGTTCCTGCGGGCGCAAAAAGTGCGCAACCATGTGTGGTTGACTGCCGATGTGCATTACTGCGCGGCCCATCACTATCACCCCGACCGGGCGGCGTTTCAGGATTTCGAGCCGTTCTGGGAGTTTGTCGCCGGGCCGCTGAATGCGGGGAGTTTTGGGCCTAATCCGTTGGACAAGACCTTCGGGCCGGAGGTGGTGTTCGAGAAAGCACCGTCGGCGCAGAACACCTCGCCATTTGCCGGGTTTCAGTTTTTCGGCGAGGTGCAGATTGATGGTCAGACGGCGGAGCTGACGGTTATTTTGCGGGATCTGGATGGCGTGTCGGTGTTTGAGCAGAAGTTGCAGCCGGTGTAACAACGGTCCCTGTAGCCGCTGGCGCAGCCTGCGATCGGCTGCGCAGCAGTCGCCAGGGACTTGAAACCGTCGAAGGTCCTTCGGCCCTTATCGCAGCCTGGCGGCAGCGGCTACACATTGGACAGTGCTGCGATACCTGTAGCCGCTGGCGCAGCCTGCGATCGGCTGCGCAGCAGACGCCAGGGACTTGAAACCGTCGAAGGTCCTTCGGCCCTTATCGCAGCCTGGCGGCAGCGGCTACACATTGGACAGTGCTGCGATACCTGTAGCCGCTGGCGCAGTCTGCGATCGGCTGCGCAGCAGACGCCAGGGGCTTGAAACCGCCGAAGGTCCTTCGGCCCTTATCGCAGCCTGGCGGCAGCGGCTACAGGTCAGTAAACATCCCGGCGATAACGGCCTTGCTCGATCAGGCGTTCAACGGCCTCACTGCCCAACACCTCCACCAGCACCTGATCCACGCCCGTTGCCATACCCTGCAAACTGCCGCAGACATAAATCGCCGCACCATTGGCCAGCCACTTGCGCAGGACCTCGGCGGATTCGCGCAGGCGGTCTTGAACGTAGATCTTTTCCTCCTGGTCCCGACTGAACGCCAGGTCCAGCAAGGCCAGATCACCGCTGGCCAGCCAGCCTTGCAGCTCGTCCCGGCAATGGTAGTCGTGGGCGATATTGCGCTCGCCAAACAGCAGCCAGTTACGTTGCTGGCCGTCGACAATCCGCGCCTTGAGCAGGCTGCGCAACCCGGCGAGACCGGTGCCGTTGCCCAGCAGAATCAGCGGCACCGGTTCGCTCGGCAAATGGAATCCGCTGTTACGCCGCAGACGCAGGCTGATGCCTGAGCCGATGTTCGCGTGTTCGGTCAACCAGCCGGAGCCCAGGCCGAGGCTGCCGTCGGAGTGGCGTTCCTGGCGCACGATCAGCTCCAGTACGCCGTCGCTGGCAATCGAGGCGATGGAGTATTCGCGCATGACCAACGGCACCAGCGCATCCACCAACGCCTGGGCGTGCAGGCCCACCAGATGAGCGCGATTGTCCGGGAGCTGGCGGCTGGCCAACGCCTGATCGAGGGTTTGTACCAGGCCGTCGATCTGCACACCGTCGCTGCCGGCAATGCCGAGGCCGGCGAGGAAGTGGTCGATGGCCCAGGGAGCATTGCGCGGCAGTACTTCTACCAGGTCACCGGCCAGCCAGGTTCGTGGGCCTGGCGGCGTCAGCCCCAGCAAGTACACGCCTGAGCCGCTGCTGTCCGGGTTGAGCAGGGTGCGCTGGCTCAAGGTCCAGTTTTCGTAACTGGGGCTGGCCCACGCGGCCGTGGGTGCGTGGCCGGTGAGTTGGCCCAGTTGTTGTTGCCAGTGCAGCAAGGCGTCGCTGTCGCCGCTGTCGACTTCAACCGGGGCGAACAACGGGTTGCCACCCTGGTTGGTCAGCCAGAAATGCAGACGTCGGGCAAAGCCGCAGAAGTGCTGGTATTGCCGATCGCCCAAGGCCAGTACCGAGTAATTCAAGCCTTTAAGGGACAAGTCCCGGCCCAGCACGCTACGCTCAAAACCGCGAGCGCTGTCCGGAGCCTCGCCGTCGCCGAAGGTACTGACCACGAACAGCGCATTCTCTGACTGACGCAAGTCGTCTTCGCTGACGCTGCCCAGGGATTGGACTTTCACCGGCAAACCGGCGGCCTGCAATTGCCCGGCGGTCTGCCAGGCCAGTTGTTCGGCAAAACCGCTCTGGCTGGCAAAGCCGATCAGCCAGGCTGGCGCGTCGCCGGGGTTTTCACTCAAGCCTTTACGGGCGTCGCGGATCTGGCGTTTCTTACGGCGACGGTCCAGGTACAGCAGCCAGCCGGTGATAAAGAACAGCGGCATACACAGGGCGGTGATGGTCAGGATGATCCGTCCCACCAAGCCGAAATAACTGCCGACGTGCAGCGCATAAATGCTGGTCAGCAACTGTGCCTTGACGCTTTTGCTGGCGTATTGATCATGGCGTTTGACCTCGCCCGTGGCCGGATCCAGGCTGATCTGGTTCAGTGCCCGGTCATGGGGCGAATCCTGCAGCAGATAGAACACGGTGGCGGGTTGGCCTGCAACCGCTGGCATGCGGATGTTGTAGGCACTTAACTTGGGGCCGGCATTGCTGTAGATGCTGCTCCACATCGCTTCATAGTTGGCCACTGGCGCCGGGCCTTCAAGGGCTGGGCCGCGCTTGCGCATCCGCTCGTTTTGCGGAGTGTCCGAGAGCAATTTATTGAGGCCCTGGCTGTACCACTCGTAGGACCAGGACAGGCCGGTCAATGCGGCCAAGAGATAGAACAGCAGGCACCAGGTACCGAATACCGAGTGCAGGTCCCAGTTGAAACTGCGGCCTTTTTTGCGCCAATCCAGGGTCAGCCAGGCACGCCAGCTCGCTACTTGGCGCGGCCAGCGCAGGTACAGGCCGGACAGGCAGAAGAACACCAGGATCAGCGTGCAGGCACCGGTGATCTGTCGGCCGGTATCGCCTATCGCCAGGAAACGGTGCAGTTGCAACATGAATCCGAAGAAGTCCTGGCCGACGGCGTCGCCCATGTAGTTACCGGTGTACGGGTCGAAGTAGCGCATCTGGCCGCGACGTTCGCCCGGCGGCGGGGTGAAGAACACCCGGGCGGCGTTGCCGCTTTCGCTTTCCACCCAGAGCATCGAGACGGCCTTGCCTTCGGTGGCCTCCAACGTGCGCACCAGCTCGGCAGGCGGCAGCACCCCGGCCGGGCGCTTTTCGACGGTCAGCACTGTCGGGTTGAGCGCCCTCAGGATTTCATCCTGGAACGAGACCGTGGCACCGGTAATCCCCATCAAGGCCAGCACCAGCCCGGCCGTAATGCCGAAGAACCAATGCAACTGGAACAGGGTTTTCTTCAACACGTCGGACTGCCTCGTTCATCTGAATATGTTCGCCACGGCGCGCATTATGCCGTGAGTTGTCGAGAAACATTCTGTTTACACACAAAAAACCCACGCATCCGATGCGTGGGGTTTTACTACGGCTATCGCCGCCTTGTAGCCGCTGCCGAGGCACGAGGCTGCGATGCGTGTCCGCAGGACCGCCTTTCGGGGTCTGCTACGTCGGAATGCCGCCCAAACCCATCGCAGCCTCGTGCCTCGGCAGCGGCTACAGGGTCGCGTTTTAGAAGTGGAAGCTGGTGGTCAACAGCGCCGTACGACCGGCCGCCTGGTTGGCGAAGTGTGCCGAGTAGGCTTTGTCGTAGTAGGTCTTGTCGGTCAGGTTCTGCACGTTCAATTGCAGGTCGACGTTCTTGGTCAGCTTGTAGCTGGCCATGGCGTCGTAGCGGGTGTAGGACGGTACGTAAACGGTGTTGCCCGCGTCGCCGTAGACCTCGTCGACATAGAACGCGCCGCCACCGATGGTCAGCTTCGGGGTCACGTCATAGGTGGTCCAGAGGCTGAAGGTGTTCTTCGGCGTGTTGGGCATGTCGTTGCCTTTGTTGGAGCCTGCGCTGACTGCGCCGTTACGGCCGTTGAGGCCTGCGTCCACCAGCTCGCTTTTCAGGTAACTGTACCCGGCGAACATCTGCCATTTGTCGGTGATCTTGCCGCTGGCCGACAGTTCCAGGCCGTCAACGCGGGACTCACCGGCGTTTTGGTAGGTCATGGAATCCACCAGGATCCGGGTGTTTTTCTTCTCGGTACGGAATACAGCAGCCGTCAGGGACAGGCGGTCGTGGAACACGTCCCACTTGGTGCCCAGTTCGTAGTTGACGGTTTCTTCTGGCTTCAGGTCGCTGGTGGCAGCACCGGCGGACAGCGGGTTGCCGTCAGCGCCTTCGCCTACCAAGCCACCGGCCGGGGTCGCCGAGGTCGCGTAGGAAGCATAGACACTGCCGTTTTCCATTGGCTTCCAGACCAGACCGGCCTGCCAGTTGAAGAACTGGCTGTCGTCCTTGATCTTGGTTCTTCCGGCAGCCGCGTTGGTGTTGGCCTCGGTGTCGAAGGTGTCGTAGCGCAGGCCAACGTTCAGCAGCCATTTCGGATCGAGTTCGATGGTGTCGAACACGTAAGCGGCGCGGCTAGTGGCCTTGGTATTGGTGCCGTAGTAGTTGCGTACGGCACTGCCGGTCCAGTTGTCGTCCGGAGTCGGGTTGCTCAGCGAGGTGCAGCTACCGCCCAGGCTGCCTTTGGCGGGATTGCAAGTCGGGTTGGCATTAGGCGTGACGGTATAGCCGCTGGCGCGGTTCTCTTCGCCAGTGAATTCCAGGCCAGTGGAGTAGGAGTTCTTGAAGCCCAGCGCCTGGAACGTACCAAACAGGTCGGTCTGGTTGGTAGTGGTTTCAGTCGTGGTCACTCGGGTGTTGGCGCGACGCCAAACGGTACCGAACTGGTTGACGTTGTGCTGGCTGTCGTCCGGTTGCGTCAGGATGTAGTCCTGACCGGTGTTGCCGTGGCGCAGGGTGTTTTTCAGCGTCATGTTGTCGTTCAGGTCGTGCTCGATGGCGAACGTGGCGATATCGGCGCGGGTCTTGCGGAAGTCGCGGTCTTTCAGACCATAGAAGTTATTGCTGTCGCCGCCATCGGTAGGCTTGTCATGGACGTGGACGGCTTTTGCTCCGCTGTTACCGTAGCCATACGGAATCCCCGAATCCGGCAGATCATTACTTTCCATGTGGTAGTAGCTGAAGTTGACGCGAGTCGGTGTGCCCAGGCCAAAAGTCAGCGACGGTGCCACGCCCCAACGGTCGTAGTTGATGGTGTCGCGACCGGCCACGTTCTGTTCGTGGCTCATCAGGTTCAGGCGGAACGCGGCGTTGTCGAGGAACTGACGGTTGACGTCCAGCACGTAGCGACGGGTCTGGTCGGAACCGTAGGTAAAACCGCCGTTTGTGAAGTCCCGCGCCTGTGGCGTCTTGCTCACCAGGTTGAGGCTGCCACCGGCCGAGCCGCGGCCGCCGAAGGACGAGTTCGGGCCTTTGCTGACTTCGATGGACTCGATGTCGAAGATCTCGCGGCTCTGGCCGCCGGTGTCGCGCACGCCATCGAGGTAGGTGTCGCCCTGGGCGTCAAAGCCGCGAATGAACGGACGGTCGCCCTGCGGGTTGCCACCCTCACCGGCGCCAAAGGTAATGCCTGGTACGGTGCGCAAGGCATCCTGCAACGAGGTGGCGGCGGTGTCCTTGAGGACTTGCTGGGGTACCACGGTGACCGAGCGCGGGGTGTCTACCAGCGGGGCGGTGTATTTTTGCGAAGAGGCTTTTTCTACCTGGTAAGAGGTTGCGTCCTGTTCTTGCCCGGTGATGCTGGTGGCACCCAGGGAGATGCTGTTGCGCTCGCCTTTTTGTTCGGTGTCTTCGGCCGCTTGAGCCAAGTGGGCTACAGAGCTGGCGCTGATGGCAACGCCGATGGCCGAAGCCAGTAAGCGAGGTGAATTGACCGGTGTTTTTATCGAAGTGCGCGACATGACGTGTCCTTTCCCCAAGGATGTGAAGGCGCGGAATATAGTGTTAACAAGTATTTCTATCAATTGCGATACATTACTATTCGCATTGAATTTACATTCTTTACACTTTTGCCTTACGGTTTTTGCGTTCTCGTTCGTCTCCGGCGCAGAACAGGGTTTTACACATTCAATAAGAATCAATACCATTGGCATCCCTCTGCCCCAGGTATTGCCCCATGTTGCTGCACATTCCCGGCCTGTTCTCTCGCGAGGAGGTGCTGCGCATCCGCGAAGCCCTAGAGCAAGCCGATTGGGCCGACGGCAAAATTACCGCCGGGCATCAGTCGGCCAAAGCCAAGCACAACCTGCAACTGCCGGAAGGCCATCCGCTGGCACAGGAAATCGGCGCGGCGATGCTGGATCGCCTGTGGAAAAATCCGCTGTTTATGTCAGCGGCGTTACCGCACAAAGTCTTTCCGCCCCTGCTTAATTGCTACACCGCTGGCGGCAGTTTCGACTTCCATATCGACAACGCCGTGCGCCAGCCCAAGAGCAGTCATGAGCGGGTGCGCACCGATCTTTCATCCACGCTGTTTTTCAGCGACCCGGACGACTACGACGGTGGCGAACTGGAAATCCAGGACACCTTCGGCCTGCAGCGGGTTAAGTTGCCGGCCGGGGACATGGTGTTGTACCCAGGCTCCAGCTTGCACAAGGTCAATGCCGTCACCCGTGGTACCCGCTACGCCTCGTTTTTCTGGACCCAGAGCCTGGTGCGTGAAGACAGCCAGCGAACCCTGCTGTTTGAAATGGATGGCGCGATCCAGCAACTGACCACGGATGTGCCGGACCACCCGGCGCTGATCCAACTCACCGGTACCTACCACAACCTGTTGCGCCGCTGGGTTGAGGTCTGACCGTGGGCTTTCATCTGCGCCGTGAAGAAGTGCTGGACGGTGAGCAACTGCGAGCCATGCTCGACGAATCCCCGGTGCGCGCCGCCCAGGCAATCCTGATCGCCGCGAAAGAGGGTGTGGTGGATGCCCAAGCGCTGCTCGGGCAGATCCTGCTGGAAGGGCGCGGCATCGAGCGCGACGAGGCACTGGCACTGCGCTGGTTCCAGATTGCGGCCCAAGGCGGCCACGTGATGGCGCGCAATATGGCGGGTCGGTGTTTTGAGCAGGGTTGGGGTTGCGACGCCAATGCGGGTGCGGCCGCTCGGGAATATCGCCTGGCGGCGGAAGCCGGGCTGGATTGGGGCTTGTACAACTACGCCAACCTGCTGGCGACCGGGCGTGGCGTGGCTTGCGATCAGTCGCAAGCGCTGAGGTGCTACCGACAGGCGGCGGAGCGGGGGCATGCCAAGTCGATGAACCTGCTGGGGCGGTATCTGGAAGAGGGGCAATTCTGCCCGCAGGATTTAAACGCAGCGGTTGAGTGGTATCGACAATCAGCCGTCGGTGGGGATTTTCGCGGGCAGTTCAGCTATGCGGCGGTGTTGGCGGATCAAGGTCAGACCGAGGCTGCACTGGAGTGGCTGCGCAAGGCGCTGGAGGGCGGGAATCTGAAGTTTTTGCGGGTGGCGCAGGTGGCATTGCAGAGCGCCAATGATCCGCAGATCAAGGCGATGGCATTGGCTTATCAGGCGCGCGCCGCAGCACTTTCATGATCAAAAAAAAGCCCATGACACGTCATGGGCTTTTTTTGTTGCTTGCGTTACAGGTAGAACGATTTCAACGGTGGGAAACCATTGAATTCAACAGCACTGTAGCTGGTGGTGTAAGCACCGGTGGACAACCAGTACAACCGATCACCAATCGCCAGGTTCAGCGGCAGCCCGTACTTGTAGTTCTCGTACATGATGTCGGCGCTGTCGCAGGTTGGCCCGGCGATGACCACTTCTTCCATCTCGCCTTTTTTCTCGGTCCAGATCGGGAACTTGATGGCTTCGTCCATGGTTTCGATCAGGCCAGAGAATTTGCCCACATCCGTGTACACCCAACGCTCGACGGCGGTACGCGATTTACGGGCGACCAACACCACTTCACTGACCAGGATCCCGGCGTTGGCGATCAACGAGCGGCCTGGCTCCAGGATGATTTCCGGCAGGTCATCACCGAAGTCTTCCTTGAGGAAACGGATGATTTCTTCGGCGTAGGTTTCCAGGCTGTTGGTGCGGGTGATGTAGTTGGCCGGGAAGCCGCCGCCCATGTTGATCAGCTTCAACTGGATGCCGTCTTCTTCTTTCAGGCGCTCGAAGATCACTTTGACCTTGGCGATTGCTGCATCCCACACGCTGATATCACGCTGTTGTGAACCTACGTGGAACGAGATGCCGTACGGCACCAGGCCCAGGTCGCGGGCGAGGATCAGCAGGTCCATGGCCATGTCGGTCTGGCAGCCGAACTTGCGCGACAGAGGCCAGTCAGCGGTGGTCGAGCCTTCGGTGAGGATCCGCACATAGACTTTCGAACCCGGTGCGGCCTTGGCGATGTTGCGCAAGTCGGCTTCGGAGTCGGTGGAGAACAGCCGCACGCCCTTCTCATAGAAGTAGCGGATGTCCTTGGATTTCTTGATGGTGTTGCCGTAGCTGATACGGTCGGCGCTGACGCCACGGTCCAGCACCTTGTCCAGCTCGTAGATCGAGGCGATGTCGAAGCTCGAGCCTTTGGCTTTCAGCAGGTCGATGATTTCGACGGCCGGGTTGGCCTTGACCGCGTAATAGACCTTGGCGAATTCGAAACCGGCGCGCAGGTCGTCATAGGCCTTGCTGATCATCGCGGTGTCGATCACCACGAACGGGGTTTCTTGCGTGTCGGCGAAGGCCTTCATTTTCTGGAAGGTTTCGCGCGCGTAATAGTCTTCGACCTGGATCGACATGCTGGGAACTCCTACTGGCAAACTAGATTGATCAATGGGTGCAAATGAACGTCCTCCGTATCCCCACTTTGGTTCGCCTACTTCCCAAGGCATGTCGCCGAAAGCAAAAAGGCCATGGGAGCAACCGCTGCCCTTGGCCTTGCTGTCTCGTCGTCAGTACTTGAGCCGGATGGATCGTTTCCAGCATGGACGTTCGGCGCGAACTTTAGGACGTGAGGGGTTTTAGATCAACTAAAAATGTCGCGTTTTTGCACGCGTTCGTCGTGTGGTGCCGTGCAGCTACTTATGTAACCGACGGGGATGACGGAATGATGTTCCCCGGATGGGGATATTTGAGGTGTTTTAGAGCCCAGTGGAGATCCAAATGTGGGAGCGGGCTTGCTCGCGAAGGCGGTGGGTCAGTTATGCATATTTGACTGACACTCCGCCTTCGCGAGCAAGCCCGCTCCCACATTTGAACTGCGCTGTGTCAGGTCAGGCCAACGCAGTCTCGGCAGGCGACACGATACTGGTCTTGCCCCCACGCGACTTACCGGAGCTCAGGTACTCGGCAATCGACTCCTGGGTCACTTCCCCCAGGAACACCCGCTCGGCGTCCATCACCGGCAGCCACGAACGGTTGAACTCGTACATCCGCGACAGCAGGATGCGCAAGTGCTCGTCGTACGCCGCCGTGGCGTTGAATTCCCGCAGGTATTGCCCGCAGGTACCGGTCTGACGGTGCAGGTCGCGACGTCGCACATAACCCAGTGCCTTGTTGTCGGCGCAGGTGACCACCACATAGCGGCGATCATGTTCGTCCATCAACTCCAAGGCATCCGCCACCGGGGTTTCCGGGCTGACGGACGGTGCGTTGTCCGCCGCATCTTCGGCCTTCACCAACAACAGGCGCTTGAGCGTGCTGTCCTGGCCAACAAAGTTGCTGACAAATTCGTCGGCAGGGTGGGCCAGCAGGGTGTCCGGGTGGTCGATCTGCAACAGCTTGCCAGCGCGGAAAATCGCGATCTTGTCACCCAGTTTGATGGCTTCATCGATGTCGTGGCTGACCATGATCACGGTCTTGTTCAGCGCACGCTGCATCTCGAAGAACTCGTTCTGAATCATCTCGCGGTTGATCGGGTCGACCGCGCCGAACGGCTCATCCATCAACAGCAGCGGCGCATCGGCCGCCAGGGCGCGGATCACGCCGATCCGCTGTTGCTGGCCACCGGACAATTCACGCGGGTAGCGATGGAGGTACTGCTTGGGTTCGAGCTTGATCATGCTCATCAATTCGCGGGCGCGGTCATGGCACTTTTGCTTATCCCAACCCAGCAGCTTGGGCACGACCACGATGTTTTCCTCGATGGTCATGTTGGGGAACAGGCCGATCTGCTGGATGACGTAGCCGATGTTGCGGCGCAGGGTCACTTCGTCGAGCCCGGTGGTGTCTTCGCCGTTGATCAGGATCTTGCCCGAGGTGGGTTTGATCAGGCGGTTGATCATCTTCAGTGTGGTGCTTTTGCCGCAGCCCGACGGGCCGAGGAATACGCAAATTTCGCCTTCGTTGACGGTCAGGCTCACGGAATCAACGGCGGTGATGGTCTTGCCGTTGCTTTGAAAGGTCTTGGTCAGGTTTTGAAGTTCGATCATTTGAGTAATCCTTTTGGAGTCAGCGTGCGTTGCAGCCATTGCAGAAGCAGGTCGGCGAAGATGGCCAGGAGACTGACCAGTACGGCGCCAACGATCAGCATCGACATGTCGCTGCGGCTGATGGAAGCCAGAATTAGTACACCCAGGCCACCGGCGCCGATGGTGGCGGCGATGGTCATCACACCAATGTTCATCACCACGGCGGTGCGCACACCGGCGAGGATCACCGGCACGGCAATCGGCAGCTCGACCATGCGCAGGCGCTGGCCGAAGGTCATGCCGATGCCACGGGCGGCTTCGCGAATACCCGGTTCCACGCCGGTCAGGGCCAGGTAGGTATTACGCATGATGGGCAACAGGGAGTAGAGGAACACGGCAGTGATCGCCGGCATCGGCCCCAGGCCCTGGCCAAACTTGGAATAGAACGGCAACAGCAGGCCGAACAGCGCGATGGACGGTACGGTGAGCAGTACCGTGGCGCTGGCTTGCAGTGGGCCGGCCAGGGTCGGGAAGCGGGTCATCAGCACGCCCAGAGGCACGCCAACAACGATGGCCAGGATGACTGCGATACCGACCAGGGTGATGTGCTGCCAAGTCAGTTGCAGGACGAGTGCCCAGTCAAGATGGGAAAAGGCGTTCAGGAATTCCATGTCTTCTCCTTAGTTGAGTGGGTGTTGACGCAGGAAATCGGCGGCAACGGCGGACGGGCTTTCATGGTCGACATCCACCCGCGCGTTGAGCTGGCGCATGGTTTCGTCGTCGAACAGCGCAGCCAGCGGCGCAAGCTCTGCGGCCAGTTGCGGGTGGGCGTCGAGGTAAACCTGGCGCACTACGGGCGCGGCGGTGTAGTCCGGGAAGTAATGCTTGTCGTCTTCCAGCAACTTCAATTTGAAGGCGTTGAGGCGCCCGTCGGTGGTGTAGACCAGGCCGGCAAACACTTGGCCATTACGCAGGGCGGTATAGACCAGGCCTGCGTCCATCTGCCGGGTGTTTTTGCGGGTCAGGTTCATGCCGTACAGCTTGACCATGCCCGCCATGCCGTCGGAACGGTTGGCAAACTCGGTGTCCAGGGCCACCAGCCGGTTTTCACGGGTGTCTTCGGCCAGGGCCTTGGTCAGGTCGCTGATCGTGTTGATCTGCGGGTATTCCTTGGCCACGTTCTCCGGCAGGGACAGCGCGTAGGTATTGCTGAACTTCGACGGCGACAGCCAGACCAGGCCTTTTTTGGCGTCGAGTTCTTTGACCCGAGCGTAGGACTGTTCGCTGTCGAGCTTCTCGTCGACATGGTTGTAGGCCACCAGCGACACGCCGGTGTATTCCCAGATCAGGTCCAGTTGCCCGCTCTCCTGGGCACTGCGTGCCAGGTTGCTGCCCAGCCCGCCGGTCACACGGGTGTCGTAGCCCTTGGTGCGCAGGTATTGGGAGGTGATTTCGGCCAGCAGGGTCTGTTCGGTGAACACCCGGGCGCCGATGCGGATTACCGGTTTTTCAGCGGCTTGCGCAATGCCTGTAAACAGCAGGACGCAGCTCAATATCAAAGTCAGTTTTTTCATGTTGATTCCTTGGCCAAGCCTTAAGACGGACGCAACCCGCGTTCCAGCCAGAGGCGGCTGGCCATGGTCACCAGGCCGTCGAGCAGCAAGGCCAGCAGCGCGGTGCACGCGGCGCCGAGCAGCAGTTGCGGCTGATTGTTCAGGGCGATGCCGGGGAAGATCAGGCTGCCCAGGCTGTTGGCGCCAATCAGGAACGCCAGGGGCGCGGTACCGACGTTGATCGCCAGGGCCACGCGCACACCACCGATGATGATCGGCACGGCGTTGGGCAACTCCACGCGAAACAGCACCTGGCGCGGGGTCATGCCGATGCCGACAGCGGCTTCTTTCAAGGAACCCTGGACGTTTTTCAGGCCTTCATAGGTGTTACGTACGATGGGCAGCAAGGAGGCAAGGAACAGCGCGAAGATCGCAGGGCCGCTGCCAATGCCGAGGACGCCGAGAGCGATGGCCAGTACAGCCAGGGGAGGGACGGTGTTGCCGATGTTGAAGATCTGCATGAAGCGTTCTGCGCGCCCGACCATGTTCGGACGGCTGAGCAGGATACCGGCGGGAATGCCCACAATCAGGGCGGCAAGCATGGAGACAAGAACAAGAATCAGGTGAGCTTGCAGGTAAAACAACAAATCGTCGCGGTACAGTTCGATCGTGTTGATGCCAATCCAGTGGACCAGCAGGGCCAGGAGAGCGACGACAACCGCTCCTCCTATCAGCCCTTTGCCATAGCGAATAGCCACAGGCGGACTCCTTTATTCAGTCGGCGAGCACATTCCCGAGCGGCAATGCCATTCCTGGCTGTCGGCAAATATGGTCGCGAAAAGCAGCTCGCCAATGCCGGCAAAACGGCATGAGGTCGAGCCATGAGCGCAGCCTCGTCAGGCTAACTTGCTGATTTTTCAGCCCCTGGTACGAATGCTGTAACAGGGGAGTGGACGCCTCCACCTTTTAAAAGGTTCCACACTTGGGAGCTTTTAGCCACCCCTAACCGGGTGAACGGTGGTCCGGCACCCTGGGTTTACGCTATACTCGCCGCCCTTTTTTGACTCACCTGCCAGGCGATTTCCCATGACCCACCAGGCCGCCGAAGTCGCGAAACGCCGCACTTTCGCCATTATTTCCCACCCCGATGCCGGTAAAACCACCATCACCGAAAAGCTCCTGCTGATGGGCAAGGCGATCGCAGTGGCCGGCACGGTGAAATCCCGTAAATCCGATCGTCATGCCACCTCCGACTGGATGGAGATGGAGAAGCAACGGGGTATTTCCATTACCACGTCGGTCATGCAGTTCCCTTACCGTGAACACATGATCAACCTGCTCGACACCCCGGGCCACGAAGATTTCTCCGAAGATACCTACCGCACCTTGACGGCGGTCGACTCGGCACTGATGGTCCTCGACGGCGGTAAAGGTGTTGAGCCACGGACCATCGCGCTGATGGACGTCTGCCGTCTGCGGGATACGCCGATTGTCAGCTTCATCAACAAACTCGACCGCGATATTCGTGACCCGATCGAATTGCTCGACGAGATCGAAGCCGTCCTGAAGATCAAGGCCGCGCCAATTACCTGGCCGATCGGTTGCTACCGTGACTTCAAGGGTGTGTACCACCTGGCCGACGACTACATCATTGTCTACACCGCCGGCCATGGTCACGAACGCACCGATGTGAAAATCATCGAGAAGCTCGACTCCGACGAAGCCCGCGCCCATCTAGGTGATGAGTACGACCGTTTTGTCGATCAGTTGGAACTGGTGCAGGGCGCTTGCCATGAGTTCAACCAGCAGGAATTTCTCGACGGCCAGCTGACCCCGGTGTTCTTCGGTACCGCCCTGGGCAACTTTGGTGTCGATCACGTGCTCGACGCCGTGGTCAATTGGGCACCCAAGCCGCTGGCCCGTGTCGCCAACGAACGTACCGTAGAGCCGGTGGAAGAGAAGTTCGCAGGCTTCGTGTTCAAGATCCAGGCGAACATGGACCCAAAACACCGCGACCGTATCGCCTTCATGCGTATCTGCTCAGGCAAATACGAAAAAGGCATGAAGATGCGCCACGTGCGTACCGGCAAGGACGTGCGCATCGGCGACGCCCTGACATTCTTCTCCTCCGAGCGTGAACAACTGGAAGAGGCGTTTGCCGGCGACATCATCGGGTTGCACAACCATGGCACCATTCAGATCGGTGACACCTTCACTGAAGGCGAAGTGCTGGGCTTCACCGGTATTCCGCACTTCGCGCCGGAACTGTTCCGCCGCGTGCGGCTGCGTGACCCGCTCAAATCCAAGCAACTGCGTCAAGGTTTGCAGCAACTGGCGGAAGAGGGCGCGACCCAGGTGTTCTTCCCTGAGCGCAGCAACGACATCATCCTCGGGGCCGTCGGTGTACTGCAGTTCGATGTGGTGGCCAGCCGCTTGAAAGAGGAATACAAGGTCGAGTGCTCCTACGAGCCGATCACCGTGTACTCCGCGCGCTGGATCGATTGCAGCGACAAGAAGAAGCTGGAGGAATTCTCCAACAAGGCCGTGGAAAACCTCGCCATCGACGGCGGCGGTCACCTGACTTACCTGGCCCCGACCCGGGTCAACCTGGCGCTGATGGAAGAGCGCTGGCCGGATGTGAAATTCCGCGCGACCCGTGAGCATCATTAATGTAGGCATTTCTAACTGAACTAAAAAGGCCCTGCAGATTTTATCTGTAGGGCCTTTTTAGTTTCTGATGGGGTCGAACTGTAAGTTGTCAACTGTCAATGTTGACAGTTGACAACTTACAGTTATGCTTTTTACTTTAGAGGTGGGAGGCATGTGCCTTTTCGATGACCGAATATGGAGAGCCATATCATGTTAGATAGTCAGGAAATAGAAAATAAACTGCTAAGCGCCTCTGGGAGATTTGAATACACCGTTGATGGTGGGGCAGTTGTCATCCCAACTTATAAATATGCTAGTTTTTACATGGGTAATACCCATACATTTTTTGTGGGGCGGGATACTGACGTCGCTATCCAAGAAACGGGTGTCCATATGGCATTCACATATGAGAGTGCAGCGAGTTTTTGGGGGGTCGATACTTCTCTTGGAGGAGGTATCGTGGCCAATTTTCACAGTGTTGGGGAAGTCTGGCGTGGTCAGACGGGGATTGTGACTGGGATATTTAGTTCTTCGCAAAAAACGGTGTTCATTCAGTTTGATTTTATGGCGCACCGAGACTCGCGAAGTAAGCATGTAAAGGGGCATTTTATATTGAAGGCGGATGGTGTTTCTTCGTAATTTGACGCGGTATAAAGATGTTATGCCTGACGCTGTTGAAACTCGAGGGGGTCTATACTCCAATGGATTCAACGGTGTGATGGACGATTTTATCGGAAAGCTTGGTTGGAGACGGTGAGGTTGTGTTTATGAAGATTGATAAGAGGGCGAAGCGGTGACGACTTCGCCCTTTTTTATGGCGGATAACGATTGAATTAGAGGCTGTTCGGGCCTACCCGGAGTTGTTTTAACGAAAGCTCAGCCCCCACGCGCACCGCCTCAACTTGCGCAACAATGGCATCCTTGACAATCGCCTCACCCAAGTCAGTCAGTTCCTGACTCGCTATATGGGTCACGCTCAAGTGCAACAAGTGCATGGCCACATCCATGGCACTTTGAAATGATAGCAATGTATTGTTCGGTCCCAGCTCACCGATCACTGCTTCCCAGCGGCGGTCTGATTCGGCTTGCAAGGCCTTGAACTCGCCCATCAATACGTCGCCATCTTCGAAAATATCTGACAATAACGTTTCCAGGGATTTGGAAATAGCTCTCATAGATAACGCTCGCCCTTAAGTAATGAAATTGAAGAGGGCGGACTTTAATCTTTGATGTTTGAATTGTGCAATTGCAGAAACATGCTCGTTACAAGTTGCAGATAATGCCTCTGTGGCGTGAGCGCTAATATAGTTTTTCACGTAAGAGTGTTCGGGCTTTCGTGAAAGGAATTTATGTGTGTTGTCGGTGGCAAAGCTTTCTCTATATTTGGAATAATTAATATTCCAATTGGTTCTATAGGCGAAGTGCTAATTCCTCCGACAACAGTGATCAAGATGGCGAAAACCCCATAACGCTACTAGCTTGAGAAAGGGCGACAGTCGGCGTAAGCCGAAGACACAGGTCGTGCGGGATTCACCAACTGACTGGACGGAAATCGACCATGAGTATCTTTCAACGTTTGGTGCTGTTGATCAAAGTGCTGGTGATGTTATCGCTGGGCATGTCGGCAGCATGGGCTAATACAGCCGTGCAGGGTCATGGTTCAGGGTTTGTGGCGGCGAAGGTGGTGCAAGTCAGTGGCTTGCAACTGGCCAAGAGTGAGTCTGAAGGTGGCGATGAAGGCCAAGGCGGCTCAAAGGATGATGATGACGGCACCACCGGCGGGCCAGATAACAACGACGACCCGGATGACGACGGTGACAGCGATACGTAAATAGCACGGGCAAAAGAAAGCCCCTCCCGCCAGGCTGATGCGCAACCTGATGGGAAGGGCTGTAGAACTCAAGTAATGCTCCGGGCTCATCCCCGGGGCATTTTTTGTGTCACCTCAGGCGATGAACTGTTCCGCAAAGTGGCAAGCCACCTGGCGGTTATCCAGTGGCCGCAAGGCCGGCTCTTCGGTGCTGCACAGTTCGGTGGCGTACGGACAACGCTTGTGGAAAGCGCAGCCAGATGGCGGGTTCAGCGGGTTGGGTAACTCACCGACGATCTTGATCTTCGGCTTGTTCGGGTCCGGGTGGATGGTCGGGGTGGCCGACAGCAGCGCCTGGGTGTACGGGTGCAGGGGACGTGCGTAGATGTCTTCTTTCGGGCCCACTTCCACCGGGCGGCCGAGGTACATCACCATCACATCATCGGCAACGTGTTGCACCACCGCCAAGTTGTGGGAGATGAACACATAGGCGGTATTGAACTCCTGCTGCAGGTCCATGAACAGGTTGAGCACCTGGGCCTGGATCGACACGTCCAGCGCCGAGGTCGGTTCATCCGCCACCAGCACTTTGGGTTGTAGCATCATTGCCCGGGCCAGGGCGATCCGCTGGCGCTGGCCACCGGAGAACATGTGCGGGTAGCGCTGATAATGCTCAGGGCGCAGGCCCACTTGCTTCATCATCGCCTGGACCTTTTCCCGGCGCTCGGCGGCGGACAGGTTGGTGTTGATCAGCAGCGGCTCGCCCAGTTGGTCACCGACTTTCTGGCGTGGGTTCAGCGAGGCATAAGGGCTCTGGAACACCATCTGCACGTCTTTGCGCAGTTGCTTGCGCTGGGCCTTGTCGGCACCGGTGACTTCCTGGCCGGCGATTTTCAGCGAGCCGGAGGACGGCTCTTCAATCAGCGTCAGGGCGCGGGCCAGGGTGGACTTGCCGCAACCGGATTCGCCCACGACCGCGAGGGTCTTGCCGGCTTCCAGTTCGAACGACACACCATTGAGCGCGCGTACCAATGCGTGCCCCTTGAACAGGCCACGGGACACTTCGTAGTGACGGGTCAGGTCGCGAGCAGTAAGTACGACGGCCATTACGCCACCTCCTGATTCAGCGGGTAGAAGCAGCGGGCGAGGCTGTTACTTTTCGGGTCAAGGCCAGGGCGCTGGGCACGGCAGGACTCCTGCACATACGGGCAGCGCGGTGACAGCAGGCAACCCTGCGGACGGTCATAACGACCGGGCACGATACCCGGTAGCGTGGCCAGGCGCGTGGCGCCGAGGCTGTGCTCGGGAATTGCCTTGAGCAGCGCTTCGCTGTACGGGTGCGCCGGAATGTCGAACAACTGCGGTACCTGGCCGACTTCAACAGCTTGGCCTGCGTACATCACGCACACACGCTGGGCAGTTTCTGCCACGACCGCGAGGTCGTGAGTGATCAGCACCAGGCCCATGTTCTGCTCTTTCTGCAAGGCCAGCAGCAGGTCCATGATTTGGGCCTGGATGGTCACATCGAGTGCAGTGGTCGGTTCATCGGCAATCAGCAGTTTCGGCTCGCCGGCAATCGCCATGGCAATTGCCACACGCTGGCTCATACCGCCGGACAACTGGTGCGGGTAGGCGTCCATCCGGCTGGCTGCGCCTGGGATTTCGACCTTTTCCAGCAGTTCGATCGCACGCTTGCGCGCTTGTTTGCTGGACATCTTCAGGTGCAGACGCAGCACTTCCTCGATCTGGAAACCCACGGTGTAGCTGGGGTTCAGCGCGGTCATCGGGTCCTGGAACACCATGGCCAAGTCTTTACCGACGATCTGTCGACGCTGACGGTTGCTCAGCTTGAGCATGTCCTTGCCGTCGAAGTTCAGTGCGTCGGCGGTGACGATACCGGGGTGCTCGATCAGGCCCATCAGCGCCATCATGGTCACGGATTTACCCGAGCCCGACTCGCCAACGATTGCCAGTACTTCGCCCTTGTCGACGGAAATGTCGAGGCCGTCGACCACCGGGACGGCGGTCTTGTCGCCGAAGCGGACATTGAGATTCTTGATTTCTAGCAGTGACATGGGAATCTCCTCAGGCGGCGTTCTTGAGTTTCGGGTCCAGCGCATCGCGCAGACCGTCGCCCATCAGGTTGATTGCCAGCACGCTGAGCAAAATGGTCAAGCCAGGCAGACTCACTACCCACCAGGCGCGTTCGATGTAGTCGCGAGCCGAAGCCAGCATGGTGCCCCACTCAGGGGTTGGCGGTTGTACGCCAAGGCCGAGGAAGCCAAGGGCTGCGGCATCGAGAATCGCCGAGGAGAAGCTCAAGGTCGCCTGAACGATCAACGGTGCCATGCAGTTAGGCAGCACGGTGACAAACATCAGGCGTGGCAGGCCGGCGCCGGCGAGGCGGGCGGCGGTGACGTAGTCGCGGTTCAGTTCACCCATCACCGCAGCACGGGTCAAGCGGACATAGGACGGCAGGGACACGATGGCGATAGCGATCACGGTGTTGATCAGGCCAGGGCCGAGGATGGCGACAATCGCCACAGCCAGCAGCAGCGATGGCAGGGCCAGCATGATGTCCATCAAACGCATGATGGTCGGGCCGAGCAGACGCGGAAAGAAACCGGCGAACAAACCCAGCAGGATCCCCGGGATCAACGACATGACGACCGAAGACAGGCCGATCAGCAATGACAGGCGCGAACCCTGGATCAGGCGCGACAGCAAGTCACGGCCCAGTTCGTCGGTGCCCAGCAGGAATTGCATCTGCCCGCCTTCCAGCCAGGCTGGCGGGGTCAGCAGGAAGTCGCGGTACTGTTCGCTCGGGTTGTGCGGTGCCACCCAAGGGGCGAACAGTGCGCAAAATATCACCAGCAGCATGAACAACAGGCCGGCAACCGCACCCTTGTTCTTGGAAAAGGCTTGCCAGAATTCTTTGTACGGGGACGGATAAAGCAGGCTTTGATCGACTGCTACCGAAGTAGTTGGAGTGGTCATGGTCATGATCTCAGCGCTGGTGACGGATGCGTGGGTTGGCGAAGCCGTAGAGGATATCCACCACGAAATTCACCAGAATCACCAGGCAGGCGATTAACAGGATGCCGTTTTGCACCACGGGATAGTCCCGTGCGCCAATGGCTTCGATCAGCCACTTGCCGATGCCGGGCCAGGAGAAGATGGTTTCGGTCAGGACCGCACCGGCCAGCAGGGTGCCGACTTGCAGGCCGACCACCGTCAGTACCGGAATCAGCGCGTTACGCAGGCCGTGCACGAACACGACGCGTGCGGGCGACAGGCCTTTGGCCTTGGCGGTACGGATGTAGTCTTCACGCAGCACTTCGAGCATCGAGGAGCGGGTCATCCGTGCGATTACGGCCAGCGGAATGGTGCCAAGCACGATGGCCGGCAGGATCAGGTGGTGCAGGGCGTCGAAGAACGCGTCGGGCTCATCGGCCAGCAAGGTGTCGATCAGCATGAAGCCGGTGCGCGGCTCGATGTCGTAGAGCAGGTCGATACGTCCGGACACCGGAGTCCAGCCCAGGCTCACGGAGAAGAACATGATCAGGATCAGGCCCCACCAGAAGATCGGCATCGAATATCCCGCCAGGGAGATGCCCATCACCCCATGGTCGAACAGGGATCCTCGCTTCAAGGCCGCGATCACCCCGGCCAAGAGGCCCAGGATGCCGGCGAACAACAACGCGGCCATGGACAGTTCCAGGGTCGCAGGGAAGAGGGCGGTGAATTCAGTCCACACGCTGGTACGGGTACGCAGGGATTCGCCAAGATCGCCGTGGGCAAGCTTGCCGACGTAGTCAAAGTATTGCGCATACAAGGGTTTATTCAGACCAAGGCGTTCCATTGCCTGAGCGTGCATTTCGGGGTCGACTCGTCGTTCGCCCATCATGACTTCCACGGGATCGCCAGGGATCATGCGAATCAACGCGAACGTCAGCAAGGTGATGCCGAAAAAAGTGGGGATCAATAGCCCCAATCGGCGGGCAATAAAACTAAACATCTTGTTGTGTACCTCAATCAGCCGGTTAGGCAGGTCCGGCACCGTCAGGGTCGACGGCGCCGAGCGTTTTTCTTATTTACTTCACCTGGGTGGTGGCGAAGTTATTAGTCCCCAGAGGGCTTTGGGTGAAGCCTTCTACGTTCTTGCGCATGGCGGTGAACAGTTTCGGATAAGCCATGGGGAGCCATGGTTGGTCCTTGTCGAAAACGTCCTGTGCTTGTTCATAGAGTGCAGCGCGCTGGGCGGGTTCAGCAGTGGCGCGCGCTTTGTCGATCAAGTCTTGAAACTCTTTGTTACACCAGCGCGCGTAGTTTTCGCCGTTTTTCGCTGCATCGCAACTCAGGTTTGGCGTTAGGAAGTTGTCAGGGTCGCCGTTATCACCGACCCAGCCAGCCGACACCATGTCGTGCTCGCCGTTTTTAGCGCGCTTGAGCATCTCGCCCCATTCCATGACTTTGATATTCACCTTCAGGCCAATCTGCGCCAGATCCGCCTGCATGCGCTGGGCGCCGAGCATCGGGTTGGGGTTGGTCGGGCCGCCGCCGTTACGCGTGAACAGGCTGAATTCGGTGCCTTCCGGCACGCCGGCTTCCTTGAGCAGGGCGCGGGCCTTGTCCAGGTCGCGGGGCGGGTTCTTCAGTTTGTCGCTGAAACCCAGCAAGGTCGGCGGATAAGGACCAGTCCCCACCACCGCATTGCCTTTGCCGAACAGGGCTTCGGTATAGCCGGCCTTGTCGAACGCGATGTTGATCGCGTGACGCACCCGCGCATCGCTCATGTATTTGTGGGTTGTGTTCAAGGCGGTGTAACTGGTGGTCATCGCCGCCAGTTCATCGACTTTCAGGTTGGGGTCTTTCTTGATGCTTGGAATGTCATCCGGCTTGGGGAACAGCGCGATCTGACATTCATTGGCCTTGAGCTTCTGCAGGCGCACGTTGTTATCGGTGCTGATCGCCAGGATCAGCGGGTCGACTGCCGGTTTGCCACGGAAGTAGTCGGGGTTGGCCTTGAAGCGCGCCTGGGCGTCCTTCTGATAACGGGTGAAGATGAACGGGCCAGTGCCGATGGGCTTGGCGTTGAGGTCTTCGGTCTTGCCGGATTTGAGCAACTGGTCGGCGTATTCCTTCGAATGGATTGAAGAGAATGCCATGCCCAGGTCGGCTAGGAAGGGGGCTTCAGGACGCGTCAGGGTAAAGACAACGGTGTAGTCGTCGGTCTTCTCTACGCTCTTGAGCAGTTCCTTGAAGCCCATGCTTTCGAAATACGGATAGCCCACGAGGGACTTTTTATGCCAAGGGTGATTCGGGTCCAGCTGGCGCTGGAAGCTCCAAAGCACGTCGTCGGCGTTCAGGTTGCGCGTGGGTTTGAAATAGTCGGTGGTGTGGAACTTGATGTCGTCACGCAGGTGGAACGTGTAGGTCAGGCCATCGGCGCTGATTTGCGGCAGGTCCTTGGCCAGGGCCGGGACCACTTCGGTGGTGCCGGGCTTGAAATCCACCAGGCGGTTGAACATGGTTTCCGCAGCGGCGTCAGCGGTCACGGCGGTGGTATACAGGACCGGGTCAAAACCTTCCGGGCTCGCTTCGGTGCAGACCACCAGCGGTTTGGCCGAAACGCCAACCGCCACGCTCAACAGCGCAGCGGCGATGGCAGCTTGTAACGGGAGCATTTTCATTGAGAACCCTCTGCAATCGATGGAACCAGAAAAACGTAGACGGCGGGCTCTTCCTGAGCCCGCCGTCTACCTGGCGCTAATTAAAGGATGTTGAACGGGATGGTGGTGACCAGACGGAACTCTTTGATGCTGCCGTCAGACTGGTTTTCGCTGCCGCGGTGCTCGACGTAGGTAGCGCGAATGGCGGTGGCCTTGAGTGGGCCGCTTTGCACGGCGTAGGACGCGCCAACCCCGTATTCCTGGTGTTTTTCATTGTCCTGGGACTGAATGCCATCGTAGGCAAACTTGGCCCGGCCGCCGTTGCCGGTGTAGTGGGTACCGTCGATACCCCAGCCGCGAGCGGAGTAAATATTGAACTTCAGGCCCGGCACCCCGTATTCGGCCATGTTGATGCCGTAGGCGATCTGGAAGGACTTCTCGTTCGGACCGTTGAAGTCGGACGTCAGGGAGTTGGCCAGGTAGATACCGTTGGTTTCGTGCAGGTAGTCGAAGTACTCGTTACCGTTCACGGCCTGGTAGGAGAAGGTCAGGCTGTGGGCTTGGTGGGCCAGGCCCAGGGACAGGGAGTAGGTATCGTTGTCGATTTCCCCCATCAGTTTTTTGCCTTCATCGACGGTTTTGTAGTAGTTGAAGCCGGTGGTCAGTGCCAACTGCTGGCTATCACCCAGCTCGTGGGTTGCGCCGAAGTAGTACTGATTCCAGAAGTCTTTGACATTGGCGCCGAAGAAGCTGGTTTTCAGACTCTTGAGCGGCTGGTAGTTGGCGCCCAGGGTGTAGACCTTGTCGGTCTCTTGGCCATTGCCGTATTCGGAACGGAACTTCGACAGGCTCTGTTCGGTACGTGGCGAAACGCGGTCAAACACGCCGCCCTGGAACGACAGGTTGCTGAACTCTTCGCTGTTGAAGCTCACACCTTGAAAGCTGGAAGGCAGTGCACGGTTGCCGATGGTGTCGACAATACCGCTGCTGAAGTTCTGGCGACCGGCGGTCAAGGTAGTGTTGGATACACGGAACTGGACGTTGGCCAGTCCCAGTTTGCTCCACTGGTCTACGGCGTCGCCATTGGAGTCGGCCAGGGTACGGTTGGAGCCGCCCTTGATATCGCGCTTGCTGCGGTCCAGGACCAGAGCGTTGTAGACCGCCACTTCGGTTTTGACGCCTACGGTGCCTTGGGTGAAACCCGAGCTTGCATTGAGGATGGTGCCCTGGACCCAGTTCTCACGGCGACGGTCGGTAACGGTTTGGCCGTGCTTTTGGTAGGAGAAGGTGCCGCCCCGGTATTTCTGTTCATTGGAATACCAGTTACGGGTAGTGCCGCCCAGGCTGAAGTCTTCGACAAAGCCTTTGGCCTCGCTTTGGGCGCTGGTGCCGGCCAGGGTGGTAGGAACGAAGTCCTGACTTACAGATTCAGCATAGGCGGTGGCCGTGATGCTGCTGATGGCCAAGGCCAGTAGCGCGGTGCTGCTCAGTTTCATGGGTGAAGCTCCTTTGGTTCTCTTTTTTTAATGCCGGTCTTTTTAGGTGAACCGGCTATTGGGTGTGTAACTCGTTCAAGCCTTTGCAAACGTTTGCCGTAGGAAAAATCCTGAATTAAGGCTGCACGTTTGCCGAAGAGCGAACTTCGCTCTCCTCAATCCGGTTATTTTCTTATGGGGTGATACTGACGCCCGAGAACACGTTGCGGCCGAAGGGGCTCACTTTGAAACCTTCGACTTTGGCGCTTAACGGCTGGTTGACCGTCGAGTGGGCGACTGGCGTGATCGGCACCTGTGCTTTAAGCAGTTGCTGCGCCTGTTTGTACAGAACAGTCCGTTGTTCGCGGTCGGTGACGACCTTGGCTTGCTTGATCAGCTTGTCGTACGCCGGGTCACACCACATGGAATAGTTGTTCCCGCCGATGGCGTCGCAGCTGTACAGGGTGCCCAGCCAGTTGTCCGGGTCACCGTTGTCGCCGGTCCAGCCGATCAGGCTGATGTCATGTTCGCCATTTTTGGTGCGCTTGATGTACTCGCCCCATTCGTAGCTGACGATCTTGACCTTGAGGCCGATCTTGGCCCAATCGTTCTGCAGCATTTCTGCCATCAGCTTGGCGTTGGGGTTGTACGGTCGTTGTACCGGCATCGCCCACAGGGTGATTTCAGTACCTTCCTTGACGCCGGCGGCCTTGAGCAACTCTTTGGCCTTTTCCGGGTTGTAGGCAGCGTCCTTGATCGTGTCGTCGTAGGACCACTGGGTCGGCGGCATGGCGTTGACCGCCAGTTGCCCCGCGCCCTGGTAAACCGCATTGAGAATGCTCTGCTTGTTGACCGCCATGTCCAGGGCCTGGCGCACTTCGAGCTGGTCGAAAGGCTTGTGCCGCACGTTATAGGCGATGTAACCGAGGTTGAAGCCAGGCTTGGTCAGCAGTTGCAGTTTCGGGTCGGCCTTGAGGGCATCTACGTCTGCCGGACGAGGGTGCAGGGTGATCTGGCATTCGTTGGCCTTGAGCTTCTGTACCCGTACCGAGGCGTCGGTGTTGATGGCGAAGATCAGGTTGTCCAGCTTGACCCGGCTCGGGTCCCAATACTGTTTGTTGGCTGAGTAGCGGATGTTGGAGTCTTTCTGATAGCTCTTGAACTCGAACGGCCCGGTGCCGATCGGCTTCTGGTTGATGTCGCTCGGTTTACCTTCCTTGAGCAGCTTGTCGGCGTACTCAGCCGACAGGATCGCGGCGAAGCTCATGGCGATATTCTGGATAAACGCGGCATCGACCGTATTCAGGGTCATGACCACGGTCAGTGGCCCGCTCTTCTCGACCTTGGCGATGTTCTTGTTCAGGCTCATCCCGTTGAAGTACGGAAACTCGGTAGGGTAGGCCTTGCGGAACGGGTGCTCGGGGTCAAGCATGCGATTGAAGGTGAACAGCACATCGTCAGCGTCGAAGTCCCGCGTCGGAGTGAAGTACTTGGTCGTGTGGAATTTCACGCCTTCGCGTAAATGGAAGGTGTAGGTCAGGCCGTCTTCGGAAATATCCCAACGGGTCGCCAATCCTGGCACTACGTTGGTCGCGCCTTTTTCGAACTCGGCCAAACGGTTATAGATGGGCTCGGCGGCATCGTTGTCCGTGGCGGTGGTGTATTGCGCAGTGTCGAAGCCCGCCGGGCTGCCTTCGGAGCAAAACACCAGGCTTTTCTTGTCAGCCGCTTGGCTCAGCGATGCGCTGACTAACAAGCTTGTACCCAATATTACGGATAGAACGGTGGTATGGCGCATGACGGTCCCCACTCCTTGTTTGTTGTTGTTATCAGTGACCAATCGCCAGGCCGTTCAGGGCATGGAAACAACACTGACCCCACATTCAGCAAGTGCCCTACAGGTACGAGGCCTCTGCCGTGCACGACGTTAAGAGTCGGGAGCCGGGCAGTAAATGCGTCGAATCTGACAGACCTTGTAGGTCACGGACGAGTGATTCGCAGCTTGTTGCCGTAGGACGGCAGCAAGCGCGGATGTAGTCTGATTCCTATGGTCTTGGCGGATGCAATAGCGGCGACGTTTACACGTCGCCGCCAGGAATCCTTACTTGCCGCTTACGCTCACGCCGTAGAAGGAGTTCAAGCCAAATGGGCTGATCTTGAAGTCCTGCACGTTGTTGCGCATGGGTTGATACACCGTCGAGTGCGCGATAGGTGTCATCGGGACTGCATCTTTAAGGATATGTTGCGCCTGCTTGTACAGCTCGGTGCGTTTGGCTACGTCGGAAGTCGCCTTGGCTTCTTTCACGATGCCGTCGAATTTCTTGTCGCACCACTTGGAGAAGTTGTTGCCGGCCAGGGAATCGCAGCCGAACAGCACGTTCAGCCAGTTGTCCGGGTCACCATTGTCGCCGCTCCAGCCAATGATCATGGCTTGGTTCTCGCCGCCCTTGGAACGCTTGATGTACTCGCCCCACTCGTAGCTGACGATGTTGACCTTCAGGCCGATCTGCTTCCAGTCGTTCTGCAGCATCTCAGCCATCAGCTTGGCGTTCGGGTTGTACGGACGCTGAACCGGCATCGCCCACAGGGTGATTTCGGTGCCTTCCTTGACGCCTGCTTCCTTGAGCAAAGCCTTGGCTTTGGTCACATCGTGCGGGACATCCTTGATGGTGGTGTCGTAGGACCACTGGGTTGGCGGCATGGCGTTGACGGCCAGTTGGCCTGCACCCTGATAAACCGAGTCGATGATCTGTTGTTTGTTCACCGACATGTCCAGGGCCTCGCGTACTCGCAGGTCGGACAGTGGGTTAGGTGCGGTTTGGCCCTTGAGCACCGGCATCACGTTATAGGCGATGTAGCCCAGGTTGAACCCGGCCTGGTGCGGCAGTTTCAGGCTCTTGTCTTCACCCAGCGCCTTGAGATCGGCTGGACGCGGGAAGAGGGTGATCTGGCATTCGTTTTTCTTCAGCTTCTGGATACGCACCGACGGGTCGGTGGTGATGGCGAAGATCAGGTTGTCGATCTTGACGTCCTCAGGCTTCCAGTAATCCTTGTTGCCGGTGTAACGGATGTTGGAGTCTTTCTGGTAGCTCTTGAACACGAACGGACCAGTGCCGACCGGCTTCTGGTTGATATCGGCAGGCTTGCCATCCTTCAACAGCTGCGCGGCATATTCGGCCGACTGCACGGAAGCGAAGCTCATAGCCAGGTTCTGGATGAAGGCCGCGTCCACGGTGCCAAGGGTGAACTTGACGGTGTGGTCATCGACTTTCTCGATGTTCTTGATGTTGGTGTCCATCCCCATGTCCGTGAAGTACGGGAACTCGGTGGGGTAGGCTTTGCGGAATGGATCGTCTTTATTGATCATCCGGTTGAAGGTGAACAGTACGTCGTCAGCCGTGAACTCACGAGTTGGCTTGAAGTACGGGGTGGTGTGGAACTTGACGCCTTCACGAAGATGGAAGGTATACGTCAGGCCATCCGGGGAAACGTCCCAACGGGTGGCTAGCCCAGGAATCACGGCGGTACCGCCGCGCTCGAACTGGGTCAGGCGGTTGAACATGGTTTCGGCCGAGGCATCGAAGTCTGTTCCGGTGGTGTACTGGCCTGGATCGAAACCGGCCGGGCTCCCTTCGGAGCAGAACACCAGATTAGTCGCCGCTTGGGCGAAAGGTGCAGCAGCCATTAAACCGGCGCTGACTAATAACGGAATGACTGCGTGTTTAAGCATGTTGGCCTCATGATTTGTTGTCATTTTTGGTAGTGAGGGCGACCTCGTGAGTCGACCTGCGGATACTTATGCAGGGCCCATACCCAATGCAAGATGTTGAGAGGTCGCAGGCGCTAAACAGTGGTACGAACGTACAGGAATGTCGCATTGATGTAAGTTTCGACACAAATCGACATTTTCGAGGGTCTTTTCGGTGCGTTTAGCGCACCAAAAATGACCAGCCGGGGCGTCTGGCGCACCCGGTTGGCGCAGCGCTGTTACTTATGGAGACTCACGCCATAGAAGGGTGTCAGCCCAAATGGACTGATCTTGAAGTCCTGGACTTCCTTTCGAAGCGGCTGGAAAACCGTCGAGTTCGCAATAGGTGTTATAGGTACTTGTTCCTTAAGGATTTTTTGCGCCTGTTGATACCACTTGATGCGCTGCTCACCGTCACTGCTGACTTTGGCCTGCTGCACCAGTTTGTCGTACTCGGGGTTACACCATTTTGCATAGTTGCTGCCCTTGACCGCGGCACAACTGTAGAGCACACCCAGCCAGTTATCCGGGTCGCCGTTGTCGCCGGTCCAGCCGTAGATCATCACATCGTGCTCGCCATTTTTCGCCCGCTTGATGTACTCACCCCACTCGTAGCTCACGATATTGGCGGTTATCCCGATCTTGGCCCAATCCTGCTGGATCATTTGTGCCGACATCCGCGCGTTGGGATTGGACGCCCGTTGTACCGTCATGGCCCAAAGATTGATGGTGGTACCTGGTGCAACCCCTGCTTCTTTTAGTAGCGCCCGAGCCTTGGCCGGATCGTACGGTGCGTCCTTGATGGTCGGGTCATAAGACCACTGAGCCGGCGGCAGTGCGTTCTGCGCCAATTGTCCGGCGCTCTGGTACACGGCTTTGATGATGGCCGGTTTGTCGATGGCCATGTCCAGGGCCTGGCGCACTTTGAGCTGGTCCAGAGGTGGGTGGGTCACGTTGTAGGCGAGGAAGCCCAGGTTGAAACCAGCCTGTTGCAACACCCGCAGGTTTGGGTCCTGCTTCATCACGTCGATATCGGAGGGGCGTGGGTAACCGCTGACCTGGCATTCGCCGGCTTTGAGTTTCTGCAAGCGCGAGGCGGCATCCGGGGTGATGGCGAACACCAGGTTGTCGAGCTTCACCTCCTCGGGTTTCCAATACTGTTTATTGGCGACGTAGCGAATCTGCGAGTCTTTCTGGTAGCGCTTGAACACAAACGGCCCGGTGCCCACCGGTTTCTGGTTGATGTCCTCGGCCTTGCCTTCCTTGAGCAGTTGCGCGGCGTACTCGGCGGACTGCACTGAGGCAAAACTCATGGCCAGGTTTTGCACAAACGAGGCATCGACGTTGTTCAGGTTGAAGCGCACGGTGTGATCGTCGATCTTGTCGACGCTCTTGATGGTGGTGTTCAGGCCCATGTCGGTGAAGTACGGTGACTCGGAGGGGTAGGCCTTGCGAAACGGGCTGTCGGCATCCAGCAGGCGCTGGAAGGTGAACAGCACATCATCGGCGTTGAAGTCGCGGGTGGGTGTGAAGTAGTCGGTGGTGTGGAACTTAACGCCCTCTCGCAGATGGAAGGTATACGTCAGACCATCCGGGGATACGTCCCAGCGTGTGGCCAGGCCTGGCTCAACTTCGGTACCGCCGCGCTTGAATTGAGTCAGGCGGTTGAAAACGGTTTCGGCGGAGGCATCGAAATCGGTGCCGCTGGTGTACTGGCTGGGGTCGAAGCCGGCGGGGCTGGCTTCTGAGCAGTAGACCAGGGTGCTGGCTGCGTGGGCCATCGGCATAAAGGCCAGCAGGCTGGCGGCGAGGAGCAGCGGTTTTAAGGCGATTCTTTCCATGGATACCCCTGAAGTGGCAGGTGAAGGCTGCTCAAACGAAAACGGCGGTCACCGAGGTTACCGCCGTTGAGGTTTATGAGGTAGAGGGAAGGTCCCGCAGTTTGCTACTGCGCTTGAACCGATATTTCAATTTGGGTAGGCGCATTCTTGTCGATCGCAAACGACCCTTCCAGCTCGTTACTCTCCCGTATCGTAAACGTTCTGCTGATAGTTACCCCTACACCTGGAACATGGTTGATATCTTGTTCTGGATTTGACAGGTGCCCTTTGGAAATGATCCTGACCTGAGTCAGGCCCTTGGATGACTCATGTTCGATGTAAAAATGGGTATCGTCAGCGCCAAAGTAGTAGCCGTCCTGCAGCACCGATTCACCATTCAAATTAATGGTGGCGGGCGCTATGGAGCCTTGATGGGCTACCTCGGAAATGCGCGCGCGCAGATCAGCAGACGGAATTACAGCCTCAAACTGTTTTAGTCTGCTTTGGCGGATACCCTCGGCAGAGTCTGCCGTGCCATCCAGCGCCATATTCACCTCACGTCCGTTTTCTTTGGTGATTACGGTGTAAGGATTGCGATTTATATCGAGCACAAAGTTTGGGGAGTACTCGTTTGTACTGTGTTCTGTAAATTGTGCCTTTTCTCCAGACTCAACCGAAAACCCACGCTCATCGATGTTCCAGGACACATTGAGGTTTCTTTTGATTATGGAGTTTTCTTCATAGTTTCTACTGGAGAACTCATAGGAACTCCCCTCGTTGACTTTCAAGTATTTATCGACCCTGTCGGCCCCCGACATTTTTGAACCGTCCAATTCAACGAATTGATCCGAGAATTTTGGCGGGATCTTTAAGTCATTACTTGGGGTCGGTGATGGTACGCGTTGCCATGGCCACTTTGCCCCACCTCTGGCCGCAGCAGTTTGAACCCACTCACCATTGCTGTCTGAATGCACCGTCATTACCGGCTTACCCGTATCACGATCAATGATCTGCACATAATCATTGCTCAATTTGAAGTCGCTTTTTATCTCATACACCTGGCGAACACCGGTTGTGTCGGTAGAGCGGATAAACCATTGATCTGAGCCGGTTGTTGCATCTTTAACCTGGTAAATACCCTTTGCGTTGCGTGTGGCATTCTCAATGAGTTGTTCACCGTTCGGCACCGTATATTGGCTGATATTGCCCGCTTGGCTGGGCTGCAAGCGGTTAATGCCAGGTACTGCCTGTGGGCGTTCAACCTGAGGGGGCTCGCCTGGCTTGGGGGTGACCGATGTTTCTTCTAGGGGAGTGAATGGGTCCTCAACCGATCCACTGGCACCGACCGAGAACAAGGTGTTCAACAAGCCATCGAATGCCTTGGATGCACCGTCATTGCGTTCAGCCAGCGTATCGCCGGAGTATTGTTTTTCCTCCCCCAGCGCCAGTTCGGTCAGCCCAGTAACGACTGCGGCGGCGGCAACGGGCGCAGCAATAGGCGCCAGCTTGGCAAGCAAACCGGCTGCGACGGTGATGTCGTTAAGCCATGTGTCCCGCGTAACCTCGCTGTTGGACTTGATCACAACATCGGCATCACTGCTCATCCGCTCTTTACTGGCGGACGCCATGGCCGAGAAGACATCGCCCTCAATGTGCGATCCGTCGCCGTCGAACGTCGGGTCTTTCAGTTTTCCAGTGGCGAGTTTTTCGAGAGTCGTGTCCAGGCCTTCCGTTTTGGTGCCGACATTCGTAAACCACAATATTGGCATGAACACTTTCGCCAAGTGTTCAATAGTGCCCGGCTCATGGTCTTGGCGGCTGATCAATGAAAAATGAGCGACCAGGGACTCGCGCTTTTTGGGGGCCTTGGTTTGATCGATAACCCATTGATCCAGTTTCTCCAGAGAGTCGAACCTGAGAAATGCCGGCTCGGCGCCAGGGATGTAGAGGACTTGCCGGCCACCGTCGGCAGCACTGAAGCGCACAATGTCGTTAGACAAGAAGCCCTTGATATTGAAAGCATGCGCTTGGACGATGCCCTTTACCGGGGCATTGGCCCTGAGCTGTTCGACGTTGAGCGGTGCATTTTCATCGAGCGGAAGATTGGACGCCGCGCCCATGACCAAACGGTAGTCTTCACGGGTGAATCGATGTTCGGGGGCTTGCAGGGCTTGCTCCGCGGGAGGCCTGGCTTCAGCGGTCTTCAGTTGCTTTCGAGCTTGATAGGCGAACTCCCCTTTGATCGCTGCTTGGTAGTCATCGCTGTAGGCGTTCCAGAAGTTGCCGATTTCTTGCGTCATTTTCGCCTGGAAGTCGGTTTTCCAACTGGCATGCATCAGTGTTGATGGGGCCAGGGAAAACTGGTTATGCGTACCGTATCCTCCCGTTTTACTCTGCCCAGGTCCGTCTTTATAGATACCGGATTCCGAGTCCAGATTGCCGGGGACCCAATCATTTTCAGAGAAGTTCTTCAGCAGTGCATCGGGCAGGCGCAGGGAGGAGGTTGGCTCTTCGTTCATGTGCTCCCAGCCGGTAGAGGTTGAAGCGCTTTGCGAGCCATTGAAACGGTTCAAATAAAGTGTATCGGCGTCCACCAATTTGCCGGTCAGTTGGAAAATGAGGGACTCCGCCCATCGTTTTGCGTGTGCGCGCACGTTTGGCAGTGCATCGGCAACCGTCAGTGCCAGGTGTTTATAGGCTTGTGCCTGCTGTGCGCTGGCGCTGGAGGGCGTGTCCTGGAGTTTGTACTGCTGATCGACAATTCCTCGCTGGCTTTTCAACTGATCTTCGCCGCGGATTCTGTCTGATTTGTACGGATCTGATGCGGCGATCGCCGGGAAGGTTTGGGTGCGATCGAGTTCGTCATAGTCCTTGGAGTCTCGCAGGCCATAAAACTGGCCTACTGTCTTCAGTTCAAGATGAGTCCTGAAGGCATCGTCGTAGCTCAGGGAAATACCGTTGCCAGCGGCGAGGACCTTGCCTGCGTCCAATACAGGTGCTGCTGCAGCATTCCATGCCAGGTCATTGCCCGGTTTGAAACTGACTCTTTGGTTATTAACGATGACCGAGATGCTGTTGGTGTCCGGATGCACGACGACACTTGAAGGGTTGATGTTGTTATCTTTCAACCAGTCTTGAAACGCCGGGTTCTTCAATGCCCTTGCCAGCTGCTGTTGCCACTGCCCCAAGGTGGAGTCGGCAGGAATTTGCACGCGGGAGTTGTATTGGCGGTCTTGGGGATGCAGTGCGTTGCGGATGTTTGTCGCTAATTGACGATCACCCTGCTCGCGGGCGGTCAGCGGTTTTTCGGTGCTTGCTTGTGCTGGGAGCGCCCCGATAACGGATTTATAGGGGGGCGAAAACGGCAAAGGAGACGGTATGCGGGTGATGGTGGTCATCGTATTTATTCTCGATAGTCGTCGGGAGGCATTGCCCGCAGCACACGCGTCCATTCATCTATGGGCATTGCTAGTACTAAGTAACGACAATCAAGCTCTCCATTCCCTCGGGAGTGTCTGGAAAAATGACGTGGGGGTGTATGAATAGGTTGTGCACCTGTTGTCCCGGGGGATTAGCAGAGTGTTGGCAAAGTTGTCCGGATCTACAGGCGAAAAAAAACGGCGCTTGCCTTGGGCCGCGCCGTTTCTGGTTTCAGTGCATCGCGGTCATTGCAGGACTTCGATCACCCCGTCTGCACTCATGCTGACCTGGCTGGTACCCGCTTCAACTTCCGGGGCAGGTGCCGAATCCATGGCCGCAGCCTTCATCATCATGCCGCCACGGGCATAAGGCTGTGGATAGCCGTTGGTATTGAAGTTCAGGTTGACGATCTTGTAGCCCTTGCCACCCAACGCATCGGTAGCCAGCTGGGCACGGGCCTTGAACGCAGTGACAGCTTCCTTGAGCAGGGCGTCTTCGCCGGCCTTGCGGGTCGGGTTGGCGATGGCGAAGTCCATGCTGTCCATTTTCAGGTTGGTCAGCATCTCGCCGGTGAGCTTGGACAGGGCGGCGAAGTCCGAGCTTTCCATGCGTATTTCGGCGCGTTCACGCCAGCCGGTGATCTTCTGGTTCTTGTTGTCGTAGATCGGGTAGCTGTTGCGACTGCCCTGGCGCAAGGTCACGGCCTTGACCTCGCGGGCCTGAGCCAGAGCTTTGTTCATAGTGGTGGTGATTTCAGCGGCGAGCTTGGCCGGGTCGCTGTTCTGGGATTCGGTGTAAAGGGTGACGATCATCTGGTCACGGGCCACTTCCTGGCTGACTTCGGCGCGCAGGGAGATCTGGTTGTAGTGCAGCTCATCGGCGGCCAGGGCCGGCAGGCTGGCAAGGGTGCCGACACCGAGGGTGATAACGGCTGCGCTGCGAATGAAACGTGACATAGAAGCTCCTTGAGATAGTCGTAATCGGTATGACTGTAGACGTGATGGTCTGGTTCGGCGGGTTACACATTCTCTACAAATAGCGGGACTGCCGACGAACGGTCATGTGGAGGGCCTGCGTCAAAGAGCCACACACGCCGTGCCAGCACCGTTGCTTCGTTTATACTCGGTGCGATCCGCCTGGAGCGCTCATCAGGAGAGCTCATGCTCGCCCCCGTACAACTGACTTCCGCCACTCGCCAGAACCTCTGGCGTCTGACCTTCATCCGCACCCTGGTCCTGGCCGCACAGGCCGGTTCCGTGGGACTGGCCTATTGGTTCGACCTGCTGCCGCTGCCCTGGCTGCAACTGGCCGTGACCCTCGGGTTTTCCATGGTGCTGTGTGCCTTTACCGCCATCCGCCTGCGCACCACGTGGCCGGTGACCGAACTGGAATACGCCCTGCAACTGGCCTGCGACCTGTTTATCCACAGTGTGTTGCTGTATTTCTCCGGCGGTTCCACTAATCCCTTCGTTTCTTATTATTTGGTGCCGCTGACCATCGCTGCCGTGACGTTGCCTTGGCGTTATTCGGTGATTTTGTCCGGCATCGCCCTGACCCTGTACACCCTGTTGCTGGCCCGGTTCTATCCGCTGCAAACCTTCCCCATTGCTCGGGAAAACCTGCAGATCTATGGCATGTGGCTGAGCTTTGCGCTGTCCGCCGCCGTGATCACGTTCTTTGCTGCGCGCATGGCCGAAGAGCTGCGCCGTCAGGAAGAGTTACGGGCGATCCGCCGCGAAGAAGGCCTGCGGGACCAGCAACTATTGGCCGTTGCCACTCAGGCGGCCGGTGCGGCTCATGAGCTGGGTACGCCGTTGGCCACCATGAGCGTGCTGCTCAAGGAAATGCGCCAGGACCACCATCATCCAGACTTGCAGGATGATTTGAGCGTGCTGCAGGATCAGGTCCAGGCTTGCAAGCAAACCTTGCAGCAGTTGGTGCGCGCCGCTGAAGCCAACCGTCGTTTGGCGATAGAGATGCAAGATGTCACCCAGTGGCTGGACGAAGCCCTGAACCGTTGGCACCTGATGCGCCCCGAAGCCAGTTACCGTTTCCATCTGCTGGGGCAGGGCACAGTGCCACGCATGGCGCCACCGCCGGATTTGACCCAGGCGCTGCTGAACCTGTTGAACAACGCCGCCGATGCCTGCCCGGAAGGGCTGGAAGTACAGTTGGGCTGGGACCAGGAAAACCTCACTATCAGCATTCGCGACCACGGCGCTGGCGTGCCGCTGGCCATTGCCGAGCAGATCGGCAAGCCATTCTTTACCACCAAGGGCAAAGGTTTCGGCCTGGGCCTGTTTTTGAGCAAGGCCAGCGTGACACGCGCCGGCGGCTCAGTGAAACTCTACAGTCATGAGGAAGGTGGCACGCTCACCGAGCTGCGCCTGCCCCGTGTCGCACGAGGAGACATCGATGAGTGACGAGATCCAAGTCGAAGGCGAAGAACTGCCGCACCTGCTGCTGGTAGATGACGACGCCACCTTTACCCGCGTTATGGCGCGGGCCATGAGCCGTCGCGGTTTTCGCGTGAGCACCGCAGGCTCCGCCGAGGAAGGGCTGACTATTGCCCAGGCCGACCTGCCGGACTACGCGGCACTGGACCTGAAAATGGACGGCGACTCCGGCCTGGTGCTGTTGCCCAAGCTGCTGGAGCTGGACCCGGAGATGCGCGTGCTGATCCTCACCGGGTATTCCAGCATCGCCACCGCCGTCGAGGCCATCAAGCGAGGTGCCTGCAATTACCTGTGCAAGCCGGCGGATGCCGACGATGTGCTGGCCGCGCTGCTCTCCGAACACGCCGACCTCGACACCCTGGTGCCGGAAAACCCGATGTCTGTCGACCGCCTGCAGTGGGAGCACATCCAGCGGGTGCTGACCGAGCACGAAGGCAATATTTCCGCCACCGCCCGTGCCCTGGGCATGCACCGCCGGACGCTGCAGCGCAAGCTGCAAAAGCGCCCGGTTCGGCGCTGAACCTGCGCTGAACAAACATCAGCGCCGCTCTCGACCACACGAGCCGATCCTCTATGATCGGCTTGTGTGTGTTCTTTCCCCTATCGAGCCTTATCCATGAATCAGAACGCTGAGTATTCCGCGGTCAACGATGCTGTGCGCGGGCAGTTTTTCCGCCGAGTCTGGCAAATGGTTACGCCGTATTGGCGCAGTGAAGAGAAGGGCAAGGCCTGGTTGTTGTTGATCGCGGTGATCGGTTTGTCGCTGTTCAGCGTGGCCATTTCCGTGTGGATCAACCACTGGTACAAGGATTTCTACAACGCCCTGGAGAAGAAGGACACCGCCGCCTTCTGGCAATTGATCGGCTATTTCGGCGCGATTGCCGCCGTGGCGATCCTGGGCGCGGTGTATCGCTTGTACCTGACTCAGATGCTGACGATTCGCTGGCGGGCCTGGCTCACCGAAAAGCATTTCGCACGCTGGCTCGCCGACAAGAACTATTACCAGCTGGAGCAGGGCGGTTATACCGATAACCCGGATCAGCGGATTTCCGAAGACCTCAACAGTTTCACCACCAGTACCCTGGGCCTCGGTTTGGGGCTGCTGCGCAACGTCGTTAGCCTGGTGTCGTTCTCCATCATTCTGTGGGGCGTTTCCGGCAGCATCGAAGTGTTCGGCATCACTATTCCGGGCTACATGTTTTGGTGTGCCTTGGTGTATGCCGGTGTCGGCAGCTGGTTGACTCACTTGATCGGCCGTCGGTTGATTGGGCTGAGCAACCAACAACAACGCTTCGAAGCTGACTTGCGCTTCTCCATGGTGCGAGTGCGAGAGAACGCCGAGAGTATTGCTCTGTATAACGGTGAACCCAACGAGAATCAGCGTCTGAGCACACGATTCGGCAAGGTCTGGCACAACTTCTGGGACATCATGAAAGTGTCCAAGCGCCTGACTTTCTTCACCGCCGGTTACAGCCAGATTGCAATCATCTTCCCGTTCATCGTCGCGGCGCCGCGCTATTTCACCGGCAAGATCGAACTGGGTGAGCTGATGCAAATCAACTCGGCGTTCGGCAACGTCCAGGAAAACTTCAGTTGGTTTATCAGCGCCTACTCTGAGCTGGCCTCGTGGCGCGCTACCAGCGATCGTCTGTTGAGCTTCCATCAGGCCATGAGCGACAACGAGGCGCGCACGCCGGCGATCGAAGTGCAAAACCAAGGTGCCGAGCTAGTGGTGGCAGGGCTCGGGCTGGACTTGGCAGATGGCCGTCACTTGCTGACCCACGCCGATATGATCGTGGAGCCGGGCCAGCGAGTGATGTTAAGCGGCCGCTCGGGCAGTGGCAAAAGTACGTTGCTGCGGGCGATGGGGCACTTATGGCCCAACGGTCATGGCGCGATTCGCCTGCCGGCGGCGCGCTATCTGTTCCTGCCACAGAAGCCATACCTGCCGATTGGTACGTTGAAGGCGGTATTGAGTTATCCACAGGAAGACTCGGTCTATAGCGCTGAACGTTATGCACAGGTCCTGGAAACCTGTCGCTTGCCGCATTTGGTCAGCCGTCTGGATGAAGCCAATCACTGGCAACGCATGCTTTCGCCGGGTGAGCAGCAGCGGCTGGCCTTTGCTCGTGCGTTGTTATTCGCCCCGCAATGGCTGTACATGGACGAGGCGACTTCAGCCATGGATGAAGAGGATGAGGCAACGTTGTATCAGGCGCTGATTGATGAACTGCCAGGGCTGAGCATCGTCAGCGTCGGCCACCGCAGCAGCCTCAAGCGCTTCCATGGGCGGCATGTGCGGATTGAGCAGGGGCAGTTGCAGGAACAAGCGGTGTCCTGAGGGCTTCCACACAAGTCTGCTCCCACATGGGGGCTGTGTTGTAGGGTAGACCGCCCAACAAAAAGCCCGGCTGATCGTCGATCAGCCGGGCTTTTTATGTCGCTTGAAAGCGTATTACTTCTTCAAGCCGTAATGCTCATCCAGCATGCCTGGGGCGTTCGGCGTTTTTGGCGCGTAGTCCCGAGGCGGTTCCTGGTTTTCCCGTGGCGGGGTCAGGCGTTCCCGTGGAGCTTGTACCGCATCGGAATGCAGCGCGGCCAGCAGACGCTGACGGGTGATGTCGTCCAGGGCCAGGCGGTTGGCGCCCTCGGCGAGATGATCTTGTACTTCCTGATAGCTCTGAGTGAGCTTTTTCACCAGGGTCGCGGTGCTGTTGAAGTGGGTAACAACCTCGTTCTGATAACTGTCAAAACGTTCCTGAATGTCGTCCAACTGACGCTGCGTGCGGTTAGGCGCCGCATTGGGCAGCAGGCGAGCAACTAGGAATCCAATGGCGACACCGGCAACCAAGGCGAGAGTCGGCAACAACCAAACTAAGAGCGAGTGTTCCACGAGTCCTTCCTCTATAAACGGCTTTGCTTTACGTTAACGGCTCGGACCTGCGCTGTATACCGCGATTAAGTTCGCAATGATGCCATGCACAGACTTTTAGCTAGACGAGTCGACCCCTTGAGAGGTCACGGAGTTCCTTCCTTGCTGATGCGTGAAACCCCCGTTTTGATCGAAGGCCCGGTAGGCCAACTGGAAGCCCTGTATCTGGATCACCCCGAGCCACGTGGCCTGGCGCTGATCTGCCACCCTAACCCGGTGCAGGGCGGCACCATGCTCAACAAAGTGGTTTCGACCTTGCAGCGCACTGCACGCGATGCCGGTTTGATTACTTTGCGTTTCAATTATCGTGGCGTCGGCGCCAGCGCCGGAACCCACGATATGTCCACCGGTGAAGTGGACGATGCCGAAGCGGCCGCTACCTGGCTGCGTGAAAAACACCCCGACCTGCCCATTACCCTGCTGGGGTTCTCCTTCGGTGGATATGTGGCAGCAAGTCTCGGCGGTCGCCTGGAAGCCAAGGGTGAAAAGCTGGCGCACCTGTTCATGGTGGCGGCTGCGGTCATGCGCCTGCGCGATCAGGATGTGCTGCCGCAGAACTGCCCATTGACCCTGATCCAGCCGGAAACCGACGAAGTGGTCGACCCCCAGACCGTCTACGACTGGTCCGCGGCCTTGAATCGCCCCCATGAGCTGCTGAAAGTGGCAGAATGCGGACACTTTTTTCATGGCAAGCTGACCGATCTCAAGGATCTGGTGCTGCCGCGCCTTTCGAATTGATAGCAGTCTGATAAGCGATTACCCATGACGACTCGTACCCGTATCCTCACCGGCATCACCACCACCGGCACGCCGCACCTGGGCAACTACGCGGGGGCCATCCGCCCGGCGATCCTTGCCAGCCAGGACGTCAATGCCGACTCTTTCTACTTCCTGGCCGACTACCACGCCCTGATCAAATGCGATGACCCGCAGCGCATCCAGCGCTCGCGTATGGAAATCGCCGCGAGCTGGCTGGCCGGTGGCCTGGATGTGAACCGGGTGACCTTCTACCGTCAGTCCGACATCCCGGAAATTCCCGAGCTGACCTGGCTGCTGACCTGCGTGGCGGCTAAAGGCCTGCTCAACCGCGCCCACGCCTACAAGGCCTCGGTAGACAAGAATCTGGAAAACGGCGAAGACCCGGATGCGGGCATCACCATGGGCCTGTACAGCTACCCGGTGCTGATGGCGGCGGACATCCTGATGTTCAACGCCCACAAGGTGCCGGTCGGTCGTGACCAGATCCAGCACGTGGAAATGGCCCGGGACATTGGCCAGCGCTTCAACCACCTGTTCGGCAACGGTAAAGAATTCTTCACCATGCCTGAGGCGTTGATCGAAGAAAGCGTCGCCACCTTGCCAGGCCTGGACGGCCGCAAGATGTCGAAGAGCTACGACAACACCATCCCGTTGTTCACCAGCGCCAAAGACATGAAAGACGCCATCTCGCGGATCGTCACCGACTCCCGCGCACCGGGCGAAGCCAAGGATCCGGACAACTCCCACCTGTTCACCTTGTTCCAGGCGTTTGCCACCAAGGCCCAGGAAGAAGAGTTCCGTGGCGAACTGCTGCAAGGCCTGGGCTGGGGCGAGGCGAAGAACCGTCTGTTCCAACTGCTGGACGGCCAACTGGGCGAAGCCCGCGAGCGCTACCATCAACTGATGTCGCGTCCTTCGGACATGGAAGACCTGCTGCTGGTCGGTGCCCAAAAAGCCCGTGCCGTGGCCGCTCCGTTCCTCAGCGAACTGCGCGAAGCGGTTGGTCTGCGTTCGTTCGTCAACCAGACAGCCGTTGCTGCCAGCACCAAGAAGAAAGCCGTGAAGGCCGCGCGTTTCGTCAGTTTCCGCGAAGACGACGGCAGCTTCCGCTTCCGCCTGCTGGCCGCCGAAGGTGAGCAACTGCTGCTGTCGCGCAACTTTGCCGACGGTAAAACGGCGGGTGCCGTGACCAAGCAGTTGCAGTCGGGCCAGGACCTGGACGTGCGCAGCGAAGCCCTGAGCTTCAGTGTCTGGCTGGAAGGTGCGGTCGTGGCTGACAGCCCGGCCTTCGCCGACAGTGCATCGCGCGATGCTGCCATCGACGCCTTGCGCGTCGCTCTGACTCCAATCGAGGATTAACCCGACCAAGGGTTGATTGCCATTCTTCAGGGCCGTCGTTACAGTGGCGGCCCGTTTTTGTTGCCTTGCTAACGAATTATGACGCCCCTAGAACGATATCAAGCTGATCTGAAACGCCCCGAATTCTTCCATGACGCCGCCCAGGAAACTGCGGTGCGTCATTTGCAGCGCCTATACGACGATCTCGTCCAGGCCTCGCAGAACAAACCGGGGATGTTCAGCAAACTGTTTGGCAAGAAAGACCAAGCGCCGGTCAAAGGTCTGTATTTCTGGGGTGGCGTGGGCCGGGGCAAGACTTACCTGGTGGACACGTTCTTCGAAGCGTTGCCGTTCAAGGAAAAGGTCCGTACTCACTTCCACCGCTTCATGAAGCGTGTGCATGAAGAGATGAAGACCCTTCCCGGCGAGAAAAACCCGCTGACCATCATTGCCAAGCGTTTCTCAGACGAAGCGCGGGTGATCTGTTTCGATGAGTTTTTCGTCTCCGACATCACCGACGCCATGATCCTCGGCACGCTGATGGAAGAACTGTTCAAGAACGGCGTGACCCTGGTCGCTACCTCGAACATCGTGCCGGACGGCCTGTACAAGGACGGCCTGCAGCGGGCGCGCTTCCTGCCGGCCATCGCGCTGATCAAGCAGAACACCGACATCGTCAATGTCGACAGTGGCGTCGACTACCGCCTGCGTCACCTCGAACAAGCGGAGTTGTTCCACTTCCCGCTCGACGAAGCGGCTCAGGAAAGCCTGCGCAAAAGCTTCCGTGCCCTGACGCCGGAATGCACCCAGGCCGTGGAAAACGATAAGCTGATTATTGAAAACCGCGAAATCATCGCCCTGCGCACCTGCGACGATGTGGCCTGGTTCGATTTCCGCGAACTGTGCGACGGCCCCCGCAGCCAGAACGACTACATCGAACTGGGCAAGATCTTCCATGCCGTTATCTTGAGCGGCGTCGAGCAAATGACCGTCACCACCGACGACATCGCCCGACGTTTTATCAACATGGTCGATGAATTTTACGACCGTAACGTGAAGCTGATCATCTCGGCCGAAGTCGAGCTCAAGGACCTCTACACGGGTGGTCGCTTGAACTTCGAATTCCAACGGACCTTGAGCCGCTTGCTGGAAATGCAATCCCACGAGTTCCTGTCGCGGGCGCATAAGCCTTAAGCGGTGTGATCGAAATGAAAAAGGCCTGCAGCGATGCGGGCCTTTTTTATACGATCTAAAGAGCAGTCGAGATCCAAATGTGTGCGGGCTTGCTCGCGAAGGCGGAGTGTCAGTCACTGAATCTGTTGGCTGATACAGCACCTTCGCGAGCAAGTCGAATCGTCGCACCGCCGCTCCCACATTTTGTCCCGTGTACACCCTGGCTTAGGCGGCTTGCTGAAACTGCTGCCGGTACTGGTTCGGTGACAGCTCGGTGTGCTGCCGGAACAACCGCGCAAAGAAGCTCGCATCGTCATAACCCACCTCATAGCTGATGGTCTTGATGCTTTTGCGACTGCCCGACAGCAAGCCCTTGGCGGTTTCGATACGCAGGCGTTGCAGGTAGTGCAGGGGTTTGTCGCCGGTGGCAGTCTGGAAGCGGCGCATGAAATTGCGGATGCTCATGCCGTGTTCCCGGGCGACGTCTTCGAAGCGGAACTTGTCGGCGAAGTGTTCTTCGAGCCAGTGCTGGATCTGCAGGATGATCACGTCCTGATGCAGTTTCTGGCCGCCGAAGCCGATGCGACCGGGGGCGTAGTTGCGTTGCACTTCATAAAGAATGTCGCGCGCCACGGCCTGGGCGATGTTGGCGCCGCAGAAGCGCTCGATCAAATAGATGTAGAGGTCGCAGGCCGAGGTGGTGCCGCCGGCGCAATACAGGTTGTCGGCGTCGGTCAGGTGCTTGTCCTGATTGAGTTGGACCTTGGGGAACCGTTCACTGAACGCGTTGAAGAAGCGCCAATAGGTGGTCGCCTCCTTGCCGTCCAATAGTCCCGCTTCAGCGAGCCAGAATACCCCAGTGGCTTCGCCGCAGAGTACGGTGCCGCGGGCGTGTTGCTCCCGTAGCCAGGGCAGGATTTGCGGATAGCGGTTGCACAGGGAGTCGAAGTCGTCCCAGAAGGCTGGAAGGACGATGATGTCGGCATTTTCCAGGCCGCCGTCCACCGGCATGATCACGTCGCTGAAGCTGCGTACCGATTGCCCGTCAGGGCTGACCAGACGGGTTTCGAATGCCGGAGTAAGGCCCTGGCCCAACTGTTTGCCGTAGCGCAGGCTGGCGAGGTGGAAGAAATCCTTGGCTTGCATGAGAGTGGAAGCAAACACCCGATCAATGGCCAAAATGCTGACGCGCCGCAAGGGCGTGGAGACTTGGGTAGACATAATTTCATTTATTCTTATAGGGGAAAGTGGTCACCAGACGGCTGGATCGTCTTATTTTTTGTCGCATGTGTCCAGTGTCCTGTGACGTCCCGGGAGCTTAGGCTCTGTGATCTTGTTCTTGTCTGACAATCCTCACAGGTGGCCCATGATTCCCAGAACCTTGTTCAGCTCGGAGCACGAACTCTTCCGTCAGAGCGTGCGCACCTTCCTAGAAAAAGACGCGGCGCCGTTTCACGGGCAATGGGAAAAACAGGGGCATATTGATCGCAACCTGTGGAACAAGGCAGGGGAGGCGGGGATGCTCTGCTCTCATCTGCCGGAAGAATACGGCGGCCTGGGGGCGGACTTTCTCTACAGCGCGGTGGTGATTGAAGAGATCAGCAGGCTCGGGTTGACCGGGATCGGTTTCTCCCTGCATTCGGACATCGTGGCGCCGTACATCCTGCATTACGGCAGCGAAGCGCTGAAGCACAAGTACCTGCCCAAACTGATTTCCGGAGAGATGGTCACGGCCATCGCCATGACCGAGCCGGGCGCCGGCTCCGACCTGCAGGGGGTGAAGACCACCGCCGTGCTGGATGGCGATGAATACGTGATCAACGGCTCGAAGACTTTTATTACCAATGGCTTCCTCGCAGACCTGGTCATCGTTGTGGCCAAGACCGATCCGAAGGCTGGCGCGAAGGGCACCAGCCTGTTCCTGGTGGAGGCCAATACGCCGGGCTTCGACAAGGGCAAGCGCCTGGAAAAGGTCGGGATGAAGGCTCAGGACACCTCGGAGCTGTTCTTTCAGGATGTGCGGGTACCCAAGGAGAACTTGCTGGGGCAGGCGGGGATGGGCTTCGCCTATTTGATGCAGGAATTACCCCAGGAGCGTTTGACCGTGGCCATTGGCGCCTTGTCATCTGCCGAGGCGGCACTGCAATGGACCCTGGAGTACACCCGCGAGCGTAAAGCGTTTGGCAAGCCGATTGCCGATTTCCAGAACACCCGCTTCAAGTTGGCGGAGATTGCCACTGAGGTGCAGATTGGCCGGGTGTTTGTCGACAAGTGCCTGGAGCAACACCTGGAAGGCAAGCTGGACGTGCCTACGGCGGCGATGGCCAAGTATTGGACCACTGACCTGCAATGCAAGGTGCTCGACGAGTGCGTGCAGCTGCACGGCGGTTACGGCTACATGTGGGAATACCCGATTGCCCGGGCCTGGGCGGATGCGCGGGTGCAGCGCATTTATGCGGGGACCAATGAAATCATGAAGGAGATTATTGCGCGGGCGCTTTGAATCTGTGGTGACTTTGAGGGCCTCTTCGCGAGCAAGCCCGCTCCCACATTCGACTGCATTCCAAAGATGGCGCTCGGTCGAATGTGGGAGCGGGCTTGCTCGCGAAGGCGGCTTAGAGGTCAATCAAGGCGCAGGATTCGGGTGGTCCTTCTGAATCGCCTCAATCCCCGCCAACACGTCATCCGACAGTTTCAAGTCAGCACTGGCGATATTGCTGTCCAGTTGTTCCAGCGTCGTGGCACCAATGATGTTGCTGGTCACGAAGGGCTGCTGCGTCACAAAGGCCAGTGCCATCTGCGCCGGGTCCAGGCCGTGCTCACGGGCCAAGGCCACGTAACGGCTGCATGCCGCTTCCGATTGCGCGTTGAAGTAGCGGCTGAAGCGGCTATAGAGGCTCAGGCGACCTTTTGCCGGACGTGCCCCCCCTTCGTATTTGCCGCTCAACATGCCGAACGCCAGTGGCGAGTAGGCCAACAGACCGCATTGTTCACGGATGGCGATTTCCGCCAGGCCGACTTCAAAGCTGCGGTTGAGCAGGTTGTAGGGGTTCTGGATCGACACCGCGCGGGTCCAGCCACGGGCTTCGGCCAGGGCCAGGAACTTCATGGTGCCCCATGGGGTTTCGTTGGACAGGCCGATGTGGCGGATCTTGCCGGCCTTGACCTGTTCGTCCAGGGCTTCGAGGGTTTCCTCCAGCGGCGTCAGGTGTTCTTCGGCCCTGTGCTTGTAGGCCAATTGTCCGAAGAAGTTGGTGCTGCGCTCCGGCCAATGCAGTTGGTAGAGGTCGATCCAGTCGGTTTGCAGGCGCTTGAGGCTGGCGTCCAGGGCGTCGACGATGTGTTTGCGGTTGTGCTTGAGGTGGCCATCGCGGATGTAGTCGATGGTGTTGCCGGGACCGGCGATCTTGCTGGCGAGGATCCAGTCGGCACGGTCGCCGCGGCTTTTGAAGTAGTTACCGATATAACGCTCGGTGGTGGCGTAGGTGTCCGCCTTGGGCGGCACGGGATACATTTCCGCCGTATCGAGGAAGTTAATTCCCGCGGCCTTGGCCCGCTCGATCTGTGCGAAGGCCTCTGCCTCGCTGTTCTGCTCGCCCCAGGTCATGGTTCCCAAGGCTATCGCGCTCACGTTCAGATCGGTTCGGCCCAGCTGTCGATAATCCATCGGGTACTCCTTTGGGGAAAACAATCATAAAAGCAGGTTGAATTTTTTTTGGCAATCTGCATAATTGCCCACCTCTTTCTGCAGTGGAAGTGATGCGCCGCCTGCCGAAGAATCTTGCCGTTGAACGGACGCGCTGACCCGAGCCCCCGATAGCGTCTGTATCCGGCTGCCTTTGACTTGTCAAAGTACGCACTATTCAGTAAGATCCGCCGTCTAATTTACAGGGCGGCCCCTGAGGCTATTAAAGAATGACAACTTTTACTGCAAAACCGGAAACAGTTCAGCGCGACTGGTTTGTCGTCGATGCCGCTGGTCAGACCCTGGGTCGTCTGGCCACTGAAGTCGCCAGCCGTCTGCGTGGCAAGCACAAGCCTGAATACACCCCTCACGTTGACACCGGTGACTACATCGTGATCATCAACGCTGAGCAGGTACGTGTTACCGGCAACAAAGCGCAAGACAAAATGTACTACCGTCACTCCGGTTTCCCAGGCGGTATCAAGTCTTCGAACTTCGAAGGCCTGATTTCCAAGAAGCCTGAAGCCCCGATCGAAATCGCGGTCAAAGGTATGCTGCCTAAGGGCCCACTGGGTCGCGATATGTTTCGCAAGCTGAAAGTCTATGCGGGCGCTGCTCACCCTCATGCTGCTCAGCAGCCCCAAGAACTGAAGTTTTAACGGAATAGTTCATTATGTCGGCGACTCAAAATTACGGCACTGGCCGTCGCAAAACCGCAACCGCACGCGTTTTCCTGCGTCCGGGCACTGGTAACATCTCGATCAACAACCGCACTCTGGAAAACTTCTTCGGTCGCGAAACTGCCCGTATGGTAGTTCGTCAGCCGCTGGAATTGACCGAGACCGTTGAAAAGTTCGACATCTACGTCACTGTTATCGGTGGCGGTGTAAGTGGTCAAGCTGGCGCAATCCGCCACGGTATCACTCGCGCTCTGATGCAGTACGACGAAACCCTGCGTGGCGCTCTGCGCAAAGCTGGCTTCGTTACTCGCGATGCTCGTGAAGTTGAACGTAAGAAAGTCGGTCTGCGTAAAGCGCGTAAGCGTCCGCAGTACTCGAAGCGTTAATTCGCTTTTACGTTCCAGAAAACGCCCAGCCTCCTCACGGAGCTGGGCGTTTTTTATTGTCTGCGATTTATAGGCAATTTTTTACCGTGACAACTTGCCACATCCGTAGACCCCCTATACTCAAAGGCTTGGAGCTGGGGCCGGGGGTAATTACCTTGTCAGAGGTGGGGCTTTTCATTACCATTCGGCAAAATTTTTATAAGTTCAGATTTAACACTTAGTAGACGCCTGATTTAACAGGCCACAAAGCTGATGGGAGAGGACTGAATGAGCAATGACGGCGTGAATGCAGGCCGGCGTCGCTTCTTGGTAGCAGCCACATCCGTGGTGGGTGCTGCAGGAGCGGTGGGGGCTGCGGTCCCGTTCGTGGGGTCATGGTTTCCCAGTGCCAAGGCGAAAGCCGCAGGTGCACCGGTGAAGGTGAATGTCAGCAAGATCGATCCAGGCCAGCAAATGATTGCTGAATGGCGCGGTCAGCCAGTGTTCATCGTTCGTCGTACCGAGGAAATCCTGGGAAATCTGAAGAAGATCGAAGGCCAGTTGTCTGACCCCGACTCGAAGAATTCCGACCAACCCGCTTACGTCGATAAGGAAATTCGCTCGATCAAGCCAGAGATTCTGCTGCTGATCGGTATCTGCACCCACTTGGGTTGCTCTCCCACCTTCCGCCCGGAAGTGGCGCCCGCGGACTTGGGCAAGGACTGGGTCGGTGGCTATTTCTGCCCGTGCCACGGTTCTCACTACGACCTGGCTGGCCGCGTCTACAAGTCACAACCCGCACCTTTGAACCTGCCAGTTCCGCCACATCACTACGAGACTGACAGTGTCATTGTCATTGGCGTCGACGAGGGGGAGAAAGCCTGATGAGCAAGTTCATGGATTGGGTGGATGCACGCTTCCCCGCCACCAAGATGTGGGAAGACCATCTCAGCAAGTATTACGCCCCGAAGAACTTCAACTTCTTCTACTTCTTTGGCTCCCTGGCACTGCTGGTGCTGGTCAACCAGATCGTTACCGGTGTCTGGCTGACCATGAGTTACACCCCGTCGGCGGAAGAGGCCTTTGCCTCCGTCGAATACATCATGCGCGACGTCGAATACGGTTCGATCCTGCGTCTGCTGCACTCCACCGGCGCTTCGGCGTTCTTTATCGTGGTCTATCTGCACATGTTCCGTGGCTTGCTCTACGGTTCGTACCAGAAGCCTCGTGAGCTGGTGTGGGTGTTCGGCATGCTGATCTACCTGGCGCTGATGGCAGAGGCCTTCATGGGCTACCTGCTGCCGTGGGGCCAGATGTCCTACTGGGGCGCCCAGGTAATCATCTCGCTGTTCGGTGCGATCCCGGTCATCGGCAACGACCTGACCCAGTGGATTCGCGGTGACTACCTGATTTCCGGTATCACCCTGAACCGCTTCTTCGCCTTGCACGTGGTGGCCTTGCCGATCGTGATTCTCGGCCTGGTGGTATTGCACGTCCTGGCGCTGCACGAAGTCGGCTCCAACAACCCGGACGGCGTGGACATCAAGAAGCACAAGGACGAGAACGGCGTACCGCTGGACGGCATTGCCTTCCACCCGTACTACACCGTGAAAGATATCGTCGGCGTGGTGGTGTTCCTGTTCATTTTCTGCTCGATCGTGTTCTTTTTCCCGGAGATGGGTGGTTATTTCCTCGAGAAGCCGAACTTCGAACAGGCGAACGCCTTCAAGACTCCGGAACACATTGCTCCGGTCTGGTACTTCACGCCGTTCTACGCCATTTTGCGGGCGATTCCCGACAAACTCATGGGTGTTATCGCCATGGGCGCGGCAATCGCGGTGCTGTTCGTCCTGCCATGGCTTGACCGTAGTCCGGTCAAATCCATGCGCTACAAGGGCTGGATGAGCAAGATCTGGCTGTGGGTGTTCTGCATTTCGTTCGTGATCCTGGGCGTACTGGGCGTATTGGCGCCGACCCCTGAGCGCACGTTGCTGTCGCAGGTCTGCACCTTCCTGTACTTCGCCTACTTCATTCTGATGCCGTTCTACACCAGGCTCGAGAAGACCAAACCGGTTCCGGAAAGGGTGACTGGCTGATGAAAAAATTATTCGCTGCATTGATTCTTGTTGCCCTGCCGGTACTGTCCTTCGCGGCCGAGCATGGCCCGGACCTTGAAAAAGTCGATATCGACGTCTCTGACAAGGCCGCGATGCAGGATGGTGCACGTACGTTCGCCAACTACTGCATGGGCTGCCACAGCGCCAAGTTCCAGCGTTACGAGCGGGTTGCCGATGACTTGGGCATCCCTCATGACGTGATGCTCAAGAACCTGGTGTTCACCGGCGCCAAGATCGGCGATCACATGAACATCGGCATGCAACCTGCCGACGCCAAGACCTGGTTCGGGGCGGCACCGCCTGATCTGACCCTGGTGGCTCGCGTTCGTGGTACCGACTGGCTCTACGGCTACCTGAAATCTTTCTATGAAGACCCGTCGCGCCCGTACGGCGTGAACAACAAGGTGTTCCCGAATGTCGGTATGCCTAACGTTCTGGTCGGCCTGCAGGGGCGCCAAGTGGTAGGATGCAAGCAGGTTCAGGTCGTTGAAGACGGCAAGAAGCAATATGACCCGTTGACCGGCACGCCGCTGACTCATGAAGCGTGCGATCAACTGACCATAATGCCGAAAACCGGTGCGCTGAACGAAGAGCAGTTTGATGAGAAGGTCAAGAATCTGGTGACCTTCCTGGCCTATTCGGCCAACCCGGTGAAGCTGCAGCATCAGCGCATTGGTACCTATGTGTTGCTGTACCTGGCTTTCTTCTTCGTGTTCGCCTATTTGCTCAAGCGCGAATACTGGAAGGACGTGCATTGATCCAACCGTAAGCAATTGCTGTTAATCTTGCGCGCCCAGCGGCATCTCTGAACAGGTAACGGTCTGGTTGATCCAGGCGTTACGGAGATGCTCTCTGGGCGCGCTCGTTTTTGAGCGTTTCGATAATTTCAACAAGCGAGGAGGACCGCCATGGGCGTGACCAATCGGTTGGCCTGTTACTCCGACCCCGCCGACCACTATTCCCACCGAGTACGCATCGTGCTCGCAGAGAAGGGTGTCAGCGCCGAGATCATCAGTGTGGAGGCCGGTCGTCACCCGCCGAAACTGATCGAAGTGAACCCTTACGGCAGCTTGCCCACCCTGGTCGATCGTGACCTGGCGTTGTGGGAGTCAACCGTGGTGATGGAATATCTGGATGAGCGTTACCCGCATCCACCTTTGCTGCCGGTGTATCCGGTGGCGCGTGCCAACAGCCGTCTGCTGATCCATCGGATTCAGCGTGACTGGTGTGGCCTGGTCGATTTGATCCTGGATTCGCGCAGCAAAGAAGCGGCTCGCGTTCAGGCACGCAAGGAATTGCGTGAAAGCCTGACGGGTGTTTCGCCGTTGTTTGCCGACAAGCCTTTTTTCCTCAGTGAGGAACAAAGTCTGGTGGATTGCTGCCTATTACCCATACTCTGGCGTTTGCCGATTCTGGGCATTGAACTGCCGCGGCCTGCCAAGCCGCTGCTTGATTACATGGAGCGCCAGTTTGCGCGTGAGGCTTTCCAGGCGAGTCTGTCTGGTGTCGAACGCGATATGCGCTAAGGCTTAAGGAGCCGCTGATGAACTCCAGTCGACCTTACCTGGTCCGTGCGCTCTATGAGTGGATTGTGGACAACGATTGCACCCCGCACATGCTGGTCAATTCCGAGTTTCCTGCGGTGCAGGTACCACAAGGTTTTGCCAGTGACGGACAGATTGTCCTGAACGTTTCGCCCAGTGCCGTGAGACACCTGCACATGGACAATGAAGCGGTCAGTTTCGAAGGGCGTTTCGGCGGTGTGCCGCATACGCTGTACGTGCCCATCGGCGCCATCCTGGGGATTTATGCCCGGGAGAACGGCCAGGGCATGGTGTTTGATCTGGAGTCGCCTCTCGAGGACGACGACGCGATCGAGCTCGAAGATGACAATGATGTGCCGCCGCCTGATTCCGAACCGCCGCGTCCTAGCGGTCGTCCGAGTCTGAAAGTGGTGAAGTGACAGGGCACGAGCCTTCGAGCCTGTGTTGAAAAAATGCCTCGGCCTTGCCGGGGTATTTTTTTGCGCGTAGCAAAAGGCTGTAGGTTACGGATGAAAGTGCTGACAGAACGGTGATCGTACAACCGGCTTGGGCTATGATGCTCCTTTAGTTCGCCGAGATAGATGATTCATCATGGAAAACTCCAGCACCGCTCCTCGTCTTCCCCGCAAGCGCCGCAGCCTTGCCCAGGAATTGGTCACGGTGCTGTCCGAGCAGATCCGTGACGGCCAGCTCAAGCGCGGTGATAAATTGCCGACCGAGTCGGCGATCATGGATGCCCATGGTGTCAGCCGTACTGTGGTGCGTGAAGCCATCTCGCGGTTGCAGGCGGCAGGGCAGGTGGAAACCCGTCACGGCATCGGCACCTTTGTGTTGGATACGCCAAGCCCCAGCGGTTTCCGGATCGATCCGGCCACGGTGGTGACGTTGCGTGACGTGCTGGCGATTCTGGAGCTGCGCATCAGCCTCGAAGTGGAGTCCGCCGGCCTGGCGGCCCAGCGCCGCAGTGACGAACAGTTAGCGGCCATGCGTGCCGCCCTGGATGCGTTGAACGAAAGCGCTGCCCACGCCGGTGATGCGGTGGCGTCGGACTTTCAGTTTCACCTGCAGATTGCCTTATCCACCGGTAATCGCTATTTCACCGACATCATGACGCATCTGGGCACCAGCATTATCCCGCGTACTCGCCTGAACTCCGCGCGCCTGGCTCATGATGATCAGCAGCACTACATGAGTCGCCTGAGCCGCGAACACGAAGAAATCTACGACGCGATTGCCCGTCAGGATTCGGATGCGGCACGGGCGGCGATGCGGTTGCACCTGACCAACAGCCGTGAGCGGTTGCGTCATGCCCATGAAGAGGCAGAGGCGCAGCGGGGCTGATTGCCATGAACGCTTATTGTGGCGAGGGAGCTTGCTCCCGTTGGGCCGCGCAGCGGCCCCAAATCTATTCTCCCGAGTTCTGTCTGAAAGAACCCAGTATTTTTCTTGGGGCTGCTGTGCCGTCCAACGGGAGCAAGCTCCCTCGCCACAGGTTAAGGCTCCAGGCTTAACTCATGTGCTTCAGGCGGGCTGATTTGGCGTGTAGTCCTTGAGCAACAGATACGTGCTCCAGCCCCACCAATCATTGGTCCACTGCTTGTCGTTAAGGTTATTGACGTCCTTGCGGCGCAGCACCTTGTCGCCTTCAGCCTTGAACAGCGGCGAGAAGTTATTGCTCGGGTTGTTCGCGGCATTCAAATCCGGCACATAAAGCGGCGCCTTGAAGTTGGCCGGGGAGGGCGCGATACCGCTGATAAACGTCTCGAAGATCTCGTCCGCCGATGCCTGCACAGCACGTTTGACCTGGGCCCGGTTGGCGGCATCATTGGTATCGAAATAGCGCTTGTCACCGTAGGCGTGCCACTCATCACCCAGGGCATTGCGCACGTTAAGTCCGAACTTGCTGTCTTCGTCGTGCATGAAGCGGCTGATCAGTGAACCCAGCTCGCCCGGTGTCACCACGGCTGCCAGTTGCTTGCGCGGTACGCGCAGGTGGCCGGCGGAAAACAGGTCGGTCAAAAAGTGATCCGCAAAGCTGTTCATGGCATAAGCCAGTTCCAGTGCCTGGTCGGTACCGCTTTGATGTGCCACGACGGCTTGTTGCAGCGCCGCCGTATGCCCGGCCAGATAGGCCAACAACGCCCATTCGCCGAAATGGTCAGCGTTGTCCGCCGCCAGTTTCAGGTAGCGCCCCAGCGGAACCATCGCAGACACTGCGCTGCCACCACCGGTAATCCGGTTCCACTCCTCGGACAAAGTATCTCCGAGCGCATCGTAAGCCTCATGGGGCTGCTTGCCGTCCTTGATAGCCTGGTTGACCGCATTGATCTCCTTTTGCATGACCGCCAGGATCTTGCCTGCTTCCTCGCGTGCAGCCGGCAGCACGGCCAGCGAGTTGAATGCTGCGGTAAACCGTTGCACCCGGTCGGTTGCCGATGCGCCATCGCTGATGGCCTGGCCTGGGATGCCATAAAAATCACCGCCCAGGGAGATGATCTGGCCGTACCTCAGGGCGAGGCCATTGGGCAGGTGCAACTCAACCTCTCGACCTGGGATCGCCGGGGCGTCCTTGGTGAAACGCAACAGGGTGTCGTCGCCGATGGCCGTGTGTTCGCCACCTTCAAAACGGAGGGAGGGGTTTTTCGAGCGTGTTACCGATTCAAGTTCTGACATGTTAGCTCCTTGCTATGTCGTAGGATTCTTCCTTGATAGCTGTATGTATATACAGCTTGTCGGATCATAGAGGAATAAATTCCTACGTCAAGAAGCCCGTTTTAGACGCTGCCAAAACTCGGGTCGCCTGTAAGCCAGATGAATTGCTGTTGACGAATATTTTTATAGTTGTACGATGACGTACGACATCAACAAATAACCATCAACAATCTCTCAACAGATAGTCTTTGCCCAGGGTGTTCGAATAATGAATCCACAAGAACTGAAGTCCATCCTCTCCTCCGGTCTGCTGTCTTTCCCTGTGACCGATTTCAACGCCCAAGGCGATTTCCACCAGGCGGGTTACATCAAACGCCTGGAATGGCTGGCCCCCTATGGCGCCACCGCCTTGTTCGCCGCCGGCGGCACCGGTGAGTTTTTCTCTCTGGCAGCCAGCGAATATTCCCAGGTGGTGAAAACTGCCGTCGATACCTGCGCCAACAGCGTGCCAATTCTCGCGGGTGTCGGCGGTTCGACTCGCCAGGCTATCGAGTACGCCCAAGAAGCCGAGCGTCTTGGCGCGAAGGGCCTGTTGCTGCTGCCGCACTACCTGACCGAAGCCAGCCAGGACGGGGTCGCCGCTCACGTTGAGGCCGTGTGCAAATCGGTAAAAATCGGCGTGGTGGTTTACAACCGCAACGTTTGCCGCCTGACCGCGCCGCTGTTGGAGCGTCTGGCCGAGCGTTGCCCGAACCTGATCGGTTACAAGGACGGCTTGGGTGACATTGAGTTGATGGTGTCGATCCGCCGTCGCCTTGGTGACCGTTTCAGCTACCTGGGTGGCTTGCCGACTGCAGAGGTTTACGCTGCTGCCTATAAGGCTTTGGGCGTACCGGTGTACTCCTCGGCGGTGTTCAACTTCATCCCGAAAACCTCGATGGATTTCTACCACGCCATTGCCCGTGAAGATCACGCCACCGTCGACAAGATCATCGACGACTTTTTCCTGCCGTACTTGGACATTCGTAACCGCAAGGCCGGTTACGCGGTGAGCATCGTCAAGGCCGGGGCGAAGATCGTCGGGTACGACGCCGGTCCTGTGCGCACGCCGTTGACCGATCTGTTGCCGGAAGAATACGAAGCCCTGGCCGCGCTGATCGATAAGCAAGGCGCGCAATAACCCATTACCAAAGCCGCTGAGCAATCAGCGGCTTTTTGCGTCAGGAGAAGATTCGTGTCCCAAGCCAAGCGTTTTGACAACTACATCGGCGGCCAATGGGTCGCCGGTGCCGATTATTCGGCCAATATCAACCCCTCCGAGTTGTCTGATGTCATTGGTGATTACGCCAAGGCAGACCTCGCTCAAGTCCACGCCGCCATCGACGCCGCCCGCGCTGCGTTCCCGGCCTGGTCGACTTCGGGTATCCAGGCGCGTCATGACGCGCTGGACAAAGTCGGCAGTGAAATCCTTGCCCGCCGCGAAGAGCTTGGCACCTTGCTGGCACGGGAGGAGGGCAAGACCCTGCCCGAAGCCATCGGCGAGGTGACTCGTGCCGGTAATATCTTCAAGTTCTTCGCCGGTGAATGCCTGCGTCTGTCCGGTGACTATCTGCCGTCAGTGCGTCCGGGCGTCAACGTTGAGGTCACCCGTGAAGCCCTCGGTGTGGTCGGCCTGATCACGCCGTGGAACTTCCCGATTGCCATCCCGGCCTGGAAGATTGCCCCGGCGCTGGCCTATGGCAACTGTGTAGTGCTCAAGCCCGCCGAGTTGGTTCCGGGGTGTGCCTGGGCCCTGGCGGAAATCATCTCCCGCGCCGGTTTCCCCGCCGGTGTGTTCAACCTGGTGATGGGCAGCGGTCGTGTGGTTGGCGATGCCATGGTTAACAGCCCGAAAGTCGACGGCATCAGCTTCACCGGCTCCGTTGGCGTCGGGCGGCAGATCGCTGTCAATTGCGTATCACGCCAGGCCAAAGTGCAACTGGAAATGGGCGGCAAAAACCCGCAGATCATTCTTGATGATGCCGACCTCAAACAGGCTGTCGAGCTGTCGGTACAGAGTGCGTTTTACTCCACCGGCCAGCGTTGCACTGCGTCCAGCCGCTTGATTGTCACCGCCGGGATTCACGACCAGTTCGTCGCCGCGATGGCCGAACGGATGAAGTCGATCAAGGTTGGCCATGCCCTGAAAACCGGGACTGACATCGGCCCCGTGGTATCCCAGGCGCAATTGGATCAGGACTTGAAATACATCGACATTGGCCAAAGCGAAGGTGCGCGTCTGGTGAGCGGTGGCGCTCTGGTGACTTGCGACACTGAGGGCTACTACCTGGCCCCGACGCTGTTTGCCGACAGCGAAGCCGCCATGCGTATCAGTCGTGAAGAAATCTTCGGCCCGGTGGCCAACGTAGTGCGCGTGGCGGATTACGAGGCGGCGCTGGCGATGGCCAATGACACCGAGTTCGGTTTGTCGGCAGGTATTGCTACCACATCGTTGAAGTACGCCAACCACTTCAAGCGCCATTCCCAGGCCGGGATGGTGATGGTCAACCTGCCGACCGCCGGCGTGGACTACCACGTTCCGTTCGGTGGACGTAAAGGCTCATCCTATGGTTCGCGTGAGCAGGGTCGCTATGCGCAAGAGTTCTACACAGTGGTGAAAACCAGCTACATCGGTTCGTAACAGCAACACCGTTGTAGGCGCTGGCTTGTGTGAGAGCTGGCTTGCCTGCGATAGCATCACTGCGGCGTGAATGACACGCCCAAGTGCCTGCATCGCGGGCAAGCCCGACTCCCACCTAAAGCGGTTCCCGCAGAAAAACAAAACGATTACCCGCAAAAAAAATAATTAGTGGGAGTACCTCTACATGCAAGCGACCAAGCCGACCCATGTCCGCTATTTGATCCTGCTCATGCTGTTCCTGGTGACCACGATCAACTATGCCGATCGGGCCACCATCGCCATCGCGGGCTCCAGCCTGCAAAAAGACCTCGGTATCGACGCGGTCACCCTCGGTTATATCTTCTCTGCATTCGGTTGGGCCTACGTGGCCGGGCAAATCCCCGGCGGCTGGCTGCTGGACCGTTTCGGTTCGAAAAAAATATATGCCCTGAGCATCTTCACCTGGTCACTGTTCACCGTGCTACAAGGCTATGTCGGTGAGTTCGGCATCTCCACCGCCGTGGTTGCGCTGTTCATGCTGCGCTTTCTGGTGGGCCTGGCTGAGGCGCCATCCTTTCCCGGTAATGCGCGCATTGTCGCTGCCTGGTTCCCCACCGCCGAACGGGGTACCGCCTCGGCGATCTTCAACTCGGCGCAATACTTCGCCACCGTGTTGTTTGCACCGCTGATGGGCTGGATCGTCTATAGCTTCGGCTGGCAGCATGTGTTTATCGTGATGGGTGTGATCGGTATCGTGTTCTCGCTGATCTGGCTGAAAGTGATCCATAGCCCGCGCCAGCACCCGATGATCAACGAAGCCGAGTTCAACTATATTGCCGAAAACGGTGCCATGGTCGACATGGATCAAGACAAGGGCAAAGGCAAGAAAGCCGACGGTCCTAGGTGGGATTACATCCGCCAATTGCTGACCAACCGTATGATGCTTGGCGTGTACCTGGGTCAATACTGCATCAACGGCATCACTTACTTTTTCCTGACCTGGTTCCCGGTGTACCTGGTTCAGGACCGTGGCATGACCATCCTCAAAGCCGGCTTTATCGCTTCGCTGCCGGCGATCTGCGGCTTTATCGGCGGTGTGTTGGGCGGGGTAATTTCCGATTACCTGCTGCGCAAGGGCCATTCACTGACCTTTGCCCGCAAGGCGCCGATCATCGCGGGCCTGCTGGTGTCCAGCAGCATCATTGCCTGTAACTACGTAGAAGTTGAATGGATGGTGGTGGGCTTCATGGCCTTGGCATTTTTCGGCAAAGGCGTGGGCGCACTGGGTTGGGCGGTGGTGTCCGACACCTCGCCGAAACAAATCGCCGGTTTGAGTGGTGGCTTGTTCAATACCTTTGGCAACCTGGCTTCGATCACCACACCGATTGTGATCGGCTACATCATCAGCACCACCGGCTCGTTCAAATGGGCGCTGGTATTCGTTGGTGCGAATGCCTTGGTGGCGGTGTTCAGCTACCTGGTGATCGTCGGCCCGATCAAGCGCGTGGTACTCAAGGAGCCACCGACCCAAGGCCCCGAGCTGACTAAACTTTCCCAAGTGCACTCCTGAAGGGGCCCGCGTCATGCAGTTGATTGAACATGCCGACTCACCACGCTCCATCCGTTTGCACGAGCGCGATAACGTGGTGATTGTGGTCAACGATCAGGGCGTACCGGCGGGGACCGAGTTCCCTGACGGCCTGATTACCGTCGACTTCATCCCCCAGAGCCATAAGGTCACGCTGGAAGATATTCCCGAAGGCGGGCAGATCATTCGCTACGGGCAGACCATTGGCTATGCCTTGCAGCCGATTCCCCGGGGCAGTTGGGTCAAGGAAGATCAACTGCGCATGCCTACCGCGCCGCCCCTGGACAGCTTGCCGCTGTCCACCGAGGTGCCCGAGGCTCAAGCGCCGTTGGAGGGGTTTACCTTCCAGGGTTACCGCAATGCCGATGGCACCGTCGGCACGCGCAATATCCTGGGTATCACCACCACCGTGCAATGTGTGACCGGGGTGCTGGACCATGCGGTCCAGCGAATCAAGAACGAGTTGCTGCCCCAGTACCCGAACGTCGACGACGTGGTGGCGCTGACCCACAGCTACGGCTGCGGCGTGGCGATTACCGCCACCGACGCCTACATCCCGATCCGCACGGTGCGCAACCTGGCACGCAATCCGAATCTGGGTGGCGAGGCGTTGGTCATCAGCCTGGGTTGCGAGAAGTTGCAGGCCGGGCAGGTGATGCACGATAACGACAGCTCCGTCGACCTCAGCGAACCCTGGCTGTATCGCCTTCAGGATTCCAGTCACGGGTTTACCGAGATGATCGAGCAGATCATGGACCTGGCGCACATCCGCCTGAAGAAACTCGACCAGCGTCGGCGCGAAACGGTACCCGCGTCGGAGCTGATCCTGGGCATGCAATGCGGTGGCAGCGATGCATTTTCCGGTATCACCGCCAACCCTGCGTTGGGTTATGCGTCAGACCTGTTGTTGCGGGCGGGCGCAACGGTGATGTTTTCCGAGGTAACTGAAGTCCGTGACGCCATCTACCTGCTGACGTCTCGTGCGCAAAGCAAGGAAGTGGCTCAGGAACTGGTGCGGGAAATGGACTGGTACGACCGCTACCTGGCCAAGGGCGAGGCCGACCGCAGCGCCAACACCACGCCGGGGAACAAGAAGGGCGGGTTGTCGAACATTGTCGAGAAGTCCTTGGGTTCCATCGTCAAGTCGGGTAGCAGCGCGATCAATGGCGTACTCGGCCCGGGTGAGCGGTTCAAGCGCAAGGGCCTGATCTTCTGTGCGACACCCGCCAGTGATTTTGTCTGCGGTACCTTGCAACTGGCGGCGGGGATGAACCTGCATGTGTTCACCACCGGTCGCGGCACGCCCTATGGGTTGGCAATGGCGCCGGTGGTGAAAGTCTCGACACGGACCGAGCTGGCCCAGCGCTGGCCGGATTTGATCGATATCGATGCGGGGCGGATTGCGACGGGGCGGGCGACGATCGAGGAACTGGGCTGGGAGTTGTTCCACTTCTACTTGGACGTGGCCAGCGGCAAGAAGCAGACCTGGGCTGAGCGGCACAAACTGCATAACGACATTACGTTGTTCAATCCGGCGCCGATTACCTGAGACCGAGGCGCCTGCATTCGCGAGCAAGCCCGCTCCCACATTGGATACTTGTCGGACACAAAATTCATGCCCGAGATGAACCACATGTGGGAGCGGGCTTGCTCGCGAAAGCGGTCGACCAGACGAAGCCGCCGGTGCTGGCTTATCATTGCCACCTACCGACGCTCACCCAAGGTTTTCCCCGCATGCTGGCAATCTTCCTCGCGACCCTGAACATCACTGCGCCAGTGTTTGCCATGCTGTTTCTCGGTGTGTTGCTCAAACGCATCAACTGGATCAACGATAACTTCATTCACATTGCGTCGGCCCTGGTGTTCAACGTCACCATGCCCGCGTTGCTGTTTCTCGGGATTCTTCATGCGGACCTGCACTCGGCGCTCAAGCCCGGGCTGTTGATCTACTTCTGCGTTGCCACGCTGCTGAGTTTTGCCCTGGCCTGGGGTTGGGCGATATGGCGCTGCCCGCGGGAAGACCGTGGCATCTACGCCCAGGGCGCATTTCGCGGTAATAACGGGGTGATCGGCCTGGCACTGGCGGCCAGTATGTATGGCGATTATGGGATTTCCCTCGGGGCGATTCTCGCAGCGCTGGTGATCCTGTTCTACAACACGCTGTCGACCATTGTGCTGGCGGTGTACAGCCCGGTGATCAAGTCTGATCCGTGGAGCATCTTCAAAAGTGTGATCAGCAACCCGCTGATCATCAGCGTAATCGCGGCGACGCCTTTCGCTTATTTCCAGATCGGCTTGCCCAACTGGCTGCAGGCTTCGGGGCAGTACCTGGCGGACATGACCTTGCCCCTGGCCTTGATCTGCATTGGCGGGACATTGTCATTGGCGGCCTTGCGCAAGAGCGGCGACATGGCGTTGAGCGCCAGTCTGGTGAAGATGATCGGTTTGCCGGTGCTGGCGACCCTCGGTGCCTGGTTGTGCGGGTTCCGTGGGCCGGAGCTGGGGATTCTGTTTCTGTACTTCGGCGCTCCGACGGCGGCAGCCAGTTTCGTCATGGCCCGCGCAGCGCAAGGCAATCATGAACTGGCAGCGGCGATTATTGTGATCACCACACTGATGGCGGCGGTGACCACGAATATCGGGATCTTTGTGTTGCAGGCAGGTGGCTGGATCTAGGCTTCTTTCTGGTAGCTGTCGATGACTTCCTGTGCGGCGCGGAAAGCGTCAATGGCTGCTGGCACGCCGGCATACACCGCGCAATGCAGCAGCGCCTCGCGAATTTCCTCCACGGTGCAACCATTGTTCAGCGCACCGCGAACGTGCCCTTTGAGCTCTTGCGGGCATTTGAGCGCAGTCAAGGCGGCGAGGGTGATCAGGCTTCGGGTTTTCAGCGGCAAGCCGTCACGATTCCAGACGCTGCCCCAGGCATGTTCATTGACGAAATCCTGCAGCGGCTGAGTGAACTCGGTGGCGTTGCCCAGAGCGCGGTCGACGAAGGCATCACCCATGACCTGGCGACGCATTTCAACCCCGGGCTTCTTTTGATCGGTCATTGCGATTCCCTCTTGTGTTGGCGGCGCCAGGCTCGCAGCGAGGTGAACAACAGGAACGCCACCAGCGCTGGCAGGACGTAAAACAGCATCAGTTGTTCCAGTTTGTTGGCCAGCGGCATACCGGTGGTGAACGAGATCACGTGCAGCCCATAGGCCAGGTAGAGCCCCAGCAGCAGCAAGCCTTCGGCCCGAGTGATCCGATAACCGGAATAGAACACCGGCAGGCACAAGACCGCGACACCGAGCATTACCGGCAAGTCGAAGTCCAGGGCATTGGGCGACACCGACAGCGGCGAAGGCGCCACCAGGGCGGTAAACCCCAGCACACCCAACAGGTTGAACAGGTTGCTGCCGATCACATTGCCCACGGCAATCTCGCGTTCCCCTCGCAGGGCCGCGATCAGGGAGGTCGCCAGGCAAGGCAGTGAGGTGCTGACGCCGACGATGGTCAGGCCGATGACCCGCTCGGACAGGCCCAGGTCACTGGCCACTTCCACCGCCGCCCCCAGCAACAGGTGCCCGGCAAACACCAGCAACAGCAGGCCGGCGATCATCCAGAGCACGCTGCTCAGCCATGGCGCCTGCGCCACCGTGTCACGGGTGCGAGGGCGACGGGAATGGCGGGTCTGGTAGAGCAACAAGCCAAGGTAAGCCACCAGTGCGGTCAGCAAGAGCAGGCCATCCACCGGGGTCAGTATTTCGTTGGCGGCGAGCACGAACACCAACAGGCTGGCAAGGATCATCACCGGAATATCCAGGCGCACCAGTTGCCGTGAGACCCGCAATGGAATGATCAACGCCGACAGGCCGAGCGTGACGAGGATATTGAAGATGCTACTGCCGATCACGCTGCCTACGGCGATATCGGTGTTCTCCGTCAGGGTGGCTTGCAGGCTGATGGCCATCTGCGGCGCGCTGCTGCCGAAGGCGACGATGCTCAAGCCGATGATCAGTGGTCGCACCTTGAGGCTGGCAGCCAGGCGAACGGCCGCGCGCACCAGCACTTCGGCACCGAGAATCAGCAGCACCAGGCCACTGATCAGCTCGATCAGGCTGAAGGGCGATAGGGCGGTTAATCCGAAAATGGTCAGGGCTCCCGTCGGTCAGTTACTCAGGGCCTGCACACGAACGCGCGCGGTCCCGCTGCGCAGCATACCCAATTGCTCGGCGGCCTTGCGCGAAAGATCGATCAGGCGTCCACGGGTATGGGGACCACGGTCATTGATGCGGACCACGACGCTTTTATCGTTGTTGAGGTTGGTGACTTTGACCCGCGTGCCAAAGGGCAGGCGGCGATGAGCGGCGGTCAGGCCGTTCTGATTGAAGGGTTCACCGCTGGCGGTACGTTTGCCGTGGTGTTTGGCGCCATAGTAGGACGCGGTGCCCGTTTCGTCGTAGCCGTTGGGGTCAATGAGACCGCTGGCGCAGCCGGTGAGCAGGGAGAACAGGGCCAGGAGGCCGAGTAGACGCTTCATTAAAGGGGTCCCCGAAATTAATGCAGGAACCCGCTCATGTGGGAGCCGGGCTTGCCCGCGATGCAAGCGCCTCGGTCTTTCAGATGCACCGAGGTGATGCTATCGCAGGCAAGCCAGCTCCCACACAAGCAGGTTCCTGCAGAGAGGCAACCGCTATCAGCCTTCGAGTTTGCTTTTCAGCAATTCGTTGACCTGTTGCGGGTTGGCCTTGCCTTTGGAGGCCTTCATCGCCTGGCCGACAAAGAAGCCGAACATCTTGCCACGCTTGGCTTCATCGGCCGCGCGGTATTGTTCGACCTGTTCGGCATTGGCCGCGAGCATCTCGTCGAGCACCGCCGAAATCGCGCCGCTGTCGGTGACTTGCTTCAGGCCGCGCTTCTCGATGATCTCATCGCTGCTGCCTTCGCCTGCGGCCATGGCTTCAAACACGGTCTTGGCGATCTTGCCGGAGATGGTGTTGTCCTTGATCCGCAGCAACATGCCGCCCAACTGCTCGGCCGACACGGGTGCCTCGTCGATTTCCAGGCCCTGTTTGTTCAACAGGCTGCCCAGCTCAACCATCACCCAGTTGGCTGCCAGTTTGGCGTCGCCGGCAATGCTCACGACTTTTTCGAAGTAGTTGGCTTGCTCGCGGCTCGACGCCAAAACGCTCGCGTCGTACACCGAAAGACCGAACTGCTCTTGGAAACGCTCGCGTTTTTGCGGTGGCAGTTCCGGCAGCGTGGCGCGCACGTCAGCCAGGAACGAGTCCTCGATGACCACCGGCAACAGGTCCGGATCGGGGAAGTAACGGTAGTCGTTGGCTTCCTCCTTGCTGCGCATGGCGCGGGTTTCGTCTTTGTTCGGGTCGTACAGGCGCGTTTGCTGGATCACCTTGCCGCCGTCTTCGATCAGTTCGATCTGGCGACGCACTTCAGTGTTGATCGCCTTCTCGATGAAACGGAACGAGTTGACGTTCTTGATCTCGCAGCGGGTGCCGTACTCGACCTGGCCTTTTGGCCGAACCGATACGTTGCAGTCGCAACGCAGGGAGCCTTCGGCCATGTTGCCGTCGCAGATACCCAGGTAACGCACCAGCGCATGGATCGTCTTGACGTAAGCCACGGCTTCCTTGGCGCTGCGCATGTCCGGCTCTGAAACGATCTCCAGCAGCGGGGTGCCGGCGCGGTTCAGGTCGATGCCGGTGGCGCCGTTGAATTCTTCATGCAGGCTTTTGCCAGCATCTTCTTCCAGGTGCGCACGGGTTACGCCGACACGTTTGATGGTGCCGTCTTCCAGTGGGATGTCCAGGTAGCCCTTGCCGACAATTGGCAGTTCCATCTGGCTGATCTGGTAGCCCTTGGGCAGGTCCGGGTAGAAGTAGTTCTTGCGGGCGAACACGTTGTGCTGACCGATTTCGGCGTCAATCGCCAGGCCGAACATCACCGCCATGCGCACCGCTTCCTGGTTCAGCACCGGCAGTACGCCGGGCATGCCCAGGTCTACCAGGCTGGCCTGGGTATTCGGCTCGGAGCCGAAGGTGGTGGCGCTACCGGAGAAAATCTTCGATTGGGTGGCGAGCTGGGTATGAATCTCCAGCCCGATCACGACTTCCCATTGCATAGTGTTCTCCTCAGAAGCCGGTAGGGGTGCGAGTGTGCCAGTCAGTGTTCAACTGGTACTGGTGCGCCACATTGAGCAGGCGGCCTTCCTGGAAATACGGTGCGAGCAATTGCACGCCCACCGGCAGGCCATCGACGAAACCGGCGGGCATGGACAAGCCCGGTAGACCTGCGAGGTTGGCGGTGATGGTGTAGAAGTCTTCCAGATACTCGGCAATCGGGTCGTTGTTCTTGGCGCCGATCTTCCAGGCCGGGTTAGGCGTGGTTGGGCCGAGGATCACGTCGACTTCATTAAAGGCTGCCATGAAGTCGTTCTTGATCAGGCGACGGATTTTTTGCGCCTTGAGGTAGTACGCGTCGTAGTAACCGGCCGACAGGGCGTAGGCGCCGACCATGATCCGACGTTGTACTTCCGCGCCGAAACCTTCGCCACGGGAGCGCTTATAAAGGTCGGTCAGGTCTTTCGGGTCTTCGCAACGATAGCCGAAGCGCACGCCGTCGAACCGCGACAGGTTGGAGGAAGCTTCTGCCGGGGCGATCACGTAGTAGGCCGGAATCGCGTGCTGGTTGTTCGGCAGGCTGATTTCCTTGATCACTGCGCCGAGCTTTTCCAGCTCCTTGACGCTGTTGTGCACCAGTTCAGCAATACGCGGGTCGAGGCCGGCGCTGAAGTACTCTTTTGGTACACCAATGCGCAGGCCTTTGAGCGAGGTGTTGAGGCTGACGCTGTAGTCCGGCACCGGCTCATCAATGCTGGTGGAGTCCTGCGGATCGAAGCCTGCCATGCCTTGTAACAATATTGCGCAGTCTTCAGCCGTGCGCGCCAAAGGGCCGCCCTGATCGAGACTGGAAGCGTAGGCAATCATGCCCCAGCGGGAAACACGACCGTACGTCGGTTTCAAACCGGTGAGGTTGGTGAAGGCGGCCGGTTGGCGAATCGAGCCGCCGGTATCAGTCGCGGTGGCGGCTGGCAGGAAACGTGCGGCAACGGCAGCGGCCGAACCACCGGACGAACCGCCTGGCACATGCTCCAGGTTCCACGGGTTTTTCACCGCGCCGTAGTAGCTCGACTCGTTGGCCGAACCCATGGCGAACTCGTCCATGTTGGTCTTGCCCAGGGTTACGGCGCCGGCAGCGGCCAGCTTGGCGACCACGGTGGCGTCGTATGGCGCCTTGAAGTTGTCGAGCATCTTCGAGCCGCAACTGGTGCGAATGCCCTGGGTGCAGAACAGATCCTTGTGGGCAATCGGCGCACCCAACAGGGCGCCGTTCTCACCGTTGGCGCGACGGGCGTCGGCGGCCTTGGCCTGGCTCAGGGCCAGCTCTTCGGTGAGGCTGATGAAGCTGTTGACCTTGGGGTCCAGCTCGGCGATACGCGCCAGCAGGGTCTTGGTCAGCTCTTCGGATGAAAACTTTTTATCGGCGAGACCGCGGGCGATCTCGGCCAGAGTCAATTGATGCATTGCAGGCTCTTTCCCTTTAGTCGATGACTTTCGGAACCAGGTACAGGCCGTTTTCGACCGCTGGTGCGATGGACTGGTAAGCCTCGCGATGATTGCGTTCGGTCACGACGTCTGCGCGCAGGCGCTGGCTGGCTTCCAGTGGGTGAGCCAGGGGCTCGATGCCGTCGGTATTCACGGCCTGCATTTGGTCGACCAGCCCGAGAATGCTGTTCAGGGCTGCGGTGGTCTGTGGAAGATCGGCTTCATTGAGGCCAAGGCAGGCCAAATGAGCGATTTTTTCCACGTCGGAGCGTTCAAGCGCCATGGGATTCTCCAGTGGAAAACAGAACGGAAGCTATCCGTGTGTTAGATTGTCGGAACACTACCGCATTTCTACGGTCATAAGGCCGCGATTGTGGGGGTTGGTGCACAGAAAGTCGGTCAATTTAACATATTGGCGCCTTGCCCAAAATCCCTGTCGTTGTTAGAGTTTGCCGCACTTTTTTACCCACGCGTTGCCTAGGGTCCCTTTCCCATGTTCAAGAAACTGCGTGGCATGTTTTCCAGCGATCTTTCCATCGACCTGGGCACTGCCAACACCCTTATTTACGTGCGCGAGCGCGGTATCGTCCTGAATGAGCCATCGGTTGTGGCTATTCGGACCCATGGTAATCAGAAAAGTGTCGTTGCCGTTGGCACCGAGGCCAAACGCATGCTTGGCCGAACGCCGGGCAACATCGCTGCCATTCGTCCGATGAAGGATGGTGTGATTGCCGACTTCAGCGTCTGCGAGAAGATGCTGCAGTACTTTATCAACAAGGTTCACGAAAACAGTTTTCTGCAGCCCAGCCCTCGTGTGCTGATCTGCGTTCCGTGCAAGTCCACCCAAGTGGAGCGTCGTGCCATTCGTGAATCGGCCCTTGGTGCCGGTGCCCGTGAAGTGTTCCTGATCGAAGAGCCAATGGCTGCTGCGATCGGTGCCGGCCTGCCGGTTGAAGAAGCGCGCGGTTCGATGGTGGTGGATATCGGTGGTGGTACCACTGAAATCGCCCTGATTTCCCTGAACGGTGTGGTGTATGCCGAATCCGTACGTGTAGGCGGCGACCGCTTCGACGAAGCGATCATCACTTATGTGCGTCGTAACTACGGCAGCCTGATCGGCGAATCCACCGCCGAGCGCATCAAGCAGGAAATCGGTACCGCTTACCCGGGCGGCGAAGTTCGCGAAGTTGATGTTCGCGGTCGTAACCTGGCCGAAGGCGTTCCACGTGCTTTCACCCTGAACTCCAATGAAGTGCTGGAAGCTCTGCAAGAGTCCCTGGCTACTATCGTTCAGGCTGTGAAAAGCGCCCTGGAGCAATCGCCGCCGGAACTGGCTTCCGATATCGCCGAGCGTGGCCTGGTACTGACCGGTGGTGGCGCCTTGCTGCGCGACCTCGACAAGTTGCTGGCCCAGGAAACCGGTCTGCCGGTGATCGTCGCCGAAGACCCGCTGACCTGCGTTGCCCGTGGCGGTGGTCGTGCACTGGAAATGATGGATAAACACACCATGGACCTGCTTTCCAGCGAATAAGATGTTGCTGGTTCGTCCATGTTTCGCCCGCAGGCAGCACTTTGCAGTGCTGCCTGTTGGCGTTTATCTTCTTCAATCTGCATCCAGGCCGGTTTGATGCCGTATGAATAAAGAAAACATTTGCCTGGGAGGAGCGGCTTATTAAACCGCTTTTCGCCAAAGGCCCCTCATTGGGCGTGCGCCTGTTGGTGCTGGTCGTGCTATCGGTCGCGCTGATGGTGGTCGATGCCCGCTTCACACTGCTCAAGCCAGTGCGTAGCCAGATGTCGCTGGTACTGATGCAGTCCTACTGGATCACTGACCTGCCGCAACGGTTATGGCAAGGTGTGGCCAGCCAGTTTGGCAGCCGTACCGAGCTGGTCGCCGAAAACGAAAAACTCAAGACCGAAAACCTGCTGCTGCAGGGGCGCATGCAAAAGTTGGCGGCCCTCACCGAGCAGAACGTTCGGCTGCGCGAGTTGCTCAACTCTTCCGCGCTGGTTAACGAGAAGGTCGAAGTGGCCGAGTTGATCGGCATGGACCCCAATCCCTTCACCCATCGCATCATCATCAACAAGGGTGAGCGCGACGGCGTGGTCCTTGGCCAGCCGGTGCTCGATGCTCGTGGCTTGATGGGCCAGGTGGTGGAGTTGATGCCGTATACCTCCCGCGTCCTCTTGCTCACCGACACGACCCACAGCATTCCGGTGCAGGTCAACCGTAACGGTTTGCGGGCGATTGCCAGCGGTACTGGCAATCCTGAGCGCCTGGAATTGCGCCATGTAGCAGACACCGCTGATATCAAGGAAGGCGACCTGTTGGTCAGCTCCGGCCTGGGGCAGCGTTTCCCGGCAGGCTACCCGGTGGCGACGGTCAAGGAAGTGATCCACGATTCCGGCCAACCATTCGCCATTGTCCGTGCCGTGCCGACCGCCGCGTTGAACCGCAGTCGTTACCTGCTGTTGGTATTCAGCGACAACCGAACCCCCGAAGAGCGCGCCAACGAAGCTGCCCAGGCCCAGGAAGCGGAAGACAAGCAAAACGGCATCACGCCGATTATTCCGGCAACCGTGCCGAAACCCGCCGCGCCTGTTGCACCGGCACCGGCAGCCGCCCCGGTCACGCCCGCGGCCCCGGTAGCCACGCCGGCCAGCCCTGTGCGCCCCGTCAAGCCCACGACGACGCCGGCCGCGGCCAAACCACCCGCAGCTGCGCCTGCCGTCACCAAGCCACCAACGGCGGCCCCGGCAACCACTCGGCAGAGGGAGGAATAATGGCCGGTACTCATTCGCGCAATGGCTGGATCGTCTGGCTGACCTTCGCCATTGGCTTGCTGCTCAGCGTTTCGCCGTTACCGCAGTTCATGGAGATCCTGCGCCCGCTGTGGCTGGCGCTGTTGCTGGCATTCTGGTCCCTGACACTGCCCCACAAGGTCGGCATGGTCACAGCGATGTGCCTGGGGCTGGCTGAGGATGTGCTGTACGGCACCTTGCTCGGCCAGAACGCGTTGATCCTGACGTTGATTACCTTTCTGGTACTGTCGCTGCAACAGCGTTTACGCATGTTCCCGATGTGGCAACAGTGCCTGGTGATCCTGGTGATATTCGGGCTGGCCCAGCTGGTACAGCTATGGCTCAGTGCTTTGACTGGCAATCGCCAGCCGACGCTGGCGTTGGTGCTGCCGGCACTGGTCAGCGCGTTGTTGTGGCCCTGGATCAGTTTTGGCCTGCGTGGGTTGCGTCACCGCTACAAAATCAATTGAATGGATCTCGAGGCTCTGCCTGGTTATCAAACTCTACAGGGAGAGTCTGGAATGAATTCGCTTTATCTGGCCTCCGGATCCCCCCGGCGGCGTGAGCTGCTGACCCAGATCGGTGTGCCTTTCACTGTGGTTGGCGCCGCCATTGATGAAACTCCCCTGACCGATGAGCCTGCGACGTCCTATGTCGAGCGCCTTGCCCGTGGCAAGGCGGCGGCGGGGAGTGCAGCGTTGGCGAATACTTCGGGCGCCTGTGTACTGGGCGCCGATACCGCCGTGATCCTCGACGGTCAGATCCTCGGCAAGCCGTTGGATCAGGCTGACGCCCTGGCCATGTTGCTGGCCCTTTCTGATCGTGAACATGAAGTTCTTACCGCCATCGCCCTGCTTGATGGTCAGCGTTGCGAAACGCGGCTGGTGAGCAGTCGCGTGCGGTTTCGCAAGATATCGGCAGACGAAGCCACCACTTACTGGCACAGCGGCGAACCCCAAGACAAGGCGGGCGGCTATGCTATCCAAGGGCTGGGCGCGGTGTTTGTGGCCGGGCTCAATGGCAGCTACTCCGCCGTTGTCGGCCTGCCTGTGTGCGAAACCGCGGAACTGCTGGGCCAATTCGGCATACCCTGTTGGCAAAACCTTACCGTGCGCTAAACGCCGTATTTCAGCGCCAAGCCTTAAGCGATCGGTCACTATTGTGAAAACGCCTGAACGAGACCCAGCCATGAGTGAAGAGATTCTGATCAATATCACGCCGATGGAATCACGCGTGGCGGTGGTAGAAAACGGTGTTTTGCAAGAAGTGCATGTCGAGCGGACCCAGAAGCGCGGGATCGTCGGCAATATCTATAAAGGCAAGGTGGTGCGCGTGTTGCCGGGCATGCAGGCGGCGTTTGTCGATATCGGCCTGGACCGCGCCGCGTTTATCCATGCCTCGGAAATTTCCTTGCGCGAAGGCCCGGCCGTCGAAAGCATCAGTGCCCTGGTGCACGAAGGGCAAAGCCTGGTGGTGCAAGTCACCAAGGACCCGATTGGCTCCAAGGGCGCGCGGTTGACGACCCAGCTGTCGATTCCTTCCCGTTACCTGGTGTACATGCCGCGTACGGCTCATGTCGGCATTTCCCTGAAGATCGAAGACGAAGCCGAACGTGAACGCCTGAAGAAGGTGGTCAGTGATTGTGTGGCCCTGGAAGGCATCAAAGAGGCCGGTGGTTTCATCTTGCGCACCGCCGCCGAAGGTGCCGGCGCTGATGAAATCCTCATGGACATCCGCTACCTGCGGCGTCTTTGGGATCAAATCGACGCGCAGATCAAAACCATTAGCGCCCCGAGCGTTATCTATGAAGACCTGGGCCTGGCCCTGCGCACGCTGCGCGACCTGGTCAGTCCGAAAATAGAGAAAATTCGCATCGACTCGCGGGAAACCTTCCAGCGCACCACGCAATTCGTCGCCGAACTGATGCCGGAAATTGCCGATCGCCTGGAACACTACCCTGGCGAGCGTCCGATCTTCGACCTATATGGTGTCGAGGACGAAATCCAGAAGGCCCTGGAGCGCAAAGTGCCGCTCAAGTCCGGCGGTTACCTGGTGGTAGACCCCGCGGAAGCGATGAGCACCATCGACGTCAACACGGGGGCCTTTGTCGGCCATCGCAATCTCGAAGAAACCATCTTCAAGACCAACCTCGAAGCCGCCACCGCGATTGCTCGCCAACTGCGTCTGCGCAATCTGGGCGGGATCATCATCATCGACTTCATCGACATGGAAGATGAAGAGCACCAGCGCCAGGTGTTGCGCACCCTCGAGAAGCAGTTGGAGCGCGACCACGCCAAGACCAACATTATCGGGATTACCGAGTTGGGCCTGGTGCAGATGACCCGCAAGCGCACCCGCGAAAGTCTCGAACAAGTGTTGTGCGAACCCTGCAGCAGTTGCCAGGGGCGCGGAAAGTTGAAAACCCCGGAGACGGTTTGCTACGAGATTTTCCGGGAAATTCTCCGAGAGGCACGCGCTTATCAGGCTGAGGGCTATAGGGTGTTGGCCAATCAGAAAGTGGTCGACCGGCTGCTGGACGAAGAGTCAGGCAATGTGGCGGAGCTGGAAGGCTTCATCGGACGCACGATTCGCTTCCAGGTTGAAACCATGTATTCACAGGAACAATACGACGTGGTGCTGCTCTGATTCGCGTATGTTTTTTTCAGCGAGACGGGCAGACCATGATCTGCCGTCCGATTACCGTCTTGAGGGTCGCCTGACATGGAGCGTCTGATACGCTTTTTTGCCGCATTGACCCGCTGGGGCCTTGGCCTGTGCGCCTTGCTGCTGGTTCTGGCAGCGGTCTATGTCAGCCTGGGCCGTGAGTTGACGCCGTTGGTGGCGGAATACCGGGGTGAAATCGAAGCCAAGGCACGTGCCGCTGTGGATATGCCCTTGAGCATTGGCAGCCTGGAAGGGCGCTGGAGTGGCTTTGCGCCTGTGTTGTTGGCTCACGATGTGATGGTCGGAGAGGGCAGCAGTGCACTACGCCTGGACCAGGTGCAAGTGGTGCCGGATGTCTGGGCCAGCCTGCTGGCGTGGGAAGTGCGTATCGCACACTTGGAAGTCAGTGGCTTGCAGGTCAGCGTCAAAGAGGACAAAGACGGCCATTGGGCGCTGCAAGGCCTGCCGGTGCAGGACGACCAACCGCTGGATCCGCAGCAGTTGTTCACACGCATGCAAATGGTGTCGCAACTGTCGCTGCTCGATAGCCAAGTGACCTTGCAGCCGTTCGGCCAGGCGCCAGTCACCCTTACGTATGTCGGCGTGAACCTGCAAACCGGTGCCTCTCGTCAACGCCTCGATGCGCGGTTGACCTTGCCGGATGGCCAGCCCCTGGCGCTGAACCTGCGCACCCGGATCAAGGCCGACCAATGGAAGTACGCAGAGGTTCAGGCTTACCTGAGCCTGCCCCAGAGTGACTGGGCTCGCTGGATCCCGGCAAAACTGACCCAGCAATGGAAGCTCAGCGAACTCAAGGCCGGTGGCGAGTTCTGGCTGAACTGGAGCCAAGGCACGGTGCAAAGCGCTGTCGCCCGCCTCAATGCCCCGCAATTGCGCGTCAGCTATGCCGATCGCAAACCGACGCATATCGAGAATCTGGCACTGACCGCCTATGTGCAGCGCAGTGATGGCGGTCTCAAGGTGCTCTTCGACTCCCTGGCGATGAACCTGGGGGAGACTCGCTGGGAGTCGCGTCTGCAATTGCAGCAGACATTGGCCACGGGCAATGCTCAGGAAGTCTGGAATCTGCAGGCTGATCGTCTGGACCTGACGCCCATCACGCCCTTGCTCAATGCCCTGGCCCCCCTGCCGGAAGGCGCTGCCAAGGCGGTGGAGCACCTGAAGGCGACCGGGACCTTGCGCAATGTACTGGCGGATTATCGTCCCCAGGACACCACCGACCAGAAAGTGAGTTTTGCCGCCAACCTCGATCGGATCGGCTTCGACGCCTATTTTGGCGCTCCGGCTGCTCGCAATGTCACCGGCAGTATCAGCGGCGATTTGGGACATGGCGAACTGCGCATGGACAGCAAGGATTTCTCCCTGCACCTGTTCCCGATCTTCGCCAAGCCCTGGCAGTACATCCAGGCCAATGCACGACTGACCTGGAAGCTGGATAAAGAGGGCTTCACCCTGATCGCACCGTATATCAAGGTGCTTGGAGAAGAAGGCAAGGTGGCTGCCGACTTCTTGATTCGCCTGCATTTTGACCATAGCCAGGAAGACTACATGGACCTGCGTGTCGGCATGGTCGATGGCGATGGGCGTTTTACTTCCAAATACCTGCCGGCAGTCCTGAGCCCGGCGTTGGACGAATGGCTGCGTACGGCGGTTCTCAAGGGCGCTGTGGATCAAGGCTTTTTCCAGTATCAGGGGTCGTTGAACCACGACGCCCCGACGGCCGCGCGCAATATCAGCCTGTTTTTCAAGGTGCATGATGCCGAATTGGCCTTCCAGCCCGGCTGGCCTCATGTCAGCAAGGTCGCGGGTGAAGTGTTTGTCGAAGAGCCCGGCGTGCGCATCCTGGCCAGCAAGGGGCAGTTGCTCGACACCAAGGTCAAGGACATCTACGTCAATATCCCTCACGTACCCAAAGGGCAGGACAGTCATCTGCTGCTGACCGGTGGTTTTGCCGGTGGCTTGGGCGATGGTCTGAAAATTCTCCAGGAAGCGCCGATTGGTACGGCATCGACCTTTGCCGGCTGGAAAGGCGAGGGCGATTTGCAGGGCAAACTGGATCTGGATATTCCATTGGCCAAGGACGTCGAACCCAAGATTGTGGTGGACTTCAAGACCGACAAGGCACGGCTGCAGTTGGCCGAGCCAACGCTGGATCTGAGTCAGCTCAAGGGTGACTTCCGCTTCGACACCGCCAAGGGTCTCAGCGGTCAGAACATCAGTGCCCAGGCGTTTGACCGACCGATCACCGCGCAGATTTTTGCCGATGGTAAACCGGGCAATCTCAGTACCCGGGTCACTGCCAAGGGCCAGGTGGCGGTCGAGAAACTGACCGACTGGCTCAAGGTCAGCCAGCCATTGCCGGTCTCAGGCGATATCCCTTACCAACTGCAATTGAACCTGGACGGCGCCGACAGTCAGTTGATGGTCAGCTCTAACCTCAAGGGCGTGGTGGTTGATCTGCCGGCACCATTCGGCATGCCCGCCAGCCAAGGGCGCGACACCGTGTTCCGCATGACCTTGCAGGGCAAGGAACGGCGCTACTGGTTTGATTATGGCGAGCTGGCCAACTTTACCTTTGCTGCCCCGGCGGATAATTTCGCCGACGGTCGCGGTGAGCTGTTTCTGGGTGACGGCGATGCGCTGTTGCCAAGCGCCAAAGGTTTGCGCATTCGCGGGGTACTGTCAGAGCTGGATATCGACCCGTGGAAAAAACTGGCGGATCGCTATGCCGGCAATGACCCGGGCGGCAGTGCCAAGCAACTGTTGAGCGGTGCGAACTTCAAGGTCGGCAAACTGACCGGTTTTGGCACTCAGTTCGATCAGGTCACGTTGCTGTTGGATCGCAAGCCAGCGGCATGGGCTTTGCAACTCGACAGCCAGCAAGCCAAAGGCACTGTGGGGTTGCCGGATGCCAAAGGTGCACCGATCGCGGTCAACTTGCAGTACGTGAAGTTGCCGGCGGTCGACCCCTCGGTGCAGGCCGATGAAAATGCGCCAGACCCGCTGGCGGATGTGGATCCCAAGCAGATCCCGGCACTGGATATCGCCATTGACCAATTGTTCCAGGGGCCTGACTTGATTGGTGCCTGGTCGCTGAAGGTGCGGCCGACGGCCAAGGGCATGGCCTTCAATAGCCTCGACCTGGGTCTCAAGGGCATGCAATTGAAAGGCGCCGGTGGCTGGGAAGGTGCGCCGGGCGCCAGCAGCAGTTGGTACAAGGGCCGTCTGGATGGCAAGAACATCGCTGATGTGCTCAAGGGCTGGGGTTTTGCTCCGACCGTGACCAGCGAGGATTTCCACCTGGATGTGGACGGGCGCTGGCCGGGTTCTCCGGCCTGGGTCGGGCCCAAGCGTTTCTCCGGCAGCCTGGACGCCAGTTTCCGCAAAGGCCAGTTCGTTGAGGTGGAAGGTGGAGCCCAGGCCCTGCGGGTGTTTGGTCTGCTGAACTTCAACTCCATTGGTCGACGCCTGCGCCTGGACTTTTCCGACTTGCTCGGCAAAGGTTTGAGTTATGACCGGGTCAAGGGCTTGCTGGCGGCCAGTAACGGCGTGTTTGTCACCCGTGAGCCAATCACCATGACCGGGCCGTCCACCAACCTGGAGATTAACGGTACCCTGGACCTGGTGGCTGATCGGGTCGATGCCAAGCTGCTGGTGACCTTGCCGGTGACCAACAACCTGCCGATTGCGGCGCTGATTGTCGGGGCGCCGGCTATTGGTGGGGCGCTGTTTTTGATTGACAAGCTGATAGGGGACCGGGTTTCTCGCTTCGCCAGCGTGCAATACACGGTGCAAGGTCCTTGGAAGGACCCGAAAATCACCTTCGACAAGCCATTTGAAAAGTCACGATAAGCGCCTGTAGCCGCTGCCGAGGTACAGAGGTGCGGTGACCGCCCTTATAGTGTCATGGTCCATTACGTCTCGAACGCAGGAGCCCGTCATGTCCATCGCAGTCATTCAAATGGTCAGCCAGAGCGACGTGCTGGCCAACCTGGCCCAGGCACGGCGTCTGCTTGAACAGGCTGCCGCCGGCGGTGCTCGGCTGGCGGTCCTGCCGGAGAACTTCGCTGCCATGGGCCGTCGTGACGTTGCCGATATCGGCCGTGCCGAGGCTTTGGGCGAAGGCCCGATCCTGCCCTGGTTGAAACAGACCGCCCGCGACCTCACCTTATGGATAGTGGCGGGCACTTTACCGTTGCCGCCCGAGGGGCAGCCGAAGGCGAAGTCCAATGCTTGCTCGTTGTTGATCGATGAGCACGGCGCAATCGTCGCCCGTTACGACAAGCTGCATTTGTTTGATGTTGACGTGGCCGACACCCGGGGTCGTTATCGAGAATCCGATGACTATGCTTACGGTAGTCAGGTGGTGGTAGCGGATACGCCGGTGGGTCGGCTGGGGCTGACGGTTTGTTACGACTTGCGTTTCCCGGAGCTGTACAGCGAATTACGTGCTGCCGGGGCTGAATTGATTAGCGCACCGTCGGCGTTTACGGCGGTGACCGGGGCTGCACATTGGGACGTATTGATTCGTGCCAGGGCCATCGAAACCCAGTGTTACCTGCTGGCGGCCGCTCAAGGCGGCGTACATCCAGGGCCAAGGGAAACCTTCGGTCACGCGGCGATTATCGACCCCTGGGGGCGAGTACTGACACAACAGGATCAAGGCGAAGCGGTGTTGCTGGCCGAGCGCGATAGCAGTGAACAGGCGTCGATACGGGCGCGCATGCCGGTGGTGAACCATCGGCGCTTTTTCTCGCAGGGCGCGCAGCGACCTGCTTCAGAATGATGAATTTAAGGCCAAACCTATGAGCGAGTTGTTGTCCTCAGTCAGTGAACACCTCCTGGCGCCCGGTGGCGTGACCATCGAAAGTTTGCAAACCGTGCTGGGCGATTTGGCCGGGCCGGGTATCGACGCCGCCGATTTGTACTTCCAGGGGCAGATTTCCGAGTCTTGGGCGCTGGAAGACGGCATCGTCAAGGAAGGCAGTTTCAACCTGGACCAAGGCGTGGGTGTTCGAGCGCAATCCGGTGAGAAAACCGGTTTTGCCTACAGCAACGCCATCACCCTCGAAGCGCTTGGCCTGGCCGCCCGTGCGGCTCGTTCGATTTCCCGTGCCGGGCAAAACGGTACGGTGCAGGCGTTCAGCACCCAGGATGTGGCTCAGTTGTATGCGCCGGATAACCCGCTGGAAGTGATCAGCCGTGCCGAAAAGGTCGAGCTGCTCAAGCGTGTGGATGCGGCAACCCGCGCCCTGGACCCGCGTATCCAGCAAGTGACCGTGAGCATGGCCGGTGTCTGGGAGCGAATTCTGGTGGCGTCCACTGACGGTGGCCTGGCAGCGGACGTGCGGCCATTGGTGCGTTTTAACGTCAGCGTGATCGTTGAGCAAAACGGCCGTCGCGAGCGCGGCGGCCATGGCGGTGGCGGGCGTACCGATTACCGTTATTTCCTGACTGAAGACCGCGCCATGGGCTATGCCCGTGAGGCACTGCGCCAGGCATTGGTCAACCTGGAAGCGATTCCGGCCCCGGCGGGTACCTTGCCGGTGGTGTTGGGCTCGGGTTGGTCCGGGGTGCTGCTGCATGAGGCGGTGGGCCACGGCCTGGAAGGCGACTTCAACCGCAAGGGCAGTTCGGCCTACAGCGGTCGCATGGGCGAAATGGTTGCCTCCAAACTCTGCACTATCGTCGATGACGGCACGTTGGCCGGGCGTCGTGGCTCGTTGAGCGTCGATGACGAAGGCACGCCGACCGAATGCACCACCCTGATCGAAAACGGTGTGCTCAAGGGCTACATGCAAGACAAGCTCAACGCCCGCCTGATGGGCGTGGCCCGCACCGGCAATGGTCGTCGTGAGTCTTATGCGCACCTGCCGATGCCGCGTATGACCAACACTTACATGCTCGGTGGCGAAAGCGATCCAGCCGAAATCATCGCCTCGGTGAAACGCGGTATCTACTGCGCCAACCTCGGTGGCGGACAGGTGGACATCACCAGCGGCAAGTTCGTGTTCTCTACCAGCGAGGCGTATTTGATCGAAGACGGCAAGATTACCGCGCCGGTCAAAGGGGCAACGCTGATCGGTAACGGCCCGGAAGCCATGAGCAAGGTGTCGATGGTCGGTAACGACCTGGCGCTGGACAGTGGTGTGGGGACGTGCGGGAAGGATGGGCAGTCGGTGCCAGTGGGTGTCGGCCAGCCAACCTTGAAAATTGATGCGATCACCGTGGGTGGCACTGGGTCGTAAGAACGGGAGCTTCGGGTGGCGAAGGCCGCCACCCGGGGAAGAGGATCAGCGCAGGCCGCGTTGAGTCTCGTCCAGCTCACGGATGTACTTGAACATTTTACGGCTGGTGGCCGGTGGCTTGTTCTGCGCCAGTTCGTGCTGGGCCTGACGGATCAGGGAGCGCAGTTGCTGGCGGTCGGCATCCGGGTAGTCCAGGACGAACTTCTCCAGAACGGCGTCGTCGCCCGCGATCAAGCGGTCACGCCAGCGTTCCAGATTGTGAAACCGTTCGTTGTACTGGCGCGTGGAGGCATCCATTTGATCGAGCAAAGTCAGAATGGCGTCAGTGTCCTGATCGCGCATCAACTTGCCGATAAACATGATGTGCCGTTTACGCGCGATATTCGCGGTGTGCTTGGGCGCATCGGCCAAGGCCCGGCGCATGGCGTCGGTCAAGGGCAGTTTTGCCAGCAAGTCAGGCTTGAGCGTTGTAAGGCGCTCGCCGAGGTCAACCAGAGCATGCAGCTCGCGTTTGACCTGGGTTTTGCTTTTCTCCCCGTCGAGGGAGTCGTCGTAAGAATCAACCATGGTGGCAGTCCGCAAAGAAACGCCGCCATGATAACCAGTCGGGGGCCGCTTGTCCGGCCCGGTCGCTCGAAGGCCTTAACCGAAAGCAGAATTTGAGTGGAGAAAACCATGAGTGCAGCCCAAAGCGTCGGTCCGCAAGCGTTACCGGCACTGCAGGAACAAGTCGAGCAGATCCTTGCCGAGGCCAAGCGCCAGGGGGCCAGTGCCTGTGAAGTGGCGGTGTCCCTGGAGCAAGGGTTGTCGACGTCGGTGCGCCAGCGGGAAGTGGAAACCGTTGAATTCAACCGTGACCAAGGGTTTGGCATCACCTTGTATGTGGGCCAGCGCAAAGGCTCGGCCAGCACATCCGCCAGCGGCCCGGAAGCGATTCGCGAGACCGTTGCCGCGGCCCTGGCCATCGCCAAGCACACCTCTGAAGACGAAAGCTCAGGGCTGGCTGATAAAGCCTTGATGGCCAAGGATTTGAAGGATTTTGATCTGTTCCATGCCTGGGACATCACCCCGGAGCAGGCCATCGAACAGGCACTGACCTGCGAAGCGGCGGCGTTTGATGCCGACAGCCGGATCAAGAATGCTGATGGCACGACTCTGAGTACCCATCAGGGTTGCCGTGTGTATGGCAACAGTCACGGTTTTATCGGTGGGTATGCTTCCACGCGCCACAGCTTGAGCTGCGTGATGATCGCTGAGGCCAATGGCCAGATGCAGCGCGATTACTGGTATGACGTAAGCCGTCAGGGCGAGTTGCTGGCTGATCCGGTGATCATTGGTCAGCGCGCTGCGCAACGTGCGGCGAGCCGCCTGGGTGCGCGTCCGGTGCCGACATGCGAAGTCCCGGTGCTGTTTTCGGCAGAGCTGGCTGGTGGATTGTTCGGCAGTTTTCTGGGAGCGATTTCCGGTGGCAACCTGTATCGCAAATCCTCGTTCCTGGAAGGGGCGATGGGTCAGAAGCTGTTCCCTGAGTGGATGACTATTGATGAGCGCCCGCATTTGATGCGTGCCATGGGCAGTTCGGCGTTCGACGGGGATGGCCTGGCGACCTATGCCAAGCCGTTCGTCGAGAACGGTGAGTTGGTGTCCTACGTACTGGGCACCTATGCCGGCCGCAAACTCGGCCTGCCGAGCACTGCCAACTCCGGTGGCGTGCACAACCTGTTCGTGACTCATGGTGAAGAAGACCAGGCGGCGCTGTTGCGGCGTATGGGGCGCGGCCTGTTGGTTACCGAGCTGATGGGGCAGGGCCTGAATATGGTCACCGGTGATTACTCCCGAGGCGCGGCAGGTTTTTGGGTGGAAAACGGCGAAATTCAGTTCGCCGTCCAGGAAGTGACCATCGCCGGCAATATGCGCGATATGTTCAAGCAGATTGTTGCAGTGGGTAATGACCTGGAACTGCGCAGCAACATCCGCACCGGTTCGGTGCTGATCGAAAAGATGACGGTCGCAGGTAGCTAAGCCCTAAGACGGGGACTGTAGAAAAGGCGCACCACCCAATGGGTGGCGCGCCTTTTTTTATGGCTGCTATTCCGAGCTTTTCACTCAGACTCTTGTTTTGATTCTCAATATCATTTAATAATAAATATCATTACCGAATGAGTGTGGATCATGAGTTCTGTCCTGCACGAGGATCCCTACCTGGAAAGCTGGCGCTGGATGAGTCGTCAGATTCGCTGCGGCCTCGATCCTGATGAGCCTCGCCTGATCGAACATTATCTGAATGAAGGTCGATACCTGGCGTGTTGCACGGCGACCCACCCCTGGACCATCGCCGAAACCTCATTCCGCCTGCTGATCGACACCGCAAGTGATATCGCCTTGCCCTGGCACTGGCGCTCCATGTGCCTCGATCAGGCCTGGCGCCCCCTGCACGACCTGGAAAAACTATCCCACTGTGCCTGCCGCCTCAAGCGCTGGCAGACCTTTGCCTGGCAACTGGCGACCTGTGAGTTGCAGCCTTCCATTTCCTTTTCTGACTTGGTGCAAGGATTTCCCGATGAGTAATACCCGTATCGAACGCGACAGCATGGGTGAACTACAAGTACCGGCCGAGGCCTTGTATGGCGCGCAAACACAGCGCGCAGTGAATAACTTTCCCATCAGTCACCAGCGCATGCCGGCGCCATTCATTCGCGCTCTGATCCTCGCCAAGGCTGCCGCCGCCAAGGCCAGCGTCGAGCTGAAACAACTGAGCGAAGCCCAAGGCAAGGCCATTGTCGATGCCGCCCAGGGTTTGCTGGAAGGCGACTTCATGCAGCACTTCCCGGTGGATATTTTCCAGACCGGTTCCGGCACCAGCTCCAACATGAACGCCAACGAAGTCATCGCGACCCTTGCCAGCCGTCTGCTGGGCGAGCCGGTCAATCCCAATGATCACGTCAACTGCGGGCAAAGCAGCAACGACATCATCCCGACCACGATTCACGTCAGCGCAGCCCTCGTACTGCATGAGCAAACGCTGCCGGCACTGCTGCACTTGGTGCAGGTAATCGAACGCAAGGCGGAGGAGGTTCATCCGTTTATCAAGACCGGTCGTACCCACCTGATGGACGCCATGCCCGTGCGCATGAGCCAGGTGCTCAATGGCTGGGCGCAGCAACTCAAGGCCAATATCGGCCACCTGCAGGACTTGCTGCCGAGCCTGCAAGCACTGGCCCAGGGGGGGACGGCGGTAGGCACTGGGATCAACGCGCATCCGGAGTTTGCGATGCGTTTCAGCCAGCAGCTCAGCCGTTTGACCCAGGTGACGTTCACGCCTGGCAAAAACCTGTTTGCCCTGATTGGTTCTCAGGACACCGCCGTCGCCGTGTCTGGGCAACTGAAAGCCACCGCCGTGTCCTTGATGAAGATCGCCAACGACCTGCGCTGGATGAACTCTGGCCCGCTGGCCGGCCTCGGTGAAATCGAGCTGGAAGGCTTGCAACCCGGTTCTTCGATCATGCCGGGCAAGGTCAATCCGGTGATTCCGGAGGCCACGGCGATGGTTGCGGCACAAGTGATCGGTAATGACACGGTGATCACGATTGCCGGCCAATCCGGCAACTTCGAACTGAACGTCATGCTGCCGATCATTGCCCAGAACTTGCTCAGCAGCCTGGAACTGCTGGCCAACTCCAGTCGCCTACTGGCGGACAAGGCAATCGCCAGCTTCAAGGTCAACGAAGCCAAGCTCAAGGAGGCGCTGTCGCGCAATCCGATTCTGGTCACCGCACTCAACCCGATCATTGGTTACCAAAAGGCCGCTGAAATTGCCAAGAAGGCCTATCAACAAGGCCGGCCGGTGATTGATGTCGCGCTTGAACACACTGACTTGTCTCGCAGCCAACTGGAAATCCTCCTGGATCCGGAAAAGCTCACGGCGGGCGGCGTGTAATCATCGACCCTGCTTTGGAGGCTCACCATGGAGCACTGGAAACGCACGATCGAAAGGGCTAATCGCTGCTTTATGCAAGGCGAGCTGGTGGACGCTCGCGAGCATTACTTGCAAGCCCTGGCCCTGGCCCAAGTGTTGTTTGAGCGCTGGGCGGATGCCGACGAAGCAGTGGCGGCTTGCGTCATTTCCCATCACAACCTCGCAGACTTGCACCTGCGCCTGAATCAGCCGGAAGAAAGCGCGGAATACCTCTGTGCCATTCACCAGCGCCTGTTGCAGGCCATGCAGGACGCCCGCTTGAACCCGCTACTTCGAGAAGCGGCGCTGCGTCAGAGCAGCAAAACCTACGTTGAACTGTTGAATTTTATCAGCGATCACGGCGAGTACCCACGTACCTATCGCTTGCTGGGCAGTCATGCGACGCAATCGGATGCGCCGCCCCGCAACAGTCCTCACTATGGAGCACATTGATATGACCCACACCTTGCCTGTCTTGCCCTACGCCTACGACGCCCTGGAACCGCATATCGATGCACAAACCATGGAGATTCACTACACCAAGCACCATCAGACCTACATCAATAACCTGAACGCGGCGGTCGAGGGCACCGAGTGGGCGGGTTGGCCGGTGGAGAAGCTGGTGTCCAGCGTCCAGCAATTGCCGGAGAAGCTGCGTGCCGCGGTGATCAATCAGGGCGGCGGCCATGCCAACCACTCGTTGTTCTGGGCGGTCATGTCGCCCAAGGGCGGAGGCAAGCCGGATGGCGTGTTGGGTAAGGCTATTGATGAACAGTTGGGCGGTTTCGACAGCTTCAAGGAAGCCTTCACCAAAGCCGCATTGGCTCGTTTTGGCAGCGGCTGGGCCTGGTTGAGCGTAACCCCGCAAAAAACCCTGGTGGTGCAAAGCAGTGGTAATCAGGACAGCCCGCTAATGAGCGGCAATACACCGATTCTCGGTCTGGACGTCTGGGAGCACGCTTATTACCTGCTGTACCAGAACCGCCGTCCGGAATACATCAATGCGTTCTACAGCGTCATCAACTGGCCAGAAGTCGCCGAGCGGTACCACGCTGCGCTCGCCTGACACCCGTTCTATAACAAGATCTAAGGCTGACTATGGGCACTGAAACACTGGCGATCGGCAGCGTGCGAATGTTTCGTTATGCGTTTGGCTCGCTGTTGCTGTTGGCAGGAACTGCATTGCTGGTGGCTCAAGGGCTGGCCTGGCTGGATCTGGAACCGCGTATATTGCGCGCCCTGCAAGGTGGGGCCATCTGTGCCCTGGGCACGGCTTTAGGGGCGGTGCCGGTGCTGGTAATTCGCCGGATGCCATTGGCGGTGAGTGATACTTTGCTCGGTTTTGGTGCCGGTGTGATGTTGGCGGCGACGGCGTTCTCGCTGATCGTGCCCGGTATCGCCGCAGCCGAAAGTCTTGGTTTATCGTCTTGGTCGGCCAGCGGGCTGATCAGTTTCGGCATCATGCTGGGGGCGTTCGGGCTGTTTCTGGTGGATCGCAAAGTCTCAGGTGTCAGTCCGCAAATGCTGGTGGGCACGCCGGAGCACCCGGTTATCCCGCCGCGCATCTGGTTGTTTGTGTTTGCCATCATTGCCCATAACATTCCCGAAGGCATGGCGGTCGGCGTGTCGGCGGGGGGCGGCATGCCTGACGCAGATAGCCTGGCCATGGGCATCGCGTTGCAGGATGTGCCGGAAGGGCTGGTGATTGCGTTGGTGTTGGCGGGTGCGGGGATGTCGCGGATCAAGGCATTTCTGATCGGTGCTGCGTCCGGATTGGTCGAGCCGGTGTTTGCCGTATTGTGTGCCTGGCTGGTGAGCCTGGCGCAGGTGCTGTTGCCCTTGGGGTTGGCGTTGGCGGCTGGTGCGATGTTGCTGGTAGTGACTCACGAAGTAATACCCGAGTCGCGGCGCAATGGCCATGACAAGCTGGCCAGCCTGGGGTTGTGTGTCGGGTTTTGTTTGATGATGGTGATGGATACGGCGCTGGGGTAGGGCGCTTCTATTGATCGTTCCCGCCGATGGGAACGATCACAGGGCAAGAGAGGGCTTATTCACCCTCGTCAAAGTAGTCATTGATCAGTTTTACCAGAGCGGCCATCGCTTCATCCTCTTGCTCGCCTTCAGTCTTCAAATGAATCCAGGTGCCTTTGCCCGCAGCCAGCATCATCATGGCCATGATGCTTTTGCCATCAACCATGGATTCCGGAGTGCGCCCGGCCCTGATCTGGCAAGGAAACTGCCCCGCAACGCCGACAAACTTGGCTGAGGCCCGGGCATGCAAACCCAGCTTGTTGATGATTTCAATTTCCAGAGCGGGCATCGCGGGGGTGTTCCTTTCAGCTAAGGTCGCGGTGGCGAACCTGGACATTCTTGAGGGTTTGCTGCAACACCTGGCCCAGGCGCTCCGTCAGGTAGACAGAACGGTGGTGCCCGCCGGTGCAGCCAATGGCAATGGTGACATAGGCTCGATTGCTGGCAGCAAAGCGCGGCAGCCATTTGAGCAGGTAGCTGGAGATGTCCTGGAACATCTCCTCGACATCCGGTTGTGCCGCCAGATAATCGGCCACCGGTTGATCCAGGCCGGATTGGTCGCGCAGCTCCGGCTTCCAGTACGGGTTGGGCAGGCAGCGCACATCAAACACCAGATCGGCGTCCACCGGCATGCCTCGCTTGAAGCCGAACGACTCCACCAGGAACGCTGTACCGGGCTCCGGCTGGTTCAACAGGCGCAGCTTGATGGCGTCGCGCAGTTGATACAGGTTCAGGTTCGTGGTGTTGATCTTCAGGTCGGCCAAATCAATGATTGGGCCCAGCAGCTTGGTCTCGTCCTCGATGGCTTCGGCCAGCGAGCGGTGCGGGCTGCTCAGCGGGTGGCGTCTCCGGGTTTCGGAGAAGCGCTTCAACAAGGTTTCTTCGTCGGCATCCAGGTACAGCACATCACAGTGAATGTGTTTGCTGCGCACTTCTTCGAGCAGTTCCGGGAAGCGTGTGAGGTGGCTGGGCAGGTTGCGGGCGTCGATGGACACGGCCACCAGCGGTTGCGCCAGCTCGGTGTGGATCAAGGCGCGCTCCGCAAGCTCAGGCAACAGGCCGGCGGGCAGGTTATCAATGCAATAGAAGCCGTTGTCCTCAAGAACATTGAGGGCAGTACTTTTACCTGAGCCGGAGCGGCCGCTGACGATGATCAAACGCATGATTACTGCCCGTTCTGTTCATCCAGGACGACCTGATACAACGCCTCATTGCTGTTGGCGTTGCGCAGTTTGTCACGCACTTCTTTGCGGTCGAGCATGCTGGCGATCTGCCGGAGCAGTTCCAGGTGCGCATCGGTGGCAGCTTGCGGGACCAGCAGGACGAAGAGCAGGTCCACGGGGGCGCCGTCGATGGCGTCGAAATCGATAGGGGCGTCCAGGTGCAGCAGGGCACTGACTGGCGACTCACAGCCTTGCAAGCGGCAATGAGGAATGGCGATGCCGTTGCCAAAGCCGGTTGAACCGAGCTTTTCACGGGCAATCAGGGCCTCGTACACAGCTTGCGTATCCAGCTCGGGCACTTCGCGGCCGATCAGGTTGGCAATTTGTTCGAGGGCGCGCTTTTTACTGCCGCCCGGCACGTTCACGAGGGAACGGCCGGGGGTCAGGATGGTTTCAAGTCGGATCATGGGGGGAGAGTTAGCGACCTGTACCTTGCATCAGGTGCAGGTTCTTTTCCTTATGCTTTTTAAGTTGGCGGTCAAGCTTGTCAGTCAAGGCATCGATCGATGCATACATGTCTTCATGCTCGGCATTGGCGACCACTTCGCCACCGGGTATCTGAAGGGTAGCTTCGATTTTCTGCTGAAGCTTATCGACCTTCATGATGACCTGCACATTGGTGATCTTGTCGAAATGACCCTCAAGTCGCTTCAGCTTCTGCTCGACGTATTCGCGCAATGGAGGGGTGACTTCTACATGGTGTCCACTGATGTTGACTTGCATACAGCTTCTCCTTCGTTGCCAGTGCATAAAGCGGTGGGTAGGAATACCCACCACTGGAACGCTATGGCCCGCCCGTCACATCAAACGCTTACGCTCGCTGGAAGGCGCGATCCCCAGGGACTCGCGGTACTTGGCGACGGTTCGACGGGCGACCTGAATGCCTTGTGCCTCCAGTAAACCAGCGATCTTGCTGTCACTCAACGGCTTTTTCTGATTTTCCGCGGCAACCAGTTTTTTGATGATCGCGCGGATTGCCGTGGACGAGCATTCGCCGCCTTCGGAGGTGCTGACGTGACTGGAGAAAAAGTATTTCAGTTCATAAATACCCCGCGGGGTATGCATGAATTTTTGCGTGGTAACCCGGGAAATCGTCGATTCGTGCATACCCACCGCTTCGGCGATATCGTGCAGCACCAGCGGTTTCATCGCTTCATCGCCGTACTCCAGAAAGCCGCGCTGATGCTCGACGATCTGGGTAGCCACTTTCATCAGGGTTTCGTTACGGCTCTGCAGGCTTTTGATGAACCAGCGTGCTTCCTGCAACTGGTTGCGCATGAAGGTGTTGTCGGCACTGGTGTCGGCGCGACGGACGAAACCGGCATATTGTGGATTGACCCGCAGGCGTGGCACCGATTCTTGGTTCAGCTCTACCAGCCAGCGTTCGTTGTCCTTGCGCACGATCACGTCGGGAACGACATATTCGGCTTCACTGGACTCGATTTGCGAGCCGGGGCGCGGGTTGAGGCTCTGAATCAGTTCGATGATCTGGCGCAGGTCATCTTCCTTGAGCTTCATCCGGCGCATCAGTTGGCTGTAGTCGCGGCTGCCCAGCAGGTCGATGAAGTCGGTGACCAGGCGTTGGGCTTCGGCCAGCCACGGCGTCTTGGCCGGCAGTTGCCGCAGTTGCAGTTGTAAGCACTCACTGAGGTTGCGGGCACCGATCCCGGCAGGTTCAAACTGCTGGATGCGGTGCAGGACGGCTTCGATTTCGTCCAGTTCGATGTCCAGTTCCGGGTCGAAGGCTTCGAGGATCTCTTCCAGTGTCTCGTCCAGGTAGCCCTGGTTATTGATGCAGTCGATCAGGGTCACGGCGATCAGCCGATCGGTGTCGGACATCGGCGCCAGGTTCAGTTGCCACAGCAGATGACTTTGCAGGCTTTCGCCGGCGGAGGTGCGGGTGGTGAAGTCCCACTCGTCATCGTCGTTGCTGGGCAGGCTGCTGGCGCTGGTCTGGTACACGTCTTCCCAGGCGGTGTCGACCGGCAGCTCATTGGGAATGCGTTCGTTCCATTCACCTTCCTCGAGGTTGTCTACCGTCGGGGCGGTTTCCTGGTAGGAGGGTTCCTGGATATCGGTATTGGGTTTTTGCTCGACATTATCGGCCAGCGGGTCGGCATTATCGAAGTCTTCGCCTTCTTCCTGGCGTTCGAGCATCGGATTGGACTCCAGGGCCTCCTGGATTTCCTGTTGCAGGTCCAGGGTCGACAATTGGAGCAGGCGGATGGCCTGTTGCAGCTGAGGTGTCATCGTCAGCTGCTGGCCCATTCTCAGGACTAGCGATGGTTTCATGGCAGGGGCTTAACACCTTATTCGCCGGCGCAGTGCGCCATCCACGACAGGGCGCGTGAGCGCCAAACATAAGCAAATTATATGCCTGATATCGGGGGCTTTGCCTAGAGCGCGGTAACAATAAAAATATTGAGGTTTTTATTGTTGCTCACGCTCCTCGGCGAAGGGCCAGACACCATGCTGCTTGCAGGATGCTGCTTACAGACGGAACTCGTGGCCCAGGTAAACTTCCTTGACCAGTTCGTTGGCCAGGATGGTGGCGGAATCGCCTTCGGCAATCAGTTGCCCATCGTTGACGATATAGGCTGTTTCGCAGATATCGAGGGTTTCTCGGACGTTGTGGTCGGTGATCAATACACCGATACCCTTGGCCTTGAGATGATGGATGATCTGCTTGATATCGCCGACCGAGATCGGGTCGACACCGGCGAAGGGTTCGTCCAGCAGGATGAATTTCGGTGCAGTGGCCAGGGCGCGAGCGATTTCCACGCGACGACGCTCGCCGCCGGAGAGGCTCATGCCGAGGTTGTCGCGAATGTGGTTGATGTGGAATTCCTGCAGCAGGCTTTCCAGCTCTTTCTTGCGCCCGGCGCGGTCGAGTTCCTTGCGGGTCTCGAGGATCGCCATGATGTTGTCGGATACCGACAGTTTGCGGAAGATCGATGCTTCCTGAGGAAGATAGCCGATACCCGCCCGTGCACGACCGTGCATGGGCTGGTGGCTGACGTCCAGGTCGTCGATCAGTACTCGACCCTGGTCGGCCTGTACCAGGCCAACGATCATGTAGAAGCAGGTGGTCTTGCCGGCACCGTTGGGGCCGAGCAAGCCGACGATCTGGCCGCTGTCGATCGACAAGCTGACGTCGCGCACGACCTGACGGCTTTTATAGGCCTTGGCCAGATGCTGGGCTTTCAGGGTTGCCATTACTCGGCCTTCTTCTTCGGCTGGATAACCATGTCGATACGTGGACGCTGCTGTGTGACCTTGCTGCCGTTGGCGCGACCTGCCTGGGCGATCTGCTTGACGGTGTCGTAGACGATTTTCTCGCCTTCGGTGGTGTTGCCGTCGTTGATGACCTTGGCCTTGTCGATCAGCACGATGCGGTTTTGCTGGGCATGGTACTGGATGGTCACGGCGTAGCCTTTGACCGGCGTCGGGTCGGTCTGCTTTTGCAACTGCTCGAAGTAGGCAAGATTGCCCACCGACGTTACCACGTCGATTTCGCCCGCAGCGTTGCGAGTGAGCGTCACGGTATTGCCTTTAACGATCATCGAACCCTGGGTGATGATCACGTCACCGGTGTAGGTCGCGACACCTTTCTTGTCATCCAGTTGCGCATCGTCAGCCGAGATGTGGATCGGTTGCTGGCTATCGTTCGGCAGAGCCCAGGCGCTCACGCTTCCCAGTGCTGCGCCCAGACCGAGCAAAATAGGGAGGGTTTTAACGAGCCTCATACTGTCCTCTTACGTTCGATAGCAGGTGTATCCTGCTTTCTTTCAAATACGCTTTCATTCCCTTGCCAGTCGATACACCGCCAGCGCCGTCGATTCTAACGTCTTGCTCGGTCTGCGCATATTGCTTCTGTGGGAATACGGTCATGCGACTGCTGGTAATGAGGGTGGCGCGATTCTGTGCATCGGTACGCGCGACGCGAACCGAGTCGATCAGTTCGACCTCGGTGCCGTCGGGATTGACCTCGCCACGTTCGCTGGTGACATGCCAGGGGAACTCTGCACCGCGATACAGTTGCATGTCCGGTTTGGTCAGCATCGTGATCTGCGAGGCCTTCATGTGATCGACCTTTTCCGAGGTCATCTCATACTGAACCTTGCCATCGGGCAGGAACTGGATGCTGTAGGCATTAGTGGCGTAATAGTCGATAGCGCTCTGGTCGACCTGCGCAACAGGCTGGTCGAGGAAGCGCTCCGGGCTGATATTCCAGTAGCCAACCGCCGCGAACAACGCGGCGATGACGGCGAATAACAGGAAATTGCGAATCTTTTTACTCAGCATACAAAGCTCTATAGGTAGGCGGCGTGGGCCGCTTCAAGGCTGCCCTGGGCGCGCAGGATCAACTCGCAGAACTCACGGGCGGCGCCTTCGCCCCCGCGGGCGGTCGTGATGCCGTGGGCGTGCTCGCGGACAAAGGCTGCGGCATTGGCCACCGCCATGCCCAGGCCGACCCGGCGAATCACCGGCAAGTCAGGCAAGTCGTCACCCAGGTAGGCAACCTGCTCATAGCTTAGGTTGAGTTGGCCAAGAAGCTCATCCAGGACGACCAGTTTATCCTCGCGGCCCTGATAGAGGTGAGGAATCCCCAGATTTTGTGCGCGACGTTCCACAACGGGGGTCTTGCGACCGCTGATAATGGCGGTTTGTACACCCGCAGCCATCAGCATCTTGATGCCCTGGCCGTCGAGGGTGTTGAACGTCTTGAATTCGCTGCCGTCTTCGAGGAAGTACAGGCGGCCATCGGTCAGCACGCCGTCAACGTCGAAAATCGCCAACTTGATGTTCTTGCCACGTTGCAACAGGTCGGTGGTCATTTACATCACTCCCGCACGCAGCAAGTCGTGCATGTTCAGGGCGCCAATCGGGTGATCGTCGGCATCAACCACCACCAGGGAAAGGATTTTGTTGTCTTCCATGATCTTCAGGGCTTCGGCTGCGAGCATTTCAGGGCGCGCGGTCTTGCCATGAGGCGTCATGACATCGTCGATGGTTGCGGTGTGGATATCGATGCTGCGGTCCAGGGTGCGGCGCAGGTCACCGTCGGTGAAGACCCCGGCCAGACGCCCATCAGCCTCCAGGATAGCGGTCATGCCCAAGCGTTTACGGGTCATTTCCATCAATGCATCCCGCAGAAGGGTGCCGCGCTGGACCTGCGGCATTTCTTCGTCCGAGTGCATCACGTTTTCCACTTTCAACAGTAACCGACGGCCCAATGCGCCCCCAGGATGGGAAAACGCGAAATCCTCGGCAGTAAAGCCGCGGGCCTCCAGCAGGGCCACCGCCAGCGCATCACCCATCACCAGGGCGGCGGTGGTAGAGGAGGTCGGGGCCAGGTTCAGTGGGCAGGCTTCATGGGCCACATGCACATTCAAATTCACTTCGGCGGCCTTCGCCAGCGTCGAATCCGGGTTGCCGGTGAGGCTGATCAGCTTGATGCCCAGGCGCTTGATCAGGGGCAGCAGGGTGACGATTTCGTTGGTGGTGCCGGAGTTGGACAGCGCCAGAATGATGTCATCCCGGGTGATCATGCCCATGTCGCCGTGACTGGCCTCGGCCGGATGCACGAAAAACGCGGTGGTCCCCGTGCTCGCCAAGGTGGCGGCAATTTTGTTGCCGACGTGGCCGGATTTGCCCATGCCAACCACGACAACGCGGCCTTTGCTGGCCAGAATCATCTCGCATGCGCGTACGAAATCTGCGTCGATATGGGCCAGCAAGCCTTCTACGGCTTCAAGCTCGAGGCGGATGGTGCGTTGTGCGGATTGAATAAGGTCGCTGGATTGGCTCATGTCTGAAATCGTATAGCCTGACGAAAAGTCGGCGATTATAGCGGTAATGATCAATTCCCTCACGCAAGTTCGTCAGCCTTTAGTTCGGGCCGCGTTGCGGGAACCCTCTCAAATACAATTTTTTACCTGTCCTGATTCTGAACAAGCTCTGTTCCGGCCTTGGGCGCGCTGTATCGACAGTGATATAGTTCGCCGCCAGTTCGGTCCGCGCAGCCTTTGTGTTTATTTGTCGTAAGCATTTAATCAAAACAAGGTGTCTGAGCGAGAGGCTGCATCCCAAGGAGTTTAGATGAGTGCCGATAACGCCTACGCGGTCGAGCTGAAGGGCCTTTCCTTCAAGCGCGGTACGCGCAGCATCTTCAATAATGTGGATATTCGCATTCCCCGCGGCAAGGTCACGGGCATCATGGGGCCTTCCGGTTGCGGCAAGACCACATTGCTGCGCCTGATGGGCATGCAATTGCGCCCAAGTGCCGGCGAAGTCTGGGTCAATGGGCTGAACCTGCCGACGCTGTCGCGCAGCGATCTGTTCGATGCCCGCAAGCACATGGGCGTGCTGTTCCAGAGCGGCGCGCTGTTCACTGACCTGGATGTGTTCGAGAACGTGGCGTTTCCGCTGCGGGTGCACACTCAACTGTCCGACGAAATGATTCGTGACATTGTGTTGCTGAAACTGCAGGCCGTAGGGCTGCGCGGTGCCATCGACCTGATGCCCGACGAATTGTCCGGCGGCATGAAGCGCCGAGTGGCCCTTGCTCGCGCCATTGCCCTGGACCCGCAGATTCTCATGTATGACGAACCTTTCGTCGGCCAGGACCCGATTGCCATGGGTGTGCTGGTGCGCTTGATCCGCCTGCTCAATGATGCCCTGGGTATTACCAGTATCGTGGTCTCTCACGACTTGGCCGAAACCGCGAGCATTGCCGACTACCTCTATGTGGTGGGTGATGGCCAGGTATTGGGGCAGGGTACGCCTGAAGAGCTGATGAACGCTGATAACCCGCGGATTCGTCAATTCATGACCGGCGATCCCGATGGCCCGGTGCCTTTTCATTTTCCGGCAGCGGACTACCGCTCAGATCTTCTGGGGAAGCGCTGATGCGCAAGACATCTTTAATCGAGAAGGTTCGCCTTTTCGGCCGTTCGGGCATCGACATTGTCGAAGTGCTCGGCCGTTCGACGATTTTCCTGTTTCATGCCTTGCTCGGCCGCGGCGGTATCGGTGGCGGTTTTGGCCTGCTGCTCAAGCAACTGCACTCGGTGGGCGTGATGTCCCTGGTGATCATTGTGGTCTCCGGGATGTTCATCGGCATGGTGCTGGCGTTGCAGGGTTTCAATATCCTCTCCAGCTACGGTTCCGAGCAGGCGGTAGGGCAGATGGTCGCCCTGACGTTGTTGCGTGAACTGGGGCCGGTGGTCACTGCGTTGCTGTTTGCCGGGCGTGCCGGCTCGGCGCTGACGGCGGAAATCGGCAACATGAAGTCCACCGAACAGCTGTCCAGCCTGGAAATGATCGGCGTGGACCCGCTCAAATACATTGTTGCCCCGCGCCTGTGGGCCGGTTTCATCTCTCTGCCACTGCTGGCGATGATTTTCAGCGTGGTCGGGATTTGGGGCGGTTCGTGGGTGGCGGTGGACTGGCTGGGGGTCTATGACGGCTCCTACTGGGCCAACATGCAAAACAGTGTGACCTTCACCGGTGACGTGCTCAACGGCATCATCAAGAGCATTGTCTTTGCCTTTGTAGTGACCTGGATTGCCGTATTCCAAGGCTATGACTGCGAGCCCACCTCAGAAGGGATCAGTCGCGCCACCACCAAGACCGTTGTGTACGCCTCGTTGGCAGTACTGGGCCTTGACTTCATTTTGACCGCCTTGATGTTTGGAGATTTCTGATGCAAAACCGCACTGTGGAAATCGGTGTCGGCCTTTTCTTGCTGGCTGGCATCCTGGCTTTACTGTTGCTCGCCCTGCGAGTCAGCGGCCTCTCGGCCAGCCCTACGGCCGATACGTATAAACTTTACGCCTACTTCGACAATATCGCCGGTTTGACTGTCAGAGCTAAAGTGACCATGGCGGGTGTAACCATCGGCAAGGTCACGGCTATCGATCTGGATCGCGACAGCTTCACTGGCCGGGTGACAATGCAAGTGGACAAGAAGGTGGATAATCTGCCGACCGACTCCACGGCGTCTATTCTCACGGCGGGTTTGCTGGGTGAAAAGTACATTGGTATCAGTGTGGGCGGGGAAACAGCCCTGCTCAAGGATGGTTCGACCATTCATGACACTCAGTCGTCGCTGGTGCTGGAGGACCTGATCGGAAAGTTCCTGCTCAATACCGTTAACAAAGACGCCAAATGAGGAATGTGTTCATGATCTCTACCTTGCGACGTAGCCTGCTGGTACTGCTTGCAGCGTTGCCGATGATGGCAAATGCGGTCGCTGCAGGTTCTGCGCATGACCTGGTGCAGGACACGACCAACAGGATGTTGGCCGATTTGCAGGCCAACAAGGAAAAGTACAAGCAGGACCCGAGCGACTTTTATGAAGCGCTGAATACTATTGTCGGTCCGGTGGTGGATGCCGAAGGCATCTCCAAAAGCATCATGACCGTCAAGTACTCGCGCAAGGCGACACCTGAGCAAATGACCCGCTTTCAGGAAAACTTCAAGCGCGGCCTGTTTCAGTTCTATGGCAATGCACTGCTTGAGTACAACAACCAGGGCATTACCGTTGATGCGCCAAAGGATGAGTCGGGTGACCGTACCAGTGTCAGCATGACCGTCAAGGGTAGCAGCGGCGCGGTGTATCCCGTGGCTTACACCCTGGAAAAGATTAACGGCGAGTGGAAACTGCGTAACGTGATCATCAACGGCATCAATATTGGCAAGCTGTTCCGTGATCAGTTTGCGGATGCAATGCAGCGCAATGGCAATGACCTGGACAAAACCATCAATGGTTGGGCCGGTGAAGTCGCCAAGGCCAAGGAAGAAACCGACAAAGCTGCCGGGAAGCCTGCCCAATGACCGAGTCGGCCATTCGCCTTGGCGAGTCCGGTGAGCTGTTGCTCAGCGGCGTGCTGGATTACAGCACCGGGCCAGCCCTGCGCAAGCAGGGCCAGGCGCTGATCAATGCCAGCACCTCTCCTGCGCTGGTGCTGGATTGCTCGGCGGTGGTGAAATCCAGCAGCGTCGGTTTGTCATTGTTGCTGTGTTTTATGCGCGATGCTGAGGCAGTCAAAAAGCCGGTCAGCATTCGGGCATTGCCCGAAGACATGCGTGAAATAGCCCAGGTTTCCGGTCTGACCGAGCTGTTGGCGCACCCTTAATACACATTATTAAAGAAGCCCCCCGTCAGAGTCCTGCTATGCGGGGTTCGCAGGCGCGGGGCTTTTTTGTATGATGTGCGACCCGCGCGCACTGGGCGCCGATAGAGGTTGAGCATGCAGGCCCTAGAAGTGAAGAGCTTCCTTGAAGGAAAGCTGCCAGATACGAAGGTCGAAGTTGAAGGCGAAGGCTGCAACTTCCAGCTGAACGTGATTAGCGATGAACTGGCGGCACTGAGCCCGGTCAAGCGTCAGCAGCAGATCTATGCCCATTTGAACCCATGGATCACCGATGGCAGCATCCATGCGGTCACTATGAAATTTTTCAGCCGCGCGGCCTGGGCCGAGCGCACCTGAGCCCCCAAGGCGTCGAGATTCTTATGGATAAATTGATTATTACTGGCGGTGCTCGTCTTGATGGCGAGATCCGCATTTCCGGGGCGAAGAACTCCGCCCTGCCGATCCTGGCAGCTACCCTGCTGTGCGATGGCCCGGTGACTGTAGCCAACCTGCCGCACCTGCACGACATCACCACCATGATCGAACTGTTCGGTCGCATGGGCATCGAGCCGGTGATCGACGAGAAACTCAGCGTCGAAATTGACCCGCGCACCATCAAGACCCTGATCGCCCCGTACGAACTGGTGAAAACCATGCGTGCCTCGATCCTGGTGCTGGGCCCAATGGTTGCCCGTTTCGGCGAAGCCGAAGTTGCATTGCCTGGCGGTTGCGCCATCGGCTCGCGTCCGGTGGACCTGCACATCCGTGGCCTCGAAGCCATGGGCGCAACCATCGACGTCGAAGGTGGCTACATCAAGGCCAAGGCGCCGGAAGGCGGCCTGCGTGGTGCCAATTTCTTCTTTGATACCGTCAGCGTGACCGGTACCGAGAACATCATGATGGCGGCTGCACTGGCCAACGGCCGCAGCGTCCTGCAAAACGCCGCGCGTGAACCGGAAGTCGTCGACCTGGCGAACTTCCTGATCGCCATGGGTGCCAACATCACCGGCGCGGGTACCGACACCATCACCATCGAAGGTGTGAAGCGTCTGCACTCGGCCACCTACAAAGTGATGCCGGACCGCATCGAGACCGGTACCTACCTGGTCGCCGCTGCCGTGACCGGCGGTCGCGTCAAGGTCAAGGACACTGATCCGACCATCCTTGAAGCTGTCCTGGAAAAACTCAAGGAAGCCGGTGCTGAAATCACTACCGGTGAAGACTGGATCGAGCTGAATATGCACGGCAAGCGGCCAAAAGCCGTGAACGTACGCACCGCTCCGTACCCGGCGTTCCCGACCGACATGCAAGCGCAGTTCATTTCCCTGAACGCAATTGCTGAAGGCACCGGTGCGGTCATCGAGACCATCTTCGAAAACCGCTTCATGCACGTGTATGAACTGCATCGCATGGGCGCCAAGATCCAGGTCGAAGGCAACACCGCCATCGTCACCGGTATCGACAAGCTCAAGGGCGCGCCAGTGATGGCTACCGACCTGCGCGCTTCCGCCAGCCTGGTGATCTCGGCACTGTGCGCCGACGGCGATACCCTGATCGATCGCATCTACCACATTGACCGTGGCTACGAGTGCATCGAAGAGAAACTGCAGATGCTCGGCGCGAAAATTCGCCGCGTACCGGGCTAGTCCCGGGGACTACAAATTCGGTCATTGTGGCGAGCGGGCTTGCCCGCGTTGGGGCGCGAAGCGGCCCTGCTCTTTGTTTAAAAAGACTGGGACTGCTGCGCAGTCCAACGCGGGCAAGCCCGCTCGCCACATGACTGTGTTTGCTGTTAACTGAGCGGTATTGGATTTGTTTCAAATCGAGGCTGTAATGGCCTTGATCTGTGTCCGGCGCCGATTGCGACCGGGCAGCAATAGCCTGATGAAGGACTGACGTTTCCCATGTTGACCATCGCACTGTCCAAGGGCCGCATCCTTGACGACACCTTGCCGCTTCTGGCTGAAGCGGGCATCGTGCCGACCGAGAATCCGGACAAGAGCCGCAAGCTGATCATCCCCACGACCCAGGACGACGTTCGCCTGCTGATCGTGCGTGCCACCGACGTGCCGACCTATGTTGAGCATGGCGCGGCAGACCTCGGCGTCGCTGGTAAGGACGTGCTGATGGAATACGGTGGCCAGGGCCTGTACGAGCCGCTGGATCTGCGCATTGCCCTGTGCAAGCTGATGACCGCCGGCCGTGTCGGCGATGTCGAGCCCAAGGGCCGCCTGCGAGTGGCAACCAAGTTCGTCAACGTTGCCAAGCGCTACTACGCCGAGCAGGGCCGTCAGGTCGACATCATTAAGCTTTACGGCTCGATGGAGCTGGCACCGCTGATCGGTCTGGCTGACAAGATCATCGACGTGGTCGACACCGGCAACACCCTGCGCGCCAATGGCCTGGAACCCCAAGACTTCATTGCCGATATCAGCTCCCGGCTGATCGTCAACAAAGCTTCAATGAAAATGCAGCACGCTCGTATCCAGGCGTTGATCGACACCCTGCGCAAGGCAGTGGAGTCTCGACACCGCGGTTGACTCACCCGCGCGGCCTTAGGTCGCGCCCGTCTATCCGCCTCATAGCCAGAATTCTCAGGTGCCCAAGCGGATCGACTGCTAACTTTTCGGCGCCTGAGCATTTTTGCCAATCCTATGAGGCCCTCGCTATGACCACGTCCACTGCAATCGCCCGACTCAACGCTGCCGATCCTGATTTCGCCCATCATCTGGATCATCTGCTGAGCTGGGAAAGTGTGTCTGACGATTCGGTCAACCAGCGGGTGCTCGACATCATCAAGGGCGTACGCGAGCGCGGTGACGCGGCGCTGGTGGACTTCACCCGGCAGTTCGATGGCCTGGACGTTGCCTCCATGGCTGACCTGATCCTGCCCCGCGAACGCCTGGAGCTGGCGCTGACCCGTATCACCGCTCCCCAGCGCGAAGCGTTGGAAGTCGCGGCGGCACGAGTGCGCAGCTACCACGAGAAGCAAAAGCAGGACTCCTGGAGCTACACCGAGGCCGACGGCACCGTGCTGGGCCAGAAGGTTACCCCGCTGGACCGTGCCGGCTTGTACGTACCGGGCGGTAAAGCGTCCTACCCATCCTCGGTGCTGATGAATGCGATTCCAGCCAAAGTCGCCGGCGTGACCGAAGTGGTCATGGTGGTGCCTACCCCGCGCGGCGAAATCAACGAACTGGTACTGGCCGCCGCCTGCATCGCTGGTGTCGACCGGGTGTTCACCATCGGTGGTGCCCAGGCCGTAGCGGCACTGGCCTACGGCACCGAAAGTGTGCCGAAAGTCGACAAAGTGGTCGGTCCCGGCAACATCTATGTCGCCACCGCCAAGCGCCATGTATTTGGTCAGGTTGGCATCGACATGATTGCCGGCCCTTCGGAAATCCTCGTGGTGTGCGATGGCCAGACCGATCCTGACTGGATCGCCATGGACCTGTTCTCCCAGGCTGAACACGACGAGGACGCCCAGGCGATTCTGGTCAGTCCCGACGCTGAATTCCTTGATAAGGTCGCCGCCAGCATCGCCAAGTTGATGCCGACCATGGAGCGCGCCGAGATCATCGAGAAATCGATCAATGGCCGTGGTGCGCTGATTCAGGTCCGTGACATGGAGCAGGCCATCGAAGTGGCCAACCGCATTGCGCCGGAGCACCTGGAGCTGTCCGTGGCCGATCCACAAGCCTGGCTGCCGCTGATTCGTCACGCCGGTGCAATCTTCATGGGGCGTCACACCAGCGAAGCCTTGGGCGACTACTGCGCCGGTCCCAATCACGTGTTGCCGACCTCGGGTACTGCGCGATTTTCGTCGCCGCTTGGGGTTTACGACTTCCAGAAGCGCTCGTCGATCATCTTCTGCTCGCCTCAGGGCGCGTCAGAGCTGGGCAAGACAGCTTCAGTGCTGGCGCGCGGCGAGTCGCTGACTGCCCACGCCCGTAGCGCGGAATACCGCATTCTTGACGACAAGCAGGGGAACTGAGACATGAGTAAATTCTGGAGCCCGTTCGTCAAGAACCTGGTGCCCTACGTGCCTGGCGAACAACCGAAGCTGGCCAAGCTGGTCAAGCTCAACACCAACGAAAACCCTTATGGCCCATCGCCCAAGGCGCTGGCAGCCATGCAAGGCGAATTGAACGACAACCTGCGTTTGTACCCGGATCCCAATGGCGATCTGCTCAAGCAGGCTGTGGCGCAGTATTACGGCGTGCAAACGGCGCAGGTATTCCTCGGTAATGGGTCTGACGAAGTGCTGGCCCATATCTTCCACGGGTTGTTCCAGCACGATCAACCGCTGCTGTTCCCGGACATCAGCTACAGCTTTTACCCGGTGTACTGCGGCCTCTACGGCATCGCGTTCGACGCGGTACCGCTGGATGAGCACTTTCAGATTCGTGCGTCGGACTACGCCAAGCCCAACGGCGGGATTATATTCCCCAACCCGAACGCACCGACCGGTTGCGTGATGGCGCTCGCCGCAGTGGAGCAGATCCTCCAGGCCAGCCCAGACTCAGTGGTGGTAGTCGATGAAGCCTACATCGACTTCGGCGGCGAAACTGCCATCAGCCTGGTGGACCGCTACCCGAACCTGCTGGTGACTCAGACCCTGTCCAAGTCGCGCTCCCTGGCAGGGCTGCGGGTGGGCCTGGCGGTAGGGCATCCGGACCTGATTGAAGCGCTGGAGCGGATCAAGAACAGCTTCAACTCCTACCCGCTGGATCGCCTGGCGATTGTCGGCGCGGCGGCCGCATTCGAGGACCGTGAGTACTTCGAGAAGACCTGCCAGTTAGTGATCGACAGCCGGGAAAAGGTTGTGGGGCAGTTGCAGGCAAAAGGCTTTGAGGTACTACCTTCGGCGGCGAACTTCATCTTTGCCCGTCACCCGCGGCATGATGCGGCGGCGCTGGCAGCGAAGGTGCGGGAACAAGGGGTGATCGTGCGGCACTTCAAGCAGGAGCGGATTGCCCAGTTCCTGCGCATCAGCATCGGTACGCCTGAGCAGAATCAGGCGTTGATCGACGCGTTGGGCGAGCTTTAACCGGCGCTGAAACCAAATGTGGGAGCGGCGGTGCGACGATTCGACTTTGCTCGCACCGCCGCTCCCACACTGGATCTGTGGTGCCCGTTACAGCAACGGCTCATCCGGCTTCTTGTGCTTCCAGCCATCATTGCCCGGCAATAGCAGATTCAAGGCAATCGCTACCACTGCACACAGGGCGATGCCCTTCAGGCCGAAGTCGTCCGGACCCGTCCCGGTGCCGACCAGCACACCACCAATCCCGAACACCAGGGTCACCGAAACAATCACCAGATTGCGTGCTTCCCCCAAGTCGATCTTGTGACGGATCAGCGTGTTCATCCCCACTGCGGCAATCGAGCCGAACAGCAGGCACAGAATCCCGCCCATCACCGGCACCGGAATGCTTTGCAGCAACGCGCCGAACTTGCCGATAAACGCCAGGGTGATGGCAAACACTGCTGCCCAGGTCATGATCTTCGGGTTGTAGTTCTTGGTCAGCATCACTGCGCCAGTCACTTCGGCGTAGGTGGTGTTGGGTGGGCCGCCGAACATGCCGGCAGCCGTGGTGGCGATACCGTCACCCAGCAACGTGCGATGCAGGCCGGGTTTTTTCAGGTAGTCGCGACCGGTCACGCTGCCGACGGCAATCACGCCACCGATATGTTCGATCGCCGGCGCCAGGGCCACCGGGACGATAAACAGAATCGCCTGCCAGTTGAACTCCGGTGCAGTGAAGTGGGGAAGGGCGAACCACGGTGCGGCGGCAATCTTGGCCGTATCGACCACGCCGAAGTAGAACGCCATGGCAAAACCTACCAGCACGCCCGAGATGATCGGCACCAGGCGGAAAATGCCTTTGCCGAACACCGCCACGATCAGTGTGGTCAACAGTGCCGGCATCGAGATCAGCATGGCCGTCTGGTAGTGAATCAGTTCGGAGCCATCACCGGCTTTGCCCATGGCCATGTTGGCGGCAATCGGCGCCATGGCCAGGCCAATGGAGATAATGACCGGACCGATGACCACCGGCGGCAGCAACCGGTCAATGAAACCGGTGCCCTTGACCTTAACCGCAAGGCCCAGGAAGGTGTAAACGAAACCGGCCGCCATCACGCCGCCCATGGTCGCCGCGAGGCCGAATTGGCCCTTGGCGAGAATGATCGGGGTGATAAAGGCAAAGCTGGAGGCCAGGAATACCGGCACCTGACGCCCGGTGACTATCTGGAACAACAGCGTGCCCAGACCTGCGGTAAACAGTGCGACGTTCGGATCCAGACCTGTGATCAGTGGCATCAACACCAACGCGCCAAATGCCACGAAGAGCATCTGTGCGCCAGACAGGATCTGGCGCCAAAGCGGGTCGTTGAATTCATCCTGCATGGTCACGCGTCCTTCTGCTTGGTGCCGAAGATCTTGTCACCGGCATCGCCCAGGCCTGGGATGATGTAGCCGTGTTCGTTAAGGCGCTCATCAATGGAGGCGGTGTAGATCACCACGTCCGGATGCGCTTTATCGACGGCGGCGATACCTTCGGGCGCGGCTACCAGCACCATGGCGCGGATGTCCTTGCAGCCGGCTTTTTTCAGCAGGTCGATGGTGGCGACCATGGAACTGCCGGTGGCGAGCATCGGGTCGATGATCATGGCCAGGCGTTCGTCGATTTCCGGGACCAGTTTTTCCAGGTAAGTGTGGGCCTGCAGGGTTTCTTCATTGCGGGCTACGCCCACGGCGCTGACCTTGGCGCCCGGGATCAGGCTCAGTACGCCTTCGAGCATGCCGATACCGGCACGCAGGATCGGCACCACGGTAATTTTCTTGCCGGCGATCTTCTCGACCTGGACAGGACCGGCCCAGCCAGGGATCTCATAGGACTCCAGGGGCAAGTCTTTTGTGGCTTCATAAGTCAGCAACGCTCCGACTTCCTGAGCAAGCTCGCGGAAGTTCTTCGTGCTAATGTCGGCGCGGCGCATAAGGCCGAGCTTGTGTCGGATCAGCGGATGGCGGATCTCACGGGTAGGCATAGGGAAAGGCTCCGGCGGCGGGCAAAAAAACCGGCCTAGATTAATCTATCCGACGGTGTTGTCCTATAGACATCTAGTACGTTAGTCCATTAAGGCTTGATCGTTGCGTCCCAGAAGCGTACCTTCGCCCGCTTTTCTTGCCATAAGCACCCTTGGAGAGCGCCATGTCCGCTGATCTCGAGCATATCCGTCAAATCATGCGAGAGGCTGACTGCCTGTACACCGAATCGCAAGTCGAAGAGGCAATCGCCAAGGTCGGCGCTCACATCACTCGCGAAATGGCCGACACCAACCCGGTGGTCTTTTGTGTGATGAATGGTGGTCTGATTTTCGCCGGAAAACTGCTGACTCATCTGCAATTCCCTTTGGAGGCGTCCTATCTGCACGCCACCCGTTATCGCAATGAAACCAGCGGCGGCGACCTGTTCTGGAAGGCCAAGCCGGAAGTATCGTTCATCGACCGCGACGTGTTGATCATCGACGACATCCTCGACGAAGGTCATACCTTGGGCGCGATCATCGACTTCTGCAAACACGCGGGCGCCCGTAAAGTGCACACCGCCGTGCTGATCGACAAGGAGCACGACCGCAAGGCCCGTCCAGATCTGAAAGCCGACTACGTTGGCCTGCCGTGCATTGACCGCTACATCTTTGGTTATGGCATGGACTACAAGGGTTACTGGCGCAACGCCAACGGCATTTATGCCGTCAAGGGGATGTAATCAATGGCCAGCTTTCTTGATCAGTCGCTGTTTGCCGAGTTGGCTGAGAAAGCGGCCAACAGCCCACGTGGCCGGCATCACCATAACTTCCATCAGATGGAAGAGCCTTGTCATCGCATGGCGGTGGGCCTGCAACCCTCGACTTATGTGCCTCCGCATCGTCACCTGAGTGCCGACAAGGCGGAAACCTTGTTGGTGCTCAAGGGCTGCCTGGGTCTGTTGATTTTCAGTGAGACCGGTGAAGTATTGGCCAAGCGCGTGATGCAGGCGGGTGGTGAATGCCAGGGTGTTGATTTGCCTCCGGGCGTATTTCACGGCCTGGTGGTGCTGGAACCCGATACCTTGATGTTCGAATGCAAGGCGGGGCCTTATCGGCCAGTCAGCGAGGGCGAGCTGGCGAGTTGGGCGCCTCGAGAAGGTGATGCCGAAGTGGCTGAGTATCAGCGCTGGATGCTTGCCCAGTTCGATTGAGCTAGAGTGCTGGACCATCGTCAATGGCCCTGTCTGGGCGGATTTGCACACCGGGGCGGTGCGTTCGAGGTAGCAGCGGAGTTAAACTGCCCGCCCCGTGTAAATGTCTGCAGGCTGGAGTCGGTAATGCGTAAAGATAAGAAACAGGTGATTGGTGATGAGATCGGCGACGAGCAGATCAAGCTGTTCCTGGATTTCGAGCCGGTAGACGCCACTTCACCGTCCCTGCACAAACTGATCAAGGCTTATCGTGGTCTGCGTATCGACGACTTCGAGCGCTTTGTGGGTTTCTTCAAGGAAGCCGGCCTGGACCTTGATGGCAAGGATGAGCATGGCCTGACGTTCGTTGAAGTCATCAAGGATCAGCGCAACGCCGCCGAGTACATCGAGCTGATCGAAAAAGCTCGCGGCTGATTTGCCCTGACAAAAAAACGCCCCGTTCTCCAAAAGAGAGCGGGGCGTTTTTGCGTTTACCGTAGGAGCGAGCTTGGTCGCGAAGAGCCTGAGAGCGCCGCGTTAAACCAAGCGCGCTGCGTCATCGTTAACGTTTTTCGCGAGCAAGCTCGCTCCTGCATCAACCAGTTCCAGGCTGATGTTGTTCTGCGTGTTGATCTTGCGATACAGCGCCGCATCGGTCTCCAGGATCTTTTCCCGTGCCGGGAAGATTTCCTGCAGTTTGGTGGCCCACTCGCCAGCAGCTTTGGCCGGGAAGCAACGTTCGATCAGTTCCAGCATGATCGAGACGGTCACCGAAGCACCTGGGGAGGCGCCCAGTAGTGCCGCCAGAGAACCATCCTTGGCGGCAACCAGTTCGGTACCGAATTGCAGCACGCCGCCTTTCTTCGGGTCTTTCTTGATGATTTGCACCCGTTGGCCGGCCACTTCCAGGCGCCAGTCTTCGGCTTTCGCCTCGGGGTAGAAGCGACGCAGGGACTCCAGGCGTTGCTCCATGGACTGCATGACTTCGCTGACCAGGTACTTGGTCAGGTCCATGTTGTCGCGGGCCACGGCCAGCATCGGACCAATGTTGCCGGCGCGAACCGACATCGGCAGGTCGAGGAACGAGCCATGTTTGAGGAACTTGGTGGTGAAGCCGGCGTATGGCCCGAACAGCAGGGACTTGTTGCCGTCGACGACGCGAGTGTCGAGGTGCGGCACGGACATCGGTGGCGAACCCACGGCAGCCTGGCTGTAGACCTTGGCCTGGTGGTGCTTGACCACTTCCGGGTTATCGCAACGCAGCCACTGGCCGCTGACCGGGAAGCCGCCGAAGCCTTTGCTTTCTTCGATGCCCGAGGCTTGCAACAGCGGCAGGGCCGCGCCACCGGCACCCAGGAACACGAACTTGGCGTCGACATCACGGGAATTGCCGCTGTTGACGTCCTTGATGCTCACGGTCCAGCCGGCGCCGTTGCGCTTGAGGCCGGTGACGCGCTTGCTGTACTTGACCTGGGCATCCGCCGAACTGGTCAGGTGCGACAGCAACTGATTGGTCAGGGCGCCAAAGTTGACGTCGGTACCGTTCATCACACGGGTGGCAGCGTTTTTTTCGTCCAGCGGGCGGCCGGGCATCATCAACGGCATCCACTCGGCCATCTCGCTACGGTCTTCGGTGTAGTGCATGTCCGAGAAGGCGTGGTGCTGGCTGAGGGCTTCAAAGCGCTTCTTGAGGAATGACACGCCTTTTTCGCCCTGCACGAAGCTCAGGTGCGGTACCGGACTGATAAAGGATTTGGACGAGCCAAAGGTGCCTTTCTTGGTCAGGTAAGCCCAGAACTGCTTCGACACCTCGAACTGGGTGTTGATGTGCACGGCTTTCTTGATGTCGATGGAACCATCGGCAGCCTCAGGCGTGTAGTTCAGCTCACACAGCCCGGCGTGGCCGGTACCGGCATTGTTCCACGGGTTGGAACTTTCCGCGGCACCCGAATCCATCAGCTCAACGACTTCCAGCTTGAGGCCGGGGTCGAGCTCTTTGAGCAGTACGGCGAGGGTGGCACTCATGATGCCCGCACCTACCAGTACTACGTCGACTGCTTCGTTATGCGCCATTAACGCGTCTCCAAAATCTGCAGCACCAAATTGACGGCATGGCTGCCAGGAGTGACGGGGCGGTTCACGTGATGCCCCAGGTTACCCATGGCCAGGATCGCCATGTCCGATTCTTCGCAATTTTTTTGCAACTTCAGCGGACGCTGCCGACCGGGCCTGATCTGCGTATGAACGCATTTAAGGGCTCCTGTGGCAATTCGACTTATGGTCAAGTACGTCCGATCGTGCAACCAAATCCGTAGCGGACAGGCTTCAAACTCCAGTTCTTGAGGAGTACTCGGTCCTGTGTGGTTGGGCAGTGCCAGACGCTGATGGTGCTTGTACAAACGCAAAACTATTCATTTGCTCGCCACACTCTTGTGAAGTTGTGAAAACCCGTTTTTTCACGCTCTTTTGAAGACGTGAACCTCAAAAAAGGGCTGCCCCAGCCTGGCACCTGGCCCGAAACCACTGCCGACACGCGGCATAACGGGCAAACAACTCAAGTGGCCGAGCGCAATGGCAGCTCTGGCAGATTCGGTGAAGGCGGTGGTTTTGCAGACAAAACAGCAAGCTCGCCAGCTTCACTCGATCTGTGTGGGCGGCTCTCTGTGGGCGGTGCGGGGGAGCTAATACCAAGGCATTAGCGATGCTGCGAGGCCCGATCAGGAGACGTCCTTATAATCGGGGGGAGATTGTAGCGAAGAAATGCGCGCAAATGGTCCTGTTTAATGACTTTTATTAAGCATCTGGTCAGGAGGCCAACGCTTGCCGGGTATGTGGGTGCAAAACCCGTGGGCTGATCCGTGCGCTGGCGGGCAATGGACGGTGCATCCAGCTCAATCGAATCTCCTCGACTTCCACCCATCCGTCGCCGACGGGCGGCAGATTGCACTGTTTAAATGCCAGGCAGCAGCCTTGGGCATCAAGCAGCGCAAAGTACCGATGAGCGGAGTGGGACATGAACAATGATTTGAGAAGGCGCATGGCTGTGTACCTGATCCGTTACATGCTCGAAGAATGTCAGTCTGGCATGACACTGGAGTGACGATTCTATGCAAAATTGTAATTTCATCGTCAGTTCAGCCAATGTTCAGGATTTCTGGTGAGTGACGCCCACGCGCCGTTATACTGGCGCCCTGTTTGCATCTAGTCCTGGAGAAATGAGTATGTTGCAACGCCTGTTGTTCGGTTTGATCACTGTGACCAGTTTGACCCTGGTTGGCTGCGCCCACAGCCCGCAACAACTCAGCCCGCAACCGAAAATCACCACTGCGCTGGCAGCCGTCGGCCATGGCCAGCCGGTGTCGGTACGTGTGGTTGATGGTCGTCCGTCGCCGACCCTCGGCACCCGCGGTGGCCTGTACCCGGAAACCAGCGCCATCACCGTGACAGGCGCCGACATACTGCCCAAGTTGCAAGCTCAGGCCGAAGCGGCTGTGCGCCTGCTGGGGTTCACCCCGACCAGTAACTCCCCGGGTGCCCCGCAGTTGACCGTGACCCTGGCCGAATTGAAGTATCAGTCACCCAAGGAAGGCTTGTACGTGACTGAGGCCACCATTGGTGCGACCTTCAAGTCCGATGTGTCTGCTGGCACCCGTCGCTACAGCGGCCGCTACGCTGCGTCCCTGGACCAGCGCTTCGGCATGGCGCCGAACCAGGAAACCAATACCAAGCTGGTCGGCGATGTCCTGAGTGACGCCCTGACTCGCCTGTTCAAGGACCCGAGCGTCAGCCAGCTCCTCAGCTCGCAGTAAACGCTGATAAAAAAACCGGGCTCAGTGATGAGCCCGGTTTTTTTGTGCCTGCAGTCTTCATGCGGCCGATTCGACATAAAAGTCCAGCACGCTCACTCCGGTCAGTAAATCCAGCTCCGGAAGGTCGGCGTGCAAGTGCCCACCGAGGGCGCAGTACACCAGCCAATGCCGATCCTGGACATTGAACGCCAAGCCACCGACGAGTGCCTCTTGTTCGTCGCTTTGGGTTATCAGATACAGGCGGTCCTGGTTTTGTGCGTGCAGCATGACAAGCTCCTGGGCTTTGGAAGGGCAACAGAGTGGCTTGTTAAGGTGACGTTCAGGTGACGGCGTAAATTACTGGATACATTAGCCGTTAATGGGGGACGGAGCAGTTACGTAAGCGCAAGCAGCGCATATCGGTCAGGTTTGTAACCTGTTTGATACCAAGGCCACAGTGACACCGAGGTTCATGATGTCGTTGCCACTTTCCGTGCTCGGCGTTAACGCTGCAACACTACTCAATGCATTCGCATTGCTCGCCGCTTGCCCCGGCGCCTGGCTGCTGTCTGTCACGCGCCTGCGTGAACAACGCGCCCTGGCTCATTTGGCAGCGCTTAGCGAAGAGCGGGCCGTTGATCAGCCGATGCTGTTTCTGGATGTACGAACCCAGCGTGCCCAGCGCCTTGCTTACCGACTGGGTTTTGCTTGCCTCGGGTTGGCGCTGGTGGCGTCCTGGTTCAGTACCCGTCTGTAAGAACCCCGCAAATCAAATGTGGGAGCGGCGGTGCGACGATTCGACTTGCTCGCGAAGGCGGTTGTAGCCGCTGCCGAAGAATGAGGCTGCGATGGGCTTGGTGCGGCATTCCGACGTAGCGGCCCTAAGGGCGGTCCTGCGGACACGCATCGCAGCCTCGTGCCTCGGCAGCGGCTACAACCGCATTCGCGAGTAAGCCGCACCGCCGCTCCCACATGAGCGAGTCGTTACAGCGCAATCCCTGCCTTGACCCGATACTGGTTCCTCACCGGTGTCGCATATTGCTGCACCAGATACGGCCGATGTTCCGCCGGGCAGGCATTCAGCCGTCGTTCCCATTCCGCCTTCGCCTTGGCCAGTTCATCGGCCGGGAACACCTCGGCGGCGGTCGGTACCTGCAATTGCGGGTCGGCGTCGCTCCACTGGGCGTATGCCAGGTAGTGCACCGGAAACAGGCGATAACCGCCGAGGATCTGCCGGTCCATCTCGATGGCCAGCAGTTTGGTGTCTTCAAAACGCTCGGTGATCGGCAATGCGAAGTTGATGTGGACCCGGCCCTTGTAGCCGGTGATGCCCAGGGCAATGCTCACATCGTCTTCGCCCGGTACCTTGCTGTACGTGCCAGTAGTCGCGCGGATGTACAACTCGCGGGCCTTGGCCGCATCGCACGGGTCATATTCGTAGCTGATGGACACCGGCGTCAGGTTCAGCGACTGGATGACCTCGGCAAACGGTTCGTCCTTACGACTCATGTGGAACATCTTGAGGATCGCCGATTCGGTGCGGTCATCCCCGTCCTTGGCGCGGCCTTCGGCCTGCGCGATCCAGATCGACTGGCTGTCGTTGCGAATCGAATGGTTGATGTAGGCCGAAAGCAACTGATACGCCGCCATCTTCTCGCGTCGTCCGGTGATGGAGCGGTGCACGATAAAGCTCTTGTTCAAGCGCATCAGGTCGCTGACGAAGGGCTTTTGCAGCAGGTTATCGCCAATGGCAATGCGTGGCGTCGGCAGGCCGGCGTGGTAGACCGCATAGTTGACGAAGGCCGGGTCCATCACGATGTCGCGGTGGTTGGCGAGAAACACATAGGCCATGCCGGACTTGAGTTGTTCGACACCGGTATAAGTCACGCCGTCGGTGGCCCGGTCAATGGTATGGTCGACGTAGTACTCGACTTTGTCTTGCAGGGTGGCCACGGTGGTCACGCCGGCGAACTCACGGCGCAGGCGGTGGCTGATCAGGGGCTTGAGCAGCCAGCCAAAGGCACCGGCAAAGCGCGGGAAGCGAAAGTGGGTCAGGATGTCCAGAAAGGCCTTGTCACTGAACAGCCGGGCCAGCACTGCCGGGACTTCGCTGTCGTTGTAAGGTCGGATGGTATCGAATTCGCCCATCATGCTCTCTTGTTAGAAACGGCTAGGGTAAGTAAAGGTTTGGATCGATAAGTGACAGGGCGCAGTTTGAGCAAATGGCATCAAACGAAAATAGTCCTGCAAATAGACCGGCGATTATACGCACAAGTCACTTGGGAGACTGCGATGCTGGAAACCGAGCCGTACGATTGTCCTTATTGTGGTGAGCCTGTGGAGGCCGTACTGGATTTGTCCGGTGGTGATCAGACTTATATAGAAGACTGCCCGGTGTGCTGCCGGCCCATTACTTTCGTGCTACAGATTCACGGTGATGAATGGATGCTTGAAGTGCGCAGCGAGAACGAATAATGCAGCGAATCTACGAACCGGAAAATCTGATGGAAGGCGAGCTGCTCCAGCGCATGCTTGCCAGTGAGGGGATCAAGGCGCACTTGGTGGGCCGCGATTTGCTCGGTGGCGTGGGGGAGTTGCCGGTGTTTGGCCTGTTGGGGTTATCGGTCGAGGACGAGCAGGCTGACTACGCCCGGGAATTGATCACTGCCTACAATGGCGCGCTGCCTGTGCCTGGAGATGAACCCGACAGCTTCCCTGACGTGCTGGTCTGTTAGGCTGTCGGCCAGTTTCTCCAAGAGTCGTGTTGCCCCATGTGTGGACGTTATGCCCTGTTTCGCTGGAACCCCGCGTTTGCTTCCTTGCCGGGCTTTCCGGCGGACCAGCAGGCCCAGTGGAATATTTCTCCTAATGATTCGGTATTGATCCAACGTACCGCCGACGGTCAGCGCACCCTGGCGCGAGCCCGTTGGGGGCTCACGCCGCCGTGGCTCACGGATTTGTCCCGCACCCCGGCTCATGCCCGAGCAGAAACCCTGGCTGAGCAACCGATGTTTCGCGAAGCGTTCCGTCAGCGGCGCTGCCTGCTGCCGGCCAACGGTTTCTACGAATGGCGCGGTACTCAGCGCAAGCGGCCGTACTGGCTGACGCCGGGGGAGGGCTCGACGCTATTCTTTGCGGCGATCTGGGAGGCTTATCCGGTGCAGGAACAGGTGTGGTTGAGTACGGCGGTGGTCACTCAGGCCGCGCAGAGTCAGCGGCGACCGTTGATTCTCGATGCGGCGGGGCAAGAGGCATGGCTTGATCCCGAGACCCCCTTGCATGCCTTGCAGGCATTATTGGCCAGTGAGCCTGCCGTGTTACGCGAGCGGGTACTGGCCAATATGGTCAACGATCCGAAACTCAATGGGCCGGAGTGTTTGACGCCGGGTTAAACCTTGGGCGGGGTTGTGAGATGTCTCCGAAATTTGTCGGTTAAACGTCTGGTGTATCTAGCGCCGATACAATTGACCGCCTACGATACGCGCCATGTTTTCAGGGAGCGTGTCATGAAGAAATCATTAGCGGTATGTGCATTGGGCGCAGCGGTGCTGCTGGCCGGTTGTCAGTCGGTCAATACCACCAGCGGCGGTGCTGTGGGCGTTGAGCGCAAGCAGTACATGTTCAGCATGTTGTCGAGCCAGGAAGTCGACCAGATGTATGCGCAGTCCTACCAGCAGACGTTGGGGGACGCCAGCGGCAAGGGCCTGGTGGACAAGACCAGTGCCAACGCCAAGCGCGTGCAGGCGATTGCCAATCGCCTGATTGCCCAGGCACCGACCTTCCGTCCGGACGCGGCCCAGTGGAAGTGGGAAGTGAACCTGATCAAAAGCGATGAGATGAACGCCAACTGCGGGCCTGGCGGCAAGATCCTGGTCTACAGCGCGTTGATCGATAACCTTAAATTGACGGACGACGAGCTCGCCGCAGTAATGGGTCATGAAATCGCCCACGCCTTGCGTGAACACGGCCGCGAAGCCATGTCCAAGGCCTACGGTATCCAGATGGCCAAGCAGGGCGCCGGTGCGTTGTTCGGCCTGGGCCAGGACAGCCTGGCACTGGCCGATACCGTGGCCAACTACGGCATGACCTTGCCCAACAGCCGCAGCAATGAAAACGAAGCGGACTTGATCGGTCTGGAGCTGTCGGCCCGCGCCGGTTATAACCCGAACGCGGCGATTACCCTGTGGAACAAGATGGCCAAGGCTTCCGAGGGCGCGCCACCTGAGTTCATGAGTACTCACCCGGCCTCCGACAGCCGGATCGCCTCGTTGCAGGCGGCAATTCCGAAGGTGATGCCGTTGTATCAGCAGGCCAAGAAGTCCTGATCTGTAAGGCTGCAATGCAAGTCTGAATGTGGGAGCGAGCAAGTCGAATCGTCGCACCGCCGCTCCCACATTGGATTGCGTTTACAACCAGCCGCTACTTTGCATGGCCTTGTAGACAGCAACGATTGCCAGGACGAAAAACGCCGTGGCCGCCAAGCGACGAATCAACGTCAACGGCAATTTATCTGCCGCGAAATTCCCCGCCAGTACCACCGGCACGTTGGCAATCAGCATGCCCAGCGTCGTACCGATAATCACCAGCCACAGCTCCGGGTATTGCGCCGCCAGCATGACGGTAGCGATCTGCGTCTTGTCACCGATCTCTGCGAGGAAGAACGCAATCAATGTGGTCAGGAACGGCCCGAACTTGCGAGTGGTGCTGGCTTCGTCGTCATCGAGCTTGTCCGGCACCAAGGTCCACAGAGCCGTGGCGCAAAAGCTCGCGGCGAGAATCCAGTGCAGCATCGCATTTGAGAAGAAGCTGCCAAACCAGGCGCCCACGGCGCCAGCGGCCGCATGGTTGGCCAGGGTCGCAGCAATGATGCCGGCGATGATCGGCCAGGGTTTGCGAAAGCGTGCAGCGAGAACGAGGGCGAGCAGTTGCGTCTTGTCGCCAATTTCGGCCAAGGCAACGATTGCGGTAGGGACGAGCAGAGAATCCAGCATCAGGTAAGTTCCAGGGGCGGGTCGACACGGCTATGACACGTACAGCCTTCCCGCCCCGGGTAAGGTGTTCGTGTCATAGGTCTTGTCAAACCCCGGTCCGTCTGTGCGGACTCCTGGGTCGCATACGCCATGGTCTGTTGACCAAGTATGTTGACGTATGCCGGACGAGCATGGCGCTCGTGGGAGACTACTCCCCTAGGACGGAGCGGATTCTGCCTAGGCAAAATCCATTCGGCAAGCCTTCTTTTTCAAAAAGCCGTCAAGGGCGTTTGGCACGGTAAATGCGAAATCCCTGGCCTTCGGCCTTGATTGCACACACGCCCAGATGCTCTTCGATCAGCGGTTGGTATTTCAGGAAGCTGTTGGCTACCAGTCGAAGTTCGCCACCTTTTGCCAGATGTTTTGCTGCTTTTCGCAGCAAGTTCTCCGTGGCGTGATAGTCGGTGTGCACCCCGACATGAAACGGCGGATTGCTCAAAATCGTGTTCAGGCCCATCGGCGCGGCGTCGATGCCATCACCGGTCAGCACCTCGGCGTCCAGGCCGTTGGCGGCCAACGTCAGGCGACTGCTGGCCGCCGCAAAGGCGTCCACATCCAGCAGGGTGACCGTATTGTGGGGATAGCGCCGTTTGACCGCCGCGCCCAGAACGCCCGCGCCGCAACCGAAGTCCAGCAAATGACCGCTTGGCAATTTATCCAGATGCTCCAACAGCAGTTCGGTGCCGCGATCAAGACGACCGTGGCTGAATACGCCTGGCAGGCTCACGACCTTGAGCGGCCCCTCGGCCAGTGGCACCTCGAAGACCTCGGCCAGGCTTTCCAACTCCACGGCTTGCGGGGCGTTGGCCACGGTGACTTGCCACAACTGGCAGTGCCGCGCGTTGTCGAGTTTGCGGGGTTTACCGAAGGGGATCAGTTGTTTGGCGGCACTTTCGATGCCGCCCTTTTTTTCCCCTACCAGATACAGCTCTTTACCGGGCAGGCGTGCGGCCACGGCATTGAGCAGGTAGTCGGCCAGGTCCTTGGACTTGGGCAGGAACACGACGGCCGAGTCGAATGAACGCTCGGGCACATTCACGCCAAAATGGCTGCGCTCGGCAAAACGCGCGTCCAGCGCTGCCTGATCGCCGGCATGCCAGCACCAGCCATGGGCGTTGGGCAGTCGACCCAGCAGGTCGTCGGCGGGTAGGCCTACCAGCAGCAAGTCACCTTGAAAAAGTTCGGTCTGACGAAGCAGTACTTCACTGCGCGGATCCATGGTCTGCTCCTTGAAAAGGGGCGCAGTTTATCAACTGACGACGCGCCGTGGGGCGCCGCTGAAAAAGCCTCGGGCATTTTCCGTCAATTGGCCGACAATCCGCTGCCGGGCTTCGCGGCTGGCCCAGGCGATATGAGGTGTGACGATCAGGCGCGGGATGTCGGCAGCCAGCAGCGGGTTGCCGGCGGTCGGCGGTTCAACGCTCAACACGTCGGTGGCCGCGCCGCCCAGGTGACCGCTGCGCAAGGCATCGGCCAGGGCCTGTTCGTCGATCAGACCGCCGCGTGCGGTGTTGACCACAAACGCGCCAGGCTTGAGCAGTGCCAGCTCACGGGCACCGATGAAGTGGTGGGTGTGTTCGTTGAGCGGGCAGTGCAGGGTCAGAGCGTCAACCTGCGGCAGCAATTCATCCAGCGGCATTCGATTGGCGCGGGCCGGGCGTCCTGGTATTGCCCCCAGCACAACGCGCATACCAAAGGCTTCGGCCAGGCGTGCAACGGCGCCCCCTAGTTCGCCATGCCCCAGCAGGCCGAGGGTTTTGCCTTCCAGTTCGACGATGGGGTAGTCCAGCAGGCAGAACTGTTTGGCCTGCTGCCACAGCCCGGCATCGACATCCCGTTGATAGTCCTTCAAGCGCGTCGCCAGATTGAGCAGCAACATCAGGGTGTGTTGGGCCACCGACGGCGTGCCGTAACCCTGGCAATTGCTCACGGTAATGCCCTGGGCACGGGCGGCGGCGAGGTCGACGTTGTTGGTGCCGGTGGCGGCGATCAGGATCAGTTTCAACTCGGGGCAGGCCGCCAGGGTTTCGGCGTTGAGCAAGATCTTGTTACTGATCGCCACTTGGGCGCCTTGCAGGCGTTCGACCACGTTTTGCGGGGTGGTTTGTTCCCACAACTGCAAGTCGCTGAAATGTTCCCGCAACCCGCTCAGGTCGAGGTCCCCCAAGTCCAGGGAAGGGTGATCGAGGAAGACGGCGCGGCGATTGTTCGTCATCAACTGTACCTTTTGCGGCTGGGTTCGAAGGCGTAATCTGCCGAGCCTATCAGATGAAATAATCAGTTACTTCCTGGAGTGTGCATGTACCTCACCGAGTTCTTGACCGTGGCCTTGATTCACTTGCTGGCGGTGGCCAGCCCGGGGCCGGATTTCGCCGTGGTGGTACGTGAGAGCGTGACTCATGGCCGTCGCGCCGGGACCTGGACGGCGTTGGGTGTCGGTTCGGCGATTTTCCTGCATGTAGGCTATTCGTTGCTTGGTATCGGTCTGATCGTTTCCCAGTCCATTGTGTTGTTCAACGCGCTGAAGTGGGCGGCGGCGGCCTACCTGCTGTACATCGGTTTCAAGGCGTTGCGTGCTCAGCCAGCCAAGCCTTCAAGTGAAGACGATTTGCACCGTGAAGCGGGTGAGCGCACTGCGCGTGGGGCGTTTACCTCGGGGTTTGTCACTAATGGGTTGAACCCCAAGGCGACGCTGTTTTTCCTGTCGCTGTTTACGGTGGTTATCAATCCCCATACACCGCTGGCGGTTCAGGCGGGTTATGGGGTTTACCTGGCGGTGGCTACGGCGCTTTGGTTCTGTCTGGTGGCCATGTTGTTCAGCCAGCAGCGGGTGCGTGCAGGGTTTGCGCGGATGGGGCATTGGTTCGATCGGGGCATGGGGGCGGTGCTGATTGCAATCGGTGTGAAGCTGGCATTTACCAGCATGAAATAACCTGGGTGCTGGCGCAAAGCTAGCATTCACGACGTTCAGCAAATCATTCCTTTGGCTGATTTGGCAGGCGCGCAAGGGCTCTAAAGTGCAAATCTTTCAGCCAGACCGTGCAGTCAGATAAGGGATTAGTATGTTGCAGACTCGTGTTATCCCGCCCGCCGAAGGCGCTTACCAGTACCCGTTGTTGATCAAACGCCTGTTGATGTCCGGTACCCGCTACGAGAAAACACGGGAAATCGTCTACCGCGACAAACTGCGTTACACCTATCCGACCCTGATCGAGCGCGTTGCCCGGCTGGCCAACGTGCTGACGGCTGCCGGGGTCAAGGCCGGTGACACCGTCGCAGTAATGGATTGGGACAGTCACCGTTACCTGGAATGCATGTTTGCCATCCCGATGATCGGCGCGGTGATCCACACCATCAACGTGCGTCTGTCGCCGGAGCAGATTCTCTACACCATGAACCACGCCGAGGACCGTTTCGTGCTGGTCAACAGCGAGTTCGTGGGGCTGTATCAAGCCATCGCCGGGCACCTGACCACCGTCGACAAAACCCTGCTGTTGACCGATGACGAGGAAAAAACCGCCGAACTGCCCAACCTGGTGGGCGAGTACGAAAGCCTGCTGGCGGCGGCCAGTCCCACGTACGACTTCCAGGATTTTGACGAAAATTCGGTGGCCACCACCTTTTACACCACCGGTACCACCGGCAATCCCAAGGGCGTGTACTTCACCCATCGCCAACTGGTACTGCACACCATCGGCGTGGCAACCATCATGGGCAGCGTCGACAGCGTGCGCCTGTTGGGCACCAACGACGTCTACATGCCCATCACGCCGATGTTCCACGTGCATGCCTGGGGCTTGCCGTATGTGGCCACGATGCTTGGCCTGAAACAGGTCTACCCCGGCCGTTACGACCCAGAGTACCTGGTGGAGTTGTGGCGCAAGGAGAAGGTCACGTTCTCCCATTGCGTGCCGACGATCCTGCAAATGGTGCTCAACGCCAAGGCGGGTCAGGGTGTCGATTTTGGCGGCTGGAAAATCGTCATTGGCGGCAGCGCACTCAATCGTTCGCTGTATGAGGCGTCCAAGGCGCGGGGTATTCAACTGACCGCCGCCTATGGGATGTCCGAGACCGGCCCGTTGGTGTCCTGTGCCCACCTCAACGAAGAGTTGATGGCCGGCAGCGAAGACGAACGCATTACCTATCGCATCAAGGCCGGTGTGCCCGGGCCGTTGGTGGAGGCGGCGATCATCGATGCGGACGGCAATTTCCTGCCCGCCGACGGCGAGTCCCAAGGCGAACTGGTGCTGCGTGCGCCATGGCTCAGCGAAGGTTATTTCAACGAGCCGCAAAAGGGCGCCGAGCTGTGGGCCGGTGGCTGGATGCACACGGGTGATGTGGCGACGCTCGATGCCTTTGGTGTGATCGATATTCGTGACCGCATCAAGGATGTGATCAAGACGGGAGGCGAGTGGATCTCCTCCCTGGCCCTCGAAGACCTGGTCAGCCGTCACCCGGCGGTACGCGAAGTAGCGGTGGTGGGGATTGCTGACCCGCAGTGGGGCGAGCGCCCGTTTGCCTTGCTGGTGGTGCGTGATGGCCATGTGATTGGGGCGAAGGAGCTCAAGGAGCACCTCAAGCCGTTTGTCGAATTGGGCCATCTGAGCAAATGGGCGATCCCGAGCCAGATTGCCGTTGTTACGGAAATTCCCAAGACCAGCGTCGGTAAACTCGACAAAAAACGTATCCGTGTCGACATCATTGAATGGCAAGCCAACAACAGCACTTTCCTTTCTACCCTCTGAGGCATTTCGCCGTGCCTTCGCGGGCACGGCGGCGCTCTAACACAAGCCTTCAACTTGTTTATTCGAAATTTTCAGCCATCCTTGCCGCGCCGGCTCTCGCTGGTATGGCGAAAGGACTGTGGCAGACGGGTTGGTGATGCAAATCACACTTTAGAGGGATCAAGTGGTACCCCCTGCTGGCTATAGTCCATCCCAGAGTTTTCACGGATGCGGTGCGGCGGACCTGCGCAGGTTCGGTTGTCACCCGGCTTTGGAATCGTTGTATTCCCGCCGTTACAAGCGTCCAGGAAAAAGCTCACTGCCATAACAATAATGCACATGGAGTAGCGTCGATGACCTCAGTAAACCAGTTCTGGCGCCGGGCGAGACTGCCCTTGGCCGTCAGTCTTGCTTCTACGCTCGCCGGGCCGGCATTCGGCGTCAGTTTTAACATTGGTGAAGTCGAAGGCAGCTTCGACTCGTCCCTGTCGGTAGGCGCCAGTTGGTCCACCGCCAAACCCAACAAAGACCTGATCGGCGCCAACAACGGCGGCCGGGGTTTGTCCCAGACCTCCGATGACGCGCACTTGAACTTCAAGCGCGGGGAAACGTTCTCGAAGATCTTCAAGGGCATTCATGACCTGGAACTGAAGTACGGCGACACCGGCGTGTTTGTACGTGGCAAGTACTGGTACGACTTTGAACTCAAGGACGAAAGCCGTCCGTTCAAGGACATCAGCGACAACAACCGCAAAGAGGGCGCCAAGTCCTCCGGCGGGCAAATTCTCGACGCCTTCGTTTACCACAACTACTCCATTGCCGATCAGCCGGGTAACGTGCGCTTCGGTAAGCAAGTCGTGAGCTGGGGTGAAAGTACATTCATCGGTGGCGGCATCAACTCCATCAACCCGATCGACGTGTCCGCGTTCCGTCGTCCGGGGGCTGAAATCAAGGAAGGCTTGATTCCGGTCAACATGTTCTATGTGTCGCAGACCCTGACCGATAACTTGTCGGCAGAAGCGTTCTACCAGTTGGAGTGGGACCAGACCGTAGTGGATAACTGCGGTACGTTCTTCTCACAGCCCGACGTTATTGCCGATGGCTGCAGCAACAACTTGCGGGTCTTGAACAAGCGCTCGACCATTCCGGGTGCTGCAATGCCGACCCTCAATGCTCTGGGTGTGAATGTGAACGACGAAGGGGTTCTGGTGCGTCGTGGCCCGGACCGTGATGCGCGGGACAGTGGCCAGTTCGGCGTGGCCATGCACTACAACTTCGAACCGTTGGATACCGAGTTCGGCGCGTACTTCATGAACTACCACAGCCGTGCACCGATCTTCAGTGCCCAAGGTGCGCCGTCCTCGGCTTACACCCGGCCGCTGGGGCCTTTAGCGGCACTTCGGCCGTTGATTGTCGCGGGCAGCTCCAACTATTTCGTCGAGTACCCGGAAGACATTCGCCTCTACGGCCTGAGCTTCTCCACCACGCTGCCTACCGGCACCGCCTGGAGTGGCGAGTTGAGCTATCGGCCAAACGCACCCGTACAACTGAGCACCACCGACATCCTCTACGCGGGCGTCACACCGATTCCTGGTTACGGTAACGCTTCGGTGTTGAAAGGCTCTCCAGGCCAAGACCTACATGGCTACAACCGTAAGGAAGTGACCCAGTTCCAGACGACGTTCACGCACTTCTTTGATCAGGTCATGGGCGCCAGCCGCCTGACCACGGTCGGTGAAATTGGTATTACCCACGTCGGCGGGCTGGAAAGCAAAAACGAGGCACGTTATGGCCGTGACCCGGTCTTCGGTCCAGGCACTCTGCCGGGTGGATTCTGTGCCGCCCTCAACAATTCGACGGCCACCGGCGCCGGTTTGCCCAATGCCGCAGGCCTGAACACCAACTGCAACAACGACGGTTACACCACCGCGACCTCCTGGGGCTATCGCGCCAGGGCGATCTGGGAATACCCGGATGTGTTTGCCGGCGTCAACCTCAAGCCCAATGTGGCTTGGTCTCATGACGTGAAGGGTTATTCGCCAGGCCCTGGCGGCAACTTCGAAGAAGGCCGCAAGGCAGTCAGCCTGGGTGTGGATGCCGAATACCAGAACACCTACACCGCCAGCCTGAACTACACCAACTTCTTTGGTGGCAAATTCAGCACAGTGGATGACCGCGACTTCTTAGCTCTTAGTGTTGGTGTGAACTTCTAAGCACATGCATTTCAGGAAGACCAGAATATGAAAATAACTAAAAGTCTGTTGCACGTGGGTGTGCTTGGGCTGTCGATCATGGCCTGCAACGCCATGGCGGCCGTATCGGCGGATGAAGCGTCAAAGCTGGGCACGACCCTGACCCCGATGGGCGCAGAAATGGCCGGTAACGCGGCGGGCACCATCCCTAAATGGTCACCGATGCCAACCAATGCTGGCGCCGTGGATGCTCGAGGCTTTCTGGCCAACCCATACGCCAGTGAGCAACCGCAGTTCACCATCACTGCGCAGAACGTAGAGCAGTACAAAGACAAGCTGGCCCCGGGGCAGTACGCAATGTTCAAGCGCTACCCGGAAACCTTCAAGATGCCGGTCTATCCGACCCATCGCGGTGCTACGGTGCCGGCCGATGTGTTCGCCTCCATCAAGAAAAACGCCACCAACACCAACCTGGTGTCCGGCGGCAACGGCTTGGAAAATTTCGAAACCGCCGTGCCTTTCCCTATTCCGAAAAGCGGCGTCGAAGTCATCTGGAACCACATCACCCGCTATCGCGGTGGCAGCGTGACCCGTCTGGTGACTCAGGCCACGCCACAAACCAACGGCTCGTTCAGCCTGGTGTACTTCCGCGACCAGTTCGTGTTCCGCGACAAGATGAAGGACTACGACCCGAAAAACCCGGGCAACATCCTGTTCTACTTCAAGCAACAAGTGACTGCGCCGGCACGTCTGGCCGGTGGTGTGCTGCTGGTGCATGAAACCCTGGATCAGGTGAAGGAACCACGTTCGGCGTGGGTCTACAACGCCGGCCAGCGCCGTGTGCGTCGTGCGCCGCAGGTGTCTTATGACGGCCCGGGGACTGCCGCCGATGGCCTGCGTACCTCCGACAACCTTGATATGTACAACGGCGCACCGGACCGCTACGACTGGAAGCTGGAAGGCAAGAAGGAAATCTACATCGCCTCCAACAGCTACAAGATCGACGATCCGAAGCTCAAGTATGTCGACATCATCAAGGCTGGCCATATCAATCAGGACCTGACTCGCTACGAGCTGCGTCGGGTCTGGCATGTGGTCGCCACCTTGAAGGAAGGCCAGCGTCACATCTACGCCAAACGTGACTTCTACATCGATGAAGACACCTGGCAAGCCGCTGTCATTGACCATTACGACGGCCGTGGCCAACTGTGGCGTGTGGCGGAAGCTCATGCTGAGAACTACTACGACAAGCAAGTGCCGTGGTACTCCCTGGAAACCCTCTACGACCTGCAGTCCGGCCGCTACCTGGCACTGGGCATGAAGAACGAAGAGAAGCAGGCCTATGACTTCGGCTTCACCGCCACCACCAGCGACTTCACCCCGGCCGCCCTGCGTCAGGATGGGGTTCGCTAACCCGCCGTAACAGAGGCCGCATCCTCGGGTGTGGGAGCCGGGCTTGCCCGCGATAGCATCACTTCGGTGTATCTGACACACCGAGGTGCCTGTATCGCGGGCAAGCCCGGCTCCCACATTTTATTTGCGTTTTTTGAAATACCGAGCCCAGCCGGGTAATGGAAACTCCCGGTTATGTTTTGTTGTAGTCTTTTTCAGACAATTGTTGCAAAGATCTACAAAGCTGCCGCTTTTACCGCTAGTCTGCGGACATCTGCAATGCCGACAACAGCCTTCTACAAGAGCCCGGCGATGACTGATCTGTCCCGAATCCAAGGGCCTGCCAGTGCGGTGATTCCCACCCTGGAAGGTCGCTTCTATCGACCCCCGCTGCCTGACGGCTACGTGTTGCGACCACGCCTGTGCGAACGCCTGAGCGAAGGGTTGGGTGGCCGCCTGTTATTGGTCAGCGCGCCGGCGGGCTTCGGCAAGAGTTCGTTGGCGGTTGAGTTCTGCCAAAGCCTGCCGGTGCACTGGCAAAGTCTGTGGCTGGGCTTGAGCGCCAGGGACAACGATCCAGGGCGTTTTCTCGAGCGTCTGCTCGACGGCCTGCAGCAATATTTCCCTCAAATAGGCGCCCAGTCGTTGGGCCTGCTGAAAATGCGTCAGCGGCATCAGCCGTTCGCCTTTGAAGAGTGGCTCGACGGGCTGCTTGATGAATTGACGATGCACCTGTCCACCCGCGAGCCCCTGCTGCTGGTGCTGGATGACTATCATCTGGCCCAGGGCCCGGTACTCGACCGTTGTCTGCAGTTTTTCCTCAATCATTTGCCTGATGGGCTGCTGGTGATGGTGACCAGCCGCCAGCGCCCCGACTGGCACCTGGCGCGGTTGCGACTGTCCCGGCACTTGCTGGAACTGCATGAGCAGGACTTGCGGCTGACCAACGATGAGTCTCTGGCCTTGCTCGACCGCCACAGCAGTTCATTGCGCGGCGAAGCCCTGGATAACCTTATCCGCCGTAGCGAAGGCTGGGTCGCCGGCCTGCGTTTCTGGTTGTTGGCCGCCTCCGAAGCCGGCAACGACGGTGCCTTGCCCCAGGGTTTGCACGGTGGTGAGGGGCTGATCCGCGACTATCTGCTGGAGGAGGTGATCGACTGCTTGCCTGTGGAAGTGCAGTCATTCCTCTATGACACCGCGCCTCAGGAACGCTTTTGCAGCGGACTGTGCGACGCCCTGCGTGAAGCGCACGACAGCGCGGAGATCTTGCGTTATCTGCAAGCTCACCAAGTCTTTCTGGTGCCACTGGACGAGCAGGGGCACTGGTTCCGTTATCACCATCTGTTTTCCGATTTGCTGCGTACCCGACGTGCCGCTAACGCCGTATTGCCGATTGCCAGCCTGCATTTGCGGGCTTGCCGCTGGTTCAATGCCCAGGGCCTGATCGATGAGGCGGTAGAGCAGGCGTTGCGCGCCGGCCATCTGGATGTGGCGGCGAACCTGGTGCAAAACCTTTCGGAAGAGCAACTGCTGGCCGAGCAAAACGTCGGCATGCTCCTGCGCTGGAAGATGGACTTGCCCGACAGCCTATTGATCAGCACGCCGCGCTTGATCGTGCTCTATAGCTGGGCCCTGGGCCTGGCTTGTCAGCTGGATGCGGCCGAAGAGTTGTCCAGTCATCTCAGCCGTTTCCTGCCGGCCCCGTCGGCCACCGCCCAGAAGTCGATGCTGGCCCAGTGGCTGGCCCTTAGCGGGATCATTGCCCGTGGGCGCGGTAACCGTGAATTGACCCAGCTGTATTGCACCGAGGCGTTGGAGAGCCTGCCGCAGAAACGTTACGGCCAACGGCTGATGTGCTTGTCCACGCTGTCTAATTTGGCGATTGTCGATGCCGACCTGTGGCGTGCCCGTGGTTTGAACCGCGATTCGCTGGAGTTGGCGCAGCGGGTCGGTAATCCACTGTTCGAGGCCCTGGCTCATTACGACCGCGCGCGGGTGTTGCAGGCGCGCGGAGAGATCCAGCGCTCCCTGGATGAAGTCCGTCAGGGCCTGCAACGCTTGAATGGGTTAGCGCCTCAACGCTTGTACGCGGTGCGTGCCCGCCTGGCGTTGTATGAAGGTTATTTGCTGCTGGTGCGCTGCCAGCCAGAGGCTGCCATTGTCCGCTTGCGCGCTGGCTTGAGCGAGGCCCGCGCCTGCCGGGACATCAGTGTTTTGATCGGTCATTGCGTGATCGCCAACTTCGAAGGCCGTCGCGGGGATTTCCCTCTGGCGTTTGCCGAATTGGCCGAAGCCGAGCGCTTGATGCACATCTGGGATGTGCCGCCGATCTATTACCTGGCGATGATTACCCTGATCAAATGCGAGCTGTGGCTGGCGCAGGGGCGTACAGACTTGGCCGACGCCTGGCTGACACGTCTGGGGCAAACGTATAACGGTGAGCAGGCGGCGGCCGCGCCGGAGTTCCATCCACACCTGCCGCAACATATCGAACTGCAACAAGCTGCGCTGGATGCCATTCGCCATCAGCCTTCTGCCGCACTGCAGCGGCTCGAAGAGCTGGCGCGACAGGCCCACAACAATGGGCGGCAGATGATCGCGCTGATGGCGTTGACCCAGCAGACGCAATTGTTGCTGGAGAGTGGTCAGGAGCCACAGGCGCGCCAAGTGTTTGCCCGAGCACTTGAAGCCGCGGCGGGTGGGGCGCTGCAGCCTTTTGAGCGTCTACTGGAACGTTATCCCGACTGGATGCGGGAACAATTGGGCCGTGACGCTCAGGGTCTGCTGAACCAAAGCCTGCTGGCACTCTTGCCAGCCATGGCATATGTCGAGATTGCGCCTACCCATGAAACCTTGAGCGTGCGCGAGCTGGCAGTGCTGCACTTGATCGCCCAGGGCTGTTCGAACCAGGAAATCAGCAACCAGCTGTTTATCTCGTTGCATACGGTCAAGACTCACGCCAGTCATATCAACAGCAAGCTTGGGGTGGAGCGCCGCACCCAGGCGGTAGCTCGGGCGCAGGAGATGGGGTTGTTGGGGTAGGCCTCGGGCATTTTGTGCCAGAATCGGCATCATCACAGCATACCGAGCCCGTTTGATGTCCCAGCCTCCTGCCCTGATTCGCGAAACCTTCCCTGTCGGCCCGTTGCAGTGCAATTGCACCATCATCGGCGACCCCATCAGCAAAAAGGCCATCGTGGTCGATCCGGGCGGCAACCATGAACTGATCCTGGCGCGGCTGGATGCGCTGGGCTTGAAAGTGGTGAGCATCATTCACACCCACGCTCATCTTGATCACTTCCTGGCGTCCGGCCAGTTGAAGGAAAAGACCGGCGCCACGTTGCACTTGCACAAGGAGGATCAATTTCTCTGGGACAACCTGGAAATGCAGTGCCAGATGTTCCGTGTGCCCTACACCCCGGTGCCGTCGCCGGACCACTGGTTGGAGGATGAAGAAGAACTCGCCTGCGGATGTGGGGTGGCCTTGCACACACCTGGGCACACTCCGGGGTCTATGAGTTTTTGGTTTGCCGACGCCAAATTGTTGATCGCCGGGGACACATTGTTTCGGCGTGGCGTGGGGCGTACCGATTTATGGGGTGGGGACCAGGCGACTATTGTGCGTTCGATCAAGCAACGGTTGTACACGCTGGATGAGGGCGCGACGGTAGTGACCGGTCATGGTCCGGACACGCGGTTGGGAGATGAGATGCGCGAGAACCCTTTTGTCAGGGCTTGAAGGGCAGGGGGGTATTTTTCCTGACACCAAGTGATGACGATCTGACGATACTTATAGCAAAAATGACAATTCCCATTCATGAGGCGTCTGCTAGGGTTTCACCATGTTCATCTGTTGTAACGCGGTTGAATCAGTTTTGTGTGGACCTGATCGGACACGGAATTTTTACCGTTTGTCGTGTTCCAACATCGGCACAGGTCCATTGCCAATGTCCTCTGCATCACAGAATGCAAAAGTAGGAGCTTCCTTCATGTTCACTTCGCGTCGTTTGCTTGTTGTTGCTACGGCTGTTGCTTTGTTGTCCGGCTGTGCCTCGCCCAATCCTTATGACGGTAGCCAAGGGCAGGCAGATGGCGGCTCGCAAGGTATGAGCAAAACTGCCAAATACGGTGGGCTCGGCGCTTTGGCGGGCGCCTTGGCGGGTGCGGCCATTGACCATAACAACCGTGGCAAGGGCGCCTTGATTGGCGCTGCCGTCGCCGGTATTGGCGCGGCAGGTTACGGTTACTACGCCGACAAGCAGGAAGCCGAGTTGCGGGCCAAAATGGCCAACACCGGCGTCGAGGTGCAGCGTCAGGGCGATACGATCAAGTTGATCATGCCGGGCAATATCACCTTCGCCACAGACTCGGCTGCCATCGCCAGTAGCTTCTACACGCCACTGAACAACCTGGCGGGCTCCCTCAAGCAGTTCAACCAGAACACCATCCAGATCGTCGGTTACACCGACAGCACCGGCAGCCGCCAGCACAACATGGACCTGTCCCAGCGTCGTGCGCAGAGCGTTGCCACGTACCTGACATCCCAGGGTGTCAGCCCGACCAACCTGAGTGCTCGCGGCGCCGGTCCGGATAACCCGATTGCCAGCAACGCCGACGTCAATGGCCGCGCTCAGAACCGTCGCGTAGAGGTCAACCTCGGCCCGATCCCTGGCCAGCAGTACCAGCAGCCTGGACAGCAACAAGCGCCTCAGCAGAACAACGAGTTCCAAGGCAACCCGTACCAGCAGTACCAGTAACACACGCTAATAAAAAAGGGCGCCATGCATTGCATGGCGCCCTTTTTCGTCACTGTCGATTTACATCAGTCGATGTATTCGAACACTTTCACAATCTTCTGTACCCCGGACACACTCTGTACCAGGTTGGCCGCGCGGGTGGCTTCCGCCTGGGTCAGCAGGCCCATCATGTAGACGATGCCGTTATCGGTGACGACCTTGATCCGTGAGCTGGGAACCGCGCTGTCGGTCAACATCTGCGTCTTGATCTTGGTGGTCAGCAAGGCATCGTTGCTGATTGCCAGCAGCGTGATGGGCTCCATTACTTGCAATTCGTTGTGGACTTTCTTGACCCGTTGAACGGCTGAGGCGGCTTGTTCAGCCTGGGCCTTCAGGTCGGCGCGTGGGGTTTGTCCTGCGAGCAGCACAACACCATTAAAGCTGACGACCACGATGCGCGAGGCACCATTGCCCAGGTCCGCAGCGGCCTTGGAAACGTTGACGGAAACCTTGGTTTCGATCAGCGAGTCATCGATTTTGCTGCCGAAAGTGCGGGTGCCTTTATCGTCCTGGATCGGCGTGTCGCGGCTCGCTTCGATTACCGAGCTGCAGCCGCTGATGCCGAGGCATAGCGTGAGGGCCAATAGGCTGAGGCGGTTAACGGTCATTCTTCACTCCCGAACAGTTGGCTGTCGATCAGATCGCACAGGCAGTGGATCGCCAGCAGGTGGACTTCCTGAATACGTGCGGTGACATTGGCCGGGACGCGAATCTCCACGTCTTCGGGCAGTAGCAGCGAGGCCATGCCGCCGCCATCGCGTCCGGTCAATGCTACGACAATCATTTCCCGATCATGTGCGGCCTGGATCGCTTGAATAATGTTCGCCGAATTGCCGCTGGTGGAAATCGCCAGCAGTACGTCGCCGGGTTGGCCAAGGGCGCGAATCTGCTTGGAGAAGATTTCGTTGTAGCTGTAGTCGTTGGCGATCGAGGTGATCGTCGACGAATCGGTGGTCAGGGCGATGGCCGGCAGGCTCGGGCGCTCACGCTCGAAGCGGTTGAGCAGCTCGGAGGAGAAGTGCTGGGCATCACCGGCCGAACCGCCGTTGCCGCACGAGAGCATTTTGCCTTCGTTGAGCAGGGCGTTGACCATGACCTGGCTGGCTTGCTCGATGTGCGGTGCAAGTACGTCCATCGCCTGTTGCTTGGTATCAATGCTGGCCTGGAAAAGCTGGCGAATTCGGGATTGCATGTCCATCTGTGTGACCTTAAGTAGCGCGGCTGTTTGGCACAGGAATGTGCAGCCCGCAAAGCAAAGAGCAAAAGTGTGCGGTGAAGATATCCGGCGAATCAGCTGTCAAAGGCATCTTTCAGCCAATTCAGATCAACTGTTCCAGACGGTGTGCTTTCCATGGCAACCACATCGAAACGGCAGGGGTAATCGGCCCAGCGGCGTTCGCTTTGCAGGAAAAACTGCGCGGCGAGTATCAGCTTTTGACGCTTGCGCCCGTCGATACTGGCGAGCGCGCCACCCCATTGTGCGTGTTTTCTGTAGCGGACTTCGACAAATACTACTGTATCGCCGTCAAGCATGACCAGATCAAGCTCGCCGCGTTTACATAACCAGTTCTGCGCCAGGAGGCGCAGACCTTGTTGTTGCAAGTGCTGGAGTGCTTGAAATTCGGCGTCCTTGCCGCTTTGTGCGCTTGACCGCTGGGGCATCAACGTGGGGTATCAGGCAGGCGCTGGACCTGGCCACTGACAAACTGAGCCCATGGCAGCTGGCGATCGACCCGTTGGTTTGGGCTGATGCCCAGGCTGCCGGAGAGGCCGTCGATACGAGTGTCCGGCAGGGCCTTGAGTTGCCCCAGGCGTGGCGCCAGGCGGTAGGCATCAGCGCCCATCGCGTAGAGGCGCCCCAGGCTGCCATTGGCTTGCGGCCATTGTGCGGCAACCTGATTGCGCAGCGGATCAGTGGTGTTGAGCAGCCATGGCGTTTCGCAGAACAGAATGTTGTTCATGTCCAGGTACTGGTTCTTGTCGCCACTGGCACTGAACACATGGGACGTCGCATACACCGGTACATCACCGGCGTACTGGAAGTTCAGCGTTGGTTTGATCTGCTGGGCCAGTTGCGGCGGTACAGCGAGGAAGATGAACTCAATGTCCTGGCGACGCGAAGGCTGGGCGGCGACATCCGTTCCCACGGTGCTTTGCAGGCTCTTGGCGCGACCTTCGCTCTGGCGCAGATGGAACAGCTCGGCGATCTGTTGGGCCAGGGCCACCGGCTGGTCTACGTATTCAACGCCGATCACGGTGCCGCCATTGGCTTCCCAATCCTGGCGGAAGGCTTTGAATACGCGCTGACCCCATTCGCCTTTCGGCACCATGGCAGCGGCGCGGTGCAGACCGTCGGCGCGAGCGCGGCGCGACACTTCACGCGCCTCATCCTCGGCAGCCAGGCCGAACTGGAACAGTTGGGCCGGGCTCTGGTCGGTTTCGCTGTAGTTCAAGGCCAGGGTAGTGATTGGCAATTGCGGGCGAGCACTGAGTTGTTTGACCAGCGGCTTCTCCAGAGGGCCAACTACCAGTTGCACGCCGGCGGCCTGGGCCTTGGCGTAGAAATCGTCGATGGAGGTCAAACGCGAGCTGTCGTAAAACTCGATCACTGGCGGTTTCTGCCCGGCTTGTTCAGCCTGGTAGTGGGCAGCCATGAAGCCTTCACGCAAGGCTTTGGCGACGTTGGCCAGCGGGCCTTCCTGGGGCAGCAGCAGCGCGATCTTGTTCAGGGGCTGGCTGGCCAGTTCCTTGAGCTTGGTCAGGGGCACTGGCAGTTGTGAGGCGGCAGGGTGACCAGGGTTTTGCGCGCGCCAGGTGTCGATGGCGGCTTGCTGTTGTTCCAGGGTCCCTGCGCTCTTGACCGCCAGGGCCAGGGTGATCCAGCCGTCCAGTGTCGGGTTGCCGGTGGCTTGTAGTTGTTCGGCAGGCAGCGCGGCAATCAACGCCCAGATGGCGTCATGGTTGCTGTTGTAGGCGTCGCCGCTGAGCAGCGGGGCCATGGCGACGCGCTCGCGAGCAGCGGCCAGGGTCTGGCCGTCGGCCTCATAGGCACGGGCATGCACGGTACCGGTACGGACCTGCTGTTCTGGCGGCAGCTCCTTCAGGTTTTGCAGGCTTGGATGATTCAGCGCCGCCAATGCTGCCTTGGGCTGGTTGCGGGTCATCGCCAGTTCCGCCGCCAGGGTACTGGCGAAAACCTGTGCCGCAGGCTTGAGGGTGTCCAGCGGGACTTGCGCAAGGATCTGCGCCGAGCGTCCGGGATTGTTCTGGTGGTAAGCCAGGTCCGCAGCACTCAGGCGCAGAAGGGCGGCTTTTTCCGGCGTTTTTGCCGAGGTGGCCTGTTCGAGCAGTTGCTCGATACTGGCATCTGGAGTCCGTGGTAGGTCGCCAAGGCTGGACGAGGGCGAGCTGGCACAAGCGGCCAACAAGGCAGCGAGGCAGAGGGCGGAGAGCAGCCGCAGGCAAGCGATCATGTAAGTGTTCCTGATACCGATCAAATTAGCGTGGAATTGTACCCAAGCACTGGCCGGGGCGCGATGTTACTGGCGTAAAACCGTCTATTTAGGTCGTGCAAATGTTGCAAGGCCTGATAGATGACTACAAAAGGTCTCTGCCCCGATGTCCTGTCTTCGAGGCGTCTACACGCTACAATGTGGCTTTTGCCAATCATCGAGGTGTGCGCTTTGACTGCTCCAGGTCCTTTGAATTCCACTGCAGGCTCGCTTTTTGTCGTGGCGACGCCCATTGGCAACCTGGACGATATCAGCGCGAGGGCGCTGAAGGTGTTGCGTGAGGCTAAATTGATTGCGGCTGAAGACACTCGGCACTCCCTGCGTTTGTTGCAGCATTTTGGCATTACCACGCCGTTGGCGGCCTGTCACGAGCACAACGAACGTGAGGAGGGTAGCCGCTTTATTATGCGGTTACTCGCTGGCGACGACGTGGCGCTGATCTCCGACGCCGGCACGCCACTGATTTCCGATCCTGGCTACCATTTGGTCCGTCAGGCGCGTGCCGCTGGTATCAATGTAGTGCCTGTTCCGGGAGCGTGCGCGCTGATTGCGGCGTTATCCGCTGCCGGCTTGCCGTCGGACCGTTTTATTTTTGAAGGTTTTCTGCCGGCTAAGGCAGTGGGGCGTCGAGCACGACTTGAGCTGTTGAAGGAAGAGCCGCGAACGCTGATTTTCTACGAGGCGCCGCACCGTATCCTTGAGTGCCTGCAAGATATGGAACTGGTATTTGGTGGCGAGCGCCTGGCTTTGTTGGCGCGTGAGCTGACTAAAACCTTCGAAACCCTCAAGGGGCTGCCGCTGGAAGAGCTGCGGGCGTTCGTCGAAGGCGACAGCAATCAGCAACGTGGCGAGTGCGTGGTGCTGGTGGCGGGCTGGACGGCACCGGAGAGTGAGGATGCCGTAGGCAGTGAGGCCATGCGTATTCTCGATTTGCTGCTCAAGGAAATGCCCCTCAAGCGGGCGGCTGCCTTGGCGGCAGAAATTACCGGTGTGCGCAAGAATGTGCTGTATCAGGTCGCGCTGGATAAACAAAAGAGTGAATAGTTCCGCGTTTTAACCTGCGTCACGTCGGAACATGATGGCATTGTTGGCTTTTAAAGCTTGTCCTGAAAGCCACCTGCCGTTAATCTTCGCGGCGGAGAGTCGATTGGACAGTCGCTGCCCTCTATGAAAATTAGAGGGGGGAGGAAAGTCCGGGCTCCATAGGGCGAAGTGCCAGGTAATGCCTGGGGGGCGTGAGCCTACGGAAAGTGCCACAGAAAATAACCGCCTAAGCATTTCGGTGCCGGTAAGGGTGAAAAGGTGCGGTAAGAGCGCACCGCACGACTGGCAACAGTTCGTGGCTAGGTAAACCCCACTTGGAGCAAGACCAAATAGGGTTCCAAGGCGTGGCCCGCGCTGGAACCGGGTAGGTTGCTAAAGATGTCCAGTGATGGCCATCGTAGACGAATGACTGTTCAAGACAGAACCCGGCTTATAGATCGACTCTCCACCTTTTTCCTTCCGCCCGAATCTCGAGCAGGAAACCAGGTAGTAACGCAAGAATCCCTCCCTGCCAAATCATTGGCAGATGTGTCTTCGTAATACCAAAAAAATCTTACTCTTAATAAATTACTTTAACTTCGACCTCTAGCACTTTGAGTTGCTTGTGGTTGTTGAGTCAAAAATATCGCAAAACTGTCATTTCTCCTCTGTTTACCTTCCTAAATCTCCGTTCTGTAAGGCTTTTCCTTTAATCCGCGCCTTGACGGTGTGGTGGGCGCATTCCTATAGTGTGCGCAAGTGGCGGAAAGTGGCATAAAGTGGGTTTTTTGAACGTAAAACGCTAAAATTTGGAGAAGCGCACCTGTGTTTCGCGGAGCTAACGCTATCAGTCTCGATGCAAAAGGCCGTCTCGCTATGCCGAGCCGGTATCGTGACGAGCTCATTTCGCGAAGTTCCGGGCAATTAATCATCACGATTGACGCCGTTGACCCTTGTTTGTGTGTTTACCCGCTCGATGAGTGGGAACTGATTGAAACCAAGTTGCGAGCCTTGCCTTCTTTGCGTGAAGAAAACCGCCGCTTGCAGCGCTTGCTGATTGGTAATGCCGTCGACCTCGAGCTCGATGGCAGTGGTCGTTTCCTGGTTCCACCGCGTCTGCGCGAATACGCCAAGTTGGACAAGCGCGCGATGTTGGTAGGCCAACTGAACAAGTTCCAATTGTGGGACGAAGATGCCTGGGATGCTGTTTCTGCAGCAGACCTGGCTGCTATTCAACAACCGGGCGCCATGCCTGATGAACTGCGTGATTTGATCCTGTGACTATTGATAGCGGCTTTAACCACATCACCGTACTGCTTGACGAAGCCGTCGAGGCTCTCGCCGTACGCCCTGATGGCTGCTATTTGGATGGCACGTTCGGGCGCGGTGGGCACAGCCGGCTCATCCTCAGTCAGCTCGGTTCCGACGGTAAGCTCCTCGGTTTCGACAAAGACCCTCAAGCGATTGCCACCGGGCAAGCGCTAGCGGCCGAAGACGGCCGCTTTGTCGTTGTGCAGCGCAGCTTTGCCGAGCTGGGTGCCGAAGTCGCCGAGCGCGGAATGGCGGGCAAGGTGGCCGGGGTTTTGCTGGACCTGGGCGTGTCTTCGCCACAGCTGGACGACCCTGAGCGCGGCTTCAGTTTCATGAACGACGGTCCGCTGGATATGCGCATGGACCCAAGCCGTGGCATCAGTGCCGCGCAGTTCATCGCCACCGCTCCCCATGAAGAAATCACCCGTGTATTCAAGGAATACGGTGAAGAGCGCTTCGCTGGCCGCATGGCTCGCGCCGTGGTTGAACGCCGGGAAATCCAGCCGTTCGAGCGTACCGCCGACCTGGCTGAAGTGCTGAAAGTCGCCAACCCGGCGTGGGAGAAGGGCAAGAACCCGGCTACCCGGGCATTCCAGGGCCTGCGTATTCACGTCAACAACGAATTGGGTGACCTGGAGGCCGGTCTTGAAGCGGCTCTGGAGTCCCTGGAAGTGGGCGGTCGCCTGGTGGTGATCAGTTTCCACTCCCTCGAAGATCGCATCGTCAAACTGTTCATGCGTCGTCTGGTCAAGGGTGAATCCGACAATTTGCCGCGCAACCTGCCGGTACGTTTCGAAGCCTTTGTGCCGAAAATCAAAATCCATGGCAAAGCGCAGTTCGCCTCCGAGGCCGAACTCAAGGCCAACCCGCGTGCCCGTAGTGCTGTCATGCGCGTTGCGGAGAAGTTGCGGTGAGTAAGCTCTTCGCCAAGCCCCTCCCGGGCGGCAGCTTCTTTATGATGCTGCTGTTTATCGGCGTGCTGGTGTCCGCAATTGGGGTGTCCTATAGCGCCCATTGGAACCGCCAGTTACTCAATTCCCTGTACGGGGAGTTGAGCGTGCGTGACAAGGCGCAGGCAGAGTGGGGCCGGTTGATCCTGGAGCAAAGCACCTGGACAGCCCACAGCCGCATCGAAATCCTGGCCACTGAACAGCTTAAGATGCACATCCCGGGCGCGGCCGAAGTGCGGATGGTGGCGCCATGATGAAACTCGAAGGCGCACTCTATCCGTGGCGTTTCCGTGTGGTGTTGGGCTTGCTGGCACTGATGGTAAGCGCGATTACCTGGCGGATTATCGATCTGCAGGTGGTCGACCGCGACTTCCTGATCGGCCAGGGCGATGCCCGTAGCCTGCGTCATATCCCGATTCCTGCGCACCGCGGCCTGATCACCGACCGCAATGGCGAGCCCCTGGCCGTCAGTACTCCGGTGACCACCCTGTGGGCCAACGCCAAGGAGCTGCAGACTGCCAAGGACAAATGGCCGGAACTTGCCGCCGCCCTGGGCCAGGATCCAAAAGCCCTGAGCGAGCGTCTGGAAGCTCAGGCCAACAAAGAATTCATCTACCTTGTTCGTGGCCTGACCCCCGAACAAGGCCAGATCGTGCTCGACCTTAAAGTCCCCGGTGTCTATGGCATCGAGGAATTTCGACGTTTCTATCCTGCCGGCGAAACCACTGCGCATATGGTGGGGTTCACCGACATCGACGATCACGGTCGCGAAGGTGTAGAGCTGGCCTATGACGAGTGGCTGGCCGGAGTTCCCGGCAAGCGGCAGGTCATCAAGGATCGGCGCGGCAGATTGATCAAGGATGTCCAGGTCACCAAAAACGCCAAGGCAGGTAAGCCCTTGGCGTTGTCGATTGACCTGCGTCTGCAGTACCTGGCTAACCGCGAGCTGCGCAACGCCATCATCGAGAACGGCGCCAAGGCCGGTAGCCTGGTGATCATGGACGTGAAGACCGGCGAGATTCTCGCCATGGTCAACCAGCCGACCTACAACCCTAACAACCGTCGTAACCTGCAACCGGCGATGATGCGTAACCGCGCCATGATCGACGTGTTTGAGCCGGGCTCGACCATGAAAGCCGTCTCCATGAGTGCTGCCCTGGAAACCGGTCGCTGGAAGCCCAGCGACAAGGTCGAGGTTTATCCGGGCACCCTGCAGTTGGGCAAATACACCATTCGTGACGTGTCCCGTAGCGAAGGCCCGGTGCTGGACTTGACCGGCATCTTGATCAACTCCAGTAACGTCGGCATGAGCAAGGTTGCCTTCGACATTGGCGGCGAAACCATTTACCGCCTGGCACAGAAAATCGGCCTGGGCCAACCCACCGGTCTGGATTTCCCGGGCGAGCGTGTTGGTAACCTGCCTAACTACCGCGATTGGAAAAAAGCCGAGACCGCGACCTTATCCTACGGCTACGGCTTGTCGGTGACCGCGATCCAGCTGGTTCATGCATTTTCGGTGCTGGCCAACAACGGCAAGATGGTCCCACTGAGTCTGATTCATGTTGACGAGCCGCCGAAGGCCACCCAAGTCATTCCGGAAAACGTCGCCAGGACCATTCAGGGCATGTTGCAGCAAGTGATCGAGGCACCGCGTGGTGTGTTCCGCGCTCAGGTACCGGCGTATCACGTGGCAGGCAAGTCCGGTACCGCACGTAAAACAGCTGTGGGTACTAAAGGCTACGCAGAAAACTCCTACCGTTCGCTGTTCGCCGGCTTCGGCCCCATGAGCGATCCGCGCTACGCCATCGTCGTGGTCATCGATGAACCAAGCAAGGCTGGCTACTTCGGTGGTCTGGTCTCGGCGCCGGTGTTCAGCAAAGTGATGTCCGGGACCTTGCGCCTGATGAACATCACACCGGACAACCTGCCGCCTACCCAACAAGCGAACGTCGGGCCACCGGCCGTTGCTGTAAAAGCCAATGGAGGGCGCGGCTGATGTCTCTTAGCCTGAACAAGATTTTTGCCCACGCTGGCCGCGACCTGTTGATTCGCGAGTTGACCCTCGACAGCCGTAATGTGCGTGCCGGTGACTTGTTCCTGGCGGTACCGGGTGGCAAATTCGATGGTCGCGCGCATATCGCTGACGCGCTGCAACGTGGGGCGGCAGCCGTCGCCTATGAAGTCGACGGCGCCACCGTACTGCCGATCACCGATGTACCGTTGATTCCGGTCAAGGGCCTGGCGGCGCAGCTGTCGGACATCGCCGGGCGTTTTTATGGTGACCCGAGCCGCACCCTGAACCTGATTGGCGTGACCGGTACCAACGGCAAGACCAGCGTGACCCAACTGGTCGCACAGGCCCTTGACCTGTTGGGCCAGCACTGTGGCATCGTCGGTACCCTGGGCACTGGTTTCTACGGCGCGCTGCAAAGCGGCCTGCACACCACGCCCAACCCGATTGCCGTCCAGGCAACCCTGGCCGACCTGAAAAAGGCCGGTGCCAAGGCGGTTGCCATGGAAGTGTCTTCCCACGGTCTTGATCAGGGCCGCGTGACCGCCTTGGCATTCGACGTGGCGGTGATGACCAACCTGTCTCGCGATCACCTGGATTACCACGGCACCATGGAGGCCTACGCGGCCGCCAAGGCAAAGCTGTTTGCCTGGAACGACCTGAGCTGCCGGGTGGTGAATCTGGATGACGAATTTGGTCGGCAATTGGCTGCCGAGAAAAGCGAAGCGCGACTGATCAGCTATAGCCTGGAAGATTCCAGCGCGTACCTGTATTGCCGCAGCGCCCAGTTTGATGATGAAGGCGTGCGAGCCACGCTGGTCACGCCTCAGGGCGAGCATCACTTGCAAAGCACCTTGCTCGGTCGTTTCAACCTGAGCAACGTCCTTGCCGCCATTGGTGCGTTGCTCGGCCTGGATTACGCCCTGGACGAAATCCTCCGTGTGCTGCCGAAGCTTGAAGGTCCGGCCGGGCGCATGCAGCGTCTCGGTGGCGGCACACAGCCGTTGGTGGTAGTGGATTACGCCCACACTCCGGATGCTCTTGAAAAAGTCCTGCTGGCCCTGCGTCCTCACGCCAAAGGCAAGTTGCTGTGCCTGTTCGGCTGTGGCGGTGACCGCGATCGCGGCAAGCGCCCGCTGATGGCGGAAATCGTCGAGCGCTTGGCGGACGATGTTCTCGTCACTGACGATAACCCGCGCAGCGAAGCACCGAGCCAGATTTTCGACGATATCCGCGAAGGGTTTGTCGACGCCTCGAAAGTGACCTTTGTTGCCGGTCGTGGCGCTGCCATTGCCCAACTGATCGCCAGCGCCAGCGCCGACGACGTGGTGGTACTGGCTGGTAAAGGCCATGAGGACTACCAGGAAATCAACGGCGAGCGCCATGCCTTCTCCGATCTGGTCGAGGCTGATCATGCCTTGACCGCGTGGGAGGTGGCCCATGCTTAAGGCTCTGAAATTCAGCGAGTTGACCGAAGCCTTGTCGGCACGCCTGTTGTCCAGCGATTGCAGCTTCGACGGCGTCAGCATCGACAGCCGCGCCATCAAGCCGGGCCAATTGTTTGTCGCTCTGGCCGGCCCGCGCTTCGACGGTCATGACTACCTCAATGAAGTCGCCGCCAACGGCGCGGTCGGTGCCCTGGTCCAGCGCGAAGTCGCGGACTCGGCATTGCCGCAGTTGCTGGTGGCCGATACCCGTCTGGCCCTGGGCCAGTTGGGTGCCTTGAACCGCGCCGCCTACGGCAAGCCTGTTGCCGCGGTGACCGGTTCCAGCGGTAAAACCACGGTCAAGGAACTGCTTGCCGGCATCTTGCGTACGCGCGGGCCGGTGCTGGCTACCCGTGGCAACCTGAACAACGACTTCGGCGTCCCGCTGACCCTGTTGGAATTGGCGCCTGAACACACGGCTGCCGTGATCGAACTGGGCGCTTCTCGCGTCGGCGAAATCGCTTACACCGTGGCGATGACTCGCCCCCACGTTGCCGTGATCAACAATGCCGGAACTGCCCACGTTGGCGAGTTCGGCGGCCCGGAAAAAATCGTCGAAGCCAAGGGTGAAATCCTCGAAGGCCTCGACGCTTCCGGTACGGCGGTACTGAATCTCGACGACAAGGCCTTTGAGACCTGGCGTGTACGCGCTGCCGGTCGCAAGGTCTTGAGCTTCTCGGTACACAACGCGGCAGCCGATTTCCACGCCTCGGCTATCAGCGTCGACGCACGCGGTTGCCCGGCTTTCACCCTGCACACACCGCAAGGCGACGAGCGCGTTCAACTGAATTTGCTGGGCAACCATAACGTGGCCAATGCGCTGGCTGCCGCTGCCGCTGCTTATGTTCTGGGGGTGTCGCTGTTCGGCATCGCCACCGGCCTTGGCGCGGTGCAACCGGTCAAGGGCCGCACCGTGGCGCAATTGGCAACCAACGGCATGCGCGTCATTGATGACACCTATAACGCCAACCAGTCCTCGATTTGTGCCGCTGTCGACCTGCTGGCCGGCTTTGCTGGTCGCAAGGTACTGGTGCTTGGCGATATCGCTGAACTGGGCGACTGGGCTGAACAAGCTCACCGTGAAGTCGGCAGCTATGCCGTCGGCAAGGTAGATGCTCTTTACGCCGTGGGCTCGAACATGGTCCACGCCGTGAAAGCCTTCGGCTCCGGCGCGCAGCATTTCGCCAGCCAGGCCGAATTGATCCAGGCGCTGAGCGCGGCTGAACAAGACAAACACACCACTATTTTGATCAAGGGATCGCGCAGCGCGGTGATGGAAAACGTCGTCGCGGCCTTGTGTGGCTCAAGTACGGAGAAACATTAATGCTGCTGCTGCTGGCTGAGTATCTGCAACAGTTCCACAAAGGCTTCGCGGTCTTTCAGTACCTGACCCTGCGCGGGATTCTGGGTGTGCTGACCGCGCTGTCGTTGTCGCTGTTTCTGGGGCCATGGATGATCCGTACGTTGCAGAACCTGCAGATCGGCCAGTCGGTTCGTAATGACGGCCCGCAGTCGCACCTGTCCAAGTCCGGCACCCCGACCATGGGCGGTGCGCTGATCCTGTCGTCCATCGGCATCAGTACCTTGCTCTGGGCTGACCTGCATAACCGCTACGTCTGGACCGTGCTGCTGGTGACCCTGCTGTTCGGTGCCATCGGCTGGGTTGACGATTACCGCAAAGTGATCGAGAAGAACTCCAAGGGGCTACCAAGTCGCTGGAAGTATTTCTGGCAATCGGTGTTCGGCCTGGGCGCGGCGATCTTCCTTTACATGACCGCGCCAAGTGCGGTGGAAACGACCCTGATCCTGCCGATACTCAAGGATGCCAGCATCCCGTTGGGCATTGGTTTCGTGGTGCTGACCTACTTCGTGATCGTCGGCTCCAGCAACGCGGTCAACCTGACCGATGGCCTCGACGGCCTGGCGATCATGCCTACGGTAATGGTCGGCGGCGCGTTGGGCATCTTCTGCTACCTGTCGGGTAACGTGAAATTCGCTGAGTACCTGTTGATCCCATACGTACCGGGCGCGGGCGAGCTGATCGTGTTCTGCGGCGCACTGATCGGTGCCGGCCTCGGCTTCCTGTGGTTCAACACCTATCCAGCACAAGTTTTCATGGGCGACGTCGGCGCACTGGCGCTGGGCGCAGCCTTGGGCACCATCGCAGTGATCGTCCGTCAGGAAATCGTCCTGTTCATCATGGGCGGTGTGTTCGTGATGGAAACCTTGTCGGTGGTGATCCAGGTCGCCTCCTTCAAATTGACCGGACGTCGGGTGTTCCGCATGGCGCCAATTCACCACCACTTTGAACTCAAGGGCTGGCCTGAGCCGCGCGTGATTGTCCGTTTCTGGATCATCACCGTGATTCTGGTCCTGGTCGGCCTTGCCACCCTGAAACTGAGGTAGAAACGAGTGTCCTTGATCGCTTCTGACCACTTCCGCATCGTTGTCGGCCTCGGCAAGAGCGGCATGTCCCTGGTTCGCTTCCTGGCGAACCGGGGCACGTCGTTCGCCGTGGCCGATACTCGGGAAAATCCACCGGAGCTGGTCACGCTGCGCCGTGACTACCCGCATGTGGAAGTGCGTTGTGGCGAGCTGGATGTCGACTTCCTCTGCCGTGCCGATGAGCTCTACGTGAGCCCCGGACTCGCGTTGGCGACTCCGGCCCTGCAAGCCGCTGCTGCTCGTGGCGTGAAACTGTCCGGTGATATCGAGTTGTTCGCGCGTAATGCGAAAGCGCCGATTGTCGCCATCAGCGGCTCCAACGCGAAAAGTACCGTCACCACCCTCGTGGGTGAGATGGCAGCTGCGGCCGGTAAGCGCGTGGCCGTGGGTGGCAACCTGGGCACCCCGGCGCTGGACCTGCTCAGCGATGACATTGAGCTTTACGTGATGGAACTGTCGAGCTTCCAGCTGGAAACCACCGATCAACTGGGGGCTGAAGTCGCCACCGTGTTGAACGTCAGCGAAGACCACATGGATCGCTACAGCGGCCTGCCGGCCTATCACCTGGCCAAACACCGGATCTTCCGTGGTGCGCGGCAAGTGGTGGTCAACCGTCAGGATGCTCTGAGCCGTCCGCTGATGGGTGAAGGTCTGCCGTGCTGGACCTTCGGTTTGAGCAAACCAGACTTCAAGGCCTTCGGTATTCGTGAAGAGAACGGCGAGAAATACCTGGCCTTCGAATTCCAGAACCTGATGCCGGTGCGCGAGCTGAAAATTCGTGGCGCGCATAACCAGTCCAACGCCCTGGCGGCGCTGGCCCTCGGTCATGCGGTGGGCTTGCCGTTCGACGCCATGCTCTCGAGCCTGCGTACTTTTGCCGGCCTTGAGCACCGTTGCCAGTGGGTGCGCGACCTGGACGGCATCAGCTATTACAACGACTCCAAGGCGACTAACGTGGGCGCTGCGTTGGCTGCCATCGAAGGTCTCGGTGCTGACATCGAAGGCAAGGTGGTGTTGATCGCCGGTGGCGACGGCAAGGGCGCTGACTTCAAGGACCTCAAAGGTCCGGTCGCGGCCAACTGCCGCGCAGTGGTGCTGATGGGCCGTGATTCCGGCTTGATCGCCGATGCCCTGGGCGGCTCGGTGCCACAGGTTCGTGCGCAATCATTGGATGACGCCATTGCCCAATGCCGGGCCCTGGCCCAGGCGGGTGATGCGGTACTGCTGTCGCCGGCGTGCGCCAGCTTCGACATGTTCAAGAACTACGAAGAGCGCGGTCAGCTGTTCGCTCGCGCCGTGGAGGCCTTGGCATGAGTATCGACTTCAAAAACATCATCAAGCCTTACCCGTCGCCGATCATTACCGGGCGTGGCATCGACCTTGACTTCCCGATGCTCGCCGGTTGCCTCGCGCTGCTGGGCCTGGGCCTGGTGATGATTACCTCGGCATCCTCGGAAGTGGCCGCCGTGCAGTCGGGTAACACCCTGTACATGATGATCCGTCATCTGGTTTACCTGGTGATCGGCCTGGGGGCGTGCATCGTCACCATGATGATTCCGATCGCCACCTGGCAGCGCTTGGGTTGGCTGATGCTGATCGGGGCCTTTGGTTTGCTGGTGATGGTGATCGTGCCCGGCATAGGCCGTGAAGTGAACGGTTCGATGCGCTGGATTGGCTTCGGTGCGTTCAACGTACAGCCTTCGGAAATCGCCAAGGTGTTTGTGGTGATTTACCTCGCGGGCTACCTGGTACGGCGCCAGAAAGAAGTGCGCGAAAGCTGGATGGGCTTCTTCAAACCGTTCATCGTGCTGCTGCCGATGGCTGGCCTGCTGCTGATGGAGCCGGACTTCGGCGCCACCGTGGTGATGATGGGCGCCGCCGCGGCGATGCTATTCCTCGGTGGTGTGGGCTTGTTCCGCTTTGCCTTGATGGTGGGGCTGGCAGTGGCGGCGGTGACGATCCTGGTCCAGGCGCAACCTTACCGGATGGCCCGTCTGATCACCTTTACCGACCCATGGTCCGATCAGTTCGGTTCCGGCTACCAACTGACCCAGGCCTTGATCGCCTTCGGTCGCGGTGAATGGCTGGGTGTGGGCCTGGGCAACAGTGTGCAGAAACAGTTCTACCTGCCGGAAGCCCACACGGACTTCGTGTTCTCGGTACTTGCCGAAGAGCTGGGTGTGGTTGGCTCCCTGTGCACCGTCGCGCTGTTCGTGTTCGTCTGCGTACGGGCCATGTACATCGGTTTGTGGGCCGAGAAGGCCAAACAGTTTTTCGCAGCCTATGTGGCTTATGGCTTGGCATTCCTGTGGATCGGCCAGTTCCTGATCAACATCGGTGTGAACGTCGGCCTGCTGCCGACCAAGGGCTTGACCCTGCCGTTCCTCAGTTACGGTGGTAGTTCGTTGGTGATTTGCTGCGCCTGTCTCGGGTTGCTGCTGCGTATCGAGTGGGAGAGTCGAACCCATTTGGGCAGCGAAGAGATGGAGTTCAGCGAAAGCGACTTCGCCGAGGAGCCGACCCATGGGCGCTAACGTGCTGATCATGGCGGGCGGCACCGGTGGCCACGTGTTCCCGGCGCTGGCCTGTGCTCGCGAATTCCAGGCCCGTGGCTACACGGTGCATTGGCTGGGCACGCCGCGTGGCATTGAAAATGAATTGGTCCCGAATGCCGGCTTGCCGCTGCATCTGATCAACGTCACCGGCCTGCGGGGCAAGAGCAAGTTATCCCTGCTCAAGGCGCCGTTCGTGTTGCTCAAGGCCGTCTGGCAAGCGCGCAAAGTCATTCGTGAATTGAAGCCGGTCTGTGTATTGGGCTTTGGCGGTTATGTGACAGGTCCCGGTGGTGTGGCTGCCAGGCTTGCGGGCGTGCCGGTGATTGTCCACGAACAGAACGCCGTTGCCGGAACTGCCAATCGCCTGCTGGCACCGTTGGCTGCCCGGGTGTGCGAAGCGTTCCCCAATACCTTTGGCCCGTCGGACAAACTCCGTACCACCGGCAACCCGGTGCGTACCGAGCTGTTCATGGCCATCGCGCGCCAGGCGCTGATTGGGCGCAAGCCGCACTTGCTGATCCTCGGTGGCAGCCTGGGCGCGGAGCCGTTGAACAAATTGTTGCCCGAAGCCTTGTCACAGCTTCCCGTGGACCTGCGTCCTGAAGTGTTCCATCAAGCGGGCAAAAATCACGATGAAGTAACTGCCGGGCGCTATCGCGACGCAGGGGTTGAAGCCAACGTGCAGCCCTTCATCAAAGACATGGCCCATGCCTATGGCTGGGCCGACCTGGTGGTCTGTCGCGCAGGTGCGTTGACCGTCAGTGAACTGGCCGCCGCCGGTCTGCCGTCCTTGCTGGTGCCTTTGCCCCACGCCATCGACGATCACCAGACCCGCAACGCCGAATATTTGGCCGGGGAGGGCGCTGCCTTCCTGCTGCCGCAAAGAACGACTGGCGCAGCCGATTTGGCCGCACGCCTGACTGAGGTTTTGATGCAACCGGAACGACTGAACAGCATGGCGAGCACCGCAAGCCGCCTGGCCAAGCCTGACGCAACCCGCACCGTGGTCGATATCTGCCTGGAGGTGGCCCATGGTTGAGAATCAGAAAGCTATGCCACAACCGGAAATGCGCCGCATCCGTCGCATTCACTTCGTCGGGATCGGCGGTGTGGGCATGTGCGGGATTGCCGAAGTGTTGCTGAACCTGGGTTACCAAGTGTCTGGCTCCGACCTGAAAATGTCGCCGGTCACCGAGCGCCTGGAGTCTTTCGGCGCGCAAATCTTTATTGGTCACCGTGCCGAGAACGCTGCCGAGGCCGACGTGCTGGTGGTTTCCAGCGCCGTGAACACCTCTAACCCTGAAGTGGCCACCGCCCTTGAGCGGCGCATTCCCGTGGTGCCTCGCGCCGAGATGCTGGCCGAACTGATGCGCTACCGCCACGGCATTGCCGTCGCCGGTACCCATGGCAAGACCACCACCACCAGCCTGATCGCCTCGGTGTTCGCTGCCGGCGGCCTGGACCCGACGTTCGTGATCGGTGGCCGGCTGAATGCAGCGGGCACCAATGCACAGTTGGGCACCAGCCGCTACCTGATCGCCGAAGCCGATGAAAGCGACGCCAGCTTCCTGCACCTGCAGCCGCTGGTGGCCGTGGTCACCAACATCGACGCCGACCACATGGCGACCTACGACGGTGACTTCAACAAGCTGAAGAAAACCTTCGTCGAATTCCTCCACAACCTGCCGTTCTACGGTCTGGCGGTGGTATGCCTGGACGATCCGGTGGTGCGCGAGATCCTGCCGCTGGTCAAGCGTCCGACCGTGACCTATGGCTTCAGCGAAGACGCCGACGTGCGCGCTATCAATGTTCGCCAGCAAGGCATGCAGACCTTCTTCACCGTGCTGCGTCCTGACCGTGAGCCGCTGGACGTCTCGGTGAACATGCCGGGCAACCATAACGTGCTCAACTCCCTGGCGACCATCTGCATTGCCACCGATGAGGGCGTCAGCGATGAAGCCATCGTCGAAGGCCTGTCGGGCTTTGCCGGTGTGGGCCGGCGCTTTCAGGTCTACGGCGAACTGCCGGTGGATGGCGGGAGCGTGATGCTGGTGGACGACTACGGTCACCACCCGACTGAGGTCGCAGCTGTGATCAAGGCAGTGCGCGGTGGCTGGCCGGAGCGTCGCCTGGTGATGGTCTACCAGCCGCACCGTTATAGCCGCACCCGCGACCTGTACGACGACTTCGTCAATGTACTGGCCGATGCCAACGTCTTGCTGCTGATGGAAGTCTACCCGGCCGGTGAAGAACCGATCCCGGGCGCCGACAGCCGCAAGCTGTGCAACAGCATCCGTCAGCGCGGCCAGTTGGACCCGATCTACATCGAGCGTGGTGTCGACCTCGCACCCGTGGTCAAGCCACTGCTGCGTGCCGGTGACATCCTGCTGTGCCAGGGCGCCGGTGATATCGGTGGCCTTGCCCCCAAATTGCTGGCAAGCCCGTTGTTTGCCTCACCACAGGGGAAGTCGAAATGACCACTGACTACGGCTCCCTGTTTTCCACCGTTGCGCCCGCCGATTTTGGCCGCGTTGCAGTGCTGTTCGGCGGCAAGAGTGCCGAGCGCGAAGTGTCGCTCAAGTCCGGCAATGCCGTGCTGGATGCGCTGCTCAGCGGTGGCGTGAATGCGTTCGGCATCGACGTGGGCGATGACTTCCTGTCGCGCCTGCAGGCCGAAAAAATTGATCGCGCCTTCGTCATTCTTCACGGCCGTGGCGGTGAAGACGGCAGCATGCAGGGCCTGCTGGAATGCCTGGGCATTCCGTATACCGGCAGTGGCATCCTGGCCTCGGCGCTGGCGATGGACAAGCTGCGTACCAAGCAGGTCTGGCACAGCCTGGGTATTCCGACCCCGCGTCATGCCGTGCTGTGCAGCGAAGACGATTGTATTTCTGCAGCCAAGGAACTGGGCTTGCCTTTGATCGTCAAACCAGCCCATGAAGGCTCCAGTATCGGCATGGCCAAAGTGAACTCGGCCGCCGAATTGATTGACGCATGGAAAGCGGCCAGTACCTACGATTCGCAAGTGTTGGTGGAACAGTGGATTTCCGGTCCCGAGTACACCATCGCAACCCTGCGTGGTCAGGTATTACCGCCTATCGCTTTGGGCACGCCCCATACCTTTTACGACTACGACGCCAAGTACCTGGCTTCCGATACCCAGTACCGGATCCCGTGCGGCCTCGACAGTGCCAAGGAACAGGAATTGATGGACCTCACGGCGAAAGCCTGTGAGGCGCTGGGTATCGCCGGTTGGGCGCGGGCAGACGTGATGCAGGATGGCCAAGGGAATTTCTGGTTCCTTGAAGTCAACACCGCACCCGGGATGACCGATCACAGCCTGGTACCTATGGCTGCACGCGCAGCCGGATTGGATTTCCAGCAGTTGGTGCTGGCCATTCTGGCAGCAAGCATTGAGCCGCGGGGTTAAGACCATGCAAGGCGCATCGCTTCGTCATCAGCAAACCCCGCCACCCGGCCGCAAGCCGGTGCCTCGGGGTGCCAGCCGGATGGTGGCTAAAGAGCCGATGTCGGCGCGCCTGCCGAAAGCCAACTTTGGTTTTCTCAAAGCGTTGTTCTGGCCGGTGTTGTTGGTGGCCTTGGGTTTTGGCACCTACGAAGGTGCCCAGCGTCTGCTGCCTTACGCGGATCGCCCGATTACCAAGATCAGCGTGCAGGGTGATTTGAGCTACATCAGCCAGCAAGCGGTGCAACAGCGGATCGGCCCGTACCTGGCGGCGAGCTTCTTCACCATCGACCTGGCAGGCATGCGTTCCGAACTGGAACAGATGCCGTGGATTGCCCACGCCGAAGTGCGCCGTGTTTGGCCGGATCAAGTGACGATCCGCCTGGAAGAACAACTGCCCGTGGCCCGTTGGGGCGATGGCGCGTTGTTGAACAACCAGGGCCAGGCGTTCGCGCCTCGCGAAGTAGCGAATTATGAGCACCTGCCGCAGTTGTTCGGACCACAACGGGCGCAACAGCAAGTGATGCAGCAGTACCAGGCCTTGAGCCAGATGCTGCGGCCACTGGGCTTCTCTATCGCGCGACTGGAATTGCGTGAGCGGGGCAGCTGGTTTTTGACCACCGGGGCCGGCAGTTCCGGGCCGGGTATCGAGTTGTTGCTGGGACGCGGCAACTTGGTGGAGAAGATGCGCCGTTTTATCGCCATCTATGAAAAGACCTTGAAAGAACAGATTACGAACATTGCGAGCATCGACCTGCGTTACGCCAACGGCCTGTCCGTCGGCTGGCGGGCCGCTGCGGCGCCCACGGCAGCGCAGCCCGCTGTCGCGAAGAATTAAGAAGAGGCAGGACCCATGGCAAACGTGCAAAGCGGCAAAATGATCGTCGGTCTCGATATCGGCACCTCCAAGGTGGTGGCGCTGGTAGGCGAGGTCTCGGACGACGGCACGCTGGAAATCGTCGGTATCGGCACGCATCCGTCCCGGGGCCTGAAGAAGGGCGTGGTGGTCAACATCGAATCCACCGTGCAGTCGATCCAGCGCGCCATTGAAGAAGCGCAGCTGATGGCCGGTTGCCGGATTCACTCGGCGTTTGTCGGTGTTGCCGGCAACCACATCCGCAGCCTGAACTCCCACGGCATCGTGGCGATTCGTGATCGCGAAGTCAGCTCGGCTGACCTGGAACGGGTACTGGACGCCGCGCAAGCCGTAGCGATCCCGGCCGACCAGCGGGTGCTGCACACCCTGCCGCAGGATTACGTGATCGATAACCAGGAAGGTGTTCGTGAACCGTTGGGCATGTCGGGCGTACGTCTGGAAGCCAAGGTCCACGTGGTCACTTGCGCCGTCAATGCCGCACAGAACATTGAAAAGTGCGTGCGCCGCTGTGGCCTGGAAATCGACGACATCATTCTGGAGCAGCTTGCGTCCGCGTATTCGGTACTGACCGACGACGAAAAAGAACTGGGCGTGTGCCTGGTGGACATCGGCGGCGGTACCACCGACATCGCGATCTTCACCGAGGGTGCGATCCGTCACACCGCCGTGATCCCGATTGCCGGTGATCAGGTGACCAACGACATCGCCATGGCGTTGCGCACACCGACCCAGTACGCCGAAGAAATCAAGATCCGTTACGCCTGCGCCCTGGCCAAGCTGGCCGGTGCCGGTGAAACCATCAAGGTACCAAGCGTTGGCGACCGTCCACCGCGCGAGCTGTCCCGCCAGGCGTTGGCCGAAGTGGTCGAGCCGCGCTACGACGAGTTGTTCACCCTGATCCAGGCTGAACTGCGCCGCAGCGGCTACGAAGATTTGATCCCTGCCGGCATCGTGCTGACCGGTGGCACCTCGAAGATGGAAGGCGCGGTCGAACTGGCCGAGGAAATCTTCCATATGCCAGTCCGCCTGGGCGTGCCCCATGGTGTCAAAGGCCTGGGCGACGTGGTGCGTAACCCGATTTATTCCACCGGTGTGGGCTTGCTGTTGTACGGGCTGCAAAAGCAGACCGACGGCATTTCCCTGTCGGGTATTGGCAACCGCGAAAGCTACAGAAGCGACGACGAAGCGAAAACGCCGTTGCTCGAGCGGTTACAAGCCTGGGTGAAAGGCAATTTCTAAAGATTTACCGCAACACCGTTTCACTGTTGTAGATGCATGCAGTAGGCGAAAAAACTAGAGAAATGAAAGGAGAGGGAAAATGTTCGAACTCGTAGACAACATCCCCGCAAGCCCGGTTATCAAAGTAATCGGTGTCGGCGGTGGCGGCGGCAACGCTGTCAACCATATGGTCAAGAGCAACATTGAAGGCGTTGAGTTCATCTGCGCCAACACTGACGCCCAGGCCCTGAAAAGCATCGGTGCACGCACCATCCTGCAATTGGGCACAGCCGTGACCAAGGGCCTGGGTGCTGGCGCCAATCCGGAAGTCGGCCGTCAAGCCGCCCTGGAAGACCGCGAGCGTATTGCCGAAGTGCTGCAGGGCACCAACATGGTGTTCATCACCACGGGCATGGGCGGTGGTACCGGTACCGGTGCTGCGCCGATCATTGCCGAAGTGGCGAAGGAAATGGGCATTCTCACCGTTGCGGTGGTGACTCGTCCGTTCCCGTTCGAAGGCCGCAAGCGCATGCAGATCGCCGATGAAGGCATCCGTCTGCTGTCGGAAAGCGTCGACTCGTTGATCACTATTCCTAACGAGAAGCTGCTGACCATCCTCGGTAAAGACGCCAGCCTGCTGTCGGCTTTCGCCAAGGCTGACGATGTACTGGCCGGTGCCGTTCGCGGTATCTCCGACATCATCAAGCGTCCGGGCATGATCAACGTCGACTTTGCCGACGTGCGTACCGTGATGAGCGAAATGGGCATGGCGATGATGGGCACTGGCTGCGCCAGCGGTCCGAACCGTGCACGTGAAGCCACCGAAGCGGCCATCCGCAATCCATTGCTGGAAGACGTGAACCTGCAAGGTGCACGCGGCATCCTGGTGAACATCACCGCCGGTCCTGACCTGTCTCTGGGTGAGTACTCCGACGTGGGTAGCATCATCGAAGCCTTCGCTTCCGAGCACGCGATGGTCAAGGTCGGTACTGTTATCGATCCGGACATGCGCGACGAGCTGCACGTTACGGTAGTGGCTACCGGTCTGGGCGCGAAAATCGAGAAACCTGTGAAGGTTATCGACAATACCGTTCACACCAGCCAAGCGGCTGCTGCTCCAGCGCCTTCGCGCCAGGAACTGCCGTCGGTGAACTATCGTGACCTGGATCGTCCGACCGTGATGCGCAATCAGGCTCAGGCCGGTGCTGCGGCGTCGACTCGCTTGAATCCGCAAGATGATCTGGACTACCTGGACATCCCGGCTTTCCTGCGTCGTCAGGCCGATTAATGGAATGTATCAGGGCTATGAAGGTGATTGGTGTTCAGCAAAGGTCTGGTCTGCTATTATCGCCAGCCTTTGTTGATACCAGTTCGCAATTTGCGCTGAAGCGGTCCAAGCCATGATTAAACAACGCACCCTGAAGAATATTATCCGTGCCACAGGTGTAGGTCTGCACTCCGGGGAGAAGGTATACCTGACTCTCAAACCTGCACCTGTCGACACCGGCATCGTGTTTGTTCGTGCCGACCTGGACCCTGTGGTGCAGATTCCTGCTCGCGCGGAAAACGTTGGCGAAACCACTATGTCGACCACATTGGTCAACGGTGACGTCAAAGTGGACACGGTGGAGCATTTGCTCTCGGCCATGGCTGGCCTGGGCATCGATAACGCCTACGTCGAGCTCTCCGCGTCCGAAGTCCCTATCATGGATGGCAGCGCTGGACCCTTCGTATTCTTGATTCAATCTGCCGGCCTGGAAGAACAGGACGCAGCCAAGAAGTTCATTCGCATTCTGCGGGAAGTGACAGTAGAAGACGGCGACAAGCGCGCCACCTTCGTCCCGTTTGAAGGCTTCAAAGTGAGCTTTGAGATCGATTTCGATCACCCGGTATTCCGTGACCGCACCCAAAGTGCAAGCGTGGATTTTTCCAGCACTTCGTTCGTAAAAGAAGTCAGCCGCGCCCGTACCTTTGGTTTCATGAGTGACATCGAGTACCTGCGCAAGCACAACCTCGCACTCGGCGGCAGCGTTGAAAACGCCATTGTGGTCGACGCGGATGGTGTACTGAACGAAGACGGCCTTCGCTATGAAGACGAATTCGTGAAGCACAAGATCCTCGATGCAATCGGTGACCTCTACCTGCTGGGCAATAGCCTGATAGGCGAGTTCAAAGGCTTCAAGTCGGGCCACGCCCTGAACAACCAGCTGCTGCGCAAGTTGATTGCCCAGAAAGATGCTTGGGAAGTCGTGACCTTCGAAGATGCCAGCACCGCACCGATCTCTTACATGCGTCCCGTCGCGGCGGTGTAAGTAACAACTCTCTTTCCTTTTGTTTTTAAAGGCTGCCTTCGGGTGGCCTTTTTTTATGCCAGAGATTTTGCGTCAACACTGCGATTACGCCCGCTGTGCTTGGCCTCGTACAGCGCCCGGTCGGCGCTGAGCAGCAATTCTTCCAGGGAGCCACGGTTGTTTTTATCCCAGATGGCGAACCCGATGCTCACCGTAATGGGGCTCGTGTCCCCGGCCACCGGTGGCAAGTGCTCGACGGCACTGCGGATATGCTCGGCAATCCGCCCGGCGCCGTGGCCGTCGGTATGCGGCAGGATCACCGCAAACTCCTCACCGCCATAACGGGCGGCCAGGTCGGCAGGGCGACGAATAGTGCTGTCGATGACCTGAGCCACGCTGCGCAAGGCTTCATCGCCAGCCTGATGGCCATGACGGTCGTTGAAGGCCTTGAAGTGATCGACGTCGATCATCAACAAGGCCAGTGGATCCCCCGAGCGTTGGGTACGGTCCCATTCCAGGCGAAAGCGCTGATCCAGGGTGCGACGGTTGGCCAGGCTGGTCAGGGCATCCGTGGCGGCAAGCTCCGACAACACCGCTTCGGCTCGATAGCGTCGGCGCAACTCCAGACGTAACAACCAGGTCAGCCACAACAGGCCAATGCACAGCACGCCGGTAGCGCCACTGATCAGCAGGGCTGCGCGTTTCCAGGCGGCGAACACGTCATCACTGGACAACGCCACCGCGACGATCAGCGGCAGCGTGCCGACGTTGGTGAATGTGTACAAGCGTGAGGTGCCGTCGATGCTGGAGATTCCACTGAAACTGCCGCTACCCTCGCGCAGCATTCTTTTGAAGTTCGGCCGTGCACTCAGGTCCTTGTCGATCATGTTCTGTTCGAGCAAGGGTTGCTGGGCCAGGAGAATACCGCTGTTGTTAAGCAGGTTGATGCTGCTGCCACTGCCGATCGTGAGGCTGTTGAACAACTGGTCGAAATACGCCAGACGCATGGTCGCGACCGCGACCCCTGCGAACTCGGCATCTGGCCCGTTGACCCTTCGGCTGAACGCAATGCGCCATACCTGATCGCAGTCACAGCGGACTTTGAAAGGACGGCTGATGAACAGTCCGGCGTCGGTGTTCTGTTGGTGTATTTGGAAAAAGTCTCGGTTGGCGAAGTTGCGGGGAGTGGGTGCCAGCGTCGATGAGTCGGCAGTGACCGCGCCTGTCTTGTCCAGCAGCAGGACTTCACCCTTGTAAGGGGCCGCCGTTGCCTGATCGAACTGCACCAGATGCCGAATGTCTGCCGGGACCTGGGACAAGTCCTGGCGAGTCGCCGCAGCGGTCAGACCTTGCAGGGCCAAGTCATACAGTTCGACGTTACGCAGCACATCGGCGTTGATTAGCTGGGTGATGTTGCTGGTCGAGCGTTTGGCGGCCAACAGAGCGCTGGCGTGTTCACGGATCAGCAACACGGCCACGATGCCAACGATGAGGATGACGGTGAGGCCACTGCCCAGAATCAGTAAAAGCTCTGGGCGTGCAGGGCGGATAAAGGCGGAGCGTGGACTCATCGGACTGACTTCAGCGTGGGGATGCTGGCAGTTTAGTTCGATGCAGTACGAATTAAGTGGTTACCCGTAAAAGAAAGATCCGGCTCAAAACACATCAATGGGGTAATCCACAATCACCCGGTACTCATCCATGTCCCGATCCACCGCCGAATAACCATTACCACCCCGGTTGGTTGCCCACTGCAGGCGCACGGCCAGGTTCTTGGCGTTGCCGCTCTGGACCACGTACTTCAAGTCGATATCCCGCTCCCAATGCTTGGCGTTCTTGCCATCGGCGCTGTACCAGGACGAGTAGCCACGGCTGTCGGGATCGACCTTGGTCAGGTCGGTCTTGCCACTGATATAGGACACGGCCGAGGTCAGGCCTGGCAGGCCGAGGCCGGCGAAGTCGTACGCGTACTTGAGCTTCCACGAGCGCTCGTTGGGGCCGTTGAAGTCCGAGTATTGCTGGGAGTTATCCAGGTAGATGCTGTCGCCCTGGGTGATGTAGTCGAACGGAGTGTTGCCGTTGACCCGCTGGTAGGCGGCGGTGACGCTGTGATTGCCGACGCCAACGGTGAAGTGCAGGCTGTAGGTGTTGTTGTCGATGTTGCCCAACAGGGCGTTGCCGGTGTCCTGGGTATGGTAGAAGTGCAGGCCCGGGTTGAGGCTGACCAGGTCGTTGACCGCGTAGGTGTAGTCCAGGTCGTAGTAGTACTGGTTCCAGATGTCCTTGAGTTCGGACGCGTACAGGCTGCTGGTCAGCCCCGGGGCGCCGCTCCAGGCCACGCCGGCCCAGTTCAAGTGCTGGCTGTCTTCACCGGTGGGTAAGGTGCCGTAGCTGGTGCCGATGCGGCGGTGACCGCTCTGGTTGTAGAGCTTGGTGAAGCTGGCCTGGCCGCCTTCGATCATCCAGCCATCAACGCTGTGGTTGGTCAGGCTGATGCCACGAAAGGTCTGCGGCAGCATGCGGGTCATGCCCCCCGCGATAACCGGGTTGTTGAGAAACAGGTCGCCGGCTTTCAGTTCGGTGTCGAAGGCACGCATTTTCAGGGTGCCGCCTGCGGTTGAAAAAGAGCCCGGCGCTTTGCCGTTGCCGGAGCCCACCGGCAGGATGCTGGAGCCGTCGGTACCGCCACCGCCATCAAGCTTGAGGCCGAGCATGGCGTGGGCGTCGAGACCGAAACCGACAGTGCCCTGGGTGTAGCCGGATTCAAAGATCCCGAGGAAGCCCTGGCCCCATTCCTTGCTGTCATCGGTGTGAGTATCGCGGCGGTCGCGGTTCATGTAGTAGTTGCGGGTGTTGATCTTGAAGCTTGAGCCTTCGACGAAACCATCGGCGGGCGCGGGGTTTGCCGCGTGGGCAAAAGGGATGATAGTTGCAGTAATTGCGAGGAATAGCGGGGTGAACGTCAGCGAAGTTTTCACCGGGAGGAGCTCCTTTGGATGGGTCGAAACTGGCCAGTGTCGTTAGGTTTGCCTGGCTTTTTTGGGGCAAAAAAAAGCCGCTGAAGTCAGCGGCTTTAAGGCAGATTCCCAGTGTAGAGCCCTGGAAATAAGTCGAGGGAAATAGGGGAGAGCGGGTCAGCTGTCTTCGCCGTCACGCTCATCACTGCGACAAATTAGCGCAGGTGAGCGGTGCGATACAGAGTGTAACAAGATAATGACTATTGCCCAAATCGCAACAGTATCTAGGATGGGATTCCAAATGTGGGAGCGGGCTTGCTCGCGAAGGCGGAGGATCAGTCACATGAAGGCTGAATGACCCACCGTATTCGCGAGCAAGCCCGCTCCCACATTGGAATCTGTGGTGTCTTGAAAATTTAGACCGGCAGGGTAATGCCGAACGTATTGCCACCGACCTCACTGCGCACAAACACATCGCCGCCATGCATCAATGCAATCGCCTTGACGATCGCCAACCCCAACCCGTGGTTGGCGCCGCTGTTGCTGCGGGACGCGTCCACCCGATAGAAGCGTTCAAACAAGCGAGGCAAGTGCTCGCTGGCGATCACCTCGCCAGGGTTGGTCACTCCAATCGCCACGTGATGCTCCAGCACGTCGATCTTCACCTTGATGGTCTGCCCTGGCGCGGTGTGTTGCACGGCATTGCTCAGCAGGTTGATCAGCGCCCGCCGCAAATGGGCTTTTTCGATTTGTACCTGAGCATCGCCGATCACCTGCACTTGTACCTGGGCGTCTTCAAGGATGAAGTCCAGGTAATCGAGTGTGGTGGCGACCTCATCGGCCAGTGAGCTTTCAATCAGCTTGGTGGCTTTGCTGCCCTGGTCGGCACTGGCCAGGAACAGCATGTCATTGATAATCGAGCGCAGGCGCTCCAGCTCTTCCAGGTTTGATTGCAGCACCTCGAAGTAATGCTCCGCCGAACGGCCACGGGTCAGGGCGACCTGGGTCTGGCCAATCAGGTTGGTCAAGGGGGAGCGCAGTTCATGGGCAACGTCGGCGTTGAACGATTCCAGCCGGGAGTAGGCCTGTTCCACCCGGTCCAGGGTGGAGTTGAAGGAGTTGACGAACTGCTTGAGTTCCGGCGGCAACGGCGACAGTTGCAGGCGTCCGGAGAGTTTCGGTGGGGCGAGTTTCTGTGCCTCATCCGACAGCTTGATCAGCGGTTTGAGACCAATGCGCGCCACCCAGAAACCCAGCAGGGATGCCAGCACCACACCCACCAGCGCGAGGCTGATCAGCGCCACCAGTAAATGATGCTGGGTCGCGCGGAAGTTTTCGGTATCGATGGCAATCATGAAGCGCAGCGGCGGACGTTGTTCCTTGGCCGGGAACTGGCTCACCAGCACTTTGAACGGATAAGCGTGCCCCGGCAGGTGCAGGTCGCGCTTGCCGACCGGCCCTTCGGCGAACGCACGAATCTGTGCGTCGGGGTTGCCGTATTCGTAGGTGGGATCACTGCTCACCACCCAGAAGCGGATGCGTTTGTCTTCTTCCCCCAGCAATTTGAGTTTGTTGGTGATCTTTGCCCAATGGTCCGGCGTACCAAAACGCGTCACCGAAGACTCCAGCACGCTGTAGCGCGCATCCAGCTCGGCGCCCGGCAACAAGCCCAGGCCACGGTCTACCTGTTGGTACAGCGCGCCGCCGATCAACAGAAAGATCAGCATGGCCACGAGGGTGAACATGCCACTCAGGCGCAGGGCGATGGAATTAGCCGACACTGCGGTTCTCCAGCACATAGCCCATGCCGCGGATGGTGTGCAGCAGTTTCTGTTCGAACGGCCCGTCGAGTTTGGCCCGCAGGCGCTTGATCGCCACTTCCACAACGTTGGCGTCGCTGTCGAAATTGATGTCCCAGACCATTTCCGCAATGGAGGTCTTGGACAGGATCTCGCCTTGGCGTCGAGCCAATACGCTGAGCAACGAGAACTCCTTGGCGGTCAGGTCCAGGCGCACGCCATTACGGCTGGCCTTGCGGCTGATCAAGTCGATCCACAGGTCGGCAACGGTCACTTGCACCGGCTCGTGGCCGCCGCTGCGCCGGGTCAGGGCTTGCAGGCGCGCCACCAGTTCGAGGAACGAAAAGGGTTTACCCAAGTAATCATCGGCACCTTCACGCAGGCCGCGAATGCGGTCTTCCACCCGCTCCCGGGCGGTGAGCATGATCACCGGCGTCTGTTTGCGGGCGCGCAATGCCCGCAGCACACCAAAGCCGTCAATCCCCGGCAGCATCACATCGAGCACGATCACTGCGTAGTCATTCTCCAGGGCCAGGTGTAAACCTTCGACGCCGTCGCGCGCCACGTCGACGGTGTAGCCTTGCTCCGTCAGGCCGCGGTGCAGGTAGTCAGCCGTTTTTTCTTCGTCTTCAATAATCAGAACGCGCATGACCCTGCCTCAGTGTGTGGTCGCCAGCTCAGGGGCCGGTTCGGGTCTGTGAAAAAGTTTCTCAAGGTACAAGTATATGACCGGCGTGGTGAACAGCGTCAGCGCCTGGCTTACCAGCAACCCACCGACCACCGCGATCCCCAGCGGCTGGCGCAGTTCCGCCCCGGGGCCGGCACCCAACATCAGCGGCACGGCACCCAGCAACGCGGCGAGGGTGGTCATGATAATTGGCCGGAACCGCGTAACGCAGGCTTCATAAATCGCGTCATGGGGCGCCAATCCACGAACGCGTTGGGCCTCCAGGGCGAAGTCGATCATCAGGATGCCGTTCTTCTTGACGATACCAATCAGCAGCACCAGGCCGATCAACGCCATGATCGAAAAGTCCTGGCCCAATAGCCACAACATGATCAACGCCCCCAGTCCCGCCGAGGGCAGGGTGGAGATGATGGTCAGCGGATGCACAAAGCTCTCATACAGCACCCCGAGAATGATGTAGACCGCCACCAGCGCCGCGAGGATCAGCCATGGCTGGCTGGCCAGCGAGCTTTGGAATGCCTGAGCCGCACCCTGAAAGTTACCGATGATGGAGGCCGGCATGCCGATCTCGTTCTTCGCCTGGTTGAGCATGATCACCGCATCACCCAAGGCCACGCCCGGTGCCAGGTTGAACGACAGGTTGGCCGCCGGGAACATGCCGTCATGGCTGATGGACAACGGCCCGACGGTGGGCGGATCGACCTTGGCCACCGCCGACAGCGGCACCATCTCGCCACTCAACGGGGAGCGCAGGTAGAAGTAATTGAGGCTTTCGGCCTTGCCGCGCTGCTGGGTGTCGAGTTCCAGCACCACTTGGTACTGGTTGATCTCGGTCTGGAACTCATTGACCTGGCGTTGACCGAAAGCATCGTAGAGCGCTTGATCGACATCGGTAGCAGTCAGGCCAAAGCGGGCGGCGGCCTGTCGGTCGATGCTGATATGGGTGATGCTGCCCCCCAGTTGCAGGTCGTTGGACAGGTCGCGGAACGCCGGGTTGGCCCGCAGCTTTTCCGTCAGGCGCTGGGTCCAGGTGTTCAGCGTCGGGCCGTCGTTGCTCTTGAGTACGTATTGGTACTGGCTGCGGCTGGGGCCGGAGCTGAGGTTGATATCCTGGCCTGCCCGCAGGTAAAGGACGATACCCGGTACTTTGGCCAGCTTGGAGCGGATGCGATCGATAAACTGGCTGGCGGACACATCGCGATCACCACGATCTTTCAAGGCAATCCAGAATCGGCCATTGGCGATGGTCTGGTTACTGCCGGTCACGCCAACGGAGTGGGAGAACGTCTCCACCGCCGGGTCGGCCTTGACGATTTCGGCCAGGGCCTGATGCTTGGCGATCATGTCCGGATAGGACACGTCAGCCGCCGCTTCGCTGGTACCAAGGACAAAACCTGTGTCTTGTACCGGGAAGAAACCCTTGGGAATAAACACGTAACCGGCGATGGCCAGCCCCAGGGTCACGATGAAGATACTCAGCATCAATCGTGGGTGAGCCAGGGCACGGTGCAGGTTCCTGGCGTAACCGGCCAGCAGGCGTTCGCTGAAACCGGGTTTGTCGTGGGGATGATGGGTCGGCGCACGCATGAATAGCGCGGCCAATGTGGGGGCCAGGGTCAGGGACACTACCACCGAGATCAGAATGGTCGAGGTGGCGGTCAGGGCGAACTCCTTGAACAGGCGTCCCACCACGCCGCCCATGAACAGCAGCGGAATAAACGCCGCCACCAGCGAGAAGCTGATGGACACCACGGTAAAGCCAATCTCGCCGGCGCCTTTGATGGCCGACTCGCGCATGCCCAGGCCCGCTTCCAGATGGCGGTGGATGTTCTCCACCACCACGATGGCATCGTCCACCACAAAGCCCACGGCGATCACGATGGCCACCAGGGTCAAGTTGTTCAGGCTGAAGCCCATCACGTACATCAAGGCAAAGCTGGCGATCAGCGACACCCCGAGCACGCTGGACACAATCATCGTCGCCGACCATTGCCGCAGGAACAGCGCCATCACCGCCACCACCAGCAGCACGGCGATCAACAGGGTGATTTCCACTTCATGCAGGGAGGCGCGAATGGTCTTGGTCCGGTCCGACAGTACGGTGACGTCCACCGAGGCTGGCAGCATGGCCTCCAGGCGCGGTAGCTCTGCCTGAATACGGTCCACGGTCTCGACGATATTGGCGCCGGGTTGGCGGGAAATCACCAGGTTGACCCCTGGCGTATCGCCGGACCACGCCTGGACGTAGGCGTTTTCCGAGCCATTGACCACTCGTGCCACGTCCCGCAACTGCACGGGCGCGCCGTCTTTGTAGGAGACGATCAGCTCGCCGTATTCCTCGGGGTGAAACAGTTGGTCGTTGGTGGACAGAGTGGACACGCTGTTCTGTCCGTAGAGCGCACCCTTGGCCAGGTTCAGGCTTGATTGCTGGATGGCCAGGCGAATGTCCGCCAGGGTCAGGCCGATGGCCGCGAGTTTGTCCGGCGAGGCTTGCACGCGAATAGCCGGGCGTTGCTGGCCGGTAATGTTGATCTGGCCGACGCCATCGATCTGGCTGATCTGCCGGGCCAGCAGGGTTTCCACGTAGTCGCTCAGCTCAGTGCCGGGCATGCTGCTGGAACTGACGCTGAGGATCAGCACCGGGCTGTCCGCCGGGTTGACCTTCTTCCAGGTCGGCAGGCTTGGCATGTCGCTGGGTAGCTTGCCGGAGGCGGTGTTGATCGCCGCCTGCACTTCTTGCGCGGCCGTGTCGATGCTCTTGTTAAGGGTGAATTGCAGGGTCAACAGGCTAGAGCCCAGCGCACTGCTGGAGGTCATCTGGGTCATGCCGGGAATGGCGCTGAATTGCACTTCCAGGGGCGTCGCGACCGATGAGGCCATGGTGTCGGGGCTGGCGCCAGGCAATTGCGCGGTGACCTGGATGGTCGGGAATTCCGCTTCCGGCAGCGGCGCGATGGGCAGGCGCGGAAAGGCGATCAGCCCCAGCAGTACCAGGGCGAAGGTCAGCAGCAGGGTGGCGACCGGGTGGTCGACGCACCAGGCAGATGGCGAGAGGCTGCCCTTCATGGCTGCACCTGCGCGTTGGCGGTCTGGATCACCTGCGGCGGTTCCTTGAGGACCTCCACCTGAGCCCCGGCCTTGAGCCGCGACTGGCCATCGCTGACCAGTACGTCACCGGCCTGCACGCCCTTGACGATGTTCATGTCGCTGTTCTGATAAACCACCTGCACTGGCACGATATCGACCTTGTCACCGTTGATCCGGTACACGAAGTGCGAGTCCAGGCCGCGCTGGACCACCGTCGGCGGCACCACGAGGGCGTTTTTGTCGAGGGCGGTCTGGATCTTGATGGTCACCAGTTGCCCCGGCCACAATTTCTGCGGGGCATTGCTGAATTCGGCCTTGGCGCGGATGGTACCGGTGGTGGCGCTGATCTGGTTGTCGATCAGGCTCAGGCGGCCTTCGCCGAGCAGGTCACCGGTCTGGCCATCCGTGTCGGCGCCCATGTAGGCGTTGACGTTGGCAGGGTGCTGGGCGGCGATCAAGCCTTGCAGGGTGGGCAGCATTTGCTGCGGCAGGGAGAATTCGACGGCAATCGGGTCGATCTGGGTAACCGAGAATAAGCCTTGGGCATCGCTCATGCGCAGGAAGTTGCCTTCATCCACCGTACGAATACCGACGCGCCCAGTAACGGGCGAGCGAATCTGCGTGTACGACAACTGCACCTGCGCTGAATCAATGGCGGCCTGGTTACCCTGGGCCGTCGCCTTGAGCTGGTTGACCAGGGCTTGTTGCTGGTCGTAGGTTTGCTTGGACACACCGTCGTCGACACTCAATTCCTTGTAGCGCTTGAGGTTAACCTGCGCCACTTGCAGTTGCGCCAGGCTTTCCCCCAGTTGCGCCCGAGCCTGGTCCAGGCTGGCGCGAATCGAACGGTCGTCGATGGTCGCCAGCAGGTCGCCGGCCTTGACCCGTTGGCCTTCCTTGACCAGCAACTGGGTGAGGATGCCGTCGATCTGCGGCCGGATGATCACGCTGTGCAACGACAACACCGAACCGATACCGCTGACGAAACGTGGGATGTCCTGCTCGGCGACGCTGACCACTCGCACCGGGATTGCCGTCGAGGCCACCAGTTTGGTCTTGGTCGGCCGGGTCAACGCCCAGGCGGCGATGGCCAGTAGTATCAGGACGCCGACGATCACGGCAGATTTTCGTGGAATGTGCATGGGGTGACGGCGCCCGGACAGAGAAACGGAAGAATGATGGCTCTTTATAGCCTGTGGACCGGGTCAGCAAAGTGACTGCTAACTGACGGCGCTGTCAGCAAACACCGACCATTCGTACGGGCAGTGGTTAAAGATCCGAGGCGCGCAGGTATACTGCGCACCAGTGTGGTCCGCAAGGCGGTCCCGCGTCATTTTTTGCACTCCCCGGAGCTCCCATGAATTCCCCGACACAACCCCCTGTTGAAGCTGTCGAGATTGACGGACAGGTCAACCCTGAAAACGTCGAAAGCGCAGCCAAAACCGAGATCCCGGCGTTCAAGTTTCCATTCAAACCGGGCGAGCTTGCCGGGGAAAAAAGTGCCAGCCAGCCCTGGTACAAAAACGGCGCCAAGAACGGTCATACCAAGAGCCCGGGCATGGCACCTCCCGGCACCCGCCGCTCGATGGGCAAGCGCTGACTGCTCTGGCCTGTACCGGTAAGAAATCCCCTGCATTGGTAAGTTGTGCCTACAACAACTACTGACCTTTCGCCTTGTCCGCCAGCGACCATTTCTTGAAAGATTGCACGCCATCTCGTCCCCGGTTCTGCCTGACAGAAACGGGGACCGATGAAGCTGTTTTTTCCGGAAAAGGACGTCCCTATGGCTGTGACACAGGTCTGCGCTGCGCTTATCTTCTTGACGGTCATCGGTAGCTTTTCTACCGCCGCGGCAGACAACCATCTGCGCAGTGAAATCCGCTTCGCCATCGCCGCCCAGTTTCCTCCCTACGAAAGCCGCAATGAGAAAGGCCAACTGGTGGGCTTGAACATCGAGCTGGGCAATGCCTTGTGTGCGCAGCTCAATGTGCGCTGCACCTGGGTCGATCAGGTGTTTCCCGGCAGCATCGCGGCCCTTGAACAGCGGCGTTTCGACTCGATCATGGGAATGGCCTCGACCCCGCAACGGCGGCAATTGATCGACTTTACCGAAGATCTTTACCCGCTCACCACTCACTTGGTGGCACGCAAGGATTCGGGCCTGGTGCCCACGGTACGATCGTTGAGAGGCAAGCGGATCGGTGTATTGGCTGGCAGCAATCGCGAGGCCTTTGCGCAAGCGCAGTGGGCACCCGCGGGAGTGATCATCAAGAGTTTCTGGCTCAATGACCAACTGATTCGCAGCCTGGTGGCGGGGGATATCGATGCCACACTGCAGGGTACGATTGAGATTCGTGAGGCATTGCTTGATACCCCCTACGGACAGAACTTTACGTTCTCCGGACCTGCTGTGACGGGGGAGCAATTGGGCAAAGGCGTGGCTATCGGTTTACGCAAGGCTGACACGGCCTTGCGCGATGAACTCAATCGCGCGCTTGAGGAGCTCAAGCAAAACGGTGAGTACACGCGAATTACCCTGGGTTACCTGCGGGAGGAGGAGCGTTCAGCAACGCTGGGCAGCAGCGAGGGTCCGCAGTTCTATCCCGGTGCTTCGGGATTGCCTTTTTCCGAGGTGGTCAGGGTCGGTAACACCCTTTACCTCTCGGATGTCCTGGGGCTTGATGCACGCCGCAACCCGGTGAAGGGCGGTGCGCCGGCGCAGATGAAGCAAGCGATGAACATCTTGCGTGAAACGCTTGAACGTCATCAGTCTTCTCTGGCAGATGTCGTCAAGTGCACACTGTTGCTGACGGATCTGGACGACCTGAGGCAGGTCAATGAAGTGTATCTGAGCTATTTTCCGTCGGATCGCCTGCCTGCCCGCAGTGTTCTTTCGGTACGCCGGCTGCCACGCAGAGCCATGGTCGCGATTGAGTGCATTGCGGTGATCCACGATCAGGAAGAGCCCCGCGATCATGCCGATAGCCGAAAGAATTAAGCCGCTCGCAATGAAATAAATGCGTAGTTGGCCGGTACCTCGGTCGCGATCCGTGCGCCGGCATCCAGCAGTTGCTCGGCGATATCCAGCCCGGACACATGAAACACCCATTCATTGGCGATCGACGGCTGTTCCGTGGCCTGTTCGATCGCCGCCGCAAAGGCGTTCATGTCCGGCAGGTAGGCAGTAAACCCATCACCCTTGAGGGCGGAGGTATGAATCCCCAGCAGCCCACATACCGCTTCCTTGGTCTGAATATCATCACGGTCGGCTTGCCGTGAACGGCGAATCAACTCGGCCAGTTCATTATCCACCAGATCACCACCGACAATCAGCGCCGGGCCCTGCTCCCAGGATTCCGTAGGGCAGTCTTTGGCGGCGGGGTTCAGCGGGATATGCGGGTTGATCTCCATGGGATAGATCCGACAGACCAGCGGCCGGCGCTCATAGATGCGGCATAACTTGTCTTCGTCAAGATTCCGGCAGGGACCGGCGTTATAGGCGGCAAAGGTGATTGCCACATACGCCTCGGTACTGCCGCTTGGCACGATGGCGGAACGCCGTTGGGCGTGCTCGCGTTGCAGGGCCGGCAGGCCGAGCCCGTTGCCGAGGAAACCCTCCACCAGAACGATGACGTTACCGCCGTCCGCCGCCCACTGCCGGGCCTCGTCGAGGGTCAGGGGGACATGATGGTCGGTGCAGCATTTGCCGCAGCCTACGCAGGAAAAATGGGTACTCATGGAGGATCTGTCACCAGGCCAGGTCAGAGGGTTCACACGCGCGGTGACGGGTTTACACCTCTTTCCACCGTGCAGGCTCTGTGCAAAGCAAGTTATGCGCCAGTGCTTTATTCCTCGGGAACAAGATCCCTGAGTACAAACACCATGCCGGCACTTTCATACAACTGGCGGGCGCGCGGGTTGGATTCGCGCACCTTGAGGTCGACAAACGCCTCGCCGCGCTGCTGGAACACCTGGAAGGTGTGCAGCAACAACGCCCGGCCCCAACCCTGACCTTGGGCGGCGGGGTGGATGGCCAGGTTCTTGATGAAGGCGCTGGTCCAGCATTGCGCGACGCCGAGAACCCCGTCGGCGTTACTGGCGACCAGGCACAGGGCGGGATCGAACTCAGCATCAGTGACGAACTGTTGGCGCCACTGATCAAGGGCACCGACATGGCCGCCGCCTTGGTCTTGGGCCAGGTGCAACACCGCGTGAATCGCCGGGGCGAGTTCATCACGGTAGTGACCCAGGCGAATATCCGCCGGCCATTGCGGGGAAGGTAGGGTGCCGGTGAGGTCGCGGCGCAGCAGTTGGTAGTACTCGCCCACAGGTCAGAGACCTTGTTGCGCCACGGCCTGGGCCGCCACCACCAGGCACTTGGTCAGTTCCGGTGAGGAAAACTTGGTCAGTACTGCGTTGGCACCGGCCAGGCGGGCTTTTTCGCTGTTCATCGCGCTGTCCAGAGAGGTGTGCAGCAGCACGTACAGGTCCTGAAAGTCCGGGGTTTCCCGCAGGGTGCGAGTGAAGGCGTAGCCGTCCATTTCAGACATTTCGATGTCCGAGACCACCACGTTGATCTGCTCGACGGTGCCTTGCAGTTCCAGCAGGCGGTCGATGGCTTCCTTGGCGCTGCGGGCGGTATGGCACTGCAGGCCGAGGTTGCGCAGGGTGTGTACGGATTGCTGCAGGGCGACCTGGCTGTCGTCCACCACCAGGATGCGCGCGTTACCGAGCACTTCGGCCTCTTCCATGGTCAAGTCGGTAGGCGCGGCTTCAATTTGTGCCGGGGCGATACCGTGGATGACTTTTTCGATGTCCAGCACCTGCACCAATACGCCGTCGACTTGGGTCACACCGGTGATAAACGAGCGATTGCCACCCGAACCAAAAGGTGGTGGGCGGATGTCGGTGGTCAGGCAGTGGACGATCTTGCTCACCGCTTGCACATGCAGGCCCTGCTTGGACCGGCTGACATCAGTAACAATCAGGCAGCCGCCATCCGGGTCTTGCAGGGGCATTTCCCCCAGTGCCCGGCTCAGGTCGATCACTGACAGCGCCGCGCCGCGCAAGGTGGCGATGCCTTTGACGTGGGGGTGGGACTCCGGCAGCTTGGTCAGCGGCGGGCAGGGGATGATTTCGCTGACCTTCAGCAGGTTGATCGCCATCAGCTTGCCGCTGCGCAAGGTAAAGAGCAGGAGCGAGAGCGAGTCTGCGCGGGCTTTGTTGACGGACATAAAAACCTTCTGTGGATCACGGATGACAATCTATAGCGGGTTATCGACTTGAGCGCCCCAGGCTTTAGCGTCAATCAGGGCCGAAGGCCAAGTTTCTGTAGCCGCTGCCGAGGTACGAGGCTGCGATGGGCTGTAGCCGCTGTCGAGGAACGAGGCTGCGATGGGTTGCGAAGCGACCCCCGAGGGCGGTCCTGCGGACACGCATCGCAGCCTCGTACCTCGGCAGCGGCTACAGGGACTTCGGCGGGTTATGCCTTGGGAGCCTAGCCCTTCCACACCTGCGGGTTGACCAAGTCCTGCGGCCGCTCGCCCAACAGCGCGCTGCGCAGGTTGTCCAGGGCGCGGTTGGCCATGGCTTCACGGGTTTCATGGGTGGCCGAGCCGATGTGCGGCAAGGTCACCGCATTGCTCAGCTGGAACAACGGCGATTCGGCCAGTGGCTCCTGTTCGTACACATCCAACCCGGCACCGCGAATTCGCTGGTTTTGCAGGGCTTCGATCAGGGCGGGTTCGTCTACCACCGGGCCTCGGGAGATGTTCACCAGGATGGCGCTGGGTTTCATCAAACCCAGCTCACGGTGGCTGATCAGGTGTTTGGTCTTCTCGCTCAACGGCACTACCAGGCAGACAAAATCAGCCTCGGCCAGCAATTGGTCCAGGCTGCGAAATTGTGCGCCCAGCTCGTGTTCCAGCTCGGTCTTGCGGCTGTTGCCGCTGTAGAGGATCGGCATATTGAAGCCCAGGCGACCACGCCGGGCGATGGCTGCACCGATATTGCCCATGCCGACGATACCGAGGGTCTTGCCATGCACGTCACAGCCAAACAACGGCGCGCCAACGCTGGCTTTCCACTGCCCGGCCTTGGTCCAGGCGTCCAGCTCGGCGACGCGGCGAGCGCTGCTCATCAGCAAGGCGAAGGCCAGGTCGGCGGTGCTTTCGGTCAGTACATCCGGGGTGTTGGTCAGCATGATCCCGCGTTCGTTGAAGTACGCCAGGTCGTAGTTGTCGTAGCCGACGGAGACGCTGGAGACCACTTCCAGCTTGCCCGCACCTTCCAGTTGCGCCCGGCCCAACTTGCGCCCGACCCCGATCAGACCGTGGGCATGGGGCAAGGCTTCATTGAACTGGGCGTTGATATCGCCGAGCTTGGGGTTAGGGGCAATGACCTCGAAATCCTGTTGCAGGCGTTCGATCATTTCCGGGGTGACGCGGCTGAAGGCAAGGACGGTCTTTTTCATCGCAGGGGAGCTCATCGACACGGCTGGGAATGCCAAGCAAGCTAACATTCCTGATGACGATTGTCAGTTACTCGGCCGTGCCACACCGAGGCTGCTGCTCAACTCATACGCTGCCAGTTCCGCCTGATGGGCCGCCAGAATCTCCGGCAATGAGCCACGCAAGTACTCCACCCAGGTCTTGATCTTCGCGTCCAGGTACTGGCGCGACGGGTAGATAGCGTACAGGTTCAGCTCCTGAGAGCGATAAGTCGGCATCAGTCGCACCAGCGAACCATTGCGCAGGCCTTCGATGGCCGCGTACACCGGCAACAGGCCGACGCCCATGCCGCTGATGATCGCGGTTTTCATCGCATCGGCCGAGTTCACCAGGAACGGTGAGGTGTTGATCGCCACGCTTTCCTGGCCTTCCGGGCCGTTGAACGACCATTTGTCCAACTGAATCACCGGGCTTACCAGGCGCAGGCAGGCGTGGTTGAGCAAATCACTGGGCCGTTGCGCGCAGCCGTTGGCTTTGACGTAGGCGGGGGAGGCACAGACGATGCTGTAGGTGATCCCCAGGCGTTGGGACACAAACCCCGAGTCCGGCAGTTCGCTGGCGAGCACGATGGACACGTCGTAGCCCTCGTCGAGCAAGTCCGGCACGCGGTTGGCCAGGGTCAGGTCGAAGGTCACGTCCGGGTGGGTGCGACGATAGCGGGCAATCGCATCGATCACAAAATGCTGACCGATACCGGTCATGGTGTGCACTTTCAGTTGCCCGGCAGGCCGCGCATGGGCATCGCTGGCCTCGGCTTCGGCTTCCTCGACATAGGCCAGGATCTGCTCGCAGCGCAATAAATAGCGCTTGCCGGCCTCGGTCAAGGCGATGCGGCGGGTGGTGCGGTTGAGCAAGCGGGTTTGCAGATGGGCTTCCAGGTTGGAGACCGCGCGCGAGACGTTGGCGGTGGTGGTATCCAGTTGCACGGCGGCGGCGGTGAAGCTGCCGGCTTCGGCGACGCAACTGAAGGCGCGCATGTTTTGCAAAGTGTCCATGGGGTGCTCTCAAGGGAGATGGCAAATTGTGACACGAAGTTGCAGGATCCAGTGATCCCTACTAACGGATTATCGCCTGAACGGTAACAAAGATTCACAGGAATCCCACCTTATCGCCGCTTGAACGGCCCCCTAGAATTGCGCCACCTTCCCTCTGTAGGAGCGAGCTTGCTCGCGAAGGACACCCGGCCGCCGCGTTTCTCCAGGCATCCCGCGTCATCGTTGACGGTTCTTCGCGAGCAAGCTCGCGCCTACAAAAAACCATCTCAGGAATTCGCAGCAGTGCCGCGTCGCATCAGCAGAGAGCTGAAGACTCTCAGTGTTTGGGCCTTATCGTTAGCCATCAGCGGCTGCATCGGAACCGCAGGAATCGCCCCTCAAGGCACGACGCTCGCCGCCAATACCCTGGCCACCGACGCCGCGATAAAGAGCGCCGCCCAGGACGCCCATTGGCCCACCGCAAAATGGTGGCAAGCCTACGGCGACCCGCAACTCAACCATTGGATCGACCTTGCTGTACAAGGCAGCCCGAGCATGTCGATGGCCGCTGCGCGGGTTCGCGAAGCACGGGCGATGGCCGGTATTGCCGAGTCTGCCGAATCGGTACAGATCAATGGCGATGCGACCCTCAAGCGCCACAACTGGCCCAGCGACCCGTTCTACGGCCCCGGCAAACTGGACAATTCCACCACCTGGGACAACAACGCCGCCCTGGGCTTCAGTTATGCCCTCGACCTGTGGGGCCGGGAAAGCAACGCCACTGAACGCGCCGTGGACCTGGCCCATATGAGTGCCGCCGAAGCGCGTCAGGCTGAGCTGGAATTGCAGAACAACGTGGTACGCGCCTATATCCAGTTGTCCTTGCACTACGCCCAGCGCGATATCGTCGCCGCGACCCTGGCCCAGCAACAGCAGATCCTTGACCTGGCGCAAAAGCGCCTGGCCGGTGGCATCGGTACCCACTTCGAAGTCAGCCAGGCCGAGACGCCGTTGCCGGAAACTCACCGTCAGCTGGATGCCCTCGATGAAGAGATTGCCTTGAGCCGCAACCAGCTTGCTGCTTTAGCGGGCAAAGGTCCGGGGGAGGGCGCGACATTGTTGCGCCCAACCCTGTCCCTCGGTGCGCCCTTGAAGCTGCCCTCAACCTTGCCCGCCGAACTGCTGGGCCAACGCCCGGACGTGGTCGCCAGCCGCTGGCGCGTAGCGGCCCAGGCCCGTGGCATCGACGTGGCGCATGCCGGCTTTTATCCCAACGTCGATCTGGTGGGCAGCCTCGGCTACGTCGCTACCGGCGGTGGAATGCTGGAGTTCCTGACCGGCAAGAAGCTCAACTACACCGCTGGCCCGGCCATCAGCTTGCCAATCTTCGATGGCGGCCGCTTGCGTTCGCAACTGGGAGAGGCCAGCGCTGGTTATGACATTGCCGTCGCCCAGTACAACCAGACGCTGGTCAACGCGCTCAAGGGCATCAGCGACCAATTGATCCGCCGCGCATCCATGGACAAGCAACAGGCCTTCGCCGCGGAGTCGGTGGCCTCGGCGCAGAAAACCTATGACATCGCCATGATTGCCTACCAGCGCGGCCTCACCGATTACCTCAATGTACTGAACGCCCAGAGTTTGCTGTTCCGCCAACAGCAGGTCGAGCAACAGGTCCAGGCGGCGCGCCTGAGTGCCCACGCCGAGCTGGTGACCGCATTGGGCGGCGGCCTGGGCGCCGGCAAAGATGTGCCAACTACCGACCAGACGCTACCGAGCAAGACCCCGGCGGCCCTGGCCGTCTTCGATCATTGAGTAGGACGTCATGACTCCCTTGCCTGCCCCCCTGCGCTGGTTGCACTCCCTTGAGTGGCGACGTGGTTTTTTCGACTGGGTCCGCAGTGATGGCGTGACCTGGGTCTACATCTTCAAGGTGCTGATCGCCGCGTTCCTGACCCTGTGGTTGGCGATGCGCCTGGAACTGCCGCAGCCGCGCACGGCGATGATCACGGTCTTTATCGTCATGCAGCCACAAAGCGGTCAGGTGTTTGCCAAGAGCTTCTATCGCTTCCTCGGCACCCTGGCCGGCTCGGCGGTAATGGTGTTACTGATCGCCCTGTTTGCGCAGAACACTGAACTGTTCCTCGGCGCCCTGGCGGTTTGGGTCGGCCTGTGCACGGCGGGTGCTGCGCGCTATCGCAACTTTCGCGCCTATGGGTTTGTGCTGGCCGGTTACACGGCAGCGATGGTCGGTTTGCCGGCCCTGGCCCATCCGGACGGTGCCTTTATGGCGGCGGTGTGGCGGGTGCTGGAAATCTCCCTGGGGATTTTATGCGCCACGCTGGTCAGCGCCGCAATCCTGCCGCAAACCGCCAGCGCCGCCATGCGCAATGCCTTGTATCAGCGCTTCGGCACCTTCGCGCTGTTTGTCACCGACGGCCTGCGGGGGCGCAGCCAGCGCGAAGGTTTTGAAAGCAGCAACGTGCGCTTTATCGCCGAAGCCGTGGGCCTGGAAGGGCTGCGCAGCGTCACCGTGTTCGAAGACCCGCACATGCGCCGGCGCAACGGTCGCCTGAGTCGGCTGAACAGCGAGTTCATGGGCATCACCACGCGCTTCAACGCGTTGCATCAGTTACTCGAGCGCTTGCGCGGTCACGAGGCTGACCATGTGGTGGACGCCATCAAACCGGGCCTGCAAGACCTGGCCGAGTTGCTCGATGGTTTCAGTAGCCGCGCCCTCACCAGCCCCGATGCCGCGCGCCTCGTGACGCAGCTGACGGCCTACAAGCAAGGCTTGCCTGCCAAGGTGCGCAGCCTGCGGGCGCAGTTCCAGGAAAGCGCTCCGAGCGATGCCGAGCAGTTGGATTTTCATACGGCCTATGAGTTGCTGTACCGCTTTGTCGATGACCTGCACAGTTATGCACAGACCCACGCGTCCCTGGCCGATCACAGCCATGAACGCGAACACTGGGACGAACCTTTTACCCCGAAAACCAACGGGCTGGCCTGCGCCGCCTCGGGTATTCGCGCTGCCTTCATCCTGGTGATTCTAGGCAGCTATTGGGTAGCCACCGCGTGGCCCAGCGGCGCCACCATGACCCTGATTGCAGCGGCCACGGTGGGCTTGTCCGCCGCCACGCCGAACCCGAAACGCATGGCCTTCCAGATGGCCTGTGGCACCTTGATCGGCGCGCTGGTGGGGTTCGTCGAGATGTTCTTCGTGTTTCCGTGGATCGACGGTTTCCCGTTGCTGTGCGTAATGCTCGCGCCGGTGATCGTACTGGGAGCTTTCCTCACTTCCCGGCCGCAATACGCCGGAGTCGGTCTGGGATTGCTGATCTTCTTCAGCACCGGCTCGGTGCCGGATAACCTGACGCTCTACAACCCTTACACCTTCATCAACGACTACATCGCGATGATCATCGGCATGCTGGTGTGTGCGGCGGCGGGCGCGATCATCTTGCCGCCCAATAGCCGCTGGCTGTGGCGTCGACTGGAGCAGGACCTGCGTGAGCAAGTGGTGTACGCCATCAGCGGCAAACTCAAAGGTCTGGCTTCACGGTTTGAAAGCCGCACCCGCGACTTGCTCCATCAGGCCTACGGCCTGGCCGCCGGCCAACCGCACGTGCAACGCGACTTGCTGCGCTGGATGTTCGTGGTGTTGGAAGTCGGCCACGCCATCATCGAGCTGCGCAAGGAACAGGCGATCTTGCCGGTGCATCCGGCGTACGCCGAATCCCAGCCGTGGCGCCAGGCCATCCGGGTGATGGGTCGTTCGTTGGTGCGGTTATTCCTGCAACCCAGTGCCAGCAATCTGGAGCGTGGGCTGATTGCGGTGGACCACGCCATCAGCCGCGTCCAGGCCACCGACGAACCTTTCGCCCCGCACTTCGACACCTCGGCCCTGCGCCGAGTGAAAAGCTACCTGCACTTTATTCGCACGTCCTTGCTGGACCCACAATCGCCCCTGGCTGCTCTCACGCTTGAAGGATCTGCCCATGCCTCGTGAAATCGCCTTCCACGGCCTCTACATGCCGACCATGACCCTGATGTTTTTCATCGCGGCGGGACTGGCCTGGGCCCTGGATCGCTGCCTGGCCGGTTTTGACCTGTACCGTTTTTTCTGGCACCCGGCGCTGTTGCGCCTGAGCCTGTTCACCTGTCTTTTCGGCGCCTTGTCGCTGACCGTCTACCGTTGAGAATGCCCCGATGAAAAAGTTTTTCAGCCTGCTCGCGACCCTGCTGGTATTGGCCCTGGCGATCTGGATTGGCCGCACGTTGTGGGTGCATTACATGGAGACGCCGTGGACCCGAGATGGCCGGGTGCGCGCCGATATCATCAACGTTGCCGCGGATGTCACCGGAGAGGTGGTCAACGTTCCGGTGCGCGACAACCAGTTGGTGAAAAAGGGCGACCTGTTGATGCAGATCGACCCGGAGCATTACCGGATCGCAGTAAAACAGGCGCAATCGCTGGTGGCGTCACGCAAGGCCACGTGGGAGATGCGCAAGGTCAACGCCCACCGCCGCGCGGATCTCGACGCCCTGGTAATTTCCAAGGAAAACCGTGATGACGCCAGCAACATCGCCGACTCGGCCCTGGCCGACTATCAACATGCCCTGGCCCAGTTGGAGGCTGCCGAACTGAACCTCAAGCGCACCCAAGTGGTGGCGGCGGTGGACGGCTACGTCACCAACCTCAACGTCCACCGCGGCGACTATGCGCGCATCGGCGAGGCGAAGATGGCGGTGGTGGATATGAACTCGTTCTGGGTTTATGGCTTCTTTGAGGAAACCAAGCTGCCCCATGTGAAAGTCGGTGATAAAGCCGACATGCAATTGATGAGCGGTGAAACCCTCAAGGGTCACGTGGAAAGCATTTCCCGTGGCATCTACGACCGCGACAACCCCGAAAGCCGCGAACTGATCGCCGATGTGAACCCGACCTTCAACTGGGTGCGCCTGGCCCAGCGGGTGCCGGTGCGGATTCACATTGATGAAGTGCCGGACGGCGTGCTGTTGGCGGCGGGGATCACCTGCACCGTGATCGTTAACCAAACACCGAACTAAATGTGGGAGCGGGCTTGGCTTGGCAAAAGGTCTCGTGCAGGTGCCGCCACAGCAGTGCGCCGCTGGCCTGCTTTTCAAACACCACTGTAGCGCGACGATCCGTCTGGGTGCCGCTGGCATCAATCTGGTGTTCGCGGTAGCTCACGGTGGCGCCACGCGCATGACGATCAATGCCGGTCAGCTCGCTCAAGGTGATTTTCAGCCCCGGGCGCATGCCACCGAGGCGGGTGAACAGGGCATTGACTCCAGCCGTATTCACCCGTGCGCCGGTAGCCGGCGCGATCATGCTGAACTCGGGCGAGAAACGCGCCAGTAGATTCTCCAACGTCCCCTCGGGTGCGACGCCGGCAAACCATTGTTCGATCTCGACGTGGGTCTGGATCACTTCTTCGAAAAAGTCGCTGTAGTCGATCATCAACTGTACTCGGGTTGAGGGTGGAGAAGCGCCCGCACCCTGGATGCATCCAGGCGCAGTACGGCAAACAGGGGGAACACGGTCAGCACCGCAGCCATCACAAAGGTCACGGTAAAGGAGTCCAGCGCGGCCAGCAATGCACTGAGCAACGCGGCGCCCAAGCAAAAACTCAATTGACGATTGATGTTCCACAAGGCGCTGGCATGACCCATGCGGTCGGCCGGAATGTCGAGAAACGCCAACGTCTGCGCCGTGCTGCTGCATAGGCTGCCACCCATGCCCATCAAGGCATAAGCGAGGATGGCGAGCAGCGATTGCGCCGGTTGGAGGGCGATCAGCAGCAGGATACCGATGCTCTGCAACGCCATGCCCACCAGCAACAACGGCTTGGGCCCACAGCGGTTGAACAGCTTTTTGCTCAAGGCAATCGCCATCGCCGAAGCGAACGCCCAAGGCAACATGAGTGCACCGGTATGGGCGGCGTCAAACCCCAGGCCTCTCAAGTACAGAACGGCGATCAGGCTGGTGCCGATAAACACACCGGGAATGAACAGGTACACCAGCATCGCGATCCGCAGCATCGGGCGGCTGATCTGCTCGAACACGCCACGCAGGTTCAGCGGTGGGCGAGCGGAGGAGGGCGTGTCTGCGTGCAACCACAGCAGCGTCAATAGCAGGGTGATCAGCGCCAACGGCGCGTTGGCGTAAAAGATCCAGCGCCAGGAAACGCTGTCGACCACCAGGCCACCCAATGCCGGCGACAGCGCCGGCACCAGCAGCGCCACCGACATGACCTTGGCCGTCAGTTGGCTACGTTCTGCGGGCGGAAAGTGTCGGTAAGCCAAGGCTTGCCCGACTGGAATCAACAAGCCGCCGCCCAGGCCTTGCAGCAGGCGCCAGCCGATCAGCGCTTCAATCGACCCGGCCTGGCCCACCAGCACCGAAGCGATACCAAACAGCAACAGGCTCGCGGCAATCAATCGCCGTTCACCCAACGCCGCCGCCAGCCACACACTCAACGGAATAATCAGCGTCAGGCCGAGCATGTAGGCATTGCTGATCCAGGCCAGTTGGATGACCGAGGCCTGTAACTCCCGGGCGATATCCGGGTAGGCGATGGTGGCGACAAACATGTTCACCAGGTCCAGGGCGAAGCCCAGTAAAAAGATCCAGGTGACTTTCGAACGGTAGGTCATCGGGCGTTCCTGCGTTAAGTCTCCGGCAGGGTAGACCTCCGGAAGCGCTTGGGAAACGTCGGTTTGACTGTTAGTTTGTCAAAATTATTTTGACAAAGGAGCACGCTGCCCATGGTCAGCCTGGACCGATTCGAGACCTTCAAGGCTGTGGTGCAAGCCGGTTCCCTGACGGCCGCCGCCGATACATTGGGGCAGACTCGAGCCGTGGTCAGCTTCAACCTCAAGCGTTTGGAAGCCGAACTGGGCGTCACCTTACTGACCCGCAGCACCCGGCAATTGGCCCTGACCGATGCCGGCGAGCGCTTCTATCTGCGCTGTACGCGGATGCTGGAAGAAGCGCGCTTGGCAGTGGAGGAAGCACGTTCTGAACACGCGCAGCTCAAGGGTACGTTGCGTGTCACCACCACCGTGGAATATGCCTTGGCCGTGGTTGCCCCGGCGCTGGAAGCTTTCCGGCGCCTGCACCCGGAGCTGAATATCCACTTATCCACATCCTCGACCCACGCGGACCTGATTTCCGAACGCTTTGACGTGGCTATCCGCCTCGGGCGCATCCTCGATTCCAATCATCGTGCCGTGCAGTTATCGAGTTTTCAGGTGTTTGCCGTGGCGGCGCCAGAATTTGCCAAGATCAGCACACTGGATGAGTTGGAGCAGTTGCCGAAGTTGGGTCATGCCCGGTTGACCGATTTGTCCGTCATTGACCCTTCAGGGACCGAACACCTTTATCGACCGGGTCCTGGCAAAACTTCCCTGGTAGCCGACAGCGCCGCCATTCTCCAGGCCTTCGCGGTGCGCGGGCACGGCGTGGCGATTCTGCCGCAGTGGTTGGTGCAGGAGGATCTGGAGGCGGGGCGCCTGGTGCGGCTATTGTCGGATCACCGCTTTGCGCCGCAGGGGGTGTATGCGTTGTATCCGGATACAAGGCATTTACCGCTGAAGGTGCGGGCGTTTATTGATTTTATGAAGGAGCAATGAATTGTGAGAACCTGTGGCGAGGGGTGTAGAACCGTAGACAT
>NZ_JAGGOG010000038.1 GCF_018614655.1 Pseudomonas fluorescens | reverse complement strand
ATTAACGGTTGACACCTCGGCGTTGCTCTGTAGAATGCCGCCACACAGACGCGGGATGGAGCAGTCTGGTAGCTCGTCGGGCTCATAACCCGAAGGTCGTCGGTTCAAATCCGGCTCCCGCAACCAAACATCAAAAAAGGCTACTCGAAAGAGTGGCCTTTTTTGTATCCGCTGAAAAAGTTCTTTTGAAACAATGGCATGGCATCTTTCATGAAACCGTACGCGGTTTGTAGAGTCCATCTCATTGCAAACTATGCTCAACACTTCTCTGCGACCAATGGGCGCTGTCGCCGGACCCGGTGATACGCGTTAATATTTGTAATTATTTTGTCCATAGGGATTGGTAACTTGGCTGGATACCCCCATCCTGTCGCGCACAATCCACGAGGTGATTGATGCGCGCCAACTCGTCTGAACCACAAGACCCTGTCACAGCGACACAACCGATCACTCCCACCCGTTTGCACTGGCTGGATCTGTTGAGCAAATACCGTCAACCCATCGGGCTGGCCGTCACGCTGTTGCTGTTCGCTATCGCCCTGATCGCCTGCCGTCACCTGCTGCTTGAGCTGGACCTGTACGCGCTCCATGACTCGATCCTGGAAGTGCCGAAACCGTCCTTGCTGGGCGCACTCGCCGCCGCTATCGCCGGCTTCATTATTCTGCTGGGTTATGAGTTTTCCGGTGCCCGCTATGCTGGCGTGAAGCTGCCAGCCAAAACCTTGGCCCTCGGCGGGTTTACCGCCTTTGCCATCGGCAATGCGATCGGCCTGTCGATGCTCTCCGGCGGCTCGGTGCGTTACCGTTTATATGCACGTCATGGCATCGGGGCGTCAGAAGTTGCCCACATGACGGTGTTCGCCAGCCTGGCCCTCGGTTGCGCCCTGCCCCCGCTCGCCGCCCTGGCCACCCTGAGCAACTTGCCGGCGGCCGCCAACGCCCTGCACCTGCCGGCCAGCCTGCTAGGCGGAATCGCCGGGGCCGTCCTGTTGCTATCGGCGGTGCTGTGCATCGGTATTTATCGTCGCCGCCTGCCAGAACAACCTTATCCGGACAATCTGCTGGTCAAGGCGGGTCGCCGAACCCTGCGCCTGCCCGGCCGACGCCTGACCTTCCTGCAACTGATCATCACCGCCCTGGACGTCGCTGCCGCCGCCACCGTGCTTTATATGTTGCTGCCGGAAGCACCACCTTTTGGGCCGTTCCTGCTGGTCTACCTCTTAGCCCTCGCCGCTGGCGTGCTCAGCCATGTACCAGGCGGTGTCGGTGTGTTCGAGGCCATTTTGCTGGCAGCCTTCGCCGACAAACTCGGTGCCGCACCATTGGCCGCCGCCCTGCTGCTGTACCGGATGATCTACGTGGTACTGCCACTGCTAATCGCCTGTGTGTTCCTGCTGGTCAATGAGGCCCAGCGTCTGTTCCAGACCCAACAAAGTCTGCGGGTCGCTTCGGGCTTGGCCGCGCCCGTGCTGGCGGTACTGGTTTTTTTGTCCGGCGTGGTGCTGCTGTTCTCCGGCGCCACCCCGGAAATCGACTCGCGCCTGGAAAACATCGGTTTCCTGATTCCTCATCGCCTGATTGACGCCTCGCACTTCGGTGCCAGCCTGATCGGTGTGCTATGCCTGTTGCTGGCCCAGGGTTTGCGTCGACGCCTGTCGGCGGCCTGGATGCTGACGATGGTCTTACTGCTGACCGGCGCCCTGTTGTCGCTGCTCAAGGGCTTCGACTGGGAAGAAGCCAGCCTGATGACCATGACTGCCGTACTGCTGGCGATCTTTCGGCGCTCCTTCTACCGCGCCAGCCGCCTGACCGAACTGCCATTCTCGCCGCTGTATCTGGTGGCCAGCGTCTGCGTACTCGGCGCGTCGATGTGGCTGCTGCTGTTCGCCTATCAGGACGTCCCCTACAGCCATCAACTCTGGTGGCAGTTCACCCTCGATGCCAACGCCCCGCGCGGCCTGCGCTCGCTACTGGGTGCTGCGGTACTGCTGGTGATTGTGTCCCTGACCTGGCTGCTGCGCACCGCCCGCCCGGTGATCCACCTGCCGACCCCGGATGAGCTGGAGCGTGCCACCAAAATCCTGATGGCCTCGGCGCAACCCGACGGCGGCCTCGCGTTGACCGGTGACAAAGCGCTGCTGTTTCACCCCAACGACGAGGCGTTCCTGATGTACGCCCGCCGTGGCCGCAGCCTGGTAGCACTCTACGACCCGATCGGCCCGACCCTGCAGCGGGCCGAGATGATCTGGCAGTTTCGCGACCTGTGCGACATTCACCATGCGCGCCCGGTGTTCTACCAAGTCCGGGCCGAGAACCTGCCCTTCTACATGGACATCGGCCTGACGGCGATCAAGCTGGGCGAAGAAGCCCGCGTCGACCTGAAACGCTTTGACCTGGAAGCCAAGGGCAAAGAGATGAAGGACCTGCGCTACACCTGGAACCGCGGAAGCCGGGATGGTCTATCCCTGGAGATTTTTGAGGCGGGCCAGGCACCGATGGATGAGCTGAAAGTCATCTCCGATGCGTGGCTGACCGGCAAGAACGTCCGGGAAAAAGGCTTCTCCCTGGGACGCTTCAGCGACGACTACCTCAAGCACTTTCGCATCGCGATCATTCGCTTCGAAGGGCGCACGGTGGCCTTCGCCAACCTGCTCGAGACCTACAATCACGACCTGGCCAGTCTCGACCTGATGCGTGCGCACCCGGACGCGCCGAAGCTGACCATGGAATTCATGATGGTCGGCCTGATTCAACATTATAAGAGTCACGGCTACGCCCGTTTCAGCCTCGGCATGGTGCCGTTGTCGGGCTTGCAACCACGACGCGGTGCGCCCTTGACCCAACGCTTGGGTTCGATGGTGTTCCGCCGTGGCGAGCAACTGTATAACTTCCAAGGCTTGCGCCGCTTCAAAGACAAGTTCCAGCCTGACTGGGAACCCCGTTACATGGCCGTGCCCGCAGGACTTGATCCGCTGGTGGCACTGGCCGATACCGCCGCCCTGATTGCAGGCGGCTTGACTGGATTGGTGAAACGCTAATGATTCGACGCTCCTGGCGGTATGTATTGGCATTTTTGGTGGTACTGGCACTGATCCTCGGTGCCGGCTACTGGTACTGGAATCGCCCGGCACCGCAACCAACGCTGGAACAGTTCCCACAAGCCGACGGTACCGTGCTGACCCGCGTAACGCCTGGCACCGCCCCCAAGGCCCGGGTGGCCGTGGCCGTGATGGCCGACGAAACCCTGACTGACAGCCAACTGATCACCCTGAGCCAGGGCGGTGCCGCGCAGATCGTCCAGGTGATCCTGCCCAAAGACGACTGCAAGCTGCAGGAACAAGCCCTGCAAACCGCCCTGGGCCAACTCACAGGCCCGGCGACCCTGGTCAGCGGCATCGGCCCTGGCGCAGCCCTGGCCTGGCGCTGGCTGGCCACGCAGAACGACGACAAGGCCAATGCCATCTCCGTCGGCTTCACCCTGGTTCAGGAAGGCTGCAAGGACCCGTTGCCGAAAACCTCGGCCCACGGCAGCTGGCTGGTGGCATGGAACGATAACCCTGACGATGAGAGTGCCAGTTTCGTACGGGACACCCCGCGCGCGACCACCAGCATCAGCGACTACGACATTCACTTCCCACAGATCCTGAACAACGAGCTGCGCAAACAACTGGTGGGTTCGGACAATGGCGGGCTGGCGATTCCTGTGGTGGAAGTGCCTGCCGGCCAAGCCAAAGACACCGTTACCCTGTTCCTGTCCGGTGACGGCGGCTGGCGCGACCTGGACCGTGACGTGGCCGGGGAAATGGCCAAGATCGGCTACCCGGTGGTCGGCATCGACACCCTGCGCTACTACTGGCAGCACAAGACCCCGGAACAGAGCGCCAAAGACCTCACCGAGCTGATGCAGCACTATCGGCAGAAATGGGGCACCAAACGCTTCGTGCTGACCGGTTATTCGTTTGGTGCCGATGTGCTGCCAGCGATCTACAACCGCCTGCCGGAAAGCGAACAGCAACGGGTCGATGCGATCATCCTGCTGGCCTTTGCCCGCACCGGCAGCTTCGAAATTGAAGTCGAAGGCTGGTTAGGCAACGCCGGTAAAGAAGCCGCCACCGGCCCGGAAATGGCCAAACTGCCAGCTGATAAAGTGGTGTGCATCTACGGCGCCGAGGAAGTCGACGAGAGCGGCTGCACCGACAAGACTGCCGTAGGTGAAGCCATGAAGCTGCCTGGCGGCCACCACTTCGACGAGAACTATCCGGCGCTGGCCAAGCGCTTGGTGGATATCATCGAAAAGCGCCAGGGTAAAGCGAAGGAAGAGTGATTGAGTAGCCAGCGCTACTCGGTCAAATGTGGGAGCGTTCCAAATCAAGTAGCCCACAAAAAAGCCCCCGCTGCCGCAAGGCAACGGGGGCTTTTCATTGGGCTTACATTTCTACCTGAGTACCTAGTTCGATCACCCGGTTCACCGGCAGCTTGAAGAAACGCAGGTTGCCGTTGGCGTTCTTGAGCATGAAGGCGAACAACGCTTCGCGCCAGCGCGCCATACCCTCGAGCTTGGAGGCGATAACCGTCTCACGACTGAGGAAGTAGGTGGTACGCATCGGGCTGAAATCCAGATCGTCCAGGTGACACAACTTCAGGGCCAGCGGCACATCCGGCTCATCGGTAAAGCCGAAATGCAGAATCACCCGGAAGAAGCCATCCCCGTAGGAATCCACCTCGAAGCGGCGCTGGGCCGGAACCCGTGGGATGTCTTCATAAACCACTGTCAGCAGTACCACCTGCTCATGCAACACCTGGTTATGCAGCAGGTTATGCAGCAAGGCGTGGGGCACCGCATCGGGCCGCGCTGTGAGGAACACCGCGGTGCCCTGGACCCGATGAGGTGGCTGCACACGGATGCTGCTGATGAAGATCGGCAGCGGCAACCCACCCTCATCGAGGCGCTCTACCAGCAATTGCTTGCCGCGCTTCCAAGTGGTCATCAACACGAACAGCACGATCCCCGCCAGTACCGGAAAGGCCCCGCCCTGGACGATCTTCGGCACATTGGCGGCGAAGAACAGGCCATCGACCAGCAGGAAGCCCAGCAATACCGGAACTGCCAGCACCGGAGGCCATTTCCACAGCAGCAACATCACCGCCGATACCAGGATCGTGGTCATCAGCATGGTCCCGGTCACTGCCACGCCATAGGCCGAAGCCAGGGCACCCGAGGACTCGAAGCCCAGCACCAGCAGGATCACCCCAACCATCAGCGCCCAGTTCACCGCGCCAATGTAGATCTGGCCCTGCTCGGCACTGGAGGTGTGCTGGATATGCATGCGCGGGATGTAACCCAGCTGTATCGCCTGACGGGTGAGAGAGAAGGCGCCGGAAATCACCGCCTGGGACGCAATCACCGTCGCCAGGGTCGACAACACCACCAATGGGATCAGCGCCCAGCTCGGCGCCAGCAGGTAGAACGGGTTGCGCGCCGCTTCCGGATCACCCAGCAGCATGGCGCCCTGGCCGAAGTAATTGAGCACCAGCGCCGGCAGCACCAGGATGAACCAGGCGCGGGCGATAGGCTTGCGGCCAAAGTGGCCCATGTCGGCGTACAGCGCTTCGGCCCCCGTGAGTGCCAGCACCACGGCGCCGAGGATCGCTACGCCGATGCCTGGGTGCACCATGAAGAAACGCACACCCCACGCGGGATTCATGGCACTGAGCACCTCAGGGTGCTGGAGGATGCCATAGACCCCCAAGCCACCCAGCACCAGGAACCAGGTCACCATGACTGGCCCGAACAGCTTGCCAATGCGATCGGTGCCATGTTTCTGGATCAAAAACAGCGCCACCAGCACCACCAGTGCCACGGGCACGACCCATTTTTCCAGGCCGTCGAACGCCAGCTCCAGACCTTCGATGGCCGACAACACGGAAATCGCCGGGGTGATCATGCTGTCACCGTAGAACAACGCCGCGCCGCACAGGCCGCAGACCACCAGGAAACCACGCAACCGTGGGTGATCCGCGGCGGCACGTCGGGCCAGCGCCGTCAGCGCCATGATGCCGCCCTCGCCCTGGTTGTCGGCCCGCAGCACGAACAGCATGTATTTGATCGATACCACCCAGATCAGCGACCAGAAGATCAGCGCCAGAACGCCCAGCACGCCGTCATGGTTGACCTGCACCCCATAACCGCCGTTAAACACCTCTTTGAGGGTATAGAGCGGGCTAGTGCCGATATCGCCGTAAACCACCCCCACCGCGGCCACCAGCATGCCGATCGGCTTTGCGCTGGAATGCTCGGCACCTGCTGCCTGACTACTTGCCTGACCCATTAACCACTCCTGCCCTTTTTTGACCTGAGGTCTTTTATAAACAGCACATCCGTAGACCGGCGCCTAAACTGTGCACAGCATGCGCTGTTTTACTTCTCGTTACAGACGATTTATTGACCGCGGGGTTTCACCCAGACGCAACGGCGCGAAGCATAGCGCAGCACTCGTCGTATTTCCCTGCATAAAGCTGGTCAAGAGCGATTCCCGTCGATAGAATTGCGCACTTTTTGATCAGAGGCGCGCCAAGTGCCCGTCCGCTGCCTTGCCCTTCACGGCGGCAGCGTCATTCAATACCGAGGTTAGACATGTCCACCACCATCGCAAAAGCCAACCCCAAGGTCGGCTTTGTATCCCTGGGCTGCCCTTAAGATATTTAAAGAGAACAAATAATCTACGCACAAAAAAAGGCCCTGAGCAGCAAGGAAATCCTTACTACTCAGGGCCTTATGATCTACACCCGACGCTCAGCCGTGTCATAAACCTCTTTATCTCGTCTAGCACCCACAGCCACAATCAGAACCTGGATGGCCTTGCCGTCGACACGATAGACGATCCTCGTGTCCCCAGCTCTGATTCTTCGACAGCCCGCTAGGCTGCCCCGTAGAGGCTTGCCACTTTTATCTGGCTCGCCATTGATAATCCGCTCCTCAATCACATCCAAGATACGGTTAGCACCAGCAGCACCTAGCTGATCAAGATCGTCCCGAACATCCGGATGATAAATAACCCCCCAAACCATCCAGCCCCCTCATTAATCGTTATTGCTATACCGCGCACGCATCTCATCGTGGGCAATCGCATTGGCTTTATCAAAGCCGATCAACCTCTCACGGGCGGTCGCTTCAACCCGCAGGTTCTCAAGCTCGTCTAGCATTTCCTGATAGGCGTCCACATTAATGATGACCGCAGCAGGCTCGTTATCCTTGAAGACCACGAGCCGCTCGATTGTCCGGCTAGACACCTCTTTAAGCTTCGCACTGAAGCTCCTGACCATGGCCGTAACTGATACAGCCTGATCAGCACGCTCTAACAACGCCATTCCGTTCCTCCAACGCGAACTAAAGCTATCAAAACCACATACTCATGTACATGTATTTGTGCGCATATTATTACACACTATTCAACACCATACCACACTATCCCACACCAAATGGAACCTCGCCTTAAGGCTTGCAGAGTCCGAACATCGTCTCTCTGCCTTTATTCGTAGCCAATGCACACGAATCGGTTTAGCCTCCTTACAGAACTGTATATAAACACAGCAAAGGAGAGCTTAACCATGACCAGAAAAATTACCGACTTGGACCAGGCTCGCAGCCTAAAAAAAGCCGAAATTGACAAGGGATTTTGGCTGTTCGCTGAGGATCTTTCTCTTGGCTTTTCAAAAGCCCACTGCGCGAAAGCGAGGGAAATGGTTGGTTGGTCCGTCGAAGCTCTGGCGTTTCGGTCCGAGGTATCAGTTAAAGCAATCAAAGAACTAGAACTGGGCGTCCGCAAACTCCGGCGAGTAACGATGCAAGCCTTGTCATTTAGCTTTGAAAAGGAAGGGCTGATCTTCATTCCAGGACACGAGCCAATGAGGGGCAGTAACTGCAGGGGCGGAACAACCAACCCTAGAGGAAGAGACGATTTTCATTTGATTGAATAAGCACTCAGCTTTTTCAAGCCGCTACGGGCGAGACCGACGTCTTCGCGTAACGCCCGTTAGCAGATAATGTCACCCGTCAGAACAGTCCGCCTAATGCCGCAGGCTCCCAGTTCATGATAACCAACTCACCGCTGATCTCGGCCTTGCCTTGCCGCTGGTTTGTCGTGGTGTATCGGATATCAAGAGTCTCGAAATGGAACCCCTCAAATACCCGCCGAATGTCCGGATGATCGTTGATGCTAACCATCACCTTGCCCTTGCAGCGCCGCATGAAGTCGGCCATACGCTCGTAATTCTCAAAGGGAAAATCCACACCATAACCGGCCGTCTGCCAGTAAGGCGGGTCCATGTAGTGGAAGGTATGAGCACGGTCGTAGCGTTCGGCGCACTCAAGCCAGCTCAGATTTTCAACATAGGTTCCGGACAGACGCTGCCACGCTGCCGAGAGGTTTTCCTCGATCCGCAGCAGGTTGATGGCCGGGCCAGTGGTCGCGGTACCAAACGTCTGCCCCGTCACCTTGCCGGCGAAGGCATGGTGCTGCAGGTAAAAAAACCGGGCGGCGCGCTGGATGTCGGTGAGAGTTTCGGGGCGGGTCATCTTCTGCCACTCGAACACCTGACGGGAACTGAGCGCCCACTTGAACTGGCGCACGAATTCTTCCAGGTGGTTCTGCACTACACGGTACAGCGTCACCAGGTCGCCGTTTATGTCGTTAAGGACTTCAACGGGCGCGGCCTGGGGACGCATGAAGTAGAGTGCGGCACCGCCGGCAAAGACTTCAACGTAGCATTCATGAGGCGGGAAGAGCGGGATAAGGCGATCGGCCAGGCGGCGTTTGCCGCCCATCCAAGGGATGATGGGTGAGGACATATGTTAGCAAGACCTTTGCTGTATGAATAAACAGTGCTAGGCTCACTCCGCTTTGTGCACGAAGCAGGAGCCTTGGCTGGACTTGCAGGGACTATCTGCGGGGAAGGTGGCCGGGCTGGATGTTGACGCATCCTGCCCGGCCGCTCCTTTTACTTCGGTGTAGAAACTTCTTTTGCGTAGGCCTGACAGGCCCGCAGGGCGATCAATCCTTGGTCGCCGGCATCGGTGATGCCGATAATTCGTTGAGCATACGCTGGGTCAAGTTCGGCTCTTGTGGTGCCATGAACCACGCGGCCGGTGGCGGTGGTGGTTGGCACTGAACAGCTGCTGGTGGCATCGGTGGCGGCGAGTACGACTGACAACCGCACATCAGCAGTAGCCAGCCGATCACGCAGGCGAGCCTGCTCACGTTGGGCATCGGATAATTCCTTGGTGTGTTGTTGGTCGGCTATAGCCAGGGCCTGCTCTGTGGACAGACGCTTGTCTTGTTCGGCGCGTGCCTGGGCGGTGGCGGCATTGCTGATGGTGCTCAGGTCCGTTTGGAACTGGGCCGCCTGCTCGACGAGCTGCTTGCCCATCCGCCAGTCCTGCACCTGCCAGGCGGCGCCAGCACCAATGCCGATCAGCAGCACGCACGAAAATAGGATCAGCGCGAACTTGTACTGCCTTACCAATTCGCCCATGACTCCTCCCAATTCGGCAGATCGACAGTTTGACCAGCCAGTGCATGCGTGCAGTCGCCCAGGTACTGGATTCGCCCATCGGTGACGAATGAGTGGCAGACAACATCCTTTCCATGCATCCCATAGAGCGATAGCACAGAAGGCGTGAACGTTGGCGACTCGGCGTTTCCGTTGTAGCCCCAGCGTGGGCCAGGGTCCATTCCAACATTCAGGCTGTGCGGAAGATCGCAACCCTTGCAGAAGAACCACAGCGAGCCGTCGGCAGCCTGGCCCAGGACGCGGGAGATCGTTTTTATTTCACTCATGCCAGCGCCCGCCGCACGCCTTCAGCCAGCACCGCGTCAGAGTAGGCATACCCCGCGTTCTCGTGATGAATGATCGCCTTGACGAAACCGGCCATTACCGACGGCTGGGCCAGGTCAACCTCGGCGCCCGGGCGAGTGCCGGTGTTCTCCTCCACAGCCCGCACGTACGCGGACGTATCGTTCTCCACCGAGGGCGCCCACCGACTGATGATGGCCCTGACCGTCTTCAACCCGTGCTTGCGCTGGTAAGTCAGCAGCACCTTGCCCAGCGCACGAATGCCGTTCTCCGGAGTGTCGAAGCGTGCAAACCGCTTCTCTACGGCCGGATCAGGCTTCAGTTGGCCCTGCCACTGGTTGGCTGGTTTGTAATCGATGTTTCCGGGGTTGCGGTTGCGCACCCCACGGGTTGCGGTGATAGGCATACTTTTCTCCAGGCGAAAAAAAACCGCTCAAGGCGGCAGTGTTGGGTGCGAGCTGCAGCAGCTGCAGATCGACATCAGGATTCGATATTCTTTTTAAAAGTAAGGTACGCCCGGGACGTCAAATGGCCGAAAGAAAAAACCAGCACCTGCACACCTGACTCGCCGCGACAATGTATCGCCACGTACAGTTCAATTTTTTTGCACCTGAAATGGCATTTCTAATGGCTTTTTAATGGTGCGAAGCGTAGATTCCGCCAAAAATATGGACTGAGTGGCACATGAAGCACATACAAGGATTCGACGAACTTAGGGCTGTTGCAGTCATAGCTGTGATGTTTTATCACCTTGGCTGGACTCAGTTTGGCTACGGGTGGGCGGGGGTTCCGTTCTTCTTTGTTATTTCAGGCTTTCTCATAACAGGGATATTGCTGGACAACAAAGACAGCCAGCCAGGAAACTACTTTTATACTTTTTACGCACGTAGATGCCTAAGAATTTTCCCCCTTTACTACTTGTATCTATTCGTTATTGCCCTGTGGTGCGCAGCACTAGGCGTTCAGACAAGCGGGTGGACACACTTCTTACTTTACCTTCAAAACTATTACCTTGGTGCGAATCAGTTCCACTTGGTTCCGGGCATGGAGTTGGGCCATACCTGGACGTTAGCTGTAGAAGAACAGTTCTATATGATCTGGCCCTTTCTGATATTCTTTGTAGGGCGACATTACCTTAAGCCAATGATTTTTTTCCTTATCACTGCATCTGTTCTTTCTAGATTTTGGATTGGCGAAAACACATCATATGTTCCTTTTGCACCGCTAACTTCAAATCTTGATACTTTGTGCCTCGGAGCATTACTCGCGATCATTTACAGAGAACGGAAGACAGCGCTTGGATGGGTCGCTTGGGGTTCTCTATTCTTTGGCGTTGGAATGATTGCTTACCAGGCGCAGGGTTCCCCCTTATCACTAAATGGTTCTAACAGTTGGTTCCAGTTAGGTTTGGCATTGCTTTTTGCCGGGATTGTGGGACTAGTTGTCACTGATAAAAAGATGACTATTCAATGGCCCCTACTAGTGGCCTGAGCGGTTAATTCATTTTTCTACAGGCGACGATATACTATGCGCCCAATGTCATGGATTGGTTATACGTATGCCTCGGCCAGCTGCTCCCTTCGCTTTAACGCCTTCTGATCTCATTACCCTGCAAGGTTGGATGAGGATGAGTACGCTGGGACAGGCCCTTGCCGAGCGGGCTCGCATCCTGCTTCTGCTGACTGATG
>NZ_JAGGOG010000037.1 GCF_018614655.1 Pseudomonas fluorescens | reverse complement strand
CAACCAGTCCCGGCATATGTACTTGGCCACGCCGTTGCGCGGGGTTTGGAACGAAGCGGCGCTGCTGGCCAGCCTGGAAATTATTCTCTGTGAGTCGCTGATCGACGCCATGACCTTTTGGTGTGCAGGCTTTCGCAACGTCATCAGCGCTTATGGCGTGAACGGTTTTTCCCAAGACCATTGGCAGGCCCTGAAACACCACGGCACCCAACGGGTAATCATTGCTTTCGACCGCGACTCAGCGGGAGACGCAGCAGCCGAAAAACTGGCCGAGGAACTACGCTCCGCCGGCATTGAAGTTTTCCGTTTGTTGTTTCCGCAAGGCATGGACGCCAATGCGTTCGCCTTGCAGGTGGAAAACCCCACCCAAGCGCTGGGCGAGCTGTTGCAACAGGCATTGTGGCAGGGCAAAGGCACGCCGGTATCGGTCGAGCCCGAAACCACTTTTTCTTTAGCCGCTGCGCCGCAGGCAACCGCCGAGTTGCCACCGCTGCCCGGACTTTCCGATTCGGAAACTTTGACAATCGCGGGGCCAGTTTCCGAATCGGAAACTCAGGCTGATCAGTTTTCGGAAAACGCCCAGGGCGATCTGTTGTTGGCCGTGGCCGATCGCCGATGGAGGGTGCGTGGTTGGAAAAAGAACCTCGGCCCGGAGCAAATGCGGGTCAATGTGCAGGTGCGCCGCGAGGTCGCCGAAGAGCACGTAATGGGCCGCGAAGCGGCCTATTACGTGGACAGTTTTGATTTGTACGCGGCCAAGGCCCGATACAGTTATTTGAAACAGGCGAGTATCGAGCTGGGCGTACCGGAAGAAATCATCAAGCGTGACTTGGGCAAACTGTTGCTCAAGCTGGAAGGTTTGCAGGAGGCCTCAATTCAAGCGGCACTGGCCCCGAAAAATCCCACACCAACACTGAGCGCGGAGGACGAGCTGGCCGCATTAAACCTGTTGCGTGCGCCCAATCTGATCGAGCGCATCGAGGCGGACTTGACCCGTTGCGGTGTCGTCGGTGAATCCTACAACCTGCTGGCCGGGTACTTGGCCGCTGTTTCCCGAAAACTGGATCAGCCCTTGGCTGTGTTGATTCAGTCATCAAGCGCGGCAGGCAAAAGCTCGCTGATGGACGCGGTTCTAAATCTGATGCCGGAAGAAGAACGTATCCAGTACAGCGCCATGACCGGCCAGAGTCTGTTTTACCTCGGCGAAACGGATCTGCAACACAAGATCCTGGCCATCGCCGAAGAAGAGGGTGTCCGCCAAGCGGCTTATGCCTTGAAACTGCTGCAATCGGACGGCGAATTGACCATTGCCAGCACCGGCAAGGACGAAGCCACCGGCAACCTGGTGACCAAGCAATACAGCGTCAAAGGCCCGGTGATGTTGATGCTCACCACCACGGCCATCGACGTGGACGAGGAACTGCTCAACCGTTGTTTGGTGCTGACCATCAACGAAAGCCGCGAACAAACCGAAGCCATTCACGCAGCCCAACGTAAAAAACAAACCCTCGACGGCCTGCTGGCCGACGCTGAAAAACAGGCGATTACTCGCCTGCATCAGAACGCCCAACGGCTGATTAAAACCGTGGCGGTGGTCAATCCGTTTGCTGATCAACTGACGTTTCTTTCGGACAAAACCCGTACCCGGCGCGACCACATGAAGTACCTGACGCTGATTCGCTGCATTGCCTTGCTGCATCAGCATCAACGCCCGATCAAACACGTCGAGCATCGCGGCAAGTCCTTGGCCTACATCGAGGTCACGAAGGGCGACATCGTGTTGGCCAACCGGCTGGCCCACGACATTCTTGGGCGCACCCTGGACGAACTACCGCCGCAAACGCGGCGGTTGCTGGAGCTGTTGCAAGGCTGGATCGAGGCCCGGAGTCAGGCGCAGGGACTCAAAGAAAAAGAGTTTCGGTTCGGTCGCAAGGACGTGCGCGAGGCCACTGGCTGGGGGGATACCCAGTTGAAAATCCACTTGGGCCGACTGACCGAACTGGAATACCTGCTGCTGCACCGCAAGGGGTTAGCCCATGAATACACCCTCACGTATGACGGCAAAAGTGGCAACCAACCGCACTTGATGGGCTTGATCGATGCCGACCAACTCGACAACACATCCGTCCGGTCGGGGGATTAGAAGAACGGTCGGACTCAGGTCGGGCCATGGTCGGCACTCAGTCGGACACCCTCAACCATGCGCAAAGCCACGCCGTTTGTGGCGTTGAGTCCGAAGCGGTCGGCCTGAACGAAAAACCACTGATCCAGCAGCCACAAAAAAACCACTCCGCGTTGTCCAGCGCCGTCTAAGTCGAGGTGGTTATGCCGAAAAAAGGCGAGAGCAAAAAGCAGCGAGTTTTGGAACAAATCATTGGCCCGCTGGGCGATCCCGGCAGCCTGTATTTTCAGATGAAACAGTTCCTGCAATACCAGCGTGAACGTAGCTATTCCGAACGCACCGTGGGCAACCGCGAAAGCCTGTTGATTGCGTTTATCCGCTGGTGTGACGAGCGCGGTTTGACCCGGCCACAAGAAATTACCCGACCCATTTTAGAGCGTTACCAGCGGCATCTTTTTTTATATCGAAAAGCTGACGGCGAAGCGCTGTCAGCGCGCAGCCAAACGGTGCGCATCACGCCGATTAGGGTCTGGTTCAAGTGGCTGACCAAAACTAACCGCATCTTGTACAACCCTGCTTCTGACCTTGATCTACCGAGGATGGAACAGCGCTTACCAAAGCACATCCTCAGCAGCGACGAAGCCGAACGCATCCTCAATGTGCCAGACACCCAAACCTCGACCGGCATCCGCGACCGGGCGATGCTGGAAACCCTTTACAGCACTGGCATGCGCCGCATGGAGTTGATCGGCCTGAGCTGGAGCGCCATCGACTACGAGCGCGGCACGGTGATGATTCGCCAGGGCAAGGGCAAAAAAGATCGCATGATTCCCATTGGCGAGCGGGCCTTGGCGTGGATCACCAAATACCGCGACGACGTGCGGCCCCATTTTGTCTTGGGTCAGGACGATGGCATCTTGTTTCTGACCCAGCAGGGCGAAGGATTCAGCCCCAATCGACTGACGCAACTGGTGCGCGAACACATCGAAAAAGCCAACATTGGTAAGCGTGGCAGTTGCCATTTGTTCCGCCACACCATGGCCACCCTGATGCTGGAGAACGGCGCCGATATTCGTTTCATCCAGGCCATGCTCGGGCATGTCAGTCTGAACACCACGCAGATTTACACCCAGGTCAGTATCCGAGCGTTGAAGGAAATTCATACCGCGACCCATCCGGCACGTTTGCAACGTCAGAACACAGCCAGCCAAACCATGGCTGAACCCCTTCCTGATGACCCCGTCGAGGCTCTGTTAACCGCTCTGGACGCCGAAGCGTACGAAGAGAGCGATCAGGCCTGACAAATGCCAGACAAACGCCTGACATATGCCTGACAAGCATCAGGAACCATGACAAGTGCCTGACAACCTTCCTACAACTGCCTGACACCCCCGCAGGCCGCGAAGCGGCCTCAAGCAACGGCGAAAAATACAGGCACGCTAAGGATGTATACATCCGGTGCCAAAGGGTGCCCTTTAAAACCCAAAGCCGCCTCTACGAGTGGATAAACCTGAGTCATCTTTAGGACAGGAAATGTTTTGTGGCCACCGCCTGCACGCAGTCGGTCTCCCCAAAACCCCGATCAGGGCAGCGCCCCGATACCCCTTAGATCCAAAGCCTAACGCGCTGCGCTTGTTGGCCACAGCCGACACGGCGGCTACGCCACCGCATCGTCAGGGGCTACCGAACGGGCATCAGCCAGGTACTTCGCTACTGCATGCAGGCTCATCAGAATCGATAGGGCAAACGGTCAACTTCACGCCCAGCGCATGCACGATCACCAGCAGCGCGTCCAAGCGCAGGGTGTTATCGGAGCTGAAAAAACCTTCCAACTGATCGTGTGTAAGCCCCGTCTCTTCGGCGATTACACCGATGCCCTTGGCGTGTGCCGCCATGCCTAATACCTTGCCGAGATAACCCGCATCACCCGTCTGAAGCGCATCCGTGAGAAAGATGGCCACCGCTTGCGGGTCGGTCATGGCGTGCGCTGGATCGTATGGCATAAGTAGCTCGGGCATGGGAAATGGCTCGTGTGACAGAGATTTAAAATAGCGTATTGAGTGTGTTGAAACGGATTCAAAACCCGCGTCGGGGTGGTTTTGTGGGGTGACAGCGCGCCACCTGATCCGACCGGCGTGCAGGCCGCGCCACGTCTGGCGTTGCGCGTGTAGACAACGAAAATCGCGTCGGGTGATACTGTTGGTGCAAAAACTACTGGTGGCGCTGCTGGAAAGGTAGATGATCTTGCCTCTACTGGGACACCTGTTCGTCCCACACCCCAAAAATCTGAAATTGATGTCGGCGCTGATCTTGGTGCTGGAGCTCGCCCACAAGTCAGTTATAAAAATGGACAAGAAGTTCCTTACGGCACTTCGGGTAGTGTTCGTCCAGACTGGTGTGTAGGTAACGTATGCAGTGTTGAAGTGAAAAACTACAACATCGCAAAAAATCAAAGCGGATTGATTAGTAATGTTTCCAAGCAAGCCCTCCAGCGAGCTGAAAATTTACCGCAAGGAATGCAGCAGCAAGTCGTTATTGATATTCGAGGGCAAGCTGTTACACCTGTGCAGCGTGCGCAAATCGTTCGTGGAATAGTTGATAAGTCAAATGGGGCAGTATCTCCCTCATCCATCAGGTTTAAAGCAGAATGAAAAATGTAGGTGTTCTTGCCGCAATGACAATATCTGTCTTAGGTCCAGCCTCTGACGTTGACTGTTTTTTTAAGTCCGTTGTGTTTTTTCTTGAGGGCGGCAAAAGAGGAAGCAAGTATCCCTTGGTTACAGAGAAGCTTTATTGCCGCTCTTTAAGCAAAAACGAACTGGCTGAGTTAAAGATAGATTTAGAGAGTGTAAGGGCTGAGTTTAATAGCATTTCTGCGGATAGCTTTGATATAAGCGCTTTCGGGGTGGACGAGGAAAATACTCGTTTGCTTTTGAGTGGTAATACTCTGGCTGACATCTTTGCTCGCTTCTTCAAAATTATTTTTGATGCTGTCGAATGTTCAGATGTTTTTTATAAAGAGTTTAATGAGTACGTCCCTTTAAGAATCGGCTTTACCGACGCGCCTGACTATATTTTTGATGTGAATCGTTCCGAAGACTTGTATAACTCTCTTGCTTCTGACGAGTTACCGTTCTGGCGTCGCTGATCTGTAGAAATTCTATTTTTTATTTAGCACCGGCTTAACGCCGGTGTTTTTGCATCCGATTTGCAGCCCTTTTGCTATCTATTTGCTTCCCTTTTGCTCCCAGGTTGCATCCTTTCTGCACTCAGGTTGCACCCCTTTTGCACCTATCCTTACGACCTACGGTCTACCTGCTCAATACGCCCTTTTTCAGCATGATTTTTCGCTCCTTAACAGGATCAAAATCTCAATACACAACACGCACCTCTTGCGAGGTGGGTATTTTTCATATGTATCAATTAGTTATCCGGTTTCTGCTTTCTGGATGCTGTTATACATTTGTAATACAAAACGAGTGTTTCACCCAGCAAACACTGACGTGGGTTGTATAGCATTTGTTATACACAGCAGCAGCCCCACAGAGCTTGTCCCTTTTTCAAGGTTGGCCCTTTTTTCTGGCTATGCACTGGGTGGTCGGCTGCTGTTATCCGTCCCCATGATTTTTGATGCCTGGTACTTGAGAATCATCCCATCGAGCAGTGCCTTTATCACTGATTTCTCGGCTTCGGGCATATGGCTGACGGCCTCGAAACGCAGGCGCAAATCGTCGGACG
>NZ_JAGGOG010000036.1 GCF_018614655.1 Pseudomonas fluorescens | reverse complement strand
GATGTCTACGGTTCTACACCCCCCGTTGGGCTGCGAAGCAGCCCCAAAAACAGGCACTGAGTTTTAACTGAAAGAATGCAGTGATTTTACTGGGGCTGCTTCGCAGCCCAACGGGGGACGAGCCCCCTCGCCACAAGTAACTGCTCATAAAGTGAACATCCAGACCCCATCACGCCACCTTTTAGCGCGTCGCAAATAGATAAGTAGCTTGCGAACGGTTTGTCTCTCTACCACCCGTCACCTGTGCTTGGGGTGACAGACTTTTCCCACGTTGTTTCTCCGTCTTCCCACAAGTGCTACCGAACTGCTCACACACCTTACGGCTGCTTTCCCTTGTGCCTTTTTCGGGTTATATCCTCACTCCAGGCGCGGGCTTATATAGACGCGTCATGAGGTCGTTTTCAGGAGTTATTGAATGCGCATTCAACTTTAGGCATGGCATTTGCTCTATCAATCAAAAGCCTCTCTCTTTAGAAGATGAGCGCAATAACAAGAGCCTCGCCTGAGGCCATCACCCGCTTTGTGTGAGGAGATACCGCGATGACGTCGTTCAACTCCGGGGGTCAACCCCAGAACCGTGCGCCTCAATCCATCGGCTTTTTGCTGCTGGACAATTTCACGCTGATTTCCCTGGCCTCCGCAGTCGAACCACTGCGCATGGCCAACCAGTTGTCCGGTCGCGAGCTGTATCGCTGGACGACCTTGAGTGTCGACGGAAATCAGGTATGGGCCAGCGACGGTCTGCAAATCACCCCCGATTGCTCCATGCACAAAGCCCCGGCCCTGGACACCGTGATTGTCTGCGGCGGCGTGGGTATTCAGCGCACCGTCACCCGCGAGCATGTGTCCTGGTTGCAAAGCCAGGCACGCCAGTCCCGGCGTCTTGGCGCGGTGTGCACCGGCAGTTGGGCCTTGGCCTGTGCCGGTTTGCTCGACGGTTTTGATTGCAGCGTGCACTGGGAATGCCTGGCGTCGATGCAGGAAGCCTTCCCGCGCGTGGCCATGAGCACACGCCTGTTCACCCTCGACCGCAACCGCTTCACCAGTTCCGGCGGCACTGCGCCGCTGGACATGATGCTGCACCTGATCAGCCGCGACCACGGCCGCGAACTGTCGGCTGCCATCTCCGAGATGTTTGTCTACGAACGCATCCGCAATGAGCAGGACCACCAGCGCGTACCGCTCAAGCACATGCTCGGCACCAACCAGCCGAAGTTGCAGGAAATCGTCGCGTTGATGGAAGCCAATCTGGAAGAGCCCATCGACCTTGATGAACTGGCGGTGTACGTCGCGGTTTCCCGGCGTCAGCTGGAACGGCTGTTCCAGAAATACCTGCACTGTTCGCCGTCGCGCTACTACCTCAAGTTGCGCCTGATCCGCGCGCGGCAATTGCTCAAGCAAACGCCGATGTCGATCATCGAAGTGGCGTCGGTGTGCGGGTTTGTTTCTACGCCGCACTTCTCCAAGTGCTACCGCGAATACTTCGGCATTCCGCCACGGGATGAGCGGGTAGGCTCCAACACCGCCCAGCAAGTGGCGATGATGCCGATCCCGCAGGCGCTGGTGTTATCGCCGTTGTCCGGGCCGCTGTCGGCGTTGAGCCAGGCGCGCAATGAGTCGACTTTTGCTAGCGTAAGGCTCTAGACCGAGTCGCCTACTTCGCGAGCAAGCCCGCTCCCACATTTTGATTTGTGAATACATTCAAATGTGGGAGCGGCGGTGCGACGATTCGACTTGCTCGCGAAAGCGGTTTATCAGGCCCCAGAGTTCTGCCGAAACTGCACAAGTGCCGGCAGCAACTGCTTATCAATGGCCTGTCTGACCGCCGGCAGAATCGTCGCGCTGCTGGTGTACATCTGCTCGACCATGCCTTTAAGTGCCTTGGCCCGCGATTCACTCAAGCCGCGCACCGCACACTCACACGCCTGCTCGGCGGTGGCGCCGCTGGACACTTCGAAGCCCAACGACCGCAGTTGGCCAAGCAGGTCATCCTGGTCAATCAAATCCGCGTGCATCATGACGTTTATCCTTGTTAGGGGAGCGGTGATGAGGTCGATTCTGGTAGGCCATCAGCGTGTCGGCAAGACCTGAATGCACGAATGTCCGGGACACCTATGAACAGGTCGTTTTCGGCTAACTCACGTAGGACGGGAGTGGGCACACTGAACTTCAGCAAGCAGCTTGAAGGTTTGGTCACCCTCGGGATACGCGGCTCACACAAAGCACCTCTGCCCCGATCCAGTCACGGCTGGACCGGGGCTTTTTTTGGGGGTTGCTGTGTTGTGGAGGGCCTCTTCGACTTGCTCGCGAAGGGCGCGCTGCGGTCTACCGTTGCAATACCAATATCCTGGACAACAACTCATCCCGATCGATATAGCAGCCCTGGAAATGCCGCGCGCCGGACGCCGGATCAAACGCGTTGCGCGCATGCAAGGTGCGGCGGTTATCGAAGCACCACAGTTCACCGGGATTCAAGCGCTTGACCAGGCGAAAGCGGTCTTCCCGGGTCATCGCAATCAACCGGCGATAGGCGCGGTACAACAACGGCATGTGTTCCACGCTTGCCTCAAACGGCCCGCGTAGAAAGTTGGCCATGCGAATCTCGGCGACGTCTCCCAAGGCATCCAGCGCGATGATCGGCGCCAGACGGCGATAGTCGCTGTGACGGTCCTTATTGCGGAACTCTACGGGGATTTCACACAACGCACGAAACGCTTCGGGATCCTCATCACGCAGAGCTCGGGCGATGGCGAAGCCGTCGACAAAAATACTCTCCCCACCGTCGGCATCATTCACCAGGCAATGCAAAAATTGCAGCCCCGGTTGCAGCTCTCGCGTTGGCAAATCGCTGTGCAGTGGCAGGTTGAACGCGGTGTAGGCGTTGCTGTCGGCGTCGGCCTTGGATTGCACGTTGAACAGCACGCCGAAGTTGCTCTCGCGGATGAACGAAATGCGTTTGGCGATCAGTGCCAGCGAACCAGGTTCGGTGGGCACGCCGCGTACCTGGGTGAGGCCGCTGTCGCGTAATGCCAGCAGCCATTGCAGCAATGCGTTGGGGTCCTCCATCAACGCTGCGTATTCAAAAACAGGCAGCTCGAATGAGCGGTCCCAGAGCTTGGATTTCGGTTTGGCAGACCGGCGCTCGGCGCGGGACTCATCGTCATAGGCATGGGCCCGCAGCCAACCGGGATCGTACTGGCTGTGATGACCGCCGCTCCACTGCACACTCAGAAACCCCTGGTCGATACGGGCACTGGTAGCCGTGAGGTCTTCGTCGACATCGACGATTTCCAACACCTGTTCACGGGTCACGCTGTAGACACACGAAGGGCAGGGGCAGTTATCCCGCAACCATTGGTGATGGAACGGGCTGACCCGGCCATCGGCCCATTGCACGCGGACGTGATCGCTGTGCACCTGCACGTCGGCCAGGTCGCTGATCAATGGGTAAGTACGGAAGTCGGCAACAGCGGCGGCAGTTTGCATGGCGATTCCTTATTTTTGGGGTGGCAGTCCAATCACTCGGCCGAGGAGGGCCGGTTTCGGCAGGTCGATCTGCTCGGCGCTGATGGCGGTCAGCTTGCTCAGTACTGTTTCACTGAATGGCGCCGAATGCGGCCCGGCGAGATCAACGTGCAGCAGCATCTGTTCGTTGCCCGCCAGCTCTTGTGCTTCGCCCATCAGGTGCAGGCTGTGATAGAGGTGCAGGCGCTTGCGGTCGTGGGCGATGAGTTGGGTGTGGATCTCTACTTCAGCGCCCAGCTTCACTTCGTGCAGGTAGTTGAGGTGCAGTTCCAGGGTGAAGAGCGAATTGCCGCTGGCTTCGCGGTTTTCGCTGGTAAGGCCCAGGGTGTCCATCAACGCGTCGGTGGCGTAACTGAAGATCAGCAGATAGAACGCGTCGCGCAGGTGGCCGTTGTAGTCGACCCAGTCGGGGAGGATTTTGGTGGTGTAGGTGGTGAGTGCGGGCATGGCTTGGCTTCCAAAGTGTACGCAGTAGCTGTGGGGCTTTTCGCGATAGGTTGTAGCCGCTGCCGAGGCACGAGGCTGCGATGCGTGTCCGCAGGACCGCCTTTGGGGCCGCTACGCAAGCCCATCGCAGTCTCGTGCCTCGGCAGCGGCTACACAGGGTTATTCGGCGAAGGTCATACCGTGTTTTTCCTTGGTCGCCCTCACCGCTTCCAGCACCGCCAGCAGGCAATCATCACGATAGCGCTCCAGCGCCGAAATGCTGTGCGTTCCCAACTGCTCACGGGTGCCCTCCACCACATCGTCAATCAACTTGTCAGTCAATTCCGGCGCCGGCAGGTAAGTCCACGGCAGTTGCAACGCCGGCCCAAACTGCGCCATGAAATGCCGCATCCCCGCATCGCCACCGGCCAGTGTGTACGTCAGGAATGTGCCCATGAATGACCAACGCAAACCGGCACCAAAACGGATCGCATCATCGATCTCGCCGGTGGTCGCCACACCATCGTTGACCAGATGCAGTGCCTCACGCCACAGCGCCTCCAGCAGACGGTCAGCGATAAAACCAGGCACCTCTTTGCGCACATGCAGTGGGCGCATGCCGAGGGATTCATAGACCTTGATGGCTGCCTGAATCGCTTGCGGTGCGGTGTTCTTCCCGCCCACCACTTCTACCAGCGGCAGCAGGTACACCGGGTTGAACGGGTGACCCACCACGCAACGTTCCGGGTGAGTGGAACCTTCATAAAACTCACTGGGCAACAGCCCCGAAGTGCTCGAGCCGATCAACGCATTGGGCTTGGCCGCCGCGCTGATCTTGCTGTGCAGTTCCAGTTTCAGTTCCAGGCGTTCCGGGGCGCTTTCCTGGATGAAGTCGGCGTCTTTCACGCACTCTTCAATGGTGGCGACAAAGCGCAGGCGACCCTGGGAGGCGCCCGGCGCCAGGCCTTGCTTTTCCAGTGCGCCCCACGCGTTGGCGACACGTTTGCGCAAGGCGGCTTCAGCGCCCGGCGCTGGGTCCCAGGCCACTACATCGAGGCCGTGGGCGAGTGCGCGGGAAACCCAGCCGCTGCCGATAACACCGCTGCCCAGCGCGGCGAATGTTTTGATTTCAGTGATAAAACTCATGGCTGATTCCTGACAGGTTCGGTGATTATGTATAGGAGCCGGATCAGTGTGGGAGCGAGCAAGCCCGCTCCCACCTTTGATCCGGTTCCGACAGGAGAAGTGTGGTCAGCCGCGCTTGGTCAAACCCATCTTGATGCGGCCTTCAGCGGGGGTCATGACCCGTGCACCGAGGCGGCTGAGAATCTCGCCGGCGCGTTCCACCAGTTGCCCATTGGTTGCCAGCACACCTTTGTCCAGCCACAAGTTGTCTTCCAGGCCGACCCGCACGTTGCCGCCCAGCAGCACTGCTTGTGCCGCCATCGGCATTTGCATGCGACCAATGCCGAAGCCGGCCCACACGGCGTCCGCCGGCAGGTTGTCGACCATGGCTTTCATGGTGGTGGTGTCGGCCGGCGCGCCCCAGGGGATGCCCAGACACAGCTGGAACAGTGGGTTGTCGAGCAAGCCTTCCTTGATCATCTGCTTGGCGAACCACAGGTGACCGGTGTCGAAAATTTCCAGTTCGGCTTTCACGCCCAGCTCTTGAATGCGCTTGGCGCCAGCGCGTAGTTGGGCTGGAGTGGAGACGTAAATGGTGTCGCCATCGCCGAAGTTCAGGGTGCCGCAGTCCAGGGTGCAGATTTCCGGCAACAATGCTTCAACATGCGCCAGGCGGGTCAGTGGGCCCACCAGGTCGGTGTTGGGACCGAACTCCATCGGGTTCTCGCCACCACCGATTTCCAGGTCGCCACCCATGCCAGCGGTGAGGTTGACGATGATGTCGATGTCCGCCTCGCGGATGCGTTCCATTACTTCGCGGTACAGCGCCACGTCGCGGCTGAACTTTCCTGTTTCGGGGTCACGTACGTGGCAATGCACGACCGTGGCGCCAGCCTTGGCGGCTTCCACCGCAGCGGCTGCGATTTGTTTTGGGGTGACCGGCACATGTGGGCTTCTGGCGGTCGTGTCGCCAGCACCGGTGAGTGCGCAGGTGATGATGACGTCGTGGTTCATGGGGCAGGTTCCTTAAAGGCGGGCGTAGTGATGCCGTTCGCAGCCAACATCAGCTGCGAAACGGTGATTCGAATAAGGTTATTGGCTGGTCAATTGCAGGTTGGCCGCTGCCGGCTTGCCGTCGAAGGTGGTCACACCTTCCAGCCAGCGCTGCTGGTCTTGCGGGTGATCCTTGAGCCATTGCCGGGCGGACTCGAAAGCGTCCTTGTGATCCAGCAGCGGTTGCATCATCCGGCTCTCGTCGGCGGCGGTGAAGGTCAGGTTGGTCAGCAGCTTTTGCACATTCGGGCATTGCTCGGCGTAGGTTGGCGAAGTGACGGTCCAGACCGTGGCCATGCCTTCATTCGGGCCCAGGGCGTCGTCGCTACCGGTGAGGTAGGTCATCGCCACGTTGACGTTCATCGGGTGCGGTGCCCAACCGAAGAACACCACGGCTTCCTTACGCCGCACGGCGCGGTCCACGGCGGCGAGCATGCCGGCCTCGCTGGATTCCACCAGTTGGAATTTGCCCAGGCCAAACTGGTTTTTGGTGATCATTGCCTTGATCTGGGTGTTGGCGCCTGAGCCGGGTTCGATACCGTAGATCTTGCCGCCCAGCTCTTTTTCGAACTTGGCGATATCGGCGAAGGTTTTCAGGCCCTTGTCCGCGAGGTAAGTCGGGACCGCGAGGGTGGCGCGGGCGTCCTTGAGGCTGGGCGCGTCGAGGACCTTGACCTGCTTGGCGTCGACAAAAGGCGTGATGGTCTGAGTCATCAGCGGGTTCCAGTAGCCGAGGAACAGGTCCAGGCGCTGGTCGCGGATCCCGGCGAAGATAATTTGCTGGGACGCGCTGGTTTGTTTGGTCTTGTAGCCGAGGCCGTCGAGCAGCACTTGGGTCATGGCGCTGGTGGCGATCACGTCGGTCCAGTTCACCACGCCCATGCGCACGTTCTGGCAGGACGCGGCGTCGGCGGCCATTACGTTGGTGCTCAAAATGGCGCTGGCGCTGAGTGCAAGCACGCAGCGGCTGATCAGTCGGTTCATGGTGGATCCCTCGGCAGGTCGTTATTGTGGGTTCCGGCGTCTTTGTGCGCCGTGCAGCCAAGTTACTCAGCTTGATGCCCGACAAAACGCACGGCGGCGACCAGCTCTTGCACTGCAGCGACCTGTGCTCTTGAATGACCGATTGAACTGGCGTATCACAGTGACCACGCTGCCCGTCCCACGAGTGCGCTCCATGTCCCAGGATTTCTACTTTCTGCTGATGCCGGGTTTCTCTGCCATCGGTTTTATTTCCGCCATCGAACCGTTGCGCGTGGCCAATCGCTTTCGTGGCGAGTTGTACCGCTGGCATGTGTTGAGCGCCGATGGCGGCGCGGTATTGGCGAGCAATGGCATGTCGGTCAACGCCGACGCTGCGTTGGAGCCGCTGAAAAAGGGCGCGACCCTGTTGGTGGTGGCCGGTTTCGAGCCGCTGAAGTTCGTCACGCCTGCACTTGAGCACTGGCTGCGCCGTCTCGACAACGAAGGTGTGACCCTCGGCGCTATCGACACCGGCAGCTTTGTCCTCGCCGAGGGTGGCTTGCTGGACGACCACCGCCTGACCCTGCATTGGGAAGCCATCGACGCCTTCAAGGAGTCTTATCCACAACTGACGGTGACCCAGGAACTGTTTGAAATCGACCGTCGGCGCATCACCTGCGCCGGAGGCACGGCCTCTATCGACTTGATGCTCGACCTGATCAGCCAGGCCCACGGGCCGGAATTGGCGATCCAGGTCTCCGAACAGTTTGTGCTTGGCCGCATTCGCCCCCGCAAAGACCACCAGCGTATGCAAATCGCCACGCGCTACGGCATCAACAACAAGAAGCTGGTGCACGTGATCGGCGAGATGGAGCAGCACACCGAACCGCCGTTGAGCACGCTGGCATTGGCGGAGTCGATCAAGGTCACGCGGCGGCAGTTAGAGCGCTTGTTTCGTCTGCACCTGAACGATACGCCAAGCAACTTCTACCTTGGCCTGCGCCTGGAAAAGGCTCGGCAATTGCTGCGCCAGACCGACATGAGCGTGCTGGAAGTGAGCATTGCCTGCGGGTTTGAGTCACCGTCGTATTTCACCCGCAGTTACCGTGCGCGGTTTGCCAAGTGTCCGAGGGAAGACCGGCGACGGGAGGTGGTTTGACAACCGATTATAGTTAATTATACTCGTGACTATAATTTATAGTTGTTTTCATAATTGGGTATAAAGCCATGTCGAAGAACAGTGGTTTCGTGTTTCGCCGGCCCGCGCTGGCCGTCAGCATTGCCGATGGCCTGGTGGGTACCGGGATCCAGGATTTCACCTCCGGCCTGTTCCTGGCGGCGCCGCGTCGCACGGGCAAAAGTACCTTTTTACGTGAAGACTTGATCCCGGAGTGCCAGGCTCGGGGCTGGCTGGCGGTGTATGTCGACCTTTGGGCCAACAAGGAACAAGACCCGGCAGACCTGATCGCCGGAGCCATCGCTGCCGCCCTGGTGCCCTATGAAAATGGCATTCGCAAGCTGGCCAAATCCATCGGCGTCGAAAAACTCAGCTTCCTGCGCACCTTGTCCTGGGACTTCACCACGCCTCAACTGCCGCCCGGGGCCACGCTGACTCAAGCGTTAGAGTTGCTCCATAGCGCGGCGCAGAAAACCGTAGTGCTGGTGATTGACGAGGCACAACACGCTCTGACCACCGAGGCCGGTATCAACGCGATGTTCGCCCTCAAGGCGGCGCGGGATCAACTCAACCAAGGCCGTGAAGGCGAGGGCAGCGGCTTGCGCCTGGTGTTCACCGGCTCCAACCGCGACAAACTTGCCCATTTGGTGCTCGGTAAAAGCCAACCGTTTTTCGGCTCAAGCATTACCCCGTTTCCCTTGCTTGGCAAAGAGTTCACCCAGGCCTACACCGCGCACCTCAATGCCCAGTTGGCCGAGACCAATCAGTTCAGCGCTGCCGATATTGATGAAGCCTTCGAACTGGTCGGCCGTCGCCCGGAGATGTTGCGCACCATCATCAGCGAAGTCGCACTGGACCTCGGCGATGCGAGCAACCTCAGCCAATTGCTGCACAACCGTGCCGAATTCCTGCGCGCGGGCGTGTGGACTGAGTTTGAAAGTGCTTGGAATGCCCTGACCGTGCCGCAACGAGCGGTACTGGAGGTGATGGTCGAGCGCTCCCAGAACAACGAGCCGTTTGCGCCATTTACCGACAGCACGCTCACAGCGGTGGGCAAGGCGTTGGAGGCGATGGGCAGCGACGTGGTGCCGGGCACCCAGACGATTCAGGCCTGCATTGATGCGTTGCGGGACAAGGAGCTGGTGTGGAAGTCGAGCCGGGGAGCGTATGCCCTGGAAGACAAGTCCTTTGGTGATTGGCTCAAGCACAAAGGATTTGCACGCCGCTAAATACAACATAGATCCAGTGTGGGAGATCCAGTGTGGGAGCGGGCTTGCTCGCGAATGCGGTGTGTCAGTCGCCGAATGTATCAACTGACCCACCGTATTCGCGAGCAAGCCCACTCCCACACAAGCCCACCCACAATGGATATTTGTGTGGCTTACTTCTTCATCAGTGCCGAGCACGCCGCTTTAAAAGCCTCATGCTGATACTTGTTCAGCGTCGTCGGCAGGGCGAAATCGTGTTTCTTGTTCTGCGCATTGATGGTCTGCGGCGACAGCAACGTCACCTCGCAACCTTCCAGCAACTGAAACACGCCTTCAATCTTGAACGTGGTGGGGCCACCGGCGAATTCGCCTTTCTTGCTGCGTTTCTTGATGGCGATGCGGGTAATGCCGTTATCGCGCACAAACGCGGCCACCTGGTGGGCGAACGCTTTGACGTTGGCTGCTTCATCGTCGTCTTCGAGGGCGATTTTCTTGGTGGCCAGGGCGACGTGGCTCAGCGCCTGGTTGTCCAGGGAGACGACGGCGATGATCGCCTCGCTGCCTTTGATTTCGATGCCGCAGATGCTCATGGGGTCGCCTTGGAAGAGGTGGAGAAGCCGCGAATGGTATCAGGCTCGAAGCGCTCGGCGCGTGCCAGACATCAGGCTCAAGCATGCAGCGGTCAGTGCCAGTGCCGTCACCAGCGCGCCGACCAACGGCGTTATTTCCAGGCTACCCTTGGCGATCACCACGCCGCCCAGCGCAGCACCCAAGGCCACCCCCAGGTGCATCGCCGAGGTATTAATCCCCACATTGGCTTCACCGGACTCGGGCGCGGTGTGCAGCAAGTAGTTCTGTACTACCGGCGAGATGGTCCAGCTCAAGGCCATCCACAGTGCATACAGCACCAGGAAGCTCACCCATGAACCGGTCGCCCACGGCAGCAGCACCATGACCAGGGTGAACAGCGTGGGAATCAGCACCAGCGCCCGCTTGAATCCCAGTCGATCCGACAGCCAGCCGCCGCAGTAGCCACCGCTGATTGCGGCAATGCCGAAAAATACATAGAGATAGCTCAGCGAGACACCGTGGATGCCCATGGTCTGCTGCACGTAGGGCGCCAGGTAGGCGAACAGCACGAAATGTCCGGTCAGCAGCAACACGGAGACCAGTTGCGCCAATAGCAGCTTGGGAATCACCAACTGGCGGCAGTAATCGCGCAACGATGTAGGTGGGCGGCTGGCGAAGGTCGGCAAGCTCAGGCGCAGCAGCCCTGCAATTACCACGGCCAACAGTGCCAACAGCAGAAACGGCGCTCGCCAGCTCAGTGAGTCACCCAAGGTGATACCGACAGGAATCCCCAGCACCAGTGAACCGCTGATGCCCATGAACACAATGCCAATCGCTCGCCCGCGTAAATGCGTTTCCACCAGCGACGCCGACAAGGTCGAGGCCAGTACCACCACCAATGCACAACTACCGGCACTGATGACCCGGCAAACCAGCAGCATCCAGTAATTCACTGCCAGCCCGGAACCCAGGTTGCCCAGCGCAAAGGTCAGCAGGGCTGCGATCAGCAGCGTGCGTCGTTCAATCCGCGACGTCAGCGACAGCAGCGGTGCAGCGCACACCGCAAACGTCAGGGAAAACACCGCTGTCAGTTGTCCGGCTGCGCTCAGGGTGACGCCCAGTTCCCGGGACAATAACGGCAAAATCCCGCCTACCAGGTTTTCATCGATGCCGGCCACGAAGGCGGCGAGGGCGAGCAGGTAGATGCGTGGGTTCATGAGGCGCCGCACAGGAGAAATGGACGGCGATCATGGCGAAAGAATGGGTTGACTGGCAAGTCAACAAACAGGTGATGTCGGTGAGTCACGCATCAACGCCCGCGTATCACTCCTGCCCGATCGACTCCAGAAACTCCGACCGTTCATCACTCATGCGTGCCAGGCAATCATTCTGCGTAATCGCATATGCCTTGCTCCCTGCCACGGCCGGGAAGGTATCCACGGCGCAATCGGCGTCACGCAGTTTTTCCCATTTTTGCTGGGCATCCTTCAGACGAGCGGTAATGTCTGCCAACTGCGCCTTGTTGCTGGCGTAGGTTGACCCCATGCGTTCCAGCAGGCCCTGGTAGTTATCCTTGAGCAATTGCTCGGCGGTGGTTTTGTTGTAGCTGGCGCATTCCAGGGTTTGCTTGTCGTTTTCGATGCCGTCGCACGGTGTGCTGTCGGTGTCTTCTGCCGCGTGTACGCCGGTTGCGATGAGTGCCAAAGCCAGGAAAATCGATTTCATTGCGCCGTCTCATATCAGGTGATGGACCAAATTCTGGCTCAAGCGTAGGACAAAGAACAGACACTAGTCAGAGATGTCATGTTGGCCTTTGTCGCGGATTGACGCTTTCGGCAATTCCCCTGTCGTTTTTGCACCCGGCTCCGTCAGCCCCTGGGCATATGCTGGCCCCAAAGCGCCGGCAGACGATTCGGCGCATGAATCGCCAATAAGGGGACGCCTGATGAGCCCAGCCGAATTACACGCCGACAGCATCGTTATCGATGGGCTGATCATTGCCAAGTGGAACCGCGACCTGTTCGAAGACATGCGCAAAGGTGGCCTGACCGCTGCCAACTGCACCGTGTCGGTGTGGGAAGGTTTCCAGGCCACCATTAACAACATTGCCGCCAGCCAGAAACTGATCCGCGAGAACAGCGACCTGGTGATCCCGGTGAAAACCACCGCCGACATCCGTCGTGCCAAGGAGCAGGGCAAGACCGGGATCATCTTCGGCTTCCAGAACGCCCATGCCTTTGAAGACCAGCTCGGCTATGTCGAGATCTTCAAGCAGTTGGGCGTTGGCGTGGTGCAGATGTGCTACAACACCCAGAACCTGGTCGGTACCGGCTGCTACGAGCGCGACGGCGGCCTGTCGGGCTTTGGTCGCGAGATCGTCGCCGAGATGAACCGCGTCGGCATCATGTGCGACCTGTCTCACGTCGGTTCCAAGACCTCCGAAGAAGTCATCCTCGAATCGAAAAAACCGGTGTGCTACTCCCACTGCCTGCCGTCGGGTCTTAAAGAGCACCCACGCAATAAATCCGATGAAGAGCTCAAGTTCATTGCCGACCACGGCGGCTTTGTCGGCGTGACCATGTTTGCGCCGTTCCTGGCCAAGGGCATCGATTCGACCATCGACGACTACGCCGAAGCCATCGAATACACCATGAACATCGTCGGCGAAGACGCCATTGGCATTGGCACCGACTTCACCCAGGGGCATGGCCAGGATTTCTTTGAAATGCTGACTCATGACAAGGGCTATGCCCGCCGCCTGACCAGCTTCGGCAAGATCATCAACCCGCTGGGCATCCGCACCGTGGGCGAGTTCCCCAACCTCACCGAGACCCTGCTCAAGCGCGGCCATCCTGAGCGTGTGGTGCGCAAGATCATGGGCGAGAACTGGGTCAACGTCTTGAAAGACGTCTGGGGCGAATAAGCCAACCTCTAAACAACGATCCCCGTAGCAGCTGTCGAGCTCCAGCGAGGCTGCGTAAGGCGCGAACCAGTTCTGGATCAGTGGCGCGCCCGACGCAGCCTCGCTGGAGCTCGACAGCTGCTACGGAACGAACAACATAACGAATTTTTTGGAGTTAAGTTTCCATGGCCAAGATCGCCCCTCAACTGCCTATCGAAGTCGACAGCGAAACCGGTGTCTGGACCTCCGACGCCCTGCCGATGCTCTACGTGCCACGCCACTTTTTCGTCAACAACCACATGGGCATCGAAGAAGTCCTTGGCGCTGGCGCCTATGCCGAAATCCTCTACAAAGCCGGCTACAAGTCCGCCTGGCACTGGTGTGAAAAAGAAGCTGAATGCCACGGCCTGGAAGGCGTCGCGGTGTTCGAACACTACATGAAGCGCCTGTCGCAACGCGGCTGGGGCCTGTTCAAGATCCAGGATATCGATCTCGATAAAGGCACCGCCAGCGTCAAGTTGGAACACTCGGCGTTTGTCTACGTGTACGGCAAGGTCGGGCGCAAGGTCGACTACATGTTCACCGGCTGGTTTGCCGGTGCCATGGACCAGATTCTGCAAGCGCGTGGCAGCAAGATCCGCACCGTGGCCGAGCAAGTCTACGGCGGCTCCGAAGAGGGCCACGACGACGGCCTGTTCACTGTCAAGCCGTTGTAAGACGAGGACCCTGCCATGGCTTTCGAAGCAATGTTCGCGCCGATCCAGATCGGCAAACTGACCATCCGTAACCGCGTGCTCAGTACCGCCCACGCCGAGGTGTATGCCACCGACGGCGGCATGACCACCGACCGTTATGTGAAGTATTACGAAGAGAAGGCCAAGGGCGGGATCGGCCTGGCGATTTGCGGCGGTTCTTCCGTGGTGGCTATCGACAGCCCACAGGAGTGGTGGAGCTCGGTGAACCTGTCCACCGACCGCATCATCCCGCACTTCCAGAACCTGGCTGACGCCATGCACAAGCATGGCGCCAAGATCATGATCCAGATTACCCACATGGGCCGCCGTTCGCGTTGGGATGGTTTCAACTGGCCGACCCTGATGTCGCCGTCCGGCGTGCGTGAGCCGGTACACCGCGCGACCTGCAAGACCATCGAGCCGGAAGAAATCTGGCGCGTGATCGGCAACTATGCCAGTGCCGCCAAACGCGCCAAGGCCGGTGGCCTGGACGGCGTAGAGCTGTCCGCCGTGCACCAGCACATGATCGATCAGTTCTGGAGCCCGCGGGTCAACAAGCGCACCGACGAATGGGGCGGCACCTTCGAAGGCCGTATGAAATTCGGCCTGGAAGTATTGAAGGCCGTGCGCGCCGAGGTGGGCCCGGATTTCTGCGTCGGCATCCGTTTGTGTGGTGATGAATTTCACCCGGATGGCCTGTCCCACGAGGACATGAAACAGATCGCCAAGTACTACGACGATACTGGCATGCTCGACTTTATCGGCGTGGTCGGCTCGGGTTGCGACACTCACAATACCCTGGCCAACGTTATCCCGAACATGAGTTATCCACCGGAGCCATTTCTGCATTTGGCGGCCGGGATCAAGGAAGTGGTCAAGGTCCCGGTGCTGCACGCGCAGAACATCAAGGACCCGAACCAGGCCACACGTATTCTGGAAGGCGGCTATGTAGACATGGTCGGCATGACCCGTGCCCACATCGCCGACCCGCACCTGATCGCCAAGATCAAGATGGGCCAGATCGACCAGATCAAACAATGTGTCGGCGCCAACTACTGCATCGACCGTCAGTACCAAGGGCTGGATGTGCTGTGCATCCAGAACGCCGCGACTTCCCGTGAATACATGGGCGTGCCGCACATCATCGAGAAATCCACCGGGCCCAAACGCAAGGTGGTCGTGGTGGGTGCCGGTCCTGCCGGGATGGAAGCGGCACGCGTCGCTGCTGAGCGTGGTCACGACGTGACCCTGTTCGAGAAGAAAGAATTTATTGGCGGGCAAATCACTACCGCCTCCAAAGCCCCGCAACGGGACCAGATTGCCGGGATCACCCGCTGGTTCCAGCTGGAGCTGGCACGGCTGAATGTCGACCTGCGCCTGGGCGTGGCAGCGGATGCTGCGACCATTCTGGACCTGCGTCCGGATGTGGTCGTGCTGGCGGTGGGTGGCCATCCGTTCCTGGAGCAGAACGAACACTGGGGCGCCGCTGAAGGTCTGGTGGTCAGCAGTTGGGACGTGCTCGACGGCAAGGTTGCGCCGGGCAAGAACGTACTGGTTTACGACACCATCTGCGAATTCACCGGCATGTCGGTGGCGGACTTCCTTGCGGACAAGGGCTGCCAGGTGGAAATCGTTACCGACGACATCAAGCCGGGCGTAGCCATTGGCGGCACATCGTTCCCGACGTACTACCGCAGCATGTACCCCAAAGAAGTGATCATGACCGGCGACATGATGCTGGAAAAGGTCTACCGCGAGGGTGACAAGCTGGTGGCGGTGCTGGAGAACGAATACACCGGCGCCAAGGAAGAGCGGGTGGTGGACCAGGTGGTGGTCGAGAACGGCGTGCGTCCGGATGAAGAAATCTACTACGGGCTCAAGGAAGGTTCGCGCAACAAAGGCCAGATAGACGTCGAAGCCTTGTTCGCGATCAAGCCGCAGCCGTGCTTGAGCGAGACGGGTGAGGGGTACTTGCTGTTCCGCATTGGTGACTGTGTGGCCCAGCGTAATACCCACGCTGCGATCTATGACGCCCTGCGCTTGTGCAAGGATTTCTGACGAGGTGAACTCGGTCAAATGTGGGAGCGGGCTTGCTCGCGAAAGCGGTGTATCAGGCACTGGATGCACCGACTGAAACTCCGCCTTCGCGAGCAAGCCCGCTCCCACATTTCGGGCCAGTTTCACAGTAGACCTGTGTGGTCTTTGGGAGCTTCACCATGTTGAACACCCTTCTTCCCATCCTGCTCTTCGCAGCCCTGGGCCTTGCGGTCCTTGGCGCTTTGCGCCGGGTGAACATGTGGCGCCGTGGCCGGGCTTCCAAAGTCGACTTGATCGGCGGCCTACTGGCCATGCCCAAGCGCTACATGGTCGACCTGCACCATGTGGTCGCCCGCGATAAATACATCGCCAATACCCACGTCGCTACCGCCCTGGGCTTTGTGCTGTCGGCGCTGCTGGCGATTCTGGTGCATGGTTTCGGCCTGCATAACCGACTCCTGGGCTACGCCTTGCTGCTGGCCTCGGTGCTGATGTTTGTCGGCGCTACCTTTGTTTACCTGCGTCGCCGCAACCCACCGTCGCGCCTGTCGAAAGGCCCGTGGATGCGCCTGCCGAAAAGCCTGATGGCGTTCTCCGTCAGTTTCTTCCTGGTGACCTTGCCGGTGGCCGGGATTCTGCCGGCGGACTTCGGCGGCTGGTTGCTGGCAGCGCTGCTGAGTGTGGGCGTGCTGTGGGGTGTGTCGGAAATGTTCTTCGGCATGACCTGGGGCGGGCCGATGAAACACGCCTTTGCCGGTGCGTTGCACCTGGCTTGGCACCGCCGCGCCGAGCGCTTTGGTGGTGGCCGTTCAACCGGTCTTAAGCCGCTGGACCTGACCGACAAGACCGCGCCATTGGGTGTGGAAAAACCCAAGGATTTCACCTGGAACCAACTGCTGGGTTTCGACGCCTGCGTGCAGTGCGGTAAGTGCGAAGCGGCATGCCCAGCGTTCGCCGCCGGCCAACCGCTGAACCCGAAAAAACTCATCCAGGACATGGTCGTCGGCCTGGCCGGCGGCACCGATGCCAAGTTCGCCGGCAGCCCGTATCCGGGCAAAGCCATTGGCGAACACGGCGGCAACCCGCATCAGCCGATCGTCAACGGCCTGGTGGATGCGCAAACCCTATGGTCCTGCACCACCTGCCGTGCCTGCGTGGAAGAGTGCCCGATGATGATCGAGCACGTGGACGCCATCGTCGACATGCGCCGCCATCTCACTTTGGAAAAAGGTGCAACGCCGAACAAGGGCGCGGAGGTCCTGGAGAACCTGATTGCTACCGATAACCCGGGCGGCTTCGCGCCGGGCGGACGGATGAATTGGGCGGCGGACTTGAACCTGCCATTGCTCAGCGACAAGAAAACCACAGACGTGCTGTTCTGGGTCGGCGACGGTGCCTTCGACATGCGCAACCAGCGCACCTTGCGCGCCTTCGTCAAAGTGCTGAAGGCGGCCCAGGTCGACTTTGCCGTGCTCGGTCTTGAAGAGCGTGACAGCGGCGACGTCGCTCGACGCCTGGGCGACGAAGCGACCTTCCAACTGTTGGCTTCGCGCAATATCCAGACCCTGGCCAAGTACAGCTTCAAGCGCATCGTCACTTGTGACCCCCACAGCTTCCACGTGCTGAAAAATGAATACGGCGCCTTCGACGGCCACTACCTCGTGCAGCATCACAGCACTTACATGGCGGAGCTGATCGATGAAGGTGCGTTGAACCTGGGCCAGCACAAAGGCAACAGCGTGACCTATCACGACCCGTGCTACCTGGGCCGCTACAACGGTGAATACGAGGCCCCGCGCCAAGTGCTGCGGGCGCTGGGAATCGAGGTCAAGGAAATGCAACGTTCCGGCTTCCGCTCGCGCTGCTGCGGTGGCGGCGGCGGTGCGCCAATCACCGATATTCCCGGCAAGCAGCGGATTCCCGACATGCGCATGGAAGACATCCGCGAAACCGGTGCCGAACTGGTGGCTGTGGGTTGCCCACAGTGCACGGCGATGCTCGAAGGCGTGGTCGAACCGCGTCCACTGATTAAAGACATTGCCGAACTGGTGGCCGACGCCTTGCTGGAAGACGCGGCACCGGCGAAGACTCCGATCAAGCGCCCTATCCAGCATGAATCAGCGGAGGTGCATTGATGAGCGACATTATCCGCCGTGACCCACGGGCCGAATGGATCGCCCGTAACCGCCTGCACCCGCTGCACGCAGCCATGCAGCCGGTACAACACAGCTGGATGGGCCCCAATGGCGTCATCCGCAAGAATGTTCATGGTGTCGGTTTTATCGGCCCCAACGGTATCAAACGTATCGACCGCAGTGGTGCCCAGCAGGGCGGCGCAGCCAAGCGGTCGGCGGTGGTGGAAGTGCAATTGCCGCTGCATCAGATTGCGACGCCTGCGTTCTACATCAACGTGGTGCCGGACATGGTCGGCGGCCGCCTGAGCAGCCACGACCGCGACTTGCTGGGCCTTGCTCGGCAGTTGGCAGGTGCCGACGGTGCGGTGTTGGCGGTGGTGTTTGGCGAACACAAGGAAAATGCTTTCGCCACAGCCGGTGTGGATCGATTGCTGGTGCTTGAAGGACGCGAATTCGACGGTTATTCACCGGAGCAGCGGGTCCAGGGTCTGCGGGCTGTGGATAACCAGTTCAACCCCCGGCATTGGCTGCTGCCCGACAGCCGCAGCGGCGGTGGAGAACTGGGCCGGCGTTTTGCCGCAAGCCTCAAGGAGCGCCCGGCCACACGGGTCTGGCAGATCAAGGGGCAGGAGTGTATTGGCCGCGCAGGCGCTGGTCAGGAGGACCTTGTTCGGCCATTGTCGCGGATGATTCTGGCGGCGGTAGAGTGTGCCGAGCCGGTCAGTGATACCCGTCATGAAGCCTTGCCTGTGGAGTTATCCACAAGCCTGGCGCGCAGCCTGCCGCGCATCGAGGACCTCGGCGCAGTAGCGGTGGACCCGGCCGCGATTCCCATGGCCGAAGCCGAGTTTATTTTCTCTGGCGGCAACGGGGTCAAGGACTGGGCGCTGTTCCACCAGACCGCCGTTGCACTGGGCGCCACCGAAGGCGCCTCGCGGGTGGCGGTGGATGATGGTTTCATGGCCCGTGATCGGCAGGTCGGCGCCAGCGGCACTTGGGTCACCGCCCGGGTGTACGTGGCCGTCGGGATCTCCGGGGCGATCCAGCACCTGCAAGGCATTGGTGCTTGCGACAAGGTGGTGGCGATCAACCTTGATCCAGGTTGCGACATGATCAAGCGCGCCGACCTGTCGGTGATCGGCGAAAGCGCCGAAATACTTCGAGCCTTGATCGCCGCGGTCGAGGCTTACCGCAATGGCGCCAAGCGCGATGCGGCTTAAGCAAAGGATATGGCCATGACGACGAATGTAATCAGCCTGGTGTCCATCGGCGCCCACCCGACCTCCGGTAGGCCACGCCGCGCCGAACAGGATGCCCGCGCCGTGGAGCTGGGTTTGCAACTGGCTGGGGATAATCTGCAAGTGCTGCATGCCGGTAATATTGCTGAGCCGACCCTGCGTGCCTATCTGGGCATGGGGCTGGAACAACTGCACGTGCTGGAACAACCTGCTGGCGCTGATGCCTTGCCGGTGTTGGGTGACTATCTTCGGGATGCTGGCGCCCAGGTGGTACTTACCGGCACCCAGGCGGAAACCGGCGAAGGTTCGGGCATGTTGCCGTTCCTGTTGGCTGAACAACTGGGCTGGCCGCTGATTGTCGGCCTGGCCCAGGTGGAGTCCATCGAGAGCGGCGTGGCCCATGTGCTGCAAGCCTTGCCCCGTGGCCAGCGGAGGCGCCTGAAAGTACGTCTGCCGTTTCTCGCCACTGTGGATAATGCCGCGCCCAAGCCTCGGCAAAGCGCTTATGGCCCGGCGCAACGTGGGGAACTGACGGCCCATGACGTGCAGGTGCTGGAAGATGAGTTATTCACAGGCGCGGTTCTGCAACCTGCCAAGTCTCGACCCAAGCGCCTCAAGGTGATCAAGGCCAAGAGCGGTGCCGACCGGATGAAAGCGGCCACGGCCAAGGCCAGCGGTGGTGGCGGGCAGGTGCTTAAGGGTGTTAGCCCGGAAGCGGGCGCTGAAGCCATTCTCAAGTTGTTGATTGAGGAAGGCGTTGTCCGTTAAGCCTCGAAACAAGCAGTCATATATGACGAGGCCGGATTACTTGTCAGTGTGCACACGCGAGGCTAAATGGAATACTTCCAACCAAAGGATTCAGCACAATGTCCGTCACGTTTCGCCCAGCACGGTCGAGTGACTCCCGGGAAATTTCGAAGTTGTTCCTTATCTCCTCCGAGGGTGCTGCCGCCTACATCTGGAGCCAGCTTGCGCAGCCAGGTGAAGAGCTTCTGGATGTCGGTACCCGTCGGTATGCGCGTAGCGGCGTGGACTTTTCCTATGAAAACTGCCTGATCGCCGAGGCCGAGGGCCAAGTGGTAGGCATGATGCACAGCTATGCGATGCGCCATGATCCGGACGCCGCGCCGGTCACCGACCCGGTGCTGGCACCTTATGCAGACCTGGAAATTCCCGACACCCTCTATATCTCCAGTCTGGCGCTGCACGAAGCTTGGCGTAACCAAGGGTTGGGTTCGAAGTTTCTCGCCCGTGCGCACGAGCGGACCGAAGAGCTTGGACTGATTGGCTTGAGCCTGATCGACTACGCCGCCAACACAGGCGCCCGACGATTTTATGAGCGCCATGGTTTCCGTATTGTCGGCAGTTGCCAGATAACCCCGCACCCGATGCTGCGTGTTACCGGCGAAGCCTACTTGATGCAATATCCCTAACCCCGGACGGCGAAAGCGGCGGTTACCCACAATCCCTGTTGGTCCACCTGTGGATAACCTGTTCGCGGCTTCCCACACGCTATGTAAATCAAGCCTTGCAGTCCTCTGTACGAAAAACAACCAACCTAACTGACGGTTTTTCCTTGGGTTTTTTTGTGGATAAGGAAAATGCCCGTCTCAGAGTTGCCCCCAAAGTCTGTTGGCGCTTCTGTGGATAAGATGTTTGCTACCCGCTACAGGCCATATAAACAAAGGCTTTCACTCGCCTGATCAAAATATGACCAATGTCGGTGTTTCAGCTTGAAATACCTCTCAAGGCCTCGATTTTCCTAGGTGTCAGGCGGTTTTCCACAGAAAGACTGAAGTTGCCCCCAAAGTCTGTTGGTGCTTCTGTGGATAAGGTGTTTGCGTTCCTCTGTAGGCTATACAAACCGTGGCTTACAGGCTTCAGGTTAAAAATTGATCAATGACGGGTAAAACCCCGTGCTTTGAATAAGTCACGGATTTTCTTGATTTTATTTCGAGAAGGAAGGGCAGTTGCCCACAATTGCTGTGGGTGGCTTTGTGGATAAGTTGTTGGGCAATGGCTGGAGGGCAGGGCGGTAAAGGTCTGTCTGGGTGATGGATGATTTTTGTACAGCTACAAAACATTGTGGGGGTTTGCTCGCGAATACGGTGTGCCAGTTGATGCATGTTTGACTGACACTCCGCATTCGCGAGCAAGCCCGCACACATTTTTGATCCTTGGTGTGTCAGTTATTCGTGTGCGGCAACGCCTTTGAGGTACGGCGCTGGCGCCGCTCCCAGGTTGCTCAGCATCCGCTCGCTGTACCAATCCACAAAGTTCACCACGCCAAACTCATAGGTCTTGGAATAAGGCCCCGGCTGATAGGCCGTGGAGTTGATCCCGCGCTGGTTCTCTTCCGCCAGGCGACGGTCCTGGTCGTTGGTGGCATCCCATACTTGGCGCATGCGATCGATGTCATAGTCCACGCCTTCCACAGCGTCCTTGTGGACGATCCATTTGGTGGTGACCATGGTTTCTTGGGCGCTGATCGGCCACACGGTGAAGACGATGATGTGATCGCCCATGCAGTGGTTCCACGAGTGTGGCAGATGCAGGATGCGCATCGAGCCCAGGTCGGGGTTCTGGATGCGGCCCATCAGTTTCTTGCAGCCTTGCTTGCCGTCCAGCGTCATGGACACGGTGCCCTTGAGCAGCGGCATGCGCACGATGCGGTTACGCAGGCCGAAGCTGGCATGGGCGTAGGGGATTTTCTCCGCGTCCCAGGCCGCTGCCGAGGCGGCGACGTGGTCCTTGAAGGCCTGGTCGGCCCGTGGGTCGGTGACGTCGTCCCATTCCAGCAGGGTTTTCAACAGCTCCGGGTGCGACGCGTTGCAGTGGTAGCACTCGCGGTTGTTTTCCAGCACCAGCTTCCAGTTGGCCTTTTCGAACAAGGTGGTCTGAATCGCCACCTTGGTGTTCTCCATGTCGTAGGGTTCCATGTAGTGGCTCAGGGTCGACAGGAAGTCGTCAATGGCCGGCGGATTCTGCGACAGGCTGATAAAGATATAGCCACCCGCGGTCTTCACGTTCACCGGCTTGAGGCCGTACTGCTTCATGTCGAAGTCGGCGCCCATCTCGGTGCCGGCGAACAGCAGGCGCCCGTCCAACTCGTAGGTCCATTGGTGGTAGTGGCAGACCAGCTTGGCCACCTTGCCCTTGTCGCTGGTGCACAAGCGCGAACCGCGATGGCGGCAGACGTTGTGGAACGCGTGAACCACACCGTCGGCACCACGAATCACGATGATCGGGTTCTTGCCCACTTGCAGGGTGATGTAGTTGCCCTTGGTAGGGATTTCGCAGGTCATGCCGGCGATCAACCACTCTTTCTGGAAGATCTCCTGCATGTCGATATCAAACAGCCGCTCATCAGAGTAAAACGGCTGCGGCAGCGAATAGGTACGCTCGCGCTCTTGCAGCATTTGCGCGGTGGCCTTGCGTGCGGGTTCCAGCGGATCGCCCAAGCTTAAGGTTGCGGTGACGTCCATCGTGTGTGTCCTCATGGCCATTCTGTGTGGCCGGCGAATAGTGGCTACGGTTGGTGCGTTGCAAGGCGTAAAGAAAGCGTCTTCATGTGGAGCGAGTGTGGGGCCGGCGCTGCCCAGAACCTTATCCATGAGCGACATGGCCCACTCTGTTCCCGACGCGTAACCCCCATGGTATGGGGGCTGGTCGCGATAAGTATGTGAATGTCGCAGATAGGTAAATGGGTGATTCACGCGTTACGCAGAATCGCCACCATGAAGGCCGACTTACGGCTGCGGAGAACAGCATGTCCAACAGCTTCCTGAACCCGGTAACCACCCAGACCTGGGCCAATGGTCGACACATCGTCCGTTGCGTCAAAGTCATCCAGGAAACCTGGGACGTGCGCACCTTTTGCTTCATGGCCGACCAGCCGATTTTGTTCTTTTTCAAGCCGGGGCAGTTCGTCACCCTGGAGCTGGAAATCGACGGCCAGCCGATCATGCGCTCCTACACCATTTCCAGCTCGCCATCGGTGCCTTACAGCTTCTCCGTCACCATCAAACGCGTACCGGGCGGCAAGGTCTCCAATTGGCTGCACGATACCCTGCACGAAGGCCAGGAACTGGCGGTGCACGGGCCGGTCGGGCTGTTCAACGCCATCGACTACACCAATCCGAAAGTGCTGTACCTGAGCGGCGGTGTCGGTATCACCCCGGTGATGTCCATGGCGCGCTGGTTTTACGACACCAACGCCAATGTCGACATGGTCTTCGTCCACAGCGCCCGCTCACCGAAAGACATCATCTACCACCGCGAACTGGAACACATGGCGTCGCGGATCGATAACTTCAGCCTGCACCTGATCTGTGAGAAGCACGGTCTTGGTGAGCCGTGGGCCGGTTATCGCGGTTACCTCAACCAGAAAATGCTCGAACTGATGGTGCCCGACTTCCTGGAGCGCGAAGTCTTCTGTTGCGGGCCGACCCCGTACATGAACGCGGTCAAGCGCCTGCTGGAAGTCAACGGCTTCGACATGAGCCGCTACCACGAGGAATCCTTCGGCGCGACGCCGCCGGAAGCCCGTGCCGATGCCGTGGAGCAAGCCGAGCAAGCGGCGGATGCACCGGAAATCGACCAGGCGGATTTGCATCAGGTGGAATTCATCTCGTCGGGCAAAAGCATCCGCGTGGCACCAGGCGAAACCGTGCATGCGGCGGCGGCCAAGCTTGGCCTGTTGATCCCCAAGGCGTGTGGCATGGGGATTTGCGGGACCTGCAAGGTGATGAAACTGGGTGGGGAAGTCGAGATGGAGCACAACGGCGGTATCACCGAGGAAGATGAAGCTGAAGGCTACATCCTGTCGTGCTGCAGCGTGCCGAAGGGTGATGTGCGTATCGAGTTTTAACCCTTTAAACCTGCATCGCCTCAGTTCCGCGTCGAAGGCCATGAATCTTCGACGCGGGCCTTAGGCGTTAATGGTTACTGGGCATAGATATGGACCACGAAGTGCTGGCCTGATGCTGTCAATTCATAGACTTTGTCGTAGATCTTCAACGTCCTTGATGGCTCCTGGATGGTGTCGCCGACTTTGGCGAGTTTCCTGAACTCATCCCAGTCAATGACCGTGGTGCTGATAGTGCCGTCGCTTCGCAAGGTGTTGCCGTTGCTTTGATATTCCATGATTCAGCTCTCTGCTGGATTTCCGTTTCCGGCCGAATGTTCGGCAGGCAGGTAGTCCCGAAAGGTGGCCTATGCATCGGCCTTTTCCTTTCGGGTTCCAAGAGGCTAGTCAATGAACGCGGGGTTGGGGGCTGTCGGAAATATCAAAAAACAGTCTCGGCATTGGGCCAGTATCTGTTGCCGGGCTCAGTACAACCCCGGTCGACGGTCCTGGAGGACGTGGTTGTGTTCGCTGATGTGCTTATCCCTGGCCAGCGCCAGCGGCAGGTCGGCCACCAGCCGTTGTTCCGTTTGGTGGGAGACAGCGCCGGCCAGCGGATAACCATCGGCGTCGACGATGACTGAGCCGCCGACCCAGTTAACCCCTCGTTCTTCGCCATGACGGTCGCAAGCGGCGATGAACATCCGATTGATCGCCGCGTTGGCCTGAACCCGTACGATTTCTCCCGGTCGTTCGCCGGCCGGGCGTGGGGCGTCCGGCCAGTTTACGGGAGCGCATAGCAGGTCGGCACCGGCCAGAGCGGCCAAGCGTACCCACTCGGGCAGCTCCAGGTCGTAGCAGATCATCACGGCGATCTGTCCGACGCTGGTTGCCACCACGGGTGGCGGAGCATCTCCGGGCGTAAAGATTAGTTTCTCGCCGTTCCACAAATGCGCCTTGCGGTACACCGTTACCCGGCCTTCGGGTTCGATCAGCGCTGCGCTATTGGCCACCTTGCCTTCCGTCAGTTGTTCGCAAAAGCCGGCCACGACGATGATATTCAGCTCGCTTGCCAGGGTTTTCCACAGGGTAAGCGTCGGCCCATCGAGCGTCTCGGACACCTCAAAGGCTTCCTGGCGATCATTGAACACATAACCGCTTTGCATCAGCTCCGGCAAAACCACTACTTGCCCGCCCAGCGCCGCCGCATCCCGGATGGCTTTGGCGCTAAGGGCACGGTTGTGTTCGGCGTCGGCAATGCGCGGTGCCAGTTGATGACACACGACGCGCACGCTACTCATGGGTGTTTCCCTTCCAGCAGGGCCTCGCTGGCGACGATGGCGCGGCGCTCGGCATCTCGGTCCAGGTTGCGACTCATCACGCAATAGATGATCGCGGAAACTGCAAGGCCGATGACGAACGCGATGTCCGCCCCACCCAGCGCCATGGCGATGGGGCCTTCATAGAAACTCAACGACATGAACGGGATCATCGACACCACGCCCAGGCAATAGGCGACCAGGCCTGCCTTGCCCCATTGGCCGTAGATCCCGCCCGCGTTGAAGATGTCGCTGATGGCGTATTGGCCTTTGCGCACCCCATAGAAGTCTGCAAGGTTGACGGCCGTCCACGGCACCAGGAAGTACAGCATCATCAAGACGAAGGTGTTGAAGCTGGCCAGGTAGCTGTCGGGAATGCTCAAGGTGATCAGGAAGATGATCACCGCGACCAGGCCGATACCGATGACTCGGCTCTTGAGGCGCGGTTGGATCTTCACGAAGCCGTCGATGGCACTGATGCCGGTCAGCATCGCGCCGTAGCAATTGACCGCCATGATGCCGACCAGCGCCGGTACCTCTATCAGCACGGTAAAGGTACCGAAGCCGGGAATCACCTGGTTGCCCACCGCGCGCACGCTGCCGATGGCATCGGGTGAGGGCAGGGCGGAGGCGAGGAACGCGCCCAGGGACATCAGCCACAAAGCCGAGCCGGCGGCGCCCAGATAAGTCCAGAAAATCACACTGCGCGATGGGGTTTTATGGGGCAGGTAGCGGGAGTAGTCGGATACGTAAACGGCGTAGCTGATTTGATAGCCGGCTGCGGCAGAGAGCTGAATCAGAAACGCCGACCAGGAGAAATGGGCATTGGCCACTGCGGCATCGGCCTTGAGGCTCATCAGGGCCGCGACGGTCAGCACCGCGAACACGCTGATCATCACGTAGGTCAGCCAGCGTTGCACGGTGTGCAGCAGGTCGTGGCCGATCACGGCAATCACCACCGCGAGGATGATCATCAAGGCATACCAAGGTGCCCGGCTCCCCGGAAGGACCGTGTTGATGGCATCGGTGGCCAGAATCACGTTGAACACATTGAAGCCGATGTACACGAAGATCACCGCGATGAACGGCACAATCGCCCCGCGCAAACCGAACTGGGCGCGCGACTGGATCATCTGCGGCAAACCCATGCGCGGGCCCTGGTTGGCGTGAAATGCCATGGCGAACGTGCCCAGGCCCACACCGATGACAATCGCCAGGATCGCATACGCCAGGCCCAGGCCCAACGCGGCGCCAGTGAACCCGGTGACCATGGTGGTCAGTACGAAGTTGCCCGTGAACCAGAAGGGGCCTTGATGCCAGACCTTGCCGTGGCGTTCATTGCGCGGAACATAGTCAATGGAGCGCGTTTCGATTTTCAGGCCGGTGGCGACAGGGGGTGCCGTCTTGTCGGAAAGAGCGTTCATAGGTTCACGGTCTGTTTTTATAGTGATTGAGTGCCGGAGCATCGGGTAAGTGGAGCGCCAATTGAATCGTGATCTGTAAATAATTACTTCAGACTTTCCTTAAGTAATGAATTGTAGTCAGCGGCGATGGAACCACCGCAATCTTATTTCGAAGGGATATAACCGTTGATGAGGACTCTTCTACGCTGGTCCTTAGTCCCGTCGCAGTCGCCTTTAGCCTTGTAGTAGAGGGTGGACAATCTCCCTGCCTGCAAGGATGTCATCATGTCTGCGATTCCTTCCCGTTCCCAAGGTGCCCAACGGCTTTTGAGTAACGATGTCACGGCACTGATTCCTGATTTTCCTTTCCATTACGCCAATTACCTGCAGATTGCGCGCGATTCGATTTCCGCCCTGGCCGATATTCCGGCTGCTGCCCGCGGCAAAAAAGTCCTGATTGTCGGCGCGGGTGTCGCGGGTATGGTGGCGGCCTATGAAGCGATGCGTATGGGTTTGCACCCGGTGCTTGTGGAGGCCTCGGACCGTATAGGTGGGCGGCTCTATTCGCACGTGGTGGGGAATCCAGCCGATCCTGCGAGCAGTGTGATTTGTGAGTTGGGGGCCATGCGTTTCCCCAAGTCGGGCAAGGCCCTGATGCACTACTTCGATAAGGTGGGCATGAGCGCCAACTCGGCTGATTTCCCCAACCCGGGTTCGCCGGCGACGGCCAGCACGGTGGTCGATTACAACGATGAGCAAACCTACTACGAAGGGAGTGACTTGCCTCAAAAATACAAGGATATCGAGCGACTGTTTTTCGAGGTGTTCCTCGAAATCGATCCGATCAAATTCACTGATATGGAGCTGGCCATGTCCGAAGGCAGCATCAATCAGGCGTTGATCAAGTCGATCTGGAACGCCATTCTGGACGCGGGCTGGGACAATCTGAGTTTCTTTTCCGCGATGGTCGAGAAGGCCGGTTGGAGTCGTGCGGACATCGATCTTTTTGGCCAGATAGGGTTTGGGACCGGTGGATGGAACACCGACTATCCCAATTGCTTTCTGGAGGTCTTGCGGGTGCTGTACACCGGCCTGGATGCCAACCATACGTTGATGTACGACGGCTCCTCGCAGTTGCCCGCACGTTTGTGGAGCCAGTCACCACAAGCGTTGGGCGATGTGATGGTTCACTGGCCTGCCACAACCACGGTGAAGATGCTTACTGAGCAGGTCATCGCTAACCCCTTCAACCAGGAAGTGCGTCAGATCGAGCGCCAGGCCGATGGCAGCTTTGAAGTCTTTGTCCACGATACTCGGCTAGGGCAGGATACTCGTCACTCCTTTGAAAGCGTGGTTTACACCCCTCATGTGCGTATCCTCGACAAGTTTCGCTATATGGGCGGCAAGGACCGCCTGGCGGCGATGGACAGCTTGTTGCCCAGGGATACCTGGGAGGCCGTGATGTACACCCACTATATGCAGTCGGCGAAGATATTTGCGGCCACCCTGGAACCCTTCTGGAAGGAGACCGGTACGGATGGTCATTACAAAATGAGTGTCACCCTGTCTGATCGGATTACCCGCGGAACCTACTTGTTGGATTACTCGCAAAGCAAGGGAGCCTATCGAGGTAGCGGCATTTTCCTGTCCTATACCTGGAACGATGACAGCCTGAAGTTTCTTGGTGACCGTTCGGCGCCGCTACCGACGCATGTCGAACTCTGTACGACGTTGTTGGACGAGGTTTATCGAGGTTCAGGCTTGAACCTGGTATCGCACTTTGGGGCCAGGGATCCATTTGTCGAAATCAATTGGGAAGAGCAGCCGTTCTTTCTCTGCGCCTTCAAGATGAACTTGCCAGGGCAATACGAATATCAGCGCAGGTTGTTTTCCCAGTTCATGAGCGGGGTCGAACAGGGTAATCCTGATGGTTTTATTCTGGCCGGAGATGACGTGTCATGGACGGGAGGCTGGGCCGAAGGTGCTGTTACCACGGCGCTCAATGCGGTGAACAAGCTGGCGGTCAAGTTTGCGGGTGGGGCCTACAGTCACAACCCGGGGCCCATTGATCAATGGGAAACACTCAAGCCGATGCCGCTTTGAGACGGTAAATCCAACAGAATGCCTGCCAGGCGCAGGCATTCTGCTCAAACGGTGTTCAGCCCGCCATCACTTCCCGAATATCCGCCGCCAGCTCCCTTACCCGCTCTTCTTCGGTATCCCACGAACACATGAAGCGTGCGCCGCCGTTGCCGATGAAGGTGTAGAAACGCCAGCCCTTGGCGGTCAGTGCGGCGACGGCCGGTTCCGAGAGTTGCAGGAACACACCATTGGCCTGGACCGGGAACATCAATTCCACACCAGGAATGTCCGTCACCAAACTGCTGAGCAGTTGTGCGCAGTGGTTGGCGTGGCGGGCGTGTTTGAGCCAGGCGTCATTTTCCAGCAGGCCAACCCACGGGGCCGAGAGGAAGCGCATTTTCGACGCCAGTTGGCCGGCCTGTTTGCAGCGGTAGTCGAAGTCTTCGGCCAGTTTGTGGTTGAAGAACAGGATCGCTTCACCCACCGCCATGCCGTTCTTGGTGCCGCCAAAGCACAGCACGTCGACGCCGGCTTTCCAGGTCAGGTCGGCAGGCGAGCAGCCGAGGAACGCGCAAGCATTGGAGAACCGCGCGCCGTCCATGTGCAGGTTCAGGCCCAGTTCCTTGCAGGTAACGCTGATGGCGCGGATTTCTTCCGGGGTGTAGACGCTGCCCACTTCCGTGGCCTGGGTCAGGGTTACCACGCGAGGCTTGGGGTAATGGATGTCCTGGCGCTTGAGGGCGATCTCGCGGATCGATTCCGGGGTCAGTTTGCCGTTTTCGGTGCGGGCGGTGAGCAGCTTGGAGCCGTTGGAGAAAAACTCCGGCGCGCCACACTCATCGGTTTCGACGTGGGCGGTTTCCGAGCAAATCACGCTATGGTAGCTCTGGCACAACGACGACAGGGCCAGGGAGTTGGCCGCCGTGCCATTGAAGGCGAAGAACACTTCGCAGTCGGTTTCAAACAGGTTGCGGAAACCGTCGGCGGCGCGGTGGGTCCACTCATCGTCACCGTAGGCGCGTTGATGGCCCTGGTTGGCCAGCTCCATGGCGGCCCAGGCCTCCGGGCAGATGCCGGAATAGTTGTCGCTGGCGAATTGTTGGCTCTTGTCGGTCATGGCCCGCTCCTGTGGTCGATGTTGGTGCGCACTTTAACCAAGATTGTCGGGCGCACGCACGCTCTGTTAATGCAAAGTCACTGGGGAATTATGCACGGTACTGAAACGATTCCTGTAAGCCGCGTCCGCGATGGCGCCCTGGACCTGCTCAAATGGTTGGCGCTGCTGAGTATGGTGCTGGATCACTTGCGTTACGTCGGTTTGAACCTGGACGGCCTGTATGTGCCGGGGCGTCTGGCCTTCCCGTGGTTTTGCCTGGCAATCGCGGCGAATCTGCATCGGGTCAAGGATGCGCCCGTGACCTTTCAATGGCGTTACTTGGGGTGGCTATTGCTGTTCAGTGTGATCAGTGAAGTGCCGTATCGGCTGTTTATCGAGGATGCGGACACGCTGAATGTATTGCCGACGCTGGCGCTGGGGTTGCTGATTGCCAGAGGATGGCAGCAGAAGGCGGCTTTTGATCGAGGATTGGCGCTGATTGCCCTGGTATTGGCGGCGGTATTCTCAACGCAATTGATGTTTGGGTTCTTTGGCGTATTGCTGCCGTTGGCGATGTTGTGGGTGTTTCGTCGGCCGTGGTACTTCAGCCTGTTGCCGGGGCTGGTGTGTTTGGCTGCCAATCAATGGCAGGTTTTACTGGATAACGGCAACGTCGTTGCCCTCTCGGGATTGGCGACATGCCTGATTGCGCCATTGGCGGGATTGGTCTTGTTGCGACATGCCAGGCATGTGTCGCCGCCAGCCATGCGGCGCTGGGCATACGCCCTCTATCCCGCGCATTTCATACTGCTGTTACTCGTTCGCAAGATCATCGCCTAACCCCTGTGGGAGCGGGCTTGCTCGCGAAAGCGGTGGTTCTGCCGGCACATGTATTTACTGATCCACCGCCTTCGCGAGCAAGCCCGCTCCCACATTTGTTCTGCGTTGTTCCAGCAATGTCGTAAACGCACCTTTGCGTGGCGTCCGTAGGCATTTGACCTGTCTGCACCAGCCCTACCATCGCATCAAAGGGCCCCTCCGTCGTGCGGCGGCCCCAACAATACGATTGGCGCACCGCCGCCGCTGGGAGAGACGCGATGTTCAGCAAGCAAGACCAGATCCAGGGTTATGACGATGCACTGCTGGCGGCCATGAATGCCGAGGAGCAGCGTCAGGAAGATCATATCGAGCTGATCGCGTCAGAGAACTACACCAGCAAGCGTGTCATGCAAGCCCAGGGCAGCGGCCTGACCAACAAATACGCCGAAGGTTATCCGGGCAAGCGCTACTACGGTGGCTGCGAGCACGTCGACAAAGTTGAGGCCCTGGCCATCGAACGCGCCAAGCAGTTGTTCGGCGCCGACTACGCCAACGTGCAGCCGCACTCCGGCAGCCAGGCCAACGCCGCGGTGTTCCTGGCGCTGCTGCAAGCCGGCGACACCGTGCTGGGCATGAGCCTGGCCCACGGCGGTCACCTGACTCACGGCGCCAAGGTCAGCTTCTCCGGCAAGCTCTACAACGCCGTGCAGTACGGCATCGACACCGACACCGGGCTGATCAACTACGACGAAGTCGAGCGCCTGGCCGTTGAGCACCAGCCGAAAATGATCATCGCCGGGTTCTCCGCTTATTCGAAGACCCTGGACTTCCCGCGCTTCCGCCAGATCGCTGACAAAGTCGGCGCCTACCTGTTCGTCGACATGGCCCACGTCGCGGGCCTGGTCGCTGCCGGCCTGTACCCGAACCCGCTGCCGTACGCCGACGTGGTCACCACCACCACCCACAAGACCCTGCGCGGTCCGCGTGGCGGTCTGATCCTCGCCAAGGCCAACGAAGCGCTGGAAAAGAAATTCAACGCGGCCGTATTCCCCGGCGGCCAGGGCGGCCCGCTGATGCATGTCATCGCCGGCAAGGCCGTGTGCTTCAAAGAAGCGTTGGAGCCGGGCTTCAAGACCTATCAACAACAAGTGATCGACAACGCCCAGGCCATGGCCGGCGTGTTTATCAAACGCGGCTACGATGTAGTGTCCGGCGGTACCGACAACCACCTGTTCCTGGTCAGCCTGATCCGTCAGGGGCTCACCGGCAAAGAGGCGGACGCCGCCCTCGGTCGTGCCCACATCACTGTCAACAAGAACGCTGTGCCCAATGATCCACAGTCGCCGTTCGTGACCTCGGGCCTGCGCATCGGCACCCCGGCGGTGACCACGCGCGGTTTCAAGGTGCCCCAATGCCTGGAGTTGGCCGGCTGGATCTGCGACATCCTCGACAACCTCGGCGACGCCGACGTCGAGGCTAACGTAGCCAAGCACGTGTCTGCCCTGTGCGCTGATTTCCCGGTTTATCGCTGAGCGCGGTTTTGGAGTAATGACTATGCAACGCTACTCGGGCTTCGGCCTCTTCAAGCACTCACTCAGCCATCACGAAAACTGGCAGAAAATGTGGCGCACGCCGACCCCGAAAAAGGTCTACGACGTGGTCATCGTCGGTGGCGGCGGGCATGGTCTGGCGACCGCTTACTACCTGGCCAAAGAGCACGGCATCACCAACGTGGCCGTGGTCGAGAAAGGTTGGCTGGGCGGCGGTAACACCGCGCGCAACACCACCATCGTGCGGTCCAACTACCTGTGGGACGAGTCGGCGCACCTGTACGAACACGCGATGAAACTCTGGGAAGGCCTGTCCCAGGACCTGAACTACAACGTGATGTTCTCCCAGCGTGGCGTCTACAACCTGTGCCACACCCTGCAGGACATCCGTGATTCCGAGCGTCGTGTCAGCGCCAACCGCCTCAACGGTGTGGACGGCGAACTGCTCGATGCCAAACAAGTTGCCGACGAAATCCCGTACCTGGATTGCTCGAAGAACACCCGTTACCCGGTGCTGGGCGCTACCGTTCAGCGACGTGGCGGCGTGGCCCGTCACGATGCCGTGGCCTGGGGCTTTGCCCGCGCCGCTGACGCACTGGGCGTGGACTTGATCCAGCAGACCGAAGTGATCGGCTTCCGCAAGGAAAACGGCGTGTGCATCGGTGTCGAAACCAACAAGGGTTTTATCGGCGCCAAGCGCGTCGGTGTGGTGACTGCCGGTAACTCCGGGCATATGGCTGGCCTTGCGGGCTTCCGCCTGCCGATCGAATCCCACCCGCTGCAAGCGCTGGTGTCGGAGCCGATCAAGCCGATCATCGACAGCGTGATCATGTCCAACGCCGTGCACGGTTACATCAGCCAGTCCGACAAGGGCGACCTGGTGATCGGTGCCGGTATTGACGGCTACAACGGCTACGGCCAGCGCGGCTCGTACCCGGTGATCGAACACACCATTCAGGCCATCGTCGAGATGTTCCCGGTGTTGTCCCGCGTGCGCATGAACCGTCAGTGGGGCGGCATCGTCGACACCACGCCGGACGCTTGCCCGATCATCTCCAAGACGCCGGTACCGAACATGTTCTTCAACTGCGGTTGGGGCACCGGTGGTTTCAAGGCTACTCCAGGCTCAGGCAACGTGTTTGCCGCTAGCCTCGCCAAGGGTGAAATGCACCCGTTGGCAGCACCTTTCTCCATCGACCGTTTCCACAACGGTGCGCTGATCGACGAACACGGCGCTGCGGCCGTCGCCCACTAACAGGAGAAATTCCCTATGCTGCATATCTTCTGTCCTCACTGTGGCGAACTGCGCTCCGAAGAGGAATTTCACGCGTCCGGCCAAGCGCATATTCCGCGCCCGCTGGACCCGAATACCTGCACCGACGAGCAGTGGGGCGACTACATGTTCTTCCGCGATAACCCCCGCGGCCTGCACCACGAACTGTGGATTCACGCCGCCGGTTGCCGCCAGTATTTCAACGCGACCCGCGACACCGTCACCTACGAAATTCTTGAAACCTACAAGATTGGCAGCAAGCCGCAATTCACCGCCAAGGCTTCTGGAGAGAAGGTATGAGCCAGATCAATCGCCTGTCCAACGGTGGCCGGATCGACCGCAACAAAGTCTTGAGCTTCACCTTCAACGGCCAGAGCTACAAAGGCTTTGAAGGCGACACATTGGCCGCAGCCCTGCTGGCCAACGGCGTCGACGTCATCGGTCGAAGCTTCAAGTACTCGCGTCCACGCGGCATCTTTGCTGCCGGCGCTGAAGAGCCCAACGCGGTGCTGCAGATCGGCGCCACCGAAGCCACGCAAATCCCCAACGTGCGCGCCACGCAACAGGCGCTGTACCAGGGTTTGGTCGCCACCAGCACCAACGGTTGGCCGAGCGTGAACAACGACATGATGGGCATTCTCGGTAAGGTCGGCGGCAAGCTGATGCCACCGGGTTTCTACTACAAAACCTTCATGTACCCGCAATCGTTCTGGATGACCTACGAGAAGTACATCCGCAAGGCCGCAGGCCTGGGTCGCTCACCGACCGAGAACGATCCGGACACCTACGACTACATGAACCGTCACTGCGACGTGCTCATTGTCGGTGCTGGCCCTGCCGGTCTGTCCGCTGCCTTGGCTGCTGCTCGCAGCGGTGCCCGCGTGATCCTCGCCGATGAGCAGGAAGAATTCGGCGGCACACTGCTCGATTCGCGCGAAAGCCTCGACGGCAAGCCGGCATCCGAGTGGGTCGCCAGTGTGATTTCCGAACTGAAATCCCTGCCGGACGTGCTGCTGCTGCCCCGCGCCACGGTCAACGGCTACCACGACCATAACTTCCTGACCATTCACGAGCGCCTCACCGATCACCTCGGTGACCGTGCGCCGATTGGCCAGGTGCGCCAGCGCATCCATCGTGTCCGCGCCAAACGTGTGGTACTGGCGACCGGTGCTTGCGAGCGCCCGCTGGTCTACGGCAACAACGATGTACCGGGCAACATGCTTGCGGGTGCAGTCTCGACTTACGTGCGCCGTTACGGCGTAGCGCCTGGCAAGAAACTGGTGCTGTCGACCAACAACGATCACGCTTACCGTGTGGCGCTGGACTGGTACGACGCGGGCCTGCAAGTAGTGGCTGTGGCTGATGCTCGCCACAACCCACGCGGCGCATTGGTTGAAGAAGCGCGTGCCAAAGGTATTCGCATCCTCACCGGCAGCGCCGTGATCGAAGCCCGTGGCAGCAAGCACGTGACCGGCGCCCGTGTGGCGGCGATTGACGTCAAGGCTCACAAAGTCACCAGCCCCGGCGAATGGCTGGACTGCGACCTGGTGGCCAGCTCCGGCGGCTACAGCCCGGTGGTTCACCTGGCCTCGCACTTGGGTGGCAAGCCGACCTGGCGTGAAGATATCCTCGGTTTTGTGCCGGGCGAAGCACCGCAGAAGCGCGTGTGTGTCGGCGGTATCAATGGCGTCTATGGCCTCGGTGATTCCCTGGCGGATGGTTTTGAAGGCGGCGTACGTGCGGCCAGCGAAGCCGGTTTTGCCCCGGTAGAAGGCGTGTTGCCTAAAGCCCTGAGCCGTCTGGAAGAACCGACCCTGGCGCTGTTCCAGGTGCCGCATGAAAAAGCCACTGCGCGGGCGCCGAAGCAATTTGTCGACCTGCAAAACGACGTCACCGCCGCCGCCATTGAACTGGCTACTCGCGAAGGTTTCGAGTCGGTAGAGCACGTCAAACGCTACACCGCACTGGGCTTCGGCACTGACCAGGGCAAGCTCGGCAACGTCAACGGCCTGGCCATTGCCGCCCGTTCGCTGAACGTGACCATCCCGCAAATGGGCACCACCATGTTCCGTCCCAACTACACGCCGGTGACGTTCGGTGCAGTTGCGGGTCGGCACTGTGGGCACATTTTTGAACCGGTGCGCTACACCGCACTGCACGCCTGGCACGTGAAAAACGGCGCCGAGTTTGAAGACGTCGGTCAGTGGAAACGCCCGTGGTACTTCCCACGTAATGGTGAAGACCTGCACGCTGCGGTGAAACGCGAATGCCTGGCCGTGCGCGACAGCGTCGGCCTGCTGGATGCGTCGACCCTGGGCAAGATCGACATTCAAGGCCCGGATGCACGCGAGTTCCTCAACCGCATCTACAGCAACGCCTGGACCAAGCTCGACGTGGGCAAGGCCCGCTACGGCCTGATGTGTAAGGAAGACGGGATGGTCTTCGACGACGGCGTCACCGCCTGCCTCGCTGATAACCACTTCCTGATGACCACTACCACCGGCGGCGCAGCGCGTGTGTTGCAGTGGCTGGAAATCTACCAGCAGACCGAATGGCCGGACCTCAAGGTGTACTTCACCTCGGTCACCGACCACTGGGCGACCATGACGTTGTCTGGCCCCAATAGTCGCAAGCTGCTGAGTGAGGTCACCGACATCGACCTGGACAAGGACGGCTTCCCGTTCATGACCTGGAAAGAAGGTTTGGTTGGCGGTGTGCCGGCGCGAGTGTTCCGGATCTCGTTTACCGGTGAGCTGTCGTACGAAGTCAACGTGCAGGCCGACTACGCCATGGGCGTGCTGGAACAGATCGCCGAGGCCGGCAAGCAATACAACCTGACCCCGTACGGCACCGAGACCATGCACGTACTGCGGGCAGAGAAGGGCTTCATCATCGTTGGGCAAGATACCGACGGTTCAATGACCCCGGACGACCTGAACATGGGCTGGTGCGTAGGCCGTACCAAACCATTCTCGTGGATCGGCTGGCGCGGGATGAATCGCGAAGATTGCGTGCGTGAAGACCGCAAGCAACTGGTGGGCTTGAAGCCGATCGACCCGAACGTATGGCTGCCGGAAGGCGCGCAACTGGTGTTCGATCCGAAGCAGACGATCCCGATGAAGATGGTCGGTCACGTCACTTCAAGTTATGCCCACAACTCCCTCGGCTATTCGTTTGCCATGGGCGTGGTCAAGGGCGGCTTGAAGCGCATCGGCGAACGGGTGTTTGCGCCATTGGCGGATGGCAGCGTGATCGAGGCGGAGATTGTTTCTTCGGTGTTCTTTGATCCTAAAGGCGATCGTCAAAATATCTGACAGACCGAGTCGTGGCCTTCGCGAGCAAGCCCGCTCCCACAGGGGAATGCATTCCAAATGTGGGAGCGGGCTTGCTCGCGAAGGCGCCAGAACAGTCACCGCGAGCTAACAGAATTCAACACAGGTGCTTTATGACAGCAGCCAATGTTTACCAACAACGCCCGACCACCGGGGCCAAGGCCGAGTCGTCGCTGCACCATGCCGACCTCGCCAGCCTTGTGGGCAAGGGTCGTAAAAATGCCGGCGTGACCGTGCGTGAAAAGAAACTCCTCGGCCACCTGACCATTCGTGGCGATGGCCATGACGCGGCCTTCGCCGCAGGTGTACACAAGGCCCTGGGTATCGAATTGCCTGGCGCCCTTGCGGTGATCGTCAAGGGTGAAACCAGCCTGCAATGGCTTGGCCCGGATGAATGGCTGCTGGTGGTGCCGAGCGGTGAGGAGTTCGCTGCCGAGAAGAACCTGCGCGACGCCTTGGGTGATCTGCATATCCAGATCGTCAACGTCAGCGGCGGCCAGCAGATTCTCGAACTCAGCGGCCCGAATGTACGGGATGTACTGATGAAGTCCACCAGCTACGACGTGCACCCGGACAACTTTCCGGTGGGCAAGGCGATTGGCACGGTGTTCGCCAAATCGCAGTTGGTGATTCGCCATACCGCTGAAGACACGTGGGAGCTGGTGATTCGTCGCAGCTTCTCGGATTACTGGTGGCTGTGGTTGCAGGATGCGGCGGCGGAATATGGCTTGAGCGTTCAGGCATAACACCCTGTAGCCGCTGGCGCAGCCTGCGATCGGTCCCGAAGGGGCCGTCAGGATCTTGAATTCTCTGAAGGTCCTTCGGACCTTATCGCAGGCTTCGCCAGCGGCTACAGATGTTACCTATGACAGGAGTGATTCGAGTATGAGCCGCGCACCCGATACATGGATTTTGACCGCCGACTGCCCCAGCGTGCTCGGCACGGTGGACGCGGTGACCCGCTATCTGTTCGAGCAGGGCTGCTACGTCACCGAACACCACTCATTTGATGACCGGCTCTCGGGCCGCTTCTTCATTCGTGTGGAGTTTCGCCAGCCCGACGGTTTCGACGAACAAGCCTTCCGCGATGGCCTGGCCACTCGTGGTGAAGCCTTCGGCATGATCTTCGAGCTGACCGCGCCGAATTACCGGCCAAAAGTAGTGATCATGGTCTCCAAGGCCGATCACTGCCTCAACGATTTGCTCTACCGCCAACGCATCGGCCAACTGTCGATGGATGTGGTCGCCGTGGTCTCCAATCACCCCGACCTCAAGTCACTGGCCGACTGGCACCAGATTCCCTACTACCACTTCCCCCTGGACCCCAATGACAAACCGTCCCAGGAGCGCCAGGTGTGGCAGGTGATCGAAGAATCCGGCGCCGAACTGGTGATCCTTGCGCGCTACATGCAAGTACTCTCGCCGGAGCTGTGCCGCAAGCTCGACGGTAAGGCCATTAATATCCATCACTCCTTGCTGCCGGGTTTCAAGGGCGCCAAGCCTTATCACCAGGCCTATAACAAGGGCGTGAAACTGGTAGGCGCTACCGCGCATTACATCAATAACGACCTGGACGAAGGCCCGATCATCGCCCAGGGCGTGGAGGTGGTGGACCACAGTCACTACCCGGAAGATTTGATCGCCAAGGGGCGGGATATCGAAGGGCTGACGTTGGCCCGGGCGGTTGGGTATCACATTGAGCGGCGGGTGTTTTTGAACGCCAATCGCACTGTGGTGCTCTGATGGACGCCTTCGCGAGCAAGTCGCACAAGAAACAGCATCTGTACCCGAGCATTTAACGCGCTGCCTGCCTGGGCAGCGTGGTTCCATAAAAACAACAGCGAGGTGAAAGCATGTCTGGTAATCGTGGTGTCGTGTATCTCGGCAACGGCCAGGTCGAAGTACAGAAAATCGACTATCCAAAAATGCAGGACCCCCGTGGCAGGAAGATTGAGCACGGCGTCATCCTGCGCGTGGTCTCCACCAACATCTGCGGCTCCGACCAACACATGGTGCGCGGTCGCACCACTGCCCAGACCGGCCTGGTGCTGGGTCATGAGATCACCGGCGAAGTGATCGAGAAAGGCAGTGACGTCGAGAACCTGAAAATCGGTGATCTGGTCTCCGTGCCGTTCAACGTCGCGTGCGGCCGTTGCCGCTCCTGCAAGGAAATGCATACCGGCGTCTGCCTGAGCGTCAACCCGGCGCGTCCGGGCGGTGCTTATGGCTACGTCGACATGGGCGACTGGACCGGCGGCCAAGCCGAATACGCGCTGGTGCCTTACGCCGATTTCAACCTGCTGAAACTGCCGGACCGCGACCGCGCCATGGAGAAAATCCGTGACTTGACGTGCCTGTCCGACATCCTGCCGACTGGCTACCACGGTGCTGTAACCGCCGGTGTTGGCCCAGGCAGCACCGTCTATGTGGCGGGTGCCGGTCCTGTCGGCCTGGCGGCGGCGGCTTCCGCCCGCTTGTTGGGCGCGGCGGTGGTGATCATCGGCGACGTGAACCCGATCCGCCTGGCTCACGCCAAGGCTCAGGGTTTCGAAATTGCCGACCTGTCCAAGGACACGCCGCTGCACGAGCAAATCGCCGCACTGCTGGGCGAGCCGGAAGTCGATTGCGCAGTGGACGCGGTGGGCTTCGAAGCCCGCGGCCATGGCCACGACGGCGTCAAGCACGAAGCTCCGGCTACGGTGCTCAACTCGCTGATGGGCGTGGTGCGGGTGGCCGGCAAAATCGGTATTCCCGGCCTGTACGTCACCGAAGATCCAGGTGCTGTCGACGCCGCCGCGAAGATGGGCAGCCTGAGCATTCGCTTTGGCTTGGGTTGGGCCAAGTCCCACAGTTTCCACACCGGGCAAACGCCGGTGATGAAGTACAACCGCCAACTGATGCAGGCAATCATGTGGGATCGCATCAAGATTGCCGACATCGTGGGTGTGGAGGTCATCAGCCTGGATGATGCACCGCGTGGTTACGGCGAGTTCGATGCAGGTGTGCCGAAGAAGTTTGTGATTGATCCGCACAAGTTGTTCAGCGCGGCGTAAACGTCAGGCAAACAAAAGGGCGACCCAAGGGTCGCCCTTTTTACGTCTACAGGCCGCAGGCTTAGCGAATCGCCAACGCGCCTTGATACACCGTAGGCCCGGTTGGTTGTTTGCTCACCGATCCACCCTTGGTTTCGGAACTCACCAGCAGCTCAACCGGCTTGCTGATGGTTTCCTGCTGGCGTGGGTTCAGGCCAATGATGCCTTTGCCGTCTTCCGGCAGCAGGCCCAGCGAGACAGGCGTACCGTCGGCGGGAATGGCCCACAGCTCCAGGCTGCGATCAGGTTCCGGCGCGGTCGAAGCAATCGGTTTTACTTCCAGATAATCCTTGTGAGCCATGATCTGGGCGGCCGGTTGCTGCGTGGTGCTGACCAGGGTCGCGGCAGACTTGACGTTATCTTGGGTGTAGATCGCGCCACCAATACCGGCGGCGACAACGAGGCAGGCACCGACGAACAGGCGAGGGCGGTTCCAGAATGAAGGTTTGTGGTCAATCACATGGGAGTCGGTCGCAGTCATTAGGCTATTCCTGACAGGGGTTGAGTTCGGCGCGCGGGCGGGGGAAAGAAAGCAGATGAGGCCGCTGCCGAAGGCCGTTAGTGGCTCTTTGCTCGTAAGCTGGTCGAGTTTTGCAGTACTGCCATTGACCTTCAGATAGGCAATGGGTTCCTGACTCGACCGGGCAGTCCGTCGCCTGCGATGCCGTCAGCAGTGAATACTGGTTCCTGAACTAATCTGGCTGTGGGAACAATCCTTGGCAAACCCCAGTCCAACGGCTGCTTTGTCCCACCCGGTGTAGACCGGTGGGTTCATGAATCAAGAGGTTGTCTCGATGAAGATTTCACGCGGTTTTGCCCTGTCTTGCCTGTTGACCGTGGCGGCCAGCCCGGTGTTTGCGGCAGGTTTTAGCCTCGACGACGTATCCAAGGCCGTTTCTGCTGCTCAAGGTGGCGACAAGGCGGCTGCTGCTGCGCCCACGTCACAAACGGCGGGTTTGCTGGGTGCCCTGACTTCGCAATTGAATGTGACGCCAGAGCAGGCTGTCGGCGGGACCGGCGCGATGCTGGGCCTGGCCAAGAATAAACTGGGCGGTGGTGATTACTCGCAACTGACCAAGAGCGTGCCGGGCCTGGACAAACTGTCCGGCAGCAACTCACTGGGCAGCCTGGGCGCCTTGAGCGGCATGCTCGGCCAAAGCGGTGGCAGCAAGACGTCGGGCCTGGACGGCGTGTTGGGTAACGTGAAGGACACCAGCGACCTGAACACCGCCTTCAGCGCGCTGGGCATGGACGACAGCATGGTCGGCAAGTTTGCTCCGGTGATCCTGGAGTATCTGGGCGGCCAGGGTGCCAACAGCTCGGTATTGGGCAAGCTGGGCAGCCTCTGGGGCGCCGGCGGTTAACGGCCTTCTGCGCGTAACGCCTGGATACGTGCATCCTTCTCCATCCAGAGCTGGTTGACCCAGTTCTGGACGGTCTGGCGAAACGCTGGATCGTTCGCGTAATCCCCCTGCCACAACGCTGGATCCAGCGCGCGGGTGCGGATATCAATGATCACTTTCGGCACCGCGCCGCTGATCAAATCCCAGAATCCTGGAATTTTCTCCTGCTGCTTTTGTGATGGATAAACCACGGTCACGTCGAGGATCGCGTCCAGCTGTTCGCCCATGGCGGCCAGCACAAACGCTACGCCACCGGCCTTGGGTTTGAGCAGGTGCGTGAAGGGTGAGGCCTGCTGCTGGCGCTTGGCCTCGCTGAAACGCGTGCCTTCCAGGTAATTGACCACCGTCACCGGCTGGCGCTTGAACAGCTCGCAGGCTTCTTTGGTGATCTTCAGGTCCTGGCCCGCCAGCTCCGGATGCTTGGCCAGGAATGCCTTGCTGTAGCGCTTCATGAACGGGTAATCCAGCGCCCACCAGGCCAGGCCCAGGAACGGCACCCAGATCAGCTCCTTTTTCAGGAAAAACTTGAAGAACGGCGTACGGCGGTTGAGGGTCTGGATCAGCGCCGGGATATCGACCCACGACTGGTGGTTGCTGATCACCAGATAGGAGGTGTCGCCCCGCAGGTCGTCACCGCCGCGAATATCCCAGTGAGTGGGGGTACATAACGTGAAGATCAGCTTGTCGATCTCGGCCCAGGTTTCAGCGATCCACATCACTGCCGTTGATGCATGGTCGCGAAGGCGACCGGGAGCTACCAGCTTGAGCAGGGCAAACACCATCAGCGGCCCGAACAGGACCAGGGTGTTAAGCAATAACAGCAAGGTGACGAAACAGCCGGTGAGCAGGCGGCGCATAAATAACTCTTGGTAATCTTTGGGCGCAACATGATAAGCAGCTTCTGCCTAGAGGCCAAATCGCAAATAAGCGAATGAATGTTTCACAAAGTGCTGGGTATGCTGGGCATCTAACTAAGGCCTGTTTTTGCGGTCTAGAATTTGCCTACCTATTTCAAGGAAACCACCTACGTGAAATCCATCCTTGCCTTGCTAGCCCTCGTCGCTCTCCCAGTCATGGCCGCCGAGCCGACCCTGTACGGGCGCTACGAATACATCCAACTGCCGGAAATCGGTGAAACCTTCAAGGCCAAAATGGACACCGGCGCACTGACCGCCTCGCTGTCGGCCCAGGATATCGAGACCTTCACCCGTGACGGTGAGGACTGGGTGCGTTTTCGCGTGAGCGGCAAGGACACCAGCAACAAGGTCTACGAACATAAAGTCGCACGGGTCAGCAAGATCAAGAGCCGCGCCGACGAAGACGAAGATAAGGACGAAGCCACCGTCGCCAAGCGCCCGGTGATTGACCTGGAAATGTGCCTGGGCAACGTCAAGCGCACCGTCGAGGTCAACCTGACCGACCGCAGCAGCTTCAACTACCCGCTGCTGATCGGCGCCAAGGCCCTGCGCGAGTTCGGTGCGGCGGTGAACCCTGCCCGCCGTTACACCGCCGACAAACCTGACTGCTGATTGACGCCCGTGCAGGCTTGGGGCACCGTCTCAGCTTTGCTCTCCAGTGCTCGGACGCCATGCCTCATATCCTGATTGTCGAAGACGAAGCGGCGATAGCCGATACGTTGATTTTTGCCCTGCAAGGCGAAGGCTTCACCACCACCTGGCTGAGCCTCGGTGCGGCTGCGCTTGAGTATCAGCGCCAGACGCCGGCGGACCTGATCATCCTCGATATCGGCCTGCCGGACATCAGCGGTTTTGAGACCTGCAAGCAACTACGCCGTTTCAGCGAGGTGCCGGTGATCTTCCTCAGTGCCCGAGACGCTGAGATTGATCGGGTGGTGGGCCTGGAGATTGGCGCCGACGACTACGTGGTCAAGCCTTTCAGCCCTCGGGAAGTCGCAGCGCGAGTGCGGGCGATCCTCAAACGGGTTACGCCGGGTGCTGCGCCCGCCGTGTTCCAGGTAGACCTGGAGCGGGTGCAGATCAGCTACCGGGGGCAGCCATTGAGCCTGACCCGCCACGAGTTCCGTCTGCTGAATTGCCTGTTGGAGCAGCCCGAGCGCGTCTTTAGTCGCGAGCAACTGCTGGATGCCGTGGGCGTTGCCGCCGATGCCGGTTATGAGCGCAATATCGACAGTCATATCAAAAGCCTGCGCAGCAAGTTACGCAGTGTGGCGCCTGATGCCGAGCCGATCCAGACCCATCGCGGCCTGGGCTACAGCTTCAGTCCGGGTCACAGCTGATGCGCCTGGGGATTCGGTTTTTCCTGGTCTACGCGCTGTTTATCGGCCTGACCGGTTACTTCGTGCTCAACACAGTGATGAAGGAAATCCGTCCCGGCGTGCGCCAATCCACCGAAGAAACCCTGGTGGACACCGCCAACCTGCTGGCTGAAGTCCTGCGCAAAGACGTCAAGGATGGCACCCTCGGCCAGAGTCACTGGCCGGAGCTGCTCAAGGCCTATGGCAGTCGTCAGCCCGGCGCTACGATCTGGGGCTTGCCGAAGAATCAGGTCAACCATCGCATCTATGTCACCGACGCCAAGGGCATGGTGCTGCTGGACTCCACGGGCGAAGCGGTGGGGCAGGACTATTCGAAGTGGAACGACGTGTACCTGACTCTGCGCGGCGAATACGGAGCCCGCTCGACCCGCAGCGAGCTCGATGACCCGGCGTCGTCGGTGATGCACGTCGGCGCGCCGATCCGCGATAACGGGCAGATCATCGGTGTGGTCACAGTGGCCAAGCCTAATAGCTCGCTGCAGCCTTATGTGGATCGCACCGAGAACCGCCTGTTGTGGTACGGCGCCGGACTGGTGGGCCTGGGCCTGCTGTTTGGCGCGCTGCTGTCGTGGTGGCTGAGTGTTGCGTTGGGCCGGCTTACGGCCTACGCCCAGGCCGTGAGTGAAGGGCGCCGCGCCGAGTTGCCGCATTATCGCGGCGGTGAGTTGGAACAGCTGTCCACCGCTGTCGAGCACATGCGCACTCAGTTGGAAGGCAAGGCCTACGTCGAGCGTTATGTGCACACGTTGACTCACGAACTGAAAAGCCCGCTGGCGGCGATTCGCGGTGCGGCAGAGCTGTTGCAGGGCGATATGTCCCACGCTCAGCAGCAGCGCTTCGTCAGCAATATCGACAGTGAAAGTGCGCGCTTGCAGCAGTTGATCGAGCGGCTGTTGAACCTGGCCCAGGTCGAGCAACGCCAAGGTCTGGAAGACCAGGCCAGCGTGCCGTTGGCGGCGCTGGTGGACGAAGTGCTGCAGGCCCAGTGTGCGCGGATTGAAGGCGCAGGCTTGCAGGTCGAACAGTCGATTGCGGCACAGGTGCGGGTATTCGGCGAGCCTTTCCTGTTGCGTCAGGCCTTGGGCAACTTGCTGGAAAATGCCCTGGATTTCACGCCGCCCGGTGGCGCCCTGCGTTTCAGTGCCGAGGAGCGTGACGGTGATGTGGCCTTACGCTTGTTCAACCAGGCCGAACCGATTCCCGAGTACGCCTTGCCGCGCCTGAGCGAGCGATTCTATTCCCTGCCGCGCCCGGGCAGCGGCCGTAAAAGCACCGGCCTGGGTCTTAACTTTGTCGAGGAAGTGATGAAGCTGCACGACGGCTCATTGCAGATCGGCAACGTGCCGGGCGGGGTGCAGGTGCTGCTGCATCTCCACACAGTCTCCACATTCCCTACATAAACCCCCCACACGCCCCTCCCAGACTCTCCCTCATTCAAACAGGGAGAGATCCATGAACCGCAGCCTGCTATCCAAACTTGGCGCCATCGCGCTGCTGATCCTGCTGTTACTGATTCCGTTGCTGATGATCGACGGCATCATCAGTGACCGACAGGAACTGCGCGACGGCGTGTTGATGGACATTGCCCGCAGCTCCAGTTACAGCCAGCGCCTCAGCGGGCCGGTGATGGTGGTGCCTTATCGCAAGACCGTTCGTGAGTGGAAGCTCAATGAAAAGCTCAACAAACGCTATGAAGAAACCCGGGAGGTGCGTGGCCGTTTGTATTTCCTGCCGGAGCACTTTGAACTCGACGGCCAGGTGCAAACCGAACTGCGGGCCCGGGGAATCTACCAGGCGCGGCTGTTCCATGCCGACAACCGCATCAGCGGGCGTTTTGTTTTGCCGGCGCAGTTGGGCATCAGTGAACACTTTGCCGATTACCAGTTTGACCCGGCGTTTCTGGCGGTGGGCATCAGCGATATTCGCGGCATTGAAAATGCGTTGAAACTGGAGGTGGGCACCCAGCGCCTGGAGTTTTCACCGGGAACCCAAGTGGATTGGCTGGGAGAGGGCGTACACGTGATGCTGCCCGAGCAGGACAGCAAAAAGCCTGCACCTTTGGACTTCGCCTTCGACCTGCGTCTGCAAGGCACCGAGCAGTTGCAAGTGGTACCAGTGGGCAAGACCAGCCAGGTCACGCTGGCCTCCAACTGGCCGCATCCGAGCTTTATCGGCAACTTCCTGCCGGCCCAGCGAGAGGTCACCGACAAGGGCTTCACCGCCAACTGGCAGACGTCATTTTTCTCCACCAACCTGGAAGAAGCCTTGCGCGGTTGTCTGTCGGAGCGTGGTTGTGAAGACTTCAACGGCCGCAGTTTTGGCGTGAACTTTATCGACCCGGTGGACCAGTACCTCAAGAGCGACCGGGCGATCAAATATGCGCTGCTGTTTATCGCCCTGACCTTTGCCGGCTTCTTCCTGTTTGAGGTGCTCAAGAGCTTGGCGGTGCACCCGATCCAGTACGCGTTGGTGGGGGTGGCTCTGGCATTTTTCTACCTGCTGCTGTTGTCACTGTCGGAGCATATCGGCTTCGCCTTGGCGTACCTGTTGTCGGCCAGTGCGTGCGTGTTGCTGATCGGTTTTTACGTCTGCCATGTGTTGCGTAGCCTGGCCCATGGTCTGGGGTTTTCGGCGGGGTTGGCGGCGTTGTATGGCTTGCTGTATGGGTTGTTGAGTGCCGAGGATTACGCGCTGTTGATGGGGTCGCTATTGCTGTTCGGGCTGTTGGGCACGGTGATGGTGTTGACGCGCAAACTGGACTGGTACGGCGTGGGCAAGCGCAAGAGCGCCGAACCTCTGGTGTTTGACCTGGAGGCGGTGCATGAGTAGGTCATTGGGGTTGCGTGAGGATCATCGGGTGAGGGAGCGGTTGGTGGCGAGGATTGCTGCGTTGTTTCCCCCACCAGAAGAGCGCGGACGGGGGGCTTATTGTGGCGAGCGGGCTTGCCCGCGTTGGGCTGCGAAGCAGCCCTAAAACCACCACTGCGGTTTATCTGAAAGAATCTCGGTGATATTACTGGGGCTGCTGCGCAGCCCAACGCGGGCAAGCCCGCTCGCCACAATAGGTTCGCTCACCACAATAAGCTTGGGGTCAAACCGGTGGCTGGGTTGCCAGCATTGACGGACGTTGGCTGACTTCAGCGTACCAAGCGGCCAGCTTCGGATGGCTGGACCGCCATTCCAGATCCGGGTGGCGGTAATCCAGGTAACCCAAGGCACAGGCGACGCTGATGGCGGCGACGTCAAAATGGCTGGCCAGCTCGGCGATCGCGTCCTGCTCCAGCATGTCCAAGGCACGACGGATCTTGTTGCGCTGCTCCTCCAGCCACTGTTCCCAGTGTTTTTCCGTCGGGCGCAGGGCGGTTTCATAACGCACCACCACGGCCGCATCCATGATCCCGTCGGCCATCGAGGCCAGGGTCAGGCGTCGCCAGCGGGCGGAACCATCGCGAGGAATCAGCGGGTTACCAACATGCTGGTAATCGAAGTAATCGAAGATCACCCGGCTGTCGTGTACCACGCTGCCGTCAGCCAGGCGCAAGGCCGGGATCTTGCCCAGCGGGTTGCCGTCGTTCAACTGCTCGATAGGGTTGATCGGCGTGACCAGCACGGTCTGCAGGGTGATGCGGTCCTGCTGGCCGGTCTCGTGGAGCAGCACCAGGACTTTACGCACGAAAGGGGACGCGGGGTTGTGGAACAACGTCATGCTGGGAGCGGACATGGAAATTCCTCGGAAAAGGGCAGCCCTAGCCTAGCTCAACGCTTGAGCAACGCCCAACTGCCAATCACCGCCGGTATGCCCAGCCCGACCCAGCTCAACGAATCCCAAAGCCCATCTCCCAACAATGCGGCAAATAAACCCGCCGCGCTGAGCAGGCCAATCCCCAGGGGAATAAGGAATACCTTCCAGAAGTTCGACTGCCGAGGCTTCATGATTTAGCCGCCTTGCGCCGCACCAGCCACAGATACACGCCACTGCCCAACACGATGATGGTCAGCACATCCAGCACCGCCCAGAGGATCTTCATCGGCATGCCGCCGTAGTCACCAAAGTGCAGTGGTTGGGACATGCCCATGGCGTCCATGTACCACGGCCGTTCGGCGATGGCGGTGACGGACAGGCTGCTGGCGTCGATCAATACCGGAGTCAGCAGGTGCGAGGTCAGGTGGGTGCTGCCCTTCATGAACACTGCGTAATGGTGCTCGCTGGAAAAGCGCGTGCCGGGGAAGGCGATAAAGTCAGGCGCCATGCCGGGGGCGGCCTTCTCGGCGATCTTCAGCAGGTCGGTGGCCGGTGCGCGCAGCGTCAGCGGTGGGGCGTTTTTGTACGGTTCGATCATCGCGCTCAGGCTGTCCGTACGCCACGCGGCGATGATCAGGTCGGCGCTGGCGCTGATCACGCCGGTCACACCCACCACCAAGGCCCAGGTCAGGGTGACCACGCCGATCAGGTTATGCAGGTCGAGCCAGCGCAGGCGGGTGGATTTGTCCTGGCGCACCGTGGCGAACTTCAAGCGGCGCATGAACGGCAGGTACAACACCGCGCCGGAAACAATCGCCAGCACAAACAGAATGCCCATGAAGGCCAACAGTAACTTGCCCGGCAGACCCGCGAACATATCCACATGCAGGCGCAGCAGGAACATCGTCAGCCCGCCGTTGGCCGACGGCGTTTCCACCGCTTCGCCGGTGCGTGCATCGAGCATGAACGTATGGGACGAATTGGGCTCGGTCCCGGCCGTGGCGGCCATGATCGCGATCACACCGTTCTTGTCGTCCTCGTCCCAGGCCAGGTACTGCATGGCTTCGCCCGGGCGATGGGCTTGGGCTTTAGCCACGAGCTGTTCGAGGTTGAGCTGCGGCGTGTCGGCCGGCATTTCCTTGAGTTCGGGTTCGTTGCCCAGCAGGTGATCGATCTCGTGATGAAAGATCAGCGGCAAGCCGGTCAGCGCAAGCATCAGCAGGAACACAGTGCACACGAGGCTGGTCCAGGTGTGGATGAAGGACCAGCGGCGGATGGTTTTGCTTTTCATTTCATTGCCTTCAGACAAACCAAAGCCGCCCCCTTGGGACGGCCTGGTTGTTAAATCAGCCGATTACCACTGATAGGTGGCACTGGCGACCACGCTGCGTTGATCGCCGTAGTAGCAGTAGAAACCGTCACAGGTGGAAATGTAGTCCTTGTCAAACAGATTGGTGGCGTTCAGCTTCACCGAGGCACCTTTGAGGCTGTTATCCAGGCGTCCGAGGTCGTAGTGCACCGAGGCATCGAACACGGTGACCGCGTTGGCTTTGCCCAGCCAGGTGTTGCCCTGATCACCATAGGTATTGCCGGTGTAACGGGCGCCGGCTCCGATGCCGAAGCCGTCGAGTACTCCGCTGTGCCAGGTGTAATCGGTCCACAGAGAGGCTTGTTGATTGGGCATCAGTTGCAGACGGTTACCTTTGTAGTCGCCTTTTTGCACTTCGGATTTGGCCAGGGTATAGGCGGCGATAATCTTCAGGTTTTCGGTTACGTCGGATATGGCTTCCAATTCCAGGCCTTTGACCTTCACTTCGCCGGTCTGGCTGGTGATCGGAATGTTTGCCACTGTGGTCGTGACGGAAACATTTTTCTGGGTCAGGTCATAGATCGCCGCACTCAGGAGAGTATTCGAGCCAGGAGGCTGGTACTTGATCCCCAGTTCCCATTGTTTACCCTCAGTCGGTTTCAACGACTCTGTAGGTGATGCATTGGCGTTGCTTGCGGGCTGGAATGATTCGGCATAGGACAGGTACGGCACAAAACCGGAGTCGAACACATAGCTGAGGGCCGCGTTGCCGCTGAAGTTCTTGCTACGGTCGGTGTTGGTGATGTCGTTCTTGTTGAAGTAAGTGGTGCCCTGATGCACCCAATCCTCGCGGCCACCCAGGGTCAGGCGCCATTTATCCAGAGCCATCTGGTCTTGGATGTAGAGCCCGGTCTGGATGGTTTTCTGGTTGTAATCATAGTAGGCCGTGGACCTTGCCGGACGGACGATCGGCTGACCGTAGATCGGGTTGTTGACGTTGGTTTTCAGCCCGTCGCCGAAAATAGAAGTGTAAGTGGTGTCGGTGCGTTGATGATCCAGGCCGATCAGCAAGGTATGCGTGACGGCGCCGGTGGCGAAGTCAGCCTGGAAATTGTTGTCCAGCGCCAGTTGGCCAATGTCCTCGTCAACATTGGTAGACGTACGGCCAACATTGCCTTGGTCGTCAACCAAAGTGTAAGGATAGGAGCCCACGGTTAGTTGCTGGAAGGACAACTCCGATTTGGTGTAGCGCAAATTCTGCTTGAACTGCCAGACATCGTTGAAGCGATGCTCGAAGGCGTAGCCCAGTGCGTAGTAAGTGCGGTCGTAGTATTCGTAGTCCGGGTCGCCCAGGTTCTTGTGATGGGAGATATCGCCGAGGGGCGATTTGATCTTGGTGCCTTGTATCGGCAGGAACTGACTGGTGGCACCGGTATCGTCGCGAGTGAACTGCGAAAGCAAGGTCAGCTTGGTATCGGTATCAATATTCCAGGTCAAACTGGGGGCAATGTTGTAGCGCTTGTTGTCGATATGATCGACCTGGGTGCCGGCATCGCGTACGACGCCGCTGATGCCATAGAGAAACTGACCTTCATCATCGATCTTGCCGGTGCTGGCGAAGTTGATCTGGCGATAGTTGTCACTGCCGTACTGCACCTGAATGGCACTGCTCGACTCCGCGCTGGGACGCCGGCTGACCATGTCCAGCAAACCACCCGGTGGGGTCTGGCCGTACACCGATGAGGCTGGACCACGTAGCAGCGCGATACGATCAAGGTTCCAGGTTTCTGCTTTCGGGTTGGCGTACACACCTCTAGGCAGCGGAAGGCCGTCGAGGAACTGCGTCGGTTCGAACCCGCGCACACGCATCCAGTCGTAGCGAGTATCACTGCCGTAGCTGGCGGAAACGATGCCGGGCATGTACTTGACGGCGTCATCGAGGTTCTGGACGTTACGGTCCTGCATCTGCTCGCGGGTGGCGACGGAAATCGAACGCGGGGCTTCAACCAGTGCGGTATCGGTCTTGGTGCCGGCAGCGGTGCGCGTCGCCAGATACCCTTCGACGGGTCCCCATGCACTTTCAAGATCTCCCTGGCCCGTAATGTTGGTCTCCGGCAACGAAACCACACCTTCCGGAATCGCCACCAGGCTGAACGTCCCCGCACTGCTCTGTTCCAGTTGCAACCCGGTGCCATTCAAGGCTTCACGCAGCGCACCCGGTGCATCGAACTGGCCCTGGACCGGTGCCGAGGTTTTCCCTGAGGCAAGCGTCGGATTAAGGGTCAGCGCGAGGCCCGCCTGGCTCGCAATCTGGTTCAGCGTGCTGGCCAACGGTGCCGACGGCAGGTTGTAGGCGCGTACGCTGGACGCCTGTTCGGCGGCGATCAACTGGGTGCTGGCCAGCGGGGCGCTGAGGGCAATCGCCACGGCCAACAGGCTGGGGCGCAACAGGGTGTCTAGCGAGCGGGACATGGGCGGCTCCTGAATGGAAGTAATTCGCAATTGCCTATGTGCCGAACGAGAATCAAAAAGTGATAGGGCCAGATGAAAATAATTTCTCATCGGAAAAACATACGTTGCGTAGCAGCTGTCGAGCGCCAGCGAGGCTGCGCCAGGCGCGCTATTGATCTTGAACCGAGCCGTGTCCTACGAGCTGCTACGCAGGGCAACCCTAACCCACTCAAGACGGTATTTACGGTTGTGTGGGGGTTCTTGCGGTGACGGTCACCCACCACGGTGTGTGCTGCTCGATCTGCACCGGCAGGGTCGGTAACAGTGCACTCAACGCCAGATCGGTGTCGTGCAACGGGAAGCTGCCGGTAATCCTCAAGTCTGCTACCTGCTTGTCTACGCCCAGATGCCCGGTGCGATAGCGCCCCAGTTCCTCGATCACGTCCCCTAGGCGGGCGTTATCTACCACCAGCATGCCGCGGGTCCAGGCATCGCTGCCGGGGGTGACGGCCAGCATCGGGCCGAGGCCGTCGCTGCGCATCAGCACTTGCTGGCCTTCCTTGTAGATGTGCTCCTGGTGCAACGCTTGCGGCTGGGCGGCGACGGCCGATTGCAACACGCTGAGCCGCGTGCCGTCGTCCTCGCGCTTGACGATAAACCGCGTGCCCAGCGCTCGCAGGCTGCCTTCGCGGGTTTCGACGATAAACGGGCGGGCGTCGTTGTGGCCGGTCTCGACGAGGATTTCGCCTTCCTGCAACACGATCAGCCGGCGCTTTTCGTCAAAACGTACGTCGATGGCGCTGTGGGTATTGAGGTTGATCACCGTGCCATCCGCCAGTTTCAGCGTGCGTTGTTCGCCGGTGGCGGTGCGTTGGTCGGCCAGCCAATAGTTGATCGGTACGTAACGTTGGCCGGCGAACAACGCCAGACCGGCCACCAGCACCACACTGGCCAGGCCGCTGCCGAGTTTGCGCACGCGCCGGCGAATGCCTTCGCGTGACTGCAACAAGGCAGCACGCGCCGGACCGGAGGCCACACTGAAACGCTGGTCGAGCATGCCCAGTTGGCGCCAGGCGCGGGCGTGTTCTTCGTCGCTGCCCAGCCATTTATCGAACTCTTCGCGCTCCACGGCGTTGCCGTCACCCGAATCCAGGGACAGTTGCCAGGCAATCGCTGCATCTAGAACGCGCGCCGACACCGGTTTGGAACTGACCTGACTCACAGTGGCTCGCCATACAGCGCGATGTAGCACTGGCGAATCCCCTGGGCCAAGTATTGCCGTACCCGAGGCACAGACACGCCGAGGCGTTGGGCGATTTCGGCATGGCCCATGCCATCGACGCGGTTATAGAGGAAGGCGGCGCGAGCCTTGCTGGAGAGTTTGCCCAGCAGGCGGTCGATGGCCTTGAGGTCTTCGAGGATCAGTTGTTGTTCTTCCGGGGACGGTTGCTCGCTTTCCGGGATCAGCATCAGTTCGGTGAGGTAAGCCTGTTCCAACGCGGCGCGACGGAAGTAGTCGAACAACAAGCCTTTGGCGATGGCCACCAGAAACGCCCGGGGCTCGCGAGGTTCGTGTAATTCTTCACGGCCCAGCAGGCGCATGAAGGTGTCCTGGCTCAGGTCTTCGGCACGGCTGGGGCAGGCCACATTGCGTCGCAGCCACGCCAACAGCCAGCCACGATGGTCGCGGTATAACGCGCCAACAAGCTCACTGTGCGGATTTTGGGCTGACGACAAGGCATCACCGATCGGGAAGTTTAAACTAACGAGAATTATTCGCGATTGTGTCAGAGGTGCGGGGTGGTGGCAATTAGCGTTGGTCGGGTATCGGCTAACTGGGCACCCTTGTTGTGGCGAGGGGGCTTATTGTGGTGAGCGGGTTTTATTGTGGTGAGCGGGTTTTATTGTGGTGATTGGGCTTGTTGTGGCGAGCGGGCTTGCCCGCGTTGGGCTGCGCAGCAGCCCTAAAACCTGCCATCTCGGTCTACCTGAAAGAGCTCAGAGGTCCGATTGGGGCTGCTTCGCAGCCCAACGCGGGCAAGCCCGCTCGCCACAGGGTTGTGTTTAACCGCTTAAAAAGAGGGTGCCTGCTTGCGGCGCTTCCACTGGCTCAACCGTTGCTGCAGCGCCAACGGACTGTCCATCTGCTGCTGCCGCGCCCGGCTGAACAAAATCAACATCAATTCCGCCGTCGCCAGCGCATCGGCGCTGGCGTGATGACGCTCTCCCACTTGCAGCGTGAAATGCTCGATCCAGTCATCCAGCCCGGCTTCACGAATAGTGGCCTCGGGGCACAGCAGCGGGGCGATGTCGGCTACATCGAGAAACGGGTGGGCAAGTCGATAACCCAGACTGTCCTTGAGCGCCCGCCCCAGCATGTGCTGATCGAACGGCGCATGAAACGCCAGCAACGGGCTGTCGCCGACAAACTCCATGAAGTCCATCAGCGCTTGCGCAGGATCGCAGCCAGCGGCGATGGCGCTGGGGCCCAGGCCGTGGATCAATACACTGGGGTTGAGCTTGGTCTCGGCTCGATGCAGGGTGCGCTCGAAGAGTTGTGAAAAGTCGACGGCACCGTCCTCGATCACTACGGCGCCAATGGACAGCACCTGATCACGGTTGAGGTTCAGGCCGCTGGTTTCCAGGTCCACCACCACCCAACGCTGGTCCCGCAACGAACATTCGCCCAGCTCTCGTGGCCTGGGCAATTGCTCGACACGCCGCTGTTGCACCGAATCCAGGCCAGGCTTGGGTTTACGCAGCCAACTGAACAGGCTCACAGCTGATACCGAAAGGTCAGGCTGCTTTGCAGGCGTTGGGCCTGACGCAGGGACTCTCGCAAGATACGCCGGTCCAAGTGGTTGAGGCTGTCGGGGTCGACGCGGTTGGAGTAGGGCTGATTCTCGCGGGTTTGCAGTTGGTGCTGCTGCATGCGGGTTTGCTGGATAAAGTGATAGGCCTCTTCATAGGCCGCGCCGTCCAGACGCTCGATGACTTCCTTGGCCACCAGTTGGCGCAAACGCTCCAGGGTGTTGTTGGCGCTGATGCCGTTGGCCAGCGCCAGCAGACGGGCGCCATCGACGAAAGGCGTGAGGCCCTGGACCTTGAGGTCGAGGGTGGCTTTTTCCGAGCCTTTGCGCGTCAGTACGAAATCACGGAAGCGTCCCACCGGCGGGCGCTGGCGCAAAGCGTTCTCGGCCATCATGCGTTGGAACACACGGTTATCCGCCACCTGGTCGAGAATTCCTTGGCGCAACTGCTCACACCCTTGCTCATCGCCCCAGACCACGCGCAGATCGAAGTAGATACTTGAGCCCAGCAGGTTCTCCGGAGTTGCCTCGCGAATAAACCCGGCAAACCGCCGTGCCCATTCTGCGCGAGACAGGCACAGCTCCGGGTTGCCGGCCATGATGTTGCCCTTGCACAGGGTAAAGCCGCACTGCGCCAGGCTCTGGTTGATGTGCTGCGCCAGAGGCAGCAGACGAGCGCGAATCGCGGCGGCTTCGGCAGCATCTTTGGCCTCAAACAGGATGCCGTTGTCCTGGTCGGTGTACAGCGTCTGCTCGCGGCGGCCTTCGCTGCCGAAACACAGCCAACTGAACGGCACGCCGGGGTCGCCCTTGTCCGCCAGGGTCAACTCGATGACGCGGCACACTGTGTGATCGTTGAGCAGGGTGATGATGTGGGTGATCTGGGTCGACGATGCACCGTGGGCCAGCATGCGCTCCACCAGTTGGCCGATTTCGCCACGGATCGCCACCAGGTTTTCCACTCGGAGCGCGTTGCGAATGGTCCGGGCCAGGTGCACCAGGTCCACCCGTTGCAGGGAAAACAGGTCACGCTCGGAGACCACGCCACACAGGCGCTGGTCCTTGACCAGGCAGACGTGGGCGATATGCCGTTCGGTCATGGCAATCGCCGCATCGAACGCGCTGTGATCCGGCGTCAGGAAGAACGGCGCCTGGGTCATATGGCGCTCGATACGCTGATTGAAATCGCTGGTGCCGTCGGCCACCACCTGACGCAGATCCCGCAGGGTGAAAATCCCCAGGGGTGCCTTGTGCTCATCCACCACCACGATGCTGCCGACTTGTTGCTCATGCATCAGCGTCACGGCTTCGCGCAGAGGCGTCAGTGGGCTGCAGGTCACCGGGTGCCGCATAGCCAGATCACCCAGGCGGGTGTTCAGGGAATATTGCGTGCCGAGGGTTTCCACGGCTTTTTGCTGGACTTGCTGATTGACCTGATCCAACAGGCTGCTCACCCCGCGCAGGGCGAAGTCGCGAAACGGGCTGGAGAGTGCAAACAGTTTGATAAAGGCCGGTTTGTTCAGTTGCAGGCAGAAGGTGTCTTCGGCGGCTTTATGCTCGGTGCGGGTTGCCCGCTCCCCTAACAGTGCGGCCAGGGGGAAACATTCTCCGGTGGTGATTTCGAAGGTGGTTTCGGCCGAGTCCGCTCGCTCGCCGACCACGCGCCCCTGTTTGACGATATAGAAGTGCTCTACCGGGCCGCCGGACGGTTTGAGAATGCTCTCGCCGGGGCTGTAGAAGCGTAATTGGCACTGTTCGACCAGAAACGCCAGGTGGGCATTTTCCATCTGATTGAACGGCGGGAAGCGTTGCAGGAATTGCAGGGTGCCGTGGATGTTCTGCAGCACAGCGGTTTTTCCCGCTTGTGCGAAAGCATCAGCTTTACTCATAACCATGATCGCAGTGTTTTTGTCGTTTTCGTCCTGCATGGTCGGCTCCTGCGCGATGGGTGCCCATTGGACGTAAGTCTAGGTAGCGACTACACCATTCACGACTAGGGAAAAACCTTACATGAATATCGTCCAAACCCTGTAAAGCGCCCACTAGGAAAACTTTCCGACGAAGTGCACATTGAGCGCCCTTCTGGTGATGTCTGACGAGTGTGCTGGGAGATTGACTAGAACTGCCGAGAGACGTATGTCCGACCACGATATTTTGAGTGATGCCGAGCGCGAGGCGCTGAGCGCCGTGATGCTCGAGCCCGATTTACCGCCACAACGTGTTTTGATCGTGGACGACGACAAGGACGCACGCGAACTGCTGGCGGAGATTCTTGGTTTGGATGGTATTCGCTGCATGACTGCCGACAGTGGCGAGGCGGCGTGGGATTTGTTGAAAACCAGCAGTTCTATCGGCTTGCTGATCACTGATCTGCGTATGGAGCCGAGCAACGGGCTGCAATTGATACGACAGGTACGCGGCTCCCCCCGGGCGGCGCTGCCGATCATCATCATGTCCGGGGATGCGGAAGCCCCCGACGTCATCGACGCCATGCACCTGAGCGTGGTTGATTTTCTGCTCAAGCCGATTGACAGCGTGAAGCTGGCGAAGATGGTGAAGCGGGAGTTGGGGATGGCGCCTTAGGCGGATTGCCGTTGGTCTGATCCCATCAAGACCTGTCAATTCTGACAGTGGCGGAAGGTTGAACTCGAGTTGTTTACTGGTTGGGAGAGTGCTGGTCGGGGATCAGCGCCTTATTGGCCTGTGAACAGGAGTTCGTCATGAGTAATAAACAGTTTCCCATCAGTGATGAAGAAATAAAAAAACATAAGGTAGCTGGCAAAGCAGACATCAAAGTTTCTATCGGGAAGGAAGTTCATCTGTATCCGGTGCAGGATATTTTTGGGTATCTGTCCTGGAGTGGCCTCGATGGTGAATGGCCCACTAGCATCCGTATTCACTATGGCAGCGATTTGAAGGCAGGCTCTCATACATTTGAGGCCTCGGACCTGAGGCTGACGTATCGGGACCAGCACGGTCACGAGCGCTTTCGGCCAACATCAGGAAAAGTTCATGTAGTTGTTGAACGCCCAGAGTTCGGTACTGACTTCAAGCACATCGGCAGCTTGGAAGACGTGGCCTATAGCGATGAAGAGCCCACCATACGACTCAATGGCACATATACAGTCTCGTCCGAATCGCATTAAGTCTGTCCTCTCCAAAAGGGCCCCAGGTCTTTCGACTTGGGGCTTTTCACTTTCAGCACTTATTCACAGACCATTCTTAGCCTTGAACTCCCGACGCCGACGATGCAACACCGGCTCGGTATATCCATTTGGCTGCTTGGTGCCTTCAATCACCAGTTCCACGGCCGCCTGGAAGGCGATGTTGCTGTCGAAGTCCGGAGCCAGCGGACGGTACAGGGCATCACCGGCATTCTGCCGATCCACCACCGGCGCCATGCGCTTGAGGCTTTCCAGCACCTGGGCTTCGTTGACGATGCCGTGGCGCAGCCAGTTGGCGATCAACTGGCTGGAGATACGCAGGGTGGCACGGTCTTCCATCAGGCCGACGTCGTTGATGTCCGGCACTTTCGAACAACCCACGCCCTGGTCGATCCAGCGCACCACGTAACCGAGGATGCCCTGGGCGTTGTTGTCCAGTTCGTTGCGGATTTCTTCGTCGGACCAATCGGTGTTTTTGGCCAGAGGAATGGTCAGGATGTCGTCCACCGAAGCGCGGTCGCGCTTGGCCAGTTCGGCCTGGCGGGCGAACACGTCGACCTTGTGGTAATGCAGCGCGTGCAGTGCGGCAGCCGTCGGCGACGGTACCCAGGCGGTGTTGGCGCCGGCCAGCGGGTGAGCAATCTTCTGCTCCAGCATGGCGGCCATCAGGTCGGGCATGGCCCACATGCCTTTACCGATCTGTGCGCGACCTTGCAGGCCGGTGCTCAAGCCGATATCGACGTTCCAGTTCTCGTAGGCGCCGATCCATTTTTCAGCCTTCATCGCCGCCTTGCGCACCATCGCCCCGGCTTCCATGGAGGTGTGGATTTCATCGCCGGTGCGGTCGAGGAAGCCGGTGTTGATGAACACCACGCGCTCGCTGGCCGCCTTGATGCAGGCTTTGAGGTTGACCGTGGTACGGCGCTCCTCGTCCATGATCCCGACCTTGAGCGTATTGCGCGGCAGGCTCAGTACTTCTTCAATGCGGCCGAAAAGCTCGTTGGTGAACGCGGCTTCTTCCGGGCCGTGCATCTTCGGTTTAACGATGTAGACCGAGCCGGTGCGGCTGTTCTTGCGGCTGTTGTTGCCATTGAGGCTGTGGATCGCTGCCAGGCTGGTCAGCAGGCCGTCGAGGATGCCCTCCGGCACTTCGTTACCGTCTTTGTCGAGGATCGCGTCGATGGTCATCAGGTGACCAACGTTGCGCACGAACAACAACGAGCGGCCGTGCAGAGTGACGTCCTTGCCATCGACACCGGTGTAGGTGCGGTCAGCATTCATGGTACGGGTGAAGGTCTTGCCGCCCTTGGCCACATCTTCGGCCAGGTTGCCTTTCATCAGGCCGAGCCAGTTGCGGTAGATCACCACTTTGTCATCAGCATCGACGGCGGCGACGGAGTCTTCGCAATCCATGATGGTGGTCAGCGCGGCTTCCATCAGGATGTCTTTGACGCCGGCAGCGTCGGTCTGGCCGACCGGGGTGCTGGCGTCGATCTGGATTTCGAAATGCAGGCCGTGGTTCTTCAGCAAGATGGCGGTCGGCTTGGCGGCGTCGCCCAGGAAACCGATCAACTGGGCATCGTTGCGCAGGCCGCTGTTGCTGCCGCCCTTGAGACTGACGACCAGTTTGCCGTCGACAATTTTGTAGGCGGTGGAATCAACGTGGCTGCCAGCCGTCAGCGGCGCAGCTTCATCGAGAAAGGCGCGGGCGAAGGCGATAACCTTGTCGCCACGGACCTTGTTGTAGCCCTGGCCTTTCTCGGCGCCGTTGGCATCGCTGATGGCATCGGTGCCGTACAGCGCGTCGTACAGCGAGCCCCAACGTGCATTGGAGGCGTTGAGGGCGAAACGGGCATTCATCACCGGCACGACCAGCTGTGGGCCGGCCATGCGAGCAATTTCGTCATCGACGTTTTGAGTCGTGGCCTGGAAATCGGCGGCTTCTGGCAGCAGGTATCCAATGTCTTGCAGGAAGGCCTTATAGGCCACCGGATCATGCGCCTGGCCGGCGTGGGTCTGGTGCCAGGTATCGATCCGCGCTTGGAAATCGTCGCGTTTGGCGAGTAGGGCTTTGTTCTTCGGCGCCAGGTCGTGGATGACCCTATCAGCGCCGGCCCAGAACTGGTCGGCGGTGAGGCCGGTACCGGGAATGGCTTCGTTGTTCACGAAGTCGAACAGGACTTTGGCGACCTGCAGGCCACCGACTTGAACGTGTTCAGTCATTGCTTGCCTCACTCTGCGGAGCTTAATTCGCTTTTCAGCTTTCTCAATTTACCAATGAAGCCTCGGCCATTTAAACCACAAACCCTGGGCACCAGTACATGCCATAGATGGCGGCTGGGTGGTTCCAATCAACGGCACAGGCCTTGCTGACGGGGTGTTCGAGGTTACTACGGCGTCTTGGCAGACATCGACCTGACGTTATGTAGTGCGCGCTGCGGCATACTACATGATGAGTTGCGGTTGTGAAAATTAGACTAAATACGTCGTTTAGCGACCCACTTTGGCTATCCGGTCACAGTGGGGTATTGGATGTTCTCAAAAAACTATTGGATTGTTCCAGATAAATATAAAAATGGTACACGATTTGTTTTAAAGGCCAGCCATTGGCAGGGACCTATACTCGCTGATCAACCACCAAAAAGAGGGCTGACACCATGGACCATCTCGTACTCACCGTCATCGCAGCGGACAAACCGGGCGTGGTTGAACGCATCGCTCAGTGCATTGCCTCCTTTGGTGGCAACTGGTTGGAAAGTCGTATGGCCCACATGGCGGGGCAGTTTGCGGGGATCTTGCGCGTGAGCATGCCCGTTGAGAACCGTAAGGACCTGATCGAGGCGCTGGAGGATTTATCGACCCATGGCATTCGCGTCTTGCTGGGCGAAAGCAGTGCTGCCGTTGGCAGTGAGTGGCAACCCATTGCCATGGAACTGGTGGGCAATGACCGTCCGGGGATCGTCCGCGATATCACAGCGCTGCTGAGCAAGCAGGGCGTCAACCTGGAACGTTTGATCACCGATGTACGCCCGGCACCCATGAGCAGCGACCTGTTGTTCCACGCAGAGGCTTTGCTGGCGGTGCCGCTGACCTTGCCGCTGGAAACCTTGCAGGCGGCCCTGGAAACCCTGGCAGACGACTTGATGGTGGAGTTGGAGTTACGCAGCGAGGAGTAACGCTTCACAGAGGTTATGCATGGAAATCTTGCATGGGCCTGTGGATAACCTGTAGAGACCCGGCGCCAGGCCACGCCCGCCGGGGCTCTGCTTTAGTTGAACAAAAAACGAGCAGTTTCAAGGGCTTGTGCACAAACGCCGGGGATCAGCTTGTGGATAACCTTGGGGTGGATGTCTGCAAGCCAGGTGGGCTATGGCTTGCAGAGATTTGTACGTTATTTGATCAGCGTTTGCGTATCGTCAGCCAGGCGTCGATGCTGTAGACCACCAGGCCGGCCCAGATAAACAGGAAGGCGATCAGCGTACTCGGCGCCAGGTGTTCATTGAACAGCAGCACTGCTTCCAGCAGAACCAGGGTCGGCGCCACGTATTGCAGGAAGCCCAGGGCGGTGTAGGGTAAATGCCGGGCGGCGGCGTTGAAACACACCAGCGGGATCAAGGTCACCGGGCCTGCGGCCACCAGCCACCAGGCTTCGGACGTGCTCCAGAACTCCATTTGCGCACTGTGGGCTGTCGGGTTGAACAACAACCAGGCGACGGCAATGGGCACCAGCATCCAGGTTTCCACCACCAGCCCAGGCAACGCCTTGACCGGTGCTTGCTTGCGGATCAAACCGTAGAAACCAAAGGTCAACGCCAGCACCAGTGATACCCACGGCAGGCTGCCCACTTGCCACACCTGTTGCGCGACACCCAATGCCGCCAGCCCCACGGCCAGCCACTGTAGACGGCGCAGGCGCTCGCCCAGGATCACCATGCCCAGCAGCACGTTGACCAGCGGGTTGATGTAGTACCCCAGGCTGGCTTCGAGCATGCGCCCGTCGTTCACCGCCCACACATAGGTCAGCCAGTTGGCCGCGATCAGGGTGCCGCTCAGCGCCAGAATCGCCAGGCGCTTGGGGTTATCCCGCAGTTCACGGAACCACCCCGGGTGTTTCCAGACCATCAGCAGCAAGCCGCCGAACAGCGCCGACCACAGCACGCGATGGACGATGATTTCTGCGGCGGGGACGCTGGCAATGGCTTTGAAGTAGATGGGGAACAGGCCCCAGATGATGTAGGCGCTCAGGCCCAATATGTACCCGCGACGGGGGTTGGCGGCTTGCATGCAGAATCCTTGCTTAGGCAGCTAACAAAGCCACGATTGTAAGGATATTTGTCAGACAAGAGTCACGCATTTTTTGATTTGTAGCGGCGGTCCTGCGGACACGCAACGCAGCAGCGGCTACAGGGAATGTGTCGATCACCTGTAGCCGCTGGCGCAGCCTGCGATCGGCTGCGCAGCAGTCGCCAGGATCTTGAAACCGCCGAAGGTCCTTCGGCCCTTATCGCAGTCTCGTGCCTCGGCAGCGGCTACAGGTCAGAAAAGCTTCAGCGGCTCTTCATTCAGTGCCGATAACTGCTCGCGCAAAGCCAGTACCTGATCGCCCCAATACCGTTCGGTGCCGAACCACGGGAAGCTGTGGGGGAACGCCGGATCGTCCCAGCGCCGCGCCAGCCAGGCGCTGTAATGCATCAGGCGCAAGGCGCGCAGCGGCTCGATCAACGCCAGTTCGCGTGGGTCGAAGTCGTGGAACTCCCGATAGCCATCCATCAACTCCGACAACTGCCCCAGGCATTCCTGACGGTCACCGGCGAGCATCATCCACAGGTCCTGCACCGCTGGGCCCATGCGGCAGTCGTCGAGGTCGACGATGTGGAACATTTCATCGCGGCACATCATATTGCCGGGGTGGCAGTCGCCGTGCATGCGGATGTTCTTGTGGGGCGTGGCCTTGTAAACCTCTTCCACGCGCTTGAGCAGGTCGCGGGCCACGGACTCGTAGGCCGGCAGCAGGCTCTTGGGGATGAAGTTGCCTTCCAGCAGGGTGGTCAGGGAATCGTGACCGAAATTTTTCACGCCCAGGACTTCGCGGTGTTCGAAAGGGCGCGTGGAACCGACTGCATGCAAGCGGCCCAGCAGTTGCCCAAGGCGATACAACTGATCGAGATTGCCCGGCTCCGGCGCGCGGCCACCACGGCGGGGGAACAGGGTGAAGCGAAAACCGGCGTGTTCGAACAGGCTTTCACCGTTGTGAATCATGGGCGCAACCACCGGCACTTCGCACTCGGCCAGCTCGAAGGTGAAGCGGTGTTCTTCCAGAATCGCGTCGTTGGTCCAGCGCTGGGGACGATAGAACTTGGCGATCAGAGGCTCGGAGTCTTCGATGCCAACCTGGTAGACACGGTTTTCATAACTGTTGAGCGCGAGCACGCGGGCGTCACTGAGAAAACCGATGCTCTCGACAGCGTCGAGCACGAGGTCTGGGGTAAGTGTTTCAAACGGGTGAGCCATGCGAACTCCTGCGCGCAGCAGGGCGCCGCGTCCGGCCCGGTATGGTAACGCACACGGCTGTAGATAGGTGGTCGGCTATTGTGGCGAGGGGGCAAGCCCCCTCGCCACAGGGGATCAGGCGCCGACGATCCCGCCATCTTCCCGGCGAATCACCATCACCGAAGACCTTGGTTTGCCATTGGGTAAATGCTCAGGCCAGGTCGACCCGCCGGTTTCCCCAGGATGCTGAATCCCCACAAACAAGGCTTTCTGGTCCGGCGAGAAGCTGATCCCCGTTACTTCACACGCCACCGGCCCCACCATGAACCGGCGAATCTCACCCGTATTCGGGTCGGCGCAGAGCATCTGGTTATTGCCCATGCCGGCAAAATCGCCTTTGTTGCTGTAGTCGCCATCGGTCAGGATCCACAACCGCCCGGCCTTGTCGAAGCCCAGGCCATCGGGGCTGTTGAACATGTTCTGCGGGTTGATGTTGGCTGAGCCAGCCTTGGGCGTTCCGGCATGCGCGCCGGGGTTGCCGGCCACTACGAACAAGTCCCAGGAGAAGTCCATGGCGCCATGGTCATCGGCGTTGGCCTTCCAGCGCAGGATCTGGCCGTAGACGTTTTTCTCCCGCGGGTTCGGCCCGCCCACCGGTTGCCCTTCTTCGCCGCGCTTGGCGTTGTTGGTCAGGGTGCAATAGACCTGGCCGTCGGCGGGGCTGACCACGATCCATTCCGGGCGGTCCATGCGTGTGGCTTTCACCACGCTGGCGGCCAGACGGGCGTGGATCAGTACTTCGGCCTGGCTGGTGAAGCCGCTGTTGGCATCAATACCGTTTTTGCCGAAGGTCAATTCGACCCATTGGCCTTGGCCCTTGGGATGATCAGCATTGCCGTCGCCCGCGTCGAAGATCGCCACGTACAAGGTGCCGTGGTCCAGCAGGTTTTTATTGGCTTTGGGGTTCTTGTGATTGATCTTGTCGCGGCTGATGAACTTGTAGATGAACTCGCCACGCTCGTCGTCGCCCATGTACACCACGGCTCGGCCGTCGCGGGTTTCGGCGAGGGCGGCGTTTTCATGCTTGAAGCGGCCCAGGGCGGTGCGCTTGACCGGAGTGGATTGCGGATCGAAGGGATCGATTTCCACCACCCAGCCATGGCGATTGAGCTCATTGGGGTTCTTGGCCATGTCGAAGCGCGGGTCGTGCGGGTGCCAGTTGATCTCTTTGCTGGCCGCCACTACGCCGTAGCGTTTTTGCCCGGCGTCGAAGGACTGTTGTGGGTTGCTGCTACCGAAGCAGTCGGTGAAGTTTTCTTCGCAGGTCAGGTAAGTGCCCCACGGCGTCTTGCCGTTGGCGCAGTTCTGGAACGTGCCCAGGACTTTTTTGCCGCTCTTGTCGGCGCGGGTTTTCAGCCAGGCATGGCCGGCCGCCGGGCCACTCAGGCGCAGCGGCGAGTTGCCGTGGATGCGCCGGTTGTAGCGCGAGTCCTGGACGAATTGCCAACTGTCGCCCTGGCGCTTGATTTCGATGACTGATACGCCTTCGCTGGCCAAGGCCTTGCGCACGTCTTCGGCCGATTGCGGCGCACCGCCGTGGGCGAACAGGTAGCGGTAGTTGGTGTATTCGTTGTTGATCGCCATCAGCGCCCGGTTGTTGTCGCCGGGGAACGGGAACAAGCTCATGCCGTCGTTGTTATCGCCGAACTGTTGTTCCTGGGCCTTGGCCGTGCCATTGCCGCTGGGGTCGAAGGCCGGCGCGTTCTTGTGCAGGGGCTGGCCCCAACTGATCAGCACCGATGAGGTGTAACCCGGCGGCAGGGTGATGGTGTCACTGGTGGCCGCGGCGATGCTGGTAAAACCCAGCAATGGGCTGCCGGATGCGGCGCTGACACCGGCGGCCAGAGCGCTGCGGGTCAGCAGGTTACCGCCGAGGAACATCGCGGCACCACACAGGGCACCGGCGCCGATAAAGCGACGGCGGCTGAGGCCGACCATCTGTTCGAGGTCGGTGGCTTGGTTTTCTTCTAATAGGCTCATATCAGGCTCCCTGCGGGTTTTTGCAGACACCTTAAGGAGCGCTCGTGACCAAATTGTTGCAGTTTTAATCTATACCGGCGTGCCCAGTAGGACGTTGCTGGGGGCGAACTGCACCTGAATGGTTTTTCCTTGCTTGGCGCCAATCGCCTTGAGCTCGGCGGGCTGCGCCAGGGCACATAAAACCTGGCCGTTGGGCAGGGTGATTCTGACCTCGCTGGGGCCATCGTCGGCATCGAGAATTGCCTCAATGTTGCCGCACATACAATTGTGTCCAAGTGTTGCAGGATGCTCGGTCGCCACGACATCCAGCCAACCGGCCTTGATCAGCGCGACCACCTCGGTACCGATCTCCAGTTCCAGGTGCAGGGTGCTGTCGTGGGTGATTTGTGCCTCAAGGGTCAATCCAGCGGCCAGTTCCAGACGCACCAGGTCATTGCGGCCATGGTTGTCGATGGCGATGACTTTGCCGTGCAGTTGGTTGCGGGCGCTGGTGCGCAGCATCAGGCGGCCGAGCAGATCGAGGTCGCTGGCGTCCTCGGCGGCATCCAATACTTGAGCTTGCAGCACTTGCAGGCGTTGATAGAGGCGCAACACCCGTTCGCCTTCAGCCGATAACCGCGCGCCTCCACCACCTTTGCCGCCGACGCTGCGTTCCACCAGCGGCTTTTGCGCCAGGTTGTTCAACTCGTCGATGGCGTCCCAAGCGGCCTTGTAGCTCAAACCGGCGCTTTTTGCTGCGCGAGTGATGGAGCCTTGCTCGGCGATGTGTTGCAGCAAGGCAATACGCTGGGGGCGACGCACGATGTGTTGGCTCAGCAGAGTCGGTAAAGGCATGGCGAACGGTTACACGCTGGGATGGAATGGACGGGACGTTGCGGCCAGGGGGCGTAGGAGTCAAGTCATGTGCCGGGTTTCGGCGTGCGGGCCAGGCAGTACACGTCGACCTGCCGCGCGCCAGCGTTCATCAGCAGGCGGGCCAGGCTATCGGCGGTGGCACCGGTGGTCAGAACGTCGTCCACCAGGGCCAGGTGGCGGCCCTTGACCCGATCACTGTGGTTCAAGGCAAAGGCGTGGAGCAGGTTGCGTTGGCGGGCCTTGGCGTCCAGGTCCTGCTGTGCCACCGTTTCATGAGGGCGTAATAACAGGTGCTCTTCAACGGGTAAATCCAGGTTTTTGCCCAGCCATCGCGCAAGCATCGACGCCTGGTTATAACCTCTTTCTCGCAGGCGTTTACGGGCCATGGGTACCGGCAGCAGGCAATCAGGGCGTGTCAGTTCGGCGTTTTCATAATGGTCTTGCAGGAACTGTCCCAAGAGGTGCGCCAGCAAATGCCCCATAGGCCATTTGGCCTGATGCTTGAAACGGCTGATCAGGCTGTCGATGGGGAAGCTATAGCTCCATGGCGCGATGACCTGTTTAAACGCCGGTGGCTGCCGTTGGCATTGGCCGCAGATCAAACCTTCCATGGGCAAGGGCAGGGCGCACACGTTGCAGTGATCCATCAGCCACGGCAGTTCGGTTTCGCAGGCGTTACAGATCGAATGGGCTGTTTCTGTGTGTTCATCGCAGACTAAACAGGTTTGGTTGCTTTTTAACCAGATGTAAACTTCGTGTTTGTAGTTGGGTTGACAGTGCATGAATCTTCCTTAAATATGCCGAGCATCCGTGTCGTGCCTGTGGGTATTGCCTCCCACAGCGTTTGCCAAAGCATAATCAAGGAATCGCCCATGAGCGCCAGCACCACTGCCAACCTGCGTCACGATTGGTCTCTCGCCGAAGTCAAAGCGCTGTTCGTCCAGCCCTTCAATGACCTGTTGTTCCAGGCGCAGACCGTGCACCGCGCGCATTTCGACGCCAATCGGGTCCAGGTTTCCACCTTGCTGTCGATCAAGACCGGCGCCTGCCCGGAAGATTGCAAATATTGTCCGCAGTCGGGCCACTACAACACTGGCCTGGAAAAAGAGAAGCTGATGGAAGTGCAGAAGGTCCTCGAAGAGGCTGCACGCGCCAAAGCTATCGGTTCGACTCGTTTCTGCATGGGCGCTGCCTGGAAACACCCGTCGGCCAAAGACATGCCCTACGTGCTGCAGATGGTCAAAGGCGTGAAGGCCATGGGCCTGGAAACCTGCATGACCCTCGGCCGCCTCGATCAGGACCAGACCGAAGCCCTGGCCCAGGCGGGCCTGGACTACTACAACCACAACCTTGATACCTCGCCTGAGTTCTACGGCTCGATCATCACCACCCGCACCTACGGCGAGCGCTTGCAAACCTTGGCCTACGTACGTGATTCGGGGATGAAGATCTGCTCCGGCGGCATTCTGGGTATGGGCGAATCCCTCGACGACCGCGCCAATCTGCTGATCCAACTGGCCAACCTGCCGGAGCATCCGGAGTCGGTGCCGATCAACATGCTGGTGAAAGTCGCCGGTACCCCGCTGGAAAATGCCGAAGACATCGACCCGTTCGATTTCATCCGCATGCTGGCCGTGGCGCGCATCCTGATGCCGCTATCTCACGTTCGTCTGTCCGCCGGCCGTGAAGCCATGAACGAGCAGATGCAGGCCCTGGCGTTCTTCGCTGGCGCCAACTCGATTTTCTATGGCGACAAACTGCTCACCACCGCCAACCCGCAGGCTGACAAGGACATGCAACTGTTCTCGCGTTTGGGGATCCTGCCGGAAGCGCGTGAAGAGCACGCCGATGAAGTGCATCAGGCGGCGATCGAGCAGGCGCTGGTGGAGCAAAAGAGCAGCGAGCAGTTTTACAACGCGGCTGTTCAATAACTTCATTTGGAACGCGATCAAACATGTGGGAGCGGGCTTGCTCGCGAATGCGGTGGGTCAGTTGATACTTATTTGACTGACCCACCGCATTCGCGAGCAAGCCCGCTCCCACATTTCTAACCGCGGTCAACCTGACCTACCGAGGCCTGCATGTCTTTCGATCTCGCCGCGCGTCTCGCTGCCCGTCGTGCCGAACACCTTTATCGCCAACGCCCGCTGCTGGAAAGCCCTCAAGGTCCTGAAGTGGTGGTGGATGGCCAACCGCTGCTGGCGTTCTGCAACAATGACTACCTGGGCCTGGCCAATCACCCGCAAGTGATCGAAGCCTGGCGCGCCGGCGCGACCCGTTGGGGTGTCGGCGGTGGCGCTTCGCATCTGGTGATTGGCCACAGCACCCCACACCATGAACTGGAAGAAGCCTTGGCCGACCTGACCGGTCGCCCCCGCGCACTGCTGTTCACCACCGGTTACATGGCCAACCTTGGTGCGGTCACGGCGCTGGTGGGGCAGGGCGATACGGTGCTGGAAGACCGTCTTAATCACGCCTCGCTGCTGGACGCGGGCCTGTTGTCCGGTGCGCGTTTCAATCGTTATCTGCACAACGACGCCGCCAGCCTGGCCAAGCGTCTGGAGAAAGCCACCGGCAATACCCTGGTGGTGACCGACGGTGTGTTCAGCATGGACGGCGACCTTGCCGACTTGCCGGCCCTGGCCCGCGAAGCCCGGGCCAGGGGTGCCTGGCTGATGGTCGACGACGCCCACGGCTTTGGTCCGCTGGGTGCCAACGGTGGCGGGATCGTCGAGCATTTTGGCTTGAGCCAGGAGGACGTGCCGGTGTTGGTAGGTACGTTGGGCAAAGCGTTTGGCACCGCTGGTGCGTTTGTCGCGGGCAGCGAGGAACTGATCGAAAGTCTGGTCCAGTTCGCCCGTCCTTACATCTACACCACCAGCCAGCCGCCGGCGCTGGCCTGCGCGACGCTCAAAAGCCTGGAATTGCTGCGCACCGAGCACTGGCGTCGCGAGCACCTCAATGGCTTGATCCGCCAGTTCCGCCAAGGTGCAGAGCAGATTGGTCTGGAGTTGATGGACAGCTTCACGCCGATCCAGCCGATCATGATTGGCAGCAGCGCCCGGGCGATTCGTTTGTCACAGATGCTGCGCGAGCGCGGGCTGATGGTGACGGCGATTCGACCGCCAACCGTGCCCGCCGGCAGTGCTCGCCTGCGGGTGACCTTGTCGGCAGCCCACAGTGAAGCCCAGGTCCAGCTATTGTTAAACGCGTTGGAAGCGTGTTTGTGCTTGTTAGGCGAGGAGCCCGACCATGCGTGATCGACTGATACTGCTGCCCGGGTGGGGCCTCGGTGTATCGCCAATGGAACCGCTGGCAGCGGCGTTGCAAGGGTTGGACGAGCACTTGCGGGTGCAGGTCGAACCGTTGCCGGAGATGGACTCCAGTGACCTCGGCGAATGGCTTGATGAACTGGACGCCACGTTGCCGGATAACGCCTGGCTCGGTGGCTGGTCTCTGGGGGGCATGCTCGCCTCCGAATTGGCGGCGCGCAGGGGAGATCGTTGCTGCGGCTTGCTGACCCTGGCCAGTAACCCGTGTTTTGTCGCCTACGACGGCTGGCCGAGCGCAATGCCTGCCGAAACCTTCGACGCGTTCCTCGCCGGCTGCCATGCCGACTCCCAAGTCACCCTAAAGCGCTTTGGCCTGCTGTGTGCCAAGGGTGCCGAAGACCCACGGGGGCTGGCGCGCTTGCTGGTCAGCAGTGCGCCGAATACGCCGTCTTCGGTATTGATGACCGGCCTTGAGTTGCTCGCCCAGATGGACACACGGGACGCTTTGCATGCGTTTCGTGGTCCGCAGTTGCATCTGTTTGCCGGGATGGACGGCCTGGTGCCTGCCGAGGCTGCCAGTCATCTGCTGAAGTTACTGCCGGATGTTGAAATCGGTCTGATTGAACAGGCCGGTCACGCTTTTCTTCTGGAAGATCCCCACGGTGTGGCGGGGGCGATCCAGGCTTTTTTGCATGAGTGCAGTGATGACTGATTTGTCCCATCCTCCCCTGCCAGGCGCCTTGCCGGACAAGCGCCAGGTGGCGGCGTCCTTTTCCCGTGCGGCGGCCAGTTATGACAGCGTTGCCGAGTTGCAACGTGCGGTCGGCGGTGAGTTGTTGCAGCGCTTGCCTCAAGGGTTTACGCCACGGCGCTGGTTGGACCTGGGCTGCGGCACCGGGTATTTCAGCCGGGTCATGGGCCAGGCGTTTCCAGCGAGCCAAGGCCTGGCGCTGGATATCGCCGAGGGCATGCTCAACCACGCCCGACCCTTGGGTGGCGCCGAGCACTTTATTGCCGGTGATGCCGAACGGTTGCCGTTACAGGATGGCAGTTGCGAGTTGATCTTCTCCAGCCTGGCGGTGCAGTGGTGTTCCGATTTCGCCGCCGTATTGAGGGAAGCGCAGCGAGTGTTGCAGCCCGGTGGTGCGCTGGCGTTTGCGAGCCTGTGTGTGGGGACGCTGGATGAACTGCGTGAAAGCTGGCGGGCTGCGGATGGCATGGTTCACGTCAATCATTTCCGGCCGTTCAGCATGTATCAACAGCTGTGCGATAGCAGTGGTTTGCGAGTGCTGAGCCTGGAGCAATGTCCCCACGTACTGCATTACCCGGACGTGCGCAGCCTGACCCACGAATTGAAAGCGTTGGGTGCGCACAATCTGAATCCAGGGCGCCCGGGTGGCTTGACCGGACGGGCACGAATTGTTGCACTGGTTGAAGCCTACGAGCAGTTCCGCGAGTCTCAAGGACTGCCGGCCACCTATCAGGTGGTGTATGCCGTGCTGGAGAAACCACTATGAATGCTGCGTACTTCATTGCGGGTACCGACACTGATGTCGGCAAAACCACCATCGCTGCGGGCCTGCTGCATGCTGCCCGGCAACAGGGCAAGACCACGGCAGCCGGCAAACCGGTCGCCTCGGGCTGTGAGGTGACGCCCAAGGGCCTGCGCAACGCTGACGCCCTGGCCTTGCTGGCTGAGTGTTCATTGCCGCTGAGTTATGCCGAGGTCAATCCGGTGGCGTTCGAGCCTGCCATTGCGCCGCATCTGGCAGCTCGTGAAGCCGGTGTTTTGCTGACGGTTCAATCCTTGCTCAAGCCCATGCAACATCTTCTCGCCAAGCAGGCGGATTTCACCTTGATTGAAGGGGCGGGCGGCTGGCGTGTGCCATTGGCTGATCAGGACAATCTGTCGGACGTGGCCAAGGCGTTGCAACTGCCGGTGATTCTGGTGGTGGGCGTGCGCCTGGGCTGCATCAGCCATGCCCTGCTGACCGCCGAAGCCATCGCCCGAGACGGCCTGTCACTGGCGGGATGGGTGGCCAACATCATCGACCCCAAGACCTCCCGTCTGGAAGAAAACCTCGCCACCCTGGCCGAACGACTGCCTGCGCCCTGCCTGGGAAGGGTGCCGAAACTCAAGCAACCAAGCGCCGCAGCGGTCGCCGAGTTCTTGCAACTGGATCTGCTTGACTAGTTTTGCCTATGGATAAGGCATTATGCCATTAGTGTTTTTGACGAGGCTTTTCCCAGGATGTCTGCTTCAATAACAGTTCACGATTCTCTGAAGGCAGGCTCAAGCCATGGAAATCTCTGGAAGCAGCGCGTTTTATTCGGGGCTGAGCAGTATTCAGTCCGGGCAGAACCGTGTGGACGCCGCCGCCGGCAAAATTGCCAGCGCCGCCACCAGCCAACCCTCGGATGCTCTGAATGATCGCTTGCGGGCGGCGGATGGTAATCAGCAATCGAATTCGGCCAGCAATAGGGTCGAGATGGCCCAAGGCAAGTTTCAGGTGGAATTGGGGGCAAAAGTCGCCAAGGCCTCCAATGAAATGCTGGGTACGTTGATCGATACCTACGCTTGATCCCCCGCCTGTAAATTTGGGCGCCACAGGGCGCCTGATCCCCTGCGTTATCATTCACGGCTCCCTTGATCTCTAAAATCTTATGCGGCATTTCGCTGCAGGCCTTGCCGTGCCTGGCGTTGATCCGCGTCATGACAAACGGCATCTGACGGATGCTTGACAAGGATAGGTCGTAAACGTATGTTTCAAACAACTGTTTGACCGCCACAACAAATCCACGCGGTTGTTCATTCCAGATACATCAGCAGAGGTTTATCGCTATGCCTGACTACAAGGCCCCCTTGCGTGATATTCGCTTCGTTCGTGACGAACTGCTCGGCTACGAAGCGCACTATCAGAGCCTGCCGGCTTGCCAGGACGCTACCCCGGACATGGTTGACGCCATTCTCGAAGAAGGCGCCAAGTTTTGTGAGCAGGTGCTGGCACCGCTGAACCGCGTGGGTGACATCGAAGGTTGCACCTGGAGCGAGTCAGGCGTTAAAACCCCTACTGGTTTCAAAGAAGCCTACAAACAGTTCGTCGAAGGCGGCTGGCCAAGCCTGGCCCATGACGTGGCGCACGGTGGCCAAGGCCTGCCGGAGTCCCTCGGCCTGGCAGTGAGCGAGATGGTCGGCGAAGCCAACTGGTCGTGGGGCATGTACCCAGGCCTGTCCCATGGTGCGATGAACACCATTTCCGAGCACGGCACTCCCGAACAGCAAGACGCTTACCTGACCAAACTGGTGTCGGGCGAGTGGACCGGTACCATGTGCCTGACCGAGCCACACTGCGGTACCGACTTGGGCATGTTGCGCACCAAGGCTGAACCTCAGGCTGATGGTTCCTACAAGGTTTCCGGCACCAAGATCTTCATCTCGGCCGGTGAACACGACATGGCCGACAACATCGTCCACATCGTACTGGCCCGCCTGCCGGACGCACCGGCTGGCACCAAAGGTATTTCGCTGTTCATCGTTCCGAAATTCCTGCCGAACGCCGATGGTTCGGTTGGCGAACGCAACGCTGTTTCCTGTGGCTCCCTGGAGCACAAGATGGGCATCCACGGTAACGCCACCTGCGTGATGAACTTCGACGCGGCCACGGGTTTCCTGATTGGCCCGCCGAACAAAGGCCTGAACTGCATGTTCACCTTTATGAACACCGCTCGTCTGGGGACCGCGCTGCAAGGCTTGTCCCATGCCGAAATCGGTTTCCAGGGCGGCCTGAAATATGCCCGCGACCGCCTGCAAATGCGCTCCCTGACTGGCCCGAAAGCGCCGGACAAGGCCGCTGACCCAATCATCGTGCACCCCGACGTACGCCGCATGCTGTTGACCATGAAGGCTTTCGCCGAAGGCAACCGCGCGATGGTGTACTTCACCGCCAAACAGGTCGATATCGTCAAGTACGGTACCGACGACGAAGCCAAGAAACAGGCTGACGCGCTGCTGGCTTTCATGACCCCGATCGCCAAGGCGTTCATGACCGAAGTCGGTTTTGAAGCAGCTAACCATGGCGTGCAAATCTACGGTGGCCACGGTTTCATCGCCGAGTGGGGCATGGAGCAGAACGTTCGCGACAGCCGTATCTCGATGCTGTACGAAGGCACCACCGGCATCCAGGCTCTGGACCTGCTGGGCCGTAAAGTGTTGATGACCCAGGGCGAAGCGCTCAAGAGCTTTACCAAGATCGTCCACAAGTTCTGCCAGGCCAACGAAGGCAACGCAGCCGTGCAAGAGTTCGTTGCACCGCTGGCCGCGTTGAACAAGGAATGGGGCGAGTTGACCATGAAGGTCGGCATGGCTGCCATGAAGGACCGTGAAGAAGTGGGTGCGGCATCGGTGGACTACCTGATGTACTCCGGTTATGCCTGCCTGGCTTACTTCTGGGCTGACATTGCCCGCCTGGCTGCCGAGAAACTGGCTGCCGGTACCAGCGAAGAGGCTTTCTATACCGCCAAGCTCCAGACCGCGCGTTTCTACTTCCAGCGCATCCTGCCGCGTACTCGCACTCACGTTGCAACCATGCTGTCGGGCGCCAACAACCTGATGGACATGAAAGAAGAGAACTTCGGCCTGGGCTACTAAGCCTTATCGGATTCATCTGAAGCCGCCGCTCTTTCGGGAGCGGCGGTTTTTTTATGCGCGATAAAAAACCAGGCACAACGCTCAGGGATTGGCGCAGGCTGCCGTTAAAGTGATGGCAATGTGACACAGGTCACATTGAGTATGCTTAACTGTGCTGCATGACGGCACAGTGCCATCTTTTATGGTCGTCCCGGAGCTTTACCCTTGTCACGCGTGTCTGTTGTACGTTTCAGCCATTTTCTGCCCTCACTGCTGTTGTTGCTGGCGGGGTTATCGGCTGCGTACGTCAAGGACCTCAACGTCTTCTTCACCTCGCTGTTCAATGTCCTGCCAACGCTGGTGCTGTTGTTGGGCGGCGCGTATTGCGCGGTTTACCGTCGCCAGCGTGAGCTGTTCCTGATGATCACGGTGTACGTCGCTTATTTCCTGCTCGACACCCAGACCGATTACTACCGCGACAATGGCCGCGTCCGAGAAGATGCTGCGGTGGTATTCCACCTGTGCTCGTTGTTGCTGCCGCTGTTGTTCAGCATCTATGCGCTGTGGCAGGAGCGCACCCACCTGTTTCGTGACTTCGTTGCCCGGTGTGCGGTGCTGTTGGCGATTGGTGGCGTGGCGCTGGCGCTGGAGCAAAGTTATCCCCAGGCAGTATTGAACTGGTTGGCGCAGATCCGTTGGCCGGCATTGCATGGCAACTGGATGAGTTTGATCCAGCTGTCGTACCCGATGTTTTTCATGGGATTTCTCGCGCTGGCGGTACAGTACTGGCGTCAGCCACGGCCCTTGCACGCCGCGCAACTGGTGGGGTTTCTGGGGCTTTTCTGGATGCTGCCCCAGACCTTCATCCTGCCCTTTACCCTGAACATCATGTGCAGCCAGGTGATGCTGATGATCGCCGCCGGTGTTGCCCATGAGGCCTATCAAATGGCCTTCCGCGATGAACTGACCGGCTTGCCGGGCCGTCGCGCTCTCAATGAACGCATGCAGCGGCTGGGGCGCAACTATGTGCTGGCCATGAGCGACGTCGACCATTTCAAACGGTTCAACGACACCCACGGTCACGATGTCGGGGATCAGGTGTTGCGTCTGGTTGCCAGCAAACTGTCGAAGATCAACGGCGGTGGTCGTGCCTATCGCTATGGCGGCGAAGAGTTCGCCGTGGTGTTCGCCGGCAAGACTCTGGACGAGTGCCTGCCGCACCTGGAAGAGATTCGCGAGATCATCGCCAACTACGACATCAAGTTGCGCAACCCGGACAACCGTCCCCATGACGACCAGCAAGGTCGCCAGCGACGGATCGGCAGTGGCGCCTCCAGTGTTTCGGTGACGGTGAGCATCGGAGTTGCCGAGCGCCAGGCCGAGCAGCGCAGCCCGGAGGAAGTGCTCAAGTCCGCTGATCAGGCGCTGTACAACGCCAAGGGTGCCGGGCGTAACTGCGTGGTGGCGTCGGGGCTGAATCGCCGGGGCGCGGTACGCATGAACACCGCTGCCAGTTGAGTGATGGCGCTGTATTCAGCGGCCCTACAGTGATTGTCCGAGGCATCGTGCAGCAGTAGCTTGAAGCCATCTGCTGCCGGAGAAATCATCATGCCTGACTATAAAGCTCCCCTGCGCGACATGCGCTTTCTGATCGATCACGTCTTTGACTTCCATGGCCATTACGCTGAATTGGGTGCGACCGATGCCAGCCCGGACATGGTCAGCGCGATCCTCGAAGAAGGCGCGAAATTCTGCGAAAACGTCCTCGCACCGCTGAATCGGCCGGGTGATGAAGAAGGCTGTCATTTTGACAATGGCGTGGTAACCACGCCCAAGGGCTTCAAGGAAGCCTTTGCGCAGTACGTGGAAGGTGGCTGGCACGGCTTGGCGGCAGACCCGGCGTATGGAGGGCAAGGCTTGCCGTCGTCCCTGGGGTTGGTGCTCAGCGAGATGATTGCCTCCAGCAACACCTCGTGGGGCATGTACCCGGGCCTGACCCATGGCGCCATGTCGGCGATTCACGCTCATGGTACCGAGGAGCAGAAAAGCACCTACCTGAGCAAACTCACCGCTGGCCAATGGACCGGCACCATGTGCCTGACTGAAGCCCACTGCGGCACGGACCTGGGGATTATCAAGACCCGCGCCGTGCCCCAGGCTGACGGCAGCTATGCGGTCACCGGCAGCAAGATTTTCATCTCGGCCGGCGAGCACGACATGAGTGAAAACATCATCCACCTGGTGCTGGCCAAGCTGCCGGACGCGCCCGCCGGCACCAAAGGCATTTCGCTGTTTATCGTGCCCAAGTTCCTGCCCGATTCAGGTGAACGCAACGGCGTAAGCTGCGGCTCCATCGAACACAAGATGGGGATCAAGGCCTCGGCCACCTGCGTGCTGAACTTCGACGGCGCCAAGGGCTTCCTGATTGGCGAGGCCAACAAGGGCCTCAACTGCATGTTCACCATGATGAACCACGCACGGCTGGGCACCGGGATGCAGGGCTTGTGCCTGGGAGAAGCGAGCTTTCAGGGCGCGATCAAGTACGCCAACGACCGCTTGCAGATGCGCTCCCTGACCGGCGCCAAGGCCCCGGATAAGGTCGCCGACCCGATCATCGTGCATCCCGATGTGCGGCGGATGCTGTTGACCATGAAAGCCTTTAACGAAGGCAACCGGGCGCTGACCTATTTCACTGCGCAATTACTCGACACCGCACACCTGAGCGGCGATGCAGGCCAGCGCCAAGAGGCCGAGGACCTGTTGGCGTTCCTCACGCCAATCTGCAAGGCCCTCATGACCGAAACCGGTCTGGAAGTGACCAATCACGGCATGCAGGTGTTTGGCGGCCACGGCTTTATTCGCGAATGGGGCATGGAGCAACTGGTGCGTGATTGCCGGATTGCGCCGATCTATGAAGGCACCAATGGCATTCAGGCTCTGGACTTGTTGGGGCGCAAGGTGCTCGGCAGCCAGGGCAAACTGCTGCGGGGCTTTACCAAAATCGTTCATAAGTTCTGCGCCGCCAATGCCGATCACCCGTCACTCAAGGCCCATGTGGCGCAGCTCAATGAGCTGAACCAGCAGTGGGGCGAGCTGACGGTGAAGGTTGGCATGGCCGCCATGAAAAACCCCGATGAAGTCGGTGCGGCGGCCCTGGATTATTTGATGTACAGCGGTTACATCATCCTGGCCTACCTGTGGTTGCGCATGGCACTGGTGGCTCAGTCGCAACTCGAGGACGGTAGCGGCGACAGTGACTATGCCCGGGGCAAGATGGCCACCTGTGAGTTCTACTTCAAGCGCCTGCTGCCGCGCACGGCCACGCATCGCGCGGCGGTGGAGGCGGGGAGTGAGTGCTTGATGAGTCTGCCGGCGGAGTTGTTTGCCTTGTAGCCGCTGGCGAAGCTGCGATCGCCTCGCAGAGGCGCAAGGATTCAGGATCGCTGAAGACCTTCGGTCTTATCGCAGCATTCGGCATCGGCGACAGGATATTATTGTGACCGACAAATACTTTGCGGTCATGTTTGGACCCTATGTGTCTCAAAAGTTGTTCGGGTACACTCAGGGTCTATAAAACCGACACTACCCGAATCACTTTAAAGTCTCACGAGGTTTGCCATGGCTGACTACAAAGCGCCGCTGCGCGATATGCGCTTCGTCCTTAACGAAGTTTTCGAGGTCGCCAAACTTTGGGCCCAACTGCCGGCATTGGCGGACACGGTCGATGCCGAGACCGTTGAGGCGATCCTTGAGGAAGCCGGCAAAGTCACTGCCAAAACAATTGCCCCGCTGAGCCGTGGCGGCGACGAAGAAGGCTGCCGCTGGGAGAATGGCGCGGTCAGCACCCCAGCCGGTTTCCAGGATGCCTACAAAACCTACGCTGAAGGCGGTTGGGTCGGTGTTGGCGGCGATCCGGCCTATGGCGGCATGGGCATGCCCAAGGCGGTATCGGCCCAGGTTGAAGAGATGATCAACTCCTCGGGCCTGGCCTTCGGTCTGTACCCGATGTTGACGTCCGGCGCGTGTGTGTCGATCAACACCCACGCCAGCGAAGAGCTCAAAGCGACTTACCTGCCGAACATGTACTCCGGCGTGTGGGCCGGTTCCATGTGTCTGACTGAACCCCATGCCGGGACCGACCTGGGGATTATCCGCACCAAGGCCGAGCCTCAGGCTGACGGTTCCTACAAAGTCAGCGGCACCAAGATCTTCATCACCGGTGGCGAACACGATCTCACCGACAACATCATCCACCTGGTACTGGCCAAGCTGCCGGATGCACCGGCCGGGCCCAAAGGCATCTCGCTGTTCCTGGTGCCCAAGTTCATGGTCAATGCCGACGGCAGCCTGGGTGCGCGCAACCCGGTGACCTGCGGCTCCATCGAACACAAGATGGGCATCCAGGCATCCGCGACCTGCGTGATGAACTTCGACGAAGCCGTGGGCTATCTGGTGGGCGAGCCAAACCGTGGTTTGGCGGCGATGTTCACCATGATGAACTACGAACGTCTGGGCGTCGGCATCCAAGGCCTGGCGTCCGGCGAGCGCTCCTACCAGAACGCTATCGAGTACGCCCGTGACCGTCTGCAAAGCCGTTCGCCGACAGGTCCAAAAGCCAAGGACAAAGTAGCTGACCCGATCATCGTCCACCCCGATGTGCGACGGATGTTGTTGACCATGAAAGCCTCGAACGAAGGCGGCCGTGCATTCTCCACCTACGTGGCGATGCAATTGGACACCGCCAAGTTCAGCGAAGACGCGGCGACCCGTAAGCGTGCCGATGACCTGGTGGCATTGCTGACACCGGTGGCCAAAGCGTTCCTGACTGACCTGGGCCTGGAAACCACCGTTCACGGCCAGCAGATTTTCGGCGGCCACGGCTACATTCGCGAGTGGGGCCAGGAGCAACTGGTACGTGATGTGCGCATCACCCAGATCTACGAAGGTACCAACGGTATTCAGGCTCTGGATTTGGTGGGACGCAAGATCGTTGGCAGCGGCGGGGCGTTCTACACCTTGTTCGCTGACGAGATTCGCCATTTTACCGCGACCGCCGGTGCCGAACTGGCCGAGTTCACCCAACCGCTGAATGCGGCGGTGGATGACCTCGATGAGCTGACTGCTTGGGTACTGGACCGCGCCAAATCCAACCCCAATGAAATTGGGGCGGCCTCGGTGGAGTATCTGCATGCGTTCGGTTACATGGCCTATGCCTACATGTGGGCGCTGATGGCCAAGGCGGCGTTGGGCAAAGAGCAGCAGGAAGACTTCTACGCCAGCAAACTGGGAACCGCGCGCTTCTACTTTGCCCGTTTGTTGCCGCGGATTCAGTCCCTTAGCGCGTCGGTGAGAGCAGGCAGTGAATCGCTGTATTTGCTGGATGAAGCACAGTTCTGATTGGGGAGTGGTCATGTAAGCATTCTCTTACATGACGTGCTGCTAATCGTCCTCTATCGCTGGATTGGATCCACGGATAATCTACTTCACATGGACGTCGCGCAGGAAGCGCAAAGCAACAACAGGGACACGTAGGATTCTGCCAGGATGGTGGAGTGAAATGGATGTCAGGGAAACAGTCTGCAAAGCCCCGCTTCGGCGGGGTTTTCTTTTGCCTGCGAAAAAGTTCAGGCCTGCACGTCCGGGGCATTCATCACGTCTTCCAGCAGCGTGCGCAGCAACTCAAGTGTTGCCTGCTGGCGTTGCACATCCCGACACACCAGCCCCACTTTCAACGGAACCCGTGGTTCGCTCAGGGGTTTCCATAGCAACGCCTTGCTGTTGTGTTCATCTTGGGAGCGCCCGGGCAACACCGTAGCCAGTTTGGTATGAGGCAGGCTGTCGAGAATCCCTGCCATGGTATTCAGCTCTGCCTGCACCTGAGGTCGTCGACCGAGGTTGGCCAATTGGCCCTGCCAGATCTGTCGTACCTGGAACTCTTCTCCCAGCAGCAACATCGGCAACTCGGCGGCCTGTTTCAGGGAGACCTTCTTGAACGCCCGCAACGGGTGGTCGGCAGGAATCACCACCTTCAATTCATCTTCGTACAGCAGCACGCCGTGCAGGCCTGGCTGGCGCGGCGGCAGGTAGCTGATGCCGATGTCCAACGAGCCGTTGAGCAGGCGGCGCTCGATCTCAATGCCAGTCAGTTCGTAGATCTGCACCACGAGGTGCGGATGGGCCTTGCGTACCCGCTCCAGCATTTTCGGCACCAGGCTGGTGTGCACGGTTTGCAGTACGCCGATGGCCAAGGTGCGCAAGGCCTGGCCTTTGAAGTTGCGCAGGGCCTCGACCGCTTGCTGCATGCCATCGAGCAAGGGCAGGGCGTGGTTGTACAGCGTGTGGGCGGCTAGTGTGGGCAGCAGGCGCTTGCTGCTGCGTTCGAACAGGCTGACGTCGAGGTTCTGTTCGAGCTGGCGGATCTGCTGCGACAAAGCCGGTTGTGATATCGACAGGCGCTCCGCCGCACGGCCTACGTGGCCTTCCTCATACACCGCGACGAAATAACGCAGTTGCTTGAAATCCATAAGTAATGCTTATCGAAAAAGCTGGAAAATCGAAATGGCCGTGTGACCCCAAGACGCCTAGTCTAGCGCCTATTCACAAGGCTTACAGGGCCAGAGCGCACGATGAATACTGTTTATGTTGATGCTGTTTACATAGGCAATGCAAAAAATCTCAAGCAGAGGTTGATCGGCGATAGCGACAAACGTCGGGTTGCCAAAAGGTCATGCCCATGAACCTGTTCAATCTGCGCCGTCCTGCCCCCAGCCTTGATGACCTGATACGGGAACCTGAAACGCCGATGCTGCGGGACGAACTGTCCAGTGACTGCCTGATGCCCAGCGTGGCCCGACCGCCTCAGGTTTTTGTGCGTGGCCAGGGTTCCTGGCTTTGGGACAGCGACGACCATGCGTACCTTGACTTCACCCAAGGCGGCGGTGCCAACAGCCTCGGCCACAGCCCGCAAGTATTGGCCAAAGCCCTCGCTGACCAGGCATACACGCTGCTCAATCCCGGCAACGGTCTGCACAATCGCAGTCAGTTGAACCTGGCTAGCCGCCTGTGTCACAGCACTGGCAGCGACCAGGCCTACCTGCTCAACAGCGGTGCGCAAGCCTGTGAGGCGGCGATCAAGCTGGCACGTAAATGGGGCCAACTGCATCGCGGCGGCGCTTATCACATCATCACCGCCAGCAACGGTTGCCACGGGCGCAGCTTTGCCACGATGTCGGCGTCAGACGCCGCTGGCGCAAACCGCTTCGAACCCCAGTTGCCTGGCTTCAGCCATGTCCCGTTCAACGACCTGCCGGCGTTGCATGCCGCAGTGGATGCGCAAACGGTCGCCATCATGCTGGAGCCGATCCAGTGTGAGGCCGGGGTTATTCCTGCGACCGAGCATTACCTCAAGGGCGTCGAACGTCTGTGCCGCGAGCTGGGGATCCTGCTGATTTTCGACGAAGTACAAACCGGCATCGGCCGCTGCGGCACTTTGCTGGCCGAACAACGTTATGGCGTGCGCGCCGACATCATCGCCCTCGGTAAAGGCCTGGGCGGTGGTGTACCCCTGGCAGCCTTGCTGGCCCGAGGCAAGGCGTGTTGTTTTGAACTCGGCGAACTGAAAGGCACCCATCACGGTAACGCGCTGATGGCGACGGCCGGTGCGGCGGTACTCGACACTGTGTTGGGCAGTGGCTTTCTCGAACACATCCGCGAGACCGGTCACTACCTGAAGGAAGGTCTCGCCCGCCTGGCTTATCGCTACGACCAAGGCGAGCTGCGTGGCCAAGGACTGCTCTGGGGGTTGACCCTGTCGGATGATTCCGCCGATACCGTGGTAAAGGCGGCGCTCTACGAAGGCCTGATCCTCCACGCCCCACAGCCGAACTGCCTGCGTTTCACCCCGGCCTTGACCGTCAGCAAGAGCAACATCGACGAAATGCTCCTGCGCCTGGCCCGTGCCTTTGCTCGTGTACACACCGCACAACTGCAATGCCGCAAGGGCATCGCCGTTTAAGCCCTTATTCCCTGAACCGTCTCGCGGTATACGCGGCGCCTCCAGCCTGATTCTTTTGGTTGGGGGCGTTTTTTTGTCTCGGCGGTTTGAGTTTGATTGGTACGGAGAGAATGCTTTTGTCTTTATCTACCACTGAGTGGTAGTTTTCTGAAAAGTCAGAGAGGTTTAATCATGAGCCAAGACAGCCTCAAGTCGATTCACGAATCGGCCGCTGCACTGTACTCAATCGGCGCTATCAGCAAGACCACTCTGCGTCAGTTCGACGAGGCATGCCTGGCCCCTGTCCCGGTACAAATACCCGCTGAACAAATCAAGCAGATCCGCGAGCGCAGTCATGTCAGCCAGCCGGTGTTTGCCGGTTACTTGAACACCAGCGCCTCCACCGTGAAGCAGTGGGAGTCGGGTGAAAAACAGCCCAGTGGTATGGCGCTCAAGCTACTGAGCATCGTGCAGAAGCACGGGTTGGAGATTCTGGCCTGACGGAGATGGCCACAAGCCAGATTCCACTGAACCCTGCCGAATGGCCAAGGTCGATTAGCTGTACGGCTTACACGAGCCGATTTTAAGGAGCTGACACTGTGGACATCATTCGCATCATCATCGCCATTCTGGTGCCTCCCCTGGGTGTGTTCCTGCAAGTAGGTTTCGGCGGCGCGTTCTGGCTGAATATCCTGCTGACCTTGTGCGGTTATATCCCGGGCATCGTGCACGCGGTGTACATCATCGCCAAACGCTAAAGCGTTCAGCCTTTTGCGATCAGCCGTGAGTTGCGTTCATTGCGAAAGGCCAGTTGCTCGATGGTCTGGGTGGCGTGTTCGGCTTCTTCGCGCGCCTTGAGGATCATGCCGTGGTGTTCGGATTTGCTGCACACCGGGTCGGCGTTGCTGGCATCCCCGGTGAGCATGAACGCCTGGCAGCGGCAGCCGCCGAAGTCCTTTTCCTTCTCGTCGCAGGAGCGGCACGGCTCGGGCATCCAGTCATAGCCTCTAAAGCGGTTGAAGCCGAATGAGTCGTACCAGATGTGTTGCATGCTGTGATCGCGCACGTTGGGAAACTGCACCGGCATCTGGCGGGCGCCGTGGCATGGCAACGCGGTGCCGTCCGGCGTGACCGTCAGGAAGATGCTGCCCCAGCCATTCATGCAGGCTTTCGGACGTTCCTCGTAGTAGTCCGGGGTGACGAAGATCAGCTTGCAGGGATGACCTTCGGCTTCAAGCTTGGCACGGTATTCGTTGGTGATGCGCTCGGCGCGGACCAATTGTTCCTGGGTCGGCAACAGGCCGACACGATTGAGCTGCGCCCAGCCGTAGAACTGGCAAGTGGCGAGTTCGACAAAGTCCGCTTCAAGGGCAATACACAGCTCGATGATGCGGTCGATCTTGTCGATATTGTGCCGATGGGTGACGAAGTTCAGCACCATCGGATAGCCGTGGGCTTTCACTGCACGGGCCATTTCCAGTTTTTGCGCGAAGGCTTTTTTCGAGCCGGCCAGCAGGTTGTTCACCTGTTCGTCGCTGGCCTGGAAGCTGATCTGGATATGGTCCAGGCCTGCCTTCTTGAAGTCGCTGATCTTCTGTTCGGTCAGGCCGATGCCGGAGGTGATCAGGTTGGTGTAGAACCCCAGCTTGCGGGCCTCGCCGATCAGTTCGGCAAGGTCCTGGCGCACTAGGGGTTCACCGCCGGAAAACCCCAGTTGCGCGGCGCCCATTTCCCGGGCCTCACGAAACACTTTGATCCACTGTTCGGTGCTGAGCTCCTTGCCTTGCTGGGCAAAGTCCAACGGGTTGGAGCAATACGGGCATTGCAGTGGGCAGCGGTAGGTCAGCTCGGCGAGCAGCCATAGCGGCAGGCCGATTTCAGGCTTTTCAGGCAAGGGTGATCCAGTGCTCTGCACGGGCGACCTCCATGAATTGCTCGATGTCGCCACCGAGCTCGGGCACACCTGGGAACTGCTTTTCCAGTTCGCCAATGATGGCGCTTACGTCGCGCTCGCCATCGATCAAACCACCGATCAAGGCGGCGCTGTCATTGAGCTTGATCATGCCTTCCGGATACAGCAGCACATGACCCTTTTGCGCGGGCTCGTACTGGTAGCGATAGCCCTGGCGCCAGGTCGGTTTTTTGCTGCGATCGAAACTCATAGAGTGATTCCCTTATGCCAGACCCGCTCGCTGGTCACGCTGTGATACGGCGGACGGTTCAGTTCATAGGCCATGCTCATGGCATCGAGCATGCTCCAAAGGATGTCCAGTTTGAACTGGAGAATTTCCAGCATGCGCTCCTGGCCCGCGCGGGTGGTGTAGTGCTGCAGCGTGATCGCCAGACCGTGCTCGACATCCCGTCGCGCCTGGCCCAGGCGTGTGCGGAAATACTCGTAGCCGGCAGGGTCGATCCACGGGTAATGCTGCGGCCAACTGTCGAGGCGCGACTGGTGGATCTGCGGGGCGAACAGCTCGGTCAGGGAGCTGCTGGCGGCTTCCTGCCAACTGGCGCGGCGGGCGAAGTTGACGTAGGCATCGACGGCAAAGCGCACGCCGGGCAACACCAGTTCCTGGGAGCGCAGTTGATCCGGGTCGAGCCCGACCGCCTGGCCCAGGCGCAACCAGGCTTCGATGCCGCCGTCTTCGCCGGGGGCTCCGTCATGGTCGAGCAGGCGCTGGATCCACTCGCGGCGGATTTCCCGGTCCGGGCAGTTGGCCAGGATCGCGGCGTCCTTCAGGGGAATGTTCACCTGGTAGTAAAAGCGATTGGCGACCCAGCCCTGGATTTGCTCGCGGGTGGCCCGGCCTTCGTACATCGCCACGTGATAGGGGTGATGGATATGGTAGAAGGCGCCCTTGGCCCTCAGGGCCTGTTCAAACTCGACGGTGGTCAGCGGTGTGTCAGTCATTTGGCTCACTCCTACAATTCAATGCTCATGCCGTCGTACGCCACTTCCACATTGCGTCGCACCAATTCGGCTCGCTCGGGCGAGTCCTCATCCAGAATCGGGTTGGTGTTGTTGATGTGGATAAGCACCTTGCGTTGCTTGGGCAGTTGTTCCAGCACTTCCAGCATGCCGCCGGGGCCGTTTTGTGCCAGATGGCCCATTTCCCGACCGGTGCGGGTGCCCACGCCACGGCGCTGCATTTCGTCGTCATCCCACATCGTGCCGTCCACCAGCAGGCAGTCGCTGCCGGCCATGATCTCCAGCAACGGGGCGTCCACTTTGCCCAGGCCCGGGGCGTAAAACAGCTTGCCACCGGTGCGCAGGTCTTCAACGATCAAGCCGATGTTGTCGCCCGGGTGCGGGTCGAAACGATGGGGCGAGTAGGGCGGTGCGGCACTGCGCAGCGGCAGCGGAGTGAAGCGCAGGTTGGGGCAGGCGGGGATGGTGAAACTGGCATCCAGTTCGATACGGTTCCAGGCCAGGCCGCCGTTCCAGTGGGTCAGCATGGTGAACAATGGAAAGCCGGTGCTCAGGTCTTCATGGACCATGTCGGTGCACCACACTTGGTGCGGGCAGCCTTCACGCAGGCTCAACAGGCCGGTGGTGTGGTCGATCTGGCTGTCCATCAGGATGATCGCGCTGATGCCGGTATCCCGCAGGGCACGGCCGGGTTGCATCGGGGCAAAACTCTGCAACTGGGCGCGAATATCTGGCGAGGCGTTGCACAGCACCCAGTTCACGCCGTCATCGGAGATCGCAATGGAAGACTGCGTGCGCGCCTGGGCTCGCAACGTCCCCTCGCGAAAGCCGGCGCAATTCACGCAATTGCAATTCCACTGCGGAAAACCACCGCCGGCGGCGGACCCTAGAATCTGGACGAACATGCTCGCTCCATCACACAAAACTCAAAATAAAAACGCCCCGGCGAGCCGAGGCGTTGCGTTGCAATACAAATCAATTAACGGCTGGCGAAGTACATGGTGACTTCAAAGCCGATACGCAGATCAGTGTAAGCAGGTTTGGACCAAGTCATGGGAATTCTCCTGTGGATGGGTGGGACGTTTACTACTAGCTATACATATAGTCCACCTCCGGTCGGAGATGTTCAGATGCTTAGGCAGCTATGTTACTCAATTTTTCACCGCGCTCGCTTCAGCTTGGCGAAGAAAGCTCGTTGCAAGGTTGGTAATGATCATTTCACCGGCTGCCACGGCTCACCCGGGCAAGGCCCGCTGGCCAAGCAATGCCAGCCGCCGTCGGCCTGATTCAGTTGTTTGGCGGCGTGCAATAAGTTCTCTTGCGTGCAGCTGCGGATGAAATTTTGTAACTGCTCCATGTAATCCGACGGATGGCCGGCCAGTTGGGCCTGCCACAGCCACTCGGCGGCCTGGGTGGTTGGTAACGACTCTGGAGAGAACTGGTTCGCCAGGGTGTGGGCTGCCTGTTCGTCAGATCCAGCGATCAACGTCGGGAGGCTTTGAAGGAAGGCCTGGAGATGACCGAGTATTTCTTCCAGCGAAGCACTGGGAGATTGCACGCCAAACAGTAGGCCGGTCTGCCCGTTGATTTGTCGGACACCGCTGAATACGGCGTAGCCCAATTGCAGCTCGACCCGCAGCCGCTGATAGAACGGTGCCTGCCCGAGGTGCGCCAGCAGTCGCCAGGCGGCTTCGTCGGCCAGGGATTGCGTCGGGGTCGGGCAGAACAGCAACAAGGCGGCTTCGCTGGAGTCCGTCTCGACCGAGTGCCAACGGTACTGTCCGTTGACCGAAGCAGTTTTATCGACACGGTGTGTGGGCTGGCCCGGCAAGCTTCCCGCCACGCTTTTGATCGCCATCTCGTAGGCAGTAGGCAAACCGGCTGCAAACCCGTACCAGCGCGCGGTTGACCAGGCGTCTTTCAGGTCCGCAAGGCTTGCGGTGGGCAATGCGGCGACGGGATGGTTGTCGGCGCAAAAGCCCGGCAATAGCGCGAGCAGTTGGCGGATCGCGATCAGCGGCTCGGCAGTCGGCAGCGTTGCTTGCCAGGCCTGTTGATCAGGTTGAGCCAGGCTGCGCGATAGCTGTTCCAGCACCGCCGGCATGGGTTCGTGCAGGCCGCTCACTTTTAACTGCCAGTCATTTCCCAGCGTCTCGAAGGACAGGTCGACACCCGCTTGGCGAGCATCGTCGCGCAGTGTCTGCAGGCTGCTTTCCAGGCGTGGGAAAAGGTCTGTGTGTGGCGCTGAATCCAGGCGCCAGCGCAGGTACAGGACGCCTTCTCCTGTGTTATCCGGCAAGGCGGGGCTGAAGGTCAGTGCTGACAGATCTTTTCGCCCGCGTGAGCGATCCTGGGCAAAGGTACGCAAGCCACGATGGGCGCTGGTCTGGCCGCGAATCAGCCCGGCTCGTTCTTCCTTGGGGGCTGGACGCAGGAATGGGTTATTCGGCGGCAGTCTCCAGCTGTGCCGGGCAGGCTCCAGGTGCAGCGAGCCCAGCCAGGCTTTGAGGGCTGCGGCGTGGTGTTCGGACAGTTGCGGCTCCAGATCTTCGCTATCGCGCCTGGCCAATGCCAAGGCACCTTGAGTCTGTTGCTGACGAGCGACCAACAGGGCGAACTCTTCTCGCAGTGGAGTCCAGTCGCCGTGTGCGAAAAAGCTCAGCCAGTCGTGCAAAAGCGCTTCGATTTGCGTCGCCGGTTCGCTTTGTGTGCCGAGGGTAAAGTCGATATCCAGCACCGCCTGCCCATCAAAGTGGTAGAGCACGCTCGCCTGCAGCGCGGTGGCCAGTTGTCGTGCTCTCAGTTCGGCGAGTAACCCTCCGGGGGCCGCAGCGTTGAGCCAGGTGCAGAGAAAGTCCAGCGCCTCGCGAGGGATGTCGCAGGTGATGACGTGGTGCAGGTGGCCTGTGTCAGTGTGCTGATAACGCCCTTCATGGCCGGTCATCAATGCCGGTGGAGCCTCTTGCGAGCGCAAAGGCCCTGACGTCAGATCCTCGCTGAACCGTTGCGCCAGTGCTTCCAGTTCGACCAAGGGCTGCGGGCCCGCAAGACTCAAGGTCATTTGCCCGCTTTGATAGAAGCGTTCGTAGAAACCCCGTAAGGCTTGCTGAAAGTCCTCACGCTCCACCGGCAGGCTGGCGCGGTTGCCCGCATGAAAAGCCCGTATTGGATGATCGGCGGCCAGACCTTCCAGCAGCGCTATCTGCTGCTGCGCCTTGGCATCCTGGGACCAGGCCACGAACTCCGCGTGCAACACTTCGCGTTCACGCCGTTGATCTTCCAGCGCCAGGCGCGGATGGGCCAGCATGTCCGCCAGACGCTCCAGTGCGTCACCAACGTTCGCCACGGGCAGTTCAAAGAAGAAGTCGGTGATGCGCTCGCGAGTGCTCGCATTGACCTGGCCTCCGAGGCGCTGCACGTAGGTCATCAGCCCTTCGTTTGCGGGAAAGCGTTCGGTACCGAGAAACAACAGATGCTCAAGAAAATGCGCCAATCCTGGCCACGCCGAAGGCACGTCATGGCTGCCAGCCGCCACCCGTAAGACAGCAGCACCACGCTTCAAGCGCGGCGCATGATGCAAGGAAACCCGCAAGCCGTTGGCCAGGGTCAGATGAAGGTGATGAGGGTGGGCCGCAGGCATGAGCACTTCCGAAACGTAGGAAGTGCCTATGCTAGCGCAAACCCGGCCCGTCAGGGCTTGTGCAGCGCTTTGTAAAGCTCGGGGCGACGGTCTTGCAGGTAGTGGTTGGCGGCTCGGGCATTGATCATCGTCTGCCGATCCAGGGTGCCGACGATCAAGGCTTCATCGAGGCCGGCCCGGGCGATCCGCTGGCCATCCGGTGCGGCAATGCTGCTTTGCCCGCAGTACTGAATCTCACCCTCGTGCCCGCAGTAATTGGCATAGGCGACGTAGCACTGGTTTTCAAACGCCCGGGCCCGCACGGTGACATCGGCGACAAAGTCGAACGGCACCATATTGGCGGTGGGTACCAGGATCAGTTCGGCACCGGCCAGGGCCAGGCGTCGCGTGTTTTCCGGGAACTCCAGGTCGTAGCAGATCAGAAACCCCAACTTCCAGCCGTTCAGCTCAATCAGCGGAAAATCATCCGCCCCTGCACTGAACATCGAATGATCAAGGTCACCAAACAGATGAGTCTTGCGGTAGTTGCACAGACGCTGGCCATTGGCATCGATCAGTTGCACAGCGTTGTAGATCTGCCCGTCTTCGGCCCGCTCCGGGTAGCCGTACAGAATTGCCAGCTTCGCGCTGTGTGCCAGTTCGGCGATGGCTTGCGCCGATGGCCCATCCTGCGCTTCGGCCAGCGCGCCAACGGCTTCGGCACCGATGTTGTAGCCGGTGAGGAACATTTCCGGCAACACCAGCACATCAGCACCGGACGCCTCTTGAGCCAGTTGGTGCAGGCGCTTGAGGTTACCGGCCACATCCAGCGGCAGCGGCGGGCATTGGTACAGGGCGACACGCATGGCTTGACTCCTTATTCGGCGAGAGCGATCGGCCCGATTTCATCGAACACATCACCCGGCCCCGGGTTCTCTGGATGAGTGCTGCCGCCGAAGTGGGTCATGATGCCCCACACCGCGTTCAGCGAGGTTTGTACCGCGCCTTCGACCCACGCCGGGGTCCATGAAACGTCGTCACCGGCGATGAAGATCCCGCGTTGTTCGGCGGGCATATCCTTCTGCATGAAGTGCGCGTACATACGCTGGTTGTAGCGATAGTGTCCCGGCAACGCACCTTTGAAAGCCCCGAGGAAATGCGGGTCGGCTTCCCAGGAGACGGTGATCGGGTCGCCGATGATCCGCGCGGAGATATCGACTTTCGGATAGATCTTCTTCAGTGCATCGAGGGCCAGCTTCACCCGTTTTTCGATGGGCTGCGGCAGCATCTTCAGGGCGTCGCTCATCCAGGAGTAAGACAGGCAAATGACACCGGGTTTGTCGTCACCGTTGTCGAATAAGTAAGTGCCGCGAGTCAGGCGGTCGGTGAGGGTCATGCTCATCAGGTCGCGACCGGTTTGCGGGTCCTTGTCCTTCCAGAATGGCCGGTCGACCATGACGAAGGTTTTCGACGATTGCATGTAGCGGGTGCGGTCCAGGGCCATCCACATCTTTTGCGAGAACAGGGTTTCATCGCACTCGATCTGGGTGGTCAGCAACCAGCTCTGGCAGGTAGTCAGTACGGCCGCATATTCCCGGGTATCGCCCCAGTTATCGGTGACGGCGAATCGGCCGTCGGCGGCGTGAGCGATGCGTTTGACCCCGGTGCGTGGCGCACCGTTGTGCAGGGAGCTGAGGCTGGTACCTTCCGGCCAGTGCGCGCAACGCTCTGGTACATGACGCCAGATGCCCAGAGGCACTTGTGCCACGCCACCGACCACCAGATGTTGGTGATCGTCGCAGTTGGTCATCACCACGCGGAAGATTTCCAACATCGAGTTGGGAAAGTCCGAGTCCCAGCCGCCGGTGCCGAAACCGACCTGGCCGAACACTTCGCGGTGATGGAACGACAACTTGGCAAAGGCCTTGGAGGTGGCGACGAAGTCATAGAAGGTGCGGTCATCCCACAGTGGTACCAGCGTATTCCACAATTCTTTCAGGCGTGGCACATCGCGGTCGCGGATAGCTTGCTGGATATCGGCGAACTGTGAGCCGGCCTCCAAGGCATCGGCCCAGGCGTCGGCCACTTCCTGGAACAGCGCAGGCAGATCGGCAAGTTTCTGTGCGTAATGGGTTTGGCCTTCCAGGTCGATGACCGTGCTGCCGGACGCCGGTGTCAGCGGGTTAGGGAAGGGTTTGGTCTCAAGACCAAGCTTGTCTACATAGTGGTAGAAGGCCGTGGAGGACACCGGGAAGCGCATGCCGCCCAGTTCCGCGATGATGCCTTCGGCGCCTTCGAAGGCCTGGGAGCGCAGGCGTCCGCCCATTTTCGAGGCTTCGTACACCACCGGTTTCAGTCCCAGCTTCATCAGCTCGTAGGCGGCGACGAGCCCGGCAATCCCGGCGCCAACGATCGCCACTTCGGCGCCGTGGTTGGCGGCGGGGATACTGCCCAGACCGACGGGGTGCTCGATCCAGTCATCGAAGGCGAACGGAAAGTCCGGGCCAAAGATGGTGATGGGTTTTTTACCGTCTGCAGGGTGGCGATTGTTTTTGTGGGTAATGTTCATGGCTGACCTTGCTGGCAACTCGGCGGTGCACGACCCGCTGAGTATAGGAAAAGATGGCAGCCATTCTAGGGAGCGTAGCGTTCGTTAATAAGACGCAAAGTGTCGTCGTATTGAGTTGTTTTTAGTCGGAGTGACGAGATTGGTGGTCAGATTGGTTGTCCGCGGTCCAATTTGTTACTGAGGATGATCGAGGTGGTGGTCTTCTCCACACCGTCGACACTGCCGATCTGGTCCAGCAGTTGATCAAGCTGCTCCGGCGAATCGGTGCGCAACCACGCCACGTAATCAAACTCGCCGCTGACCGCGCAGAGTTGCTGGACCTGCGCCATGGCACTGAGCCGACGCAGCACTTCTTTGCCGGAACGTGCTTGCACGGTGATCCCGACATAGGCCTGCAAGCCGCCATCCACCACACGCTGGCCCAGACGCACGCCATAGCCGGTGATCACGTGGGTCTTTTCCAGGCGTGCCAGCCGCGAAGTGACGGTGGTGCGGGCGATCCCCAGTTGCCGGGCAAGCATGGCCACGCTCTCGCGGGCGTTGATTTGCAAGGCGGCGATCAACTGGCGATCGATTTCATCGAGGACGGGAGGGCGGTGGACGGGCAAGGTGTTCTCCGGCACGGGCATCAATGGGCGAACATGTTACAGGCTCGTCCTCATCGATGCTCGCAACGGCCTACTTGCGCAGAAATTGCTGGTAGTTTTCCGGCGTGACCAGTTGTGTCGGAACCCAGATGTCACCTTGCAGGGCGGCATGCTGGATCAGCATCAGCGCGGCGTCCACCGAGCCGGCGCCGATGGCCACCGGGTCGCGGAACACGCTGACCGCCAGTTGGCCCTTTTTCAGCGCCTGTAAACCGTCCGGTGTGCCGTCGATACCGCCTACCAGAATCTCCTGGTGCCCGGTTTGACGCAGGGCCATGGCGGCGCCGATGCCCATTTCGTCATTGTTCGAGGCCACGGCATTGATGGTTTTGCCCTTGGTCAGCCAGTCGTTCATCAGGTCCATGCCTTTCTCTCGTTGCCAGTCGCCGGACTGTTCCTCGACGACTTTGATGTCCGGGTATTTGGCCAGTACGTCCTTGACCCCACTGGTGCGTTTGCCGGTGTCGCTGTGGGCGAGGCGGCCGAGAATGATTGCCAGGTTGCCCTTGCCGCCCATCTTCTCGGCCAGGTATTCCATCTGCATCCGGCCGATGGCGCGCTCGTCGGTGCCGACGAAGACTACACCTGGCGGGAATGAATCCACTTCCGGCCGGCTGTTCATGTACACCAGCGGGATGCCGGCGGCACTGGCTTTCTCGCTGATTTTTCGGGTAGCGGCGGTGTCTGCCGGGTTGACGATAATCGCGTCGACTTTCTGGCTGATAAAACTTTCCACTTGGTTCAACTGGCGGACCACGTCGCTGGCGGAATCCTCCACTTGCAACTTCACTTCATCAGGTGAGGCCTTGGCCCGGTCCTGCATGGCTTGCACCAGGTAGGAAACGTAGTTATCGAACTGTCCGACGCTGACCCCGATGCGCAACTCGGCATGGGCGGCAGTAGACAGCAGCAGGGCACAGAGGCAGCCGAACAGACGCTTCATCAGGGAGTTTCCTTTTTATTGTTATGAGTGCGAGGGGATTTCTAAAATGAACATTATTGGAAATAAAATTCCAATTCAAGCAAGTGCTGGAATTTATTTCCGCCGATGATCGCACGGCTTTATCTGTGTCAGATTGTTAAAAGTAACTATTTGGTACATTCTTTCCCGATGTGACTACTGGAAGGACGTTAGCTCGATGAATAACTCTGGGGCTGCCGTCGGCAGCAAATGGTTGCTGGTTGGCTTGGGGCTGTTGATTGCCTTGATCGGCCTGGGCTTGGTGGCCGGTGGCGGTTATCTGGTTGCGTTGGGTGGCAGTCAGTATTTCGTGTTGATGGGCCTGGCCATGCTTGTTTCTGGCCTGCTGATCGCTAAACGTAAACCTGCGGGGGCGTGGCTATACGGTGTAGCGCTGATCTTGACGGCCATTTGGGCGGTTTGGGACACCGGGCTGGAATACTGGCCGCTGGTGTCGAGAGTGCTGACTTTTGCGGTCATCGGCTTGGTGGTCGCGCTGATTTATCCACAGCTGGCCCGTGCGTCGGGTGCAACGCCTGGGCGCGGCGCCTATGGTGTGGTCGGGTTGCTGGGCGTTGGAGTGATCGCGACGTTAGCGTATATGTTTGTGCCGACCCATGTGGTCAAGGCCACGAGTGAGCCTGCCGTCACTCCGGTTGCACCGGGCGCTGAGCAAAAGGACTGGGCCCACTGGGGCAATACCACCGCCGGTAATCGTTTTGCCGCGCTGGACCAGATCAACAAAGGCAATATCGACAAGCTCCAGGTGGCCTGGACCTTCCACACCGGTGACATTCCCGAGAGCAACGGCTCCGGCGCCGAAGACCAGAACACCCCGTTGCAGATTGGCGACAATGTTTACGTCTGCACCGCCTACGGCAAAGTCTTTTCCCTGGACGCAGACACCGGTGCCCAGCGCTGGAAGTTCGATCCTCAGGGCAGTGGGCCAAATTGGCAGCGTTGCCGCGGGCTGGGTTACTTCGACAGCAGCCTCAGCGCCCAGCCCGTAGCGCCTGCTGCGTGTGCGAAACGCCTGTTTCTTCCCACGGGTGATGCTCGCCTGATTGCACTCGACGCCGAAACCGGCGCGCCCTGTGACGACTTCGGTGACCACGGTACGGTGGACCTGACAACCGACATGGGTGAAGTCAAAGCCGGCTATTACCAGCAGACCTCGACGCCGCTTGTGGCGGGCAATGTGGTGATCGTTGGCGGTCGTGTGGCGGACAACTTCTCCACCGGCGAACCGCCAGGTGTGGTGCGGGCCTTTGATGTACACAGCGGTGAGTTGATCTGGGCCTGGGATCCGGGCAACCCGAACACCACCAAGCGGCCGCCACCGGGTGAAACCTATACCCGTGGCACCCCTAATGTCTGGTCGGCCATGTCCTATGACGCCAAGCTGGGCCTGGTCTACATGCCGACCGGTAATGCCACGCCAGACTTCTTCGCCGGCGAGCGCACGGCCCTTGATGACAAATGGAGTTCGTCCATCGTCGCCATCGATGTGAAGACCGGCCAGGTACGTTGGCACTTCCAGACCACGCACCATGACCTCTGGGACTTCGACCTGCCGGCACAACCGCTGCTCTATGACATTCCGGACGGTAAGGGCGGGGTGCAACCGGCGTTGGCCCAGGTCACCAAACAAGGTGAAATCTTCCTGCTCAACCGCGAAACCGGTGTGCCCATCGCCCGGGTCGAAGAGCGCGCAGTGCCTCAGGGCAACGTGCCCGGCGAACGCTATTCGCCGACTCAACCGTTCTCGGTGGACATGCCTTCGATCGGCAATCAACAACTGACCGAGTCTGACATGTGGGGCGCCACGCCGTTTGACCAGTTGATGTGCCGTATCCAGTTCAAAGGCATGCGCCATCAAGGTGTGTACACCCCGCCGGGCCTGGACCGCGCGCTGCAATTTCCCGGCTCCCTGGGTGGGATGAACTGGGGCAGTGTGTCGGTGGACCCGAACACCCACTACATGTTCGTCAACGACATGCGCCTGGGCCTGGCCAACTACATGATCCCGCGGGACAAAATCGCAGCGGGCGCCAGTGGCATCGAAATGGGTGTGGTGCCGCAAGCAGGCACCCCATTCGGTGCCATGCGCGAGCGCTTCCTCTCGGCCGCCGGCATTCCGTGTCAGAAGCCACCGTTCGGCACCATGTCGGCCATCGACCTGAAAACCCACAAGCTGGTCTGGCAAGTACCGGTGGGTACGGTTGAAGACACCGGGCCGCTGGGCATCCGCATGCACATGCCGATTCCTATCGGTATGCCGACCCTCGGCGCGTCCCTGGCCACACAGTCGGGCCTGCTGTTTTTTGCCGGCACCCAGGACTTCTACCTTCGCGCTTTCGACACCGCCAACGGCAACGAAATCTGGAAGTCCCGTTTACCGGTGGGTAGCCAGTCTGGCCCGATGACCTACGTCTCGCCGAAAACCGGCACGCAATACATCGTGCTCACAGCAGGTGGCGCGCGGCAGTCGCCGGATCGTGGGGATTATGTGATTGCTTATGCGTTGCCCAAAAAATAGAGAGTGATGGGCATGAGAAAGCCGCACAGATGTGCGGCTTTTTTTGTTATTGGCGACGGAGTCCGAGCCTCACTACACAAAAGCTCACATGACGCTGTTGGCGGAAATGATCGGTGTGTTGCCATGATGTTTTCTTGCGAGCCTGTTCAGAAACTGAGCAGACTTTTGTGTGTGATGTGTATAAAAATTGCGAGTGGAGCTGTGGTGTGTAATATACACACTGGGGGGGGGTGGGGATGCGAAGTAGATAGGTGATTGATTTATTACTGGTGGATGGATGGTTTGAAGTAGCGGTCAAGGGGAGTCACCATCAATTCAAGCATTCAACCAAGCCAGGCCGGGTAACCGTTCCGCACCCGAAGTCAGAAATAGCAAAAGGCACGTTGCACAGTATTTTGAAATCCGCTGGTCTCAAATGATGGCGAGAGTAGATGTTTTCGAAGGCGCCTCAGGGTGGCCTTCGCTGGAGGAAAAATGAAATTTCCCGTGGTTGTACATAAAGACGCTGACTCAGATTACAGCGTGACGGTACCTGATGTGCCGGGTTGCTTCTCTGCCGGCACCTCGTTTTCCGAAGCGCTGGATAACGTTCGCGAGGCGCTGGCATTGCACTTGGAGGGCTTGGTGGCCGACGAGGAGGCGCTGCCTCAGGCGCAAGAAGTTGATGCCCACTTGGAAAACCCGGACTTCACCGGCGGTGTGTGGGCTGTGATCGATTTTGACCTGACTCCGTATTTGGGGAAGTCGGTTAGATTCAACGCCTCGTTGCCGGAGCACCTGCTGAGTCGCATTGACGAGCGAGTACAAAAGGATCACCGCTACGCTTCACGTTCAGGATTTCTGGCGACAGCTGCATTGAGGGAATTGGCGGTATAGCCTCTCGTTTAGAAGAAAGATCGAGCACTTCAGGCAATCAGCAAAAAAGCCGCACAGATGTGCGGCTTTTTTGTGGCTCAGGTGTCGTCGGCACCGCCCATCAAGCATTGGGCAAATAATTGCGGTACTGGCAGCTTGCGCTGACTGTACCGACTCAGCAGGATGATTTCCCGGTGAAAAGTCAGCTCGTCCAGCGGGATGACACGGATCTTTGCTTCCCGCTCCAGCCACAGGCCTGCATGGGGAATCAGCGAGATGCCCAGGCCGCATTCGACCATCTTCACAATGGCCTCCAGTTCATCCAGCTCAAGTGCTACCTGCACTTCCAGCTTTTGTTCGCGCAGGAAGCGGCTGACCAGCCGTCCGCCAAATGAAGTACGGTCGTAGCGCACATGGGGATGAGCGTCGAGCAGTTGCAGCGGATCATCGCCCTCGACGGCGTTGGGCACGATCAGCACAAACGGTTCCCTGCGCAGCACCTTAACGTGCAGCTCCTTGGGCAGATCAAAAGGCGGGCGAATGATGATTGCCTGGTCCAGCTCGCCAGCGTCCACCTGGCTGAGCAACTCCAGGGACACGCCCGGAACCAGTTTGCATTCCACCGCAGGAGCCATTTGGCGCAGGTGCACCAGGGCCTGAGGGAGCATGCCGGTCTGGGCGGTCGTGATGGCGCCGACTTTCAATTCTCCGCGAAACTCATTGGCGTCCACCGGCACGGCCATGCGATTGAAGGTATCCAGGATTTCCCGTGCCAGTGGCAACGCCCGTATACCCGCTGCATTGAGAATGGCCTGGCGCCCGGTGCGGTCGAACAATTGCACGCCGAGTGCGTGTTCCAACTGACGGATCTGGGCACTGACCGCCGATTGCGTCAGCCCGATATGCATCCCTGCTGCCGCAAACGTGCCATGGCGGGTGACGGCGATGAAGGTTTTCAGCTCTCGTAGCATCGGTGTCTCGATTAATCAAAATAATTTGAGCTCAGCACAAAAACTATCTTCTTTTCATCGTAAAAGGCAAGGCTAGACTCGGACAGACTTAATACCCCAGAGGTTTGACCTGATGACCCTTGCACCTTTCCACTTGGCAATCCCGGTGTTCGACCTGGCCGCAGCACGGCTGTTCTACGGTGACCTCTTCGGCCTGGAGGAGGGCCGTTCCAGCGAGCATTGGGTCGACTTCAACTTCTTCGGCCACCAGTTAGTGATCCATGAACACCCGAAAACTGCTTCTCAGGAGGCTGCCCACACCAACGCGGTAGATGGTCATGACGTGCCGGTCCCGCACTTTGGCGTGGTGCTGGGCTGGGACGATTGGCATGCCCTCGCGCAGCGCCTGCAAGCGCGTGGAGCGCGGTTTGTGCTGGAGCCGCATATCCGTTTCAAGGGACAGGTGGGTGAGCAGGCGACCCTGTTTTTGTTTGACCCCTGCGGTAATGCCCTGGAGTTCAAGGCATTCAAGGATCTCGGGCAGTTGTTTGCCAAGTGAGGAGGCGATCATGAACCACCTCGACGCAACGGCCATTGCCGAGGCGGTGCGCTCTGGAGCCACGACAGCGGCGGTGGTCGCGGAGCATTTTCTTGGGCAGATTGAACGCCATGAGCCGGTTATTCAGGCATTTGCATCCTTTGATCCTCAAGCGGTACGCCAGCAACTCCGAAGCACTGACGGGCCGTTGGCGGGGGTGCCCGTAGGCATCAAGGACATCTTTGATACAGCCGACCATCCCACCGAATTCTATTCGCCGATTTACCAGGGCAATCGCCCGTCCCGAGATGCTCATGTGGTGGCGCTGTTGCGTTTGGCCGGGGCGGTAATTATAGGGAAGACCCACACCACTGAATTTGCCTACATGCACACTGGGCCGACCCGCAACCCACGCGATTTGTCCCGCACCCCCGGCAGTTCCAGCGCGGGCTCGGCGGCAGGCATGGCGGCCGGTTTCTTCCCGTTGGCGCTGGGTACGCAGACGGCGGGCTCGTTACTCAAGCCGGCGGCCTATTGCGGGTTGTATGCCTTCAAACCATCATTGGGATTGGTCTCACTGGAAGGCGTGAAACCGTTGGCGCCGAGTTTCGACACCGTGGGTTGGTACGGCCGCTCCGTGCGAGACCTTGAGCGACTGGCCCGGGTATTGATCCCTGGTTTTCCTCCAGTAGAACCTGTGGAGCGCCCATTAAACCTTGGGTTCTACCGAACCGATCGCTGGCAGGATGTCGATCCCGTGGTGGCAAAAGCCATTGAACAGGCGATCAACCTTTTAGCGTCCAAGGGGCATCAAATCAGCGAGGTGACACTCCCGGAAGCTTTCGCCGGTGTGTTCGACGACCACCAATTGATCAACGATTGCGAGGGCGCCCGGTCATTGGCCAAGGAGTTTCAGGCTCACCCCGAACTGCTCAGTGATTCGACTTTGGCAATGTTCGAACGCGCAAAGGTTACGACGTGGGAGCAAGAATCTGCGGCTAAGGCCCGCCTGACGAAACTGGCGCCGTTGCTCACGCAAATCTGCCGGCCGTTTGATGGTGTGTTGAGTGTCAGTTGCGGCATGCTCGCGCCGACAGGGTTGGCATCGACCGGACCCTCGGACTTCATCAAATTCTGGGGCGCGTTTGGTTGGCCGCAGATGAATATCCCGCTGTGGTCAGGGGAAGGGGAGTTGCCAGTGGGGCTGCAGGTGGTTGGGGCGTTCAGGGATGATGCGCAGTTATTGAGGGTTGCACACGCTATCAGCCAAGGCTTGCATCGAGAGGCAGGAAGCAGCAAAAAGCGCGGTGTGTAGAACAACCAGCGTACGCCACGGGCCATAAGCAAGGTGCCCGATCGGGGATGACTGACCAGAAACGACAAAAGCCGCGCAATGCGCGGCTTTCAAGATGGTGGGCCCAGTAGGACTCGAACCTACGACCAAGGGATTATGAGTCCCCTGCTCTAACCAACTGAGCTATAGGCCCTCAGTAGGTCGCGGATTATAGCGATGGTTTCTCCGCGGTGCTATCCGAAAAATCCGAAAGGGTCATGTGAAGGAAGGTGGCGGTGAAGATGTCGGGGGCAGGGCAGGCTGACGGTGCAGTCTGGCATCTGCGAGGAAAGCTTGCTGGGCGGGGCGCGCATGGGGAGGTTTTAATCTGCACAAAGCAAAACCCCCAGGCCTTGGCCTGGGGGTTTTGTGATCACTCGTCGAGGAAGGAGCGCAAATGCTCACTTCTCGTCGGGTGGCGCAACTTGCGCAGCGCCTTGGCTTCGATCTGGCGGATCCGCTCACGGGTCACGTCGAACTGCTTACCGACTTCCTCAAGGGTGTGGTCGGTATTCATGTCGATGCCGAAGCGCATGCGCAGTACCTTGGCTTCACGGGCAGTGAGGCCGGACAGTACGTCGCGAGTCGCTTCTTTAAGGCTCTCAACGGTAGCAACATCGATTGGCGACTGCATGGTCGAGTCTTCGATGAAGTCACCCAGGTGGGAGTCTTCGTCATCACCGATCGGGGTTTCCATGGAGATCGGCTCTTTAGCGATCTTCAATACCTTGCGGATTTTATCCTCAGGCATTTCCATGCGTTCGCCCAGCTCTTCCGGGGTCGGTTCGCGACCCATTTCCTGCAACATCTGCCGGGAAATACGGTTGAGCTTGTTGATGGTCTCGATCATGTGCACCGGAATACGGATGGTGCGGGCCTGGTCGGCGATCGAGCGAGTGATCGCCTGACGGATCCACCAGGTGGCATAAGTCGAGAACTTGTAGCCGCGACGGTATTCGAACTTGTCCACCGCTTTCATCAAGCCGATGTTGCCTTCCTGGATCAGATCGAGGAATTGCAGGCCACGGTTGGTGTACTTCTTGGCGATGGAGATCACCAGACGCAAGTTCGCTTCAACCATTTCTTTCTTCGCGCGGCGGGCCTTGGCCTCACCGATCGACATGCGACGGTTGATATCCTTGATCTCGGCAATCGTCAGACCGGTTTCGGTCTGCAACGCAGTCAGCTTCTGTTGGCAACGAACAATGTCGGCCTGGAAGCGACCAATGGCTTCAGCGTATTTGCTTTTGCCTTTGGCCAGTGCGTCGGTCCAGCTTTCGTCAACTTCGTTGCCCGGGAACTGGCGCAGGAAGTCGGCACGCGGCATGCGCGCATCACGGACACAGAGCTGCATGATGGCACGCTCTTGTGCACGCAGACGCTCAAGGGCGCTACGAACCCGCTCAACCAGGCCTTCGAATTGCTTCGGTACCAGTTTGATCGGCATGAAGAGCTCAGCCAGTGCCAGCAGCTCGGCAATTGCCTGCTTGCTGCCGCGACCATGCTTCTTCAGGGCTTTACGAGCCAGTTCCATCTGATCGGAGACGGCGCCAAAACGCTGTGCTGCGATGATCGGATCAGGACCGCTTTCGACTTCGTCTTCGTCGTCGCTACTGGCTTCAGCGTCGTCATCTTCGGTCTCGTCGGCAGCTGGAGCGGCTTTCGGATCGACAGGTGGCGGAACTTCAGCTGCAGGCGGCGCAATGCCGTCGTCCGGGTCGATATAACCGCTCAGGACGTCGGACAGGCGGCCACCTTCGGTGGTGACGCGAGTGTACTCGGACAGAATATGGTCAACCGTGCCAGGGAAGTGCGCAATTGCGCCCATCACTTCACGGATGCCTTCTTCGATACGTTTGGCGATTTCGATTTCGCCTTCCCGTGTCAGCAGCTCTACCGTACCCATTTCGCGCATATACATGCGAACAGGGTCAGTCGTGCGACCGATGTCGGTTTCTACCGCAGCCAACGCGGCAGCTGCTTCTTCAGCGGCTGCCTCGTCGGTGTCGGCGTCGGCCAACATAAGGGCGTCCGCATCCGGAGCACTCTCGTGTACGGGGATCCCCATGTCGTTAATCATGCGGATGATGTCTTCCACCTGCTCAGGATCTGAAATATCCTCGGGCAGGTGGTCGTTGACCTCTGCGTAAGTCAGATACTTCTGCTCACGACCAAGGGTGATCAACTCTTTGATACGAGACTGCTGTTGCGCTTTTCCGGACATAACACCCTATCCACTGAAGGTCTTGGCGGGCAAAAAACAAGCCGAGGATTATACCCGAGCTATGACCTCACACGCCAGCTGAGGTCGGGTTTGATGCGGAAACATTGCGACTTAAAAGGTCGCGCAGTTGATTTTTCTCTTCGGCAGTCAATTCGCTCTGACGTGCTTTTCGAAGAAGTTGTTCCAAATTTCGCTCGCGTTGACGAGCTGACAAGCTAGTAATGGTGTCGAAAAACTGTTGTTCAAGGTTGTCGCCATCAATCAGCCACTCCTTTTCCGCCAATGCCTTGAGCAAGCGGCCCTGTTCGGTGCCATGCCAGCGGGCAATCAGCTGGAATGAGTTTAGCTTAGGATTCTTCTGCACGGCTTCGAGCAGGGCCACCAACAGTTGAGTATTGGTGTGGTCTTCGGCCGCAAAGTGCCCGGCGTCTTCAACTTTTTGTGCCAGCTGCGGGTGATGCAAAAGAGTGCGCAGCGCCGCCATCGTGGGTGGCTCTACCGCTGCTGGGACGCGCGGGCCGCGAGGTTCGTCACGGTCACCGCCGCGCTTGCCGTTTTTATCCCAGGGTTTCTTGTCCCATTTCTTGCCGCCAGCGCCAGGTTTCTTCGGCGTCCACTCCTGCTGAGGCGTGTAAGCCTCCTGCGGTTGGTGAAAGTCGGTGTAGTCCGGCATGGCGTCGTAATCGATGCCTGGGTCGTAGGCTGGCGGCGCTTCTTGAGGGGCGCTGTGTACCAGCTGGCTGACGGCCTCGCCGCTCAAACCGGTGATTTCCAGCAGGCGCTGACGCATCAGTGTGCGCAGGTTTGCACCTGGAACCTTGTCGATCAGCGGTGCTGCGAGGGTGACCATGTGGGCCTTACCTTCGAGGGAGCGTGGATCGGACTCTTCGGTCAGTTGCTGGAAAAAGTAATCGGCCAAGGGTTGCGCATGCTGATTGATACGCGCACGGAATGCGTCGGTGCCTTCGGAGCGGACGAGCGTATCCGGGTCTTCACCCTCGGGCAGAAACAGGAAGCGAGCGCGACGCCCGTCCTGCAAGCTCGAAAGTGTCGACTCCAGGGCTCGCCAGGCAGCATTACGGCCAGCTTGGTCGCCGTCGAAGCAGAACAATACGTTGGGCACGACCCGAAACAGTCGCTTCAAGTGCTCTTCGCTGGTGGCGGTGCCGAGGGTGGCCACCGCGTTGCGCAAGCCTTGCTGGGCGAGGGCAATAACGTCCATATAGCCTTCAACCACGATGATTTCATCGAGATTGCGGTTGTTCTTGCGCGCTTCGAACAGGCCATACAGTTCCTGGCCCTTGTGAAACACCGGTGTTTCCGGTGAGTTCAGGTATTTGGGTTTGTCATCCCCCAGCACCCGTCCGCCAAAGGCGATGATCCGGCCGCGACTGTCACGGATCGGGAACATCACTCGATCACGGAAGCGGTCATAGCGCTTGCCGGTTTCGGCGTTCTCCACCAGTAGGCCGGCGTCGATCATGGCTTTTTGCTGCAGGGTGTCGCTGCTCAGGTGCTTGTAAAGGTTGTCCCAGCCGGGCGGAGCGAAGCCGAGGCCGAAGTCGCGGGCAATCTCCCCGGTCAGGCCGCGGCCCTTTAGGTAGTCGACGGCGGCTTTGCGTTGCGGGTGACTCTTCAACGCCTGACGGTAAAAGTCTGCGGCAGCGGTCAGTAGCGGATACAGCGGCGAATCGGTGGGTTGCCGGGGTTTGTGCGGCCGGCCACTTTCTTCGCGGGGGATTTCCATGCCGGCGGCTTTCGCCAGTTCCTCGACGGCCTGGGGGAAGTCCAGGTTGTCGTGGTCCATGATGAAGCCGAGGGCATTGCCACCTGCGCCACAGCCGAAGCAGTAGTAGAACTGCTTGTCGGGGCTGACGCTGAATGATGGCGTCTTTTCTTTGTGGAACGGACAGCAGGCGGTGTAATTCTTGCCAGCCTTTTTCATTTGCAGGCGCGAGCTGACTACATCGACGATGTCGGTGCGGTTCAGAAGGTCGTCAATAAAGCTCTGGGGAATTAGCCCGGCCATGGCGTTCTCGTCATCACTGCGCGTAAATTGGGCCCCGCGCGGCGGTCGAAGTGCTCGAGGCGCGCGTATCGTGCGGCTCGATCATCAATCGTCGGCTTGGTCTGTCAGGAAGTGTATCTGTCGAGCATTCACTGACGTTAGTTCCAATCAGTCTTCGACGTAGTTGAAAGTGTTGCCCTGGAGTCCGGTCTCGGCCAATGGCAGGCCTCGGAAGCTCGTTGATGGGCACAGCCGACCCTGTTGATCGTCTGCTTGAGAAATAAGTGTGCTCGTCAGTAGCCTTGTTAGGCTCGTCAGAAGAGACGTGCACCGCTGGCAAAAGAGCCAGTCCTGACGTGTGAAGCGGTTTGTCTCGGTCGCGTGTGCGGCTTTGACGGTGAAGCATCAAGCGATATCCGCAAATGCCAACAGCCCGGCTGAGGGCCGGGCTTGGCAGAAGCTTGCTACGAACGTCTGTGTATTAGTACAGACGAACGGCGCGGCGCTGCTCGCGCTGAACTTTCTTGGCGTGACGCTTAACAGCGGCTGCTGCTTTACGCTTACGCTCAGAAGTTGGCTTCTCGTAAAATTCGCGGCTACGAACTTCAGCCAGAACACCGGCTTTTTCGCAGGAGCGCTTGAAACGACGCAGAGCTACGTCGAAGGGTTCGTTCTCTTTTACTTTGACGGCTGGCATCCAGAGCTACCTTCTTTCATTACCGGGAATCAACGTTCTCGTCGCAAAAAATTCGCGGCTGAGGTCGTCGGTTTTTAAGGGTTGCGGATGTTAACCCCTCATCGCTTGGAATGCAAAGCCTCTGATCGAAAACCGCTGGTCGGGGGCAGGGCTGGCGACTATTATGCGCGCCTTCGAATTCAGCCTCTACAAGGCGCAAACCCATGCTAGTACTGGGATTAGAAACCTCTTGCGACGAAACCGGTGTCGCACTTTACGACAGTGAACGCGGGCTGTTGGCCGATGCACTGTTCAGTCAGATCGACTTGCACCGCGCCTATGGAGGCGTGGTGCCGGAGCTGGCCAGCCGTGACCATGTCAAACGCATGTTGCCATTGATTCGCCAAGTGTTGGACGAGGCCGGCTGCGTGCCGACCGAGATCGACGCGATTGCCTACACCGCTGGTCCTGGATTGGTCGGAGCCCTGCTGGTTGGGGCCTCTTGCGCTCAGGCGCTGGCTTTTGCCTGGGATATTCCGGCCCTGGGTGTGCACCATATGGAAGGCCATTTGCTGGCGCCCATGCTGGAAGAAAAGCCGCCAGAGTTCCCGTTCGTCGCTTTGTTGGTTTCGGGCGGTCATACGCAGCTGGTTCAGGTCGACGGAATCGGTCAATACACCCTTCTGGGCGAAACCCTGGACGATGCTGCCGGTGAAGCTTTCGACAAGACCGCGAAGATGATGGGCCTCAACTATCCGGGCGGTCCGGAGATCGCTCGCTTGGCTGAGCAGGGCGTTGCAGGACGCTACCTCTTCCCGCGCCCGATGTGTGATCGGCCCGGCTTGATGTTCAGTTTCAGTGGCTTGAAAACATTCGCCCTCAATACCTGGCAGCAGAGCGTCAGCGCCGGAGACGACAGCGAGCAAGCCCGTTGCGACATCTCGCTGGCGTTCCAGCAGGCCGTGGTGGAGACTTTGACCATCAAGTGCAAGCGAGCCCTGAAGCAGGCGGGCATGAAGCGTCTGGTGATCGCTGGCGGCGTCAGCGCCAACAAGGCATTGCGCACCTCGCTGGAGAAAATGCTCGGCGATATGAAGGGCGACGTGTTTTATGCGCGTCCGGAATTCTGCACCGATAATGGTGCAATGATCGCCTTTGCCGGCTGTCAGCGCCTGCAGGCGGGGCAGCATGAAAGCCTGGCAATCAGCGTGCAGGCGCGCTGGCCCATGGAGCAGTTGTCGCCGTTGTAATCAGCGAGCGTGAACCGGGTTCATTGGGCGTATTTAAAAATGCCGTTCGCGCCCGGCAAACAGGTCGCGTAAATTGCCGCGATGGCGCCAGACGATCAGCAGTGTGAGTACACTCATCGGTACCAGCGCTGCCGGCTCCTGCCAAGCCAGTAATGGCAAGGTAAGTGGTGTGGCAATCAAGGCGGCCAGGGAGCTGGTGCGGGTCAGGTAGAACGTCAGCAGCCAGGCGACAATGGCCAGCAGGGCCGCAGGGGGGTAGATCCCCAGCAGCATGCCGGCCGCAGTGGCAACACCCTTGCCGCCGCGAAAACGAAAGTACAGAGGAAACAGGTGGCCGAGAACTGCGCAGACGCCGATCCAGGCTTGTTGTTGCAGGGAAAGGCCCGCCAGATCAGCGATCAGCACCGGCAGCAGACCTTTGCAGATGTCGCCGAACAATGTGAGTACGGCGAGTTTCTTGCCGGCCAGGCGCAACATATTGGTGGCACCGGCATTGCCTGAGCCACTCATTCGCGGATCGGGATTTCCCGTCAGGCGGCTGAGCAAAATGGCGAAGGACAGAGAGCCGAGCAGGTAGGCGAGGGTCGCCAGTAACCAAAACATGCTAACTATTCCGGGCGAGGACGCCCTGATTCTAACGGGGCATTGCGCCCTTGTCGTGCTGCGGAGAAGAGTGCTTGGACAGAGTGTTTATCGAAGGCCTGGAAGTCGACACCGTGATCGGGGCCTACGACTGGGAGCGCGGCATCCGGCAATGCCTGCGCCTGGACCTGAGCTTCGCCTGGGATAACCGCCCGGCGGCGGCGGGTGACGACCTGACCCTGGCGCTGGATTACGCCAGTGTTTCCTCGCGCATCCAGGCCTTTGCCGAGCAGGCACAGTTCCAACTGGTGGAAACCTTTGCCGAGCGCTTGGCGGAAGTGTTGATGAGCGAGTTCCAGATTCCCTGGCTGCACCTCAAACTGACCAAGCCCGGTGCCGTCCCGGCCGCCAGAGGCGTGGGCGTGGAGATTGAGCGCGGATGTCGCTAACTCAGGTTTACCTCGGTCTTGGCAGCAACATTGAGCGCGAGACGCATTTACGCGCCGGCCTTGATGCGCTGGCGGTTTTTTTGACGGATGTGCGCTGTTCGGCGGTATTCGAAAGCCAGCCGGTGGGGATCAAGAGTGGTCCGTTTTTCAATATGGTGGTGTCGGCGTATACCGATTTGCCGTTGATGGAACTGGATCGCCGACTGAAATTCATCGAAGCCGACAATGGTCGTTATGCGCCGGACCGCAAAGGTTTGCCGCTGGACATCGACGTGCTGCTGTATGGCGAATGGGTCGGTAACTTTGACGGCCTGATCCTGCCTCGGGCAGAGATTTTGAAAAACGCCTTTGTGCTGTGGCCGTTGTCGCTGATGGCGCCGGATCGCGTGCATCCTGAAGTGGGCAAGACGTTCGCCTCGCTGTGGCGGGATGCGCACATCGATCAGGTCTTGGCGCCAGTCGCGTTTGAGTGGCGTGACCAGCAACTGACACCGGATATGCTCTTGTAGGAGCGAGCAAGCTCGCTCCTACAGGGGCCTTTGCTCTTTGTAGGTTTTCAAAGCCTTAAGCCGTTCGCGCTTGAGCGCCTCACCCAACTCTGGGCCTTTGAAACCCTGCTCCAGCAATGGTGCAACGGCAACGCCACGTGCTGCCAGTGCCGCGCCGCGCAAATAATCCGCCTGTGGATAACTTCTCTGCTCAAAACCTTTGCGGCCGCGCGCGTCCATTTCGCACGCCACCACAAATTCCTCAAAGCGTTGCGGACGGCGATAGACGTCAAAACTTTGCAGCAACTCCAGCAAAGTCGAGGGTTTCAGCTCCAGGGCCCGATGACCATGGGTGTGGTACTCGCCTACTAGCAGCGCCAGTTCCTGGCAATCCCTCGGCACCTTGAAGCGCTCATTGAGCGCCTTGATCAACCGCAAGCCCCTATGTTCGTGGGCGATATGTTGCGGTAACTTATCCACAGGTGTCAGGCCTTTGCCCAGATCGTGAAGCAGGCAAGCCCAGCGCACAGTCAGAGGTTGAGCGTGGCGTGCGGCCTGTTCCAGTACGCTCAGGGTATGGATGCCGGTATCGATCTCGGGATGATGAGTTTCGGGTTGCGGTACGCCAAACAGAGCGTCCACTTCCGGCATCAGGGTTTTCAGTGCGTCGCAGTCGCGCAGCACCTGAATAAATACCTGAGGTTGATGTTCCATGAGTGCCCTGGAAATTTCCTTCCAGCTGCGTTCCGGCGTCAAGGCTTCCAGCTCGCCGGAATCGCTGAGTTGGCGCATCAATTCAAGGGTCTCGGGAGCGACGGTGAAACCTAGCCGGGCGTAGCGGGCGGCAAAGCGGGCGACGCGCAAGACCCGGAGGGGATCTTCGGCAAACGCCGGTGAAACGTGGCGCAGAATGCGAGCTTGCAAGTCGCGCTGACCATGATACGGGTCGGTCAAGTTACCGTCGTCATCTTCGGCCATGGCGTTGATGGTCAGGTCACGACGGATCAGGTCTTCTTCCAGGGTAACTTCGGGGCTGGCGTGAAAGACAAAGCCTCCGTAACCCCGGCCACTCTTGCGCTCGGTGCGGGCGAGGGCGTACTCGTCGCCGTTCTTCGGGTCCAGGAATACGGGAAAGTCAGAGCCCACCGGCTTGAAGCCCCGGGCGAGCATTTCTTCAGTAGTGGCGCCGACGACGACACGGTCGATATCGGTAACGGGTATGCCCAGCAGGCGATCACGCACCGCACCACCAACTTTGTAGATTTGCATGAAAAAGCCTCCATTAGCGGCACAGGATAACGCCTGCGCCTCGCCAATGGAGGCTTTGCCGTTTCAGAGATGCACGACGGCCAGGTCCAGGCGGCCGTAATCGTTATCGCTGTGCTCGTTACGGGGCGGCACATGATGGGTTTTCATGATCTGGTCGCCTTGCAACGTCTCCAGATGGATATCGAACCCCCACAGCCGATGCAGGTGCTTGAGGACCTCGTCCGTGGAGTCGCCCAGGGGTTTACGGTCGTGTTGCTGGTGGCGCAAGGTCAGCGAGCGATCTCCGCGTACGTCGATGCTGTAGATCTGCACGTTGGGCTCGCGATTGCCCAGGTTGTACTGCGCAGCCAGGGTTTCGCGGATGGTGCGGTAGCCAGGTTCGTCATGAATGGCCGGTACCAGCAGGTCGTCCTTGAGGTCGTCATCCATGATGCTGAACAGCTTGAGGTCACGAATCACCTGAGGTGACAGATACTGCAGGATGAAACTTTCGTCCTTGAAGCTGCTCATGGCGAACTTGATGGTCGACAACCAGTCGCTGCCGGCGATGTCCGGGAACCAGTGGCGGTCCTCGTCGGTGGGGTGTTCGCACATGCGGCGAATGTCCCGATACATGGCAAAACCCAGGGCGTAGGGGTTGATACCATTGTAGTAGGGGCTGTCAAAGCCGGGTTGGAAGACCACGCTGGTATGGGACGTCAGGAATTCCATCATGAAGCCGTCGGTTACCAGTCCTTCGTCGTACAGGTCGTTCATCAGCGTGTAGTGCCAGAACGTTGCCCAGCCTTCGTTCATCACTTGGGTCTGGCGCTGTGGATAAAAATACTGGGCTATCTTGCGTACGATTCGCACGATTTCCCGCTGCCAAGGCTCCAGCAACGGTGCGTGTTTTTCCAGGAAGTACAGGATGTTTTCCTGAGGTTCGGCGGGGAAGCGTGCATTGTCCTTGTCGCTGTTCTTGCCAGCGCGCTTGGGAATGGTGCGCCACAGGTCGTTGATCTGCTTTTGCAGATGTTCTTCGCGATCCTTCTGGCGCAGCCGTTCTTCCTCGGCGGATATCGGGTAAGGGCGCTTGTAGCGATCGACCCCGTAGTTCATCAGGGCGTGGCAGGAGTCCAGCAGGTCCTCCACGGCATCGATACCGTGGCGCTCCTCGCATTGCATGATGTACTGCTTGGCGAACACCAGGTAATCAATGATCGAGCTGGCATCCGTCCAGGTGCGGAACAGGTAGTTACCCTTGAAAAAACTGTTATGCCCGTAGCACGCATGGGCCACCACCAGCGCCTGCATGCAGATGGTGTTTTCTTCCATCAAATAGGCGATGCACGGGTCTGAGTTGATGACGATTTCATAGGCCAGGCCCATCTGCCCACGGGTATAGGATTTTTCGGTACTGAGGAAGTGTTTGCCGTAGGACCAGTGGTGATAACCCAAGGGCATACCCACCGACGCGTAAGCGTCCATCATCTGTTCGGCGGTGATCACTTCGATCTGGTTGGGGTAGGTGTCCAGGGCATAGCCCGCCGCAATGCGGCTGATTTCCCGGTCATAGGCCTGGATCAGTTCAAAGGTCCATTCGGACCCCGTGGAAATGGGTTGGCGCTTATGCTCTTTGGCGGTCATGTCACTAACCTGCGCTGGAAGAGTTCACGGAAGACCGGATAGATATCGCCGGCCGAGACCAGTTGTTGCTGGGCGAAGGTGTCAGCGAAGGCTTCGCTGATCCGCTCGTATTCGAACCACAGGGCCTGGTGCTCGCGGGGGGTAATCTCCACATACGTGTAGTACTGCACGAAGGGCATGATCTGGTTGATCAGGATGTCGCGGCAGATGGGCGAGTCGTCGTTCCAGTTGTCACCGTCGGAGGCCTGGGCGGCATAGATGTTCCATTCGTTGGCCGGATAGCGTTCGGCCATGATCTCCTGCATCAGCTTCAGCGCGCTGGAAACAATGGTGCCACCGGTTTCCCGTGAGTAGAAAAACTCCTCTTCGTCGACTTCCCGGGCGCTGGTGTGGTGACGGATGAACACCACGTCAATCTTGTCGTAGTTACGCTTGAGAAACAGGTACAGCAGGATAAAGAAGCGCTTGGCGATGTCCTTGGTGGCCTGGGTCATGGAGCCGGAAACGTCCATCAGGCAGAACATTACCGCCTTGGAGCTCGGGTTGGGTTGCTTGACCAGCAGGTTGTATTTCAGGTCGAAGGTGTCGAGGAACGGCACGCGATGAATCCGAGCACTGAGTTTGGCTATTTCCGCCTCGGTTTCCTGGATATCGCCGAAGTTGTCTGGTTCTTCGCGTTTTAACCGTTCCAACTCCTCTTTCGCCTCCCTCAGCTTGGCGCGGCTGCTGCCAGACAGGGCGATGCGCCGGGCATGGGCCGAGCGCAGGGTGCGGATGATGTTGATCCGTGACGGGTTGCCTTCGTTGCTGATCCCGGCGCGCACGGTCTTGAAGGTGTCGGTGCCGGTGAGGTTGCGCTTGACCAGGTTGGGCAGCTCCAGGTCCTCGAACATGAATTCGAGGAATTCCTCCTGGGTGATCTGGAAGACGAACTCATCCATGCCTTCGCCGGAGTTACCGGCCTTGCCTGGCCCTTTGCCGCCAGCGCCGCCTTGGGGGCGCTGGATATGTTCGCCGGTGGTGAATTCCTTGTTTCCCGGATGAACGACGGTCTGTTTACCGCCGCGACCGTGGTGCAACACCGGCTCATCGATGTCGCGTCCGGGAATGCTGATCTGTTCGCCATGCTCCATGTCAGTGATGGAGCGGCGACTGACGGCCTCTTCGACGGCCTTTTTGATGTGGTCACGGTAGCGCCGCAGGAAACGCTGGCGGTTTACCGTGCTCTTGTTCTTGCCATTGAGACGTCGGTCGATCACATAGCTCATAGGGAGCCCTCCGGGCAGCTTCAAGTTACAAGCTTCAAGCGGCAAGCTGGAAGCTTAAAGACAAGCGGTCAGTTTGCCGACCTCCGGGTGCGCCCGTGGGCGCACCGCAAGCGGGTAGCCTTGCGCTCGTCGCTGCCTTACTGCGATTTCCGGACCCGCAGGTACCACTCGGAGAGCAGCCGTACCTGTTTGTCTGTGTAGCCACGCTCGACCATTCGGGTGACGAAGTCGTTGTGTTTTTGCTGGTCCTCCTTGCTGGCCTTGGCGTTGAAGCTGATGACCGGCAGCAGATCCTCGGTGTTGGAGAACATTTTCTTCTCGATAACCACCCGCAGCTTCTCGTAGCTGAGCCAGGTGGGGTTCTTGCCGTTGTTGTTGGCACGGGCGCGCAGCACGAAGTTGACGATTTCATTGCGGAAATCCTTCGGATTGCTAATGCCGGCCGGTTTTTCGATTTTTTCCAGCTCTTCGTTGAGGGCCACGCGGTTGAGGATTTCGCCGGTTTCCGGATCGCGGTATTCCTGGTCCTGGATCCAGAAGTCGGCGTACAGCACGTAGCGATCGAAGATGTTCTGACCGTATTCGCTGTAGGACTCCAGGTAGGCGGTCTGGATTTCCTTGCCGATGAACTCGATGTAGCGCGGCGCCAAGTATTCCTTGAGGAAGCGCAGGTAGCGCTCGCGGGTTTCAGCCTGGAACTGCTCCTGTTCGATCTGCTGTTCCAGCACGTACAGCAGGTGCACCGGGTTGGCAGCGATCTCGTGGGGGTCGAAGTTGAAGACTTTGGAGAGGATCTTGAAGGCAAAACGCGTCGACAGCCCGTTCATGCCCTCATCGACACCCGCCGTGTCGCGGTATTCCTGGATCGACTTGGCCTTGGGATCGGTGTCCTTGAGGTTTTCCCCGTCATACACGCGCATCTTCGAGTAGATGTTGGAGTTTTCCGGCTCCTTGAGGCGCGACAGCACGGTGAACTGGGCGAGCATTTTCAGGGTGTCAGGCGCGCAATGAGCCTTGGCCAGAGAGCTGTTGAACAGCAGTTTGTCGTAAATCTTGATTTCATCGCTGACTCGCAGGCAGTACGGCACCTTGACGATGTAGATCCGGTCGATGAACGCTTCGTTGTTCTTGTTGTTGCGGAAGGTGTGCCATTCCGACTCGTTGGAGTGAGCCAGCAGAATCCCGGTAAACGGAATCGCCCCCAAGCCTTCGGTGCTGTTGTAGTTGCCTTCCTGGGTGGCGGTCAGCAGTGGGTGCAGCACCTTGATCGGTGCCTTGAACATCTCCACGAACTCCATCAGGCCCTGGTTCGCGCGGCACAGTGCTCCCGAGTAACTGTAGGCGTCGGCGTCGTTCTGTGGGAATTCTTCCAGTTTGCGGATATCGACCTTGCCCACCAGCGCCGAGATGTCCTGGTTGTTCTCGTCACCGGGTTCGGTCTTGGCCACGGCGATCTGGTTGAGGATCGACGGATAAAGTTTCACCACGCGGAACTGGCTGATATCGCCGCCGAACTCGGCCAGGCGCTTGGTGGCCCATGGCGACATGATGGTGTTGAGGTAGCGTCTTGGAATGCCGAAGTCTTCTTCGAGGATCGCGCCATCTTCCGTGGCGTTGAACAGCCCCAAAGGTGATTCGAAGACCGGTGAGCCCTTGATGGCGTAGAAGGGCACCTTCTCGATCAACTGTTTGAGTTTTTCGGCCAAGGACGATTTACCACCGCCGACGGGGCCAAGCAGGTAGAGGATCTGTTTCTTCTCTTCCAGGCCCTGGGCGGCGTGGCGGAAGTAGGAGACGATCTGGTCAATGCATTCTTCCATTCCGTGGAAGTCTTCAAAGGCCGGGTAGCGGCGGATCACCTTGTTTGAAAAAATTCGCGACAAGCGCGAATTGGCTGCGGTGTCCACAAGCTCCGGCTCACCAATCGCCAGTAGCAGGCGCTCGGCGGCAGACGCGTAGGCGCTGCGGTCCTTTTTGCACAGATCGAGGTACTCAGCAAGCGTGAGTTCTTCCTGGCGGGTGGACTCGAAGCGTTGTTGGAAGTGGCTAAAGATACTCATGACGTCGTCACCTCGCTCGATACGTGGAGTCGACGCAGGATCAATCAGTCGATGCTGGCAGTCATTGGTGGACACCAACGGCTGTTTTCCCCCCAGAACACCCTGAAACGTTACCGATGACCCGCACGCCGGTGTACCGGCTCTCCCCTGTTTTGGATGGCCTGGGCTTAAGGATAGTTCGGAATCCGGGAGTTCAAGGGGCGATACGTAATTTGTTTGGGCTGACCGTTCGTCAGAAACGGTTCCAGCCCAAGCGTCACGCGGGATAGCGGGGTGTGAAAAAAATTATTGCGCTTCGCCCGAGGCAATTTCTGCTGGGTAAGTCGTACGCCACAGCTCGAAGCCGCCGTCCAGGCTATAGACGTCGGAGAAGCCCTGGCTGATCAGATACGCTGCTGCACTTTGGCTGGAATTGCCGTGGTAGCAGGCCACGATCACTGGCGCATCGAGATCGGCCGCGCGGATGAAATCGGCGATGTTGTGGTTATCCAGATGCTGGGCGCCACTGATATGGCCGGCGATGTAGGTCGGCTGGTCGCGGATGTCGACAACCACTGCGCCTTGTTCGCGCAGGGCCTGGGCTTGTTCGGGAGGGATACGTTTGAATTCGCTCATGGCGGGCTCCTTGGGCCTTCAGGGTGGCGCGGTCTAGCGCTTTACCGTGGCCTGCAGTGGTTCGGAAGTGGGGGTTTCACACTGGCAGCTCAGGCGCTCGCCGGTGTCGATGTTCATCAGGGTCATGGTGCCGCCCCAGACGCAGCCGGTGTCGAGGGCGAACACGCCGGGCTCGTCGCACTTGCCTTCGAGGGCTGCCCAGTGGCCAAAGATGATCTTCGTGTCACGGGTCTTGCGGTCCTTGTGGCTGAACCAGGGCTTGTAACCGGGCTGCGCGGTGTCGGCGCCTTCCTTGCTCTTGAGGTCGAGTTTGCCTTCGGCGGTGCAAAAGCGCATGCGGGTAAAGTAGTTGGTGATGACCCGCAGGCGTGTGATGCCAGTGAGATCGTTGTCCCACTTCACCGGCTCGTTTCCGTACATACCGTCAAGGTAGGTCGTGAACAGGTTGTCATCGGCCAGGGCGACTTCGACTTCATTTGCGCATTTGAGGGCTTTTTTCAGCGTCCACTGGGGTGGAATACCGGCATGCACCAGGGCGATGTTGCGGCTCTCGTCGTAATGCATGATTTTTTGCCGGCGCAACCAGTCAAGCAACTCGGCTCGATCCGGTGCCTCAAGAATTTCCCGCAGGGTATCGCCCTTTTTCAGACGCTCGATGTTATTGCCGGCGGCCAGCAAGTGCAGGTCATGGTTGCCCAGTACGCAGACCAGCGAATCACGCAGGCCATAAAGGAAGCGCAGGGTCGCAAGGGAATGCGGGCCACGGTTGACCAGGTCGCCCACGAGCCACAGGCGATCCTTGGTCGGGTCAAAGGCCACGCGTTCAAGCAGGCACTTGAGCGGCTCCAGGCAGCCTTGCAGGTCGCCGACAGCGTAGGTCGCCATCAGTGCAGGGCTCCGGGTACCGCAAGGCGGAAGGGCGCGATGACGGCATCGAAGAGTTGGCCGTCTGTGGCTTTCATCTGATAGGAACCTTGCATGGTGCCGACTTTGGACGACATCACCGTACCGCTGCTGTAGGTGTGACTTGCACCGGTATCAATCAGCGGCTGCTGGCCAACAACACCGGCGCCGCGCACTTCTTCTACATGGCCGTCACCGTCGGTGATGACCCAGTGGCGCGACAGCAACTTGGCCGGCACCGAACCGTTGTTTTTCACCGTGACCGTGTAGGCAAAGGCAAAGCGGTTCTGGTCGGGCTGGGATTGTTCCGCCAGGAAGCGGGTGACGACGCTGACGTCGATCTGATAGCGAGGATCGGACATGCAAGAGGCCTTAAAAGCAAAAGCGGGGGACAGCGGATGCCGGTCAGTCTAGGCCAAGTGGCGGGCACTAGGCCAGACATGGTGTCTGGCTGTGCCCGGCTCCGGTTTATTGGGCGACAGGTGCAGGCTGAATGGCGAGCTGATCAGCGAGGCGCACGAACGCCGCCAGGTCCAACTGCTCGGGACGCAAGCTGCCATCGACGCCGGCGGCTTCGATCTCAGCGTTGCTGAGCAGGGCCTTGAGGGTGTTGCGCAGGGTCTTGCGACGCTGGTTGAACGCTTCACGTACCACGCGTTCCAGCAGCTTGTGATCCTTGGCCGGGTGCGGCAGGACGGCATGAGGCACCAGACGCACGATGGCTGAATCGACCTTCGGCGGCGGGTTGAACGCGCCAGGTCCGACGTTGAACAGATGCTCAACCCGGCAATGGTACTGAACCATGATCGACAGGCGACCCCAGTCACCACCGCCAGGGCCGGCCGCCAGACGCTCGACCACTTCCTTTTGCAGCATGAAGTGCATGTCGCGGATGATGCTGGCGTTATTCAGCAGGTGGAAAATCAGCGGTGTGGAGATGTTGTACGGCAGGTTGCCGACCACTCGCAGGCTGTTGGGTGCGGCGTTCAGGCTGGTGAAGTCGAACTTCAACGCATCGCCTTGATGCAGGTTGAAGTTGGGCATGCCGGCGAACTGTTGGTTGAGGATCGGGATCAGGTCCTTGTCCAGTTCAACCACGTCCAGTTGCCCGCCGCTGTTGAGCAGGCCTTGGGTCAGTGCGCCCTGGCCCGGGCCGATTTCCAGCAGACGGTCTTCGGGCTTGGCATGGATGGAGCGCAGGATACGGTCGATCACGCCAGCGTCGTGCAGGAAGTTTTGCCCGAAGCGCTTGCGCGCCCGGTGTTGGTAATGCTCGGTCATATACGGGTCTCGGCCATCTGATAGGCGGTTTCCAGGGCCACGTGCAGGCTGCCGGTATCGATCTTGCCGCTGCCAGCCAGGTCCAGGGCGGTGCCATGGTCGACGGAAGTGCGGATGATCGGCAGGCCCAGTGTCACGTTGACTGCGGCGCCGAAGCCTTTGTATTTCAGCACGGGCAGCCCTTGGTCATGGTACATCGCCAGCACTGCGTCGCAGTGCTCCAGATATTTGGGGGTAAACAGAGTGTCGGCAGGCAGTGGGCCACGCAGGTCCATACCTTCTTGGCGCAAACGCTCTAGTGTCGGTTCGATGATGTCGATTTCTTCATGGCCCAAATGGCCGCCTTCGCCGGCGTGTGGGTTGAGGCCACACACCAGGATGCGCGGTTGGGCGATGCCGAATTTCTGTTGCAGGTCGGCGTGCAGGATGCGTGTTACACGCTCCAGGCGCTCGGGGGTGATTGCGTCGGCAATCTCGCGCAGGGGCAGGTGAGTGGTCACCAGGGCCACGCGCAAGCCGCGGGTTGCCAGCATCATCACGACTTGTTCGGTGTGGGTCAGCTCGGCGAGGAACTCGGTATGGCCGGAAAAGGCGATACCCGATTCGTTGATCACGCCCTTGTGTACTGGCGCGGTAATCATCCCGGCGAAATCGCCGTCGATACAGCCAAGGCCGGCGCGGGTCAGAGTTTCCAGGACAAAGGCCGCATTGGCCTTGTTTAGTTGCCCGGCCACGACCTTGGCCTGGAGCGGGGTGTCCCACACATACAGGCTGTTGGCTGGGGCGGGAAGATCTGGCCAGTGGCCGGGTGTCACCGGCAGCAAGTTGACAGCCACACCCAACTGCGCGGCCCGCTCAAGGAGCAGGTCGCGGTTGGTAATGGCAATCAGGGGGTGTGGCTGAGGTTGCGAGGCGAGCAGCAGGCACAGGTCAGGACCAATGCCGGCCGGCTCGCCGGGTGTCAACGCGAAACGCTGGGGTTTCACTGAGCTGCCTGGTCGGTGCCTGTTTGCTCGGCGCCAGGCAGCTTGTTTTCAACGTAGGCTTCGTCACGGATCTGACGCAGCCAGGTTTGCAGCTCTTCGTCGTATTTGCGGTTACGCAGTACGGTCAGCGCTTGTTGCTCGCGGGCCTGGCTGGTGTTGTCGGTGGCGCGGCGGCCAAGGACTTCCAGGACATGCCAGCCGTATTGGGTCTTGAACGGCTTGGACAGTACGCCTTGCGGGGTATCGGCCATCACTTGCTGGAACTCGGGCACCAAGGCTTTTGGGTCGATCCAGTTCAGGTCGCCGCCATTGAGGGCAGAACCTGGGTCTTCCGAGAAGCTTTTGGCCAGGATGGCGAAGTCTTCACCGCTTTCGATGCGGTCATAGATCTTCTGAGCCAGTTCCTTGGTTTGCGCTTCGGTACGAATTTCGCTTGGTTTGACCAGGATGTGACGAACATGGACTTCGTCCTTCATCGACGTCTCGCCGCCGCGCTTGCCCAGCAACTTGAGGATGATGAAACCACCTGGAGTACGAGCTGGCTGAGTGATACCGCCGACTTCCATGGTGCTCAACTCACGGTCGAACGGTGGTGGCAATTGAGCGGCTTTACGCCAGCCCATGTCACCGCCTTCGAGGGCGTTGTCGCTGCCGGATTGGGCAATCGCCATCTGGGCAAAGTCAGCGCCGGCCTTGAGGCGATCATAGACTGCCTGGGTTTTCGCAGCCGCTGCATTGAGCTGGTCAGCATTGGCGCTGTCCGGCGTCGGGATCAGGATGTTGGCCAGGTGCAGTTCTTCGGAAAGCTGCATCTTGCCCAGGTCCGAGGCCAGGAAGTTCTTCACTTCCTGTTCGGACACCTGAACCCGCTCGGCAACACGGCGCTGGCGCACACGGCTGATGATCATTTCGCGACGGATCTGGTCACGGGCGTCTTCAAACGACAGACCGTCATGAGCCAGGGCCGCACGGAATTGATCAATGCTCATGTTGTTGCGTTGAGCGATGGTGCCGACGGCCTGGTTCAACTCTTCGTCAGAGATACGGATGCCGGAACGGTCGCCGATCTGCAGTTGCAGGTTTTCGACGATCAGACGCTCCAGAACTTGCTGATCCAGGACGCTGGTAGGCGGTACACCACCGCCACGCTTGGCGATGGTTTGCTGAACTTCCTTGACCCGTTGGTCCAGTTGGCTCTGCATGATCACGTCGTTATCGACGATAGCCACAACCTTATCCAGCTCTTGAACCGCAGCGTGCGCCGATACGGTACCCAGGAACAGCGCGCCCAGTACTAGCGGGCGCAGACAATCAGAAAGCTTGGTCTTCACGTTCACGATAACCTTGGATGCCTTTGTCGAGGAAGCTCTCTACCTTGGCGCCAGTCAGGCCGCCGAGTCCCTTCAGAACAATTTGGAGGAAGAGCCCGTGGTCGCCTTTTTCGTTCAGCGGGGCGATCTGGGTGTATTCGTCGTTGGAAACCCAATAACGGTTGATCACGCGCAGTTTCCAGCAGCAGTTGTCGTACTCGAAACCACCGAAGGCTTCCAAGGTACGGTTGCGGGCATAGTCATACTGCCAGCGGGTGATCAGGTTCCACTGTGGAACGATTGGCCACATCATCGAGAAGTCGTGTTGCTGGATTTTGTAGTAATCCTTCACGTAGTTCGCTGTATCCGATGGAACACTGTAATCGCCACCGAACTGCCATTTACCTGTCAGTTGGTTGTAGACCACCTGGTCGTTACGATAGCGATAACCAACGTTGATAACCTTGTTTTTGTCGTCTTCCGGCTGATAGTGGAACATCGCACTGCCGGAGCGTGGGCTGCGGCTGTCGGTGTCCCAGTTGTAGTCGGCTGTGGCGCGCCAGTCGCGGTTGAAGCGGAACTCGTAGTCCAGAGCGATTGGCGAGACATTCGACTGCGCATCCGCGCGGTCAGCGGCCAAGATACCAGGCAGTTGAACTTCACGGTCCTTGAAATACAAGGCTTGTCCGACGCTGACACGTTGGCGCTCGAAGCCGTTGTCTTGAATCCAGCGGCTGGTTACGCCCAAGGACAGCTTGTTCTCGTCGCCAATACGGTCGCCACCGGTAAAGCGGTTGTCACGGAACAACGAGGAATAACTGAAGGTGCTTTCGCTGGTGTCGAACACTGGAATGTCAGATTGATCTTTCTCTGGAACATAGAGATAGAACAGACGCGGTTCCAGGGTTTGACGGTAGTTGTCGCCGAACCATTGGGTGTTGCGGTCGAAGAAAAGGCCACTATCGACGCTGGCAATAGGAACGGCACGGTCTTGCGAGCTCTTGAATTTATCACCTGCCGCAAGAGTGTTTTTACCAATACTGTCGAGGTCGAGATCGTACTTGGTGTAAACGTACTTGAGTTTCGGTGTGATGAACCCATAGGACCAGTTAAGCGGAAGCTCGACGCTTGGTGCAGCATTCAGGCGAGTACCGTTGGCACGGGTAAGTCCGGTGACGTACGTATCAAGGCGGGGACTTGTGAGTCCGTCCTTGTCCGTAAAGTTTCCGGTTTCCAGATCCCGGTCAAACCGTACCGCTTCCGTCTCGTAAGCGAAGTTCAGCCCGCCCGGATGATAAGGCAGCGCACCGTTAAAGGTGATTTGCGGCAACTTGTTATACGGGGTGATCTGTGAAACCGTCGCCAGTTCGGTGGCTTGCACGTTCAACCGCGCTGTGTAGCTATCTCCGCGATAGCTGACAGCACCTTGCTGGTTGATATAGTCCTGGGACTCAACACCAATCTGGTTGCTTTTCAGGTCCTGGAAGTAATACGGGTCACTGATATCGGTGTAGTCGACTTCGGTCAGTACACGCGAATCCAACCCACCCTTATGCTGCCAGTTGAGCATGTACCGGGTTTTTTCGAAGTCGGTCTGCTTGCTGCGCTCATCGCTGTCATCGTTGAGGTACGCCCCACCGAACTGACCTTCGCTGGACTTGGTGAGGTAGCGGAATTCGCCTTCCATCAACATGCCGCGCTTGGTCATGTATTGCGGGTACAACGTGGCGTCGTAGTTCGGCGCCAGGTTGAAGTAGTACGGTGTGGTCAGCGTAAAGCCCGACTCGCCACCCGAGGCGAAGCTCGGCGGCAGGAAGCCGGACTGACGACGATCGTCGATCGGGAAGTAGATATACGGCGTGTAAAGGATCGGAATGTCCTTGACCCGCAACGTCACGTTGGTGGCCGTACCGAAGCCGGTGGCCGGGTTCAACGTGATGTTGTTGCCCTTGAGCTGCCAGGCGTTGCTGTTCGGCTCACAGGTGGTGTACGTACCGTCCTTGAGACGGATGATCGCGTTCTCGGCGCGCTTGGCGTACAGCGCGTTACCGCGAATGCGCGACTTGTGCATCACGTATTCGGCGTTGTCGACCTTGGCTGCACCGGTGTCCAGTTGGACTTCGGCGTGATCGCCTACCAGCAGCGCGCCGTTGTCGCGCAGGCGGACGTTGCCGTTCAGCTCGCCGCGGTTCTCGGCCTGGTACAGGTTGGCCTCATCGGCTTCAACCTGCATGCTGCCCTGGCGCATGACTACGTCACCGGCCAGGGAAGCGATCTGTTGTTCCTGCTCGTAGCGAGAAGCCTTGGCGCCGATGAAGGTCGGCGCATCGCTCTTGTTCGTCTTGTCGTTCATGCCAGGACGAATCGGCTCGATATACGCGCCGGAGCAATAAGGGCCGGTTTCGGCCAACTGCGCGGCGGTGAGCTTGTCGCGAGGGACCCAGTCCAGGTGGCTGTAGTCGGCGCTGCGCGAACGCAGGCCACGGCCCTTGGCTTCGGTGACCAGCTTGTTTTGCGGCACGGCATCGGCAGCAGCAACCTCGCCTTGCGGCGTGCCGTTGGCCGAGCTGATAGCGCTGCCGTCATGCACCGGACGCGGTGGCAATGGGGCAGCGGCGGTTTTCGGCGCGCAATCCCAGGCACCCGAAGCAGAGACTGAGCAGTCATACTGTTCCGCGGCGACCACGAATGAAGTGGCGAAGGGTTGCAGGGCCAGCAGACTGCCGGTTACCAGCAACGGAAATTTTCTACGAAACGCGGGGGATTTCAATGCCATCTTATTAGTCCGGGCTTCCTGCGTGCCATCTGCCCGCGGTGTGGGCCGCACGCCTCTCGATGGTCTGAAAAAGATGCGTGATAATAAAGCATGACCCGCTTGACGGCTAGCGCCGTCGGAGACCCTTGTAATGCCCCACCAAGATCTACGCTTGCAACACCTGAAAGTCTGGCTTGATGAGCAGCTACCTATCCTTTTTAACGCCCAGGGCTGGGGCGCCGTACCCCCGGCTACGTTGACCGCGGCCAGCAGCGACGCGAGTTTCAGGCGTTACTTCCGCTGGGAAGGCGAGGGTCGCAGTTTTGTCGTTATGGACGCTCCTCCCCCCCAGGAAAACTGCAAACCTTTCGTCGATATCGCTCATTTATTGGCGAAATCAGGAATAAATGTTCCACAAATTTATGCCGAAGATCTGCCGCGAGGCTTTCTTTTGCTCAATGACCTGGGAAAAAAAACCTATCTGGACGTGATTGATGGCGAAAATGCCGATCAATTGTTTGGCGATGCCATCGACGCGTTGCTGGCGTTCCAACAACTGCCGATGGATGCCGCATTGCCCAGCTATGACGTGGCGTTGTTGCGCCGCGAGCTGGAATTGTTTCCCGAATGGTACGTACGCCGGCACTTGGGTATTGAGTTTGATGCCCAGCAAGTGGCGCTTTGGCAGCATATCAGCGAGTTGTTGATCGACAGCGCCCTGGCCCAGCCCAAGGTGCTGGTGCACCGCGACTACATGCCGCGCAACCTGATGATCAGCGCGCCGAACCCAGGTGTGCTGGACTTCCAGGATGCGGTCTACGGCCCGGTGACCTACGACATCACCTGCCTGTTCAAGGACGCCTTCCTCAGTTGGCCCCAGGCCCGTGTGCGGGAATGGCAGCGCGGTTATTGGGAGCGTGCTGGCCAACTGGGCATCCCGGTTCAGGCAGATTTCGAGAATTTCCTGCGGGCCAGTGATCTGATGGGTGTGCAGCGTCACCTCAAGGTGATCGGCATTTTCTCTCGCATCTGCCATCGCGATGGCAAGCCACGCTACCTCGCCGATGTGCCGCGCTTCTTTGCCTATATAGACGCGGTGCTGGCTGATCGTCCGGAGTTGGCCGCACTGGGCGAGTTGCTGGCAAGTCTGCGCCAGCCAGCCGAGGCGGTCGTATGAAGGCCATGATCCTGGCCGCCGGCAAAGGTGAGCGGATGCGTCCGCTGACCTTGCATACGCCAAAGCCGCTGATCCAGGCGGGCGGCAAACGCCTGATCGAGTATCACCTGGAGGCGCTGGCCAAGGCTAGCTTTACCGAGATCGTCATCAACCATGCCTGGCTCGGCCAGCAGATTGAGGGCTATCTGGGGGACGGCTCGCAGTACGGCGTACGCATCCAGTACTCGGCTGAAGGTGAGCCGCTGGAAACCGGCGGCGGGATTTTCCAGGCGTTGCCATTGTTGGGGGACGAACCGTTCCTGGTGGTCAATGGCGATATCTGGACCGACTACGACTTCGCCAGCCTCAAGCAACCGCTGAGCGGCCTGGCACATTTGGTGATGGTCGATAATCCGCCTCATCACCCTTCAGGCGGCGACTTCTACATTCAGGACGGAGCACTTCATGATGCCGCCCCCGGTGCCGATAACCTGACGTTCAGTGGCATTTCAGTGCTGGACCCGAAGCTGTTCGCGGGTTGCAGCGCTGGTGCCTTCAAGCTGGCGCCGTTGTTACGTACGGCAATGGCCAAAGGGTTGGTGACGGGGGAACACATGCACGGACGCTGGATTGATGTCGGCACGCTGGAGCGCCTGGCGCAAGTCGAAAACCTGCTGACAGCGGGGCAGTAAGATGTTGTGGCCAGGGACTCTGATGGGAGCCGGAGCGGGCTTTGCCATTGCCAGCATTCCGGGGGCCATGTTGGGCGCGCTGTTGGGGCAGGCGCTGGATCGGCGTTTGCAATTGCAGAGTTGGGCGCAGGTGCGCGAGCGCCTGGGCGGTCGGCCGGCGCTGCGTAATGACGAATTGCTGTTTGTCTTGCTGGGCCGTCTGGCCAAAAGCAACGGCCAGGTGGTGGAAGGGCATATCCAGCAGGCGCGTCAGGAGATGCGCTCACTGGACATGACCGCGTCGGCCCAGCGGCGGGCGATTGCGGCCTTCAACCGAGGCAAGTCGGGTTCGGACCGGGTACGCAGCTATTTGCGCGTACTCAGGGCGCAGCCTCATGCGTCGGAAGGTGTGTTGCGCGCCTGTTGGCGGATGGTCTGGGCCGATGGCAAGGCGAGCACGGCTGAGCGGGAGTTGATTGAGCAGTGGGGCAAATGGCTGGGGTGGACAACGCAGCAGATCCAGGCGCTGGCGGCTGATTACGAGCCCGCGCGCAAACCACTGGCCAACCGCGGCGGTGCCTATCAGGAAGCGCTGCGGATCCTCGGGGTAACGGCCACCAGCGAGCCGACGGTGATCAAGCGGGCCTACCGGCGGCTGCTCAGTCGCCATCACCCGGACAAGATTGCCGGCAGTGGCGCCAGCCTCATCCAAGTGCGCGAGGCGACTGAAATGACGCGGGAGTTGCATAACGCCTATGCGTTGATTCGCGAACGTCGGGATTTTCGCTGACGCTCAGCGATCAACGTCCCGACGTTCTGTAGGCTCAACCAGCCGCGAATCCGTCGATACAATTGTTCTTGCCCGGCGGCACTGTTGCCGGGCAAGGCTTTCAGTGAAATCTGTTTGTACTTGTCATTCTTCAGGCGTTTGGCGGCCTGGGCACGTACCATGGCAGTTTTGCGTGCTTGGGCGGTGTCCTGATAGAAAACGTCTGCCGTCGCCAGTTTCAGCGTCGGTGCCAATTGTTGCAGGTCCGGGTGACGACCTGCAGGCGTCTGCGCCGCGACCATCACGAGTTTCTGTACTTGAGCAGGTTGCTTTTCACTCAGGTACCTCGCCGCCCACCAAGCGCCTGTGCCGTGGCCGAGTAGCACAACGCTACGGGCATTTTGGGTCTGGGCGAATGCCAGGGCGGCATCGATGCGCGCAAAAATTCGCGTGGCGTCGGTCTTGTCTCGCTCATCATCACCGGGTACCACCGCAGGGTCGGTGCCTTCTGCTTCGGCACTGGCTGCCTGCTCTACGGGTTTGGCGACGGTGCTGGCGTCTTTGCTGCTGGTGTCCACCGCCGCTTTCGGCGCGTCGATAACGCGGGGCGGCAAGGTGTCCAGGCTCAGGTCAGGCAGCGACACACTGAGCGTGCCCCAATTGGCGTCCGGCAACTTTTGTCGTAAAGGTCCGATTGCTTGAGGCCAGTCAGCATTTTCCCCGGCGCCTGGGACAATAATCACCACACCTTCGGGTTCGGCGCTGTTGGCCGGCTTCCATAGGGCGAGGAACGTGTCGCTGCCAGCCTGCAGTTGTTGCTGTTCCTGTGGTGGGATTTGCCGCTCCAGGGCGCTGGCTTCTTCCTGGCTGCGCTCGAGCAAAGGCTGGCGCTCGGCCGGTTTTGTTTCGGCGGGTGGCTGGGCGGCAGGCGCGGTATCGGCGGCCTGCACGGAAAAGGCACTGGTAAACAGCAGCGACAGGCACAATGCTGGCAGTGCCGAGCGGTGGAGAAGGGGCATTGTCTATTTCCGGCCAGAAGTGATTCCGGCAGCCTAATGGGTTGGTCAGTATTTGTCAGTGACGTGAGACGTGGATCATGGGTTTTCGCTATCTGCTGGTTATCGGCTGTTTGTGTATTCCCTTGATGGCGGACGCCGCACCTGCGGCCGTTGTGCCCCAGGTGCAGCTCAACGGCGAGCAGCGCGAATGGCTCGTCGAACACCCGGATTTGCGGGTCGGGCTGGTATTGCAGGCGCCCTATGCGCAATACGATCGGCGTTTGCAGCGTTTGTCCGGGGCCAATGTCGAGTTGATGCAATGGCTGGCCAAGGCGCTGAACATTGAGCTGACCTGGCGCAACTTTCCCAATCAGGAGCAACTGGACGCCGCCGTGCGTGACGGCGAAATCGACCTTGCGCCCGGCCTGGTGCAAACCCCCGCCGGATTGCGCCTGTGGCTGTACTCCGACCCTTACATGCGAGTGCCGCAGCACATCGTCGGTATCCCCGATGGTGGCGGCACGGTGGACCTGGAAAAACTAAACGAGCAATCCCGGGTGGCCGTGCGTATGCCCGGTACCGTGGCTGATTACTTGCGTAACACCTACCCCAACCTGAACCTGCAAGGCGTGCCCCTGGAGCGCCAGGCCCTGCAATTGCTGGTGAGCCAGCAGGCTCGGTATGCGGTTATCGACGAGGCGCAGTTGAGTCGTTTGTCAGGCGAAGCCGAGTTCTCCGGGCTGGCAGTGGTCGGTGATATCGGCCTGCCGCAGTTACTGCGAGTGGCCACTCGGCGTGACTGGCCGCCCTTGGCCAGCATCGTGGAAAGCGCCTTGCGGGCGATTCCGGCCCGGGACCTGGACCAGTTGCATGCGCGCTGGCTGCAACCCAAATATCCACAGCGCTTGGCGTCTCCTGGTTTCTGGCAGAACCTGAGCCTGCTTTTGGGTTTGCTACTGCTGGCCAGCCTTGCCGTGGTGTTTTGGCAGCGACGTCAATTGCGTGGGCTGGAGCAGGGCTTGCTGGCAGCTCGTGAAGAAAGCGCCGCCCGAGCCGCGGGTGCGGAAGCGCTGCGGCTGACGCAGTTTTCCATCGATCAAAGCACTGTCGGCATCCTCTGGGTCAATTGGGACAGCCACGTGCGCTACGCCAATCATGCCGCCGAGGCCATGCTGGGGTATGCCGCCGGAGCGCTGATCGAGCGCCCGCTGATCGCCTTCGATCCGACCTTGACCATGGACCGCTGGCTGAACCTGTGGAAACGTGCCCGAGCCAGCGAGGACGGCCCGCAAAGCTTCGCTACCCGCTGCGTGCGTGCGGACGGCAGCGTGTTGCCCGCAGACGTGTCCCTGAGTTTTCTGCGTTTTGCCGACGGCGAATACCTGGTGGTTTACCTCAATGACGTCACCGAGCGACGCCTGGCCTTGGCCGCCTTGCAGGAAAGTGAAGCGCGGTTGCAGGGGATTGCCGCCAACGTGCCGGGGTTGGTGTTCCGCCTGGAGCGCTTGCCGCTGAGCGACGAACTCGACTTTGCCTATATCAGCGAGGGCAGCCAACGCTTGGTGGGATATGCCCCGGCGGTGCTCAGCCAGCGGGATGTGGGGATTCGCAGCCTGGTGCATCCGGACGACCGGGCCAGCTATCACCGCACGCAGGATCAGGCCATCGACACCGAAAGCAACTGGTCGTGGCAAGGCCGGATCCTTACGCGCCAGGGCGAGCAACGTTGGGCCGAAATCAAGGCGGTTACCCGGCGCCTGGAAGAGGGCGTGGTGGTATGGGACGGGATTGTCTGGGACATCACCGACAGCAAGCGCATCGAGCTGGAGCTGGACGCTTCCCGCGCACAATTGCGCGAGTTGTCGGCCCACCTGGAGACTGTGCGCGAAGAAGAGAAAGCGCGCATCGCCCGGGAAGTACACGACGAACTGGGGCAGATGCTCACGGTGCTCAAACTGGAAACCTCTATGTGCGAGCTGGCTTACGCACAGCTGGACCCAGGCTTGCATGAACGGTTGAACAGCATGAAGCGCCTGATTGCCCAACTGTTCCAACTGGTGCGCGACGTGGCCACCGCCTTGCGCCCGCCAATTCTCGACGCCGGGATTGCCTCGGCCATTGAGTGGCAGGCGCGGCGCTTTGAGGCGCGCACACAGATTCCCTGTCTGGTGCAGGTCCCGGACAACCTGCCGGCCCTCAGCGATGCCAAGGCCATCGGCCTGTTCCGGATCCTGCAGGAGGCGCTGACCAATGTGATGCGCCATGCCCAGGCGCATACTGTCGAATTGACCCTGGCGGTAGAGGGCCCGCACCTGCGACTGACCATCAGCGATGACGGCACCGGGTTTGTGCAGGCACAAGAACGTCCCGTGTCGTTTGGCCTGGTGGGCATGCGCGAGCGGGTGCTGATCATGGGCGGGCAGTTGAGCCTGGACAGCGAGTTGGGAGAGGGCACCACCCTGAGCGTGACGGTGCCGCTGGATTGATAACCACAAGAAGAGGAAACCCCCGTGATCCGCGTACTGGTAGCTGAAGACCACACCATCGTTCGTGAAGGCATCAAGCAATTGATCGGCCTGGCCAAGGACCTGCTGGTGGTCGGCGAGGCGAGCAATGGCGAGCAGTTGCTGGAAACCCTGCGCCAGGTGCCGTGTGAGGTGGTGCTGCTGGATATCTCCATGCCCGGCGTCAACGGCCTGGAAGCCATCCCGCGCATCCGCGCGTTGAACAATCCACCGGCGATCCTGGTGCTGTCGATGCACGACGAAGCACAAATGGCCGCCCGTGCCTTGAAGGTCGGCGCAGCCGGTTATGCCACCAAGGACAGCGACCCGGCACTGCTGCTGACGGCGATTCGCAAAGTGGCGGCGGGCGGGCGTTATATCGACCCGGACTTGGCGGACCGCATGGTCTTCGAAGTCGGCCTCACCGATGCGCGGCCGTTGCACTCTCTGTTATCGGAGCGAGAGTTCTCGGTGTTCGAGCGTCTGGCCCAGGGCGCCAACGTTAACGACATCGCCCAGCAACTGGCCCTAAGTAACAAGACCATCAGTACCCACAAGGCGCGGTTGATGCAGAAGCTCAATATCACCTGCCTGGCCGAGCTGGTGAAATACGCGATGGAGCACAAGCTTTTGTAGCTTCGTATCTGTTTGCGACCTGGCAAAACTACCGCTATGCCTGTTGTAGCGTGCTGCTGATCGCAGCGTTGTTCTATCCCCGCCATCCGTGTAGGGCAATCCCTACCCTGAACCTTCCATTGTGCTGATGCCAATCTCTCCCGGCCCCCGATTTGCGCGGGCTGTCGGCAGGACTACGCTTGTTCCACGGCAGTCCAAAAACCAAAAGGTGTGGGTATGAGCGAGGTGGATTCAAATGATGTGCTGGTCAGCTTTCGTGGCGTGCAGAAGAGCTACGACGGCGAGAACCTGATCGTCAAAGACCTCAACCTGGAGATTCGCAAGGGCGAGTTTCTCACCCTGCTCGGGCCATCCGGATCGGGCAAGACCACCAGCCTGATGATGCTCGCCGGCTTCGAGACGCCGACCGCCGGTGAAATCCAATTGGCCGGCCGCTCCATCAATAACGTGCCGCCCCACAAGCGTGACATCGGCATGGTGTTCCAGAACTACGCCTTGTTCCCCCACATGACAGTCTCGGAAAACCTGGGGTTTCCGCTGTCGGTACGCGGTTTGAGCAAGACCGACATCAGTGAACGGGTCAAGCGGGTGCTGAGCATGGTTCAGCTCGACGCCTTTGCCCAGCGCTACCCGGCGCAACTCTCCGGCGGGCAGCAGCAGCGGGTGGCCCTGGCCCGGGCATTGGTGTTCGAGCCGCAACTGGTGTTGATGGACGAACCCCTAGGCGCCCTCGATAAACAGCTGCGTGAACACATGCAGATGGAGATCAAGCACCTGCACCAGCGCCTTGGCGTGACGGTGGTCTACGTGACTCACGACCAGGGCGAAGCGCTGACCATGTCTGATCGGGTGGCGGTGTTTCACCAAGGCGAAATCCAGCAGATCGCCTCTCCGCGCACCTTGTACGAAGAGCCAAAAAACACCTTTGTCGCCAACTTCATCGGTGAGAACAACCGCCTCAACGGCCGCCTGCACAGCCACACCGGCGAGCGTTGTGTGGTGGAGCTGGCGCGAGGCGAGAAGGTCGAGGCGCTGGCGGTGAATGTTGGCCAGGTGGGTGGGCCGGTGACCCTGTCGGTACGCCCCGAGCGCGTCAGCCTTAACGGCTCCAGCGAAAGCTGCGTCAACCGCTTCTCCGGACGGGTGGCGGAGTTTATCTACCTGGGCGACCACGTGCGGGTGCGCCTGGAAGTCTGCGGCAAGTCCGATTTTTTCGTGAAACAACCGATCGCCGAGCTGGATCCGGCGTTGACGGTCGGCGACGTGGTACCGATTGGCTGGCAAGTCGAGCACGTTCGCGCACTCGACCCACTTCTAGAGGCGAATTGATCGCCCCCTTGCTTCACCAACCCTGCACGTGGAGAGAACAACAATGTTGAGATCCCTTAAATATTCCGCCCTGGCCATCGGCTTGATGGGCGCGACACAGGCCATGGCAGGCCCGGACCTGACGGTGGTGTCTTTTGGTGGCGCGAACAAGGCAGCGCAGGTCAAGGCCTTCTACGCCCCGTGGGAAAGCGCGGGCAACGGCAAGATCATCGCAGGTGAATACAACGGCGAGATGGCCAAGGTCAAAGCCATGGTCGACACCAAGAGTGTGTCCTGGGACTTGGTGGAAGTGGAGTCGCCGGAGCTGTCCCGTGGCTGTGACGAGGACATGTTCGAGCCGCTGGACCCTAAATTGTTCGGCAAGGCCGAAGACTACGTGAAAGGCGCCATTCAGCCTTGCGGCGTGGGCTTCTTCGTCTGGTCCACCGTACTGGCTTACAACGCCGACAAACTGAAATCGCCACCAGGCGGCTGGGCAGATTTCTGGGATACGAAGAAATTTCCCGGCAAGCGTGGCCTGCGCAAAGGCGCCAAATACACCCTTGAATTCGCCCTGATGGCCGACGGTGTGGCGCCCAAGGATGTTTACAAAGTGTTGGCCAGCAAGGATGGCCAGGACCGTGCCTTCAAGAAACTCGATGAACTCAAGCCCAGCATCCAATGGTGGGAGGCGGGCGCCCAACCGCCGCAATACCTGGCCTCTGGGGATGTGGTCATGAGCTCGGCCTACAACGGCCGGATCGCCGCCGTGCAGAAAGAGAGCAACCTGAAAGTGGTGTGGAATGGCGGCATCTACGACTTTGATGCCTGGGCCATTCCAAAAGGCCTGGCCAAGGATCGTGCTGAAGCGGCGAAGAAGTTCATCGCCTTCTCGGTCGCACCGCAGCAACAGAAGATCTATTCGGAAAACATCGCCTACGGCCCGGCCAATATCCAAGCCGTGCCGCTGCTGGCCAAGGATGTGCTCAAGGACATGCCGACCACTCCGGAAAATATCGCGAACCAGGTGCAGATTGATGTGAGCTTCTGGGCGGATAACGGCGAGCAATTGGAGCAACGCTTCAATTCCTGGGCTGCCAAGTAACAAAGCCATCCGTTATCCCTGTAGGAGCGAGCTTGCTCGCGAAGATACTGAGAGCTGCGCGTCAAACCAGGTACGCCGCGTTATCGTTGACGACCTTCGCGAGCAAGCTCGCTCCTACAGGGGGCGTTTCATCTTTAAGTTCCGGAGTCAGCCATGGCCATCGCCGTTCCCTCGAACGAGGTCACCAGCCCCACCCTGAAACAGCGCCTGGCCCGTGCCGAGCGGCTCAATCGCTGGAAGGCCCAGGCCTTGATTGCGCCGCTGGTGCTGTTTTTGCTGCTGGTGTTCCTGGTGCCCATCGTCGCGCTGCTCTACAAAAGCGTCGGTAACCCGGAAGTCGTGGGCGGTTTACCGCGCACAGTGCTTGCGGTTACGGCCTGGGACGGCCGTGGCTTGCCCGGCGAGCCGGTATACCAGGCCCTCAGTGAGGACCTCGGCGAAGCCCGACAAAACTCGACCCTTGGCGACCTGTCCAAGCGTTTGAACATGGAACTGGCGGGCTATCGCAGCTTGCTGACCAAAACCGCGCGGGCACTACCCTTCAGTGGAACGCCCGCCTCCTATAAAGAAGCGCTGGAAAACCTCGATGAACGTTGGGGCGACCCGGCGTATTGGCAAGTGATCCGGCGCAACACCAGCACCCTGACGCCTTACTACTTGCTGGCGTCTGTCGATCACCGCATCGACGACCTCGGCGAACTGGCGCCTGCAACACCGGATCAGGCGATCTACCTGGACATCTTCGCCCGTACTTTCTGGATGGGCCTGGTGATCACCGTGTGCTGTCTGCTGCTGGCCTATCCCCTGGCCTACTTGCTGGCGAACTTGCCGGCCCGGCAAAGCAACCTGCTGATGATCCTGGTGTTGCTGCCATTCTGGACATCGGTACTGGTGCGCGTGGCGGCGTGGATCGTGTTGCTGCAGTCAGGCGGGTTGATCAACAGTGCGCTGGTGGGCATGGGCTTGATCGACAAGCCCGTGGAGTTGGTGTTCAACCGGCTCGGGGTCTACATCTCCATGGTGCATATTCTGCTGCCGTTCATGATTTTGCCGATCTACAGCGTCATGAAGGGCATCTCGCCCACTTATATGCGCGCTGCGATTTCCCTGGGCTGTCATCCGTTCGCCAGTTTCTGGCGGGTGTACTTCCCGCAAACTTACGCCGGTGTGGGCGCCGGCTGTCTGTTGGTGTTCATTCTGGCGATCGGGTACTACATCACCCCGGCGCTGCTGGGCAGCCCGAACGACCAGATGGTCAGCTACTTCGTCGCGTTCTACACCAACACCAGCATCAATTGGGGTATGGCCACGGCCTTGGGCGGCTTGTTGCTGCTGGCGACCGTGGTGCTGTACCTGATCTACAACTGGCTGGTGGGCGCCAGTCGCCTGCGCCTGAGCTGAGGAGCACCTTGCGATGTTGAGTCCTTACATGTCGCCCGTTGAGCGGGTGTGGTTCTACAGCCTGCGGATTCTCTGTGGCGTGATCCTGTTGTTCCTGATCCTGCCGGTGCTGGTGATTATTCCGCTGTCGTTCAATTCCGGCAGTTTTCTGGTGTATCCGCTGCAAGGCTTTTCGCTGCACTGGTATCAGGACTTCTTCGCCTCGGCGGAATGGATGCGCGCGCTGAAGAACAGCATCATCGTCGCCCCGGCGGCGACCGTGCTGGCCATGGTCTTCGGCACGCTGGCGGCGATTGGCCTGACCCGCGGGCACTTTCCCGGCAAGGCGCTGGTGATGGCGCTGGTGATTTCGCCGATGGTGGTGCCGGTGGTGATTATCGGTGTGGCCAGTTACCTGTTTTTCGCGCCGCTGGGCCTGGGTAACAGTTTCTTCTCGTTGATCGTGGTGCACGCGGTGTTGGGCGTGCCGTTTGTGATCATCACCGTGTCGGCCACGTTGCAAGGTTTCAACCACAATCTGGTGCGGGCGGCGGCCAGTCTCGGGGCATCGCCCTTGACCGCATTTCGGCGAGTGACCTTGCCGTTGATCGCGCCGGGGGTGATCAGCGGGGCGCTGTTTGCTTTCGCCACCTCGTTCGATGAGGTAGTGGTGACGTTGTTCCTTGCAGGCCCCGAGCAGGCGACCTTGCCCCGGCAGATGTTCAGCGGTATTCGCGAAAACCTCAGCCCGACGATTGCGGCGGCCGCGACCTTATTGATCGCGTTCTCGGTGGTGCTGTTGCTGACCCTGGAGTGGCTGCGCGGGCGCAGCGAAAAACTGCGCACCGCTCAAGTTTGATGGTTGGAACCGGACCAAATGTGGGAGCGGGCTTGCTCGCGAAAGCGGTGTGTCAGTCGCCAAATGTATTAACTGATCCACCACGTTCGCGAGCAAGCCGGCTCCCACATGTTTGACCGTGTCCATTCAGGATGCGCTGATTATTCAGCCCATGAATGGAAGACAACCTTTAAACCCCAGCTACTCTTGTGCCAGCCCCCACACAGTTATAAGAGGCCGCGCACATGAGTACTTCCTCATTCAAGATCGCCCACAAATTGCTCACCGGTCCCGGCGCCATCGAGCAACTGGCCGCTGAATTGACACGGCTGGATGTCGACAACCCGCTGATCGTCACCGACGCCGCGCTGATCAAGTCCGGCACGGTAGCGCTGGCGCTTGAGCACTTGGGCGATCGTCCCTACGAAATTTTCGACCGTGTACTGCCCGACCCGGAAATCTCCATCGTGGAAGACTGTATGCGTGTCTACCGCGAGGGCGGGCATGACGGGCTCATCGGCGTAGGCGGTGGCAGCGCCATCGACATCGCCAAAAGCGTTGCGGCTTACGCCGGTTACCACGGCGCCCTGGCGGATCTGTTCGGTGTCGATCAGGTGCCGCGCAAAGGTCCGCCGCTGATCGCCATCCCCACCACCGCCGGCACTGGTTCGGAGGTGACCAATGTGGCGATCCTTTCGGACAAGGCCGCGCAACTGAAAAAAGGCATCGTCAGCGACTATCTGCTGCCCGACGTGGCGTTGATCAGCCCGCAGATGACGTTGACCTGTCCGCGTAGCGTCACTGCCGCCAGTGGTGTTGATGCCTTGGTGCATGCCATCGAGTCCTACCTGTCCCTCAATGCCTCGCCGATCACCGACTCACTGGCCATTGGTGCGATCAAGCTGATCGCCAAGGCGCTGCCCAAGGCCTACGCCAATCCCGCCAACCTGCAAGCCCGTGACGATATGGCCACCGCCAGTCTGATGGCCGGGATGGCGTTCGGTAATGCGGGCGTGGGCGCGGTGCATGCCTTGGCGTACCCGTTGGGCGGGCGATTCGGCATTGCCCATGGCGTCAGCAATGCCTTGCTGCTGCCCTACGTGATGCACTGGAACAAGCTGGCGTGTGTCGAGCGCATGCAGGACATTGCCCAGGCCATGGGCGTCAATGTCACTGGGTTGAGTGTGAACGATGCCGCCGACCAGGCGGTCGAGGCCATGACGCGACTGTGTGCCGCAGTGGAAATCCCGTCAGGCCTGCGCAGCTTTGATGTTCCCGAAGACGCCATCCCGGCCATGGCGGTAGAGGCGGCGGGGATTGAGCGGTTGATGCGTAACAATCCGCGCAAGCTCAGCGCCGCGGATATCGAGAAAATTTACCGGGCCGCCTACTAACCATTGAGCGAGGTCACGGTGCGCACGGCAAAGCATGAGGTATACAATGCGCGCCATCGTGATTTAGCTCAAAAAGGTGCGTCATGCAGCCCTTCGTTATTGCTCCATCGATCCTCTCCGCCGACTTCGCCCGCTTGGGCGAGGAAGTCGACAATGTGCTGGCCGCGGGTGCCGACTTTGTTCACTTCGATGTCATGGACAATCACTATGTGCCGAACCTGACCATTGGTCCGATGGTCTGCGCCGCCCTGCGCAAGTACGGCGTGACCGCGCCTATCGATGCGCACCTGATGGTCAGCCCGGTGGACCGCATCGTCGGTGACTTCATCGAGGCCGGTGCGACCTACATCACCTTCCACCCGGAAGCCACGCTGCACGTCGACCGCTCCCTGCAACTGATCCGCGAGGGCGGCTGCAAGGCCGGCCTGGTGTTCAACCCGGCGACACCGCTGGACGTGCTCAAGTACGTGATGGACAAGGTCGACATGGTCCTGCTGATGAGCGTTAACCCAGGCTTTGGCGGGCAGAAGTTCATCCCTGGCACCCTCGATAAACTGCGTGAAGCGCGGGCGCTGATCGATGCGTCGGGTCGTGATATTCGCCTGGAGATCGACGGCGGGGTCAACGTCAACAACATTCGCGAAATCGCCGCCGCCGGTGCTGACACCTTTGTCGCCGGTTCCGCGATCTTCAACGCGCCGGACTATCAGGAAGTGATCGCCAAAATGCGTGCAGAACTGGCGCTGGCGCGTCCATGAGCGGCTTTGAGCAGCTGTTTCCCGGCAAATTGCCACGGCTGGTGATGTTCGATCTGGACGGTACCTTGATCGATTCGGTCCCGGACCTGGCAGTCGCGGTGGATGCGATGCTGCTCAAGCTCGGGCGTAAGCGGGCGGGTGTCGAGGCGGTGCGCGAGTGGGTTGGCAACGGTGTGCACATGCTGGTGCGCCGGGCTCTGGCCAACAACATTGATGCCGAGGGCGTCGATGATGTCGAGGCTGAGCATGCGCTGGAGCTGTTCAACGCAGCCTACGAGAACGGCCACGAACTGACCGTGGTCTATCCCGGCGTGCGCGACACCTTGAAATGGCTGCACAAGCAGGGCGTGGAAATGGCCCTCATCACCAACAAGCCGGAGCGCTTCGTGGCGCCGTTGTTGGATCAGATGAAAATTGGCCGTTATTTCCGCTGGATCATCGGTGGCGATACCCTGCCGCAGAAAAAACCTGATCCGGCGGCGCTGTTTTTCGTGATGAAAATGGCCAATATCCCGGCGTCCCAATCGTTGTTTGTCGGCGATTCGCGCAGTGATGTGCTGGCAGCGAAAGCGGCGGGTGTCAAGTGCGTGGCCTTGAGTTACGGCTACAACCACGGCCGGCCGATTGCCGAGGAATCCCCGGCGTTGGTGATTGATGACCTGCGCCTGCTAATCCCCGGTTGCTTGGGAGCGGGCGCTGAGATAACGTTGCCCGACGCTGTTCCATCCCCTTCTGGAAATCCCATCGTGGTGGTCACTCGCAAACTCTGGATGAAAGTCATCAAGGCCCTGGCCCGCTGGCGTTGGCGCGCCTGACTGATCCTGGCCGCGCTGCGGCACGTTTGCACACCTGACCGTTAGACCCTCAAGCCACGAGGCACCTCATGATCCGCGAAGAATTCCTGCGTTTGGCCGCTGCCGGCTACAACCGTATCCCCATGGCCCGCGAAACCCTGGCCGACTTCGACACACCGCTGTCGATCTACCTGAAACTCGCCGACGAGCCCAACTCCTATCTGTTGGAGTCGGTGCAGGGCGGCGAGAAATGGGGCCGTTATTCGATCATCGGCCTGCCGTGCCGCACGGTCATGCGGGTGCACGACCATCACGTCAGCATCACTTATGACGGTGTAGAGATCGAAAGCCACGACGTCGAAGACCCGTTGGCCTTCGTCGAGGCATTCAAGGCGCGCTACAACGTGCCGACCATCGCTGGCTTGCCGCGCTTCAACGGTGGCCTGGTGGGCTACTTCGGCTACGACTGCGTACGTTATGTGGAAAAACGTCTGGGCAAATCTCCGAACCCGGATCCGCTGGGTGTGCCGGACATTCTGCTGATGGTTTCCGACGCCGTGGTGGTGTTCGACAACCTTGCCGGCAAGATGCACGCGATTGTCCTGGCCGATCCTTCTCAGGAAGACGCGTTCGAGCAAGGCCAGGCCAACCTGGAGGCCCTGCTTGAAAAACTGCGTCAGCCGATCACGCCGCGTCGCGGCCTGGACCTCAGCCGTCCACCGGCGGCCGACCCGGTGTTCCGTTCGAGCTTCACCCAGGATGACTACGAGCGCGCCGTCGACACCATCAAGGAATACATCCTCGCCGGTGACTGCATGCAGGTGGTGCCGTCGCAACGCATGTCCATCGACTTCAAGGCCGCGCCCATCGACTTGTACCGTGCGCTGCGTTGCTTCAACCCGACGCCGTACATGTACTTCTTCAACTTTGGCGATTTCCATGTAGTAGGCAGTTCGCCGGAAGTGCTGGTGCGGGTCGAAGACAACCTGATCACTGTGCGCCCGATTGCCGGTACCCGTCCGCGTGGTGCGACCGAAGAGGCGGACCTGGCACTGGAGCTGGACCTGCTGTCCGACGACAAGGAAATTGCCGAGCACTTGATGCTGATCGACCTGGGGCGTAATGACACCGGGCGCGTATCGGAAATCGGTTCGGTGAAGCTTACCGAGAAGATGGTCATCGAGCGTTACTCCAACGTGATGCACATCGTCTCCAACGTCACCGGTGAGTTGAAGGCTGGGCTGACGGCCATGGATGCGTTGCGGGCGATTTTGCCGGCGGGCACCTTGTCGGGCGCGCCGAAGATTCGTGCGATGGAAATCATCGACGAACTGGAGCCGGTCAAGCGCGGCGTCTACGGCGGTGCGGTGGGTTATTTCGCCTGGAACGGCAATATGGACACGGCCATTGCGATCCGCACAGCGGTGATCAAGGACGGCGAATTGCATGTGCAGGCGGGTGGCGGGATTGTGGCCGACTCGGTGCCGGCGCTGGAATGGGAAGAGACGCTGAACAAGCGCCGGGCGATGTTCCGGGCGGTGGCGCTGGCTGAGCAGACGCCGCTCAATTAAAGACAGATGCTGGTCAAAATGTGGGAGCTGGCTTTTTTGTGGGAGCCGGGCTTGCCCGCGATGCAGGCACCTCGGTGTTTCAGAAGCACCGGGGCGATGCAATCGCAGGCAAGCCAGCTCCCACATTTGATTTGTGTAGCTTCAGCGCCATCTTAGAAATCCAGGCTCACCCCCACACTGACCCCTTGCTGGGTCAAGCTGTCATCTTTCCTCACGTTATAGGCAGCGTTCAACGCCAGCTCCTTCGTCAGCTTGTGGCTAACCCCCAGGTTCAGGCGATCCGAGTTGCTGCGCGGCGTGTACCCATCCAGTTTGAAATCGATCCCGGGCACGCTGTTGAGTGCGATCTTCACCCGCTGGGTGTCGTTTTCGAACTCATGCTCGTGGGCGACTTTGCCAAATAACAGGGTTTGCGGCGTGATGCGATAGTTCGCTTGCAAGCCCAGGCCCAGGCGCTTGGAGTCACGATGTTGATCATCAAAGGTCTGTGCGGTGGAGCGGGCGTCTTTCTCCGAGTAACCATCCACTTCGATCCGCGAGTAGTCGGCGCTGATGAAGGGCGACAGGTGCCATTCGCTGCCCGGCTGCGCGATGTCATATCCCACGCGGGCGCTCAAGGCCCACAACCAACCGTCGGTATCGCCTTTCTCAGAACCTTGGCTGACACCCAGGGCGAACTTGCGCTTGAGGCTGTCGAAGTCCAGTTGACCGCCGGTCAGCGCCGCGTCAGCCCACCAGTGGTCCTCTTGATACTGAGCGAAGGCGGTGCCCATGTAGCTGTTGAGTTTGTAGTCCGAATCGCTGCCGCCGACCTCAAGAGTCTGACGATAGAGGCCCGCCGCTACGCCGACACGCCAGTCTTCGTTGAGACGGTAACTGCCACCGATGTTCAGGTTGTAGCCACTGCCGTCACCACTGGCCGAAGTATTTTGATTATCGAAATCCAGATGCTGGCCACCGGCCGCAACGATCGCCCGCCATTGGCCCACGGCTTGCCAGTTACCTGAGTCGGCCTGCCATTGGTTGCGCAGTTCATCCTGATGCGCACGCAGCGTGCCTTGGGCCATTTCTGGCAGCAAGGTGACTTCCCAAGGTGCGGCCAGCAGTGAATAGGCGTAGTCGGCGATCAGCCGTTGCCCGGCTTCGGTGGGATGGACCGAGTCGTTGTAGATCAGCTTGGTCGGGTCCGGGTTGGTACCGCCGATGCCGTAGGTGGGGCTCGCGGTGCAGCCATTGCCGCTGAAGCAGGTCCCCGTGAGGTTTTGCCCGGTGGCCAGGCCAAAGCGACCAGGGTCGGCGAAGGTTTCCTTGAGCAATAGTGGGATATTCAGCGGGATAACTTGAGCATCGATTTGCGATAAGCGTTGCACCAGTGCCTGGTTGAAGATGTTGCTCAGGGCGCTGCTGGCCGCCTGACTCGGGGTGCCATTGATAGCGGGCGTCAGCCCCAGGTCGGGCAGCATCCAGACCATGATGTAGCGCGCGCCGGCCTGTTGCAGGACTTGGGCGCTGTCGGCCAGCCGGCCACCGGCGGCGACGGCTTGACCAGGGCTTTGTACAAAACCCTGGAGGAAGTCATTGCCGCCGCCAGAAAGGAAATACAACGCGTTGGGATCGGCCCGGCCGCCGTTGGCTGGCAGATAACCCTGGCGACTGCGCAGCACGGTGCCGCCACCGGGGTTGCCCGGCGGGATCGCCGCGTTGGACACCGAGGTGATGGAGTCGAGGATGTTATCGGTACGGTAGCCGCCCACCGCCCAGTTGCTGCCGTCTGGCAAGCCTTGTGCGGCGCGAACCGGAGACGTGGAGGCGTTCAAGTCGTTGGGGGCAACCCCCAGTTTGGATCCCAGCAACGTGGATGAAACCAGGGAGAAACGCTCTGTTCCGTTGCTCAAGTAGGTCGGACCGGTGCGGTTGGTAAACCGCAACGTGGCACCCGCGGGGCCGCCGGCATCAGGGAATTGGCCTGCATCGGCCAGGCTGTCACCGAACACCACCATGGTTGAATAAGGTGACGGTGCCGCAAAGGCCTGGGCGCAGGCCAGTGACAAGAGACAGCCGGCAAGCGGCGCAAAGAACGGTGGTCTGAGCATGAGGTCGTCCATGTGATTATTGTTGTGTGTAGGCAGCAAAACCTTAGCAAATTATTTCTGGTCTATTCAGGGATTACCGCGTTTGACGCCAAATAATCCGTGGCCTGTTTTCCCCGTATTTGCTGCTCCATATTGCACCGCTGACGAGGCTACGTTACTGTGCCTAAACGTATGAATGAGACCCTCCCTGTGTTGATCATCAGCAAACTCTTGATGCGCGTAGTCAAGGCACACGCCCGTTGGCGTTGGCGCGCCTAACTTTTCTCTGCCGGCCCGGCCGGACCTGTACCGATTTGCCTTCTTCACCTGTTGTTTGACGCCCCTTGCCGGCTCACCCCTGGCAACCGGAACGTGCGTCTGGCAGCGGGTCACCCTTTTGGAAGGCCGTCATTAGAAATCAGTGAATTCAAGAGGTTTTAACCCGCATGTTGCTGATGATTGATAACTACGACTCCTTTACCTACAACGTTGTGCAGTACCTGGGCGAACTCGGTGCCGAGGTCAAGGTGGTGCGCAATGACGAATTGAGCGTGGCGCAAATTGCCGCGCTGAACCCGGAGCGCATCGTCGTTTCCCCGGGCCCCTGCACCCCGACCGAAGCGGGGGTGTCGTTGGAAGCCATCAAGTATTTCGCCGGTAAACTGCCGATTCTTGGCGTGTGCCTGGGCCACCAGTCCATCGGCCAAGCCTTTGGTGGCGACGTGGTTCGAGCCCGTCAGGTGATGCACGGCAAAACCAGCCCGGTATTCCACAATGATCAGGGCGTATTCCATGGGTTGAACCTGCCGGTGACGGTCACCCGTTACCACTCCTTGGTGGTCAAGCGTGAAACGCTGCCCGAGTGCCTGGAACTGACCGCCTGGACCCAGCTGGAAGACGGCTCTGTCGACGAGATCATGGGCCTGCGTCACAAGACACTGAACATCGAAGGGGTGCAATTTCACCCTGAGTCGATTCTGACCGAGCAGGGCTTTGAGCTGTTCGCCAACTTTCTCAAGCAGAGCGGCGGCACGCGCTAAGGACTTTTCATGGATATCAAGACTGCCCTGAGCCGTATCGTCGGCCATCTGGACCTGAGCACCGCTGAAATGAGCGATGTGATGCGCCAAATCATGACCGGTCAATGCACCGATGCGCAGATTGGCGCGTTCATGATGGCCATGCGCATGAAGAGCGAAAGTATCGACGAAATCGTCGGCGCCGTTTCGGTCATGCGTGAACTGGCGGACAAGGTCGAACTCAAGACCCTCGACGGCGTCGTTGACGTGGTCGGCACCGGCGGCGACGGTGCGAATATCTTCAACGTATCGACGGCTTCATCGTTTGTCGTGGCCGCCGCGGGTTGCACCGTGGCCAAGCATGGCAACCGTGCCGTGTCCGGCAACAGCGGCAGCGCCGACTTGCTGGAAGCGGCGGGCATCTACCTGAACCTGACGCCGGTCCAGGTAGCCCGCTGTATCGAGAACGTCGGTATCGGCTTTATGTTCGCTCAGTCCCACCATGGTGCGATGAAGTACGCCGCCGGTCCGCGCAAGGACCTCGGCCTGCGCACCTTGTTCAACATGCTCGGCCCGCTTACGAATCCGGCCGGTGTGAAACATCAGGTGGTGGGCGTATTCAGTCAGGCATTGTGCCGCCCATTGGCGGAAGTCTTGCAGCGCATGGGCAGCAAGCACGTGTTGGTGGTGCATTCGAAAGATGGCCTGGACGAGTTCAGTCTGGCGGCACCGACCTTCGTGGCGGAGCTGAAGAACGACCAGATTACCGAGTATTGGGTCGAGCCCGAAGACTTGGGCATGAAGAGCCAGAGCCTGCACGGCCTGGCGGTGGAAAGCCCGGCGGCTTCCCTTGAATTGATTCGCGATGCCCTGGGGCGTCGTAAGACCGAAAACGGCCAAAAAGCCGCCGAGATGATTGTTCTTAATGCTGGCGCGGCACTTTACGCTGCCGATCATGCCTATAGTCTTAAGGAAGGTGTCGCCTTGGCCCACGATGCGTTGCACACGGGTCTGGCTCGCGAGAAGCTCGAAGAACTGGGAGCATTCACCGCCGTATTCAAGATGGAGAATGAAGAATGAGTGTTCCGACCGTTCTGGAAAAGATCCTGGCCCGCAAGGCTGAAGAAGTTGCCGAGCGCCGCGCTCGCGTCAGCCTGGCCGAGCTGGAAAGCCTGGCGAAAACCGCCGATGCGCCACGCGGTTTTGCCAATGCACTGATCAAGCAGGCCAAGGAAAAACAGCCGGCCGTCATTGCGGAAATCAAAAAGGCGTCGCCGAGCAAAGGTGTCATTCGCGAGATCTTCATTCCTGAAGATATTGCCAAGAGTTATGAGAAGGGCGGCGCAATCTGTCTTTCCGTGTTGACCGATATCGACTTCTTCCAGGGTTCCGATCTCTACCTTCAGCAAGCGCGCGCAGCGTGCTCGTTGCCGGTGATCCGCAAGGACTTCATGGTCGATCCCTATCAGATCGTCGAAGCCCGTGCCTTGGGCGCCGATTGCGTGCTGCTGATCGTCTCCGCCTTGGACGACGTGAAGATGGCTGAGTTGGCCGCCGTGGCTAAAAGCGTCGGCCTCGATGTGCTGGTGGAAGTTCATGACGGTGATGAGCTGGAGCGTGCACTGAAAACCCTCGACACACCACTGGTGGGGGTCAATAACCGTAACCTGCACACCTTCGAAGTCAGCCTGGAAAACACCCTCGACCTGTTGCCACGCATTCCTCGCGATCGCTTGGTGATCACCGAAAGCGGCATCGTTAACCGGGCCGATGTGGAACTGATGGAAATCAGCGGTGTGTATTCGTTCCTGGTGGGCGAAACGTTCATGCGCGCCGAAAACCCGGGAGCTGAACTGCAGCGTCTGTTCTTCCCGGAACGGGGTGTGGCGGTGAGTGGGTCGACGCTGGATTGATCATGACCCAGCCCGTCTCCCTGACCGTTGAAGCGGGTCTCAAGGCCGAGCAGGATTTGCTCGCCGCCGTCTGCGCGGGCGAGCTGCCGTTTGGCCTGTTGTTTTGGCAACCCAGTGATCAGGCGCTGGTCATGCCGCGTCGTTTGAGCCGGTTTCCGGCTTTTGAGGCGGCAAACCAAGTGTCGGTCGATCACGGTTGGCCGGTGCTGTTGCGCGAGACCGGCGGTGAGCCGGTGCCGCAGTCGGCCGCGACCGTCAATATCGCGCTGGTCTACGCACCGCCTCGTAGCGAAGGCGATCAGGGGCGGATTGAAACCGGTTATCAGCGGTTATGCCAACCCATCTGTGATTTGCTCAGGGAATTGGGCGGCGAGCCGTCCCTCGGTGAGATCGACGGTGCATTCTGCGACGGTCGCTACAACGTCAACCTTGATGGTCGCAAAATGGTCGGTACCGCCCAGCGCTGGCGTCAGAGCGGCGGGCGTCCGGTGGGGCTGGTGCACGGTGCGTTGTTGCTGGACAACGATCGCATCGAGTTGATTGCTGCGGTCAACCGCTTCAATGAGGCGTGTGGCCTTGAGCAACGAGTTCGCGCCGAAAGCCATATCGCCCTGCATGAAGCCTTTTCTGCGCCGGACGCGATTGATCGGCTCGACACGTTGTACCGGCAGATGCTCGCCAGCTTCGTGGCGGTTTAACGGGTGCCGAAGACCACCATGGTCTTGCCTTTGACGTGAACCAGGTTGCGTTCTTCCAGGTCCTTGAGCACCCGGCCGACCATCTCCCGTGAACAGCCAACGATGCGCCCGATTTCCTGGCGAGTGACCTTGATTTGCATGCCGTCCGGATGGGTCATGGCGTCCGGCTGCTTGCACAGCTCCAGCAGGCAGCGGGCCACCCGGCCTGTGACATCGAAGAACGCCAGGTCACCGACCTTGCGCGTGGTATCTCTCAGGCGCTGGGCGATCTGGCCGCTCAGGGCGTACAGAATGTCTGGATCCTGTTGGGACAGTTCGCGAAATTTCGTATAGCTGATCTCGGCGACTTCGCACTCGATCTTGGCACGCACCCAGGCACTGCGTTCCTGTTCTTTCCCTGCCTGCTCAAACAGCCCCAACTCGCCGAAGAAATCACCGGTATTGAGGTAGGCGATGATCATTTCGCGGCCATCTTCATCCTCGATCACAATGGTGACGGAGCCTTTGATAATGAAGAACAGCGTTTCGGAGCGCTCGCCAGCACAAATGATGTTGTGTTTGGCCGGATAGCGCTGGCGCTGACAATGCATCAATAGTTTGTCGAGGTTCTTGATCTTGGATGTGGGAGTAATAGCAACCATGGTTGTATCCCGAAAAGACTGCACGGTGTGGTTGAGCTTGTTTTTTTAGCCTGCGCGATCAGAGGTTGTGCGACGTCATCCAATGGATGGGAAAGCGCCAGTGATTTGGCGCCAGCTTAACAGACACATTCTGACTCGATCAGAGAATTTATCTATCAAGCCCTGCAGTTGATCGCTTTCACCCGGACCGCTGCGGTTTCAAGGCCCTGTGCTAAGCTGGCGACCCTTTTTTAGCAGTGGAGTCTGGGCGATGAAGGCACGCATCCAATGGGCGGGCGAAGCCATGTTTCTCGGTGAGTCGGGCAGTGGCCATGTTGTGGTCATGGACGGACCGCCCGAAGCCGGCGGTCGTAACCTGGGTGTACGCCCGATGGAAATGCTCCTGCTCGGTGTAGGCGGTTGCAGCAATTTCGATGTGGTCAGCATCCTGAAGAAGTCGCGCCAGGCGGTGGAAAGTTGCGAAGCCTTCCTGGAAGCCGAGCGTGCCACTGAAGATCCCAAGGTGTTTACCAAGATCCACATGCATTTTGTGGTCAAGGGGCGTGGGCTGAAAGAAGCTCAGGTGAAACGCGCAATTGAGTTGTCGGCGGAGAAGTATTGCTCGGCCTCGATCATGCTCGGCGCCGCAGGTGTGGCCATCACTCATGATTACGAGATCATTGAGTTGGGATAATCCCCAGGCAAAAAGAAAGGGCGCTTTTAAGCGCCCTTTCTGCTTTTTGTAGGAGCGAGCTTGCTCGCTCCTACAAAGGATGAATCAGATGCGGTAGGTGCTCTTGGTCATGACCTTGGCCAACAGGCTCATGCCAAATTTCACCGGCGCCGGGAAGCGGAAGCCGCCGGCATCCAATGCGCTTTGTGCGTGATGTTCTTCATCAATGCGCATCTGCTCAAGAATCGCCCGGGACTTTTCGTCTTCTGCCGGCAGTTGCTCCAGGTGCTCGTTCAGGTGTTTACAAACCTGATGCTCGGTGGCCGCTACGAATCCGAGGCTGACCTTATCGCTGATCAGCCCGGCAACGGCGCCAATGCCAAACGACATACCATAAAACAATGGATTCAACACACTAGGGTGGCTGCCCAATTGGCGAATGCGTTGCTCGCACCAAGCCAGGTGGTCGATTTCTTCCTCGGCGGCATGCTCCATGGCGGCGCGCACTTGCGGCAGCCTGGCGGTCAGGGCCTGGCCTTGGTACAGCGCCTGAGCACAGACTTCGCCGGTATGGTTGATTCGCATCAGGCCGGCGACGTGGCGGGTCTCGGTCTCACTCATCTGTACTTCGGGTTGCACGATGGCAGGCGAGGGGCGGTACGGTTGGCCGCTGAAAGGCAACAACGTGCGCATCGCCGTGTCGGCTTGCAGCAACAGACGGTCAATCGGCGAGTAGTGACGTTGGGTAGTCATGCTGACCTCCGGAAAGAATCTCGGTGGCCAGTTTACCGCAATCGGTGGAGGAAGGTTTGCGTTGGGTCATGCTCATAAGGTCGCAGCCTGGGGCCACGACCTTGCTATGAGCCTTGCTCAGCCCGGCGGCCAGTTCATTTGGCGCTGACCCAGTACGTGCATATGAATGTGATAAACGGTCTGTCCGCCGTCTTCATTGCAGTTCATCACCACGCGGAAACCCTTTTCACACCCTTGTTCCACCGCCAGGCGCTGGGCGGTGAACAGAATATGTCCAGCCAAGGCCTTGTCGTCCTCGGTGAGGTCGTTGAGGGTACGAATGGGTTTCTTCGGAATAACCAGAAAATGTACCGGCGCCTGTGGGGCGATGTCGTGGAAGGCCAGGACCTGGTCATCCTCGTAGATGATCTTCGCGGGTATTTCCCTGTTGATGATCTTGGTGAACAGAGTATCCACAGCTGTTTCTCCATAGTGAAAGTGCAGGCTGAGTGTACTCAGGCGACCCGTGTGCGCCCAGCCTTTGTATCGGTAGCAGTCAACGCGCGCAGTAGGCCTTGTTGATGGCTCCGGCGATTTTTCGGGTTAGCCAGCGCGGGCTTAAACGGGGGCTGAACGCCAGCCAGCGGTTGCGGCGACCGGGGATGATGATGGCTTTGTTCTTTTCCAGGGCGCGTACCGCGCAGAGCGCGACTTCTTCCGGGCTCATCAGCTGTTGGCTGCTGTCCAGTTTGGCAGTATCCATCTGTGCTGTACCGAAGAAGGCAGTGCGCGTCGGGCCGTGGCAAAGTACCGAGACCTTTATCCCGCAGGTCTTCAACTCCTCCCGCAGACCCTCGGAGAAGTGCAGCACATAGGCCTTGCTGGCGTAGTAGGTGCTCATCCACGGGCCGGGCTGAAACGCGGCGACCGAGGCGACGTTGAGAATCTGCCCGCCACCCAGCAGCGCCATCGAGTTGCCGAGGGCGTGGCACAGGCGGGTGAGTGCCAGAATGTTCACTTCCATCAGGTCCTGCTCGGTCATCCAGTCCTGTGCCAGGAATGGGCCGCTGGTGCCGATGCCTGCACAGTTGACCAGCAGGTCGATTTGCCGCTCACCCTCTTCAAGTTCCAACAGAAACCCGGAAAGCCGCAAGGGCTCGCCGAGGTCACAGGCACGGAACAACACTTCGACGCCGAAGCGCTGAGTCAATTCGATTGCAATGCTTTCCAACTGATCACGCTGGCGGGCCACCAGAATCAAACTGCGGCCCCGGCGGGCCAATGCTTCAGCCAGGGCCAGGCCGATGCCGCTGGAGGCACCGGTGATCAGAGCGTAACGGGTCATGCGCTTCTCCATCGCAACGCCGCCGAGCCTGTGACAGAGGCATCACAGGCGCCTGGCGTTTCTTCATTCTTCCGGAGAGTCTACAGGTTCGGCAGTGTCGTCAGCACTTTGCGGGGATTCTTCATCAATGACGACGCCCTGATCGTCTGCTTCATCGGAGGTGATGGAGCTGCTGTCGTAGGTGTTGTCCGCGTCGGTTTCGAGTTGATCCAGGTAGCCGTTCATCCCCAGGGTCAGACCGATGACAATCATCAGCGGAATGAGAGCCAGCCACAGGGTGGAGAGCACCTTGACTGCCGTGCTGTTGGGTGGAGGCGGCGCGCCGTACTGGTTGGCACCGGCATTGCCAGGCAACACCACCAGCAGGATCGGGAAGATGCTGCCCACGAAAGGCACCAGATGCAGGAACCACAGCCAACCGGACCAACCAAGGTCGTGTAGGCGTTGTACGGTGATCTGTACGCTGACCCAGAAAAAGGCCACAAATACCGCGATACCCACCAGCAAACCAATGACTGTTGCAGTCGATGGGGACACGGCAGCGATGCCAAGGCCTACGACAAACAGGGTGCCGGTTATGGCGAGCATTGCCACGGTCAGTACGAGTGTCCAGGCCAGGTAGCGCAGCCGGCCGATACGCCCGTTGATCGTAAAGACTTTGAGGGTGGAGAACTCTGGCAGGTTGTCGCCAACAGCAGCTCGAGGCGGGGCGTAAGGTGATTCGGTGGGGCGATTGTAATCGCTGGAGTTGCCAGCGTTTGTTTCGTGAGTCTCGGCGAGGCTGAAGGCTACCGGCTGCTCGGTTTCGATTCGCGCATCGATGCCGGTATTTTTCAGGGCTTGCAGGTAAGTTTCGGCGTCGGCGTGGGAGAGGTCGCGCTTGAGGGCGACAGGGCGGCCGGTGAATAGCTTGTCGACCGCGTCCACGTCGCTCTTGAACAGCTCGGCGAGATTCAGTTTGGCGGTGGTGAGTTCGACACCCGGTCGCAGGGCTCCGTCAAACACGATCTTGAAGCGGTTGTCGCTCATGCGGGCATCCTTGTCACTTGAAATAGGTAGGTGTTACAGGGAGTGTAAGGCCTGATGCGCTCAGCAGGCCATACATCGCCACTTATTCAGCGGGGCCATCGTTTTGGCAACTGAGCTGCATGTTCGAGTGCCTTGCGGTATTCGGCATCCAGACGGGCAACGAGCTCATCGACACTGGGCAAGTCATCAATCTCACCGACGCCCTGGCCGGCCGACCAGACGGTCTTCCAGGCTTTGGCTTCGTCGCTCAAGGGCTTGAGCTTGGAACCGAAGTTGACTTCACCTTTGCCTTGCAGGGCGGCAAGATCGAAACCGGCGTTTTCCAGGCTCTGGCGCATGAAGCTGGCGGGTACGCCCGAGACGGCAGGGGTGTGCACGATGTCGGCGGCGCGGGATGTGAGCAGCATCTCTTTATAGGCATCCGGTGCGTGGCTTTCGGTAGTGCCGATAAACCGGGTGCCAAAATATGCCAGGTCCGCCCCGAGGAGTTGGGCTGCGAGGATTTCGTGGCCGTGGTTCAGGCAGCCGGCCAGCAACAGGGTTTTATCGAAGAACTGACGAATTTCGGCAATCAGCGAGAAGGGGCTCCAGGTGCCAGCATGGCCGCCAGCCCCTGCGGCGACCGCGATCAGACCGTCGACGCCGGCTTCAGCGGCTTTCTCGGCATGACGTCGGGTGGTGACATCGTGGAATACCAGGCCGCCGTAGCTATGCACGGCATCCACCAGTTCTTTCACCGCGCCCAGGCTGGTGATGACGATCGGCACCTTGTGCTCGACGCAAATCGCCAGGTCGGCCTCCACGCGCGGGTTGCTGTTATGCACGATCAGATTGACGGCATAGGGCGCCGGGTTGTCCAGCAGCGCCAAGCCCGCTTCGATCTCCTCCAGCCACGCCTTGAAGCCGCTGCTTTCCCGCTGATTGAGCGCCGGAAAGCTGCCGACCACCCCGTTGCGGCAGCAGGCCAGGACCAGTTGCGGGTTGGAGATCAGGAACATCGGCGCAACCACCACGGGCAGGCGCAGACGTTGTTCAAGCAAAGCGGGCAGCGACATTGGAAGTACCCCGAGTAATAGAAGTTAGAACGGTTTGACCACGACCAAAATTACGATAGCCAGCAATATCAGAACTGGCACTTCATTGAACCAGCGATAAAAGACATGGCTGCGGGTGTTTTCGCCACGAGCGAAACGTTTTACCTGAGCGCCACACATATGGTGGTAGCCAATAAGCAGCACTACCAGCGTCAGCTTGGCATGCATCCAGGCACCCTGGGCGAAGACGCCGGGGTTGAGGGCAATCAGCCAGATGCCGAACACGAGGGTGGCAATCATCGCCGGCCCCATGATGCCGCGGTACAGCTTGCGCTCCATGGTGCAGAAGCGTTCCTTGCTGATGGTGTCCTCGCTTTGGGCGTGGTAGACGAACAGGCGCGGCAGGTAAAACAGTGCGGCAAACCAGCAGACGATGCTGACGATATGAAAGGTTTTGACCCATAGATAAAGCATTTTTAGTTATTCCCAGGTTCACGGTAGCTGAAGATAGTAGTGGCTCAAGCGCCCGCACGTCACGTTGACGGTTGTCGCAGGACGATGCGGCCCCTATTATCGACGGCTTTCCAGTGGGTTCGTTGAGGGCAGGTTTATGGTCAAGGTCGGTATCGTCGGCGGCACGGGTTACACCGGTGTCGAATTGCTGCGTCTGTTGGCTCAGCATCCGCAAGCTGAGGTAGTGGTCATCACCTCCCGATCCGAGGCCGGACTGGCCGTCGCCGATATGTACCCGAACCTGCGCGGTCACTACGACGGCCTGGCTTTCTCGGTTCCGGACATCAAGACCCTGGGTGCTTGCGACGTGGTGTTCTTCGCCACGCCCCACGGTGTAGCCCATGCCCTGGCGGGTGAACTGCTGGCTGCCGGCACCAAGGTGATCGACTTGTCGGCGGACTTCCGTTTGCAGGACGCCGATGAGTGGGCCAAGTGGTACGGCCAGCCTCACGGTGCTCCCGAGCTGCTTGAAGAGGCGGTGTATGGTCTGCCGGAAGTCAATCGTGAGCAAATCAAGCAGGCACGTCTGATTGCGGTGCCGGGTTGCTATCCGACGGCTACGCAGCTGGGTTTCCTGCCGTTGCTGGAGGCGGGGCTGGCTGATACTTCTCGGTTGATCGCCGACTGCAAGTCGGGTGTCAGTGGCGCGGGTCGTGGTGCTGCGGTTGGGTCTTTGTACTCCGAGACGTCGGAAAGCATGAAGGCCTATGCGGTCAAAGGGCATCGCCATCTGCCGGAAATTCGCCAAGGGCTGCGTCGCGCCGCTGGCAAGGACGTCGGCTTGACCTTTGTGCCGCACCTGACGCCGATGATCCGCGGGATCCACTCCACGCTGTACGCGACCGTTGTGGATCGCTCGGTGGATTTGCAGGCGTTGTTTGAAAAACGCTATGCCAACGAGCCGTTCGTCGATGTGATGCCGGCGGGCAGCCATCCGGAAACCCGTAGCGTGCGCGGTGCCAACGTGTGCCGTATTGCTGTGCATCGCCCGCAAGATGGTGATCTGGTGGTGGTGCTGTCGGTCATCGATAACCTGGTCAAAGGTGCATCGGGCCAGGCGGTACAGAACCTGAACATCTTGTTTGGTCTGGATGAAAAGATGGGCTTGTCCCATGCAGGCATGCTGCCTTAAGGTTTTCTGCAGATGCGCAAAAGGCCCGTTGATCGGGCCTTTTGTATTTTTAATGGCGGCTGTGCAGACTGATATACCGTAACAATAGTTGACCGCTTTTCTAGGAGAAGCGGATAATGCCGACCATCACGCATATGGCGGCGCTACGCCGGGAGATAATCAGCATGAGCGTTGAATCCTTCACCCCCACGGCTTTGCAATTCACCCACGGTGCTGCGCACAAGGTGAAGAGCCTGGTCGATGAAGAGGGTAATGATCGCTTGAAGCTGCGCGTATTTGTGACGGGCGGCGGTTGTTCAGGGTTTCAGTACGGTTTCACCTTCGATGAAGATGTGGCCGATGACGACACCATCGTTGAACGCGAAGGCGTAAGCCTGGTTGTTGATCCGATGAGCTTCCAGTACTTGGCAGGAGCCGAAGTGGATTATCAGGAAGGTCTGGAAGGTTCGCGTTTCGTGATCAAGAACCCAAATGCGACTACAACCTGTGGTTGCGGGTCTTCGTTCTCGATCTGATCGTCAGCGAGTTTGCAAAACGCCGCTTGGCCTTGATAGGACCAAGCGGCGTTTTGCTGTCTGGGGTTCAGGCGGGGTAGATCGCGCCGAGTACTCGAAGCCCGAGGGCGCCGGTGACGCTGGGGCGATTGGCGGCGATGCCTTCAAGGCAGCAGTGGGCCAGCCAGGCGAAGGCCATGGCCTCGACCCAGTCGGGATCTACGCCGTAAGTGGCAGTGCTGCTGACTTGGGTGGTAGGCAGTAGGCTGGCCAGGCGGTTCATCAAGGTGGTGTTATGAGCGCCGCCTCCGCAGACCAGCAAGGTTTCAGTCTGGGGCTGGGCAGTTTGCAGGGACTCGACGATCGTCTGCGCCGTCAGCTCCAGCAGTGTGGCTTGCACGTTCTGGGCGACGAAGCCTGGCAGCCGGTCGAGGTGGCGCTCCAGCCATCCCAGGTTGAAGACTTCGCGGCCTGTGCTTTTCGGGCCTTGAGTCAGGAAGAATGGGTCGCTGAGCAAAGCCTTGAGCAAGACCGGCTCAACCTGTCCGCTGGCAGCCCACTGGCCACTGCGGTCAAAGTTTTCACCGCGTTGCTGGTGAATCCAGGCATCCAGCAGGACATTGCCCGGGCCGCAGTCAAACCCGGCGACAGGCTTGTCGGCCTCAATCAGGCTGAGGTTGCTGAAACCGCCGACATTCAATACGGCGCGGTTGCCTGTGTGTTCGCCAAACAGTGCTTCATGGAAGGCTGGCACCAGCGGTGCACCTTGGCCCCCTGCGGCGACATCGCGGCTGCGGAAGTCGCTGACAACGGTTATGTCGGTCAACTCCGTAAGCAGCGCCGGGTTACCGATCTGTACCGTGAATCCGCGTGCAGGCTCGTGGCGAATGGTTTGCCCGTGGCTACCAATCGCTCGAATGTCCTGGGGCTTTAGTTTCTGCTGGTCGAGTAGTGCGTGAATGCCTTGGGCGGCGAGCGTCACCCAGTGTTGCTGGGCAATCGCCGAGCGGGCAATCTCGTCCGGGCCGCTGGCGCAAAGGCCGAGCAGCTCGGTACGAAGGGATTCAGGCATGGGGATGTAGTGGGTGGCGATCAGTTTGATCGCTGTATCCTGCTCAATTAGTGCAATGTCCAGGCCATCAAGGCTGGTCCCGGACATCACACCTATATAGAGAGCCATGGCTCAGCGCTTCGCCGAGGCCAGCAGGGTGGACCGTTCCTGATCCATGCGTGCCATGAGCGGTTGGCTCTGCTGCAGGAAGCGCGCGCGCTCTGCCTTGGCGATGGGGTCAGCCATTGGCAGTTTCTGGCCCAGTGGGTCGACGTGCACACCGTTGACCTGGAACTCGTAGTGCAAATGCGGACCGGTGGACAGGCCGGTGGTGCCGATGTAACCAATCACTTGGCCCTGTTTGACGTTGCCGCCCGTCTTGACGCCTTTGGCGAACCCCTGCATGTGGCCATAGAGCGTACGGTAGGTATTGCCGTGCTGGATGATCACAGTATTGCCATAACCGCCGCGGCGACCGGCCAACAATACCTTGCCGTCACCGGCTGCCTTGATCGGCGTGCCACGGGGGGCGGCATAGTCCACGCCTTTATGGGCGCGAATTTTGTTCAGAATTGGATGCTTGCGACCCATCGAGAAACGCGAGCTAATACGGGCGAAGTCCACCGGGGTGCGGATGAAGGCTTTGCGCATGCTGTTGCCGTCGGCCGTGTAGTAGCTGCTGTTGCCTTGCTTGTTGGTGTAGCGAACGGCGGTGTAGGTCTTGCCACGGTTGGTGAAGCGCGCGGAAAGGATATTGCCGGTGCCGACGACTTTACCGTTGGCGACCTTTTGCTCGTAGATCACGTCGAACTCGTCACCTTGGCGAATATCCTGGGCGAAGTCGATGTCGTAGCCAAATACGCTGGCCATGTCCATGGTCATGCTGTGGGACAAACCAGCACGGGCGGCGGATTGTGATAGCGAACTGTTGATTACGCCGTGGATATAGGCCGAGCGCATGACAGGCTTGGAGGTTACTCGATTGAAGGCAAACCCCTTGGCACCTTTGGTCAGCGCGATGCTCTCCAGGTCGCTGACATTGCTGTGCAGCTTGTTCAACTGGCCATCGGGCGTCAGTTCGAACTCAAGCTTCTGGCCGCGTTTGAGCTGGGTGAACTGCTTGGCTTGTTTATCACTGGCCAGCACCTCATTAACAGTGGATGACGGCAGGCCGACTTTCTCGAACAGGGTCGAAAGGGTGTCGCCTTTGGCAACAAGTACTTCCCGATGCTGAGGGCCTTTGGCGGTTTCTACCACGGGTACAGGCTGTGGCTGGGCGGCTTCCTTGGTGTCTTCGGTGCTGTTTTCTATCTGCGCGAACGGCGACTCGGTTGCAGCATTTGTGGCTTGGAGCGTGTCGGATGCGTCTTGATCTTGTGTCAGTTGCTCGACCGGGCTATCCAGGTCAAGGCTTAAGGTGGTTCGTTTGGCTTCTACGTCACTGGAAGGGAATACCAGGAGTGCCAGGCTGAGAAGGGCGGCGATACCACTTGCGGCGAGCAAGTGGGTCTTCGGGTAAAGCGGCGGCGCTTTAGACGGTTCAGTGGTCATAAGTAATTTTGACTTTGAAAAGATGAAATGGAAAAGATGAATGACATGATGAAGATGAAATAACTGTATAAAATATAACCAAATCATCCGTGGTGCAAGCCTGCGAACGCTGGGCTTGCTGAACGGTGCCTGTATGCAGGGCAAAACTTGTAATTAGTCCCCGATCTTGTATGGTTGGTTCCCTTTTGAATCTGAGCCTTGCGGGTCTGTTATGAAGTCGGTTGAAGAGCAGCTAGCGCTGATCAAACGTGGTGCGGAAGAACTGTTGGTCGAGGCCGAGCTGATCGAGAAGCTCAAGCGCGGCCAGCCCCTGCGTATTAAGGCCGGCTTCGATCCGACGGCGCCGGATCTGCACCTGGGGCATACGGTACTTATTAATAAGCTGCGCCAGTTCCAGGAACTGGGGCATCAGGTGATCTTCCTTATAGGTGACTTCACTGGGATGATCGGCGACCCGAGCGGCAAGAGTGCTACGCGCCCGCCGCTGACTCGTGAGCAGGTTCTCGATAATGCCGAGACCTATAAGACTCAGGTGTTCAAAATTCTGGATCCGGCCAAGACCGAGGTCGCATTCAACTCCACCTGGATGGATCAGATGGGGCCGGCGGATTTCATTCGTCTGACGTCCCAATACACTGTTGCTCGCATGCTCGAGCGCGATGACTTTGATAAGCGCTACTCCACCAACCAGCCGATCGCTATTCATGAGTTCCTCTACCCATTGGTTCAGGGGTATGACTCGGTGGCATTGCGTGCAGATGTCGAGCTGGGCGGTACCGATCAGAAGTTCAATCTCTTGATGGGGCGTGAGCTGCAGCGTGCGTATGGGCAGGAGGCTCAGTGCATCCTGACCATGCCGCTGCTGGAAGGGTTGGATGGCGTCAAGAAGATGTCCAAATCCCTGGGTAACTATGTGGGTATCCAGGAGGCGCCAGGTGTGATGTACGGCAAGCTGGTTTCCATCCCTGATGCGTTGATGTGGCGTTACTTCGAGCTGTTGAGCTTCCGCTCGATGGATGAGATCAATGCGTTGCGTGCTGATGTCGAAGCTGGCGCCAACCCGCGGGACGTCAAGATCAAGTTGGCTGAAGAGATCGTTGCGCGCTTCCATGGTGAAGAGGCTGCGGCCAATGCTCACCGTGCTGCGGGTAACCGTATGAAGGATGGCGAGCTGCCAGATGATCTGCCTGAGATTGAGCTGGCTGCTACCGAAGCCATGCCGATTGCCGCTGTCCTTAATAAGGCGGGCCTGGTGAAGAACTCGGCAGTGGCGCGGGACCTTCTGGGTTCCGGTGGCGTGCGTATAGATGGTGAGGTGGTGGATCGCACCTTTATATACGAGCTGGGCGCTACTCATGTTTGCCAAGCGGGGAAGAAGGCATTTGCGCGTATTACGCTTAAATCCGAATAAACCTGAAATTAACTGTTGACGGCGATTTATATCTGTCTATAATTCGCCCCACTTCCGGCGCAGTCGAAACGGAAAACTCCTTGGTAAACAAAGAGTTATGCAGGTTTCGACAGCGAGCTGCTTCAGATCATCGAAGCCCAGAAGGAGTTGATAAGGCGGTGTTGTTTAGCCCTATCAACGGTTCGATCTTCTCGGTCGAAAGCGGAGAAAAAGAGGTGTTGACAGCAGCGTGTAACGCTGTAGAATTCGCCTCCCGCTAACGAGAGATCGGAAGCGCAAGTGGTTGAAGTTACAAAGGAAACTTTGAAAACTTCTTAAACAAACCGCTTGACAGCAACAGAGGCTGCTGTAGAATGCGCGCCTCGGTTGAGACGAAAGATCTTAACCAACCGCTCTTTAACAACTGAATCAAGCAATTCGTGTGGGTGCTTGTGGAGTCAGACTGATAGTCAACAAGATTATCAGCATCACAAGTTACTCCGCGAGAAATCAAAGATGTAACCAACGATTGCTGAGCCAAGTTTAGGGTTTCTTAAAAACCCAAAGATGTTTGAACTGAAGAGTTTGATCATGGCTCAGATTGAACGCTGGCGGCAGGCCTAACACATGCAAGTCGAGCGGTAGAGAGAAGCTTGCTTCTCTTGAGAGCGGCGGACGGGTGAGTAATGCCTAGGAATCTGCCTGGTAGTGGGGGATAACGTTCGGAAACGGACGCTAATACCGCATACGTCCTACGGGAGAAAGCAGGGGACCTTCGGGCCTTGCGCTATCAGATGAGCCTAGGTCGGATTAGCTAGTTGGTGAGGTAATGGCTCACCAAGGCGACGATCCGTAACTGGTCTGAGAGGATGATCAGTCACACTGGAACTGAGACACGGTCCAGACTCCTACGGGAGGCAGCAGTGGGGAATATTGGACAATGGGCGAAAGCCTGATCCAGCCATGCCGCGTGTGTGAAGAAGGTCTTCGGATTGTAAAGCACTTTAAGTTGGGAGGAAGGGCAGTAAATTAATACTTTGCTGTTTTGACGTTACCGACAGAATAAGCACCGGCTAACTCTGTGCCAGCAGCCGCGGTAATACAGAGGGTGCAAGCGTTAATCGGAATTACTGGGCGTAAAGCGCGCGTAGGTGGTTCGTTAAGTTGGATGTGAAATCCCCGGGCTCAACCTGGGAACTGCATTCAAAACTGACGAGCTAGAGTATGGTAGAGGGTGGTGGAATTTCCTGTGTAGCGGTGAAATGCGTAGATATAGGAAGGAACACCAGTGGCGAAGGCGACCACCTGGACTGATACTGACACTGAGGTGCGAAAGCGTGGGGAGCAAACAGGATTAGATACCCTGGTAGTCCACGCCGTAAACGATGTCAACTAGCCGTTGGGAGCCTTGAGCTCTTAGTGGCGCAGCTAACGCATTAAGTTGACCGCCTGGGGAGTACGGCCGCAAGGTTAAAACTCAAATGAATTGACGGGGGCCCGCACAAGCGGTGGAGCATGTGGTTTAATTCGAAGCAACGCGAAGAACCTTACCAGGCCTTGACATCCAATGAACTTTCTAGAGATAGATTGGTGCCTTCGGGAACATTGAGACAGGTGCTGCATGGCTGTCGTCAGCTCGTGTCGTGAGATGTTGGGTTAAGTCCCGTAACGAGCGCAACCCTTGTCCTTAGTTACCAGCACGTTATGGTGGGCACTCTAAGGAGACTGCCGGTGACAAACCGGAGGAAGGTGGGGATGACGTCAAGTCATCATGGCCCTTACGGCCTGGGCTACACACGTGCTACAATGGTCGGTACAGAGGGTTGCCAAGCCGCGAGGTGGAGCTAATCCCACAAAACCGATCGTAGTCCGGATCGCAGTCTGCAACTCGACTGCGTGAAGTCGGAATCGCTAGTAATCGCGAATCAGAATGTCGCGGTGAATACGTTCCCGGGCCTTGTACACACCGCCCGTCACACCATGGGAGTGGGTTGCACCAGAAGTAGCTAGTCTAACCTTCGGGAGGACGGTTACCACGGTGTGATTCATGACTGGGGTGAAGTCGTAACAAGGTAGCCGTAGGGGAACCTGCGGCTGGATCACCTCCTTAATCGACGACATCAGCTGCTCCATAAGTTCCCACACGAATTGCTTGATTCATTGAAGAAGACGATAAAGAAGCAGCCCGAAATTGGGTCTGTAGCTCAGTTGGTTAGAGCGCACCCCTGATAAGGGTGAGGTCGGCAGTTCGAATCTGCCCAGACCCACCAATTTTGTGTGGGAAACGCCTGTAGAAATACGGGGCCATAGCTCAGCTGGGAGAGCGCCTGCCTTGCACGCAGGAGGTCAACGGTTCGATCCCGTTTGGCTCCACCACTACTGCTTCTGTCAGGTAAAGCTTAGAAATGAGCATTCCATTGTGATGATGGTGAATGTTGATTTCTAGTCTTTGATTAGATCGTTCTTTAAAAATTTGGGTATGTGATAGAAAGATAGACTGAACGTTACTTTCACTGGTAACGGATCAGGCTAAGGTAAAATTTGTGAGTTACTCTTTATGAGTAAGAATGCGAATTTTCGGCGAATGTTGTCTTCACAGTATAACCAGATTGCTTGGGGTTATATGGTCAAGTGAAGAAGCGCATACGGTGGATGCCTTGGCAGTCAGAGGCGATGAAAGACGTGGTAGCCTGCGAAAAGCTTCGGGGAGTCGGCAAACAGACTTTGATCCGGAGATGTCTGAATGGGGGAACCCAGCCATCATAAGATGGTTATCTTACGCTGAATACATAGGCGTAAGAGGCGAACCAGGGGAACTGAAACATCTAAGTACCCTGAGGAAAAGAAATCAACCGAGATTCCCTTAGTAGTGGCGAGCGAACGGGGACTAGCCCTTAAGTGGCTTTGAGATTAGCGGAACGCTCTGGAAAGTGCGGCCATAGTGGGTGATAGCCCTGTACGCGAAAATCTCTTAGTCATGAAATCGAGTAGGACGGAGCACGAGAAACTTTGTCTGAATATGGGGGGACCATCCTCCAAGGCTAAATACTACTGACTGACCGATAGTGAACTAGTACCGTGAGGGAAAGGCGAAAAGAACCCCGGAGAGGGGAGTGAAATAGATCCTGAAACCGTATGCGTACAAGCAGTGGGAGCCCACTTTGTTGGGTGACTGCGTACCTTTTGTATAATGGGTCAGCGACTTATTTTCAGTGGCGAGCTTAACCGAATAGGGGAGGCGTAGCGAAAGCGAGTCTTAATAGGGCGTCTAGTCGCTGGGAATAGACCCGAAACCGGGCGATCTATCCATGGGCAGGTTGAAGGTTGGGTAACACTAACTGGAGGACCGAACCGACTACCGTTGAAAAGTTAGCGGATGACCTGTGGATCGGAGTGAAAGGCTAATCAAGCTCGGAGATAGCTGGTTCTCCTCGAAAGCTATTTAGGTAGCGCCTCATGTATCACTGTAGGGGGTAGAGCACTGTTTCGGCTAGGGGGTCATCCCGACTTACCAAACCGATGCAAACTCCGAATACCTACAAGTGCCGAGCATGGGAGACACACGGCGGGTGCTAACGTCCGTCGTGAAAAGGGAAACAACCCAGACCGTCAGCTAAGGTCCCAAAGTTATGGTTAAGTGGGAAACGATGTGGGAAGGCTTAGACAGCTAGGAGGTTGGCTTAGAAGCAGCCACCCTTTAAAGAAAGCGTAATAGCTCACTAGTCGAGTCGGCCTGCGCGGAAGATGTAACGGGGCTCAAACCATACACCGAAGCTACGGGTATCACGTAAGTGATGCGGTAGAGGAGCGTTCTGTAAGCCTGTGAAGGTGAGTTGAGAAGCTTGCTGGAGGTATCAGAAGTGCGAATGCTGACATGAGTAACGACAATGGGTGTGAAAAACACCCACGCCGAAAGACCAAGGTTTCCTGCGCAACGTTAATCGACGCAGGGTTAGTCGGTCCCTAAGGCGAGGCTGAAAAGCGTAGTCGATGGAAAACAGGTTAATATTCCTGTACTTCTGGTTATTGCGATGGAGGGACGGAGAAGGCTAGGCCAGCTTGGCGTTGGTTGTCCAAGTTTAAGGTGGTAGGCTGGAATCTTAGGTAAATCCGGGATTCTAAGGCCGAGAGCTGATGACGAGTTACCTTTTAGGTAACGAAGTGGTTGATGCCATGCTTCCAAGAAAAGCTTCTAAGCTTCAGGTAACCAGGAACCGTACCCCAAACCGACACAGGTGGTTGGGTAGAGAATACCAAGGCGCTTGAGAGAACTCGGGTGAAGGAACTAGGCAAAATGGCACCGTAACTTCGGGAGAAGGTGCGCCGGTGAGGGTGAAGGACTTGCTCCGTAAGCTCATGCCGGTCGAAGATACCAGGCCGCTGCGACTGTTTATTAAAAACACAGCACTCTGCAAACACGAAAGTGGACGTATAGGGTGTGACGCCTGCCCGGTGCCGGAAGGTTAATTGATGGGGTTAGCTAACGCGAAGCTCTTGATCGAAGCCCCGGTAAACGGCGGCCGTAACTATAACGGTCCTAAGGTAGCGAAATTCCTTGTCGGGTAAGTTCCGACCTGCACGAATGGCGTAACGATGGCGGCGCTGTCTCCACCCGAGACTCAGTGAAATTGAAATCGCTGTGAAGATGCAGTGTATCCGCGGCTAGACGGAAAGACCCCGTGAACCTTTACTATAGCTTTGCACTGGACTTTGAATTTGCTTGTGTAGGATAGGTGGGAGGCTTTGAAGCGTGGACGCCAGTTCGCGTGGAGCCAACCTTGAAATACCACCCTGGCAACTTTGAGGTTCTAACTCAGGTCCGTTATCCGGATCGAGGACAGTGTATGGTGGGTAGTTTGACTGGGGCGGTCTCCTCCTAAAGAGTAACGGAGGAGTACGAAGGTGCGCTCAGACCGGTCGGAAATCGGTCGTAGAGTATAAAGGCAAAAGCGCGCTTGACTGCGAGACAGACACGTCGAGCAGGTACGAAAGTAGGTCTTAGTGATCCGGTGGTTCTGTATGGAAGGGCCATCGCTCAACGGATAAAAGGTACTCCGGGGATAACAGGCTGATACCGCCCAAGAGTTCATATCGACGGCGGTGTTTGGCACCTCGATGTCGGCTCATCACATCCTGGGGCTGAAGCCGGTCCCAAGGGTATGGCTGTTCGCCATTTAAAGTGGTACGCGAGCTGGGTTTAGAACGTCGTGAGACAGTTCGGTCCCTATCTGCCGTGGACGTTTGAGATTTGAGAGGGGCTGCTCCTAGTACGAGAGGACCGGAGTGGACGAACCTCTGGTGTTCCGGTTGTCACGCCAGTGGCATTGCCGGGTAGCTATGTTCGGAATAGATAACCGCTGAAAGCATCTAAGCGGGAAACTAGCCTCAAGATGAGATCTCACTGGGACCTTGAGTCCCCTGAAGGGCCGTCGAAGACTACGACGTTGATAGGTTGGGTGTGTAAGCGCTGTGAGGCGTTGAGCTAACCAATACTAATTGCCCGTGAGGCTTGACCATATAACACCCAAGCAATTTGCATGCTCTGAGCTGAAAAGCCCAAGAGACCAGATTGCGGTGTGTGAAGACGATACAAACCGAAAGTTTGCATAACACACAAATCTATTACATACCCAATTTGCTGAAGCGAGGCCAACAGGTCACGACTCGGTACCCGAATTTCTTGACGACCATAGAGCATTGGAACCACCTGATCCCATCCCGAACTCAGTAGTGAAACGATGCATCGCCGATGGTAGTGTGGGGTTTCCCCATGTGAGAGTAGGTCATCGTCAAGATTAAATTCCGAAACCCCATTTGCGAAAGCAGATGGGGTTTTGTTTTGGGCGATCGAAAAGTATCCGGGGGCGCCTGTCTGTCTAAAGCCCCGGCTTTCTATGCAATGACCCCGCGCATAGCTATCATGCGTGCCTCATTGTGAGGCGAGACCTGCATGCTGACGTTGTTGAGACTT
>NZ_JAGGOG010000035.1 GCF_018614655.1 Pseudomonas fluorescens | reverse complement strand
CGCTCTTCAGCCTTTTGCTCAAGTGTCTTCCCCTCAGCTAATGCTTCAGCGATATCACTTAGAGCGTTGTTCTCAACCGCATTCTTCCCAACCTGAGCCGCCGCCACCGCACTCAGCGCATCCTTGCCCACAGCAGAACCCGCAATCCCCGCTGCCAACGTCGACAACGCAGAGATCGTTTGTTTCTGCTCCGATGTCAGGTCGTCATTACTGACGTTTCCGTACAACTGGTCACGGATCAACCTCGCCGTCGCTTCAGCGGCCACTGCACCACCCGCCCCCACCAGCGCCGAGTTACCACCGGCCCTGGCCAACACCGCTCCCAACACCGCGTGAGCCATGAGGTTGGCGTTATCATCACCCGCCGTCAGATCCTTCACTTGCTGCGCCAGATAGGGCGCAGCAGCGCCCGCGATGGCCGCACCCACGTTGCCACCGGCAATCCCTTGAATGATCGCGGTCACAGTTTGTGTCGTGCGTTGGAAACTGCTGCCGACGCCGTAATCCCGTTCAGCCTGTTGCCTCACCTGTGCGGTGGTCGGGTCACTGATCCCACTGTCCAGCAACTTCTGCCGAGCCGCTTTACCCGCGTCGCTGTTGGGATCTTCAGACTCGTCGATCTTCGCCTTGCCAATGGTGCTTCCGATCGTTATGGCCAGTTGCGCAGAGCTGTTGATCAGGTCCATGCGTTCACGCATGGCCTTTTCATCCGGCTTGTCGAGGTGCTTGTTGGCGTTTTGCGTATCGCGATTGAGGCCCACCAGATCGTTGGCGCCCTCAGGATCACGCACCACAATCGTGCCCTCACTGACCGCCGCCCGGGTTTTGCTGCTGTCGGACTCACTCAGTACCGCGCCCATCGGCGGACCCATCGCGATACCGCTGGACCCACCAGAAATGCCAGCGCTCGCCGAAGTACTGTTGATCTTGCTGGTGTTCTTGATGTCGCTGGTCAGCAAGCGGTCGGTAATCAGCAGGTTTTTGTCAGCGCTGGCTTCGCTCGCGATAACGGCGCCTTGGAGCGTGGTGTTTTTATCCACCTCCAGGGTGTAGCCATCCTTGCCCGCATACAGCCCCGTCTGATCAGTGACCGCCTTGTAGTCACTGTTCATGTTGCCGGCAGACATGCTCCCGGATGCCGTCACCGTCGTGCCGTAGCAGAATGGCGGCACGCAGATGCTTGCGCCAGCACCGGCGCTGCTCTGCTTGCTCTTCTGGGTATCGGTATCCTGGCGCGAAGCGATGTTGAGGTTACCGCCAATATCCGCCTTGATGCTGTCAGCACGCACCTGGGCACCAGCCAGCGTGGTGTCCTGGCCACTGCTCATAACCAGCGCACCAGTGTCCAGTTTGGTGTTGACCTGAGTAACAGAACTGCCGGAGCCCATACCTTTGGCAATTTGTGCACCGAGGTCCAGCGTGAAGCCGTTTTGCTCGCCGATATTGAAGCTGGCACCGATGCTGGTTTTATTGTTGTTACTGTCGTTTTTCCGTTCGGTGGTGTTCTGCGCACTTTCCAGAATGATGTCGTTTTTGGCGATCAGCGTGGTATTGGCTGCCTTCAGCTCACTGCCAATGACATGGATATCACCTTGGGTTTCAGCGGCCTTGCCGGTGGCCACAATCGACAGCCCTTGGCCGGCGTTGAGCGTGCTTTGCTTCGCCGTTTCACTGCGGTACTCAGTAGTATTTTTACTGCTGGTATTGGCCAGTTCGGTGCCGATTTTGATCAGTGAGCCGTTGCTGGCCGTGCCGCCTTGCTTGTCCGCGAATCCAGAACCCTGACCATTGGCATCCGCCATCTGGCCGCCCAGGTTATAGGTGTTCAAGGCAATCTGAGCCAGCTTCACTGCTTTGAGTCGAGGATCATCGGCGTTTTTAGCGGCCTCAACCCCGTCGCGAATGCTCCGGGCGGTATCGACAACGGTTCCGCCGATAACGCGCCCCACTGCAAGGCTCTTGGACTTGTCGACCGTGGTTTGGCTGGCATTCTCCATACCCGCGGCAATGGTCACATTGGAGCCTTTGAGATCCATGTCCTTGGTACTGACCAAATCACTGGCCACCACCTTCAGCTCACGCCCCGCCTCCAGTTTTACGTTGCCAGCGCTGGAACCAATTGTGCTGCCGGTAAGCGTGGTTTCTGTAGCGGTGCCGTTGTGCTTCTGGCTATTGATGAACAGATGCTGGTTGCCGGTGATGTCATCCAGGCCCAGCTTGTTGCCGGTTAACACACCCGTCAGGTCACGGTTCTTTTCCTTGTGCATATCGGTGCGCGAGAAGGTGTTCTGCGCCGCGTCGATGGTCAGGTCACGCCCTGCCTGCACAGCCAAATCACCGGTGCTGACCAGTGACGAACCCGTCACTTTCACGTCTTGCCCGCCCACAACAGTGACGGTATCGCCGGAGACCATGCTGCCCACGGCGGTGGTACGTTTCTCGTCAACCTGGTCCTCAACCTTGCTCGACTTGAACCCACCCCAACTGCTTTTGCTTTCCTTGCGCTCATGGCGGGCACTGTCGGAATCAGTCACGGCAAGAATCTGTACATCTTTGCCCGCTACCAATTTCGCGGCACCTTTCTCGGCAGTCACGGCACTGCCGGCCAATAGCAGGTTCTCACCGGCTACCAGCGTGCTGTTACCACCCGAGCTGACCAAGCTGCCAACATTGGTGGTGCTATCGATTTCATCCAGACGAAACTTTTTACCCGACGATGTCTTCTTGGTCTTGCTGTAGAAGCTGTAGTCCTGGTCTTCAGCCGCCTTGAGGGCAAGGTTTTTGCCCGCCACCAGATAGGCCTCATCACCGGCATTGACCGTACTCGCCACCAACGCCAAGTCCTGTCCCGCACTCAACGTCACATCCCCGCCCGCCTTGAGCGTGGTGGACACTTGCTGGACATGATCTTCCTGGCTCTTGACCTTCTTCGTACTCCCCGCCGAATGTTGTTCATTCGCGGCCGACGCCAAGGTCAAATTGCCCGTGGCGGCCATGGCCAAATCTCGCTTGGCGTCGATCTGGCTGCCGATGGCGCTGATGTCGCGGGCGGCGACGACCTGGAAGTCGCGGCCGGCTTCAATGACGGTGCCGTATTGGGCGACGCTGTCGCTATGGAACAGGTTGGTGACGGCGTTGGCGTTGCGCTGTTCGGCGCTGGCCAGGTTGACGTCGCGCCCGGCCTGGATGACGGTGTCGGCGCCGCTTTTCAGCACCCCGCCCGCACTGTTGATGTCGCGCCCAGCGCCCAGGCTCAGAGTGTTGGCGGCTTCGATGCGGGCGGCGCTGTCGACGAAGTCGGTGCGCTCGGTGCGGTAGCCGCTGCTGCTTTGGTGGCTGGTGATGCTGCGTTCGTTGATGACATCACCGTTGACCGCAGCCACGCTGACGTCGCGCCCGGCGATGATGCCGCCAGCGCGGTTGGTGAGGTTGTTGCCGGCCAGCAGGTCGAGGCGGTTACCGGCCTCGATCAGGCCGCTGTTGACCATGTCACGTCCGGCGCTGGCGGCCAGGTTTTGGGTGGCACGCAAGGTGCCGACGTTGTCGAGATTGGCCCCGGCCATCAGGCTCAGGTCGCTGCCGGTGATCAGTGCACCGTTGGGCGCCAGACGGTTGTTGGCCTGGGCCAGGTAGAGCACCGGCACCAGCACTTGTTGGCCGGCGACGGTGGCGTTTTCCATCCAGACGATGTCGTGGGTCAGGGCCGCCACCTGTTCGGCGGTGAGGCTGACGCCCACGGCCAGGTTCAGGCGCTGTTTGGTACCGATGGCGTTGTCCATCAGGTACTTGAACATTGAGGCGTCGCTGGTCTGGCCATCGATGAAGCGTTGGCCGGTACGGGCGATCACGGCCTGTTGAATCAGGCGTTGTTCGTAGAGCCCATCGCCCAGGCGTTTCTGGGATTGGTCCGGGTCGTAGCCCAGTTTCGACAACAGGTAATCGGAGCCCATGAACTGTTGCAGATTGGTGAGCAGCGGGTTGGTTTCGATCAGGTACTTTTGCGGGTTGGACACGAACTGGCTGTCGGGCAGGCCCTGCACGCGGTTGATGGTCAAGCCGTTGACTGACGTACCGGTGCCGCCGACCGGAGCGACCTGGCCTGGGTCGAGCGGATTGGCTGCGCCTTGGCCTGTCTCCGTGCGTACCGGGGTACCCGGCGTGGCTTGTGGGCGATCCGCCGTGGCCAGGTTATTGCCCCCCAAGGTCCAGCTTTGTGGGCCGGTATTGGTGGGGGTGGCAGTGCCTTCGCCGCTCAGGCGGAACAGGCCGCCTTGGCCGGTGGGCAGGCTGAAACCGGGCAGGCTCAGCGGGTTGATCTGTTGTTGGGCCAGGTCTGGCGGCAGTTGTTGATTGATGGTGATGCGGGTCGAGAAGCCGTTGGCCGCGCTGGCACCCGAAGCGTCGGTAGCGGTCTTGGCACCCGCGCCAACGTAGTTGAAGCCTGGCCGCACGACACTGTTGTCGATGTTGCCCTGGGCCTTGACGGTGGCCGCACCGGCGGCCTGGATCACGGCGGCGTAACGTTGATCGCCGGAGTCGATTTTCGTGACCCGACGCAGCGCGGTTCTCTCTTGCTCGGTCATGCCGATGAACGAGGCCATGGCGGCTTCAAGGCCACTCAGGTCCTTGGGGTTATAGGCCGCACCGGTGCTGGAGTATCGGTTGTTGAACGCTGCGGCCGCCGAATACCAGCCGCTGGCATCGCGGGTACGCTCGGAGACAAACAGGCGCCAGGTTTCGGTCTCACCGGTTTCAATGCCGTTGTTGGCCAGGTTGTTGACCGTGATGTTCAGGTTGCCAGCGGTGCCGATGCTGCTGCTCGCGTTCAGCAGGTCACCACCGGTAATGGTCAAGTCTTTGCCGGCGCTGATGCTCGATGCGGCGCTAGCGTCAGTGACTTCAAACTTGTCTCGCTGAACAACCTGCCACAGGTGGTTTTCCTTGCCGCCGCTGCAATCGCCGGCATAGTTGGGACCTTCCTGACAGGGGAATTCAGTAATCGAAGCGGTGTAGATGCCGCCGTCATTAGTAGTCAGCACCGAACGCAGGTTCTTGATCGTCGACGCCGTCAGGCTCAGGCTGCCGTCGCTCTGAATATTCGAAGAGCTGTTGATGATGCTGCTGGCCAGGCCACCCTTACCATCACGGTCGATGCTCAGGTTGCCCATGCTGTAGATATCGGCGTAGCTGTTGTTCAGCGCATCCACCCGCAGGCCCATGTCGCCACCGCTGAAGATCAGCCCGTGGTCATTGAGCAAGGTGCCGGTGGTGACGGTGAGGTTCTGGCCGCTGCCCAGGGTCGCGTAGTTGTTGATAGCGCCTGCGGTCAGGTTCAGATCGGTGGTGGACGTCAGGCGTCCGTAGTTGTTCAGGGTGCCGGTGATGTTGGCGGTGGTGATGCCGCCACCGGCGATGCTCGCGGTGTTGCTCAGGTTCAGTTGCGCGGCGCTGACGTTCAAATTGCCCAGGCTGCTGATGCGCCCGGTGCTGTTCAGGGCGCCGCTCAAGGTCAGGTCGAGGCTGCCATCGCTGGCAATCAGGCCGTTGGTGGACCAGTTGCCACCAGTGCCGATAAAGCGCTGGGCAGCCAACAGTTGCCCGCCGGTGGTCTGGTCGAGCTGGTTGACGTTGACGGTCAGGCGACCGGCCTGGATCACGCTGCTGTTGGTCCAGGTGTCCTGATTGACGGTCAGGTCGCCCCGCGTCACCAGGCTGCCACCGACACTGTTGAGATTGCCCGGAGCGATGTCGAAGCGGCCGACACCAACGTGCAACACCGTGCCGCCTGCGTTCTGCAGGCTGCCAGCACCGAGGATCAAGTCATTGTTGGCGGTTTCCAGCAGGCCATTGCGGTTATCAAACAGGCCGCCGATGGCGAACTCGGTGGTACCGCTGCTGCCCAGGGCCCGCAGGCGGCCAGTCTGGTTATCCAGGCTGGCGGCGCTGACCTTGAGGGTCGATTCACTTTCGATGATGCCCAGGCGGTTATTCAGCGCGCCGCTCAGATTGAGGTCGATCTGCTGGCCGGCGATCTGGCCATCGTTGTCGCCGCTGTTGTCGAAATCATGGCCGGTAACACTCACCAGACCCTTGGCATAGAGCCCACCGTTGCGGTTGTCGAAGTTGCCGGTGGTGACCAGGGCATTGCCGCTTTGCGCGGAGATACGCCCGCCATAGTTATCCACAGCTCCGGCCAGCAGGTTCAGCGTTTGCCCCTGGACGATGCCGCCCTGGCGGTTGTTGTTCAGGTCGTAACCGTTGCGTAGCACACCAACGACGCGGCTTTGCAGCGCGCCTTTGAGGCTGGAAAGTACGCCACCACGGTTGTCGAGGCTCGCGGCGTTGGCGCTGAGGTCGCCCGCCTGGGCAATCAGCTTACCGCTCTGGTTGTCGATGTCGCCCGCTACGTCCAGTGTCAGGCCCGCCTGGCTTTGTACCGCTCCCTTGGCGTTGTCCAAGCGGTTGGCGGTGAGCTTCAGGTCAGCGTTCTGGCTGTAGATCAAACCGTCGCTGCCGTTTTGCACGACGCCGCTGGCGGTGAGGGTCAGGCGCTCGTTGGCCGCGACGGTGCCGCGATTACGGTTGTCCAAGCCACCCGTCAACAGGGTCAACAGGCCCTGGCTGGCGAGTTGGCCGCCCTGGTTGTTGATCTGCGCGGCACGGGTAATCAGCAACGGGCCACCGCTGGACAGTTTGCCGTTGGTGTTGGTCAGGGTCGCAAGCAGGCCGAGGGTGGCCGCCGTACCGCCGGTGATGCTGCCGGCGCTGTTGTCGAGATTCTGTGCCGTCAGGTTCAGGGCTGCGCCGCTGTCGATCACGCCGCCCTGGGCGTTGTTCAACAGGCCACTGATGGTGAGGGTCTGGCCACCGGCACTGGAGAGAATGCCCTTGTCGCTGTTGTCCAACTCAGTCGTGGTGACCGTCAGCGCTTTTTGACTGACCAGCGCACCGGCACCGCTGTTGAGCAGACTGCCGGTGAGTGTGGCGTTGAGGTCGCCGTAACGGCTGGAGAGCGTGCCGTTGTTACGGTTGTCCAGGCTCGCGCCGCTGACGCTCAAGCCCTGCCAACCGGACATCAAACCGCCCTGGTTGATCAGGTTATTGGCCTTGAGCACCAGCAGGTTGTTGCTGATCAGCCTGCCGGCGCTGTTGTCCAGGCTGCGGCCACTGAGGTTCAGGCTTTGCGCACTGGAGATCTCGCCGCCCTGGTTATTCAAATCACGCAGGTGGTCCAGGCTCAGAGAACCGGCCGTCGTAATCAGGCCGCCAGCATTGTTCAGGTCGCCTGTCGCGTTGCCGAAATCCAGCGCGATGGCGCTACCCAGCAACGAGCCTTTCTGGTTGTCCAGCGCGGCGCTGTTGATGGTCAGGGTGTTGGTTGCGTTGATCAGGCCCAGGTTCTGGTTGGTCAGTTGCCCATCAACGTTAAGCAATGCATCACCACGACTGGTGAGCGTTCCGCCGCTGTTATCGAGAGTCGCCGCGTGGGAGTCCACCGAAGCCGCAGCGATCAGGCCTTTGACGTTGGCCAGGGCCTGGCTGATGCGCAGGGTCAGCGCGTCGTTGCTCAGCAGTTTGCCGTTACCGTTGTCGAGGTTGTCGGCGGTGAAGGTGAAGGCCTGGCGGCTGGAGATTTCACCACCCTGGTTGTTCACGTCCTTGAGGTTTTTGAGCAGCAACAATGGGCCGTTGATCAGACCCCCCTGGTTGTTCAACTGGCCGCGGTTCAGGTCCAGGGTCAGGGTCTCGCTGCTGGTCAGTTGACCACCTTGTTGGTCCAGGCCGCTGACGCTGGCAGTGAGGGCCTTCGCGCTGCTGATTTGCCCGTCGTCGCCGTTGTTGAGCTGGCCGGCGATGATGCCCAGCGTTTCAGCAGAACTGATACCGCCACCGTGATGATTGTCCAGGGTGCCAGTATTGATTTGTGCCGCCTGGCGCGCGCTCAGGGTGCCTTTCTGACCGTTGTCGAGGCTGGCGCTGCGCAGGTCCAGGCCACTGTCAGTGACCAAACGGCCGCCCTGGTTGTCCACGGCGCCCGTGGTGGTGACACTCAATTGGCCGGCACTGGACAGGCTGCCCAGGCGGTTGGCCAATGATGCGGCAGTGACGCTCAGCAAGCCTTCGCTACTAATCAGGCCTTGAGCATTTTGCAGGTCACCCCTGAGGGCCAATGCGCTGTCTTTTTGACTGGCGACGGTACCGCCGGTGTTGTCCAGGTGTCCGGCGATCAGGCTCACGCCGGTTTGCCCGCGCAACACGCCCAGGTTGCGGTTGAGAATGTCATCAACGGTCAGGTTCAGCGCACTGCCCGCAATCACTCGGCCGCTGTCGCTATTGTCCAGGCGCGAGCCGTTCAGGGTGACAGCAGCCTTGCTCGACACTTCGCCGCCACGGTTGTCGACACTGGCAACACTCAGTTGTACACCTTGAGCACCGGACACCAGGCCGTTCTGACGGTTGTCCAGGCTGTTACCACCCAGGCTCATGGCACCTTGGGTAATCAGCAAACCATTGCGGTTGGCCAAGTCAGTGATATAGGCATTGACGTTTTGCTTACCAGAAACCTGGCCGTTGCTGTTATCCAGGCGAGCCGCCGTCAGGTTTGCATTGCCATCGGCAACCACTACGCCGGCCTGGTTTTGCAGTGCGCCATCGACGGTCAGGTCCAGCGCGCCCAGGCTGCTGAGCATGCCGTTGCCGTTGTCCAGACTTGCTGCACGGGCATCAAGGCCGTTGGCCGATACCAGGCCTTTGGCGTTGCTCAACGCCTGGGCTATCCGCAGGGTCAACCCTTGATCGCTGAGCAGATTACCGCCGCTGTTATCGAGGTTTTGTGCTGCCAGGGTAAAGCCCTGGGTGCTGGAAATTTCGCCGCCCTGGTTGGCGACATCAGCCAGGTTATTGAACACCAGCGCCGGGCCACGGATCAGGCCAGCCTGGTTGTTCAATTGGCCACCGTTAAGGTCAAGGTTCAGACCATTAACGCTGGTCAACCGGCCACCGTTGTTGTTGAGACTGGCGACGTTGGCCGTCAGTGCCTGGTTACTGGCGATGCGTCCGACAGCACTGTTGTCCACCGCGCCCGCCTTGAGCGCGAGCGTGCCTTGGCTGCTGAGGGTACCGCCCTGATTGTTGACTGCGCCGCTGGCGGTGAGGCTCAGGGCATTGCCAGCCGTAACCAGCCCGGCGACGTTGTCCAGGGTGGCGATATTCAGGGCGGCCACATCGAGGCTCGACACTTCGCCGCCACGGTTATTCAGTTCGCCAAGGGTGGCGGTCAGCGGGCCACTGCTGGTGATAAGCCCACCTTGGGCGTTCAGCACGCGGTCGGCTTTCACGTCCAGGCTGGCATTGCTAAGCACGCGGCCTTTGTTCTGGTTGTCGAGGGTGGCGGCGGTGATCTTCGCGCTCTGTTTCGCACTGAGGGTGCCGCCCTGGTTGTTCAGGGCCTGGGCGTTGATCGTCAACGCACGGCTGGCGATTACGCTGGTGCCGGTGTTGTTGAGGGTCTGTGCGGTAAGGCTGGCATCGCCTGTGGCGTTGCGGGTGTTATCCGCGTTGACCCCAGCCTCGATAATGCCGTTGTTGGTCAGTTGACCACCGCTGGACAGTGTGATGCTGTCGCGGGCGGCGAGGGTTTTGCGGCTGTTCAGGTCACCTTGGGTCTGCACATCCAGCGCAGTGCCGGCGTAGATCGGTCCCTGGGCGTCGAGGCTCGCGGCCTTGACGTTGACCGCACCGCTGGCCGCCGCCTGCGCCATGCTCAGATGCCCATTGGCATCAAGCTGAATATCCCCACCACTGGCCGCCAACGTTCCGTCCAGTTTCACGCCCACACCGGCTTCGGTGCCCACCAGCCTGATCGCGCCGGCGTACATCCCGCCCAACGCCGACGAGTCAATCGCCAGTTCCGGCTTGGCACTGCCGTCATCGGCACGCGCGGTGGCATTCAGGGTCTGGGCGTTGACGTCGTTGCGACCGGCAATCACGGTCAAGTTGCGGGCATTGATCTGTGCGTTGATCTTGGCCGAGCGGGTGATGATTTCGAAGCGGTCGACGTTGCTGGCGTTCAGGCCCTGGCCGTCGATGGTCACGGCGCCGCCATCGACCTGGTAACGGTCCAGGCGGCCGTTGTCGAGGATGGGTTTGCCGGTGGTCAGGGTGACGTTGGGGGTGTTGATGAAGCCGCAACCGCTGCAGCTGATGCCGTAGGGGTTGGCGACGATGACCTTGGCCGACTGGCCCGCCACTTCGGTGTAGCCGCGCAGTTGGCTGGGGCTACCGCCGTTGACTTCGTTGAGGATGATGTTGGCGGAGCCGCCCTTGAGGTTCGGGTTGCCGAGGATGATGCCGCCCAGTTGCGTGTTTTGGGTCGGGCCGCCGCCGTTGTTGAGAATTACGCCGTTGGCACCAACGTTGTAGTCCTTGAATTGGTTGTGGGACAAACCACTGCCATTGGGGGTAGCGATGTTCACCACCGGCACGCCATTGCCTGCCTGACCGACTGTGGTGCCGGGTGCGCTGACGACGATACCGTCGGCCTGGGCCAGTAACGGCTGCCAGAACAGCGCGTTGGCCAGGATCAGCGCCAGGCCACGTTTGGGCAGGCCCCAGAACGACTCGCGGCTTTTCAGGGCTGAGGAAGGCTGGCGAGCCAGGAAGGCAAATTGGCGAACATCCATTTCAAATTCTCGATGCAACTAGGCGTTGGGTTACAGGAAGAAATCCATGCGGAAGTAGATCGGCGCTTCGCGCTCGGTCAGTGCTGCCGGTCGTTCCAGGGAGTGGGCAAAGGTCACACTGGTGCTGACGTACTTGCCTCGGGCGAACAGCTCAAGTGAGTTACTTGAAACCCGGCCATGCACTTCGTCGTTGTAGCGGCCATTGCGAATCACGCCTTGGTCATAGCCGACGCTGGCGCCGTATTCACCGAACACCGGGCGCAGCCAAACCAGCGTCACCGGGCGGCTCCAGCGCAGGTCGTTGCGCCAGTAGCCGCCGCTGTCACCGCTCAGTTGCTGATCCTTGAAACCGCGTATCGACGACGAGCCGCCGAGGCTCATGCGCTGAGGGCTGAACAGCACGTCTTCACTGCGCTGCCCGGTGGCCAGGCTGGTAAAGCTGAAGGACTCGCCCCACAACGTGAACGGCTGCAGGTAGCTGACGGTGGCGGTGTATTTGCGGTAGCGCGCATCCGGCACGCCAGGGCCTGGGTTGTGGTTGTCTTGGGCGTCAAAGGCTCCCGTGCCGTTTTGCATGCCGACATCGAAGTTGACGAAAGCGCTGCCGATCCGCCGACCGTGGTTGATGCCCAGTTGCAACTCGCTGAGGCGATTGCTGCTCTCTTTAAGACGGCTGTCTGCGATGTAGTTGTTGGTGCGCAGGTGGGACAGCCCGACGTTGACCGAGGTCTTGCTCAGGGCGTCGCGATGGATCACACGTTCAGCACGCAACTGGTGGTTCTGGCTGTCGCCGGTTTGCTTGAAGTTGTAGGTGTCGGCCTGGGCCTGGGAGCGGTAGTCACTTTCGTTGTAGCTGTAGCTGAAGTTCCACCAGCCCCATGGCAGGTTGTAGTAGAACATCGCGTTTTTTGAGGTTTTCTGGTGGTCGCTGACGGCGTCATGGCCACCGCGCAGAATCAACTGATCGGCCAGGCCCAGCGGGCTGTCCCATTCAAACCCGGTGCCCCACTGCTGCTCGCCGGTACTTTTCTGGCCGTCGTTGTTACGCGAAAGGCTGGCACGCCAAGGTGTCTGCGGGTTGTTTTTCACCAGCACCGAACTGCCGCCAACGGCATCGCCCGGCGCCAGTTCCATTTGTGCCTGGTTGGACGGCAAGCGGTTGAGTTGATCGATGGCCTGCTCGATTTCTCGCAGGTTCAGCAAGTCGCCGTTTTTGCCGGGAAAGGCCATGGCCAGTTCGCGGTCCGAGAGTGTGCTGTTGTCGGCGCCTTTCAAACCTTCAAGCTTGCCCTCCACCACCAACACTTGCAGATGACCTGTGGACAGGTCCTGCTGCGGCAAGTAAGCGCGGCTGGTTACCAGGCCCTTGTCGATGTAGTAGTCGGTGATGGCTTTAAGCAATTCATTGAGCTGGGATACACCCAGGCACTGGCCGATATACGGCTTGAGCAGACGCTCGCGATCAGAGCCCGACAGACTGTCGGCGCCCTTGATTTCGATGTCTTTGACAGGGAAGCAGCGGGTATCGACCGGGGTCGCGGGGGCCGCCGGTTTTGCCTCTTTACCGGGCAGGTCCTTGAGCTCTTCAAGACGCCGCTGTTGTTCTTCCAGCAGGCGGTTTTGCCGGTCGCGGATCAGGTCCTGATCGCCAGGCGTGGGGGCAGCCATCGCGCTGTTCAGTGCGAAGCAGGTGAGTAGGCAGGCGCCCAGCAGCAGCCGAGTCCGTGGCAAGAGTGAAGACATATTCGATCCGTCGAAAAGCGGGGGTGGCAAACTAACATCGAACTTCGGGTGAGCCAAGATTCTGGCTTAATGAAAAGTTACATTTAGTTTGTTTGTAACTTATTGATTAATAAAATTATTCAACGCCAACTCTATTGCAATTGGCATTTTTATTCCGACAAGCGGTAACAGCTTTTATACAAATTCGACTAAGGGATGGATGATCGCCATTAGTTAGCCATCACCCATTGGATCCATTTGAATATCCCTGTAGCCGCTGGCGCAGCCTCGTGCCTCTGCAGCGGCGACAGCCAGCAATGGCTACATGATTTGATCTTTGCGCGTCACCAACTTCAATCCCTGGCGCTCAATGTCCCGGGACACATGAGCCCTCACTGCCTCTACACCACCTTCGTGATCGTTATGAATCACCAAGACTCCTGGCCGGCGCAGTTGCTCAAGATCGCCCTCGGCCAAGCTGAAGCTCTCACTCAAGCCCTTGTCACTCAACGCCTTGGCGGCCGAGCGCCGCTGAGCAAAACGCTTGCCGCGGTGTTGCTGGTAACGCGCCCAACTGATCAACAGCACTGCGTTGAATGCTGCGATCCACAGGTAAATCTGCAAGGTATCCAGCGCTGCAAAAATCGGTGCGTCAATGCGCGGGCCGCCACGGCTGTCGAGCATCGGCACCAAGCCGCGTATCAACAAGATAACCAACCCGGCCCAAGCCATCAGGGTCAGTAAAATGTCGATGGCCTGCATCACAGGCCGCTGTGGGGTTCGGATCAGATTCATGGGTTCATTTCCTTGCCGGGGGTTTTGATTCCGCGGTCCGGGCTGACCCAGCGCGCGCGTTTCTGGTGTTGGCGGAACAGCACTTTGGGAAAGCTGACCAAGGTGGTGAACAGGCTGACCAGCCAGAACACCATCGGGTACCAGATGGTCCAGAACAGGTTTTTCCACAGGTCCCGCTCATAACGCCGGTCAATCATGATGCTCACCGCAAACTGCACCAGGCACACCACCGCCAGCAGCAGTCCGGTGAAAGCCGGTGGCATCAACGTCTCAACGGCGATCGCGGCGGGCAACGTGACAAACTTGCCTACGGCCCAGAAGATCACCGACAGCAAGAAGGTGAAGGCCCAACCAGTGGACAGGCAGTATTCGAACAGCAGTGGCCACAGGTAGCGATGACGCCATTGCCAGATGCCGCGAATGTTTTTGAACAGCACTTCAGCGCCGCCCTGAGCCCAGCGCAGACGCTGCTTCCAAATGCCACCGAGGGTTTCCGGCATGAGGATCCAGCACAGCGCGCGAGGCTCGTAGAAGATGCTCCAGTGATCGAGTTGCAGCTTCCAGCTGACGTCGATGTCTTCGGTGATCATGTCGGTGCTCCAGTAGTCGACCCGGTCCAGGGCCGCACGACGGAAGGCAACCACTACGCCGGAGACCGTGAAGATTCGACCGAACACCCGCTGGGTACGCTTGATCAAACCGATGATCGAGGAGAACTCACCCACTTGCACCCGACCGATCAAGGTCGAGCGTGTGCGAATCCGTGGGTTACCGGTGACCGCACCCAAACGAGGGTTGTCGAGCATCGGCGCCACCAGATAGGCCGCAGCATTGCGGTCGAGCAAGGCATCACCGTCGATGCACACCAGGTATTCGCTGTGGGCCGCCACCGCCCCCATACGCAAGGCCACGGCCTTGCCCTGGTTTTGCGCCAGGTGCAGCACCCGCAGGCGCGGCTCATTCAAGGCCAGGGCATCGAGCACGGCAGCCGTGTTGTCGCTGGAGCCATCGTTGATGGCGATCACTTCGATATTGCGGTAGTTCTGGGCCAGCGCCGCACCGATGGTCTCGGCGGCGTTGTCCCCTTCGTTATAGCAAGGGATCAGGATCGAGATCAGCGGATTGCCGGCCAGCGTCGGCGCCGGAGTGTCCTCACCCCAGGGCCAGTGCCGCTCCCAGTGCAACCAGAAATACAGGCCGCCGGCGATCCACAACCCGGACATGAACAGCGGATAGAAAAACACGAAGTCCATCAGGAACTGCCCGGTGACCAGAAAGATCAGGCCCAGGGGCACACCCAACACCAATGACAAGACGAGAAGAGCAAGAATTCTGTCGAACATGAGTCAAGGATTCCATTGGTTGGAAAGGGCCGGACGCACGGTTTTCAGATCCGGCGAATTCTCCAGGAAGTTGTCGGGGTAGTAACCAAAACTGGTGACGCCCTGACGTTTGAGCACGCCCATCCACTCGGCCATTTGCGCACCGGAAATATCGGGCGCGGCCGGGGTGCGCCAGTCCTTGCCTTGTAGCTCGAAGACCGTGCGTTGCAAGGCGCCTGGGCGGGCCTTGACGGTGGCCACGAGTTTTTCCAGCCAGGCGTTGGAGTCCTTGAGGCTTTGGCCCTCCATCAGCGGCATGGCCATGGGCGCAGTCCAGTCGTAGCTGGTGAGGAAGTCGTCGAGGTTCTGCGCGAACCAGGCTTCGCTGCCCGGGTTGAGCATCGGCTCAGCGAAGATATTGCGTGCGGTCTGTACCTGTGGGCCCCGCAGTTTGCGGACCTTGGCGGTCAGCTCGTGGGTGAAGTCGATCAGGTAGCGGCTCTTGAAGCGGGTCCAACGCTGCATCACGGCCGGGTCGGCACGCAGGGCGGCGATGTTGTCCGGCAGGCCGTTGGCGGCATACGCCTTGAGCGCTTCGGGGCTGGCGTCTTCGAAGTCCGAGAACACCGCATCGTCGTGGAACAGCACACCGTCGATGGCATTGGTGCGGGCCAGGTCTTCGTAGATTTCGCCAATGATCTGGCGCACCTTCGGATCAAACGGCGACAGGCGCTGGTACTGGTCTGGATCGACCGCGACCTTGCCGGTCTGCGGGTCCCAACGGGTGACGCGGGGCAGCTTTTCATCGAGGGCGAAACTGAGTACCGGCATCCAGGCAAACACGTTGGCATGAGCGCGGGTGCGCAGCTGCCAGCTGACACGGTTGAACAGGTCGGCGCGCATTGGCAAATGGCGGTTAGGGAAGTACAGCGAGTGCACCAGGCCATCGCCCTTCGGGTCGGCGAAAGCTTGCAGGAACACCGTGCTGGCGCCCATGTCCACCACGCGCTGGATCAGTTGGTCAAGGTTGCGCACCTGTTGGGCCGGGTCTGGGTCGTAGACGTTGTCCAGGTCCACATGCAGCACCCGCTGCGGTGGCAGGGTCTGGGCAGACACAATGCTGTTGGCGAAGTGCTCGCCGTCCGGGTCGGAAGCCACCAGGAATCGCGGACTGCTCATCAGGTTGCCGAGGCTGTCGAGCCCGTCTTCCAGGGTCAGGGCCATCTGGTAGCCCTGCTCGCCCACTACCGCCAGCGAGGTGCCGTCGGCGGCGCCATATGGCCAGACCCACACACGCGGCGCCTTGCCGGTCACGGTGCGGATCTTGTTGGAGATGGCGGCGACATCGTTACGCATCCGTGCCTGGAACTGCGCTTCGGTTTCGTAGCGGCCCGTGGCAGGATCAAAACGGCGGGTGGTGGCGGCCGGTTGCAGGTTGCCCTGAGGGTTGGCCAGCACGCCCTTGTGGTTGGCATCGGTGTGCGCAGCGATTTCCACCAGGCCGGACTGAGAGACTTCGCGCACCTGCTGCCAGGTGAGGAACTCCGAACGCGGGCGTGGCGTGCCGGCGAAATCCACCGGCTGGTTCAGCGGCGTATCGACCCAACTGCCCACTGGCGCCAGCAGCGCGTGCCAGTTGTAGGCCCGCAAAATCGGCATGACTCGGGTATAGAAGCTGGCATAGCCGTCATCGAAGCTGAGCATGATGGCTTTGGCCGGAAGTTCGGGGCCGCCACTGCGCGCCGCCAGAATCTGGTCGACAGTGACCGGCTGGTAGCCGTTCTCCCGCAGCCAGGACAACTGCTCGATCAAACGCTCAGTGCGCACCGCCACCACCGCCTGGTCGGGGTCACGATCCTCGACGTCATGGTAGGCAATGCCCAGGAAATGGTTTTTCGGCCACGGCGCTTCGTTAACGGGTTTGAGCCGCTCGACGGGTGGAGTGAAAGGCGCGGGTTGCTGGGCGCAAGCGCTGCTCAGCATTAACCCCAGGGCCAGCAGGCATCGGGAAAGGACAGGCATGATCGGACTCTTCTAGAAGCGGTAAGTGAGGTCGACGATCAGGCGCAGATCGCTTTCGCGCTCACCGTCATAAGGTCGGTTGATCCAGCTCAGGTTGGCGCCGGTTTCCAGCACGTCGCTCCAGCGAAAACGCTGGCCGTAGCCGATCACGCCGACGCCACCGGTGGAGTAATCCCGCTGGCTGTAAGTACCCGCACCCACCTGGAACTGCTGACTCCACTGAGTCTCGTAGCGGTGATAGAGCACGTGATTGACGTTCACTGTGGGCAACACGCTGAAGTCCGAACGCGGGTTGAAGTACGGTGTGTCTTCCTTACTGTTGCGGCTGGTACCGACCTCCAGGCCGAGGTCGACTTGCACTTTCGGCGAGCTGTAGACGCCTTCACGGCCGGTGAGCAGGGCCTCGACACGGTTGTTGCCGTCGCTGAAATGGGACGGGCTCAAGGCCAGTTTCCATTCGCGGCTTTCATTCGCACGCCAGCGGATAAAACCACTGCCGCCGTTGGCGGTGATGTCGGCGTTCAAGGCGCGCAGTGGCGTGCTGGCCGAGAGGTAATCGAGGCTGCCGCCGTACTGCCAGTGATCGTTGATGTCCCGGGCCAGGGCGATGCGCGCGCCCTGTTTGGAACCGAAGCCATAAGAGTGGTTGGAGACTTCGGCCTCCAGGGTCATGTCGCGGGTACGCCGCTCCACACCCAAGCGCTGCCAACGGTGTTGACCGGTGCCTTCCTGGAAGTCGGCGGTGGCGTAGCCGACGCCACCGAATACCCGCCAGTCTTCGTCGATCGGCGGGCTGTAGAGCAGGGTTTCGATGCCAAAGTCGCGACTGCCGGACACCGCGCCGGCGCCGCTGTTGCCGCCGCCGTAGCTTTTGCCGGTGTAGGCTTCGACCCGCAACTCGGCCATGTCATGCACATCCCGCAGGCGACTGAGGCGCTGCACCTGACGGTTCTCTGGAGCACGGGCGACCACGTCATCGGTGAGCGCATCGAGCTGGCGCCACTCCTGCAAGTCCAGGGCGGTATGGCCTTGGGAGACTTCCAGGCCGATGTCACGCGGTGCCTGGCTTTCGGTTTCCTTGAGGCTGTTTTCGGCGCGACGCGGCCAGTCCCGGGCGCGGTACATGTCAGCCTGGGCCAGGCGCAGGCCAACGTTACCGGGGGCCTGTTGCACCAGGGCCTCCAGGCTTTTTTCGCTGGCCGGCAGGTCGGCGCCATAGGTGCCGGCCTGGGCCGCCAGTTGTTGGGCGTCCATCCATGCATCGTTAGGATTGCCGATCGGCAGACCCTTGAGTTCGACCCGTGCGGGTTGAGTGCTCGCCAACTTATTGGCGACCTCACGAGCCTCGCTCACCTGATCGTTTTCCAGCAGGGCGTAGAACAGCGCGGTGCTGTCTTCAACGCGATCGCTGCCATCGGCATCCGGCGCGGCCAGCGCTTGACGGTACAGCGGTGCGGCTTTTTCCGGCTGACGCTGGTCGAGGTAAGCGGCGGCGACCCAGCGCAGGGCGTAGGTCGGCAACTGTACGCCTTCGCTCTTGAGGGTTTCATAGTCGTAGATCAATTCGGCGGTGCGCGCGCGGGCCTTGAGGGCGCCCAGGCGGTCGATGCGCCAGCGCACTACGTCGTCATGGGCATTGGCATCCGGGGCCCAGGTGGCGAGCAACTGGTTGTAGTCCTTGAGGGCACGGTCGGCGATGACGTAACGCTCTTGCTCCGTGCGGGAGGCGAACTCGGCCAGGCGCACGCGCTCGGCAGCAAGGTCGCCTTCCAGGCGGCGCTGGGTGACCGGATCCAGCAGGCCAGGACGCTGGGCGGCCAGGCGCAGGGCCGGCTCAGGCATACGAGCGCGTTGCAGGGCGACGATGTACTCGCGGGCGACCTCGGGGTTTTTGCCGGCGCGGATGAAGGCCTGGTCGAACTCAAACAACGCATCAAAGGTTGAACCCGCGCGGGTCAGCGCGTAACCCAACGCCATGCGCCGGTCCGCGTCGTCCGGCTTGGCGGTTACCAGAGCTCGGGCGCGTTGCACGGCTTCGGCGGTCTGGCCGGCATCGGCCAGGGTCAGGGCCAGGCCCAGTTGCAAGTCAGCGTTGTTCGGTTCGCGCACCATGGCCTGGCGATAGACCGCAACCGCCGGCTCCCAGCGCTGCTGGTTGCGGTAGGTACGCGCAACAGTGGCGAGTGCTTGGGTGGTCAGGGTACGGTTGCGCCCTTGGGCCTCGTAGACCTTCAGCACTTCGGCGTCTTGATGGGCCCAACTGGCGATCAGCAGGTGGTCGCTGATCTGCCCCGGCGTCTGGCGCTCGGCGGGCAATTGACGCAGCAGGTTGAGCGCCGGTGCATAGTTACCGGTGCGGGCCTGGTGGATCAGGGAGTCGTAGGCAGGATCGGCCAAGGCCAGCGCAGGCAGCAGCAGTTGGCTGCACAGGGCGGCGCGGATAAACAGGCGCAATCGGTTGTCGGTAGGTGGATGTGAGTGTTGCAACATTTCGTCAACTTCCCTAACACGGAAAGCTGTAGCAATAGGTTTACCTGTAAAACACACATCAGGTCGCCGGCGTCTGATGACCCGGCCAAGCTTTCCTACGGCGCAATATCCTTGAGAGGGGTACAAAAAAGGGCAATTCCAAACATTTATTCAGAATTGCCCTACAAAATCTATGGTCTGGCAAAACACCAATGTGGGAGCGGGCTTGCTCGCGAAGGCGGACTGTCAGTCAACACATCTGGCGACTGACCCACCGCCTTCGCGAGCAAGCCCGCTCCCACATTTTGCCCAGCGGTGGCCAGGTTTTTACTGAGCCCCGCTCACCGCGCCCAACTTACCGAGTACACCACCAATGAACTGCTCAACGGTCATTTTCTGGCCGTTGAAGGTCACTTCATTGTTGGCGTAGTGCAGCTTGGACACGATATCGGTGCCGTCCAGGGTTGCCAATTGGGTGCCGACGGCCATGTTGCTGACCATTTCACCGGCCATCTGGGATTGCTGCTCAATGGCTTTCGGGTCGGTAACGCCGCCAATCTGTGCTTGCAGGCCAGCCACATCGGCAAGCATTGGCTTGGACAGGGTCAGGTTGGCATCCAGCAGCGAGATGATCTGCTTGCCCAGTTCAACCGATGGCAGTTCCATGGTCGCCGGTTTGGTCATGTCCACCAGCAGGTTGAAGCGGCTTTCGCCATTGGTGGTCTTGAGGGACAGGTTTTCCACGGCCACTTGCGGTTTGGCGGCCAGCAATTGGTCGACATTGGCCTGGGCCAGCGTTTGCTCGGCTTCGGTCAGTTGCAGTTCCGGGATCGGTTGCCCGGCAGCGGAAGCGGCCTGCGCCGGCTGCATCTTGTCCTGGTACAGCTTGGTCAACACCAGCATGGCCGGGATATCGACGTTTTTCATGCTCACGGCCATGGCCGCCGAACCCACGGGCTTACCCTGGTAACCGATCTCGTTGATCTTGTAGTCCACGCGGCCGGACAGGTTGTTGTCCTTGGTCTCGCTGCTGTCTTTCTGCTCAAAGCCCTTGAGGGTCAGCACGGCTTGCTGCGGACCGAAGGTGGCCTTGGTATTGGTCAGCTCGATGGTGTTCTGGCCGGTGTAGAAACCGAAGGTGCTCTTGACCAGGTTACTGGCCACGGTCAGCCCGCTCAGCTCAGCCTGGAACGGCGCGCCATTGGCATCGATCAGCGAAACCTTGAGGGCGTCCATGTAACCGTTGGCCTTGACCTTCTGGGCCTCGGCGGTGCTGGAGAAGTCCAGGTTCGCGCCGGAGAAGCTCACCGAGGACTTGTCGTCCTTGATTTCCAGAGGCAGCAATTCGACATTGCCGTCTACCGAACGGCTATAGCCGATATTGGCCACGCCCTTGAGCGGCGACACGTCTTTGGTGGCGGCGAACCATTTTTCAGTGGTGGCGTTTTTCTCAAGCTCGTAGTGACTGGTGGCCATGACCGGCAACCATTTCAGCGATACCAGACGGGAGAACGGCAGCGGGCCGTGCTCGATGTGGTCGACGAATAGCAGCTCGGAATCTTTGTGGTCTTCGCCGAACACCGAACCTTGGGCCCTGAGGCGGTAGTGGGCGGTGCTGGTGAACGTCTGACGGTCCAGGGACACCAGTTCCAGGGTCACCGTGCCGTCGACGCCGGCCATGGACGTCTGCAGTTCCTTGTTGGCATTCTGGATCGCAGTTTGCAGTACCGGCTCCAATTGCTTACCGGTGTACCAGGCGCCACCGGCGCTGACAACGCCGACCGCGACGACAAAACCCAAAAGAACGACTGCTGGCTTATTCATGTAGTGACCTGATCAAATCCTGTATGGATGTGGGCTGTCTTCCCTGAGCACCCAACGGGTGTCGGCTCAAGCCCGCCGAAAATCCGGGGAAGATTAGCATAGGCACCCAATCATAGCGGTAGGCCCCTCAGGAATACTCCGTCTCGATCTCGTCCAGTTGATGGTCAAAGCTCTTCAGCCGCGCCGTCCACGTATACACCAGCACCTCGAACTCCCGGTGAATCACCGCATTGCTCGGCGTGTCCGCCTTGGGGTCACAAAAGTCCAGTTGGTAGCGCTCCCGAGCCATGGCCGTGGCGACGTCGGACAGTTCCCGCGCGTTGTTCAACCAATGACGGCCGTCGGCGACCTGTTGGTCCAGCGCCACGCATTGTTTCTTCAAGGCTTCGAGGCTTTTTTCCAGGGGGGTGCCGGTGAGCTCACCCATGACTTCCTGGAAGGTGCGGCCGGGCTGCCAGTAGCTGCCCCAGAAATAGCGGTCGAAGACGGTCTCGACCCGGCGCAGAGCCACTTTGGTGTCCCAGATGGCCACCCGCGTCTTGCCTTGTTCGAGGAGTTTTCGCTTGATGCGCTGGCCCTGGTAGGAGGCCCAGGCCACCACACCGATGGACAGCACGGCAATCAGCGCGCTGGCACTGTCGAGGAACACCATGGCCTTGTCGATCTGATGGGCCAGCATGATGCCGTAGAAGTAGGTCGCCGATAACAGCACCAGTGCGAAGAACACGCACCAGAAAGCGGGAGCATAAGGGTTTTTCATTATTGGAATCCCCATGAGCAAACGCGAGCAGTGACAGGTGGGCCTTCAGGTGCCCACCTGTCCAAGCATAGCAACCCGCTCAGGGTTTGCTGGCTTGTGTGCCTTGCGTTCGTCCACTTTCCCAACCGCCGCCCAACGCCAGGAACAAATCGATCTGGCTCATGGCAACCTGGGTGTTGGCCGCGGCCAACTGCGCCCGCATGTCGGTGTAGGTGCGGGTGGCTTGCAGGTCAGCCAGGAACGACGCGCGGCCGGCCTGGAAGAAGCGGTGCGTCTGGTCCGCGGCTTGTTGCGCCGACTGCTCGGCATCGGCCAGGGCATCACGCCGCTCCAGTTGCGCGGTGTATTGCGCCAGGCCGGTCTGGGTCTCGCGAATGGCGTTGAGCACCACACCGTCAAAATGTGCCAGGGCGCCCTGGGTCGCGGCCTCGGCTTCATGGATGCGAGCGCGGGAGCCGTTGGACGGCACGGTCCAGCTCAACAGCGGGCCAAAGCCCCAGCGGTTGGCGGCCGGTTTGCCCAGGTTTTCCAGCAGGCCAACCGTGCCAATCGTGGCACCGATACTGATGTCGGGGTACAGCTCGCCGGTGGCAACACCGATGCCAGCAGTGGCGGCGGCCAGCCGGCGTTCAGCTTGGCGTACATCGGGCCGACGCTTGAGCAAGGCAGCGCCGTCGCCCACCGGCAATAGCTGGGAGATATGCGGCAGCTCGGCGCAGTCGCGGGTACCGGCCGGCAGTTGATCCAACGGCTTGGCCAGCAGCATCGACAGGCGGAACAATCCGGCCTGACGCGCCGCGTCGTAACGCGGCAGCTCGGCACGCAGGGATTTGAATTGGGTCTGTGAACGGGTGACCTGGGTTTCATCACCGCGCCCGGCATCACGCAGACGCTGGGTCAGATGAGTGCTTTGGGCCTGCAGATCGAGTGAATGCCGGGCAATCTCCAGCTCTTCGTTGGCCGCGCAGACCTGGGTGTAGGAACGCACCACGTCTGCCACCAGGGTAATGCGGGCGGTATCGACGGCAGCCTGGGTCGCGTCGGCATTGGCCTGGGCACCTTCAATACCGCGCTGCAAGGTACCGAACAAGTCGAACTGATACGAGGTGGTGATCCCCACGTCACCAACATTGGCCACCGGCACTTTATCCGCCAACAAAAAAGCTTCGCCGGACTCTTGCAAGCGTTGGGCGCCGAGCTTTACGCCGCCACTCCAGCCGCCCGCAGACTGGGCTTCTTGAACCTGGAAACGCGCCCGTTGCAGGTTGGCTGCGGCTACACGCAAATCAGTATTGGAAGCCATAGCCTGGCGCACCAGTTCATCCAGGCGCGGGTCTTGATACAGCTTCCACCAATCAGCGGCCACAGGGGCCGAGACCACATGACTACCCTGCCCTGCCAGTTGCCCTTGCAAGTCGCCACGGGATACGGCGGCCTGGTCCGGCAGATGATAATCCGGCCCGACCACCTGGCAGGCCGACAGCAGCAACCCCAGCCCGGCGGTTGCTAAAAGCGCTGCCGGTTTCATGGTTTGTCTCCCTGGACGGGCTTGTCATCGATGATCGACACCGTAGCGGTCCGCCCGGCGATCATGCGGAAATCCTCCGGCACATCGTCAAAGGCAATCCGTACCGGAATCCGCTGGGCCAGGCGCACCCAGCTGAACGCCGGGTTGACGTTGGGCAACAGGTTGGAACCGCTGCTGCGGTCACGGTCCTCGATACCGGCGACGATGCTCTGCACATGGCCACGCAGGCGAGCGCTGTCGCCGATCACGCGGATGTCGACGCTCTGTCCGACGTGAATGCCATCCAGCTTGGTTTCTTCGAAATAACCGTCGATGTGGAAGGAATTGCTGTCCACCACCGATAACACCGGGCGACCGGCGGTGACGAATTCCTGGGTACGGGGCGCACGGTCATTGACGTAGCCGTCCACCGGGCTGCGGATCACCGAGCGATCAAGGTTGAGCTGGGCGCTGTCCACCGTCACCTGGGCTTCGGCCAGGGCCGACTGGGCACGGGCCACGCGCGATTGGCTTTCTTCCAGTTGCTCGCTGGCCACCAGGTTGCCCAGGCCTCGGTTACGCTTGGCTTCACGTTGGGCCTGGGCCAGGGTTTCCTGACGGTCGGCGACAGCGGCCTGGGCCTGGCGCAGGGCCAATTTGAAGCGGTCCTGATCGACGGAGAACAGCACTTGGCCGCGCACCACCAACTGGTTGTCGCGCACGTCCACTTGCTGGATCAACCCGGACACGTCCGGGGCGATCTGCACGATGTCGGCACGGATGTGGCCGTCACGGGTCCAGGGCGCAAACATGTAGTACATCACCATGCGCCAGACCACGACGCAGGCGAAACTCACCACCAATAACGTCAGGACTACGCGGCCGATGGTCAAAAAAGGTTTTTTCATGTCATCAGGTATCGACTGAGTGAGTCCACTGCGCCCAGCAACAGCGCGTAGAGACCCACATTGAACAATGCCCGGTGCCAGACCAGGCGATAGAAGTGGAAGCGCGTCAACAGCCCGTGCACCACCAGGTACAACACATACGTAATGCCCATCAGCACCAGCAGCGTGGGCAGGAACACCCCGCTGACATCCAGATCACCGATCATAAAGGCGCTCCATCGGGTAGCGGCGCGTCCAGCTCGGCGCCGCCGACAAATTCCACGCCCGGCAACAGCGCCAGGCGCAAGCCGCTGAGGGCATGCAACAGATGCAGGCGGGTTTCGTCTTCACCTTGCAGGCCCTGACCGTTGAGGGCACGGCGGGTACGGTCCAGAGTCATCAGCAGCCCGCCGGGGGCAGGCAGGCGTTCACCGGCTTTCAGGCAGGCCTTGAAGTACCCCCCAACGCCCTCCACCACTTGATTCAGCAGGACACGCGGCACGCCGAGGATGCGCGGCGAATAGGCCAGCAAATCCAGCAGGTTCAGCGCTACCCGCACTTCGCGTAGCGCGATGCCGGTGTCTTGCCCGGTCATCGCCAGGCGCGGCAGGTGTTGCATCAGGCGGTCGAGCATCCGCACACCCATTTGCCGGTGTTCGGCCAGGGTCGCAGGTTCGGTGAGGCCGACGATGTCGCGCCAGCTGAAACGGGTCAGGCGCTTGGCGGCGAACTCTGCGCCGAACGGTCGGGCGATCAAGGTCCAGACAAACGCGAACAACAACCCCACGGGGCCGGCCAGGTTGGAGTTGGCGAAGGCCAGAAAGTCTGCGTCGTAGGCGCCCTGGATGCTGATAAACGATGAGGTGTTGACCAAGGTCAGCAGCATACCCAGGTAGAAACGCGGCTGGACCGTCAGGGTGCCAATACAGATAAAGGGCACAGCGAAGGCCAAGACCAGCATCGGAAAATCGTGCAGGTTGGGCAGTACCAGAAACAGATAGAGGCTGGCGAACAGCACTGACATCGCCGTCCAGAAAAAGAACCGGTAAATCTGCGGCGCCGGGTCGTCCATGGAGGCGAAAAAGCTGCAGGCCACGGCCGCCAGAATCACCGCACTGCCGCCATCGGTCCAGCCCAGCAGGATCCACAGCACCGAGGCGACAATGATGGCGGTGACGGTGGAAAACGCCGAATAGAACATCAGACCACGGTCAATAAAGGGCGTCAGCCGGCCCAGGCGCCAGTGGCGGTACACGGCCCGCCAATTGTCCTGGCTTTCGCACTGGATGGCCGCTTGCAGGCTGCGGCAGTCTTGCCACAAATCGACCCATTCGCCCAAGCGGTAGAGCGCATTGGAAAACAGCAGCTGATGACGGTCATCCAGCGCTTCGGCGTCGGGCTGCAAGGCTTCGATCTGGTCACGCAGGGCGCGCCAGCGTTCGATGGGCGCATCCTTTTGGGTGTTTTCCAGCCATGCAACGGTGGCGGCCAGGAGCGGCGCAAATTTTCCGACCAGCTCTGGCGTGCGGCGCTCCAAGGCATACAAGGCGTCGTCGAGGGCATCCACCACTGGCAGCAGATGGATCATCCGCCCACGCAGCTCTTTGGTGTTGCGCACCGTTTGCGGCCGCGCGCCCTCGTGAGGCAGTTGCCCAATCATCAATTCCAAGGTGTTGAAGGTGGCGACCATACCGCCGCGCAGGGTGCTGACTTCTTCGGGTTGCACGTTGCGGGTCAGGAAGCGCTGGCTGTAGACCTGCGCGTCGGCAAACCACTTGCTGACCGAATCATCAAACACCGGCGCCAGGCGCCGGGGCCAGAACATTGCGCCGACCACCGCCGCCACGGCGATACCCAGGAAAATCTCTTCGGTACGCGCCTCGGCCACGTCCCATACCGCCAGAGGGTTATCCACCACCGGCAGGGCGATCAGCGGCAAGGTGTAGCCGGCGAGCATTAGCGCGTAGCTGTTGGCGGTACGCAGGTGCAATGAAAGGAACAGCAGGATCCCGGTCCACAGCGCAATCACTACCACCAGCAAATACGGGGTTTGCACAAACATAGGCACAAAAAATACCGCTGCCGCCGCGCCGAGAAAGGTGCCGACGGCGCGGTACAACGCCTTGGAGCTGGTGGGACCGACAAAGGGGCTTGAGACGATATACACCGTGGCCATCGCCCAATAGGGACGTGGCATCTGCATCAGCATGGCGATGTACAGCGCGATCATCGACGCCGCAAATGTTCGAACGCCGTAAAACCAATCTCGTGCCGGCGGCATGCCGCTAAAAAATCCGTTCAAGGCGTCACGACCGCAGGGTGTTGGTGGGCGGCTTCGAAGGCACGCAGCACGCGCAGCGCAGTCTCCAAGTCATCGTGGTCGATGTCCGCCAGCACTTCTCGACGCAAACGCACCAGTTGCTCCTCCACCGCCTGCACCAATTCACGGCCACGGGCAGTCAGGCTCAAGGCCTTGGCACGGCGGTCATGAATGTCTTCGGTACGGCACACGAAGCCGGCGTTGCACAGCTGGTCCAGCAGGCGCACCAGGGACGGACTTTCCATCCCGGACGCCTGGGCGACCTTGACCTGATGCACGCCGTCGCCCAGGCGGCCGATCATCAACAGCGGCACGGCGCAGGCTTCGGAGATGCCATAGCTCACCAGCGTGGTCTGGCAGATTTTTCGCCAGTTACGGGCACCCACCACCATGCTGCTGCTGATGTTCATCTGGAGTTGTTCGAGAGTCTGGGACACGGGATCATTCGCACAATGTTAGTTTGCTAACTATCAATATGGTGGATGGATCCGACTCAGTCAAGTTTTGATACAAATTTGGGGATGGGTGGTGGGCAGTGAGGTAAGTAAAGCGGGTTTGGGCAAAGGTGTTGGAGATTTTCAGGGTGCTACAAAACCAATGGGGGGTACGAATGCGGTTGTAGCCGCTGCCGAGGTACGAGGCTGCGATGGGCTTGGTGCGGCATTCCGACGTAGCGGCCCCAGAGGCGGTCCTGCGGACACGCATCGCAGCCTCGTACCTCGGCAGCGGCTACAACCAGTGGGCAAGCCCACTCCCGCACCTGGGAGCAGCTATTCGGCAAAGTTTTTTTACACCCAGCGCCCGCTCCTCAACCGCAAATTCAACTCATCCACCACCTCGGCCCAATCCGCGTCCTCCAGAATCTCGTCTCGCAAAAACGCCCTCTGGCTATCGTTCCAGAAAAACGCGTCTGCCAGCTTCAAATCCGGTTTAAGCGGTGAATGTGCCGTGATGAATTGCTCGATGCTTTGTGGGTCGTCAGGCAACCCGAGTTGTTTGAACAACGAAGGCAGGCTGTGGATTGGGGATTCCATGACAGGTTCCTGATGAAGAGATTGACTTGAGTCTAGCCCAGGCGCCGGCCGATACCGGACGCCCACGCCAGACGGATATTAACCGCAGCCGTCCTTGGGTAACGGCCCTGGCACGTGGCATAGCACGAACAAGCGCGCCCTGGCGCCGCCGCCGTCCTGTTGGCTGAGCTGGCGCCAACCGTCGGGTAGCGGTGCAAACTCATCCGGCCCGTCACTGCTACTGATCAGCCAGACGCGTTGGGTCTGCGGCGCAATCGCCGACAGGCGGTCGAGGTAGATTCGGCCACCGTCCTGATCCACCAAAGTGCCAAACCCATAGGCATTGGGCCGCGTCGACTTGCCCCCGGCCGTCGGCGGTGTGTAGAGCTGCAATTGGGCGTCGGTCTGGTCGTAATACACATAGGGCAAGTACCAGAGCATGTCGCTGATGACGATGCGGTCGTCCTGCTGGTAGTTGCGATTGACGAACTCCACCGCGACGTTGAACTGATCGTGTTCATCGACGGTGAAGTTGGTCTTCAACCCCACCAGCTCCACCCCGACAAACAACACCAACAGCGCAGCACCGATGATCCGCAAGCGTGCCCCAAGGCGATCCACGGCCAAGGCCACAACGATGGGCAAGCCCAAGGCATAGACGGTGAGATAACGTTCGATGAACACCGGGGAAACAAACGAAACGCCATAGACCAGCAGCATCGGCAACAGGAAAAACAGCGCCAGTAACCAGCCGAACCGATAACGGCTCTGGTCTCGCCACGCGGTCACTCCCAACACCACGATAAACAGTACTGGCACTAGGACAAACAGCGGACGCCACAGGCCATCACCTTCGTCCTGAATCAGGAACTGCCAGATCATCGCCGGCACGGAGGACAAGGTAACGGGGTCTTCCCAGCCAATATCGCCGCCGACTTTGAGTTGTTCGACGTGCTGCACCAGATCCAGCAGATTCGGCAGCCAGGGCAGGTACAACACAACAATGGCGACGTTGGCCCACCACCAGCCCGGACGGGTGATCAACCGCAGGTTCGACGTTTGCGGCAAACACAGCAGCCCCAGCCAGAGCCAATGCACCAGCACGCACAGCGCGGTGAAGTAGTGAGTGTAAAACCCGGCGGTCATCAGCAGCACATAAGCCACCAGATACCGTGTCCGCTCGGGATGCCTGACCCAATAGACCAGTGCCAGGGTGGCGGCCAGCAGCCACACACCCAGCAGCGAGTACATCCGCACTTCCTGGCTGTAGCGCACGGCCGTAGGCAACAACGCCAGCAGGATCCCGGCCAGCACGGCGGCGCGGCGGGTGGCGATCAGCCGCGTCAACCAGATGCCCAGTCCAACGGCAACCACCCCGGGGATTGCACTCATGCTGCGAATGGAGAAAATCCCATCACCAAACAGCTCAATCCAGCCGCGCAGCAGGAAAAAATACAGCGGCGGGTGTACGTCATGGGCCGCGTGGAACCACAGGTCGCCCGGGGCATACTCGCTCAGCAGCAGGCTTGAGCCTTCATCGCCCCAGATCGCCGAGGCAGTCAGGCCATAGAAACGCAGGATCATGGCCAGTGCCAGGATCGGCACCCACCATAACCGGCTGATCCAGCCTGATTCCTTCCAGACACCCGGCATGCGGCTGAGCACGGGAAATGCCCCGACCTTGTCGTCTTGCTCTACCACAGACCGTCGCACCTCTATTCCCCCACTATTGCCCATTTCCAAGGCAAAACCTGCGCTTGCGCGAACAACCGCCACTCTAGGACAAAAGCCTGCGCCTCGCCTGTTGTTTCGCAATATGCAGGACCCGCATGAGACTTGGGACTGCGGCGTTAAATCGCCCTCTCACAACCGGAAAAATCTGAATTTTGCGTAGCTCTTCACCGACGTTTTTCTTGGTTCAAGCTATGATTGCGACCTTCCATGGATTCAGGATCAAGGACTCTTATGCGCATCGGTCTTCTGTCACCCTTGGCACTGGCACTGCTCGCCGGCCTCTCCCTTCAGGCCCAGGCCAGTTCCGACGACTCGTGCTACCCCGACTGGCGGGTGTCGCGTAACAACCTGGACGTGTGCAGCAACCTGCCCTTCCTGAGTCCGGGCAATGACAGCCGGGTCAACCTGCGCCTGTTGCTGGCCGACAAGAAAGCCGCGCCGCTGGTACCCAATGCATTGAATGAAGAGGACCTGTCCCAGGGGTTCGGTCCGGTGCCGTTTCCGGTGTATCGCCTTGTCCCGCCTGCGGCTGAGCCCACCGCCACAGCCGATGACACGCTCACTGAACTGCTCACATCGCTGAGCATCCCGCGTGATAACGACAAAGCGGCGGGTGACGCCTTTCTCTCCGGGGAGGGCAACCGCTGCCGCAGCAACAACAACGACAGCGCCGCTGCATTTATCAGCCAGGTAGTAAAAGCCGACATACCGCCCGCCGAGCGCCAACTGCTGGCCAAGCAACGCGTGCAGATGCTCACCGCCTGTACCTGGGACGGCCTGGCGACCGGCGAACAGTTGAAGTCGGCCGATGGCAAGGCGCTGCTGGCGTACCTGCAAGCCGCCGGCGACTTTTACAGCGGCCGTTTTGCCGAGGCGCAAAAAGGCTTTGCCACCCTGACCGACAGCAGCCTGCCCTGGCTCAAGGAAACAGCGCTGTACATGACCGCCCGTACCGCGCTGAACAATGCCCAGCAAAACGCCTTCGACGAATACGACACACCGTCGCTGGAGCATGTGGATAAGTCGGCGCTGCAACTGGCCGAGACCGGTTTCGATGACTACCTGAAAACTTATCCACAGGGTGAATACGCCGCCTCGGCCCGCGGCCTGCTGCGCCGGGTGCATTGGCTCGCCCCTAACCCAGACAAGCTGGCGGACGACTTTGCCTGGCAGTTGACCCAGGCCAGCGACGCCCAGCGCAATGTGTCCTTGAATGAACTGGTGGAAGAAGCCGACACCAAACTGCTGACGAGCACTACCGTAGCGGTCAACAACCCGCTGATCCTGGCCCTCAACGACCTGATGTGGATGCGCGCCGGCAACCCGCCCAAGCTGACCCGTGAAGCCCTTGACGCGCAACAATCGGTGTTTGCCCAGGAGCCTGCGCTGTACGACTACGTGCAGGCGGCATTTGCCTTGTACGTTGAGCATCAACCTGACAGCACCTTGAAACGGCTGCCGCAGGATGTGCCGTCGAGCCTCGATTACTTCGCCTTCAGCCAGCAAACCCTGCGTGGCCTGGCACTGGAAGCCAAGGATGACTGGAAGGCCGCCGAGGCCCTGTGGCTGCAACTGCTACCGCTCGCCAAACAACCGTTGCAACGCGATCAGTTGGAACTGGCCCTGGCGATGAATTACGAGCGCAGCGGGCAACTGGCGAAGGTGTTTGCCGCCGACTCGCCGATCAGCGCCAAGCAAGTGCGCTACATCCTGCTGCGCAACGTCGCCGACCCCGAGTTGCTACGCCAGCAAATCGCCCAGGCCAGCGACCCAGTTGAACGCCAGACTGCGCAATTCGTGCTGCTCTATAAAAACCTGTTGCACAGCCAGTTCGCCACCTTCGCCGACGACCTCAAACAACTGCCCTCCCCGGTCCCCGAGGACAAGATCGGCACCAGCCTGGGTTACGTCTACTCTGGCGGCAAGTCCCTGCAGCTGTTCCAGTGGAGCGGTGAAAAAAGCGAATCCGGCTACACCTGTCCGAGCATCGCGCAAACCGCCAACACCTTGCAGAGCGACCCGAAAAACCCCCAAGGCCTGAACTGCTTTGGTGAGTTCATCCTGCGCAATGGCCTGGACGGCATGCCCCTGGAAGAGGCGCGTTCCGCCGCCAGCCTGGGCAGCACCGCGTCGGACTTCAAGGGCGAAACGTTCTCACGGCTCGACGGCTACAAGCAGGTCATCAACAACGCCAAAGCGCCCCATAACGACAAGGCCTACGCATTGTTCCGCGCCATCAACTGCTACGGCCCTTCCGGCTACAACAGTTGCGGTGGCGAAGACGTCGACAAGAACGTGCGCAAAAGCTGGTTCCGCCAGTTGAAAACCGGGTTCGCCGACACCCAATGGGGCCAGTCGCTGCAGTATTACTGGTAAGCCGTGAAAGGCTTCTGGCTGGCGCTGCTCCTGCTGGCAAGCCCGGCTTTCGGCGCCGTGGATGCCAGCGACTATGACGCCTTCTGGCTGTGGAGCGGCGTCGCTCCACAGCCGGTGCTCAAACAGGCGAAAGCCCTGTACATCCTGCAAGGCCAGATCAACTCCACCCGCCGCGCGCCCCGACGCGGCGTGCAATTCATCGCCCAAGGCATGAGTGTGCCGCGCCTGACCCGGGGCGAGGTGTGGATCGTCTACCGCGCCCACACGCTGCACTGGCCAGAGTCGGTCTACACCCAACTGTTGGGGCAGGTACAACGCTGGCGGGAGGCGGGCAACCCGGTGATAGGCATCCAGATCGACTTCGACGCCCGCACCCAATACCTGCATGAATACACAGGCTTCCTGCGTGACCTGCGCCAACGCCTGCCCAAGGAGTTACGCCTGAGCATCACCGGGCTGATGGACTGGAGCAGCAACGCCGACCCGGCGGCCATCGCGCAACTCAATGGGGTGATTGATGAAGTGGTGGTGCAAACGTATCAGGGGCGCCACAGCATCCCGGATTACGCGGCATATCTACCGCGGATGAATCGGTTGGGGATGCCGTTCAAGATCGGACTGATTCAGGGTGGGGAGTGGGAAGAGCCGGGGTATTTGAAAGGGAGTGAGTGGTTTCGGGGGTATGTGGTGTTTTTGCGCAATCCTTGAGTGCTGATCGTTCCCCGCATCGCACGGGGATGATCAAATTGACCGATCTCAAGGTTAGCGCCCAGCCGTCTGCACCGGGTACACCGACTCCCACCCTCCCCCCAACGCCTTATACAAACCGACCATCGCCAGGGACACGCCAGTGGAGCTTTCGACCCACTGTTCCTGAGTAGCCAGTAGCGCACTTTGCACGGTGAGCACGTTGACGAAATCCGCCACGCCTTCGACGTATTGATGCTGGGCCGTGGTGAGGGCGATCTGGTTCTGGCGCACCGCTTCGGCGAGGCTGTCACGGCGCAATTGGCTGGCGTTGTAGCGGGTCAACTGATCGTCGATTTCATGCCAGGCGCGCAACACGGTTTGCTGGTAGGCCAAGGCCGCTTCCTGTTGCTGGGCTTCGCGTAAATCGAGCATGCCCTTGAGGCGACCACCGTTGAAAATCGGCAGGCTGAATTGCGGGCCGAAGGCGAATGAACGGGAGCCCCACGAGCCCAGGTCCGACAGTTGCATCGCTTGGGAGCCGAGGCTGCCGGACAAGGTGATGCGCGGGTAAAAATCGCCCTTGGCCACGCCAATGCTGGCGGTCGCCGCATGCAATCGCGCCTCGGCCTGGCGGATATCGGGACGGCGCTCGGCCAGTTGCGACGGCAGGCCGATGGCGACCTGGCGTTGGGTCTGGGGCACGGCGGCGTCTTTGGATAACTGCGCGTACAAGGCCTGCGGCGGCTCGCCCATCAACAGGCTCAAAGCGTTGATCAACTGGTCCTGACGTTGCTGCAAGTCCGGCAAACGCGCTTCGATGGCGGCCACTTGAGCGGCGGCTTCGGCTACATCCAAATCAGTGGCGACGCCATCAGCCAAGCGCAACTGCGACAGCTTGAGACTATGGCGGGCGACGTCGAGGTTTTGCTCGGTGACGGCACGGGTATTCTGCACGCCACGCAACTGGATGTAGTCCTGAGCGGTTTCTGCAAGCACCGATAACAGCACGGCGCGGCGGTCGTTTTCGGCCACTTGCAACGTGGCGTCGGCGGCTTCGGTTTCACGCTTTACCCGGCCCCAGAAATCCAGTTCCCAAGCGGCGGAAAAACCGACGTCCCAGAGGTTGAAAGCCGAACGACCGTTCCTGCCGGACGGGTCGCTCAAGCCATCAGCGCTGTTGCGTTGGCGAGTGTAATCGCCATTGGCATTCACGTTCGGATAACGCTCGGCCGTGATCACCTGGCGCATGGCACGGCTTTGCTGCAAGCGGCTGCTGGCCAGTTTCAGGTCAAGGTTATCGGTCAGCGCGCGGCGTGTGAGGGCGGACAGTTGTTCATCGTGGAACACCTCCCACCAGCGCTCTTCGAGTGCGCCGGTATCCGCGCGACTGGCCGCTTGACGGCCCTGGGGTTCGGTCCATTGCGACACTGATGGGCCTTGCGGGCGCTGAAAATCCGGGCCCACGGTGCAGGCACTCAGGCTGATTAAACTCAGGGTGAACCAGGCTATCCGTCTCATTGCTGAGCCACCTCGCGCTGCTGTGTCGCGGGCTGGGTGTTGACGCTGGCTTCCACCGACATGCCGACCCGCAAGCGCTCGGTCAGGGACTGGCCGGGCTCCAGGATGATCTTCACCGGAATACGCTGCACCACCTTGGTGAAGTTGCCGGTGGCATTGTCTGGTTTGACCGAGGCGAAAGTCACGCCGGTGGCAGGCGCCAGGCTTTCCAGATGGCCGTTGAGCACTTCACCGTCGAGGCTGTCGACCCGCACCTCCACGGCTTGGCCTGCATGCATATGGGACAGTTGGGTTTCCTGGAAATTGGCCACCACATAGGCCTCGGCCAGCGGCACTACGGCGAGGATCTTGCTACCCGGCGTTACGTAGGCACCGACCCGCACGGCGCGCTCGCCGACCATGCCGTCCACCGGGGCGACGATGCGCGTATAGGACAGTTGATAACTGGCCAGCTCCAGCGCGGCCTGGGCCCGCTTGAGGCCACCTTCGGCCGCATCGCGCTGGGCGGTGAGGATTTCCACTTGCTTGCGCTCGGCGGCCAATACTGCCGTGGCGTGGGCCAGGCGCGCGGTGGCCTGATCAATACGGGTCTTGGCCTGCTGGGCGTTCTGCACCGTACCGGCGCCAACACCGGCGAGGTGGTTATAGCGGTTCAGTTCATGTTCGGCGAAAGCCACTTCGGCACGATCCGCCGCCACCGTGGCCTGGGCCTGGGCGATCACCGAGCTCTGGCGCTCCAGGGTGGCTGTGGCGTTTTTCAGTTGGGCCTGAGCCACCAGAGCGTCAGCGTCAGCCGCCTGGGCGGCGGCACGGAAGTCACGGTCATCGATCAGCGCCAGCAATTGCCCGGCCTTGACCCGCTGATTGTCTTCCACCAACACTTCTTTGATAAACCCGGCCACCCGTGGCGCCACCAAGGTGTAGTCGGCGGCGACGAACGCGTCGTTGGTGGTCTGACGCTTGCTGCCAAACACGCCTGGCGCCAGCAGGTAAACCAAGGCGCCAACAGCGAAGACGGCGATGACAGTGACGGCGATTTTGTCTTTGCGTTTCATAAAAAATCCTTTGTTTCGATAAGCAATCAGGTCGGCGCCCGGGGCGGATAGATCCGCGTCGGCATCCAGAAAATCAGCAGAATCAACGCCACCGCGACACCGGCCATGACGTAGTAGAGATCCGAAGACGTGAGCACCACGGCCTGCTCGTGCAGCCGATGGGCCAGGCCTGCCGGGTCGCTGTCAGCCAGGGGCGAGTTGCCCAGGCTGTCCACCAGCATGGTTGAGTGGAAATGCAGGCGGTGGGTGGTCAGCGCGTCGATCACGCCAGTGGCAACCACGGCGGCCAGGCCCTTGACGGTGTTGAACCAGGCCGAGGCGAATGGCCCGTCCGCCGGGGTGATGCTGCCGGTGGAGAGCATCAACAGCGGTAACACCGCCATGGGCTGCCCGAAGATCTGCAGCAGTTGCAGGGCATAAAAATCATCGCGGATCCACGCCGAGGTCAGTTGCGCCCCGCCGAGGCAAGACAGGATCAGCATGCTCAGGCCAATCCCCAATACCCAGCGGCAATCGACCCAACGCAGGTTGCACAGCGCCGCCACCAACGGCAGCGCGATCAACTGCGGCAGCGCCATGATCAACATCACCGGCGCGGTTTGCAGCGGTCGGTAACCCTGGACCTGGGCCAGGTAGCTGGACGGAATGATGATCGCCGCCAGCAACACAATCAGCACGCCGGCCAAGACGATCAGCGCGAACGCCAGGTTGCGGATGCCGAGCATCTGCAACTTGAAAAACGGCATCGGGTGCGACCATTCGTTGATCATGAACAACACCAGCAACAGCGTCCCGCCACACAGCAGCGAGGTAATGAGTGTCGATTCGAACCAGTCCAGGCGATTACCCTGCAACAGGCCGATCACCAGCATGCAGATCGCCGGGAAACCCAGCAGCAGACCGCGCCAGTTGAACTGCTTGAGACGCTCCAGGCGTGGCGGATCCTGGGGCAGGCCGTAGGCCACGGCGGCCATGGCCAGCAGGCACGGCGCGACGATCTGCCAGAACGCCCATTGCCAGCCGACGTACTCGGTCCACAACGCCGCCAGCGGTGTGCCGAGGCTCGGGCCGAAGGTGGCGGTCAGTGCGTAGCCGGCCAGGCCATAGAGCTTGACGTTGGCCGGCAGGAAACGCAGGGCTACGGTCATCAGCATCGGCGGCAAAGCCCCTCCGGCCAGGCCCTGCACCGTGCGCAGGATCAACAGGCTTTCGTAGTTCGGCGCAAACGGGCACAGCACGCCGAGCACGGTGAACACACCGATTGCCCACAGGGTGAAGCGACGCAGGGAAAAGGTCACCGAACACCACGGCGCAAACGCCATGGCCGAGACGGAGGTGGCGGTGTACGCGGCCACCAGCCAGGTGCCTTCGTCGAAACCGATGTACAGCGCACCGCGAATGTCAGCGAGGGCGACCTTGGTCACCATTTCGTTGAGCCCGGAAACCAGCACCGCCAGCAACACGCCGACCAGGCCAATGATGATACGAGGACCGAACGTGGGCGGCGCGATGGCACTAGGTTTGGCTGCGGCCAGGGGTACGGGGGCAGCGAGGGAGGTCATGAATACAACTCGGAATAAGAAATACCCGAGCAGTTTAATAAGGCATAGACATGACGAAAACTGACTTATTGGAAGGTTATAAGTGCGCTAGACGCAACAGTTGCACAGCACATCTCTGTCGGCCCCAAGAGCCATGCCCGCTCATACATTTGGCCCGTTGTGCCGCTGACGAGATACGAGGCTGCGATAAGGGCCGAAGGACCTTCGGCAGTTTCAAGAGACTGGCGACTGCTGCGCAGCCGATCGCAGGCTGCGCCAGCGGCTACAGGTGATCGACACCCTGTAGCCGCTGCCGAGGCACGAGGCTGCGATAAGGGCCGAAGGACCTTCAGCAGTTTCAAGGCCCTGGCGACTGCTGCTCAGCCGATCGCAGGCTGCGCCAGCGGCTACAGGTGATCGACACCCTGTAGCCGCTGCCGAGGCACGAGGCTGCGATAAGGGCCGAAGGATCTTCGGCAGTTTCAAGACTGGCGACTGCTGCGCAGCCGATCGCAGGCTGTGCCAGCGGCTACAAGTGATCGGCTGCGGCTACACACAGGCAACTTATGCGGGCTGCGCTTCGCGCCAGGTGGCTTCACAGCACTCACGCATGGTTTCCCGTAGCCATTTATGCGCCGGATCTTTGTCAAAGCGTGGGTGCCAGGCCTGGGTCAATACCAGGGTCGGCAGGGAGATCGGCAAGGTGAAGGCCCGCAATGGCAGCTTCAGGCGATTGGCGCTGTACAGCGCCTCCTTGGGCACCGGCAGGATCAGGTCAGAGTCGGGCAGCATGAACATCGCACCGTGAAAACCCGGGGCAATCATCGCCACCCGGCGCTCCAGGCCTTGGACGTTGAGGGCCGTGTCGATGGGGCCACGCGCGATACCACGGCGGGAGATGCTGATGTGGGAATAACTGGCAAACCGGGCGGCGGTGATTTCGTCATCGAACAGCGGATGTCCTTCCCGCGCCAGTCCGACAAAGGTGGTGGAGAACAGGTTTTGCACCTTCACTTCCGGGGTGATCGGCATGGTATTGCCCACCCGCAGGTCCAGTCGGCCTTCGCGCAGCGCTTCATCGTCGCTGTCGCCTTCCGGCACAAAGCGCAGCTCGCACAGCGGGGCCATGCGTTCCATGGTGTCGAACAGACGACCGCCATAGACCCCGACGAAAAAGTCGTTAGCCCGCACGCTGAACCGTCGGCGCAGGGTACTCAAGTCCACCTGGTCCGCCGAGCGGAACAACAACGCGGCCTGTTCCACCACGTTGCGCACCTGGTCCTGCAACTCCAGGGCCTTGGGTGTCGGCACCAGGCCGCGACCGGCACGCACCAGGATCGGATCGCCCACCGCTTCGCGAATCCGCGTCAGGGTGCGGCTCATGGCCGCCGGGCTGAGGTTCATCCGCCTCGCGGCACCCACCACGCTGCCTTCATCGAGCAAGGCGTCGAGGGCGACCAGCAGGTTCATGTCCGGTAGTTGCATGCCAAGCACTCGTGATCAGTCGGGAGTGAACTGCGTGCAATCGTAGCAGCATTCAACCGACTTCAGCGCTGCATGCCCCAACGCTTCACCGTGACCCGCTCAAGGGTGTCAAACACCAGGTTTTCCACCAGCAAGCCAATCAGGATCACCACCGCCAACCCGGCAAACACCTTGTCGGTGTACAGCTCGTTGCGGTTCTGGAAGATGTACCAGCCCAACCCACCCTTGCCGCTGGTGGCGCCGAACACCAGCTCGGCAGCGATCAGCGTACGCCAGGCAAAAGCCCAGCCGATCTTCAGCCCCGCAAGAATCGACGGCAGCGCCGCCGGGATCAGGATGAACAGTACAAAACGCATGCCCTTGAGGCCGTAGTTGCGCCCGGCCATGCGCAGGGTTTCCGAGACACCGAGGAACCCCGAATAGGTGTTAAGGGCCAAGGCCCACAGCACCGAATGCACCAACACGAAAATCAGGCTGTTCTGCCCCAAGCCAAACCACAGCAACGCCAGAGGCAACAAGGCAATCGCCGGCAGCGGGTTGAACATCGAGGTCAGGGTGCTCAGCAGGTCGCGTCCTAACTGAGTCGACACGGCCAGCGTGGTCAGGGCAAACGCCAGGACGATACCGATCAAGTAGCCCTTGATCAGCACCACCAGCGAGATGCTGACTTTGCTCAACAACTCCCCACTGGCGATGCCGTCGTAGAAGGCATGGAAGGTCTGCAAAAAGCTGGGTAACAGCAGGTCGTTGTTCTGATAACGCGCCGCCGCTTCCCAAAGAATGGCGAGCACGATCAGGATCAGGCTTTTGCGCAACCAGCCTTGTTGCCACAGGCGCTGGCGCAACGGCAACTCGCGTTCTACGCGAACGCCGGGCAACGGCTCGAGAGTGATTTCATATTCCTGGCGCATGGGGACAACCCTTCAATAAGCGATGCGGATATCGGCAAAACCCAATTCGGTTTCAGCTTCAGGTGCTTCATCAAACAACAGCCGATGAATACGCCGCGCCGAGGCCTGAAATTCCACACCGCCGAGGCTGTGCAGGTCGTATTGATGGCTGTGAATTTCCGCTCGTACACGCCCCGGATGAGGCGACAGCAACAAAATGCGATTGCCCACCACCAGTGCTTCTTCGATGGAGTGGGTCACGAACAACAGGGTGAAGCGCACCTCCTCCCAGAGCAGCAGCAATTCTTCCTGCATCTTGCGGCGAGTCAGGGCGTCGAGGGCGGCGAAGGGTTCGTCCATCAGCAGGATTTTCGGCTGCATGGCCAAGGCTCGGGCAATTGCCACGCGCGCTTTCATGCCACCGGAAAGGGTATGCGGATAAGCATCGGCGAAAGCCGTGAGGCCAACTTTTTCCAGGTAGTGCAGCGCCCGCTCCTCGGCCTCGCGGCGCTTGAGGGTTTTGGAGGCGAGCAGCGGGAACATGACGTTCTGTTTGACGGTTTTCCACGGTGGTAACTGGTCGAATTCCTGGAACACCACGATGCGATCCGGGCCCGGTTGCTCGACTTTTTGCCCCAGTAAACGGATCTCGCCTTCGCAGGGTTTGATAAAGCCGGCGACAGACTTGAGCAGCGTGGATTTACCGCAGCCCGAAGGGCCCAGCAACACAAAACGGTCGGCCGGGTCGATCTCGAAACTGACTTGGTGAGTGGCCCGCACCACCCGCTCGGGGGTGCGGTATTCAAGGCTGACATGGTCCACCGAGAGCAGCGCTTCGGGGGTACTCAGGTTGCTGGCCGTGTGGCCTTGCAAGGGAGCGTTCATCTCAGCTCCCTTGCAACGGCTTGGCATCCTGGAAGAAGTAATCCTTCCACGATTCAGGTTTGTTCTTGATCGCCCCCACACGGTAGAGGAACTCCGCCAACGGGTAAGTATTTTTTGGCGTAACGCTGAACTCGAATTGCGGGTTATCAATGATTTTCAACAATTCGGCACGGTCGATCTTGGCCTTGGTCACGCGGATGTAGGTATCGGCGGCGGCGCCTTTGTCGTTCTGGGCGAATTGCGCGGCTTCGGTCAGGGCTTCGATGAAAGCCTTGTAGGTTTTCGGGTTGTCGTTGCGGAATTTCTCGGTGGCGAACAATACCGTCGGCGAGTTTGGGCCAAGGACGTCGTAGGAGTTGAGGACCACATGCACATTAGGGTTGGTCAGGGCCTGCTCCTGGAACGGCGGGTTGGAGAAATGCCCCGTCAATTCGGTGCCACCGGCAATCAGCGCAGCAGTGGCGTCCGGGTGCGGAACGGCCACGGTGTACTTGTCCAGGCGATTGAATTCCTTGTCGCCCCACTGTTTGGCAGCGGCGTATTGCAGAAAGCGCGACTGCACGGAAACGCCGACGGCCGGTACGGCAATGCGGTCTTTTTCGGTGAAGTCAGCGATGGTCTTGACCTTGGGGTTGTTGCTCACCAGGTAATAAGGGAAGTTGCCCAGGGACGCCACCGCCTTGACGTTTTGCTTGCCATGGGTGCGATCCCAGATGGTCAACAGCGGCCCGACGCCGGCACCGGCGATGTCGATGGAGCCGGAGAGCAGTGCGTCGTTGACCGCTGCCCCACCGGATAGCTGAGTCCAGTCGACCTTGATGTCGATACCTTCCTGCTTACCGTATTTCTCGATCAGGTTCTGGTCGCGCACCACGTTGAGCAGCAGATAGACGATGCCGAACTGCTCGGCGATGCGAATCTCGCCTTCAGCCTGGGCGGCGGCCGGTGCGATCAGGCTGCCGGCCAGCAGGCTGACACCCAAACCAAGGGTGGCGGCCAGTCGTGTGAATGGGATTTTCTTGGACATGGTCGTGCTCCGGTTCAGAAAGGCGCGTCGCCCTGGATGGTGGTGCGGTACAGCTTGCGGCGCAGGTGGCTTGGGCAGCCGGCAGCCAAGTGGACCAGCGAACGGTTGTCCCAGAACACCAGGTCGTGGGGCTGCCATTGATGGCGGTAGATGTTTTCCGGCAGCACGCTGTGGGCGTAGAGCTGAGCCAGCAGGTCGCAACTTTCGTCTTCCGGCAGGCCGACGATGCGCGTGGTGAAGCCTTCGCTGACGAACAAGGCCTTGCGGCCGTTTTCCGGGTGGGTGCGCACGACCGGATGCACCACTTCAGCCACTTGGGCAAGCTGCTCAGGCGTCAGGGTCGGGCGCCAGTTGCCTTCGAATTTGGTCTCGCTGTAACGCGCCGTGTAGGAGTGAGCGGCGCTGCGCCCCTCAACCGCCTTGCGCAGGTGCGCGGGCAGTTGGTCCCAGGCTTTGTGCATGTCGGCGAACAGGGTGTCGCCACCTTCGGACGGCAGCTCCTGGGCGTGGAGCATGGAGCCCAGGCTCGGCAGCTCCTTATAGGACAGGTCCGAATGCCAGAACTTGCCGGCGTCTCCCAGGCCGATGGATTGGCCGTTTTCGATGATGTTGGAGACGATGAGGATTTCCGGGTGGTTGGCCAGCAGGAACTGTTTGAGCACGTGGATTTGCAGCACGCCGAAGCGGCGGCTGAAGGCGATCTGTTGTTCGGGGGTGATGCGTTGGTCTCGGAACACCACGACATGGTGGTCCAGATGCGCGCGATGGACGCGGGCGAAGTCCTGGTCGTTGACCGGCCGGGACAGGTCCAGGCCAATGATCTCAACGCCGACGCTGCCGGGAAATGGGCGGATGTCGAAGGTTTGGGCGGCGTGGGCGGCGGTTGGGGCAACAGAGGTGGCGGACATGAAATCACTCCCGGGCGGTCAGGAGAGTGACTTTATAGATATAAGAACGGCAGTTTAAATACCGTTAATGAATATCTATATACAGTAAGTCTCTGTAGCCGCTGCCGAGGTACGAGGCTGCGATGGGTTGCGAAGCGACCCCAAGGGGCGGTCCTGCGGACACGCATCGCAGCCTCGTACCTCGTCAGCGGCTACAGCCCATCGCAGCCGTGCCTCGGCAGCGGCTACAGGAATCGGGTGATTAGCGCTCGTGCAACGCCTCGGCCCGGGCCTTGATGATCGGCTTGAGCAGGTAGCTGAGGATCGTTTTCTTACCGGTGATGATGTCCACCGACGCCACCATGCCCGGGATGATCAACAGCGGCTTCTCGTCCGTGCCCAGGTGGCTGCTGTCGGTGCGCAGGGTGATCATGTAGTAGGTGGTTTTCTTGTCTTCGTCGGTGATGGTGTCCGCACCGATGCGTTCCAGCTTGGCTTTCAGGCCACCGTAGATGGTGTAGTCATAGGCGGTGAACTTGACCACCGCTTCCTGCCCAGGGTGCAGGAAGGCAATGTCTTGCGGGCGGATTTTGGCCTCCACCAGCAAGGTGTCGTCCAACGGCACGATTTCCACCATGTCGCTGCCCGGCTGGATCACGCCACCGATGGTGTTGACCAGCAGTTGCTTGACGATCCCGCGCACCGGCGAGGTCACCAGGGTCCGGCTGACCCGATCTTCCAGGGCTTTGCCGGTGGCCTGGGCCTTGTTCAGGTCGGTGCGGGCTTCGTTGAGTTGGGTCAGGGCTTCACTGCGGTACTTGCCGCGCGTCTCGTCGATCTTGCGCTGCACTTCCTTGATCGCCGAGTCGGCGCGGGGGATCGCCAGGGTGGTGGCGTCCAGTTGCCCACGGGTTTCCATTTCCGCGCGCTTGAGGCGCAGCACTTCTACCGGCGACACCGCACCCTGGGCGACCAGGGGTTCGGACATGTTGATTTCCTGGCGCTGCAATGACAACTGGTTGCGGTATTGGCTCTGCTTGGAGGAATACTCACGCAGTTCCTGCTGACGTTGCGTCAGTTGCTCCTGCAAACCACCGATTTCGTCCTTGAACTGCTGGCGACGGCTTTCGTACAGCGATTGCTCGCTGATGGCCTGGCTCGGCGCGGCAGTACGCACGTCCTCGGGGATGCTCAGCGGCCGGTCTTCGACCTGGGCACTCAAGCGCTCGATACGCAGCAGCAGGGACAGGCGCTGGGCTTCGGTTTCCCCGGCGTTGGACACGAACCGAGTGTCGTCGAGGCGAATCAGCGGCGCGCCGGCGTCAACAATCTGCCCTTCCTTGACGTACAACTCAGCAACGATGCCGCCTTCCAGGTTCTGGATTTTCTGCAGTTTGGAAGAGGGAATGGCCTTGCCATCGCCACGGGTCACTTCATCGATCTTGGCAAAACCGGACCACAGCAGCATGCACAGGAAAAACCCGATGATGCCCCAGATGGTCAGACGCACCACGCGGGGAGCATCTTCGATCAGGGCCTTCTTGACCTCAGGCAGTGGCTGGCCGTCCAGCGAGTCGGAGCCGATGAAATAGCGACGGACCGCGTCCTTGAATTTACGCAACACTGATCTGCCCCTTCTTCAACGCTTCCATCACCACGGCTTTCGGGCCATCCGCAAGGATTTGCCCACGGTCGATCACCAACAAACGGTCCACCAGGGACAGTAACGACGCCCGGTGCGTCACCAGCACCACGGTCTTGTTCTCTATCACCGATTGCAGGCGCTGCTTCAGGCGCTCTTCACCGGTGTTGTCCATGGCGCTGGTGGGTTCATCCAGCAGCAGGATGGGCGGGTTGAGCAGCAAGGCACGGGCCAGGGCGACGTTCTGTCGCTGGCCGCCGGAGAGGTTCTGACCACGCTCACCCACTTGCAGCTCATAGCCCTGGGGGTGCAGGCGGGCAAATTCATGGACGCCCGCCAGCTCGGCGGCTTGCAGCACCAGTTCGTCTTCGACGTAACGGGCGCCGGAGACCAGGTTATCGCGCAGGGTACCGGCCAGCAGTTGGATGTCTTGCGGCACGTAGCCAACGTTGTGGCGCAGTTCGCTGACGTCGATCTGGCGGATGTCCACACCGTCCACCAGCAGGGCGCCGGAGTCGGGCTGGTAGAGACCGACGATCAGCTTGGCCAGGGAGCTTTTACCCGAGCCGCTGCGTCCGATGATGCCGATCTTCTCCCCGGGCTTGATGATCAGGTTGATGTTCTTGAGCGCCATGTTCTGCTGGTTGGGGTAGGTAAAGTTCATACCCCGGCATTCGATGGCGCCTTGCAGGGTACGGCGGCTCAGGGGGCGCTCTTCGAAGTTGCGCTCCTGGGGCAGCTCCATCATCTGGTCGGTGGAGACCATGGTGACCTTGGCTTGCTGGTAGCGGGTCATCAGGCCCGACAACGAGGCCAGCGGGCTGAGGGCGCGGCCACTGAGCATGTAGCAGGCAATCAGGCCGCCCATGCTGAGGTTGCCGCCAATGATCTGATAGACCCCGAAGACGATCATGATCACACCCGCCAATTGCTGGATCAGCAGGGTGATGTTCATCGACAGCCCGGAGAGCATTTTCACCCGCAGTTCAAGGCGGCTGAGGGTGCCAATGGTTTGTTCCCACTGGTACTGGCGTTCGCTTTCAGCGTTGTTGACCTTGACCGCATCCAGCCCGGCCAGGGTTTCGATCAGGCTCGACTGGCGCTCGGACGCCAGGGCCATGGTGCGCTCCATGGTGGCCACCAGCGGCTTTTGCAGCAGGTAGCCGATGACCAGAGCAATCGGGAACGCCAACATCGGGATCCACACCAGATGCCCGCCAAGCATGGCGATCACCAGGAAAATCAGCAGGGTGAACGGCAGGTCGATCAGGCTGGTCAGGGTCAGGGATGCGAGGAAGTCCCGCAGGCTCTGAAATTCGTGGATGTTCTGGGCAAAGCTGCCGACCCGCGCCGGGCGGTACTTCATTGACATGCCGACAATCCGCTCGAACAGCGTGGCCGAGATGATCAGGTCGGTTTTCTTGCCGGCCAAATCCAGGCACAGACTGCGCAGGCTCTTGAGGATCAGGTCGAAGATGTAGGCGATGATGATGCCGGTGGCCAACACCCACAGAGTCGCGGTGGCCTGGTTCGGCACCACGCGGTCGTAGACGTTCATCACGAACAATGGCGCAGCCATGGCGATGATGTTGATCAGGAAGCTGGCGGCGATGGCGTCGGCGTAGAGCCAGCGCGAACGCTTGAGGGTGTCGCGAAACCAGGAACGGGCCCGGGGAATCAGGGTGCCGTGGCTGACGTCGAACTTGTGCTGGGGTTGGGCGAAGAACACTTTGCCAATGTAGTCATCGGCCAATGCTTCGCGCTTGACGATGGTTTCGCCACCGTCGCTTTCGCTGAGCAGTACCTGAGCTTCATCTTCACCCTGCCAACCGAGCAACACGGCACTGCGGCCGTCTTTAAGCAACAGCAGCGCGGGCATGGCGATAGCGGGAATCGAATCAAGCTTGCGTTGCAGCAAACGCCCTTGCAAACCGGCCCGGGCAGCAGCCCGAGCCAGCAAGTCAGCACTCAGGCGCTGCGACGGCAACGGCAGGCCGGTGGTCAGCATCGCCGCGCTGGCGGTCTTCTGGTGCAGGGCACAGAGCGCCAACAACCCGTCGAGTAACGGGTCGTCGTGCAGCGTGCGTGGATCATGACTGAGTTGAACTCGACCGACTTCGGATTCCACGCGGCTACTCTCGACTAACTGATGGGTCTATAAGGAATAGCTCAATTCATCCCGGGCAGTTGGACTTTCGGCTTCACATCGTTTTGCACGACGGAAGCCATTGGTGCGACCACTCCCTGGCTCTTGAGCAATTCGCCCATGGTCGCCTTGATTCGGTATTGAGTAAATAACTGAATGTTCTTGATTTCTTCCAGTCGGCGGGAAGCAGTGAACAGTTCGTTCTCGCTGTCGAGCAAATCGAGCAGAGTCCGTTGGCCCAGGCTGAATTGCTGCTGGTAAGCGGTGCGTACACTGGTGCTGTGATCGACATATTGCTGGGCAATCGGCACCTGGGTATTCGCGTTGTTCAAAGCGTTCCAAGCCAGGCCCAATTCCTCGTTCAACACGCGCAGAGCGTTGTTACGGATGTCCAGGGCCTGGTTGGACTGGTAGGACTTGGACTCCAGGTCAGCCTTGTTGCTGCCACCGGCGAACAGGTTGAAACGCATGCGCACCATGGCTTCCCAGCCGTTGGTATGGGAAGGATCCCCGGCGACGTTGTTGTCGGCATTGGTGCCCAGTTCGGCATCAAAACGCGGGTAGAACGCGGACTTGGCGGCTTCGTATTGTTGTTCGGCAGCAACGATATCGGACTCGGCCGAACGCAGGATCGGGCTGTTATCGAGCATCTGGCGGCGCGCTTCGTTCAAGTCGGCAGGCAGCATCGCCATGAAGCTGGCCGGACGCTCCAATTGATCGGGCATCTGGCCAACAGCACTGAGGTAGTTGGTCTGGGCATCAGACAGGTTGGTCTGTTCGGTGATCAGGTTGTTTCGGGCCTGGGCCAAACGGGCTTCGGCCTGATCCAGGTCGGCGCCGTTACCCACGCCGCGCTGGGTGCGCAACCGGATCTGGTCGTAGATACGCTCGTGGTTGCGCAGGTTATCTTCAGCCAGACGCACGAACTCACGGCGAGTCAACACATCCAGATAGACCTGGGCGACGGTCAGCCCGGTGCGTTCAGAAGTGCCGAGCAAGGAGTAGGCGCGGGAGTTAACGGTGGCTTGTTGACGCCCCACTTCGCTGGAGGTGGCAAAACCGTCAAAAATCATTTGTTGCAGACGCAGACTAGACTCACCTCGAGTCAGAGTGTCCCAGTCCTTGGAGCTGCCATTAGCACGGTTCGTGGCACGGGTCGTGGAGTTGTCGACGCCTTCACGACCATACCCGGCGAGCGCATCCACGCGCGGCAGGTAGCCGCCCTTGGCAGCCTTGAGCTGGTAGTCGGCGGACAAACGGCTATTCACGCCGGCCTGAATTTCCGGGTGCACGTCCAGCGCTTGCTGCATGGCCTGAGGCAATGTTTGGGCCTGTACGAAACTGGCGGCGAGAGCGAACGGTATTGCCTTAAGCAGGTGCAAGCGCATTTAAGAGTTCCCCTGGACTTCTTGTCTCAAATCACAGCGGATTGGGCCGCAGTGTCGGAAAATGGCAACCGTAATGACCGTACGTCGGAAAGTTCCAAAAGCGGAACTGGTTCACATCTGTAGGACGGTTCGCCGGATGAATATCAATGTGACATTAGTGGGACGATTGTTTAGGATGGCGACCATAAGGTCAATAGTTTGGCATAAAGTTATTCCCCTAAGAATGAAGCCAAATTATTGACGATTCATACGTCAATATTCAAAACACCTCCAACCTGATAGCCAACTCGCGGTCAGGCCTATGGAAGTCAGCGAGCGGATCGCCGGAGAAATCTTCAATGAGCAGCGTAGTTGCTATTGCCAAAAGCGTTGTAGGCCAGGTTTTTGTTATTTCTCCGGAAGGCGCCCGCCGCGTACTCGTTGAAGGTGATCGGCTGTTCGCAGGCGATCAGGTAGACACGGGTATGTCGGGCGCCGTCAGCCTTGAGCTGGCCGACGGCCGCATCCTGGACCTGGGTCGTGACACACAATGGAGTGCTGACACACCCGACTCCAGCGTCGACCTGGCTCAAGCGACTGCGCAAGCAGCACCGTCGGTTGCCGAACTGCAGCAAGCCATCGCTGCGGGCGTCGACCCGACGACCGACCTGGAAGCCACGGCGGCCGGTGCAAACGCGGCCGGTGTCGGCGGTGCAGCCGGTGGCGGCCACAGCTTTGTAGTCCTTGATGCAACCGCGGGTAGCGTCGCTCCGGTGATTGGCTTTCCAACGGCGGGCCTGGGCTTCGCCACTTCAGCTCTGAACCAACTCGCCGGCGCGCAAGCGAACGGCAATGGCGGCCTGACACAACAGGCGTCGACCCTGACCCTGGGCGCAACCCCGACCATCACCGAAGCCGGCGGCGTACTGACTTACACCGCCACCGTTACCCGGGCCTCCAGCACCGACCTGAACGTCACCCTGTCCAACGGTTCGGTGATCACTATCCCGGCCGGCCAATTGACCGGTTCCGTCAATGTTCCGCTGGCGCCCAACGACAGCCCGTACATCGACCCAAGCCAGATTACCGTCACCGTCACCGGCACCACCGGCGGCACCAACCTGGTACTGACCGTCGACCCGACGCCAGCCGTGACCCAGATTACCGACACCATCGACACCACCACCGTGACCCTGACCGCGGCCGAGACGGTAACCGAAGGTGGCCAGATCACGTACACCGCCACCCTGACCAACCCGGCGCAAACGCCGGTGACTGTCACCTTGAGCAATGGCTCGGTGATTAACATTGAGGCGGGCAAGTCCACGGGTACCGTGGTGGTCAATACGCCGGCCAATGACGTCTACAACAATGGCAGCACCGTCACCACCACGATTACCACGGCCACTGGCGGCAACTTTGAGAACCTGGTGCCGAACCCGACGCCAGCCGTTACCACCATTACCGATTCGGTCGACAACACCGGGCTGAGCCTCACCGCCACCGACACCGTCACCGAAGGCGGCCAGATCACCTACACCGCGACGCTGACCAACCCCGCGCAAACGCCGGTGACCGTGACCCTGTCCAATGGCTCGGTGATCACCATCAAGGCCGGCGAGTCGGTCGGCACGGTCGTGGTCGATACCCCTGCGAACGACGTCTATGTCAACGGCAGCACGGTGACCACGAGCATCACCGGGACAACCGGCGGCAACTTCGAGAACCTGGTACCCAGCACCACGCCAGCCGTCACGACCATTACCGACTCGGTCGACACCACCACCGTAACGCTGACCGCGCCGGGTGATGTCAGCGAAGGCGGCCAGATTACCTACACCGCCACGCTCTCTAACAAGGCGGGCACTGACGTCACGCTGAAGCTGGATAACGGTTCGACCATCACCATCAAGGCTGGCGAAACCGTGGGCTCCGTGACCGTTGCGGCGCCTGGTGATGACGTGTTCATCGACAAGAGCACCCAGACCGTCAAGATCACCGACACCGCTGGCGGTAACTTCGAGAACCTCGTCGTGGCCGGCAACGGTGCGACTACCACCATCAACGACACCATCGACAAAGTGGATGTGGTGCTGACCGCGACCACCACCGTGGGCGAAGGTGGCCAGATCGTCTACACCGCCAGCCTTGTGGATAAAAACGGCGCGGCGGTGACCAACGTCACTAATCCGTTGACCGTGACCTTGGATAACGGCCAGACCATCACCATCGGTGTAAACCAATCGAGCGGCACCGTTTCGGTTGTGGCTCCAGATGATGTGTACAAAGGCGATCAGACTGTCACCACGGCCATCACCAAGGTAGCCGGCGGCGAGCACTTTGAAAGTCTGGTTCCGGGGACCACGCCCGTCACCACTACCGTGACGGATACCCCGGGCACCGATAACACCACCACCGTAACCCTGACGGCTCCCTCGGAAGTCAGCGAAGGTGGCCAGATCACCTATACCGCTACGCTTTCCAACAAAGCGAGTACCGACGTCACGCTGAAGCTGGATAACGGTTCGACCATCACCATTAAGCAGGGTGAGACTGTTGGCTCGGTCACCGTGGCCGCTCCAGGCGATGACGTGTTCATCGACAAGAGCACCCAGACCGTCAAGATCACTGATACCGCTGGTGGCAACTTCGAGAAACTGGAAGTCGCTGGCGACGGCGCAACTACCGCCATCAACGACACTATCGACAAAGTGGACGTGGTGCTGACCGCGACCACCACCGTGGGCGAAGGCGGCAACATCGTTTACACCGCCTCCTTGGTCGACAAGGCAGGTAATGCTGTTACCAACATCACCAACCCCCTGACCGTGACCTTGGACAACGGCCAGACCATCACTATTGGCGTGAACCAGTCGAGCGGCACTGTCTCGGTTGTGGCGCCGGATGATGTGTACAAAGGCGACCAAACCGTTACCACCGCCATCAAGGGCGTGACCGGCGGCGAGCACTTTGAAAATCTGGTTCCAGGCACCGCACCGGTCACTACCACCGTGACCGATACTCCGGGTACCGATAACACCACCACCGTGACCCTGACGGCTCCGTCTGAAGTTAACGAAGGTGGCCAGATCACCTATACCGCGACCTTGAGCAACAAGGCCGGGACTGATGTGACGCTGAAGCTGGACAACGGCTCCACCATCACCATCAAGGCCGGCGAAACCGCAGGCTCGGTCACCGTGGCCGCTCCAGGCGATGACGTGTTCATCGACAAGAGCACTCAGACCGTCAAGATCACCGACACCGCTGGCGGTAACTTCGAGAAACTGGAAGTGGCCGGCGATGGCGCAACTACCGCCATCAACGACACCATCGACAAGGTCGATATCGTCCTGACGGCGACCACCACCGTGGGCGAAGGCGGCCAGATCGTTTACACCGCCAGCCTTGTGGATAAAAACGGCGCGGCGGTGACCAACATCACTAATCCGTTGACCGTGACCTTGGATAACGGCCAGACCATCACCATCGGTGTAAACCAATCGAGCGGCACCGTTTCGGTTGTGGCTCCAGATGATGTGTACAAAGGCGATCAAACCGTCACCACGGCCATCACGAAGGTAGTCGGCGGCGAGCATTTCGAAAACCTGGTGCCAGGCACAACGCCGGTCACTACCACCGTGACCGATACTCCGGGTACCGATAACACTACGACTGTGACCCTGACGGCTCCGTCGGAAGTTAGCGAGGGTGGCCAGATCACCTACACCGCAACCTTGAGCAACAAGGCCGGTACTGATGTGACGCTGAAGCTGGACAACGGCTCCACCATCACCATCAAGCAGGGTGAAACCGTAGGTTCGATCACCGTCGCCGCCCCAGGCGATGACGTGTTCATCGACAAGAGCACTCAGACCGTCAAGATCACCGACACCACCGGTGGCAACTTCGAAAAACTGGAAGTGGCTGGCGACGGCGCGACCACCGCCATCAACGACACTATCGACAAAGTGGACGTGGTGCTGACCGCGACTACCACCGTAGGCGAAGGCGGAAACATCGTTTACACCGCGTCCTTGGTCGACAAAACGGGTAATGCGGTGACTAACATCACCAATCCGCTGACTGTCACGCTGGATAATGGCCAGACCATCACCATCGGTGTAAATCAGTCCAGCGGCACCGTTTCGGTTGTAGCGCCGGACGATGTGTACAAAGGCGATCAGACCGTCACCACGGCCATCACCAACGTAGCCGGCGGCGAGCATTTCGAAAATCTGGTGCCCGGCAAAACGCCCGTCACTACCACCGTGACTGACACACCGGGCACCGATAACACCACGACTGTGACCCTGACGGCCCCGTCGGAGGTTAGTGAGGGTGGTCAGATCACCTATACCGCTACGCTTTCCAACAAAGCGGGCACTGACGTCACGCTGAAGCTGGATAACGGCTCGACCATCACCATCAAGGCCGGCGAAACCGCGGGTTCCGTGACTGTTGCGGCGCCAGGCGATGATGTGTTCATCGACAAGAGCACCCAGACCGTCAAGATCACCGACACCGCTGGCGGTAACTTCGAGAAACTGGAAGTCGCTGGCGACGGCGCAACTACCGCCATCAACGACACCATCGACAAGGTCGATATCGTCCTGACGGCGACCACCACCGTGGGCGAAGGCGGCCAGATCGTTTACACCGCCAGCCTTGTGGATAAAAACGGCGCGGCGGTGACCAACATCACTAATCCGTTGACCGTGACCTTGGATAACGGCCAGACCATCACCATCGGTGTGAACCAATCGAGCGGTACCGTCTCGGTTGTAGCGCCGGACGATGTGTACAAAGGTGATCAGACTGTCACCACGGCCATCACCAAGGTAGCCGGCGGCGAGCACTTTGAGAATCTGGTGCCGGGCACAACGCCGGTCACTACCACCGTGATAGATACACCGGGTACCGATAACACCACCACCGTAACCCTGACGGCTCCATCGGAAGTCAGTGAAGGTGGCCAGATCACCTATACCGCGACTTTGAGCAACAAGGCTGGGACTGACGTCACCCTGAAACTCGATAACGGTTCGACCATCACCATCAAGGCCGGCGAAACCGCGGGGTCCGTGACTGTTGCGGCGCCAGGCGATGATGTGTTCATCGACAAGAGCACCCAGACCGTCAAGATCACCGACACCGCTGGCGGTAACTTCGAGAAACTGGAAGTGGCTGGCGATGGCGCAACTACCGCCATCAACGACACCATCGACAAGGTCGATATCGTCCTGACGGCCACCACCACCGTGGGCGAAGGCGGCCAGATCGTTTACACCGCCAGCCTTGTGGATAAAAACGGCGCGGCGGTGACCAACATCACCAACCCGCTGACCGTGACCTTGGATAACGGCCAGACCATCACCATCGGTGTAAACCAGTCCAGCGGCACCGTTTCGGTTGTAGCGCCGGATGACGTTTACAAAGGCGATCAAACTGTCACTACCGCCATCAAAGGCGTAACCGGTGGTGAGCACTTCGAAAACCTGGTGCCCGGTACCGTACCGGTCAGCACCACCGTCACGGATACTCCAGGCACTGAAAACACCACCACTGTCACACTGACCGCGCCTGATGCCGTCAACGAAGGTGGTCAGATTACTTACACCGCCACGCTTTCCAACAAAGCGGGCACCGACGTCACGCTGAAGCTGGATAACGGCTCGACCATCACCATCAAGGCTGGCGAAACCGTGGGTTCCGTGATCGTTGCGGCGCCTGGCGACGACGTGTTCATCGACAAGAGCACTCAAACCGTCAAGATCACCGACACCACCGGCGGTAACTTCGAGAAGCTCGTTGTAACAGGTGACGGCGCAACCACGAGCATCAACGACACCATCGACAAGGTCGATATCGTCCTGACGGCCACCACTACCGTGGGCGAAGGTGGCAACATCGTTTACACCGCCTCCTTGGTCGACAAAGCGGGTAATGCGGTGACTAACATCACCAATCCGCTGACTGTCACGCTGGATAATGGCCAGACCATCACCATCGGTGTAAATCAGTCCAGCGGCACCGTTTCGGTTGTAGCGCCGGACGATGTGTACAAAGGCGATCAGACCGTCACCACGGCCATCACCAATGTAGCCGGCGGCGAGCATTTCGAAAATCTGGTGCCCGGCAAAACGCCGGTCACTACCACCGTGACGGATACCCCGGGCACCGATAACACCACCACCGTAACCCTGACGGCTCCATCGGAAGTCAGCGAAGGTGGCCAGATCACCTATACCGCTACGCTTTCCAATAAAGCGGGTACTGACGTCACGCTGAAGCTCGACAACGGTTCGACCATCACCATCAAACAAGGTGAAACCGTTGGCTCGGTGACCGTCGCGGCTCCAGGCGATGACGTGTTCATCGACAAGAGCACTCAGACCGTCAAGATCACTGATACCGCTGGCGGCAACTTCGAAAAACTGGAAGTCGCTGGCGACGGCGCAACTACCGCCATCAACGACACCATCGACAAGGTCGATATCGTCCTGACGGCGACCACCACCGTGGGCGAAGGCGGACAGATCGTTTACACCGCCAGCCTTGTGGATAAGAACGGCGCAGCGGTGACCAACATCACCAACCCGCTGACCGTGACCCTGGATAACGGCCAGACCATCACCATCGGTGTGAACCAATCGAGCGGCACCGTTTCGGTTGTAGCTCCAGATGATGTGTACAAAGGCGACCAGACCGTCACCACCGCTATCAAAGGCGTGACCGGCGGCGAGCATTTCGAAAACCTGGTGCCCGGTACCGCACCGGTCACTACCACCGTGACTGACACACCGGGTACCGATAACACCACCACCGTGACTCTGACGGCTCCCTCGGAAGTCAGCGAAGGTGGCCAGATCACCTATACCGCGACTTTGAGCAACAAGGCTGGGACTGACGTCACCCTGAAACTCGACAACGGCTCGACCATCACCATCAAGGCCGGCGAAACCGCGGGTTCCGTGACCGTCGCGGCTCCAGGCGATGACGTGTTCATCGACAAGAGCACTCAGACCGTCAAGATCACCGACACCGCTGGCGGTAACTTCGAGAAACTGGAAGTGGCTGGCGATGGCGCAACTACCGCCATCAACGACACCATCGACAAGGTCGATATCGTCCTGACGGCCACCACCACCGTGGGCGAAGGCGGACAGATCGTTTACACCGCCAGCCTTGTGGATAAGAACGGCGCAGCGGTGACCAACATCACCAACCCGCTGACCGTGACCCTGGATAACGGCCAGACCATCACCATCGGTGTGAACCAATCGAGCGGTACCGTCTCGGTTGTAGCGCCGGACGATGTGTACAAAGGTGATCAGACTGTCACCACGGCCATCACCAAGGTAGCCGGCGGCGAGCACTTTGAGAATCTGGTGCCGGGCACAACGCCGGTCACTACCACCGTGACAGATACACCGGGTACCGATAACACCACCACCGTAACCCTGACGGCTCCATCGGAAGTTAGCGAAGGTGGCCAGATCACCTATACCGCGACTTTGAGCAACAAGGCCGGGACTGACGTCACCCTGAAACTCGATAACGGTTCGACCATCACCATCAAACAAGGTGAAACCGTAGGCTCGATCACTGTCGCGGCTCCGGGTGATGACGTGTTCATCGACAAGAGCACCCAGACCGTCAAGATCACCGACACCGCTGGCGGTAACTTCGAGAAACTGGAAGTGACTGGCGATGGTGCAACTACCGCCATCAACGACACCATCGACAAGGTCGATATCGTCCTGACGGCCACCACCACCGTGGGCGAAGGCGGCCAGATCGTTTACACCGCCAGCCTTGTGGATAAAAACGGCGCGGCGGTGACCAACATCACCAACCCGCTGACCGTGACCCTGGATAACGGCCAGACCATCACCATCGGTGTAAACCAGTCCAGCGGCACCGTTTCGGTTGTAGCGCCGGATGACGTTTACAAAGGCGATCAAACCGTTACCACGGCCATCACCAACGTAGCCGGCGGCGAGCATTTCGAAAATCTGGTGCCCGGCAAAACGCCGGTCACTACCACCGTGACGGATACACCGGGTACCGATAACACCACCACCGTAACCCTGACGGCTCCATCGGAAGTCAGCGAAGGTGGCCAGATCACCTATACCGCGACTTTGAGCAACAAGGCCGGGACTGACGTCACCCTGAAACTCGACAACGGTTCGACCATCACCATCAAACAAGGTGAAACCGTAGGCTCGATCACTGTCGCGGCTCCGGGTGATGACGTGTTCATCGACAAGAGCACTCAGACCGTCAAGATCACTGATACCGCTGGTGGCAACTTCGAGAAACTGGAAGTCGCTGGCGACGGCGCGACCACCGTTATCAACGACACCATCGACAAGGTCGATATCGTCCTGACGGCCACCACTACCGTCGGCGAAGGCGGCAACATCGTCTACACCGCCAGCCTTGTGGATAAAAACGGCGCGGCGGTGACCAACATCACCACCCCGTTGACCGTGACCTTGGACAACGGCCAAACCATCACCATCGGTGTGAACCAGTCCAGCGGTACCGTTTCGGTTGTGGCGCCAAACGACGTCTACGCCGGTAACCAGACCGTCACCACCGCTATCACCAACGTAGCCGGCGGCGCACATTACGAGAACCTGGTCCCGGGCAAAACCCCGGTCACCACCACCGTGACCGACACGCCGGGCACCACCGATACCACCACCGTCACGCTGACTGCGCCTAGCGCCGTCAACGAAGGTGGCCAGATCACTTACACCGCCACGCTTTCCAATAAAGCGGGTACCGACGTCACCCTGAAACTCGACAACGGTTCCACCATCACCATCAAACAAGGTGAAACCGTAGGTTCGATCACCGTCGCCGCCCCAGGTGATGACGTGTTCATCGACAAGAGCACTCAGACCGTCAAGATCACTGATACCGCTGGTGGCAACTTCGAGAAACTGGAAGTCGCTGGCGACGGCGCAACCACCGTTATCAACGACACCATCGACAAGGTCGACGTAGTGCTGACGGCCACCACTACCGTCGGCGAAGGCGGCAACATCGTCTACACCGCCAGCCTTGTGGATAAAAACGGCGCGGCGGTGACCAACATCACCACCCCGTTGACCGTGACCCTGGACAACGGCCAAACCATCACCATCGGTGTGAACCAGTCCAGCGGTACCGTTTCGGTTGTGGCGCCAAACGACGTCTACGCCGGTAACCAGACCGTCACCACCGCTATCACCAACGTAGCCGACGGCGCACATTACGAGAACCTGGTCCCGGGCAAAACCCCGGTCACCACCACCGTGACCGACACGCCGGGCACCACCGACACCACTACCGTCACGCTGACTGCGCCTAGCGCCGTTAACGAAGGTGGCCAGATCACCTACACCGCCACCTTGAACAACAAGGCCGGCACTGACATGACGATCAAGCTGGATAACGGCTCGAGCATCACCATCAAACAAGGTGAAACGGTTGGCTCGGTCACTGTGGCCGCTCCAGGCGATGACGTGTTCATCGACAAGAGCACCCAGACCGTCAAGATCACCGATACCACGGGCGGTAACTTCGAGAAGCTGGTTGTGGCTGGCGATGGCGCCACCACTACCATCAACGACACCATCGACGATGTGAAGGTTGTACTGACCGCCACCAACAGCGTTGCCGAGGGTGGCCAGATCACCTACACCGCCAGCCTCGTGGACAAGAACGGCGTCGCCGTGACCAACGTCGGCTCCGATCTGGTGGTCAAGCTGGATAACGGCTCGAGCATTACCATCGGCAATGGCAAGACCAGCAGCACCGTCAATGTCACGGCACCCAATGACGTCTACGTCGGCGCCAACGATGTGTCGGCCAAGATCACCAACGTGATCAGCGGCGGCGACAAGTACGAGAACCTGATTGTGGTCGGCACCCCGGTGGTCACCAAGGTGACGGACGTGGTGAACAACACCGTGATCAGCATCGCGGGTGATACGTCGGTCAACGAGGGCCAGACCGCCCACTACACGCTGAACCTGACCAACCCGGCGGCCACCGACGTCACTGTGACCCTCAAGTACAGCGGCACGGCCACCGACGGTTCGGACTTCACCGGCGTGTACACCGTGAAGATCCCGGCGGGTTCCAGCAGCGCGACGTTCGATATCAAGACCATCGATGACAAGTTGACCGAGCTTACGGAAAACTTCGTGATCACCATCGACAAGACCACCGGTGGCAACTTCGAGAACCTGGCGATCAGCGGTACCAACGGCAGCGTCACCACGTCGATCATCGACAATGACGCGCCACCGGTCATCGACCTGGACGCCAACGACTCCAGCGGTGCAACGGGTGCCAACTTCAAGACCACGTTCACCGAAGGCGGCACAGGGGTGTCGATTGCTGACACCGACATCAAGATCACCGACCCGGACAGCACTCAGCTGACCGGCGCCACCGTGGTCCTGACCAACACCCAACAGGGCGACTCGCTGAACTTCACAAACGTCGCCGGCATCACCGTGACCTCGGCCACGGACCCTGCCACCGGCAAGATCACCCTGACCCTGACCGGCACGGCGTCACTGGCTGACTACACGCAGCAGATCAAGAACATCACGTTCACCAACAGCAGCCACGACCCGAGCACCACGCCACGGACCATCACCGTGACCGTGACCGATGGCGGCAACTACTCCAACGTGGCAACCACCACGGTCAACGTGGTAGCCGTCAACGATCCACCGGTTGCCACCGGCAGCGCTGTCACTGGTACGGAAGACACCCCGCTGGCCCTGACCTGGTCCAACTTCGGTGTCACTGATGTGGACTCTCCACAAGCCAGCCTTGGGGTGAAAATCACCGAGCTGCCGGTTGCCGGAAAGCTGCAGTTCCTCGCAGCGGATGGCGTCACCTGGAGCAACGTGACCGCCGGCCAGACCTTCACCAAGGCGCAGATCGACGGCGGCCAGTTGCGCTTCACGCCGAACGCCAACGAATCCGGTGTCGATGGCTACGGTGGCACGGGCGTGGGCAACAAGCAGGCGGACTACGCACAGTTCAAGTTCCAGCCAACCGATGGCAAGGATCTGGGCAACACCGCCACGATGAAAGTCGACATCACGCCGGTTGCCGACAAACCAACGCTAACCACCGACAACTCCCAAGCGACCCCGCCCTCCATTGGCCTGATCAAAGAAACCTGGACCAATCTCAAAGGGCTGGGGACTGATGGCAACGGTGTTTCCGCTGACCAACTCAAAGCGGCCATCGCTAATGCCGGTACGCCAAACAGCACGACAGTAGAGACCAACGTTCAGTCCACCGGCAATGTGGCTCTGGGCACCGGCTCGAAAACCTCTGGCCTGATTTACCTGGAAGCCGGCAAGTCCTACAAGTTCACCGGTACTGGAGATGACAGCCTGGTCGTGAACATCGGAGGCAAGGACGTAGCGACCACCACTTGGGGTGCGGGCGGTGCGTTGAACGGTACGTTCGTACCGACCACCAGCGGCTACTACACCATAGATGTCTACCACTCCAACCAGTCAGGCCCCGGTAGCTATGATGTAAACCTGTCAGTCAACGGCGCTGCGGCTATCGATCTAAGTAGCGGTGGCGTGCCGCTCTACACCGACCGCCAGGACCTGATCAACGCGGGGGTCAACCTGTCCGAGTTCACTGGCAGCAATGGTGATGGGTACTACACGGCCTACAAACCTAACGAGGGTCTGGAAAACAGCAATGTCCACCTGTCCAAGGTGGTCACTGCACTGACCGACACTGATGGTTCTGAATCTCTGGCCGTGAAGATTAGTGGCGTTCCGGCGGGCTCGGTGCTCACCGATGGTGCGGGCCATACATTCACCGCAACCGCTAGCAACGGCGAAGTAAACGTATTGGGTTGGGACCTTGCCAACCTCGCGATCAAGCCACCGCCTTATTACAATGGCACGTTCAATCTGACGGTCACGTCCACCTCGACTGAAAGCCTGGGCGGTTCGGCTAGTAGCACGGCCACGATCCCGGTCAAAATCTACCCAGGCACCTATACGCCGTCGATGGGCAGCTCGGGCGATGACAACGTTGTTGGCACCGGTGGCAACGACATCGTCGTCGCCGACGTGGCCGGCCTGAACGTGGTCCAGGGCAAGAACTACAACATCGCGTTCATGGTGGACACCTCTGGCAGTATGAGTGCGGCTTCGGTGAAGGCGGCGAAAGACTCGTTGACCACCGTGTTCAAATCGCTGCAAGACAGCATAGGCTCCAGCACTTCGGGTACCGTGAATATCTTCCTGGCGGACTTCGATACCCAGGTCAACCAGACGATTTCGGTCAACCTGAAGGACCCTGGCGCCCTGACGGCCCTGCAGGGCGTCCTGAACTCGATGGTGTCGGGCGGCGGGACCAACTACGAAGATGTGTTCAAGGCCACGGCCAACTTCTTCAACAGTGCCCAGGCGAAAGGCAACAGCGGCGCAATCAACACAACGTACTTCATCACCGATGGCCAGCCGACGTACTACCAATCCGGCGAGCAGACCAACCCGACCTTGTATGGCAGCGTAAAACTGGATGATGTCGTCACCAGCAGCAACTACACCTTGGGTAGCGCATTCAGCACCAGACCCGACAACAATCACCAAATTGACATTGATGCCAGCGGGAAAGTAACCGTCTGGACCTACAACTTCGGCTGGACCAGCTACAGTCCGGGAACCGTCCATGCCCAAGGGGATGGCACCTATGAGTTGTCTAACCTTGGCGGTACTGGTTTCTCCACCGATGGTTCTACCACCAGCAACTCCGGCTCCGCGTTTGCACTGCTCAGCGGTTTATCCACTGGCGGCGTCGAAGCTATCGGCCTGAACAGCGGCGTCAGCCTGGACCAGTTGAAACCGTACGACAGCGACGGCAAGCCACAAGCCAACATCGATCCGAAGGACCTGGCCAATGCCATCCTCGGCCACAGCGAGGCCACCCTGCCGGGTGCCGACCGTGTCGATGGCGGTGACGGCAACGACATTCTGTTCGGCGACCTGGTGAGCTTCCCGGGCATTCAAGGCGAGGGTTACAACGCGATCCAGACCTACGTGGCCGGCAAAAATGGCGTAGCAGTAGCGGCCGTTACCGGCCAGGATGTGCACAAGTACATCACCGAGCACTACACCGAATTCGACACCTCGGGTGCCAAAGACGGTAATGACACCCTGCTGGGTGGCTCGGGCGATGACATCCTGTTCGGCCAGGGCGGCAGCGACTACCTGGACGGCGGCAAGGGTAATGACATTCTGCTGGGCGGTACCGGTAATGACACGCTGATCGGCGGCCAGGGCAATGACATCCTGATCGGCGGCTCGGGTGCCGACACCTTTATCTGGAAAGCCGGTGACACCGGCAACGATGTGATCAAGGACTTCAAAGCATCGGAAGGCGATCGTATCGACTTGCGCGATCTGCTCAAGGGCGAAACCGACGGCACCATCGACAACTTCTTGAAGTTAACCACGGTGGATAACGTGACGACGCTGCAGATCAGCTCCGAAGGCAAGCTCAATGCAGCCGGCGGTGTGGCCAATGCGGATGTCACGATCAAGCTGGAGGGTAACAACTGGTCCGGTCAGACGATCAATTCGTTGATCAGCGGTGCCGACCCGACCATCAAGGTCGATCACACCTAAGCTGACCCCCTGCACCGGCCGCCTCTTGAGGCGGCCGGTTCATTTCAGGCCGCTCGTCACTGGCATGGGGTCACGGTTGCACGGCATACTCACGGCCAAATGCACGCCGTTGGCCTATGCTGCTGACAGGTTGTTGCCAGTTCTTCTCATGAGGGATGTTCAATGTTCTACGTGCAACGTGATGCACAGGGTGAGCTGATTCGCGTAGAAACAGCGCCGTACGCTGAGGCGACGGGAACCTTGCCGTCCGATCACCTTGAGATCCAGACCTGGTTCGCTGACGAAAAAGCAGAGGTGAGCCTCAAGCAGCTCAAGCACAGCGACTCGGAGATGATCCGGGTGCTGGAAGACTTGATTCAGGTGCTGATCCAGAAAGGCGTGATCAACCTGACCGACCTGCCGGTCGCCGCGCAGGAAAAGTTGAAAGACCGTAGCAGCGCACGGGAATCATTGGGCGGCCTGAGCCAATTGATCGATGACGACGAAACCGGTTTGATCTGATCTCACACCCCGTTCCTCGACAGCGGCTACAGAAATGGCGCTACCCGCGCCACGGCGCCGGCTCACCAAACAGTTGCCCCTGCACACCGAAAATTCCCATCTCGCGGATCACTTTCAATTCCCCCTCGGTTTCCACGCGCTCTGCGATCAGTGGTAGATCGATGCTGTGGGCTGCGCGCTGGATAGCTTCGATAAACAGGCGTTTGTCGCTCTCCTGATCGATGTCGCGGATGTAGCTGCCATCGATCTTCAGGTAGGCCAGGCCCAAGCGGGCCAGGTTGCCGATCATGCTGAATCGCCCGCCAAAGCGCTGCAAGCTTAGGGCGAAGCCGAGTTCGCGCAGCCGCTGGGTGAGTTGCTCCAACACGACCTGTTCAGGCAATTGCTCTTCACCGATTTCCAGGGTCAGGCGCGGCCCCAGGTTGGAATGCTGACGCAGCAGATCAAAAACCCGGTTCAGGGCTTGAGGATCGGCCAGGGTAGCCGCCGATAGATTCAACGCCAGGCAGTGGGTGTGGCCGCTCATCTGCTTGAGCACCAGTTCCAGCATCAAGCGGTCCAGACGCGCCGACCAGCCGAAGCGCTCGAGCCAGGGCAGGAAACGCCCTGCCGGGATGGTATGACCATGGTCATCCACCAGCCGAGACAAGACTTTGTAGTGCAGGACCAACTGGGGATCCTGGCTGGCAACCACCGGCTGAAAGTACAGCTGAAAACGCTGTTGGGTCAACGCGTCATCCAGCAAGGTGTGCCAGGCATGGTGGTCGTCACCGACGCTGGCGGCGGCGCTGTGGTCGAGGCACACCCAACTGGCCTCGCCTTGGCCTTCGGCCTGGGCCAGGGCTTGATCGGCGAGCGTCAGCAACGCTTGCGGCGCGTCGCCGTGATTGAACGGAGCCAGGCCAATGTAGGCCACCGGTGTCACGTCGCTGGCGCCAGTGGCTTGCAGGCTGAGCAGGCTACTCTCCAGGCTCTGTGCCAGTTGCAACGCCTCTTCGCGCATCAGCCCCGGCGCCAGCACGGCGAACTCGCCACCACGAATACGGGTGACCAGGTTGTGGGTTTCCGGGTAGGGCTCGCATTGGCGCAGCAGTTGCTCGCCTACCGCCTGCAACAACCGGTCAGTGCGCTGGCCGCCCAGGCGCTGGTTGAGGCCGGCCAGGTCCTTGACCCGCAGCAGCAGCAAATAGCCGGAACTGGTTTCTTCGGGATTGCTGACGCGGGCGTTGAGTTGCATCTCGAAATAACGACGGTTGGCCAGGCCGGTGAGGTTGTCCTGATAAGACTCGACCCGCAGCTTTTCGCTACGCTCAGCCTGCTCTTGAAACAGCGCCTTGAGCTTCTCCACCATCTGGTTCATCGCCTGCACGACTCGGCGCAGTTCAGGGGTGCGCGGCAGTTCCGGCAGGCTGAGAAACTCCCGGCGGGCAATGGCGTGGGACTGTTTGACCATGTAATCCAGAGGTTTCAATTGGCGGCGCAACAGCAAGGCCCCGAGCACCGCACTGACCGCACCACACAGCAGCAACCAACCCAGGCTGCCGAGGGCGCTCTGCCAGAGTTTGGCCAGAGCGAACATCGGGTGGCTGACCACCTCGACCCTCGCTGCTTGTTCCCAGCCGCGGCTGACCAAGGCATCACCACCGGCCGGCTCAAGCCCGATCAATTTAACGAACCAATTCGGCACGCCATTGTTGTCAGGGATGCCGCTGCGTTCGACGATGGTCTTGTCGGTCGCCAGGTCCACCACGCGGATGCTGGCGTAGTAACCACTGTCGAAAATCGAGCTGACCAGCAACTCCACCATCGCCGGGTCGTCGATGTTTGGGGTCAGCGACAATGCCAGGGCTGTCGCCGCGTCTTGGGCATGGGAGCGCAACTGGTTCACGTATTGAGTACGCGAGCTTTCCAGGCTGACCATGAAGCTGCCGCTGAAGGCGACCACCAGGAACAGACAGATAGCGATCAACAGTTGTTTGAACAGAGACATCTGAACAGTTACTCCTAGTTGGCAGGCTCGGCTGGAAAGCCTTCCGCACGCATTTTTCTCAATACATCCTGCCAGCGCGACAAGCGTTTGGTGTCGCCGACTTTTTTGTTGCCCTTGGCACCCGGTAGCCACAAACCTTCGGCATTGAAGGAGTAAACGGGCAGCAAGTCGGTACGTTGGCTGGCCGGCTGGATTTCATCCATCAGGCTGTCGAGCACCAGTGGCATCGCCTCTGGCGTCGAATAATAGGTCAAGACCATGTGGGCGCGATTCTGACGCAGCGCCTTGACGTAGGTAATGCGCAATTTGTCACTGGAGACACCCAGGTGACGCAGGCTGAAATACTTGGCGATTGCATAATCTTCGCAATCCCCAGCGCCCTTCCACAGGGCTTCGATGGGGGTTTCCCAATAATCCACCTGATGCCACAGGTCGATGTCTTCCACATAATGCATCTGCTTGTTGAAGAACAGGTTGACCACCTTGAGCTGTTCCAACTCACTGACTTGCTGTTGTGTCGCCAGCAGTCGTTGCCAAGCATCGATGCGTTGCTGGCCTTCCCCCAGCGATCCGTACAAGGCGGTGGCCTTGCGGCTGATCTGAGAGAAATCCCAATCGGCATGCAACCCGCCAGGCAATAAGCCAGCCAGCAGCAGCGCCGAAAACAGCCAGCACAGGATCCGGGAGGGAGTAAAACGTACCGCCAATGCGTTCAGTCCGTGGAGAGAGACGGAATTTCAATGGATGGTGAAGCTTCAGTCGGTAAAAAACAATGGCACGATGCAATCACCCTTGCGGCGCCAGGCTTTTTGAACCAAGGCCTGTCAGATAACTAAAGGCAGTGATGTAAGGCCTTACAAACAGAAACCTTGCCTGTTTGACAAGCCTGAAGGCAGTCTCTAGTGTGCATTGGATCCAATAAGCCAGCCTATTCTAAAAAGGAGGATAGCGTAGTCGTGACGCAGAAGCCGAACCCTTTGAGCAGCATCAAGATCAGCGGGCCCATCCCCGCCCACCTTGCTCGCTCCATGATTGAAGAAACATTGCGTAACGCCATCCTCGATGGCCGCTTACCTTGCGGCACTGCCATGCGCCAGCAGGAGCTGGCCAGCCTGTTCGGGGTCAGCCGAATGCCCGTACGCGAAGCCCTGCGCCAACTGGAGGCCCAGTCGCTGCTGCATGTCGTAACCCATAAAGGCGCAGTGGTTGCCCCCCTGATTGAAGACAACTCGGCTGAAACCTATGCCTTGCGTCTTCTTCTGGAGTCCGAGGCGCTACGCTTATCGATTCCCCTGCTCACCGACGACGACATCGCCGAGGCCGACGCTTGTATTGACGCCCTTGAACGCGAAACCGATTACACCGAGATTGGTCGGCTCAATCGCCTGTTTCACATGGCCTTGTATGGCAAGGCCCCCAATCAGCGGCTGCTCAAGCTGGTGGAGCATGGGCTGAACGAAGAGGAACGCTTCCTGCGTTTCAACCTCGAGTCCATGGGGCTGGGCGAAACGTCCCAGGAAGACCACCGCGAACTGCTGAACCTGGTGGCACAAAAGAAGGTCGACGAAAGCATCCTGACCTTGCGCAACCATCTCATGCGGGGGATGGAGGTGATTACAAACTACCTGAACGGCCTTGAGCGGACCGACGAACATGGTTCGCTGTAAGTTTTCCAGGGAACTCAATGGTCCCTTCGACCACAAAGGCGCTGCATGAGCCTCAGGTCATAGCACAGTAGGCCGCCTGGCCTATTGATGTCGGCCTGTTGCACCTTGTGTATAACGACGCAAACGTTATTTGCAACCACATACCCAGTGTCAATCGGCTGGTTGCCGATACCTGCCTGAAACTCTCCCATTTAAACCTGCAACTCAAAAGGAAACTTCCCACTTCAATAGCAGAACATCTCGACTATCAACTTTCTTATTTCTAAAACAACTAAAAAGCACTAAGCATTTAATTCGCTTATTTTTTATTAATCCTTAATCCCCCCCAATCGACCACGTTAATACTGGCTTGGGCTCACTGCGTTCGGCGTCCCTTTAGAGAAGGCCTTGGCGTTACCCCAGCGTGTTGCCTGCTGAAAGGCTCTGATCCGGCCGCTGGTTAAAAATATTCTCTCGCCAGTAAACCCCAATACTCATTTGTCGCCGAAACAACTCGCTCCTACCAGCACTGACATAACGTTTTATAGGCACCCAACATGTTTCAATGCCAAGCACTACTTGAACAAAAAAAGTTGCAACTGCGCAGCCATCCAATATTTCTGGAGATAAATTCGCTCCCCAAACTTCAATATTTCATGCAATACCATGTATTTGCCGTTTGGGACTTCATGACCCTTACCAAACGTCTGCAACAGGACTTGACCTGCGTGCGCCTGCCCTGGCTGCCCCCCGTGGACTCACAGGCAGCACGCCTGATCAATGAAATCGTGCTGGGTGAGGAGTCAGACGAACGTGTGGGTACAGGACACTGCAGCCACTTCGAGCTGTACCTGGAGGCCATGCGCGAAGTCGGCGCCACCACCACGGCCATCGAGACGTTCATCACCCTCTTGCGTGAAGGCACAAGCGTGGAAACGGCATTGCAGCAGATCGACATCCACCCTGCCGTGGTCCGCTTTGTCAGAAATACCTTGCACATCGCCTTGAACGCGCCGACTCACTGCGTGGCTGCGGTCTTTCTCCATGGTCGGGAGAGCATCATCCCGTCGATGTTCAAACGCTTCCTCGACGGCTGCGATATCGCCCACCACCAAGCTCCCACCTTGTGTTACTACCTCAAGCGACATATAGAGTTGGACGCCCAGGATCACGAGCCAGCGGCGGAACAGCTGCTCCAGCGCCTGATCCTCGCCGACCCGCACCGCGATCAACAAGCCTGCGGCGTCGCCCTCGCCGCCGTGGAAAACCGTATTGCCTTGTGGGATGGATTACGCCAGAGCCGCCATGCCAAGACGCAAGAGGTGAGCGTATGAACGCCGCCGATTACCGTTCATTTGCCGAAGACTGGGAGCAGCGCGCCACGATCCGCACACGGCCTCGCCGCCTGCTGGAGGATGACGACAAGCTGATCTTCCCCCTGTGCCGCCAACCCTTGGTGCTCACCGCGACCTTTCTCGAACAGTGCCCCCAATGGCGCGACTTTGTCCTGGTGCAGACGTTCTACAAGTTCATCAACGATGTGGTGATCTTTGAAACCGAAATCGTTGATAAGACGGCGCGTAGCATTGCCAAGAACCGCTTTTCGGTGCCCTTCCCTTTCGCCTGTCGCTACAACGCAATGACCGTGGTCGTTGATGAGGACTACCACGCCCTCGTCGCCCTGGACTTCATGCAACAGACGATAGAAATGACCGGCATCCGACCTCTGGAGTTGCCGACACAAATCGAGCTTAGCGTGGCGATACCGGCGGCACTGAACCTGGCTCCCGAACACTTGCGCGATGCCGTGGAGTTGATTTGCGTAGCGATCGCGGAGAACACGGTAACCCAGGACGTCGCGGCGTTTTCCAAGGACGACAGCGTCAAGCAGTCCATCAAAGGCTTGATGGCCGATCACTTGTTTGACGAGGGCCGCCACGCCGGGTTCTGGACACGCCTGGTACGCCGTTACTGGCTCACTGCGAGCGATGAGGACCGCGCCACCATCGCCCAAATCCTTCCGGTATTTCTTCAACATTACCTGACCAACGACCTGCAAAAAGGCTTCGACCTGCAATTGATCGAGCACCTGGACGTCAGCGCCAGCACCCGCGCCGCCCTTCAGGCCGAGGCCCATGCCTTGGCCTTCCCTATTACCTGCCAGCACCCGCTGGTGGGCAATATCATGGGCTTGTTGCGCCGCAGCGGCTTGCTGCAAACACCTAGTGTCTCGCAAGCGCTGGACGCCTACCTGCCAGTGCCAGGAGGAAGTTCATGAGACGCTTGAAGATTGTGCTGATCGGTACCAGCAGGGCGTTGAAGGAGATAAAGGCGGCATTGGAGCCATTCGGCCATGAGCTGCTCCCGATGACTGTAAGGCAAGACGTCGACCTGCTGATCGAAGACGCAAGCCAGCCAGTGCCAGCCGGATTCATCGCAACTGCATGGGTGAGGTTGCGCCTCGATATCGGCCCGGTGACCGGCTGCGGGCTACCGGCACTGCAGTTCAGAGGCTACGACAGCAAGCGTCGCCTGTTCGCCATCCTGGACGTTACGGGCGAGGCCTGCGGCAACGGTCAGAGGTTGCGGCAACGGGCTGTGGCTCTCCTGGCCGAATGGGTCGCCCTGCACGTCAGTGGATTCTCGCGAGATGCCGGGTACTTCTCTCGAACATTTAGCGCCCACGATTATCAGGAGCACGGTCTGCAAGGGCTGGATTCGCTGGCGTATCTGCATCGCTATAACCGGACCGCTGATCTGGTACTGCTGCAAAAGGCCCAAGTCCCAATGATCGAGCGGCTGGAACAGAGCTTTCAGCGTTTCGCCGAGCGGCCGGCGCTGAGCGTCGCGGGCATCACCTTCAGTTATCGTCAGTTACATCGTCAAAGCCAAGCCATCCAGCGGCGCCTGCAGCCATTGCTGGCGCCATTTGATACGACGCCGGTGGTCGCTATCTGCCTGGGCAAATCTCTCGAACTCTACGCCGGCATTCTGGCCATCCTCGGCTGTGGCGCGGTGTACCTGCCACTGGAACCCGGCCATCCGCTGCGACGTCAGCAGGCCATGCTGGAAAATGCTCGCACATCGGTGCTGCTGGACGATGGCACGCACCCGTTGCGCGAGCATTTTGTTTCACTGGATATCAGCGCCCTCGACACCGACAGCGCCCAACCGCTATTGCGTCACCGCCTCTCGGATGACGCGCCGTGTATGGTGCTCTATACCTCTGGCACGACCGGACAACCCAAGGGCGTCATGCTGAGCCAGCATAACCTGGCCCATTTCACGGCCTGGATCGCACCCCATGTGCAACTGACGGAATTCAGCCGAGTCCTGCAGTTTTCTTCCCTGAGCGTTGATTCTTCGCTGATCGATATCTTCCCGACCTTGATTCAGGGTGCCGAGCTGATCGTACCCAACGAGGATCAACGTCGTGACCCGCAACAGCTGGTGGGGCTGATCCGCGAGCAACGTATCACCCATGCCTTCCTGCCTCCGGCGCTGCTGAGCATCCTGCCTCTGGAGCCAGCCCTGGGCTTGACCCATCTACTGACCGGAGGCGACGTCTGCGAGCCTTACGTCATCGAACGTCTGGCCGGACAGTGTCAGTTGCACAATCTCTATGGCCCGACCGAAGCCACGGTCCTGGTGACCACCCGCACGATGCAGCCCGCAGACAGCAATCACAACCTGGGCACACCCATTGCCAACAGCCAAGTGCTGATCCTTGACGGTGAGCTTCAACCGGTGGATGAGCAGGTCATGGGCGAGCTGTACATCGTCGGCCCCGGGGTAAGCCTGGGCTATGTGAATAACCCGCAACAGACGGCACAGCGCTACGTAGAACTCTCGCTACCCGATGGCAAAACCTTGCGGGCCTATCGCAGCGGCGACATGGCGAAATGGACCGATGACGGTGTCGAGCTCGGCGGGCGCCGGGACAACCAAGTGAAAATCCGTGGTTTTCGCGTCGAGCCGCAGGAGATCGAACACTGCCTGCGCAGCAGTCAACTGTTTCGTCAGGTGGCGGTGGTGATCGACCGTGATCGGCGGATCCTGGCCTTCGTGACACAACCTGAACAGCACGCCACCTTGTCAGCGCTCAAGCAGCACGCCGCGTACTCGCTACCGGACTATATGCAGCCAACGCTGTGCACCGAGCTGAAGAGCATGCCGCGCTCCAGCAGTGGCAAAGTCGACCGGCAGGCGTTGCTGGCGATGAGGATCCAGGCCACCTCGGACATCACTCACCGGGCACCGCAAACCTCTCGGGAAGCACAGTTGCTGAATCTGTGGAGTGAACTCTTGGCCTTACCGGTCAGCGGGCTGTCGACGGACGACAGCTTCTTCAATCTCGGCGGTCACTCCATCCTGTTGTCGACCATGCTTCTGCGCATCCGCGAGCAGTTTGGTCGCAGTCTTTCGCTCAATCGGTTTATTGAAGTGCCCACGGTTCGTACGCTCGCCGCACTGATGGGCGACAACGCACCGGCCGAGGTGCCCACGAGCCAAGCCGCACGGGACGCGTTGCGTGAGCTGCGCCTGACGACGCTGCCGGCGGATCAAGCGGGGAACCGTCACAAGGTGATTGTCACCGGCGCCAACAGTTTTGTCGGCGTACATATCGTCGAGGCGTTACTGGCCGGTGATGCGCTTGAGGTCGCCTGCTTGGTGCGCGAAATTCCCGGGGGCTGCGCGTCCATGCGATTTGCCGAGGCGTTGCGCGACTATCAGCTGGAGCACCTGGACCTGGGCCGGGTGCGGGTGTATGCCGCCGACATCAGCCAGCCTCGCTTGGGGCTGGCGGCCGAGGTCTATGATTACCTCGCCGGCGAGTACGGGGTACTGGTACACAACGCCGCTCACGTCAATCACGTCATGGATTATGCGGCACTGGCCAAGGACAACGTCGAACCGGTGCTTGAATGCCTGCGCTTGTGTGAGACCGGGCGCAAGAAGGTCTTCAATTTCATCTCGACACTGTCGGCATCCAGCAGCATCGATGCGCTGGGCCAGGTCCTTGAATCCCCCGCTGCCGCCACTCCACCGCTCTACATCAAGAACGGCTACAACCTGTCCAAATGGGTGGCCGAGCGCCTGCTGGGACGTGCAGTCGAACACGGCGCATGGGTCAATATCCATCGCCCTGGGAACATCAGTTTCAACAGCCGTAACGGCGTCTGCCAGCCGCAGAAGAATCGCCTGATGCTGATGCTCAAGGGCTCGTTGCAGCTAGGGCTCGTCCCACGCCTGGAGTTGAATTTCGATTTGATGCCGGTGGATTTCCTGGCTCGGTTTGTTGCATTCCACTGCGGCCACTGGCAACCGGAATGCGCTGTTTTCAACCTGCACAACCCACAGCCACTGAGCTGGGCAGCTTACGTGGAGTCATTTCGTGAGGCGGGGCACGTCTTCGAGCTAATCAGCGTCGCCGACTGGCAGCGGCAATTGAGCCGGGTGGACAGCGATAACGCACTGTTCGGTGTGCTCGGTTTTTACCTCAATGGTCAGGGAGAGGACATCGGCGACACCTCCATGATCCGCCATGACAATGCCCGACAAGGCGTCAAACGGATGGGCGCACGGTACCCCGAAAAGGACCCTGCGCTGCTACGTAAGGGATGCCGTTACCTCAGGCACATCGGTTTCCTCTGATCACTGTTTCGCCCACAGGAGCACCTTATGAAACAGCTGCAACCCGATACCTTGATCAAAAACCCACGTGGCAAACCTGTGTTGTCTTGCGTAGTGATTGCCTGCGATGCCGCCTCGCTATGGAAGGTGGTCGGTCACTTCGGTGGGTTTGATGCGTTCATCCCTGCCCTGTCCCACATCGAGTTAACAGATGCAGGCGTAGGATCATTGCGCAAGAAATGCTTCCAGGATGGAAACCTGGTGGTGGAGCAACTCAACAGCCGTGATGAACACGCCATGAACATGACCTGGACCACGATCTACAACACCTTGGGCGTGGCCCGGCTGTGGGCGTCGATGAGTGTCGAGCCTGTCGGGGACGCCCACGCCAGGGCGACATGGACGATCATTGCCGAGCCCATCGAAGCAGAGCAGGAAGGCTTTGAGCCGTTCGTGCAGACGTTCATCGACAATGCGCTGGAGAACGTGCGTCAGTTACTGAGCTAAACCGGTGGTGAGTGGCCATGCCCCTCACCACCACCCTGCACGCTGACGGTCAGATCTTGAAGCTGTCGACCAACTGTTTCAAACGATTGGCCTGTTGAGACAGCGCGTCGCAATCCTTCAAGGTTTCGTTGAGGTTGACCACACCCTGCTGGTTAAGCAGGTTGATCTGGTTGATGTCGACGTTGAGGGTTTCCACCACGGCGGTCTGCTCTTCGGTGGCCGCCGCTACCGACTGGTTCATGCCATCAATCTCGACAATCCGTTGCGTAACGCTGACCAGACGCTCGCCGGCCTGGTTCGCCACTTCGACGCTTTCTTCGCTGGATGCCTGGCTGGCGTTCATCGTGCTGACAGCTTCCCGCGAACCGACCTGCAGGGAGGTGATCATTTTGTGGATCTCTTCTGCCGACTCTTGAGTGCGATGGGCCAGGTTGCGCACTTCATCGGCCACCACCGCGAACCCACGCCCCGCTTCCCCCGCACGCGCAGCTTCAATCGCAGCGTTGAGGGCCAGCAGGTTGGTTTGCTGTGAGATGCCTTTGATCACATCCAGAATATGTCCGATGTTGTCGGTGCTCGCATTCAGGGTTTCGATCTGGGTGCAGGACAAGCTGATTTTCTGCGACAGCTCCGACATAGCCTGAATGGTTTGCTCCACCACCTTACGACCATCATCGGCCTGCTCGCTGGCACCACTGGCGTGCTGCGAAGCATCGGCCGCGTTGCGCGCAATTTCCTGAGTGGCAGCCCCCAACTCGTTGATCGCGGCGGCCACGCTATTGGTACGGGCACTCTGCTCGTCGGAGCCGATGATCGACGCATTGGAGGAAGCCATCACGCGCTGGGACAAATCATGCACCTGGCGCGTGGCCGAGGACACTTCGCAAATCGAGGCATGAATACGCTCGACGAACTGGTTGAAAGAACTGCCTAGCTCACCAAACTCATCCTTGCTTTCGACCGCCAGGCGGCGGGTCAAATCGCCCTCCCCCTGGGCAATGTCCTGCATGGCACGGCCCATGGTGGTCAGCGGACGCATCAGCACTTGGATCAGCAGACTCAAGAGCACGGCAATCGCCGCCACGGCGATGAACATGGCAATCAAGGCGGAAGTGCGGAATTTACCCAGCGCGGCGTAGGCTTTGTCTTTGTCGATCGACAGACCAATGTACCAGTCCGCATTGGGCAGGCCGCTGATCGGGGTAAAAGACAGAATCCGATCTTTACCATTGAGCACCACGTCTTGATTGACCTTCTCGATACGGACGTTGGTACCGGGGTAGATATCTTTGAGGTTTTTCATCACCTGGTCCTGATCAGGACTGACGATGACCTGACCGTCACCGCTGACCAGGAACGCATGGCCGATGCCGCCGAAATCCACCGAGTTGATGATCTTCACCAAGGTTTGCAGGCTCAAGTCACCACCCACCACACCCAGCAGTTCACCATTCTTTTTGATCGGCATGGCAATGGTCACGATCAGTCCACCCACCGCCGCCATGTAAGGCGGAGTCAGCATCGTCTTGTCGGCCGCTACCGCTTGTTTGTACCAGGGACGCTGACGCGGGTCGTAGTCATCGGGCATTTTTGCGTCAGGGCGTTGAGTGAACACACCGTTGGTTGAACCGACGTAAGTGAACTGGAAGTTCGAGGTGAACGCCGATTGATCGACCAGCCCCGGCAGGTCAGCGCCGCTACCTTGATGGGCAACGTTCTGCGCAAGGCTTTCCAGTACCAATACCCGGCCACTGAGCCAGTTCTGCACACTGCTGGCGGTCAGGTCGCCCGACTGCTGGATGGACGACTCCAGGTTTTGCGTGATGGTGCTGCGCTGAAGGTAGTCGTTGTACAACGTGAATAACGCGAAGGCCAGAACCACGACGCCTGACGCGGCCAACAGAATTTTATGACTGAACTTGAGATTCATTTCATCGACTTCTTTTGCCAAAAAGGGGGGTGAGCGTGCCGGATGCAACATTCCATGTAACGGGATAGGCGGACTCTTCGATCGCTCTATTTCGGTGCACGCATGGCTCATCAGGCTTTCGGCCAAGACCGGATAAATCTTAGAAATTTGTGAGAATCATCTTCTTTCTATGTCGGAACCCGACAGGTGGTAACAGCGCAAAGGGCCGAGCAGGCGCGTTACAGCAACCATCACGGCTGGCTGAACAAGATGTTTGGGCAATGCGGTGGGCCTGGTTCCGGACACCTTTGTCCGGCTGTTACGGAAAACCGAGGGCTTTGAGCTCGAGGCACCTCGGGCGTTTTTGCGCACCATTGCCTGAGGGCTGCGCGAGGCTCACCATGAGCGCGAGCTGGCGTGGCAGCGTGTCCAGGTCCTTGCAGCAGGACCAGCTTGCAGCGATTCCTGGCACCCATGTGGCACTGGAAAACAGTACTCGGCGCAGAGTCGACGGCAGGCGTTGAACGTGTTGTCAGGCACGCTGTTGGTGGGATCAACGGCGAGGGTCAGCAGAGACCTAAGGCTGGCAACGTTGGACTTCCGAATCGCGGGCGGCTTGTGGGTTTACTTACCGTTTATGCTGCCCTGAAACGACAAAACCCCTGTCTGCATTAGCAGACAGGGGTTTCGGAATTCAATCTTGACGATGACCTACTCTCACATGGGGAAACCCCACACTACCATCGGCGATGCATCGTTTCACTACTGAGTTCGGGATGGGATCAGGTGGTTCCAATGCTCTATGGTCGTCAAGAAATTCTGTGTACCCGTCCGTTGCGCTTGCAACGTACCGGTGAAAATCATGGACTTCTACATAAACAAAACCCCTGTCTGCGTTAGCAAACAGGGGTTCTGGAATTTAATCTTG
>NZ_JAGGOG010000034.1 GCF_018614655.1 Pseudomonas fluorescens | reverse complement strand
GCTGGCAGATGACACCTTGTCCAAGCGATGAGGTGTTCAACCCGGAAATCCGGGCGACAGTGCGGGGCGGGCGGCCTGTAGACCGCGCATTGCAACTGGATGGTGACATGTACCAGCGCTACGGTCTGGAACGCGGGGAGCGATTGCGCTTTCGTTGCAACTTCGTACAGGCCACCGCCGGGCGGTTGGATACCACCATTGCCCTGACGATGCGTGTTATTCCCTCTGATATCACACCGCTGCCGCAGCTTGGCCTTGAGGACGATCTTTTCGAGGCGTTGTTGCCGGCCAGTGGATTAGGGCTGATCGGTGGGATTACCGGATCGGGCAAAAGCACCTTGGCAGCATCGATCTATCGCTACTGCCTGGACACGGACCCTGACCGGAAAGTGACCACAACTGAGGACCCTATTGAGTTCGTTCTTGGGCGCCAGGGTGATGTATTGCTCCCGACTCAGTTGCAGATCGGTCGTGACGTGCCGAGCTATGCCGAAGGCATACGGGCGCATCTGCGCCGCGCTCCGTCGATTATTGGCGTAGGGGAAATGCGGGACTTGGAGACCTTTCAGGCGGGCGTTCTCGCGGGCCAGTTGGGTCACTTCAATCTCAGCACCTTGCACATCCACTCACCCGGCGAAGCCATCCCCCGGTGCCTGACGATGGTGCCGTCTGAAATGCGTGAAGCGACGGCCCGCGATCTACTGGGAGTACTGCAGTACATCGTTGTGCAAAAGCTACTGCGTACTACGGACGGCAAGCGTCAGGCGGTGCGCGAATACATCCTGTTCGACGATCCTCTGCGTGCCCAACTGGCCGGTATGCCCTACACCCAGTGGGGTCAGCATATCGACGGGATTATTCGTAGTGAGCAACGGCGCTTTGCCGATCATGCCTGGCAGCTTTATCAGGGCGACCGGATTGACCGGCGCGAACTGGCGGTGGCCATGTCGGCCTCTCAGTTGCGCGAACTGGAAAAGCGAGACAGATCATGAGCTGCTTATCGGTGCTAACACGCCCGATCAGTCGAGGCCTGATGTTCTCAACGTTGCTGTTTAACCTGGTGTTAACGGCTCACGCGGCAGAGATACAGGTCGGCTTCTCTCCGGAAGGAAGCGCTGAGCAACTGGTACTCAATGTGATCCAGGATGCCCAGCAGCAGATCCGCTTGATGGGCTACAGCTTCACGTCGCCCAAAGTCGTTAAGGCCCTGATCGCCGCGCAAAAACGTGGTGTTGATGTCCAGGTTGTACTTGACGCACATGGCAACGAAAACAGGGCAAGCCGCGCTGCCATGAACCTGTTGGTCAATGCGGGAATCGGGCTGCGAACGAATGCCGCGTACAAGATCCAGCACGACAAAGTGATCATCAGCGACGGGCAGAACGTGGAAACCGGCTCGTTTAACTACTCAACCTCGGCAGCCAAGGCCAACAGCGAGAACGCGTTGGTGCTGTGGGGCTTTCCTGCGGTGGCCAGCGTTTATTTGGAACATTGGCAATCACGTTGGGAGCAGGGTCAGCCTTATCAGTCGACCTACTAAAGAGTTGTCACCGAGGTTCTAGGGAAGGAGAAACATCATGTGTGAAGACGATTGCCAATGCTACTTGGAGTCGGACGAATACAAAGCCTACAAGGCCGTTGAAGAACAGATCATCCATTGCACGCCAGAACAAGCCTGGGCCATGTATTTCGTCTCGACCGGAGTGGTGCGTGAACACATCACCCTGGCGGTGATGGAGCAGATCGCCAAGGGCAACACAGCATTGCTGGCTGAATTCCCTGAATTTGCACCGGCGGGGAAGGGGGATCACGAATCAGGCTAACGCGGATCGCGTAAGCCTTTACAACGAAGGAGCCACCTATGGCTGATCAACAAGACTTTCTGCAACCGGGCTATTGGCGCAACGCCTCACGCCCTCTCAATGTTTATGGCATTCCAGCACCGTTGTTCTTGCTGTACCTGGTGTGGTTTCGCTTCCCATCGCTGAATACGATTTTTGTTATCAGCGCCATTATTGGCGGCTTTCGGCTGCTGTCGCTATTCGGCTGGACGCTCAAGGTGCTGGTCACCCGATTGACCTACTTGATGCGCGGTAAACGGTTGTCCGGTCGGCCTTGGTGGTACCGGCGTTTTACCGAAGGGGATTGAGCAAGAGCGCAGATATTGCTCTGGGAGTAAATAACGGAGGCATGATGAATGACATTATCCATTGATGATGCCAAGGCACTCGTAATAGATTTCTGTGCTACTTACCCAGTAGCGTCCAGCCTTGGCTACAAACTCAGAGAAACCCAGGAGGAACTGTATGGACCGCATGCAACCCGAGAAGCCGCAGGAACAATCCTCGGTTCATTTCATCCAGGAGGAGGACGAGTCCTTTTCGCCACTTCCAATTTTGGTTCGGACGAAGAGTTTAAAAGATCTCTTAGGCACGAAGTCCTTGGACACTTTGGAATCAATACCTTCAACCCCGCCGAAAAACGAGCAGTCCTAGACGGGATTATTGAGGCTCGCAACGAGCCAAGCACAGCCGGTATTTGGGCTAAGGTCGATCAGCTTTACCCTGGAATCAGCGACTCGCGCAAAGCTGAGGAAGTGTTTGCCTTTGCTTGTGAGGATATCGAGTCGCTTGCGTACCGCAACGCCATTGGAGGCGCTCAATCTTTTCGTGAGACCTGCATCGAGCGCTCCCGCCCCATGCAGATCCGCGACCTCATCAACGTCACTACAATGGTTGCCGAGGGCCTGCATGATCGCAGTCGGTCACAGCAGATCTTTCCGGCGTCGGACGATGCCCAGTTCAAATTAGAGACCACCCCCAACACCTCCGAGTACCCGGTTTGGCTGGCTGTGCCCCATGACGCGCGTGAGGCTGCCCGGGTTGCAGCTGGAAAACTTGAAAACGGCCAGTCAGCAATCGGATGGGATAAAGAGTCCAGCTTGTGGTTTGCCCGTCCGGGAGCAGACCTTGACCGTGTTGCGCAGTGGCTACCCGATACAAGCATTCGGTCGGGCGGCGGTGATCCAGAGGCTGAGTTTTTGGATGCATTGACCCGGGAGGGGCTAGTGATTCAAGGGATGCCGGTGATGGACGGCCAGCGGCATCGCGTAGCCACTGTAGAAGACAAAAAAGGCAATAAAAGCGGCGTGTACCGTGGGTTTCTGGATCGTCGACCTGGTGGATGGTTTATCAACTATCACCGGGCCGAAACAGAAAAGTCAGTGACTAACTGGAGCGCCAAGGGTGGAGAATCTGACCCCATGGCACGTCTGCATATCCGCGCCGCCGCTCGCCAGTCGCAGGAGGATGCCGTGCGAGTGCGTGAGCAACTGTATGCCCAGCAAACCCTTGCTGCCAAAAGGCTCTATGACCGATTGCCTGGAGCAGACCCGGCGCACCCGTACCTGGTGCGTAAGGGAATACCCCCTACGCCCGACCTACGCCAAACAAGAAACGGCGCCCTGGTGGTGCCGTTTTTTAATGCCTCGGGAACGTTCAAAACCCTGCAGTACATCCCCCCGGATGGGGAAAAGTACCTCTTTAAAGACGCGCCCAAGCAAGGGCACTTTCTGGTTGTGGGTGGCTCACTGACCCCTGGCCAACCGGTGCTGTATGCCGAGGGCTACGCCACGGCGCGCAGCGTGAACCTCGCCACGGGCCTCCCGGTGGTGATGACCATTGATGCCGGAAATATGGTGGCCGTCGCCAAGGTTTTGCATGAGCAACTGCCTGATAACCGGCATGTGTTCTTGGCGGACCTCGATCACGCCAAAGAGCAGAACAAGGGGTTGTTGATGGCCACTGCGGCGGCTGAGCAGGTCGGCGGTCAGGTGCTGTACCCCGCATTCACTGATGAAGAAAAGGCCCTTGGCCTGACCGACTTTAACGACCTTCACCAATCCCGAGGTCTGGATGCCCTGCGCAGCCAGATTGGCCCGGTATTGGCCCATGAAAATGAGGTGCCCACCATGCAGGAAGAGAAAGCTGCTCTAGAACCGGCTGCAACCTCAGCCCTTGTAGACTCCGTATTACCACCCGCGGCTCCACAGCCGTTGACCTTCACCCACAACGGCGAGCCGGCCACGATTGACCTTGAGCGTTTCCAGCCGCAACCGCAGGTCGAACCACCAGCGGCACAGGTTGAACTGGAATTACCGGTCGTCCCGGCGCCGCTGACCTTCACCCATATGGGCCAACCGGCGTCTTTGGGTGTGAGCCAGTCAGTGTCGGAGTTCTCCCCTGAAGTGGCCGCAGAGTTGCTGGAGGACCAGGTCAAGTCTGGCGGTGGTAATTCAGTACCGTCAGTTAAAACAGCCCAGCACTTGCAGCTGGAAAATCAGGCGGGGCAATCTCTTTCCCTTGAAGTCGCGACATTGCTGGCGGAAGACATCGCCAAGTCTGGCGGTGGTCATTCAATAATTGATAGCTGGGTGGCATTGAAGGCAGAAGCAGAGCGCCATGGTTATGTGCCCCATCTTGATCTGCCTTACGACGTGTCCAACCTGGAAATTGACTACACCGATCCTCAAGGCGGCAGTACCCCAATTTATACGACTCTGTACCCTGGTGGAGAGGTGCAGACCATCTATGACGGCGCTCAGATGCATCGCGAAATATCAATCGACATGGAGGATCAAAAAGCCGCTGTGCGAGGCTCAATTGAGATGGACGCAGAGAAGAAAGGAGTGCCCACGCTGCTGTCCTTCACTCACAACGGTGAACCGGCCACGATTGACCTAGAGCGCTTCCAGCCACAACCACAGGCCGAGCAGCCAACGGCCCCGGTTGAACCGGAGTCACCAGTTATAGCAGCACCGGCGCCGCTGGCTTTCACTCACAACGGCGAACCTGCAGCTGTCGAAGTAAAACCGGAGCCAGTGCCTGTCGCTGATGAAACGACGCGTTCACAACGGCGAGCCGAGGAGCAATTGAGCATGGTCCTGGAGCCAGCGCCGTCAGCACAAACTCTGGAGCAAGCGGACCCTGCGGCTTCTGATGATCCGGTTCCGGCGTTCCGGCCATCAAGCGAAACCGGCAATGAAACATCGCCGGCCGCTGGGAGCGAAGTGGATGCAATCCTGGTGGGTGCGCTACGACCCAGCGGAACGGAGGTTGAACCACAGGCCAGTCACATCGACAAGGACGCGTTGTTGACGCGGATTGCCTGGGAGAAGCAAAGCGACAGCCAGACCCTATATACGCTTGATGGCGAACCTGCGTTTGTGGACCGTGGCAACCGTTTGGAAATGGCCACAGGGGCAGGTCAACATGATGAAAAAATCATCGCGGCCCTGCTTATGGCCGCGCAGTTTTATCGAGGCAGCATCGAACTGACCGGCAGTGACGAGTTCAAGGCCAAGGCGATCGGCTTGATTGCGCAGCATCAAATCAACGTTGAGATGAAAAACCCCGTTCAACGGGCATTGCTGAATGATGCTCGTAAAGCTCTGACGGCAGAACCTGTAGTGCCCGATGCTATTGCCGGTGAGGCGCCGCCGGCATTCGGTCCGGCTCCTACTCAGCATAGCGAACCGGTGCCAGAGCCGGTACCAGCACAACCTCAAACGGCGCCGGTGCTTGAGGTTGAAAAGATGGCCATCGCATCACAGCCTGCCGCACCAAATCGAGTGGCTGAGCCTGGACCTGAAAATGTCGTTGCCCAGCCTCAAGGGCTTTCTGCGGAGATTCATCAACCCGCTGAAAAGGCAAAAGATCGCGTCGTTGGGAAGGTGATGGAGTGCGGAACAGCACCGTACCACTTTGACAAAAACAATGACCCGTCTACCTATATCAAGCTGCGCACCAAAACCGGTATGCAGACCTTTTGGGGTAAGGAACTGGCGGGGTTGATGCGCGAAACCCGTGTCCAACCAGGAAAACTGGTGACATTGCAGTGGCTGGGTAAAGAGGCGGTGGTGGTCAAGGTGCCTGTAAAGAATGAGCAAGGCGCCACGATGCGTTACGAGGACAAGAGCGCCCATCGTAACCAATGGGCACTCACCGTGAAGGGTGCTGCAACGGTACGTACCGGTCAGGATGAGGGGGTAAAACTGGCTCCTTATGACGCAGCCCGATTCGCCGTAGTGCAACAGACTGTGATTAACCGGCTTGGACTGGACGTGCCAGTACCCACACCGCCGGTTCAAGGCCTGTACTGGATGACCCCAAACGGCCAGGGCAGTGCAAAGGCAGGGGATGAACTGTCGGCGCAACGTCCGGCGATAGACCCGAAAAGGTCAGCAGGGCAACCGGTAATCAGTAGTTGGTCGCAGGACGGGCACTTGGACATGCTCCTGGTGCGCGGTGATGGCCCCTACTTGCAAGGTGTGGTGCGTCAAGGCAATGAGTTCCAGCATGTGTTGGTTAGCTTGCCGGGTACTCAGGATGCGCCGGCAATGGTGTTTAACGCCATTACACCAGAGGGGCTTGTGCCTATTGGCACGGGCAATGCCATTAACCGCTCAGGCGGTGTGCCAGTTTCTCGGGAAAACATTGCCTTCAAGCTTGAAGGCGACAACGTAACGCGTATCGCCAAGCTTGATGCGCCTGCCGAGATTCCTCCCGCCTTGCATGCCCGGTTGGGCTTTGATGAGCGCTGGAAGGAGGACAACACCCTCCCAAAGTCAGCACCCACAGCGGCACCGGCAGCACAGCCGAGCGATCCACGCCCGGCGTGAGCAAGAAAAAACGCTAACAGCAAAGGTACTCACCATGTTCAAGAAAAGCATGTGCGCAGCACTGCTGACGGCTTTGTGCTGCTTGCCAGTTGTGGGAAATGCAGCGGTTTGCCGCTCAGGACAAGCGGCCAGCGCAGGCAGCCAAGCCGGTTACGAGCAAGCCAAAAGAGCTTCGGATGTATGGGCAGAGCGTGAGCGCACTGTCTCCGATGAACTCCAGGACTGCTTGGCACGTATTCGCACCACCAGCATCAGCTTGCCCTCATTCCCGAGTCTGTCCGATCTGCTGAACCAGTTAGCCGATCAGATATGCCAAGCAGCGGTGGACAAAATCAATAGCCATATCCCTAGCACCATTGATCCCTGGCGGTCTCAAGGAGGTTTGTTGTGAGCTCATTACCTGATAACGCGGTGCAGGCAGATCAACCGCCTGTCGAGCCCAATACAGTGTCGGCGGCGGATGAAGAGACTTTTAAGCACGCGGTAAGGGCACATAAAAAACGGGAGCTTGGTGCCGCGTTTGCCCACCGCTGTCTGACGGCCGTGCTGTGGCTTGGCCCGGCTCTGGTGTTGTCGGTGAGCATTAATGGGTTTCTTGGCTGGAAAGTCGCGAATCCCGACGTGAAGTACTTCACCACTGAAAATGGGCGAGTTACCAAGGTCATTCCGCTGGATAAGCCTGGATTTGGCATGAGCGACGTGGCCGCGTTTGGTGCTGACACGATCCGCGAGAGCTTCACCCTGGACTTTGTGCATTACCGCGACCAGATGACCCGCCTCGGACCGCGCTATTCCGAAGTAGGTTTCCAGGACTACTACAAGGCCCTGACGACTTCGAACGTGCTAAAGGCGGTCAAGGAACAGCGCATGAACCTTTCGGTCGATGTGGGCCCCGGGGTAATTCGCAGCAAAGGCGAATTGGGCGGGCGGTATGTGTGGGAGTTTCAGTACCCGGTCACGCTGAAATTGCACGGGCAACAGTCTGGCAGCCCGCCGTTGCACTTCTTCTTCACCCAGCGCATCCAGCGCACCGACGTGCGGGTGAAAAACGCAGGGTTGGAAGTGACCCAGGTCATCACCAGCAACACCAATTAAAACGAGGAGCTGTGATGCCCAAATTTGTGCATGAGCGAAGCGAGGAAGAAATACAGCGTCGGTGGGACTTAGCACGAGCAGCACAAAAGGCGGAGTTCAAGCGTTCGCTGCATGATCCAAAGGTATGGGGTGCTCAAGGAGCGAGCGTGATGGGCGCAATGATAAAAACCGCGTGTCTTTTTTGTGTCTGCGAGATTGCATTTCGCCGAGGCGGAGCCGCTCCCATCACAGGAGTCCTTTCAACGGTCCTTACCTTCACGGTCGTTGGCATAAATCCATGGCAGATGTTTTGGCGTGTGGTGTTCCGAGATCGTGCTGACGCTGCATTCACGGGTGTTATCAATGACCTCAATGAAAAGGAAATTGAATAGCCAACAACACTTACTACTCAGCAAATATTGATAAAAATCTAGGGGAAATAACATGCCAGTTGATGCTGATAAACCAACACTACCTGATCTAAATGCCGCTCTCATTGAAGTCGCCCCAATAAAAACAGTGGTTTTTGTTATAGCGACCGTTGTGGGGTTTGCGTGCAAGCTGAGCGGTTACGTTGACGTGGGGCTCGTCGCGATTGTCATTGCATTGGCTACCGGCGTGGCGCTGTATCGTCAACGCATGACAATACAGGCGTCGTTGACCGAAAAGGTCCGTAATCGGACTGAAAAAGCCAACCACTAATTCTCAGGCTCTTCAACACTCATTTCGGAAGACTCAATCATGAAAATCACTATCTCTCTTGCGGTGTCAGCCATGACGCTGCTGATTCTGGGTGGCTGCGTATCCCCTTCGCAGACTGAACAACAAACTCGCCAGCTTGCGTCCATCAATGCGTCCTTGGTGCGGATACAGGCCAACCAGGCTGAGTCGATTGCACTGCAAAAGCAGCAGGCTGCCCGGCAGGGACAGATTAAATAACCCTGTGACTCAAGTGCATTGATAGGAGGCATCGCAATGGTAAAAGACGCAGAGCTGACCCCTGGTGATTGTGAAAACATGATGGCCTTCATCGGTCATGTTCTCGATGACTACAAGGCTGGCCGTATAGATAAACTCCGCGCGGCCAGTGGTTTGGCGCATGTCATGAAGGCGCTCGATCAAGACAACTATGCACAGGCGAGGGGGTTTCTCAGACAAGGGCGTGGGACTCTCAACTCGAACATAGCCATCGAGTGAGTCCTAGCCTGCCTAATCCCAGCGTAATGTTCCCGTAAAATTAAACGCTCAGGCCACTGACATGCTTTACACACGTTGACCGCTCGGTCTTCGGTGTCACGAGGAAATCCCATGAAAACCACTATTGCGCTCGCCTTATGGCTGGCAGCAGGCGGATACGCCTGGGCGGATGAAACCGCCAGCCCGCAGGCGGCACCGACAGCATCCGCAGCAGCTCCAGTACCGCAAACTACGGCAACTGCACCCACAGCTGCGCCTCAGCTCAGTACGGCGGCGCCTTCGGGCTGGGTATCGGGTGTTTCACTGACCCCCGCTGCGCCGGCAGTCAACGTTCCCAATCCGGCAGCAGCAGCTCCAGATCCAGGCAGAACCGCAGCAGCCCCGGCGCCTTCGGGCAACGATCCGTTACCGCCGCCGGTGCCGTCTGCACTGTTTCAGCAAGCACGGGAGACAATCTCACCCCTGACCCCGCAAGAGATTCGGCAGTTACGGGGGCAGGTCCAGGATATCAACCAGGCGATCGACGCACCGCAGGTCACTGTGGTGCCAAGGATCAGCGCACTGACCGTGAATTTGTCACCTGGAGCCAGCTTGCCGTTGATACGCACTGCCGTGAACTACCCCAGTTCGTTGAGCTGGATGGACAGTACCGGCGCACCTTGGAAGCTGGGTGCAGCGCCTATTAGCGGCAATCCTGACTTTACCGCGTATTGGATACCCAACAGTCCTGTGATGATAGTGCTGGCCAACAAGCCCTTCAGCAGTGGCAACGTCACTGTCTACCTGGAAGGGCTGGCCGTGCCAATTGTGCTTAACGTCACCAGCGGGGAGCCCGATACCAAAGCGGGCACCTGGACAGTGGATAGCCGCCTGGACATGCGCGTCCCCGGCCGGGGGCCTGCTGCTCTACCGGGTGCCGCGCCGGAAATCCGTATCGGCCTGCATGACCGCCTATTGCAAGCCTTCCTGGATGGCATTCCCCCCAAGGAAGCCCGGCGTCTGAAAACGACTGGCACAGTACCAGACACAGCTGTCTGGCAATTAGGCGATGACCTGTATATCCGCACGCGGGCCGATATCCGAGATGAGTTCGAGGCAACGTTGTCGTCGGCAGACGGCACTCACCTATGGAAATTGCCAGTAACGCCCTACGTATCGTTCTCGGTAATGGGCCAAACAGCTGCGCTCAACGTGGCCTTGGAGTAACGGATCATCATGGCAAACGAAAACGATGCAAAACGTGACCTAAAACTTACTGTGGGGCTGATTACTATGTCGGTGGTAGCTGTCGCGGGGGGCAGCTATTTCCTATGGACCTGGCTCGCCAGTCCTCCACCGGAACAATCACGGCTTGACCTCACTCGGGTGTCGGTGGCTTCACGCACCAACAGCACTGAAAGCCCGGCTTACCGTGCGTTGTTAGACCAGTTCAACCAGAACGGGGCCGCAGCGGCTAAAAGCCAAAACAACAGCTTTATTGCCAGTATCCCGATGGAGCAACAGGCGGTGGCAACGCCTGTATCGGTCGCCAAGCCCGCCACCCAGAAGGAAACCACGTCCCGACGCAATAGCAACAGCCAACAGCAGACCTCAAAAAGCGGGGACCAAAAGGACGATCCACGTCAGAAGGCATTGAACAAGTTGCTGGCTCGCATCAATCCGACGGTAAAGGAAGAAAAGCGATCCAGCGGCCTGCAGGTGGCCGAGGTGATCGGGGGGGCGAGCGGTGGAAGCGGTTCTGGCGGCACGATGGCGGTTGCTACAAGCAGCTATGCCCGCTGGAGTGAAAGTCTTCCAGGTGGCGCCAGGCTACAAACAGCCGCCATGAAGTCCGGTGCTGATGCGCCTTACTCCGCCGTTGAGGTCGTGCCACCGTATTGGCGGGGAGCAGGGGTTATTGATATCGGTGTGGATTCCGACAACAGCACCACGCCGGTTCTTGGCAAGTTGTCCGGGCCCTATGCCGGTGCGGTGTTAAAGGCACCTGACGGATCCAGATTGCAGGGCGATGGGGTGGTCATCCACTTCACTGAAATGGCCTTCAAGGGTATCAACTACAAAGTGGATGCCTATGCACTTCAAGACGACACCCTATTGGCCAACGTGGCCTCCGAGGTGAACCACCGTTACATGTCGCGCATTGTCTTGCCGGCAATACTGGGTGGTATCGGCAATATCAGCGACATGTACACCCAAGCCAACACTCAGGTGGTGAGTAATGGGTTCAGTACGCAGGTTGCACGACCTGAAACGCCGGATGGAACAGCGGTGGCAGGCGCCATTCTTGGCGGCGCCGCGAGTCAAGCGGCCAGAGTGCTGACGGCGGATGCCGCCCGTACCCCAGCTACCCAAGTGAACGTGTTCAAGGGCCAGGTGGTAGCAATCCAGTTCATGCGCGGCGTGTATGCCGGCGATGCAATTGCTCCAGGGCGGAACGGGGAATCGGTGCAATCTGCTGTTCCGGCTCAGGCAGTAATGGCGACACAACCTCAACCCCAGGCCCCAACCCAGCCTCAGTCTGCGGATCAATGGCGTGCGCAGACGCAGGCGCGGATCGAGGCGCAACGCAGGCTACAGGAGAATCAATAATGAGCGAGTTTAGTGCTACAGCAGAAGACAGGGTGTCGCCGGTTGTGTCGGAACCTTCTTCCCCATCAGCCGGTCATGGTGTTTGGCGACGTCCGATTATCGTGGGGCTTTCATTGCCCTTGCTGATCGGGGTTGTGCTGATCGTGATGGGTGCCGGCTGGTACTTGTTTGCCCCCGACAGCACCCCCTCGGTGAATCAGTTGGCTTTTCGGGAAGATCACGACGAGCAGCCCATTACCACCGAAGGGACTGGAACGAAACCCCAGTTACTGACCACCTCTAATGCAGGAGGGAGCCAGTTTAAAGATGAGGTGGCGGCCATGATCGGTGGTGTTCGCAGTTACGCGGAAACCAACCGAACTGCCATCGGACGCTTGTCGGAAACGGTCAAGTCTCAAGGGGCGGGAATGACGTTCCAACAGCAGCAACTGACCGAGGCTCAAGCGCAACTCAGTGTGCTATCGGCCCGCTTGTCTTCCCTGGAGGGGCGACCCGCTGCACAGGCATCCACACAACGTGCAGCCAAACCTGCAGCTCGTGTCCGATCGCCGCTGAGCGGTATGCGCGTGGAAGCGGTGCAAAACGGCATGGCCTGGGTGTATTGGCAGGACAGAACCTGGGCGGTGAAAGCAGGGGATCAAGTGGGGACCGTGACCGTGACCGGTATCGATGCTCAAACCCGTGAAGTGCACACCAGCGCCGGCACACTTAGGTGAGGTGAGCCATGGGTGGTGGAAATGATGCGATTCAAATGTTGGTTAACCTGTCCCACAACCTGCTGGGGTCTTTCGTCAATCTGGCGTTCACGCTGGGTGGTTTTTTTGCCGTCACGGGTGCGCTGACCTACCTGGCTGCCAATGCCAGTGCCGCCCGTAAAGCCCCCGGCCAGTCGCAGAGCGCCGGCAAGGTGATTGCCGTGTTGTTGCTGTGTGGTGGATTGGCAGGCCTCGATCAGATGATCGGCGCTGCGGCTCGCCAGTTTGGCTGGCAAGGCGCGACCTTCGATGCGATCAGCTACGTGGACGTGGGCACCTTTGGTGTTGCTGCGGACGCGGCCAACGCAGTGTTGAGTCTGGTGCGGATGCTGGGCGTATTTTTTGCCTTGCAAGGCATGCTCGCCTGGAAGCGCTCGCTCAAGGATGGGCATTCGGGGCTTACGGCCAGTCAGGATGTGTCCAGCGGTACCCTCAAGTTTGTCCTGGGCGTTTTTTGCGTATGCAGTCCGTATCTGCTGAGCGCCCTGCAAAAGTCTCTCGGCATGCTCTAAGCCGGCCGGGAATCTAACGCGCTTAAGCGCACCTTTAATCGTTACATCGAACTGATCAATCAATAAGGAGTTGGCCATGTCCAAAGACAGGTTGCTGTGGGCTGCTGTGCGCGTCACCATTTTTAAAGATGGGCTGCGACAGCGGGTGATGAAGGGGTTATTGGCCGTAGCGGCCGCCAATCCCGTACTGGCTTTTGCAGGTGACGATTTTGCCGGTATGGGCGATTCGGCGGCTGAGGGCGCCAAGTCGTTGCAAAAATCGGCGCTGACGGGGGCTCAATTTGTTGGCGTACTCGCTGTGATTGGCGGGGTAATTGCAGCCTGGAACAAGAAAGACAATCCCCACATCAAGACCGGTCACATCGTGGGGGCCATCCTGTTTGGGGTGTGTCTGGTGGTGATCCCACAGATCATCAAGCGTGGGCAGGCTCAGGTGGGCTTGTCGCCGGTGGACGTGGGCTAAGGAAACCACCCTGCGATGACCAAAGTCATCGCAGGACTACGGTTTAGGGGTATTTCTGGCGGGCATGTAAGACGCGTAAAACATCAACACTGCCTGATTTGACCTGATAGACCACAACGTAGTTGGGATGTACGACGCATTCTCGCGTTCCTTGAATACGCCCGTACCTGAAGTGATAAGCCGTTTCTGAAAGACCTTCCGTGGCCTTCTTGATGATGTTGTGCAGATCTGTGGCTGCTACTGGGTTTCTCTGGTCGATGTAATCAATGATTTCGTCGAGGTCGTCAAGGGCGACGACTTTCCAGTTAACTGCCAGCACGGGCTTTTCTCTTGGCTGCTAGGCGCTGCTCGACGAGAGCCATGGCTTCATCATGAGGAATGCTAGGCCGAGGATCATCAAGCGCCTCTTGTACTTTGGCGCGAAACCAAAGGTCGTAGCTGTCTGCTTGTTCCTGCGTTTCGAACTCGGAAACGATGGGAGAAAGTTGGGCGCTCATAGAGACCTCCAATATAGATACCCATCAGCTTAAACCTTCCTGGGCTTTCTGTCGTTTAGCCCAGACCAAGTGCACTACAACGGTTCAGCCGTTGTATTTCTGACGCAAACCGACGGCGGTTAGCCGTGCAAGCCAAAAAACTACGACTTTTCCGAATTCTGAAGTGATCCAGAAGGAGCGCTTATGGATGTCGATATCCAATATGAACATCCCCCGCTGGCCCCCCTGATGCTTGATATCAGCGGCGACCCTGAGTTGCCGGTGCCGGTGGCCATCACCGGTGATCGATGTACCTGTTGTGGGCTGTGGACTGAAAAACTGTGGCAGGGCGCCAGGGCCGGATTCACCGATTCCCACGCCGTTTGCACCCTCTGTTACCTGGCCGGACACCTGGACAGCCCAACGGCGGCCCATGGGCTACTGGCCTTTTTACCCGGGATGGCGATGAGCGACGTGCACCACCTGCAGCGTCGCGCCCTGATAGCCATCCGTGCGGGAAACAAAATCCAGCGTCGTGAGGGCCAAAGAATATGGCTTTGGCTTGCCCGCCATGGCCGCGAAGTTGAGCAGGCATGGGGCACGGCGCGAGCAGGCGAGTACGCCATGGCCTTACAACGTCTGCCCCCTCATAAGCGCTTAACCCTGCAAACCCGACTGACGGGCTGTGCCCTGATTTTGCCACCAGACATGTTTGATGATCTGACGTTGTTACTGCCCACCGGGAAAACCGCTGGGGCCGCACTCACCTCCCGAAGCTGGGACACCTATACCCGGAGTGATTTGTATGTCGAGCCTGATACGTTGGGTTGAAAACCTGATTACTGAAACCTCACGGTTTGCTGTATCGCGGGATCTGCCAGATTATTGCGATCAGCAAACGATTGTGCGTCTGACCGAGGATGACCGGACCCGTCATCCGGGCCTTAAAGCTCCGTACATCATGGTCAACGATGATGGTGATTACTGCACGGTGTATGCAGTGGCCGGAAGCTTTTGTGATACCGACGAAGCTGCTGCGATCAGCGAACCCTATTCCTGGAGTGGTCGGATTGAGCGTATGACTCAGGCGCTAACGGCTCACTATCGCCGGCACGGGCATAAGATCAGTCTGGTGTTTGAAGATGACCCCGAGCAGGGCCGTAAGGAAGTCCAACGCTTGTTGGCTCCCCAATACGTTTCCGTGAAGCGTACCGGCATCGACATGACACCTATTTTAGATGAACACGTTGAGAAGCTGGCCCCATGGATATCGCGTGAGCGTTGCTACATGGTGTGTTACACGGGGCGCAAAGCACTCTCGGCGCATGAGCTGGTCGACGAAAACAAGCGCCTTAAGGAGCTGATCGGCCAGAGCCCGGATGCGAAGTTTGGGCAGAACCCAGTGTTGGCTGAAATGGCCGGGTTGAAAATTCGTCACGATGGCTTTTTGAGTGCTATAGAAAGCACATTCAGTGATAACGGACAGGGCGTGTTGCTGGAATTGCTCGATGCACACGCCGTGGGCCACGCCTTGCGCTCACAGGTGGACCGCGACGGCACCAGTGACACCTGGCAACCCCTGTTACCTGATGACCCAATCACCCCGCACGGTGTGCGCAAAGGGGGTGACCACACACCTTTCCTGGCACCGCATCTGAACTTTCAGCTGATGAACCAGGACATGGAAACCCACGGCAACAAGCTGTGCATCAATGGCACCTGGCATGGCACCTTGTCAGTGGCCCTCGGGCCGCAGGCCCCGCAGACCTTTGCCCACTTGAAAGCATTGGTGCCGCGTGGTGTGCCGTGGCGTGTACGCATGGACATGATGCCGGGAGGCTTGAAGTCGCTGGGGGCTAAGAAATCAACCCTCGACTTTATGGCGTTTGTGCCGGCACTGCGTCCGGTGTGGAACTCCATAGAAACCCTGACGCGGATCGAGCAGGAAGAACCGGTATGCGTGATGACCATCATGGCGTCCACCTGGGGTGATAGTAAGGCGACGGTGACACGCAATCTGACGCTGCTTACCCAGGCCTTTCAGTCCTGGGGTGTTTGTGAGGTGACGCAAACCTTCGGTAACCCGGTACGGGCCTGGGCGTCGACCTTAGTTGCTTCCAACAAAGGCAGTGGCCCACACCTGTTGTATCCGCCGCTGTCAGAGGCGCTGAACCTGTTGCCGATCACCCGTCCAGCCTCGGCTTGGGAAGATGACGGTAACGCCTTGTTCCCAACACTGGATGGCAAGCTGTACCCAGTTGGGCTGGCCACCAGCAAGCAGAACAAGCTCACTAACGTGATTGTTGGCTCTCCGGGGCTGGGCAAGTCGGTGTTGCTGAATGCCCTGGGGAACACAATGGTATCCAGCGCCCAGCGGCAGTTACCGTTCATCGCCGGCGTGGATAAGGGCTTTTCGATGCAGGGTCAGGTGGCCTTGCTGCGCGATAGTCTGCCACCAGAGCGCAAGGATGAAGTCGTAGGGATCGTGCTGCAAAACAGCACCAAACACTGCCGCAACCTGTTTGATATTCAGTTGGGCGCACGCTTCCCCATTCCCCATGAGCGTAACTGGATCATCAGCATGCTCACAGCCATGTGCATTGATCCCTCGACAGGCAACCCGCCGAACGAGCGTGATACGCGGCAGATCTTGGAGCGCATCATCAGCATGGCCTACACCGCCAATGCTGAAACCAGTCCCCGGGCCTGGACGCGAGGGGTTGTACCTGTAGTTGACGCAGCCCTGGACAAAAGCGGTTTGATAGACCGTTACCCGGCCCAGTGGTGGGAAAGCACTACCTGGTATGAGGTCCGCGACTTGTTGTTTGAGGCAGGGTTTGTACAGGAAGCGCAGCGCGCCCAGTTTCAGGCGGTTCCGGAACTGGCGGACATGACCAGCTTTTTGAACCATGAAGACGTACAGGGGGCATTTGGTCGCGTGCAACGCGATGAGAGTCAGGAAATCCTGTTGGAGTACCTGCACCGATGCATGACCGACGCCACCAACGAATTCAAGATGCTGGCCGGACGCACGCAATTTGTGATCAGTCCGCGCACGCGGGTGATTGCCATCGACCTCAACAATGTGATGGGCGATGACAGCAAGTCCGGGCACTTGAAAACCGGGATCATGTTCTTGTTCGCGGGTCAGGTAGCAGGTGGTGACTTTGTGCTACCTCAATACAAGGAAGCCTTGTTGGAGGCGGTGCCCAAGCTTTATCACCCCTTGCATAAAGACCGATTAGAGCAGCTTGACCAGGAAGTCAAAACGAAGGTCTACGACGAACTGCACAACGCCGCTAAGGTGCCCTTCATCTTCCCTATGTTGGAAACCCAGGACCGAGAGCAACGCAAGTTCGGGGTGCGTACGGTGTTGTCTTCGCAATACGTGCGCGACTTCCCCGACGCCATTCTTCGCTCGGCCAACTCGCTCTTCATGATGGAAGTGGACCCTGACGACGAACATTTACTGATCGACCGTTTCAAGGTGCCGAAGGTGACGATTCGTACGTTTCAGCGCACCGGTTCAGGTCCGGCCTCTGATGGCAGTGGCGTACCGTTTTTGGGTGTATTTCGGATCAAGGGCGGCGGCACCTTGGCGCGGATTCTGAAAAACGCTTTGGGCCCGCTGGAGCTCTGGGCATTGAACTCATCGCCGACTGACAGCGCCTTGCGCCGTCTGCTATACGAGGCCGTTGGCGGTGCTACGGCGCGTGCCATGTTGGCTGAAAACTTCCCGCAAGGCACGGCGGAAAAGCTCATAGCGTTGCGTCAGAAACAGGCCGGTGAGGCGGACGAAACCAACGTGATCCGCACCCTGGCCAATGAACTGATCACCCGGCGCGGTTATAACCTTTGAGGGGAAATGACGATGAAATTAAATTATGTAGTGTCGGCAATGGCTGTCGCTCTGGTGAGCCAGCAGGTGTTCGCAGTAGTGCCGGTAACAGTCGATGGCAGTATACCGATCACTCTAGAGGTGATGCCTGCGATGAGAGGGCTTCAAGCCACCTTGGCTGAAATCCTGACCACTGATATGCAAATCGGTACTGCCATTGTGCAGGCCAGCGACAAGCAGGTCGCTGTCATCACTGAGTCGGCACGCGCTCAACGCGAAGCCGACATTTTCGGGCGTCAGACCGAGCGTTTGGAGCGTGCCCGAGAGCAGTACACGGTCGCGGACAGTATTTGCAGTGAGTCCGCTTCCGGAATGGCGGCAACGGTGGGGAAAGTGAGTCGCTCTGGTGCGTCTACTCTGGCTACGGGATCAGGCGTCAGCAGTGCGGTGGTGCGCAAAACCATTGCCTCGTTGCCTGTCGCGCCTCGCCAGGGTGGATATCGAAGCGCCGCGATGCATGCCGCGTACTGCACTGAAAGCGAGGCCGCGCAGTATGGCGGTACGGACTTGTGCCCGGGCGTGTCCAGCCTGCCAGGTGGAGACATTGAAATGCGCTCGCTGCTCGATGGTGCTGGGGCTGTGGGCAAGTCGCCTGATCTGACCTTTAACCAGGACCAGATAGATGCGGGGATGGCCTACATGAAGAATTCCGCACGTCATGACGGTGGCCGGGTACCGGGCAAAGGCGAAATCCAGTCAGCCACAGGGCGTGAGTATCAGGGGCTGATGACCCAGTACAAGGCGATTCAGAGCGCGGCCACGCAACCTCAACTGGACATGATTGCCGCCAGTCAGGCCAATCCGGCCACCAGGGATGCACTGCAAGAAGCCTTGCAAAGCCCGTCAGCGGCTGAATATTTCGCCACTACCGGCAGTCAGGAAGCGCAACGAAATGGCGTGATGAGCGAGCGCGAGTTTGAGGCCTTTGAGGTGGGCAGACGTTATGCCAACACGGCTTATGAGACTGACTTGCAGGCCATGAGCGGTGAAAACCTGACGCGGGAGTTGGTGCGAGTACAGAGCTTGGGCAATTGGCTGCAATTGGGCCTTAAAAATGATCAGCGTCAGGCCAACATCATTGCTGGCCAGCAATTAGCCCTGGCGGCAGATGCCAAGTACGTTCCGCAGCTTCAAGAGCTGGGTTCAAAAATGAGTTCCGGAGTGACAGCACATGAAAACTGATCCTCGTAACACCGATGAAAAAACGCAGGACACCGACAAGAAGCCCAGCACGCCATTACAGCGCGTCGGGCACGTGGGGTTGTCGATTATCAACCCGTTCTCGGACCTGGGCGTGATTTATCGTCAGGGTGTGCAACCGACTATGGGCCGGCTGCGTGAGGCTTGGGCTCTTCTGAACCACCAGTCCATCCCGTCTGAATCGCTGGATTGGGCTCAGGCAGTGGCACGCAGCGGCAGAACCATTGAGCAGCTAAACACCACCTTCACGCGTATTCGGTTCGCCTGGTGGTGCTTGATGGTGATTGGGGGGGGATTGGCATTGGTGCTGTCGGGCCTAGTACTGCTCGCGCACGAACTGCCCTCCAGCACGCTGTTGCGCGTCGTGATTACTATTCTGGTACTGACGGGAGCCGGCGCACTGGGGTTTGTGAAAACGCTGATTACCACTTACCGCTTATGGCAACTGCAGGAGAGGCGCGTCAGCGAGAGCGAGGGGGGCACCTTCAAGGATTTCCTGACCGAAAACCACTGGGGGCGGCAAGTACTGACATTGGGAGCTGCGAGGTGACTCCTCACCACAGATAAGGGGGAACACCTCTTTATTGCTTCTTGTCGGCGTGCTTTTTGGCTTGCGGCCTTTCTTCTGTTTCACCTCTACGGTCCCTTTCGCGGTCCGGCATATCTCACGGAAAACTCTATGAAACTTACCAATAAACTTTGGTGGGTCGGACTGTTGCTGGTCTTTTCCCTGCCGGCCCTGGCCGACACAGTGGATTATCAGACTATCGCGGCTGCGGCCCAAAAGACCAACGACCTGTCACGTCAGGCGTTAGTGATGATTTTTGGTGACGTGGTGCTTAGCCCGTTCGCCCCTTCAAAACCTACTTTAATCGGCTCGTTATTTGCCATTATCAATGGGGTTTTGAGTGTCTTGGCCTTGTTCTGGTTTCTGACTATTACGGTGAAAACTGTTGTGAAGGCCGGGCATCAGGGGCAAGTCTTTAACGGGGGCCGCTCAGCGCTTTATCCGATTATGACGTTCGCGGGGTTCATTACCCTGCTACCCACAGCATCGGGTTGGTCGCTTGCCCAGCTTGTCATGCTGTGGGCCACCTCTGTGATGGGGATCGGCAGTGCGAATCTATTGACCGATAAAGCCGTCGATATGATGAGCAGTGGCTATTCGATGGTGACGCAACCCACAGCACCGGTTACTCGTTCATCTGCCCGGGGCATCTTTGAGATGAACCTGTGCAAGTACGCAATTAACCGTGAATTGCAATCGATGTACGCTGATGGGGAGGCCGACACACCGTTGATGACCACTAAGGGTGGTAACGGCCAATACGACACTGGTAATGGCAGCGCCGTGTGTGGGTCGGCTAAAACGCCCAACACTGGGCGTACTGGTACCTGGAATCTACTGTTCGACAGTGAAGTGGACACGAATGGCGTCATCACAGCACAACGCCAAGCTCTGGACACGATGCAGGGCACATTGGATCAGGCCGCACGGGCATTTGTGGATACCTACCTGAGCAAACGTGACCAGGACGTGGGCAGTTTCCAGGACGTCGAGACGCAGATACAGAACGCGGCCGCTGAATATGAAAACACGGTCAACCAGGCGCTGACCAAGATCGACTTCAAGGACACGCTGCAAAGCCAGCTATCGAGTCAGATCAAAAGCAGTGGCTGGGTCGCCTTGGGCAGTTGGTATCACACCTTCGCCACAGCCAATAGCAAGACCAACGATGTCGCCACGGCTACACCAATTGTGACTGGGATGAGTGGGTTGGGTGAGCATGGCACTGGCGACCTGTACAACCAGGTTTTCGGGGCCTACAAGGCACAGGTACAAAACAGTACCTACACTGCGCCTCTAGGAACACAGATGGCTAAGGATGATGGTGCCGCTGCCACTGCGGCTGATCCGAACGCGGTGTTTGTTGGTGTTTTCAAGTCCCCAATGCAGAGGCTAACTAGTACGTTTGCTACTGCAAAGTTTGGCACAGAGGCGGATTTTTCCAACCAAGTAAATCCGCTTATCAAGATGCAGGAAGTCGGTGACGTTACGCTGGGAGCCACTGAGGCCCTGATGGCCGGATATGCAGTGACTTGGGCGGCAGCATCATCGGCCAGTAACTCACCGCTTGGCTGGGGCTCCAAAATATTTGCAGTGGATGTAGGGGCGGTATTTAAAGACGTGATGGGTGCTTTGGCACCGATGTTCTACTTCATCATGTTTGCGTTGATGGCCATCGGTTTTTCGTTGGCAATCTTTCTGCCGGCCGTACCCTTTTTATTCTGGATGACTGGAGTGTTTAACTGGTTGGTTAGTGTGTTGGTGGGGTGTGCCGCTGGACCGATGTGGGCTGCAACGCACTTGGGGGCTGAAGAGGATAAGGGCAGCCGCAGTGCTTATGGCTACATCTTCTTGATCGACATGCAGCTGCGGCCTCCATTGATGGTTCTGGGCTTTTTCTTCGCCGCAGTGACTGCAGCGGCCGGAGGGACAATTCTCAACCTGATGTTCGCGTCGGCCCTGGCCAATGCCAATGCTGACTCGATTGTCGGGCTGTTCAAGATGATTGGTTGGTTGATGATCTATGCACGCCTTGCAACCTTTGGTGTCACCCGGATTTTTGGGCTGCAAGCATCCTTGGCTGATTATGTCATTTCGTTCCTGGGTGGTCGTGAAGGAGCGAACCTGATGGGCGGCATGGTCGATAACATGAAGGGCATGTTTGGGGCTGCCGGAGGTGGGGCGCAGCGTGTACCAGGCGTTAGGAACCAGCCGAGGCGTCAACCAGGTGGTGGCGGTGGGGATGGAATTCAGTAAAAAGAATCCTAGCTGACCTGTTATTCGATCAGTGGTATTCCTGCCAATGCTGTTGGCAGGTACTCTGTACGTATGGCCAGTAGCGCTATCACAGAAGGAGTCCCGTTCGATGAAGCCTGATGCGGACCACCACAATCCTGACCCACAGTATCTGCGAGGGTTGCTGGAGCAAGCTGGGATTAGTCGCAGCAAAGCGGCTCGCTTGCTCGGGATGTCGCGAAATGGGTTTAACAACTATTTGCGTGATGAGTCTGAGCCTCTATATCGGATTGCCGATTATCGGGTTCAGTTTGCGCTTGAGTGTTTAGCCGATCCAACTGCATGAAACTTCCTTAATCCTGGAGGATAAGGTCATGGTAGAACGTCTAGAAACGGGTACAGAAAGACGCTTTCGGTTTTTTGAGATTGTATATGTGGTTGGATTTCCATTTTTGGTAGCCATAGGTGTCGCCACAATTATAATGTCAATGTCGTTATCTCGGGGGGGCGGTCCAGGACTGTGGTTGTTTTCAGCTTTTGTCTGGGCTCTGATATTGGTTCCAGTTGTTAAACGTATTCGTGGAACCAGCAATCGTCATCGCTTCCTGAAAAGCATTACTAATAGTTTGCGCGATCCAGAATACTTTAACCCAGGAGAATCTTTCGAGGTATACAACAGAGTAGAAGGGAAGTATTTGGGTATTGATACCAAAAACGGTACGATTTTATATGTGCATAGGATTCGTGAGGGCCAGGTGGATGTAGTGGGCCTGACTATGGATCATTGGATAAACCGAGAGGTGGAAGGCGTAAAACTGCGGTTGTATACGAAACTCCTGGAGTTGCCACGTATCGAAATTGCCACTCCTTGGGCGCAACACTGGTTTGATACCCTGGGTGCTATGGAGTTTAAGAGCTACAACACACCACAGTCCTTCGCGCAGTACGTACGTGACCGTCTTGAAGCGCTGGAGCGTGAACACAACGTTCAGATTCCACGCATGGCGTGAAGCAAGACTCCCTTTCTACGTTTTACCCTGACGCGCTTTACCCTCTCACACTGCCCATCCGGGCGGTGTGATTGTTTGTGGGTCATTAAGAACCCATCCGCTTCTCGACTGACTCCAAATAAAACACTTTTACTACGGTATTGGTTTTTATTAAGGAGAAGCACAGCAATAAATCAAAGGGCAATAAGTTGTTCCGTTCCTTGGGATATCTTGTTGTGGCTGTCAGTTGGTTCCCCTTGAAGCACATAATCGCGCGCCCGAATATTTGTTGCTTCGCTCTATTGAGTTGTAACTATTACTACAACTCTTCTGATAGATACACATGCCAGACAGAGGCTCACATCAGTGAGCCTCGTTGCCTCCCACTAGCTTCAGTGGGTTTAACTTTGGAGGGACATTCCAATGCAAAATCGACCTCAACAAAGTGCATGGGAAGGCGAACAAGCGTATGTGTTTCTTGCGCTTTGTGCCGCTGTACTGCTGTGCTGGCTGTTTTTCGATACGTTCGTGTACTGGACTACCTGGACGCTTTATTGGTTGTGGAAAATGGTGGACTTCGGACCACTGCATACCTGGGCCGGGGGCAAGATCAACCTTTTGGCTGAGGTGGCCAATAACGCCAAGGACATTACGTTGAGCGAATGGATCGATGTAATGAACCAAACCAGCGGGATCTTCATGTTGTTCCTGGTGCCGCTTGTGGTGATGAGTGCAATGGGGCTGGCGCAACATCCAGCACTGCCGTTTCGCAGCAAACGGCTGGTGAACATCCGTACCCTGCCGGGACTGGTGAGTGCGTTTGCCCCCTCAGTGATACCGGTATTGGCCGCATCAGGGCCTGATGGTTTGATGAATGACACGTCTCCCGCTAATGCCTGGGCACTCAAGCCTGAAGAGTTTGCCGATCGGTACAACCTGGTGCAGCGCAAAGTGCTGGATCTGGAGGCATCGCGTGCGGCGTTTGAAGCTCAGATCGGCGGTGTTCATAACGGTCTTTCGGACTGGACACCCTATGAGCGGGCCTTGTTGGCCGTGTTTGGTCAGCAGGTGTTTCTCGATGATCGCAAAGCCGCAACCCGATTGCTTGATGACCTGAACCGCTCTTGCATGGTCAAGGGCTTATTTGTCCGCAAACGCTACTCGGTGACACCTCTCTACCGACTTGCTGATCAAGGTTTTGAGCGTCTAAAGCAGGCACCTGGCGTCAGTGAGTGGCTGGAAAGCCATGTGTCGGTGCGAACCGCATTAGTCGGCTTGTACGGGCGTGATCTTCGCTTGCCGCCTGCGCGTTTCCGCTGGCTCAAAGGCGTCGACCGCACCTTGTGGTACGCCCTGCATAGCGCGGACACCGCCAAGGTGTTTGTTGAGGGCGCGGGTGTACAGGCTCAAGCCAGGGCAGAGGTTCATGCCAATAAGAAAGGTTTGCCACGTCCCGGGTTAATGATCACGCAAGCCATCGAAGGTTTGCAGATCGAGCTGGAAAGCATCGGCCTGGTTTACCCGCGCGAAGTCATCATGGCCAAACGTCGAGAGGCTTCTGATATTCCCGTTATGACGGCGATTTATGCCGTGCAGGACACCGTGGCCGACGAACCGGCCTGATAAACGCTTAGTTGTCTCTGCACGTCCCCGCACTGTTCTGACGCTCCATCCCTACTTCTTTCTATTAGAGGAAATTCCATGACCTCGGCATCCCTGCACGCACCGTTTTCGGTGCTTATCAAAGCTAATTACCTTGTCATTACTCAGACAGTAGATAGCGTCAACCGCACGCTCTGTACCTTGGACCTACGTCAAAAGCGCTCCTTTTATTTGAAAAATGGCAATGTGGTTTGCCGTGATGCCCAGGGGTTTGAATTCTCACTCGAAACTCTCAACAACGATGAGGCGCTGGACCTACTCAGCAAATTGGCAATCGCGCAGTTACACCACGCCCAACTGAAGTTCATGCGTAGATTGATCGGTCTGGTGATAGCTGTTGTGGTCTTCACGGTCGGTTTTTTTTGGCTTACACCATCCTTCTTAGCGCCGACGGGCATGACAGCCACCAGTCCGGTACTCAGCGCACCTAAACCCATGGCTCGCCTCCCGGTCCCAAGTGCTCCAAGCGCAGCGGTACGGCCCGTAGAGCCAACTCCAAGTCCGACAGCCTCAAGTGAGGTGCCAGATGACGGCTGGGCTTTGCCACAGGCGATTCGGGCCACGCTCCCGAACAAGCTGCACAACGCTGCAGAGCGCAAACTATTTACCGTGGACTACTCCAGCGGCCACGACCGGACGTTGTATGTCTTTGCTGATCCCAGTTGCCCCAACTGCAAGCGCCTGGAACCTGCACTGAATGCCATTTCTGACGCCTTCAACGTGGTGGTGTTTCCGGTACCTGTGATCGGTAAGGAAAAGTCGATTGCGGCCATTACGCCGGTGCTCTGTCTGCCTCCTGAACAGCGCAAAGCGGCCTGGGACGCGTTGTTTGATCTGGCACCTGATGGGCTGAACTTGGGCAAACAATCGGAAAAGCAGGCGTCGGAAGGGGCGGATTCAAAAGCGGCGCAACCTGGCGAATGCGATGTAGCCCTTAAAGCTCTGGGAATCAATCAGGTGGCCTATCAGGCCTATCTCATTCCTGGCACGCCTTGGGTGATTAGCGACGATGGCCGTTACGTGTCGCAGGCGCTTTTGCGCGACCCGCTGAAACTGCAAGCCTTCCTGGACGAACAACCGGCGCAGAAGGGTCAGGAGGTATCGGATGCGAGCCAATGACTACGCCGTCGAACGTACGCGCCTAAACCGCCGGATTTACCACTCGGCATTGGGCGAGTGGATGATGGGGCCCGGTAGTCTCGCGTTGGGACTGATCGGGTCCGTGGTGGGTGGCATCGTGTATCCGGCCAGCTTGTGGTTGAGTTTGCCCATCCTGATTTTTTGGGCGCCTTCCATGTTGCTCGAACCCTGGCAGATGCCTATGCGCATGCCTTCGGACATGGACCGCTTCGATCCTTCGACGCAACGTCAGGTACCGGGCAAGCTACTGGGTTTTTTGCCGGTGACCGTCATGCGCACCACCATGAGCAAGGCTGCTGGCATCTTGTATATGGGGTATTTGCGGGCCCGGGATGCCGGGCGTGAGCTGTGGCTCTCCATGGATGACATGACGCGCCATATTTTGATGTTCGGCACGACCGGCGCCGGCAAAACTGAGGCACTTTTGGGGTATGTCGTTGGCCAGCTCAGCTACGGGAAAGGGCTAATTTATTCTGACGGCAAGGCCCAAAACGATGTATCCGCCGCCATTACCTCTCTGGCACGGCGCTATGGCCGGGAGGATGACGTTCGGACAATGAGTTTCATCACGGGTGGTAAATCCCGGGCACAGGATCTGCTTGAAGGCAATAAAAGCCGAGGGCAGACCAACACCATCAATGCGTTTGGTATCGCCCAGGAAACCTACATCATCAACCTGATGGACTCGATGTTACCCCCGGCCGGCAACGATGGTGGCTGGCAAGAAAAAGCCCGGGCCATGATCCAGGCCCTGGTGTTTGGCTTGGTGTACAAGTGCCGGCGTGAAGGGACGGTCATGTCTCAGCGCACGATTCAGGCGCATTTACCGCTGCGCGCGATCGCCAAGCTCTATATCCAGGCAGTGGAGCAACAATGGCATGAAGAGGCCCGGTTACCGCTGGAAAACTACCTGGGTACTCTGGCCGGGTTTGACTTGGCCAAGGTGGACTCCCCTTCTGAATGGGCGCCGGAGGCACTGAATCAGCACGGGTATTTGATCCAGCAATTCACTCGCATGCTGGCCTTGTTCAACGACACCTACGGCCATGTGTTTGCCCTTGACGCCGGCGATATCGACCTCAAGGACGTGGTGCATAACGACCGCATCCTGCAGGTATTGATTCCGGCGCTGGAAATTTCCTCGACCGAGGCGGCGACCCTTGGCCGTTTGTACGTGTCGCAGGCGGCCATGATCCTGAGCCAGGATTTGGGTGAGAAGCTGGAGGGTAAGCCCGAAGATATTCTGGTGATTCGCAAGTACAAGGACCGCTTCCCGTTCTTGTGGATCTTGGATGAGGTAGGGGCCTACTACACCGACAAAATAGGCGAGTTAGCCACGCAAGTGCGGTCCATTGGTATTTGCTTGCTGTTGGCGAGCCAGGAAGCACAGCGCCTCAAATCCGCTGCCGGCGATAAAGTCTGGACGTTGATTGCCAACATGGGCACCCGGATCACCGGGAAAATCATGGACCCCAAAGACACGCTGGAGATCCTGCAGTTGATGGCGGGTGACGAGTATGTGCCCCAAATGTCCGGCTTGGTGCGTCAACCGGGCATGTTGAGTTCAAACTGGGAAGACTCTGACACCTTGACTATGAGCAAGGACAAAAAGGTCAGTGTCGAGGAAGTCCAGCAGCTGCAGGAGGGTGAAAACATCACCCTCTACAAAGGGAATGTGATTCGCGGCAGTTCCATGTACGTCGATGATGTCGACAAGCTTTCCAAAGAAGCCATCCATATCAACCGCTTTATCGAGGTCGCCCCGCCGGGGCTGGAGACCTTGTTGGCCGGTGCGCCCGCCAGGGTCCGGCGCAGTTATCCGCGTGCGGATCGAGTGCAGCAGATTTTGCACCATGTGGCGGTGAAGCCAGGCCGCTGCGACTTGGAAAGCCTGGTGCTGACTGACCCGTTGCTAGTTGCTTTGAATGACCTGGACGAGGAATGGCAGGCCATTTGGCGCCGGCGGCCAGGGGCAGCGGTGCGCAGCTCGTTGTTATGGAACACCGCATTGCAGCATATCCCCAAGCGCGGACGTGGTTATCAGGCGCAGTCGCGCACCGCACAGGCGTTAACGGTGGGCAGCAAGCGTCTGGAGGACTACCAGGCGCAGCACATCCGACCAGCCAATATCCCGAATGCCCAAGCTGCTGCGCCTAGAGCTGCAGCGCCGAGGCCACAGAGAAACGACCTGCAACCCCCGATCTATGAAGACGAAATGAATTAACGGGCGTCATCGAGTGGGCTTTGAGCGGGCCACGACACTACATGTTGTGTCACCGGCAGCTGATCAGGGCACCACATCTAGTGGCACAGAGAAAAATTTGCACCTTGATGTTCAAACCCAAGTAACGAGGAGAAACACCATGGCACGCGGCGTAAATAAAGTGATTTTGGTTGGCACATGCGGGCAAGACCCGGAGTTGCGGTACACCCCCACCGGTAAGGCGGTAATCAATCTTAGCCTGGCCACCAGCGAACAATGGACCGACAAGCAGACCGGGCAGAAGGTTGAAAAGACCGAATGGCACCGCGTGGTGCTGTTTGAAAAGGTGGCGGAAATCGCCGGGCAGTACGTTCGCAAAGGCACTCAGGTTTATATCGAAGGCAAGCTGCAGACCCGAGAGTGGGAAAAGGACGGGATCAAACGCTACTCCACGGAGATACATGTGGACATGCGCGGGACGATGCAGCTTTTGGGTGGACGTCCGCAGGGCGATCGGCAAGCTTCGCAAGAGGGCCTGGGAGGTAACACGCCAAATCAGTCCCCCCGGCCGCAGCAGTCGGTACCGAGGACAGAAGCCCATCCTGCAGACCAAGCGGAGCCGGATTTTGATCCGGACGATTACGATGAGTCGATTCCGTTTTAGTGGCGATTGGGTTCTTCTAGAGGCTCCCGTAGACCATAACGTCTGAACACAAAAAAGCCGAAACCTGCACAAAATTGCGCTCAAAAATGCCTTTTGGCGTCTCTGAAACTGCATGAATTTGCTTTTTCATGCAGCGACGCTTAGTCTTGTCTCGTTATTACCACAACGATTCGAGGGGCGTGATGGCCGTGGATCTTTCAGCGATGCGCAAGTTGTTCAATAAAGGTGGCCTGAAAACCGCCATTGTTGCCCCTGCTGCTATGCAAAGCGGGTGGGAGCTTATTGTTGTTCACATGGACGGGAAGCTGGATTACATGACCATCGCCCGATCAGATCGACGAAAAATCTATAAGAGCCTTGAGTCGGTGCATGCAGATGCAGCACGTGTAGGGTTTGCGGAAGTGACGACTCATGTGGAGGCAATGCAAGTGGCATAACGGAATCGCAGAAACCAAAAAGCCCGGCTGGTAACCGGGCTTTTAGGAAAATTCAGAACAGGTCCTAACTTTAGAGAGTGGCGACCTGCTCAACAACAACAAACGGTGAGCCAATTATGGCGGGCACCTCGGGCTTTTGCAAGCCGAGAAAACCCAATAATTAGCTCGCCGCCAATAGGCGTCGAGCATGGAATTAGCTTCCACAAGTGTTGGCCACGTCCAGCACACAGCAGGGACATACTCGCCATCAGGGCGATTCTTTGAAGAAGGTACGGCACTAAGCCGCGTTGTCAGCGAGGCCCCGTATCTTGCGCGTTGTAGCGATAACAAGACTGCAACCCTTGTCCGGCCACGTGATTACGCGATCCGTTACCCGTACATGCAGATCAACCGCCGCGGGATGGTGTCGTGGTTGATCTTCGACCTCGATCACTCCAATTCGCTCTCCTGGGACGATGAAGGGCTACCACCGCCTAATCTGATCGTGCGCAACAGGAACAATGGACACTCCCACCTTTTCTATGCCATACCCCCGGTCTGTACGACCGAGAACGCCCGCGACAAGCCTATTCAGTACATGAAGGCCATCTACACGGCCTTCGCGCTTCGTATTAACGCCGATACGGACTACAACAGCGGACCGGTTGCCAAGACGCCTGGTCACTCTTGGTGGTCTACCTCAGAACTTCATAGCCACGTCTACGAACTGGGCGAGTTGGCCGATTATGTTGAGCTGCAGGTATCTCCCTGGAAGACAGGCCCCAAGCTTGAAGACCTTCCGCATTCAAGACATTGCATCCTGTTTGAGCAGCTGCGCTATTACGCGTACAGCATCGTCAACCGAGAGCGCGAACGCGGGACGTTGGCGTCTTTCACACAGCTACTAGAAGCCTTCGCGCACAACCACAACAAGTTTGCTCGAAACGGCTTTAGCCAGGATTTAATGCTGTCTTCGATAAGGGCCACAGTTAGATCCGTCGCCCGCTGGACTTGGACACGTTACGTTGGCAGCACCAGGTGTTGCCGTGGGGCCATGGGGCTCGACAAGTCCCTACCGCTGCAGGAACGTCAGAGTTTGGCGGCCAAGCGAACCCACGAGCTGCGTCACAAAGCTACCGAATCAAAGATCCGCGCTGCGTGCCGCGGGCTCCAGGAGCGCGGTGAAAAGCTGACCCAAGCCACGATAGCCTCCCTTGCAGGGGTTTCACGGCAGACGGTGGCCAACTATGGCCACGTCCTGGAAGAAGTCTCCCGGCCGCAGACTATCGCTGTCCTTGGAGTCGCGAGCCATCCCAAGATCAAATCAAACACGGTCGCCGGCGCCGGCGCTCGAGGCACCGAATGCAATCAGCCGCAGGCCCCGAGCAACAGATCTCTTAGTGTTAAGAATGGTGTACATCAGGTAACTGCCCGGCCACGGGCCGCTGTTGATCTTGCCGTTAAAGGCTCTGAAAATGAGGATTCTTCATAGTGCTGGGGAGTGGTGAGTGCGAGTGCTTTGTTCTCACTGACGCTGCTGATTGTTGTTTTGCGTACGGATGAGAATTTCCTCTCTTTGAAAGGCGTTTCCTGATGAAATCTTGTGATGTGACCCCCAGCGGAATCTCCAGATTTCAATGTAGAGCGCGTGCTTTCGCTGCGCGTGGTGTGCTTGGTTGCTCCCCATGGCCACCTGGTGAAATGACACTTGGTCGGCTTAAATTGACGTGCATTCAGCGGCATCGTTAACTGTCTATCCATACAGTTATTTGTTCAGGCCAGGTTTATGAGCGTGACCCTTCTTGGTCCCATTGCCAGCGGTGGTGTATCACTCCCGCTGTATTCCTCCCAGGTGTCTGCTGGTTTTCCATCGCCGGCAGCCGATCACCTTGAAAAATTGATTTCGCTAGATGAGCTGTTCGAAATCCGAGCCCCGCACATGTACTTGGCCAAGATCCAAGGCGACAGCATGCAAGGTGCCGGCATTTTCAGCGGCGACCTGGTGATTGTCGATCGAAGCAAAACAGCGCGTCATGGCGATATCGTCATTGCGGCGCTCAACACGGAATCAGTGTGCAAGCGACTATCCATCCAGGGCGACCAAGTGGTCTTGATGGCCGAGAATCCTAAGTACCCGCCCAGGTACGTGATGGAGGGCGACGAGCTGGTGATATGGGGCGTGGTCAAATACAGCGTTCGTGACCATGAACGCTAGATCCGGCCTTGCACCCGGCTTACCCGTTTTCGCGCTGGCCGATTGCAACAGTTTCTACGCCAGTTGCGAGCGTGTCTTCCGTCCGGACCTGGCCAGCACGCCGATCGTGGTGTTGAGCAACAACGACGGATGCGTGATTGCCCGCAGTTATGACGCCAAACCTTTCGTCAAAATGGGCGCGCCCTATTTCCAGATCAAAGACACGCTGCGCCGGCACGGCATCGTGGCCTTCAGCAGCAACTACGCGCTGTACGGGCAAATGTCCGAAAGAGTCATGACACTAATAGAATCAATGGTTTGCGAAAGTGAAGTTTATTCCATCGACGAAATATTTTGTGACCTCTACGGCATGCCCGGCGACCTTACAGATTTTGGCCGAAAGATCCGTGCCAAAGTCCTAAAACACACCGGTATCCCGGTAGGCATAGGCATTGCCCACACCAAAACCCTGGCAAAACTGGCCAACCACACGGCAAAACGCCTGCAGGCGCAAACCGGCGGTGTCGTGGATCTGTGCGATCCGTTCAAGCGCGACTGGGTGTTGCGCAATACCGCCGTGGAAGAGGTGTGGGGCATCGGTCGACGCATGACATCGCACATGCAGGCCTTGGGCATCCGCACGGCCATGGACTTGGCCAAGGCGGATCCGCTCTTGCTCGGTCGCAAATTCAGCGTCGTCCTGGAGAAAACCGTGCGCGAGCTCGCCGGCACTTCGTGCCTGGCCCTGGAAGAGGCGGCACCGGCCAAGCAGGAGATCTGCTGCAGCAGAATGTTCGGCATGCGCCTGGAGACGATCGAGCCGATCAAAGAGGCGGTGGCCACCTACGCGCAGCGTGCGTCGGAAAAGCTCAGGGCCCAGCATTCGCTGTGCAAGAAGATCCGCGTCAGCATTCGCACCGGCATGTTTAACCCCGACGAAGCCCGTTACGCTAACGGCGTGTTGGTTGAACTGCCTTACCCCACCAATGACGTGCGATTGATCACCAAGGCCGCGACGCAGGCGGTGGAACGCCTGTTCCGTCCTGGGTTCCGATACAGCAAGGCTGAGGTTTTGTTGATGGACCTTCGTCAACCAGGTGAATTCACCGACGACCTGTTCGCGCACACGCAACCAGCTGCAGCGGACAAGGTGATGAACGTTCTCGACGAAATCAACAGCCGGTGGGGCCGTGGAACGCTGCGCGCGGCAGCGGTGCCGGCGGCGCCGGCCTGGGCGATGCGTCGTGAGTTGATGAGCCCGAACTACACCACCAGGCTCGATCAGCTCTGGACGGTGAATGCCAATTGAGGCGTCAGAATTGAGGGAGTTTCAAAATGTGCAGTCATTACGAAGCACCGGCGCCGCAGCGGGTAGCTGACACCTTCGGCGTTGAACCTTATGAACAGGGCAAGCTGGATCTGTGGCCAGGCTACATCGGGCCCTTCATCCGCAGCGCGGAACACGGCGACGTCGAGGCAGAGTCGCCGGCGCCGTATGAAGTACTGGCTGGTTCGTTCGGCCTGGTCCCTTCCTGGAGCAAAGACACCAAAATCGCACGGAAAACCTACAATTGCCGATCGGAGACCGCGAGTGCTAAGCCGTCTTTTCGCACCGCTTGGCGTCAGTCCCACCATTGCATTATTCCTGCAGCAGCGATCTATGAGCCTGACTGGCGAACGGGAAAATCCATTCCCACGCGTATAGTTAGGTCTGATGGAGAATTGATGGGAATCGCGGGCCTGTGGGAGAAGTGGCACGAACCTGGTACCGATATGATCCTGCACAGTTTCACTATGCTCACGATCAATGCCGATGACCATCTTTTCATGCGCAACTACCATAAACCCGAAGATGAAAAGCGCATGGTGGTTATCCTGCCCAAGGGGCTGTATGCCGATTGGTTGAAAGCCTCGGCCAGCGATAGCATGGAGTTCATGCGTCAGTACCCAGCCGACCGCATGGCAGTCGCAATGTAGTCCTGGCCACCACACAACATGGCCTGAATTGGTGAAAACGAGAGCGGTTGAATGACCAAAGAAGAACTGCGACACCAGCTGCAGGAGCAGTTTGAGCAGCATCTGCAGGCTAATCCCGATGCAATAACGCTTTATGCTGCAGAACCGGAACCTGAACAAAAACCGTGGAAAAAGAAGCCCAGCCTGCTCGATCAGGCTTTCGCACAAGACCTGGCCGACATTGAAAAAGAACTGCAGGCCAAAGCCTAACCGGGGCGGCGCCTATGTCGTCAACGAGGATATCTCATGGATCGTAATCAAAATCGTGTTGCTGAAGTTCTTGCGTTTGCCGTTGCTGTTGCGTTGATTGGCTATATGGCGGCCGAAGCGTTTGCCGACCAGGTAGGTGTGGATGTTACAGCGGGTGGACGGCTGCTATTCAGTATCGTGTTGTGCCTAGGACTCATCGGTTATGCGGTATGGAGTGAACTGACTGACGGCCTGTTTGGGTTCAGGGCGCTGCTACCGCCGGCCTTAGCCACTCTGTGGAGCGGGATGTGGCCCGCGATGCAGTATTGGGGGGTGAAGTCGCTTTATTTCCCTGGGTTGCCGATCGAGCAGCAAGACGTTGAATGGTGGGCTACCGGTTACATGCACTGGGGAGGAATTGCTGTATTGCTTATAGGCGGCTATGCGCTTGCGTACTGGACGTGGAGGCGCAGTAACTATTAGGCCGTAACCGGTCACTCATTGTTCGAACGGACGTTGGATTTAAACCACAGGAGCAATTTATGCACTGCAACATCGAGCTGCTGGATAAGGATCGAAAGGCATGGTTCACCGGTACCAGAGAGCTGCCAGGCGAGTACATTCTCAAACTGGCGGCAGCGCGTAAACCCGCTGTTATGGAGAAGGGCCTGGAATTCGCCCAGGGGGCCATTCCCTTTTTCGGCGGCGAGTTGGTCAAGATGGTCAAAGAGCGCGGCACAGAAGATCAGATCGATAAGGCTGTGATCGAGTTTGCACTGGCTGTCGTGGTGGTCGAGAGCTGCATGGGCACCAGAGATGAGGTGCTGCTGAACCGGACGTTCAATCTTGCCGTTCACGACGACGGCGCTGTGCAGTACGACCGTGTGGATGGCCTGCCCATCTAATTTTCCGTGAACAGCAGAAACGCCATAAGGCCGGGGCTATCCTCGGCCTTTTTCTTGCCATACACTGTCAGGATTGAAGGTTAATCAGCATCTAGAGTGAATAATGCCCAAAGCGATTGTTATTGAAGACGAGCAGCTTGAGCATGCTGTTCGGGTTGCGAAAGTGAGCAGCCCGGAGAACGGTGGCCGGGACGCTGCTCTGCTGCTTACCTGCTTTGGCACCGGCATGACCGTGACAGAGATTTGCCGCTTGCGTGTGAGCGACTACCTGACGGAATCGGGGGCTGTGTTGATCGACTCCCAGGTACGCGCAGATATTGCTTACAACCATCGCTCCAGGCCGCTGTGCTGGACCAGCAAGAAACTGACCAACGCCATAGATGCGCACCTGGCAGAACGCCTTGCACGCGGTCATGGCGTTTCAACCAGGGCGATGGCCTTTCGTAGTCTTGATCCTGACTCGCCGTTGTTTGTCTCTGGTCGAACTGGCGAAGGATTGAAAATCAGCGCGCAGCGTCGAGACGGCAAGATTTACTACAGCGCGAACCAGCTAAGTCGGTTGTACACGCGGTTGTTCGGCCTTGCCGGGATCGAGGGTGCCAGTGCGCAGTCAGGGCGGCGGACGCTTGCGGTCAAGCTCAAGCGGCGCGGCATCGACTTGAGACACATCAGCGAGATTTTGGGCATCGAGAGCCTAGAGGCAGTCAAAAAGCTCTGCGCGGGTGATCCTGCGCGGTTGGGCGATATAGTTCGGAGAATTATTTGATGTTGGTTCAGCGTTTGACCCCGGAAGAATTCAAGGCGGAATACCGGCGCCGGGGCTGGAGCGGGAAAGACCTCGCGGCGCACTGGGGAAAACACCCTGTTTCCTTGAGCAAAATCGTTAATGATCCTGAGCGCCCTGCGCATTGGGACGACGCTGTTAGGGGGCTTCCAGAACATAATAGTTAGGCTATAGGCAAATAAAAATTGTAAATAATTAGCCTATAGGCTAATATTTTCTAATTGAAACGAATCACTGAGAACTCAGGAAATGGAAGTCACTATGAAAAAAATCATCGTCGCAGCAGCGCTCTTGATGGCCGCGAATGTCGCTCAATGTGCTGACGGTATGGCCTTGCGGATGCTTAACGATAACCTCAACCCATCGGTCGGGGATCGTATCGCACTCCAAGAATTGATTGGGGATTGCCGCTTCTACGGGAAGGTTGTTCCCGCATCGGGCGCTGATCTGTCCATCAAGATTAACCGCAAGGTTTGTCTCGGTGATGTTGAAAAAACACCCGTCGATCTGGTGGTTCCTCTGCCGGGTGGTTCCGCCGCCGATCTATACGCTTACCCTGCCCGCAGCTAGGAATTCGACCAGGTACATTAAAGCTCAAGCCCAGCCATGCGCTGGGCCGAGGCAGTCAGCATGACCATTTCTTAGATGTAAATTTATGCAGTAGAACCCACCCCCTTCAAGATTCGCAAGGAGCCCCACCCATGACCGCCACAGCCCCGCGTAAGTACATCCGCGCCGAGCCCCCGGCGTTGCTCACCGATCCGCTGACCGTGACGCTGCAGGGCACCTACTTGGAGGCGTTGAACGAGTTGCGCCAGGCCAAGCATGCGATGTTCGCCCACGCGCCGGGTGGGCCCGGCTGGGAGACGCTGAGCAAGGCCCATGATGAGGCGGAGGCGCGCTTGGGCCGCCTGCTCGAATCCATGATCAGTCTTGAACTGGGCGAGCCCAGCGACTGGGCTGTCGCCGAGTAACCCACCAACTTCACGGAAAAAGGGGGCGCTATGAGTGCACTGAGCAGCTACAAGGGCCACATTCATTTGATGCGGCAGATTCACGAAGCCAGCTATTACATCGGGAGAGCAGAAGAGCTTGGCCATCCTCACCTCTGGCATTCTTACCCTCAGATCCTAGAGTTTTTAGGACACTTCAAAAGCGCGCTCAATTCGTATGCGAAATGTTTCGTGAGAGCTGGGGATGGTCGCATTCGGCTTGAAGCTTCTTCGGTATTCAAATCTGAGGATGCCTATCTTAAGAAACACAGCATCATCATGGATTTGCGCCATAACTACGTGGCGCACAATAGCGAAAACGAGTTTGAGACGGTGTCAGTTCATGAGGCGGAATCTCCAGAGGAGCTTGTGCTTCATCTGCAGTACGGAATCTCCTTTCCATTTGATCGCCTTTACGAGCTGCGCGAGCTGATCCGGTTGGTTGAGCTTCACATTGTTGATCGTCAAAAGGTCCATTTGACCGCAATCGAGCGCGAAGTTGGCAAACCTGTGCGGGTAACCGAAGGAAACACTGACACTGCGGCTGATATCTAGGAAATCGAAAATGGCACAGAGAATCGAATGCCCCGAGTGCAGAGGCCCGCTCAAGGTCTGGATCGATATTGATGCGGACATCAGCTTTCACGTATCCCGCACCGGCCAGCTCAGCAAGCGTGAGGTCCGAGATAACCAGCAGAGCGATGGTCGCTGTGGGTTGGAATGCCAGGATTGCAGTTGGCAGGTTCATGGGAATGACGTTCAGGACGCTGCTTTTTTGAAGGTCATCCAGAGCGCTGACGAACAGTGGCAGGGACTCCAGTTATCTGTGGTCCGCGCCAAACCTTGATCGACGTAGGAAAAATAGTTATGAACGCTCCAAAACATTTTTACGTTTACGGCGCCGCTGCCTTGTTTGGTCTCGGTTTTACACTGGCTGTTCTGAACTCCGCGACCGTCGCCGCTGCCGGTGCTTTTATCGGGTGCGGCCTGATGGGTATTGCAAACGCTGTAAGCGCTTTCGCCAAGCCAGCGGCGTAGGAAAAAGCAGCGATGAATCCACTCCTACGAAACGGGATCTACATAGTCAACATCAGTTTGGGTGGCCTTCTATTGGCCTATCTGCTGTTCGGCATAAGACCTAGCGGTCTAGGGATGTTGGGGTGTTTGATTGCTCCTCTGATCATCGTGATGGTTACGACGTGGCGGAGTCATCGCGCTCAGAAGAAACGTTAAGGGAAAACAGCATGACCGAACTTCAGAGGGTTGCTCGGCGCACAAACTTGGTGTGGGTCTGGGGTGGGCTAGCAAACCTGCTCATCGCCTTGGCGGGCGCGCTTGCGATATGGGTTTATCCATTCGAGGGGCCTGATCTGCGCAGCGAGTTCTGCGCGCTTCTGGTGCCGGTTGGAGGCTTCGGTTTAGCGGCAACGTTGGTCGGGTTGCATGAGCTTAGAGCCGCCAAGAAAAGGGATTGGTAGTTACCACTTCCAAGCATAGGAAAAATTGTGAATATAAAACTCAGCAAATTTCAGATTTATGCGATCGTTTTTTTTGCCGGGTTAGCTCTAGCCACCGTGTGGCAGGCGGGAGTTAATCACGGAATGGGGATCGCGATTGACAGCATCAATGAGGTGCTGCCAGTGCAGCCGCTTCAAGCTCCAAGCCTGCCCCCTTCACACCCTGAAAACTGATCGCGGAAACTACACCAAAAAGGATGAAGCCATGAGCAACGAAAAAGCCCATCTCCTGAAAGTCGAGGCGCAGTTACGCAAAGCCTATAGGTCTGCATTCTTTTGCGGTGTGCTAGTTGTTTTCGCGATGATGGCCATCGTTATGTTGGCTTTGGCCGCCAAACAACCAGTTGACCAAAAAGCCATTGCCGAAGGCTGGGCACCGCTCATCATGCTGATGGCAGCAATCGCGGGGATTTGTCATTTTTTCCACGGGGTGGTTAAGAACAAGATTAAGAGACTGGACCAATGAAAAATATGACGATGATGCTGACAGCTAGAGAAGCCGCCTTACCCCTCACAGGTAAACGCCCTGAGACCGCTGATGAAATCATCAATGCTGTCTCCGCAAAATTCGCGGCAGCTCGGGCACAGGGAGCCAAAAGCGTTTGGATTGGCTGGGAAGAGGGCTATGCCCCCTTGGGTGGCGATATGCGGTATCAGGAGCCCTCAACGGCATTGGTAGACGCCGTCAAGGTTTTGGTCCAGAACGGGTATTTCCTTGTGTTCGACATGCAACTTGGAAAACCCCATATGCGGGTGAGTTTCTGCGCTGACGAGATTGAGCGTCATGTAGATTTAGAGTTGTTGTTCCGGCCTCTTGAGTTGGAACACCTGTTTCGCGATGACGACTCGCTCAAGTGTTGAGGAAAAAACGATGACAAACACCAACAGCCCTGCCGTCTTGATCGAGGCCGCAGACAACGAACTGGACGCGCTGCGCCGTGACGCTGAGCGATATCGAGTGCTGCGCGAGCATTGGGTGCGGATCGAGGACGGGACTATTGTGCATCGTGCCGGTGGACTGGATCTGTGGTGCGACAAGCGCCTGTCAGGCAGTGAAGATCAATCAACGAAACGTTGAGGGAAAAATGACTGCATCGTTGAAAGGAGAATCTGTGATGGCAAAACCGGCAAGTACATTAAAACTTGAACCCGTGTCAGTCGGAGAGGTTTTGCTTAAGCCATCCGCTCACCTTCAATTGCTAGCCACAGACGGTGCAGCAGTGTTCAAGGTTGATGATGAGGGTTATCCAGAAATTTGGTTGGCTGATCGGCTTTGGGAGGTTTCTGGTCGTGGCGTCGTAGCAGTTGGTGATGTTGTGGACCCAGGTGTGCCTGGCCCGGTTGTGCGGGTCATGACACTGGCGGATCAGGCATATATCGTCGCGTTACTGAGCAAGCCTTAGCGTCCGACGCAACACTGAGTAGCGACAGGAAAACAATAATGACCATGCGCACCTCCCAACACTATGTTTGTCCTAAGGGTCACCAGGGCGAGGAAAAAACCTCCGAAAATGATCAGCCTTATTCGAAAAGCTGGATCAAAGTTACGGTCAAAGGAATGAAGGACGGGCCAAAAGATGGCAATGGGTGCGATACGTACCTGTGCGAAACATGTGGTTTGCGGATGGCCATTGCACCCGACATCCCCAAAGCCACTGAGCCAGGACCTGACATCGATCTTAATGTGCTGCTTGAAGAACGGTTTTCGATAGGCCAAGGGGTAATCCAGCTGGCTCCCGGTATGACGGATACGCAAATCCTGACGCTGATCAAAATCGCGTGTACCTGGAGCAAAGGCAAAGCGTTCCAGGTCATTTCCCCACGGACGAATTGATCATGGATGATCTGAGGAGATAAACGATGCTGGCCTATTACCCAGGTGGTTTACCAATCGTCGGTTCAGACGGGTTCCCCTTTGACTTTAAAGGTGATCCTGATTTACAGCAGATGCTAAACATTGAGGCACACGCAGCAGCACGTAAATATGGTGTTCGAACTGTGACAGTAACGCAGACCAAACCCGACATGGAACGTTATGAGGCATATCGCCGGAAGACAGCTGCTTTTGAAGAATGGCGTCAGAAACTCAACCGTGGTGATCGGTTGCCGAGGGGCCGTTTTTTTAAAGGCAAGACTCCAGGGCGTGCATTCGTCATGTTGGACGAGTTCTGGCAAGCGCTTGGTTAGAGGAAAAGAACGATATGGCAGTACGTCAAAGCGGCGCGACGGGTGATGTTGTTGCCCGCGAGCTTAAAGAGTCGATTGCTAAACAAGTTAAGGCGCGAACTGGGTTTGACCTACCAAGCACCCAGTCGATTGATCAGATGATACGGGCAGCGGCACGGCATGGAATTCGATTTTCTCTTGTGTCCTATATGGGTAACCATTAGGGATGACAACTAAGCCGCCAAACATTCGACCGATGCCGATCGCGGAGTTGCAACCAGGTGAGGATCTTGCCTTGCTACGCCAATATGCCGAGCGCTATGAGTGGCTACGCCAGCGGTCCGTGAGGGTTCAGGGCAGTGAGGTGTGGTACTCCGGCAGTTACCTGGATCTTCGGGTCGATATCGGGCTTGGCCACGTCAATGAGGATGTACCTGATGCTTAGTTCCCGCATCGGCGCGTGGTTAACCCGTGGAGTGGGTTGTTTGCTGGTGTTGGTGGTGATCTTGCTGTGCGTCGAGGTCGCTACAGATTTGCTTGCAGGGGTAACGACGACCACCAATAAATGGGGGCCCCGGCACATGTATACCGTGGGGAGCCAACCCTTTAAATATTGGACGACAGTGGCCTCCCAGGCCGTACTGATCATCGTCCTGGGGCCTTTAGCTGCGGGCTGTTTTTGGTTGGCCAAGCTGGAAGCCAGCCCCGATACCCCCACGCGCAAGCGCAAACCCAAATAATCCAAGATCTTGTCCATTCAATACTTCACCTTGTAGGTCGGTGAGTCCTCCGGCCGCTGGTCACGTCGGTCATACAAGCGGGTGGTGCTGATATTGGCGTGGCCCAACCACACCTGGACCTTGGCGATGTCCGCGTTATGCTCCAGGGCATTGGTCGCGGCCGTCGCTCTGAGCCCGTGCACGCCCAGCCCGGTGACCTCGATGCCGGCGACACTGGCCCAGTACGCAACCACGGTGTAGATCCCGTTCGCACTGATGCCTGCGCCGGTGGTGCGGCCGCGGATTGAGCGAAACAGTGGACCAGATCCCTGCTCGCGCTCACTGTCGCGTTCCAGGTACGCATGGATGCGCTCGGCCGCCACCGGGTGCAGCGGCAAAAAGCGGAGCTTGCCGCCCTTCCCTTTCACCTGCAGGTGCTTGATGCCTCGGCGCTCCTGCAGGTCGCTAATCAACAGTTGCGCGGCTTCTTCACGGCGCAGGCCGTGGTACAGCAGCACCGCCAGAATCGCCCGATCGCGCAGACCTTTCAGTGTCTGCGCATCAGGGGCTTCCAGCAGGCATTTAGCCTGCTCATCACTGAGCGCCGGTGTCTTGCCCTCGTTGGTTTCGATCTTTGGCCGCTTGACCCCATGCACAGGGTTGCCCCCGGCCACGGCATTGTTCTCCAGGAGGTGATCAAACAGGCTGGCCAGCGCCGCCAGTTTGCGTCGTATGCTGGCCCCGGCCAGGCCCCGGGTTTCGAGCTGGGCGCGCCAGGCCAGGACGTGGCCACGGGTGACTGCGCGGAATTCTTCGGCCCCGGTGAGCCCAACGAAGCTGCAGAAGTCTTCCAGGTCGTTTTGATAGGCGCGTCGGGTGCGTGGGTTGTCGATATTGGCGAACCATTCGACCGCTGCCGGCACGCTGGCCAGCTGCTGGAACTCGGCCGAGGTCAGGCGGCGTTCATCGTCCTCGATGCGGGTTAGTCCTTTAGGCATGGACCGTACTCCGCTTCCCATCTCGCCTTTATCGCTGGCCATTCATCTGAGGCCATGAGTTCACGCTGCAAGCGCTCATGTTCCGGCTCCGGCACCAGGTGCTGCCAGCGCTCTTTGGCTGCGTCGAGCTGGTTTATGCGAAGCTCATCCTCGATCAACGCGCCGGCTGCCGCAAAGCGTTCCCGGGCCAGGTCCCAAAAGGTGTCTGAGGAGGCGTATTGATGCAAGGGCACAATCGGCACCTGGTGGGTGGACCAGAGTTTCCACAGCACGCCCAGGCCTATGCCCTGCCGCTGATGTTCAGGCTCGATGTCGAGCATGTTGATGTACAGACGATCGCCCAGCGGGTTGATTCCGTAGTCGACATATCCGACACGCTGGCCATCGAGTTCGATGTCATCCACAAAGTCGGTACCGGGATAGACGAAACGCCCTGGGTACGATTCGGTCAGCTGATTGACCAGGTGAATTCGTGGCGTACGCGAACTCACAGATGTTCCGTGGCGTCCACGGAAAAAACGTCGAATCGGGTCAAAAAGTGCCATGCGCCCTTCTGCCTATAAAAGTGGTGATAACGTATTTTATCACTACTTATCAGAGGTGCGAGCAATACGGCGGGTTTTGTCGTTTAGTGACTGGAATAGTTTGTTTGCTCGAAACGTGATCAAGGTGTGTGAATTTGTGCAACTGACCAGTTTGGCGCCGGGGTGCGCCGTCACGATCACGTAGCGTACGTTTCCGTTCCGTTGGCTATGGGTGTAAACCGGAACCCTAGAAATTTTCGGTAAGATGTATAGGCCTGTGAGTGGCAGGTGCTACGCACGACAACAAAAGGCCAAGTATGACAACCAATATCACCGATGCAGAATGGGACGAATTGTCACCAGAAAACTTCGAGACGGCCGCTTTACTGCGAGCAGTCGATGCCGTGGACATGCTGCGCGGCGACTTGAGCGACAGCGAGGACGGCGGGCCGCCACAACTGCGCACCGATCTGTTGAAGCTGCATCAACTGGCGATGGCGGTGTTCAACGAAGGATCGCGCAGCCAAGTAGCCGATCTGTTTGAGTTCGCCGTAGACCTTCAGGACCAGGTTGATCATCTGATGACCTCGCTGGAGCAGGTGCAGGAAACTTTGTCCCAGTTGACAACCCTCTACCCAGAAAGCCTGTCCTACGAAGATGGCGATGTGAGCGAGTCCTAATCGTGGCCAAGCCAACGCCAGTCGAAGGCTTAAGCGACGACGAGCTGAAGTTGCTGATCGAAGCTCTACGGGCGTTGCGTCACCACGTGGTAAGGCATGGAATGCCGCTTGCGATGCTGCCTTGGCGGTTGGAAAACGCCAGCCGTCATTGCGCTCCGCGGGCATCGACGACATCCTGCGCCTGGCACGGCGCCTCGGCGGGCGTGCAACCCACTGGTCGGAGGAGTGAACACGGCATTTTCTGGGGTTCTGGATCACACCCTCGACATTAGGTTGTGAACGCCCAAGTCTCGCGGGTGATGGCTGCTATGGTGACAGCCAAAGCCTCTGATGGACCCTCTGCGACTAAGCAACGGTTCCATGACGCAGCCTCAATATCACTGTTTTTCGGTGTTGGACGCACGGTCACAAAGGCTTTAACTCCATGTGAGGACACTTCGGTCTTCACAGACCATTCGTAACTGGATTGCAAACCCCGGTAGCGTAACGACAATAACTGGATCGCATCGTCCAGCTTTTGGGTAGGTTTTAGCTGTTGAGACTGAAGCCTCAGCAGCCGTCCGATCTTGTGGTCTAACAGATCTGAACCACCCATGTTCTCGCCACGTGTCAACTCCTTGAGCAGATCGTCCAACGCCCAGCGTGTATCCGCATTCGGTGTGCAACGTGCAGTTGTCACCTCTCGGATTGCCAAGTCGCGCCCATCGTGTGGTAAATCCCAGTACCAGGCAGCAGCTGGTAAACGATCGCTTTGAAGTATTCCGTCCCTGTTGCTTGGCAACTTAGGTGTAGCGATATCGACCAGCACTTGCGCTATCGCCCCGAAAATGAAGCCACCAGCGATGCTGAGCAAGACCGTGCGGCTCATTTGTTCGGTGGTGGCTGTCAGCAAATATTGCCGCATGTTTTCGTAGTCACCTAAGGTACCTACCAGCAGCAACCCAAAAGGCATCCAAGGCGCGAGTCTAACCCCGCCAACCATCCCCTGGTGAAAGACCTGGTGAAGAGTTGGACGAGACCAGCGGGCCCCAATTTCTCCTTTGCGCTTACTCAAAAGGCTGATCACCGCAGCGTTGAGTTTTTCTACGTTCAATTTCACTGCCCTCCCCTCCCTGATGGTCGACGCTTAACGTGGTTCTGTCTCTAGCTCACGTCGTAAGGCTGCTAAGGCCTGCTTGAGTGTTTCCCCCAACGGTTGATCGATATCGTCAGCAACGCGGTACAACTCATCTTTGGTTTCCTGCTCGCCTTTGATGTTGATCTGAACATTGCGCCCGGTTTTGTGACGTCGCTTTGACCGGTCAACTGGGACCATTAAAGGGGTTGCCTGCCGGCCGACAAAACCGTGTTGGTTCGCCATTTCCTCCACTTCTGCGTTGCTTTGCTTTGTTTTCTGCTCAGTGGCAGGTTTAGGCTCAAAACTTTTCAGGCTATCCAGCGGATCTACGCGACTCATGATGTGATCTTCTCTTGCTGTGGTTGGGCCTCTGAGGTGATTCTGGATATCACTTCCCGAGCGAACGCTTCGGCGTTCTCTATGGCCTTACCCACATTGGAAACTTCATCAGTGGGCAGCAATTCAAGCGGCTGACGGTAGGAAAACATTGCCTTGAATGCTGCCCGCTCATTCAGTTCAGTCTCAAAGAATGGAATTCCCCCAGCTTTGAAGCTCTTGCGGATATGCCTTGTATCCCGGGTCTGAATCGCTGCAGATGTGCGTGTGAACAAAACGGCGAAAGGCAGTTTGTAATCAGGTTTGTGTTTCTGAATGCCTCGTTCGTGGGCCCGGATCAGCGCAAACGCCCTACTCGCCTGCTCAGCGTCCAGTTGCGAGCCTTGGGTCGGTACGACCACAAAGTCTGACTCCGCGATCGCATACGCAACGATGGTGGCCGCTGTGCCCTCCAGGTCAACAATCACGAAAGGCGTCTTTGTAGCTGCGTCTGCGATCGTTTCACCGATCGTCTTGTCAGTAACGTCCGAGGTGATTGTCATGTTTTTGGGGGTGTTACCGCCCTCTGACCACGACTTAATGGGGTGATTCGGGTCGGCATCAATAACGGTGACCGGTACGCGCCGTGCGATTTGCTCAGCGAGTGCCAAAGCGGAAGTGGTCTTACCCGCCCCACCCTTTGGAGAGACGAAAACAATGACTGGCATACACTGGCCCTCAATAGGTTAGTAACCCTTAAAATTCGAAATGAATTCTTTTTGGAATTCCTTTTGAATTCCATGAAGAGACCATATATGAAGCCTTTAAAGAATTCTATAGATTTCAAAAAAGAATTCCATATTGGAATCTTATGGAATTCATTAAGGATACTATTTGTGAATTCTTTAAAGAATCCTAGAGGAATACTATTTTGAATCCATATGGAATTCTATTTGAATTCTTTTATGATTTTAGCTATGGTTCCTTTTGGAATTCTAATTAGAATTCCACTTGGAATTCATTTTGGTTGTACAGGCTTACACATTGCCAGTAGCTACCAGTGCTGATGACTCTATGAAGCAGGGAAGGGTGCCATCTACAGATTTTAGGCATCCTGGACACGTAATAGCTGACACGATTTGATCGTGTCGCGCTGACGCAGCATTTCTTGCCGCGCATGCGCTTCCTGGAGCAACGTAGGTTTTGTTGGCTGGCCTTAGCATGCCAAGGCCCGGGAAATGCCTCTAGCGCAATTGTAGGCGGTCGGTTTTACGTGATGACCTAAATTCAGGGCAAAATAGCCGAAAGGAACACCATCCATGCGTACGATTGAACCCGGAAAACTGCCGCAGCTAACCGACGCCCAGGTACGAGCTGATGCCCGGCCAGGGGAAAGCTTGGAGCAGGCGCGTAAACGGCTGGAAGGGGCGAATTGGGCGTGTCCGCCGGAGGCGGTGGACGAACGGGAAGGCGCCGATTATACCAATGCCGGTCCTGTCGATGAGTGCGAAGGCCTCGACGGCCGTCCGATTCAATGGGAGCCCGGCGAGTTGGGTTACTACGAGCTGCCGCTATAACGAACTAACTGGAAAGGACCCATCAATGGCTACCTGCCTCTATTGCATGGCTGCCCCGGCTGACTTGGGCCGTTATTGTTCTGGCTGCTATGGCCGGGTGTTCCATGAGGATGGTTCGCCCTTGGTGCTGGGCGATCCTGCTGACCCGTGGCGGGAGTTCAACGCCGAAGCCGACCGGGCCATGGCTGATGTAAAGGTGCATTCGGTCCTAGCGCTTCGGATGGCGGCTCGGTGGTTTTTCCCGGTTAAGGTTGCAGCCTGGAAGCTGCGACCAAAAAACGACAACACAACACAGACTGGAAGGCCCCCCAACATGAGTACGACTGAAACCCCGTTGTTGACCCTTACCTTGGATGCCAAGGCTCAGGCCGCGCTGATGCGCAGCCTGGAAGCCTATCGGGCTTGGCTGTATGCCCCCGCGGAACAGAACACCGATAGCCTGCAGGAAGAACGCGTGACAGCGGCGCTACGCCTGGCTGATGAGATAAGCCGCATCGCACAACCGGATCTTGATTTAGCCCTCATCGCGGCAGCCCAGGGCAAAGAGTAAGCCCCCGGTACCGGGATTTTTACGAACGGAAAGGAACCCCCACCATGCCGATTATCCAGATTGAACAGAACAACCCGCAAACCCTGGAACGGGCCCGCTTCCAGATTCGCAGTATTGCCTGTGCCGAGGATAAGCAGGCGGTGTTTTTCCAGTGGACTTTGACGGCGGGTTTCATCATGGCGCTGGTCTTAGAAAAGCTGATCGACGAAGACACCCAGCGCGAGCTGGACGCGGAAGCGGATCAGGCCAGGGACGAGGCTCAGGCGCGTTTGGACAGCGGCCTATGACTTCTCGTTATCGATACGTTGATCCAGATCCGCTTGGAACCCTCCGGGGCACCGTGGCCCGGAGCCGAGAGGTGAATGCTGTCACTGAGCGCCTGACAGCCTGGGGGGAGCGATGGGCGCTGCGCGGTGCCTATGTGCATTGCCTGGGCTGCCAGATTGGTCGCCGGCATAGCGTGGCCAAATCCTTTGAGCATATCGAGGGCTGCACCTTGGCAGATCCTGAGCAATTGGACCCTTGGGGCACACTTGCGGCAATCCTGGGCGACCTGCCAACGGTGCGCCGATGAGTGCCCTGGATCACCTGGCCGACACCAGTCTGCCGGCCGGAATACGCACTCATATCGAAAACCACCTGGTGCGTCTGGCCCGAGCTAAAGACCAATTGACCCTGAGCCTGGCCACCGAACGCGCCGAAGGCTATGTGGAAGGCGTTGAGTCAGCCCGGGCGCTGACACCTGCCACTGTCGAGGCGCTGTATGTGGCTGTCGACAACGCGGCCACGGCCCGCCAGTTGGAGCTGGAGCTGTGATTACACGCCCTGGGCGCGAGCTGCTTTGTCCAAGGCCTCGGCCAAGAGCTGCGCCGAGGTACTGAGCGCGCTGTACAGCTTGCCCAGCTGCAGACTGGGCGTGCTGGAGGTGGTGCGCTGAAACTCGGCGTACAGGCGGCGGAAGTTGGCCAGGGCGTCCAGCTCAAGCGGGGAAAGGTCCAGGGTGATCGACATGACGAATCCTCGGGGGGCCGTGTAACGAACAAAGTGCAGACGAAAAAAAACCGCCTTAGAGAGGGCGGTCTTTTCGTGCAAGATCGGTTAGAGGCCGGGCTTGCGTTCTCACAGGGAGCATTAGCGTGTACTGGAATTTTAGCGCCGGTGTGCAAGCAAGTACAAGGAAAAATCATAAAAACGATCTACGGACCCTGCAAAACTGCTATTCGTCAAAAGAATCCTACCCCTGAAGGGCCTATGCCGTAAGGCTTTGAGGCAATTTACCACGTACTGTCGCTCTATACCGTCCATCCGCCGCAACACAAAGTCGATTTTTTCCATAGAATGCGAGTGTTCCGCGTTCGTCACCTTTGAGGTTGGCCGGGCCAGCGCGCGAATTTTGGACCGACTGCCACGGATTTGAGACCCGTGCCGGATATATGCAGAAGGACCATCAGCCCAGCCGCCTCACAGGGAGCATTAGCGTGTTTCTGAAGGTGTGCGTGTTCCGGTAAGCACACTGGAGGTATGGCCCAACTACGGGAGGGCCAGGTATGTCTAAGTTAAGACGTGCGTGGGACTTCGTGGTGGTATGTGTACGTGTTCATCACGTTTACGAACTGCTGCGAGACTACTTTGAAGGCCTGTAAAGGCTGAGAGGTGGGACCGCTCTGGCTTCGGTCAGAGCGGTTTTTTTTTCCAAAAAAAAGCCCCCGACACGAAGTAGGGGGCCTCTCATTCAACCGTAGGCCCGGCTAGGCTTTCGGTTGGGGGCTTCTTTCGCCCTTGTAGGGGATAACGAAAGTCGCCAGGCCATAATACACAGGACTCTATGGTGTGGTGAAATTTAATTGTTTGTCGTGACAAGTGGTGACGTTTTCGAGTATGGTTGATTTGTTCGCGGCTGTACGGCCGTGAATCACATACCAGCCATAACACACGCTATAGGACTGACTGTCCCTTGGCCATGATCTGGAACACCACAATGTCTGCAAACCGCAACGAAGTAGATCTGTTGGTCCTGGCCGCCCAAATAAAAGTAGCCTATTCACCAGGTGAAATTGCCCAACTGGTGCGTTTGATCAGCCCCACGCCCAGCACTGGGGAAATGAGCGCAGAAGAGTTTGAGCGCGTGATGAAGGTCCTGGCTGCGAACAATAAGCGACGGCCTTACTCCGAAAAATCGATTACCGCCGCTCGGCTCGTATTGGTGATGGGGGCCACAATCTCTGAGGCAGCTGCTGAGGTCGGGTTGAATCGACAAAATGTCAGTGTGTTGATGAAGCGTATACGTGGCCACATGGAGTCTTTACCTAAAGGTTGGGTACAGGTCGATGAGTGGTTCCCTGGCGTGGTGGCTAAACAGCTGGGGGATATCTCGGAGTCGCTTAAAGAGCTTCATGCTGCAGGTAAGCCGCTCGATGCACATACCTTTACCATCACACTCTGAGCCAACCGCCTGATTCCAAGCCTCCAGCTCCACCGGCGTTCTGCAGATCCAGGTACCGGCGTTTCCCTGCGCTGCGCTTGGGACCGTGCTTTCGTGCTGCGCATCGAGCCAGGCCATGAAGCCGGCCCGTCTCGCCCCTTCGGGCTTCAATCACATAACGCTTTCGGCCTCCGGCCGGAACTGCCCGCACTGACTTCGTGTCGTGCCCTCTGAGGCCTCTCCGAGAGCCCTTTGCCTGCGCTTGACGGTTGACCAGGTAAGGTGCTGGCATCGCTCGCACCCTTGCCGCATCTATCCACCAGGTCGACCTAAGTGCCACGGCACAGGCAGTCAGCGAAGCCGCGTCCACAACCCGGGGAGGCGATATGAATCACACAGCAAGGCAACAGCAAAGGGCAAGAGCAGTAAAGCGCGTCGGAGGAGGTCGGAGTGCGATTTGTGGTGTCCTGTCCCACTTAACGCGCTACTCGCACAGCGTCAATGCGCGGGTGCGGAGCCTGTTGTTTCAGGGGTGGTTGCGCGTGATGGGGCAGGGTGGGGAGCTGATTTATTTGTTTTTATTGTGGTGACAAGTGGTGACATTAAATGATACTTGATGTATAATAAACCCATCGGCGCCACACCGGCGCCGAAGCCCGAAACGAGCGGCGGCTACCGCTCCGGGCATAACTTGTAGGGGTTATTTCATGTCAAACGCATACAACACGGTCATTCCCTTTAACCGTCTGCGCCGCAGCGAGAGAAACGCCCGCCGTACTGGCCGTAATTCCGCCAGCTACCGGGCGGGAATTGTGTCCCTTGCAGCATCGATCCTTAGCACTCACGAACAGACCGGCCAAGGGCTTTTGCAGAATTTGGTCGTACATGCCAACGGTGAGTTCTTCGATGTAGCGGCAGGCGGTCGCCGGTTTGACGCGATTACTCTATTGGTCGAACAAGGCAAGTTTCCAGTCGATTACCCCACGGCCAGCTTGGTTATCGGCGCGGATGCCGTCACGGCCGCCAGTCTGACTGAGAACTTCAGTCGTGAAGCTATGCACCCGGCCGATGAGTTCGACGCGTTCAAAGAACTGACTGAACAGGGCTGGACCATCGACCGCATCGCGGACAGCTTCGGAGTCACGACGCTGGTTGTTGAGCGCCGCCTCAAGCTACGCGCGGCAGCCCCGGCCTTGATCGAGGATTACCGCCTTGGTGCGTTGACAACCGAACAACTAATTTCCCTTTGCGCGACTGATGATCACGACCGCCAATCAATGGTTTGGAACCGTGTTCGTGACCAGCACTGGAACAACGACCCAGCCGCGCTACGACGCGCCGTTATCGAAACGGAAGTAGATGCCAGCAAAGATGCCCGTGTTGCGTTCATAGGTGGTGTGGAGGTCTACGAGCAGGCAGGTGGTGGTGTGCGCCGCGACCTGTTTGCAGCAGACGGGCAGGGCGCCTTGCTGTCTGACGGTGCCCTACTCGACGTGCTGGTCGAGGCAAAGCTACAGGATCTGGGGGAACAAGTGCGCGCAGAGGGTTGGGGATGGGTCGAGGTGTGGCCGAAATTTGATTACACCCAGTTTGACCGCCTAGGCCGGGCACCAAAGAAACTGAATGATTTGTCCGCAGAGTCTGCCGGCCAGCTTGAAACGCTGGAAAAGGAGCTGGAGGACGTACAGACCGCCATCGAAGGCTACTTGGAGGCTGGAGACGATGAGCAGGCCCAAGCACTGGATGAGCGCGTCGACGAGCTGGAGGATGAAATACTGAAAATTCAAGCGTCCAGAGAAGGATATGCCCCGGAAGTCATGGAACATGCCGGCGCGCTCATCAGCATGCACTATGGATCGCTGCGCATTGACCGGGGGCTGGTCCGTACCGCAGATCGTGCCAATGTCACTTCCGCCTTGGGAGAAGGGGAACACCTTTCGGGTGGCCGGGAAACTGAACCCGCAGGGCGTAAGGGCAGCACAATCAGTGACGCACTGCGTCGCTCTTTACTTGGGCACCGCAATTTAGCTGCGCAGTTTGTAACGGCAACTAATCCAAAGTCCGCAAAAATTCTAATTGTCTGCAAGTTCGTAACTGACACGCGCAGTGATTGGAGCGGTTCACCAACGGACATGGGTATCAGCAGCGGTTACGGTGCCCGCACAGGTTGCCCGATTACAGATGAAGCAGGGCAAGTTAAACAAAATGAGTTTGTTGCACTCGGTGATCAATTGGTTGAGGCGTTGCCAACGGCTCACGGTGACTTGTGGGATGCCCTTGCAGCATTAAGTGATGCGGAGCTAGATACCCTGTTGGCATTTGCCGTCGCTCGGTCTGTAAGTTTGTCTGTAGAGTCGAAAGAACTTACAGAGAAGTATGTTCAATCGCTCGACTTGAAAATGGAAGAACATTTTATTCCCACGGTCGGCAACTACTTGGGCAGAGTATCCAAAGAGTTGATCATAGAGGCATTGACCGAGGCGGGAAAAATAAAAGGTGATGCAGATCGGATTGCTTTGTTGGATATGAAGAAAGGTGCACTTGCTACAGAAGCTGAAATCCGCCTCAGTGGGACAGGTTGGGTACCTTCGCTGATTCGTACACAAGAGACGAAACCTACGAAGAAAAAAAGCACAGCCAAGCCAAAGAGCAGTTCTAAGGCGACCACCAGTAAGTCATAACTGAATAGGGCAGGGGTCAGATGGAGCTGATCCCTTTCCGAATCGTGGAGATCCAAAAATCATCCAGCACGGCGCACCTGGTGAAGGAAGCATTTTTAAAAAGCAGGCGTCGGGAGTGGTGGTCTTATCGAACGTGTTTCAACAATAGAGCGGGGTTTTCTTGAGCTGGCTTCGCGTGGGGCTGCTTGGAAAATAGCCGAAGAATGTGCATTTATTGTCATGACAAGTAGTGACACTATTACTTGTGTTTGATACAATGAACACATCAGCGCCACTCCGGAGCTGATACCTGAAACGAGCGGCGGCTACCGCTCCAGGTGAACCTTGTAGGGGAAATAATATGCACCTTTCCAGCAGTTTCCGTAATCCGAACATGCTGCGTTCAGACCGCCCGCTTTCTAACGATGATATCGCTCGCGTGGCGCCCTCGATCTTCGCAGCAGAAGCGCATGACAGCCGGTCAGAGCGTTACCTGTATATCCCAACCATCGACGTACTGGACGCGTTGCGTGCTGAAGGCTTCGAGCCTTTCATGGCGTGCCAAACCCGTGTGCGCAATACCGACAAGATTGAACACACAAAGCACATGCTACGCCTGCGCCATGCCAACACCATCATGGACAAGGAAGCGAACGAAATCATCCTGTTGAACAGCCATGATGGAACCAGCAGTTATCAGATGATGGCGGGCATGTTTCGGTTTGTCTGTGCCAATGGTCTGGTCATTGGTGATTGCTCAATTGATCAGAAAGTACGGCACAGCGGTAAAGGTGACGTTATCAGCGACGTGATCGAAGGCGCCTACGAAGTACTCAATCAGTTTGACTCAGTTAACGACCACCGTGAGAGCATGAAGCAAATCAAACTGCGCCCGGAGCAACAAGAAGCTTTCGCCACGGCGGCGCTGTCATATCGCTACGAACCAAAAGATGGACCAGCACCGGTAACAGCTCGCCAGTTGCTCAGTGCCCGCCGCGTTGAAGACTTCGATAACGACCTGTGGACTACCTTCAATCGCATTCAAGAAAATTCGCTTAAAGGTGGCTTGCGTGGTCGTAACAAGGTAGGCCGTCGAGCGACCACCCGTGCCGTCGGTGGGATTGATCAGGATGTAAAATTGAATCGCGCCTTGTGGGTTCTAGCGCAAGAAATGCGCGGTCACTTGACCGTCGCGTAACTGGTGGGCCGGGTGTGTAATGCACCCGGCCTCAACACTCGCTGATCCCACTCATCAGGTAAGACGATATGAAGACGTATAGCGTTTCATGGACTATCGACATAGAAACGGATGGCGACGATCTGGCAGCAGCCCAGATTGCCGCAGAGCAAAATTTTCAAGCGGAAATTGCCGCCGGTAATTTTGACAGCGCTTGTGTATTTCTCGTAACTGGTCCTGACCTAATACCGGTCACTATCGACCTTGCTAGTAGCCTGTCGGATCTTGATGGCGACGACACACAATAACGGAAACTTTTTTGCTATGAGCCCCGCCGATGCTGGGCTTTTTATCTGACTCAAAACTATTCAGTTTTGGGTGTTCTGGTTCTCGGTGTTCGTCGCTTTGGCTGTGCATTCAAAAGCTCAGATATTGCTTTAATTGAAACGTCAACCCCGACAGATTCAAGCGCCGATTTAATCTCCGCAGTATTGTACCCCTTGGTGCTAGCCAAGGTGACAATCTGGTCTCTCAGCGATTCCAGAAACTGAGATTTGCCGATCTTATCGCGGCTCAGATCAGGCAACTGATCGAGAGCACTTTTTGCCGCCTCAAGCTGGGCTTGGGTGAAGGTGGTAGTTCTGGCCATGCTCGGTAACCCTCCGCTCGTTGAAAACTGTGAGTCCACGACTCTACCCCAGACCGGGCGCGATGCCCAGACCCGCACCATCCGACGCAGGCCTCTAATAGCCGACCAGTCAACGCGATGACAAAAGAAGGTATTTCAAGTAAACTACCGGACAGGAAATGTTTTGTATGTACCGCCTGCACGCAGTCGATCCATCCAAAACCCTGATCAGGGCTGTGCCCCGATACCCCGTTGTGCGTCACAGGTGCCGTTATGTCAAAGAGCGAATCGCGTCAGAAGGGCAGGGTGATCAATCTTCGGTGTACCGAAGAGGAAGCCAATATCCTGAAAGAGAAAGCTAAAGCTGCAGGCATTAGCACCTCCGATTTGCTTCGCCGTTCAGCACTCAACCGCAAGATCGTGACACGTACAGATCTGCGATTGATGAATGAGCTGTTACGCCTCGGGGGTCTGCAAAAGCACCTGTTCAACCAGATGCAAGACAACATGACTACCGAACTCAGCAAGCAGTTTTCGGAAGTCCTGGTGGAGGTCAAGAAGGCGATCATTGCCCTGGACCTGAACGTCGTCCCGGTAAGGAACTAAGGTCCGTTGAACGTCATTATTCCCCCTAAGCGTCGAGACGGTGGCTCCAGCTTTATGAAGCTGGTGAGCTATGTCAGCCAACGCGAAGACAAACCTTCAGGAAAGGACGTTCTGTCTGACGAGCCTAAATCGGCGCGTTCAGAATCAAGCAAGGCGGTGTTTGATCGACTGGTGGATTACATCGACCGAAGCGACGCTGATGATGCACCAGTCCGCGTCCTGGAACAGTTCAGCGACGGGACACAGCGCGTTCAAGCAGGTGAAGTGGCTTGTGAAACTAACTGCTTTTTTTGGGAAACTGCCGCCGCTGAAATGAACATGGTGGCTGCTCAAAACCGGCACGTTAAAGACCCTGTTTATCACTTCATCATATCCTGGCCAGAAAGTGATAAACCCACTGACTCCCAGGTTTTCGAGTCTGCCCAATACGCCCTCAAGTCCATTGGTTTAGAGGCTCATCAATACGTCACCGCTATCCATCGTGATACCGATAACGTACATGCTCACGTCGCGGTTAATCGGGTTAACCCCGCGACGTACAAAGCAGCCAACATGTGGAACGATGTTGATACCTTGCAGAAAAGCATGCGGGTGCTTGAGCGTCGTTACGGCTTTAAACAAGATAATGGCCCTTGGCAGATGAACGCGGATGACCATTTGGTTAGGCCCGGTATTCATTACCATAGCGCTCCCCAGGGAGCAGCCAAACGCGAGATATTTTCCAACACTGAAAGCCTTTACCACTATGCGGTTGATAAGGTGCGGGTGAAGGTCAACGAGGCGATCCAGAACAAAGAAGCCGATTGGAAACATCTGCACCTGTTGTTGCACGCGAACGGCCTTGGATTGCGTGAACAGGGTGGGGGCCTGGTGATCTACGATTACCTACGCCCGGGTGAACCAGCGCTTAAAGCTTCGTCGGTTCATCCGTCGCTCACGAAGGATCGAATTGAGGCGGGCTATGGATCGTATGAAGGCCCACCAGCGTTTGAGTCGGAAGATCCTTATGAGGGGGCTTATGCAATCATCAGCTCTTATCAACCGTCCTTTCAGGCCAGAGATAAAGGCGTGCGACAAGAGCGCCGAGAGGAGCGAGCGGAAGCCCGAGAAGGTCTGAAATTGCGCTACCAGGAGTACCGCAGTACCTGGGAGAAACCGGATCTGGATGTGAAGGGGCGTTACCAGCACGTGGCCGCGCGTTACCAAGCTATGAAAGGTGACGTGAAGCGTTCGTATGGCGATCCTTTGCTGCGTAAGTTGATGTACCGGGTCGCTGAATTTGAGCGGATGAAAGCGATGGCCGAACTGCGCATCGAACTTCGCCAGGAGCGTCAGGTGCGGTCTGATAAAGGGCTCCTCCGGCCGCTCGCCTATCGTCCCTGGGTGGAGCAGGAAGCTTTGAAGGGTGATCTTGCGGCCGTCAGTCAATTGCGTGGTTTCGCCTATAGAGAAACGCGTAAGCAACGGGTTCGTGGGGATCAACGAGACAGAACCATTTTTGCCGCGAGGGCCGATGACTCGCAGTTCTATAGTCCGCACACGCATTCCTCCAGGCTCTATCGTGACGGCACCATTGAGTACCTGCGAGACGGTATCGCCGGCGTGGTTGATCATGGCGGCCGGGTCGAAATCAAGCCAGGCTTTGAGGACTATGACGACTCGGCCAATTACCGACTGGCCGCCAGTCTGGTCAGTACCAAAAGTGGGGAGAGGGTCGAGATTGTGGGTGACGATCAATTTGTTGACCGAGTGCTTGAAGCCGCCTGCGACTTCAACCATCGGGATAACGGGCATGTGTTCCAGGTGACAGATCGTGATCAGTTGGAACGCTATGACACCATTGAAAGGAGTTATGGGCAGTACCGAGTCGAGGATGAATCAGTCCAGGGACAGCCTCGACATGCCGATTACAATGACCAGGTGGATGAGGTTGAGGTCAGGCCAGATCAATCCCCGAGACTATGAGTAAACTGACCTAGGCATTAATGTGCTTCGGTCAGTACTCAGGTTTGGTGCGCGCCTTTTACAAACTAAAGCGTTCTCGGTTTTGGCTGAGTGAGTTAGCTAAAGTTGTAAATGCCTCAATCAGCAGTTGATCATTTCCAGTTGTATTGCTGACACTTGCCCGAATGAACTGCGGTACGACTGCGTGTCCTACCGCAAAGTTTTCTGCTGTCGCTACCAAGTAGTCTTGTTGTTTCAGCTCTGACTCAATTTCAGATGCGCGACGTGGTTCGGGAACGGCTATCCAAAAATGCGAACTGCTTGCATGAGTTTTGTAATCCAACCCGTGAAGTAGGTGTTCAACCAGCATTTTACGTCGACGAATTTCTTTGACTTGTTGTCGCCGTAATTGATCGGCAGTACCGTTTTCTATCCACTCAGTAACTAACTCAAATGCCATAGGCGTAGCCATCCAGCACGTTGAGCGTAAAGATGCGGATAGTCGGCTGATCAAGGTTTGTGGAGCATGCAGGTAACCTACTCGAAACCCGGATGGAACCGTCTTACTTAAACTGGTGATAAGAGTGGTTCTTTCTGGTGCGAAGCAGCAAAGGGGCGGCGGGCGATCATCCATCAAGATTGCGTAGGCGTCGTCTTCAAGAATAAGCAAATTGTGCTCGCGACATACCTTCGCAACAGTCTCGCGTCGGTTTACCGACATCACTGCAGCGGTAGGAGTCTGAATAGTTGGTGTACAAAAAAGAGCCGAAACACGATGGTTGCGACAAACCGAATCCAGGGAGGATGGCAACAGCCCTTCCTCATCTGTTTCAACGCCCACCAATTTAATCCCGAGCATCCGAGCTGCAGTGATCAGTCCGGGATATGTCAGCTGTTCGGTGGCTATCGTGTCACCCGCCTGCAGCAACGCCATCATGGAGCAGATCAAGCCATGTTGACCTCCGTTAACACAGATCACTTGCTCAGGGGTCGGAGTGAAATCAGGCTGCTTAAGCCACTCTGCTCCAGCAGCTCGATACCGTGGTAGGCCAACGTCTGGGGTGTACTGGCTTATATCCCTAATTGCGCTGGGGTTCCCCGCGAGTACTTGTAAGCTCTGCGTTAGAAAGTCGGTCTCGGAACCTGGGATGTACATGTTCCGGCTCATATCAAAAAACGTTGGAGTATCTTCACTGAAATTGCGAAAGCCCTCATCAAGCTTACGATCAAGCCCACGTTTGCGGACGAACGTGCCATCACCAACGCGCGCGACTACCAGCCCCAACCGTTCTAACTCACCGTAAGCACGACTAATCGTGCCAATCGTGACCTTGAGCTTGTCGGATAGCGTGCGATGCGGTGGAAGTTTTCGGCCAGGTTCGAATTGACCGCTAAGAATACCGTTGCCTATGGCGTCTGACAGTCGCTTGTACTTCACGCCTTTCCCTTTAGCCAAGCTCTCGCGCAACAATGACACCATGTCAATATTTGTTTTGACGGCCATCAATTCCCCCGTTAGTGTTGTTTTAAGGTCAATTGGATTGATCAGCGTGTGAATATAGATGTCAATCGTAGATCTTGACAGGGATTTTTTGCTGGGTAGCTGGTAGCCGTAGGAAAAGGCTAAAGACGAATCAGTGAGCAGAATAACGTTAAAGGACAGACTATGAACAATTGCGTAGACATGCAGAAAGAGCTTAAAGAGCTCGTAGAGTTGGTAAGACTGGACGAAAAGTTCACCGTTGTGATTGCCAGCGGCGCTTTACCGCTTGATCAGTTGTCGAACCGGCATCATCAGCAGCGCTTGAGTCGTATCAGCGAATTGTCGGAAAAATACGGGATTGCGTAAGGATATACAGATACAAGACTTATATTTTCTTGGACGTATGAGACTCAATGTAATCATCTGCGAACTTTATAAGTTTCTCTAAATATTCAACTGATTCCACTTGAAGAGACTTTTCATAAAGATCTTGGCGGAGCGCGATCAGCTGCGCTCTTAAAGAGTCCTGGCCGCTAGGGAGCAACTCTGCTGGAGATACATTGAGGGCCGTGGATATTCTAATCAGGTGTTCAATGTTCGGAAGGGTTTTCCCCAGCTCGTAACGGCTGATCACCGGGGCATCGCAAGCCACAAGCTCAGCCAGATCGGCCTGGCTCATACCGTTGGCTTTTCGGAGAGCTTTGATTTTGACTCCGATTACGCGACGTAGATTGTCCACAGGGTTACCAATAAAATTTAATAATTTCATAAGGTTAGTTTTATAAAAAGGTATAAAAATACAATAATTGTATAAAGCTATTTACTTTTTTTCTTAAACGATTTAATTTGTCACCTGGCAATCCGCTATCCACCGGCCTTAGTGGCTCGGCGGCGGATGAAAATGATTTCCCAAGCCGATCACAACAGCCCCTGCGCCAAACGGTTCGGGATTTCGGAAGGGCGCCTGCTAGGATGGTTCTGCATATGCGAAACTGGTACGTTCTAATTCATAATTCCTCGAATCATCAATCACTTACAGAGTTGATCAAGAGGCTGGACGTTGAGGTATATTCGCCTTGCAGGGTCACACTTCGTAAGCGCACGGATCGGCCTTCATCCGTGCGCCGTGAGCTTCCGTTGTTCCCCGGCTATTTGCTGCTAAATTTCGACCCGTATGTGACTCACACCACAGAAATCACAGCGTTGAATGGTGCCCATGGGTTCGTTCGATTCGGTGGGGACGCTTGTGTTGTCCAAGACAGTGTGGTCGACGCATTAAGAGATTTGATCCTGTTACGCACGGATCGCACCTTCAACTGTGTTGAATATCGCAATTTGCCTTCTGAGCTGGCCAAGTCCCTACACCTCATCATTGATATGCACTCCGAGGGCGCCCGCAAAGCCGCTTTTTTTGCGCTCCTTGCACAGGGCGATTCACTGCAACGACTAACCAGTCGCCCAGGTGGCCGCGTGTATTCAGCAGTACACCCTTTGTAGTAGTTGATTATCTGAATTCGAATTAGTGCTCTGAGCCTCGGCTATGAGGAGCGCCGGACCTCATGCACCCTGCCCCAATCACTCAGGGCATTCAGAGCTGTAGCGTGCATTGTTGTAAGGACCTGTGATCCACGGCGAACAGATGCTGTTTGACGCTGTGAGTAGGAAGCTCGAAGCCCACACCGAAGACGATCGGCCAGCCCTGCAATCAGCAGCGGGTAACTGGCCAGCACCGCTGACGCAACAAACCCCGACTGTCGCCAGTAGCGAGACGGGGGTTCATCATTTCTTATCCCCACCTAATTTTTATTCACCGCCAGGCCCTTGCCTGGCGGTGTTTTTGCGCTTTCCCAACCCATAGGAGTTCCCATGGAGCTACCAGAAGATGAAGCGATGTCCGCAACTACAACAACAACCAGCGTCTACGTCCGTGCAATCAGGGTCGAGGCACTGAATAAGGCCGCTACTAAGGTCAGCTACGAAACCAACAGCCCTAAGCAAATGTCCCCGTCCGGGTTAGCTCGATACCTGATCGATAACTACTTGGAAGTGGCTGTTCAAAAGCTGATTGATGACTCGAAAAAATAGTCATTTCAGGAGGCGATTATGCAAAAGCGACTACTTCTAACCGTTCTGCTCATATCCCTATCGGGATGCAACACCACTGCACCAAAGGTCGCCCAGGTGCCAGCAGGGCAGTGGGTGGATGAGCAGATTGTGCAAAACGCTACCTCACTGAGTCAGGCGCAGGCCCGGTTACACCGGACCAGCTCTGTGCGAAACACTGCTCCCCTCACGGCACCGGCACCGCTGCCTACAAAAGTACAGGTGCCTGCCGTCAAACCTCCCATAAGGCCAGCGCCTAGCTCAGGGGGTTAGCCATGCGTTCGCTATGGCTCATCTTGGCGTTATCGATGCCGTTGCCGGCAGCGGCGTTTTGTTTTCAAGAGGCAGGCCAGCGTTATCAGCAAGATCCCCTGCTACTGGAGGCTATTGGTATATGGGAGAGCAACCTGCGGCCGGGGGTTGTGAACCATAACCGGGACGGCACCGGCAAAATTGTCAGTTCTGATTACGGCGTCATGCAAATCAATACTGATAACGCTAATCGGCTGGTCCGCCTGGGGCTGATCAAGCGCCCGGAAGACTTGCTGGCCGATGCCTGCTTCAACGTGCAGGTAGGCGCCTGGGTATTGGCCCGCCACCTTCGGGTGTGCGGCAACACCTGGCGTTGCCTCGGGTCGTACAACGCTGGCTTTCATCCCTCTGCTCGCCAAGAAAACAAACGCCTGCGCTACGCGCAGGGCATCCGGGCGATTTACAACCGCCTCAAAGCGCTTGGCGCCACGCCGGGCAACCTCGCAATCCGTTAATTACTGCACCCTGTCCAGGGTGTCAGGAGACCCTTGATGAAGCTCTCTTTTGTTGCTGCGCCTGCGGTGGCTTTGCTGCTGGCAGGCTGTCAGTCTTTTTGCGAAAAGAAACCTGTAGCGCCTCCCCCTGCACCGCCCGCGGTGCTTGCCAAAGTCCCAGCCCAGCAACAAACGCTGTGGATGGAGGGCGTTATTAATACTCGCTCAGCCTTACCGGCTGACGCGATCCGTACCCAAGGGGACCTGGTAGCGGTTGACTGGAACGGGGATGCGGTCGAGCTGCTTTCCCACCTGGCTCTCCAGCGCGGCCAGAAATTCACCTGGACCGGTGTTCGCTTGCCTTTGCCCGTTAACCTCAACGTCAACGGAATTACCTACCAGAACCTATTGCGCCTGGTAGAAATGCAGACGGCATGGCGTGCCACGCTGACCCAGCTCCCAGGGCAATTGAACCTGGCCTTTGCACAGGCCGAGCCTCAGAAGAAGGCAGGGGGGCGTCAGTGAAAAAATCCATTCTGACGCTGGCCCTATTGCAGGGCTTACAGGGGTGTGCCCACACACCACCCGCCACGACACCTGATGCGCCGCCGCCTGTTGAGAGCTATTTGGTTCCTGCTCGCCCGGCGTCAGAGGATGTGTCCGAGTCCCGCCGCCAGTTGCTGGAGGAGTCAGGGCGCACCATAGGCTTTCGCGGTGGCAAGGCTGAGCGTGCCTGGGAGTTACGTCAGGCACTGGACGGACAGATAGGGCGCCTCGATAGCCTTTACGACTTTCGCACCCTTATCAGTCGCCAGGGCTGGCTACCGCCCGTGATCGATGAGGCGGTGGACGTGGCGCACATCACGCCACGGCAAATCCGCACAGCGAGCCATGTTTACGAAATCGTCCTTCCTGAGCGGTTTGTCAGTAACCCGCCGTCCTGGCGCACCTGGTTGATGGCCGGGCTCGGAGCGTCCACCACTGATGCCTCGTTATCGGTAACCCCTGAAAACAGTGTGCAGAAGGGGCTTTGGCAGGCGGCGATCCGCCAAGGTTGGGGAGAGGGGCGGTTGAGTGCCGATCAGACACTAGAAGCCAACTTCAACCGCTTGACCCGTGATTACCGTGGGATGTTGTTGTACTCGCAGCTCCTGCGCCAAGGCTTCATCACGGCGCCGGTAGTCACGGACCAACAGCAGACTGTCACTGGCGATCGGCAGAAGCTCACCACGGGCGACCGGGTGCGCAAACTCAAGGAAAACGCCGGGTTTATCCCTGATAAGACCCAATGGCAGCCGGTGATACGGAAGGTGCAGCCATGACCCAGGCCACGAGCTTTGAGCCTTATCCGTTTGACGAGGGATTGACCGGCACCTCGCTACGCGAGTTTTTCGTCTGGTGCGCACGGAAGAACGTCAGTGATATCCATATCCAGGGCGGTAACCCTCTCGTGGTAGGTCATCACGGACGGCTGCGCAAAGCCAGCCCATTTGTGCTGGCAG
>NZ_JAGGOG010000033.1 GCF_018614655.1 Pseudomonas fluorescens | reverse complement strand
AACTTTTAACTCAGGACACTAGGTTGTGTACGAAAAGTGCCTGCGCTCGGTGATGCTGCGCTAAAAACAGGCCCGTGATCATTCCGGCGTGGTGCGTCGGAGTGAGGTGGGTTCACACTATGTTGCGTATTGGCCAAGTGGTATGGAGTAACCATGCCCCCGACGACGTGACTGACACCGAGCGCCTCCCGGCTTGACGGCCACAACTGAAGTGGTTTTATCGTTTGGTGATCATGAGTTTTATAGTGCTGGCGCAGTGTCTGCAGTAGTGGCTAATACTGTTTCTGTTATTAATTTAAGCTTAATCACCGTGCACTACCCTCCCGTCGTTTTCAGAAAATAGAGCCTTCTCATGCTTCGATTGTTTACTCTGTTGTTGATGCTGCTTTCAGGATTCACTCATGCCGGGTCCAGTCTGTTTGATGTTAAGCCAGAGTTTCTTCCTGCAGAAAAAGCATTTGCGTTCAGTTCGCAGCGCCTGCCCTCGGGGGAAACTCAGCTTTATTGGCAAATCGCCGGTGGGTATTACGTCTATCAGCAACGTTTGACATTCGATGGATTGTCGAATGAGTACAAGCCATCCTTGCCTGAGGGGGAAGTTCATAGCGACGAATTTTTCGGCACTCAGCAAGTCTACCGGCAGGGACTGGAGTTGAAGATTCCCGCAGAGGCTAGCGGCAAAATCAAGGTGGGCTGGCAGGGCTGTGCCGATGCCGGTTTGTGCTATCCACCGCAATCGTTAATCCTTGACCTGGGAGGTAGCCCGTCGGCTGCCGCCGCTACCGAGGCGCCTGATCAGGCGCTTGCCAGTGGCCTTCAGCAACGGGCACTTGGCTGGAGCCTACTGATCTTCTTCGGTCTGGGGTTGCTGTTGGCGTTTGCTCCTTGCTCTCTTCCCATGCTGCCGATTCTTGCAGGACTTGTCGTTGGCAGTGGCGCGAGCCCGCGACGCGGTTTTGCCCTAGCTGGCAGCTATGTGTTCTGTATGGCGTTGGTATATGCCTCGATGGGGGTGCTTGCCGCGATGCTGGGTGCCAACTTGCAGGCGTTGCTACAACAACCGTGGGTGCTGAGTAGTTTTGCTGCGATCTTCATCCTGCTGTCATTACCGATGTTTGGTTTTTTCGAATTGCAGTTACCCGCGGCCCTTCGCGATCGGCTGGAAAACGCCAGCCGCCAGCGCAGTGGTGGTAGCTTGGTGGGTGCCGGCGTCTTGGGCGCGTTGTCCGGACTATTGGTGGGCCCATGCATGACGGCACCGTTGGCCGGTGCGCTGCTGTACATCGCGCAAAGCGGAAACGGACTGCACGGCGGTCTTATTCTGTTTGCCATGGGCCTGGGCATTGGCCTGCCCCTATTGTTGCTCGTCACGGTCGGCAACCGCTTCCTGCCCAAACCAGGGGCGTGGATGAACCTGCTCAAAGGCGCCTTCGGCTTCCTGTTTCTGGCTACAGCGATCTATATGTTGCGTCCGGTGCTGGATGAGTCGCTTTGGATCGGGCTGTGGGGCGTGTTGTCGCTGGCCTTGGCTTACACCGTCTGGCATCAACGCATGCCAGCGGCCGCGGCGAATCATTTGTTCGCTATCGCATCGGTTGTGTTCGGTATCTGGGGCAGCTTACTTGCCGTCGGTGCCGCCGGCGGCTCCGATGATCTCTGGCGACCCTTGAAGGTCTACAGCGCAACCACTGTCAGCGCTGCATCGCAACCGTCGGTGCATGATGCATTCGTCACCATCAAGTCTCCGACTGAATTGCAAAACGAGCTGGATTTGGCGAGAGCAAGTGGTCAATGGGTTCTGCTGGATTACTACGCCGATTGGTGTGTGTCGTGCCGAGTGATGGAAAAGGAAGTGTTCGGCCAACCTCAGGTAATGGATGCCTTGAAGGATGTGCGCCTGCTTCGCCTGGACGTCACCGCTGATAACACTGATAGCCGTGAGTTATTGAGCCGCTACAAGGTATCGGGGCCTCCGAGCTTTTTATGGATAGGGCCAGACGCAGAGGAGCGTCGTAGTCAGCGTATTACTGGGCAAGTTGACGCCGAGGCGTTTCTTCAGCGCTGGAACCAAACCAAGGAGGGGCGTTGATGCTTACATTCAATATTGGCAGCTTGGTAATCTCACTGAGCCATCTGTTGCTGATCAGCGCGTTATTGGTCGCCACCCTGATTGGACGTCGAGTGGCCCGGAAGGGGGGGGAGCGCCTGGACTCGGTACTTTTCTGGCTGTTGATGCAGGGACTTCTGATAGCCCGAGCGAGCTTCGTTCTAGTCTATCAAGAGCACTATGGCAGTGACCTCTGGCGCATCATCGATGTACGTGATGGCGGTTTCCTTGCCTTGCCAGGTGCAATCGCGGTGGTGTTTGGGGCTCTGATCTGGGGCTGGCAACGTACCGCGCTGCGTCGACCACTGGCTGCGTCGGTGGTCAGCGGCATGCTCCTGTGGGGCTTGGGGACACTATCGTTGAGCGTCTACGAGAAAGGTACGCGCTTGCCGGAAATACCTGTGCGTGCGATCAGTGGAGAGACCGTTCAGCTCACGGACCATCAAGGTCGCCCACTGGTGATCAACCTTTGGGCCACCTGGTGCCCACCCTGCCGTCGTGAAATGCCCGTGTTGCAGAAAGCCCAGGAAGAGCATCCGGACGTGAATTTTCTCTTCGTGAACCAAGGCGAAGGATTGGATATCGTCAATAAGTTCCTCTCGAGCCAAAAACTAGCGCTGAATAACATTTTATTTGATGGCGGCGGGCGACTTGGCCAAATCGTTGGTTCGATGGCGTTACCAACGTCCCTGTTCTACAGTGCAGATGGCAGATTAGTCAGCAGCCATCTAGGCGAGCTGTCAGATGCAAGCCTGGCTCGAGCGCTCGAACAATTCGAAGAGCGCTGACGGAGTCTCTTTAATGAAGGCGCCACACGGGTCACAATCGCGTGGCAAGTTGAAAACGGCGCTACATCGGAGTCATTGGCCGCGAAAGGTCTCTTGCACCCACCTCGTCGGGCTTCTCAACTCATGTCTGCGTGATACACGCGCAACTCGGCCATACCCATCAGCTGCTTTCAATTCATCCACAGGTACGACAGAGCGAACAACGTGGTCAGTTGAGCGGTGTTTTTCATCAGCCCCGCGAAAACGCTCTTTCACATAGCTAAACTGCCGTTTGAACACCCGGAAACGATGGGATGGACTCCTCCTCACCTCGGCAACTTGAAGTGCCAGACTGAAGGTACGAACCACAGTCAATAGCGAGAAGGAGTCCACACATGAAGCTTATGCGCAGTGGGGTCGACCTGGCGAAGAAAGTGTTTCAGATCCATGGCGTGGATTGCCATGACCAGCCAATCTGGCGGCAGCGTCTGCCTCGTGATCGCTGGCTTCAAACGGTGCTGGAGAAGATCGTGCCCGGCTGTGAGATTGGCATGGAAAGTTGCGGTGGTGCGCACCATTGGGCGCGACAGCTCCAGGCATGCGGATTTCGGGTGAAGCTGATCGCGCCGCAGTTCGTCAAACCGTACGTCAAGAGCAACAAGAACGACGCCAACCATGCCGAGGCCATCTGTGAAGCGATGAGCCGCCCCAGCATGCGCTTCGTCGCCATCAAGACCATCGAGCAACAGGATATCCAGGCGACGCATCGCATTCGGGCCGGCTATTGAACAACGGACGGCCAAAGCCAATCAGATTCGTGGGCTGGTCGCCGAGTACGGCCTCATCGCCCCGAAAGAATTACTCATGCTTCGTCGTGCGATACCGTGCTGGCTGGAAGATTCGGATTACGGTTTGACGGTACGCTTTCGCCGTTAGCTGGATGGCTTGTGGGACGATCTTCGTACGCTGGATGAGCGCGTGAACGAACTCGACAGCGAGATTACTGCCATTGCAACAAGCGAACCGGCCGCCCTCCGTCTACAACAGCTACGCGGCGTTGGCTCGATGATCGCTACTGCACTCGTCCTCGCCCTCGGTGATCCTTGGCAGTTTGCCAACGGCCGACAGTTCGCTGCCTCACTGGGATTAACGCCGAGGCAACATAGCTCCGGTGGCAAGGATCGACTGCTTGGCATCAGCACGGCGATGCATATCTGCGAACACTGATGGTCCATGGGGCCCGCTCGGCGTGGCAACGAATCGCCCGTTCAGTATCGTAGACCTCGAAAGCCTCCTTGCCGAACAGCGGGACAATCCCCGTTTCCTTGTCCATCAACGCGATAGGGAACAAGCCTGCACCGATGTACTGGGCATTGCGATAGCCTCCTGCCAGGTTGGTGAGTACAGGGTCAACAACCCGCAATGCCTTCAAACGATCAGCCATGATGCATCTTGGTTATTTGATGAGTTGGCGTACTGCCGACTCGTAAGGAATGTTTTTCTCGGCGGCCAACGCTGTTGCACGGTTGTGCAACTTGAGGCGGTTGGGGTCGGTGTTCTTCTCCGCAAACGCCAGATCGGTCGGCGCATGCACATCACCCGAGCGGTTCGCCTGCTCGATGAAGTTGATCTGCTGTGGGAAGTCGTCGAATAGTGCCTTGAGGCCTTTAATGACTGGTTTGCGCTGATGGCCTTCGCCGAACTCCAGCGGCGTCTGACCCGCTTCGGCGAAGTCCAGCGCGGCGATCAGGGCGCCGCTGTGTTTTGGCAGCAACTTGCCCGCACCGACCAGACCTTCGGCGAAAGCCAAGTTGCTGGTATGGCGTTGTTGTGCTAGCGCCTTTCGCTGATCAGATTGGTACTGTTTAATTTTGGTTTTGAGGCGTTTGTTTTCCGCCTCCAGGGCGGCCTGCTCCGTTGGGGGCACGGTGTGTTCGTCGGTGAGGGGTTTGCTGGGTGGGGGTACATGCCCAGTGCCTGGGCATCGAAGCTGCGCGCACGGTTGGCGATATGCTCGGTCAGCCCCTTGTGCTTCGGCATCGGTGATGCTGACGATTCCGTGGGCGCGACCCACGCACCTTTCTTGTTCATGCGTACCCCTGGGTGATGCGGATGCCCTGACGTGGGCGACGGGATTTGACCGACATCGGACCAACAGCGCTCTCCAGCGTTGTGAAGTCGGCCAGTGAACCGGCGTCTGCGAAGTCGCCTTGGCGGTAAAGTTCGGGGTCTTTGAGTCTTGCGAGCGGGCCTTCGTGATCATCGGAATACGCTCGACTGTTTCAATCGAACGCACGTCCTGCTGCAGTGAATCGTCCTTGGGTAGGGTGAGGTTGCCGTCTTCAAAGTGCTGGATGAATTTCGCTATCTAGGCGCCGTACCAGGCGCGGCTGAGTTTTACCAGCAGGACGCGGTCATGACCGAATTCATCGGCAGCTTTGGCCAGGGTTTCACCACTGCCGGTAGCGTCCAGTGCTGCGCTGGCAAAGCGCGGAAGTCGGCGCAGGAGGTAGAACAGGATTTGTTTATGTTGTCGGTATGACAGCTGGTGCATTTCCACCACAAACAGCACATCGCGGTGCCGAGCCTGATCGACAGACAGGGGCAGATGATGGAACACTCGCGGTGACGCGCATAGTCCATAGCCAGGTAGTGCCGCAGCTCCGGCGTCAGCGCCTGTATCAATGGAGCGAGATAGCGCTCAATCCAGTCTCGACACACGCTTCACGGTGAGCCAAGGACTGCAATGTGCAGCTTTCGTCCTGCGCCGGGCGCAACACCGTGCGAGCGGCGCGCATGGCGTCTTCGATCCACACACCCGGGATATACACGCCGTTGCCATCACGAGGGATGGCGTCCAGTTCCTCGCGGGGCCGTAGGCGTTACGAATTTTCTTGTACCAGGCTTCCTTACCTTCGGCGGAAGCTGTCAAGCGCCATGGTCAACACAGAACTATTGGCCTTGTCGGTTGGCATCTTTCGACCAGCAGGCGCAGGATGACCAAGCGGATGACCAAGCGGATGTCCTGACGGATAAAATCGGAGTGTGGAGTGGTCATGTTTTTTCTCTTAGCAGGTCATCATTGATCCGGTCCAGCAATCGGGTTAAAGGGCGGGCGCACTTTCATCCCCCGACAACTCGACCCATGCCGCTTTCATGTCACCCAGCAGATCGGTAACGACGGTCTGGTCAGGCAAGTGCCGGACGTGCTCTTTCAGGGTAACGATGCGTGTACGTAGCTCCAGCAGTTCCTGAGCGCTGGCGGTCTGGTGTTTGCTCATCCAGGTGTAAATGCCAAGCGCCGTCAGCATCAGTCATTGCACGGTCTGAAAGGCAAAATTGAGTTCGTTCAGGTTCATCGAAAACCCCGTCTGTTCATGTGTTTCAAAACATCCGTGCAATCGAAACAATGCTCGATACCCGGTTCGTTCTGGCGTCGATCCTCTGGGGAGAGCATCACCACAGGTTTCACAGTGATAGGCCGAAAGGCCGGAGCGACGCAGCAAGTCTCGGGTGCAAATTCGTGTCTGTGATTCAACAGCGTCCCTCTTCGTAGCGGGCCCGGTTACATCCATAACGCGTCAGTCCTGTTCCCGTAGATCAAGCAATCCATTGAGTTGGGCGAGGTTATTGCGAACCCACTGACCGTAGTTCTGGGCGTAGGCAAGAATGTCTGCGGGCGTGATACCGCTTTCGGGTAGCTCGGCGTCAGTACCGGGGTGGTCCAGGGCGCTTGCGCAGGTTGGGTGGCAGTAGCCCCGCTCCTGGGGTGGGCACACCGAGAGCGGTGTTGAGGTCGCGCAACCAGCCAGCAGTAAATAAGCACCGAGGGATAGGCTTCGCGATAGCGCCAGACGCCGGAATGTATTGCGTCGTGACATGGGGGATGCGCTCCTGAAGCAGTCGTTTTTCTTCGGCATGCTGATCAAACGTGGCGAACAGCAAGGCTTCGGCTTCATTGGCGCGGGCGACCTGTTGCAACAACTGCAATCGGTGTTCCTTTTCCGTTGCCCCGGCTTGCTCTACGTGTGTGGCCCTGAGTCTCTGCACGCTGGCGTTGCCCAGCGCTTCGGCGTAGCGAAAGCCGAAACCGTAGGCGATTGAGGCCGCTGCCGCTGTGCTGACCCCACAGGCGAGCGAAGCGATAAGCAGGTGTGTTGGCAATCGTTTAAGCACCATGGCGTTTCCTCATACGATGATGGGACTGAAAGACTCGATGTTTGGTGGTGATACCGGACTTGCCCTGGCGATACAGGGGCATAACGCTGGGTCTGATCCAGGTTCCGTCGGTGATACGTGATGTGGGCCAACGACACACTCCGGCCAGCCCCGTCAGTAGTGCCGTAAACGCCCTGCTGAAGAGGTTCAGTCTCATGACGGCATGTCCTGGCCCGGTGGCTTTGGCTGTTCTGGGCCTTGCTTGACTAAGCGAGCGATGAACAGCAGCACGGCCAGGGCGCTGTTGATGGCGGCATAAATCGAGGGAGAACGTTGTGCGTGCCACATCGGCAAGACCGTGGCCTGAACAAGGCTCAGCAGTGCAATGACAATGACCAACTGGACACTGTGCAGCTCCCGGCAGCAACGACAGCTATCAATCAGCCTCATGCGTTCTCCCCCGTGATAGGTATCGGGAACCATGCCAACCAGGTGCAGACCTTCGTTGATCAGCGCCGGGCCTAGCCGTTGCCCTCGGGGAGCTGGCCGGCACCGTTTTCATCACGAATGATCGCTTGCGTCAGCGCACGCCTGGTTGGGTAGTCGTACACGTCGATACGAGCATCAGGTGATACTCCCACATGGGTGGCAACCTGACGGATGTAGTTCTCTGTGTTGTTCTCGTTCGCAGGCGCCCAGCGCCCGATGATCCGGCGAATGGTGCGCAGATCATGCTTGTCCTGATAGGTGATCAGGGGGGGGCGAGCAATGGCGCGGATGCCCCATCGAGGATCTACGAACTGAACAAAGTCCGTGTTAGGTTGATTCGCCGACATGCCTTGCCAGCGGGTGCCTCTGACATGGCGAATGTGGCCGGGATTGAAGTTGCGGATGTCGCGAGAGGATTGGGGTCGCATCGGATGCCTCCAGTCATGAGCGTCGCACTTTTCAGACGCCAGAAATACACACACCGCCATCATGGGCGGTGTACGTTTGGAGGGCTTTTAATCGAGTTTAAAGAGATGTAGTACAGGATTGCACTGTCGCCCGGCACTCACCTATTGTGTAACAGCCCACACATTGCGACCGCTCTTGTTAGCATCAAGCGGAGTATCGGTCGGCCCACCACTCACTACAGTCGTCAGAACAGAAAACATGAAAGGGCGATTATTCCAATTCTACAAAATCAGTGCCGGGAGTCTGTTGGCGGGGTGCCTTCAGCGACTTTTTCCAGCGTTTGCTGAACCTGTACTAGGGCGTCATACAATTGTCGTGCGACCAGAGGATCGAAATGGAATCGCACCGATGCTCCTTGTGGGCCATGTTTCGTGCGAGGAGTCGCCAACACAATTAGTGCCCCTGTCTGCGTACTTAGCTGAAGCTGACTAACCTCATCGATCCAGACATCAAAGCACTTAATTTTGGTCATTTTCAATACTTCCAATAGTTACTGAAGTTGTCGCGCCAAAGGAGCGAGTTATGCCACCTAAAAAATCAATCAGCCCCCTTTTTTGGCTCGTCAGAAGCCCCGGCGCTTCGAGGCATCCATTGCTCGATTAGTGGCTGAGCGTCTTGAACAATCTCGTCAACAGTCGCTTGAGAGGGCCAGGTCTTCAAAGCATCTAGTCGATCTGGCCCGGCTTCTTTCCCCATCTGAACAAGCAGCAATAGCAGCTTCAGGGGATCAACGCCTTCAGCAGTTAATAGATGAGCTTCCTCAATAAACAGCTTGACTGAGTCGCCGAAAGGCGACTTCTTCGCAGCTTTCCATCGAGTGCAAGGGCCGCCAGTAAAGTTTGAGGGCGTTTTGCTGACTGTCCTCGCATATTTTTGTCATGAGCACTTTTACGATGTTGCGTATCGCAATGCTGTTGCGCTTCAACATCTATGTACAACTGTCGCAGGATTTCGTCGTCATTCACTCATCGTATTTTTTAGCAGAAAAGTTACTAACACATGATTCGCCGCCATGGTGTTTCGACTCATCACTGTCCCCTGTGTGACAACACACCTGCCGCACCTTCAATAGCTTTGCGGCCTTTTTCGTCAGCCCCCTAGGAAGTTGGCCAGCAGGGCTTTCTCGCGCCGGTTGAAACCGGCTTTTTCTAATGCACTACCAGGTAACGCGCCGGACGCCTTCATCTCCTTGAACGCCTGTCCAATCATGACGCCGGACTCAATGAGTGCCTTACCTCGGACGAGGTCGCGCACGACATCGCCCGGTGCAGGAATGGCCGGAGCAGAGCGTTGAGCGGTGATGACATAGAGAACATCGCCCCCCCGGCGGCGAGTGCCGATAGCAGGGCTGTACTCGGTGAAGTAGTTCCTTTTTCCCACTCAATCAACGTTCGTTTCGCAGCCCCGGCGATTTCTGCAAATCGCGGCTGCGTTAACCCAAGCACTCGTGCGCTTCTTTTAATTGATCACCAATCATGCCGTTTTCGGCACTATTTGCTCGATGGGTGCCGTTTTCAGCACCGCCATTCAACACACACCGACTAGCAACGCCCTCCACGGTTTCTGGTTGGCACTCTCAAAACATAGAGGAATCCCTTCCGATGCAAGCTCCTTACCCGTTACTTAGTCGTGAAGCCTATTCCACCGGCGGCATCCGACTGCTCTTTAATGCTGCCGGACTGCCTATTTCTACAGGGGCCGAAACCAATGGTTATACCGCCACGCTGTGGACTGCGTGATGGGTGGCAGATCCAAAAGCACTCGCGGCAAGTGTCACGAAATCGCCGTAAAACTTGGCCTCGAACTGAACAACTTCTTGCTTGAGGTTTGTCATGCGCCATTCCCTTAGCTGCGCAAACAGACGCTTTCTCGAACAGATACAGACGGAGTGTTTGTTCGCCAACGGCAAACCCCGCCAGCCAACGCACCCTAATCAGGCTCATCCTGGCGCTGCAGGGTTCTCAGCATCCGCTCTTCAGCCAGCACATCAGGGTCCTTATCCGGCAGTGCCGCCGAGCGCTGGAGATCGGTGATGAACGCCGCCTTGTCCAGGTCTTTGGTAAGTCGCCAAGCCCAATGATCACTGCGATTACTCCCTCTAGCGCGGCCTGGTTGCCGCCTTGTAGATCCAAACGTGTTTGCGCATCCAGCAACTGTTCTCTGGAGCCGGTAAATGTACTCGTTTTTTATTGTGCATGACACAGCGCAGTTGCCAATGCGCAAAGTTCAATTTTGTTTGGAGGACCATCTTCGACGCTGCAGGAGGGCTTCCAATGACGCCTCGACTGTGGAAACAGATACAGCCAGCCACTTTGCGTGACGCGCTCTGGCTGACCTAGCGCGATGGCTACGAACGCTTCAATTACGGCATCGAGCGCTTTGCTGCTCTTTTATGGGGCTTGCAGATCAATGGTCGCTGGACAAGTGGATCGCCAATAGCTGTATGCCTGCGTTGATGATCCCGGTCTTTGAACGGGTATGCGGCATCATCCTGGTAAGTCGCTGGCTGGCTGTAAGCAGCGCCAAGTTGTTGATTGAGATGCCCAGGGGGCGAACCAGCAACCCATTGAGCATACAGAGCTTGCAGGCCGTTTTGCACGAAGCGACTGGTGCCCTGATGCGGAAGCAACAAAAAACCTGTCAGTCGAGACCTTTCTTATATCCGTGTGGCGAGTCGCTGTGGAAACTCATTGGTGATTTTAGCCGGTTTTTGGATGAAGGTTCATAAGGTGAAAATATGACTGGAAACTCCGTAAATGATAATTTTGAATCATTACCAGGAGGTGTTCCGCCGAAACATAAATTAATGCACAATCTAATTGAGCAGATCGCACCCTTGCGGGTTGATGTTGTCTTGGAAGGAGAAACAGGGACTGGTAAGGATACGCTAGCGCGCAAGATTCATCGATTATCGGGTCGTCGGGGAAATTTTGTATCGCTTAACTGTGGTGCCATACCCGAACACTTGGCGGAGAGTGAGTTATTTGGCGTCATGCTAGGGGCGTACACTGGCGCGGCAAAATCTCGAGCCGGTTATATAGAGGCCTCCAATAAAGGAACGTTATACCTCGATGAAATCGATAGCATGTCGCTGTCGTTGCAGGCAAAATTTTTGAAGGTTTTAGAAGTCCGTGGTGTTGAGCGCTTGGGCAGTACGCAGTTCACTTCGTTGGACCTTCGTGTTGTCGCTGCGACTCAAACGCCATTGGCTGAGATGGTGGAGTCCGGACGTTTCAGGCGTGATTTATACTATCGGTTGAGTGTGGTCAACTTGAAGCTCCCTCCCTTAAGGTCGACCCCAGAGTGCATTCTCCCCCTTTTTTATAATTTTATAGCGGACGCCGCTAAGCGCCACGGTCGGCCAGTGAAGGCTTTTGATACGCACATGCTAAGGGAGTTAATTGGTCATCGTTGGTTGGGCAATATTCGCGAACTGAAATATGCCGCTGAGCGCTATGTTCTGGATATGCCGGTTCTCAATACTTCCATGGATGCAGCGGGGGGAGTACAAACCCGCTCCTTGAAAGCGTATTTGCGAGAGTTGGAGCGGATCCTGATTCAGGAAAGCCTTTCGCGAAATTTGAAATCTATTGATTTGGTCATTGATGAGCTGGAAATACCAAAGCGCACGCTCTATCATCGTATGAGAAGGCTTAATATAGTGTTGGACGAAATATAGTATGGAGAGACTTTTTGTGTGGGGAGTGGAACCGATGCGGTCTGTGAGCCACTTACATTTTTGAACACCATGTGGTTGTTCACATATCAATGAGGAGTAATGAATATGGCCGGTGGCTTATCTCTCGCAGCAACAACCGCTGCAATGGCCCAGTTGGACGCTACTTCTGCTGCTACCACTAAAATGAATGCGGATGCTCAATCCATTAAAATGCAAACTGATACCATGGCTGCAATCACGAGCAGTTATCAAGACTCTGCAACTAAAGTGCAAAATTCTATGCAGCAATCAGGCAAATCGATCAACTATTGATGAGGCAGCCCTCCTTCCTTTTCCTCGCGCATGTTGGCCGGGGCGTGGTGGGGGGGCTGAAATCGATCGTTTTAAATAGTTGAGCTGAATATCAATATCGTCAGTGTGTAAACGTAGTGTACGGGAGAGATAATGACCATCACCGCGGTAACACCCAGTAGATTGGATTGGTCCTCATTCACTGAGGGGGCAGTGCCATCCGAGGTCGCTGATATTGCCTGGTTTACGGCGCAAATTAAGCGACCTGCTTTCGAGCCCACTGCTGGCCAACCAGAGCGAGGTTTGAGGCAGGTGATTGCGGATTTGAACAATCGCGCGGATATCGCTGCAAGAGATTTGCGTAAGGTTGTGCGGTCAATTGATCCCCAGGAAACGATGCAAGCTAATCGATCGTTATCTTCCTTCTACTTGGAAAGTCTATTGAGTGCGAAAGTGGTCGCTAAAGCTGTGCAGGGGGTGGAAAAGCTCACCAGTCTCCAATAAGGCAAAATCATGTATAGGCAATCGATAAGGGTATTATTGATGTCTGCAATAATTTCATTAATGGCTTGCAGCGAGCGTGTTGAGCTGCACCGTGATCTGGCTAATGGAGACGCCAACGAGCTGCTCGCAGAATTAAGTGATAAGCAAATTGATGCCACAAAACGGTTGGATAAAAACGGTGTTACGGTACTGGTGCTTGCGAGGGATATCTCTAGAGCTGTGCGCGTGCTTGAAGCAGCAGGTTTGCCGCGTCGATTACGTGCCAATTTGGGCGACATCTTTCGTAAGGAGGGGGTGATTTCATCTCCGCTGGAAGAGCGCGCGCGTTATATCTATGCGCTATCACAGGAGCTTGAACACACTTTAACTCAAATCAACGGGGTGATAATGGCGAGGGTTCATGTGGTTCTTGCCGAGCGCATTGCTCCGGGGGAGAGTGTGCAATCAGCCTCGGCAGCTGTTTTTATCAAGCATCGCCCGGAGTTGGATCCGGATAGCGTGACACCGCGTATTCGACGAATGGTAGCCAGTAGTATTCCCGGTATTATCGGTGGTGGTGAAAAGAATTTGGCGGTGGTGTTCGTGCTTGCGCCGCTCTACGAAGAAAAAGGCGAGCTTGGCGTTTGGCGCGAACGTGATGTGGGCAATGGGTCATCGAGGTTGTGGATTTGGATCCTTGGCGCATTATTATTTGGAATCATGTTGGCTGGATTAATAATGAGTAAAAAATTATCGCTCAGGGCGAAGTTTCGCGAACGTAATGAGCACCACTGAGGCTTCTCGAGCGCAAGAGCTGATGTGGGTGCAATGGTGGATTCAGCTGAAGCAATTCGCAGACCCTAGTTGGGAGCTTTCGCGGATAGCGTTGGCAAGAAAGCGCTTGCCTTCACGTTTATTGACCTTTATTGAGGAAAGCGCTGGTCCTGGTATGGCTGGTTTTGTGGTTTCGATTGTTGGATTTCCGCCGCGCCCACATCCTCGACTGTGGCCATTTATGTTTGCGAGTAAAGGCGAGATCCAGCGCGTTTTAGCGCTGATCGTGACTATTTGTGCGGGACAAGGCGCGAGGATGCGGGAAGGATTACACCCGGATGACGAAGTTTGGTGTCGTCGAGTGGGTAAAGCCCTGCAACCGGGGCAGTGGCTTCCACAGAACTGGCAAGTTGACGATGATGACATATTCGCGCTCAGGTTGTTGCGGGCATGGGTTGGGAATGCGATATGGGAGCGTCTGCGTCTACAGTTTTCTCATCCAAGGATTATGCAGGCAGAGCGAGTTATTTATGAGGGGCTCCCAGCGCGTCGTCTGGCTGCGTTATGGCAGGCTGTGGGCTGGTATGCCGCAACTCAAGGAGAGGTCGATGTTGACATACCGAACGTTGACGCTTAAACGCGATTGCGCATTTGTTCACGGGCCAATAGTTCGTCGAGCGATCATTCACGAGTATGCCGTCGCTGATCAGATATTGGCGTCTGCAAATGCCGAGGCGCAATTAATTCTGACAAGGGCACAGCAACAGAGCACCCTCCTCGGTGACAAGGCTGCTGCCGAAGCGCGAGCGAAGGTGTGGCGGGAGGCTGAGGGTTTCCTTAAAGCCTTGAGGCAGCAAAAAGAGCAAATGTGGCTCGCGATTGCGCAAGAGGCTGAAAAAGTTGTGCGTGAAGCGTTGACGCGCCTGTTTGAGCAGCAGTCGGAGATTCAGAAAGTCGCTGCACTGATTAGGCAAATTGTTGCCGCACGGCCTGAAGAGGCTGAGGGTGTTTTGGTTTGTCATCCTCATTGGCTACAGCTTGTATCATCCCATATGCAACAGAATCAAGCGCACTGGAAAATTTGTGCTGATTTGCAAGTGGCTGAAGGAGCAATCTGCTTAAAGAATAGCCATGGCGAGTTTCACTTAAGTTGGAACGAATTAATTCAAGGCGCTTTATTGATAATTGAAGAGGGCGCGGACATTTGCGATACCGGTGAGGGGGAGGCGTTGGGAACTGTTTTTGAAAAAACACCACACATTGAATAATCACTGATTTGGAGTTTTCCATGATTTCCTCTGAAGCGTTACGTCGTCGTCTCGACAACAATTTCCAATCCGCACAACATCGCGTGGATACGGCCGCTGTGGAGCTTAGACCGTTTTCGCAGGATGACATGCATTCATTTAACTCTGCATTGCGGCAATTGTCTACGGCGAGCTGGGCGGCCTCGCAGGAAGTGGTGGTTAAGCACAATTTGACAAAGGCCATTCTCAATGAAATCCGATAATGGTGAAATACTGAATTGTCTTTGTTAGGCCGCTTTGAGGGATGAGCATGACCAGGAGATTGCGGCGATTTTCATTGATAATCATTATTTCATTATCATTAACTTCTTGGGTTGTGCATGCCGAAAGCTGGGGCGCATCTCCTTATGCCTATGATGCACAACAGGTGCCGTTGGACGTGGTGCTGAAAGACTTTGCTAATGCCCATGGGTTTGGTCTACAACTCAATGGCGTTGAGGGTAGCGTTGACTTAAAATTACGTGCGCCCACGGCACGAGATTTTCTCGAGCGATTGGCGAGAGAATATCAATTTCAGTGGTTTGTCTTCAATAGTACGCTTTATATCAGTCCACGTCATGCACAAACCACACACCGTTTGGAAGTGTCAGAGGATGCTGCGCCCGATCTAAAAGAGGCACTGACACAAATTGGTTTATTGGACGCTCGCTTTGGTTGGGGAGAAATGGCCGATGAGCGTGTGGTGCTGGTTACCGGACCAAAGCGCTATGTTGAATTGGTTCAGAAGTTCAGCGTGCAGCGTGCGGTGCCAAAAACAGAACACCAAATTATGATGTTTACTTTACAGCATACGACGGTTTCGGATCGTGTCATTAAGTATCGTGAACAAAATATGACCATGGACGGCGTCGCGACAATACTGAGAAAGCTACTCAATGGGGAATCACCGCTAGGCAATCCGGGAGCTCCGGCGTCGGCACAGGCGGTGTTTGAAGGGCTGCAGAAGATTTCAGATTCATCCCAGAGTCGGTTGCTCAATCTTGTTGACAATCAAGCTGGTGCCCGCGATGCTTCCTCATTGCCATCGGCGAAAGATCGCCGGGTGGTTGCAGATGTTAGAAATAATGCAGTACTCATTTATGATAGTATTGATAAGCGTGATTTCTATCAGCGGCTAATCAATCGGCTGGATGTGCCGGCCAAGCAAATTGAAATCGATGCAGTAATTGTTGATATTGATCGCCATCAACTAGAGCGCCTCGGTTCTAACTGGTCGGTGCAGAGAGGAGGAGCGAGTTTTGGCGCTTCTCTACTCAATGCCGGGACCTCGACCTTGCAAGTTCAAGATGTTGGCCGTTTTTTTGCCCGTATACAGGCTTTGGAAGGTCAGGGGTTGGCATCAATCGTGGCGCGCCCTTCAGTATTAACCCTCGACAATCAGCCAGCGGTCATTGATTTTAGTCGTACGCAGTACATTACGGTTACCGGGGAGCGAGTTTCAAACATCCAACCGGTAACGGCCGGTACCAGTTTGCAGGTGATTCCGCGTCTGGTCCCGGGAGCGACGGGTAACCAGTTTCATTTGATTATCGACATTGAAGATGGGCAGCTTGAACAAGTTAGCAACCAAGCTACGCCAAGTGTCAAGCGTGGAACCGTTAGCACACAAGCAGTTATAAGCGAGGCTCGCTCTCTCGTCATAGGGGGCTTTCAAGGTGAGGAACGTAATACTAAGAGTCGCCAGGTGCCAGTTTTGGGTAAGCTTCCCTTGGTGGGAGCATTATTCACGTCCAACGATCAGGAGACGTTGAATCGAGAGCGCTTATTTATTTTGACGCCTCGACTTAAGGGCGTTGATCCTGCACCTGTAGTGCGCCGCACCGGTGCCGGCTTCGCGAAACCCCTGGAAATAAAAAAGGTCACGCACCCGAACAAAAGGCCCTAAATTCGATTGCGTCCAACCGAAGGATCGCGGAGTTATCGATATTGGTTGTCTTAGGCAAGGTGCGGGGCTTGGTAGCGGCGCAACTCGGTGGAAGCAGCATGCGTTTTGTAGTATCAGGTGTTTCGCTTGCTCGCAGGGCGTTGGCGGGTGACTGGCTAGATGTCTCATTCGGCCAAAAGGATGCATAGTTTTTCGATTACTAAGTCCTGACTGCGCAGAGGGCTCACTGAGCCATCTGCGCTATTTGTGAATTCCCCAGTGTTATTTGGCGGGGGGAGAGATTTATTAACTTGCCGCCTGCAGTGCGTAAGGCAGTGTATTGTTGGGAATAGGGCTGTTCGCGTGGTCAAGTTGGTACAACGCCGTGCGGAGGCGTTCAGCTTCATTCACTGCTTTGGACAGTGCATGATGATTCGGCGAGTGGGCGTCGCTCTGGTTGAGCGGTGCATTTGGATTGGAGATTGTTTGGTTTGGGTGATTGGGCGGGGAACTGATTTTTGATTTTTGAACATTCTTTTTTGAACATTTATTTTTTTAATGCGGGTGGTGTTGGAACTAAAGCGTGGAGCATGCCACTTAAGATTTAGGTATTTAGATGGTCTAGACCACAATGAAAATCAACGGCCCCAATGACAGTCCGCTGCAGGTGCGGCCCATTCATTCCACCAAAGTGCAACCCAGCAACGTTCATGTGATCAAGCCAGTGCTGACAGTTGCCAGGATTCGGGAGCCCGTTCTTTATCAGGCCACAGATGAGCATATTGATGCTCTCACAAAACTGTATCGACTGCTCGATCACTCGGGTCATTCCGATCTGGTGTCGCAAGCACGACAGCTGCAACAATATTTACAGCAACATAATATTTTACAGATGGCATTGAAGATTGGTCAAAACGATCCTGCCAGGTCCGAGATTTTATTACATTACAACTTATTGCTCGCGCAAGCGGAGAGTCGAGAGGCTGATGCGCGCACGACTCGTAATTCGATCGAAGAACTCCGACAGCTATATGGCAAGAAAATTCGTGCGGGCTTCAACACAGCTAGTGCAATCGCACTGTTCAGCAGCGACCCGCGTCACCGGAGAGCTTTGCGTGACTTGTATTACAAAATAATCGACGGTAAAGAGCCGTTGGCGTGTTTGATGGAGGAACTACTATCCCATCTGGGGGCTGAACGATTTCGGCGGGGCTTGCGAACACTCCAAAGAGCGTTGGCCGAAGATGTCGCCGCGTTAGAGCCCTCGCTTCCGAAGAAGGTATTGCGGGCGTTACTTTGGAGTCTGAGTGCTTGTGGATGCTTAAGCAGTCTGTTGAAAGACTGCGAGCGACTGCTGGATCGGCTGCATTGTGTGCAAACCAATGGTGTAATGACGCCATTGATAATGGGGAAGAGGATATTGCGTTTTTGCGGTAATGGGCTTTTGAGGCAGGAGCTGATGTTCTTCACTGAGGAAGTATTGGGGCAGAGTGCACAATTCCAACAAAAGTTACACAGTGATTTATATTCTTTATTTCTGAGCCTCCCTCCAGTGCTGTGGCGAGACCTGAAAGCCCGTGAAAAGAGTCTGCTTGTCGTACAAGGGCTGTTTGACAAGACTGGCAAGTCGAATCGACTATATCAGGGGTTGATGACGTCCTCAGTGAATAAACAATGACGGCGCTCATTAAATATCTTAATAAGCTGGCAGTTCAGTTGGTGCGTCGGACCGAAATTATTGGCGCTTTGATAATATTCGCCATAGTTTTCACGATGATTTTGCCATTGCCAACGGAATTGCTTGATGTGTTAATCGCGTTGAATATCTGTATTTCCTCGTTGTTGATCGTGTTAGCCATGTACCTGCCTCGCCCCCTCGCATTTTCAACATTTCCTGCGGTGTTGTTATTAACAACTATGTTTCGACTGTCTTTGTCCATTGCAACCACTCGACTAATTTTGATGGAACAGAACGCGGGAGAGATTGTTGAGGCTTTTGGCGTTTTTGTTGTGGGGGGTAATCTCGCCGTCGGTTTGGTGATTTTCCTCATTATTACCTTGGTTAATTTTCTCGTTATAACTAAAGGTTCCGAACGGGTTGCTGAAGTGGCAGCACGTTTTTCATTAGACGCGATGCCTGGCAAGCAGATGTCCATCGATAGCGACTTACGTGCCAACCTGATAGGTGTCAATGAAGCGCGACATCGTCGCGAGCAACTCTCTAAAGAAAGTCAGCTGTTTGGTGCCATGGATGGTGCCATGAAATTTGTCAAAGGTGATGCTATCGCGGGCTTGGTCATCGTTTGTATAAATCTAGTCGGTGGTTTTGCTGTTGGAGTTCTTCAGCGCGATATGGAGCCAGGTGATGCCATGGAGTTGTACTCCATTTTGACTGTGGGGGATGGATTGATTGCACAAATTCCTTCGCTGCTTATTTCCTTAACGGCTGGCATGATCATTACTCGTGTTTCTGCAGATGACCAGATAGAGAGTGCCAATATTGGCGGCGAAATTGGTGCGCAGATGACGAGTCAGCCCAAGGCTTGGATATTCTCTTCGGTCGGAATGATGGGGTTTGCAGCGGTCCCTGGAATGCCGACTTTAATTTTTATAAGCATGAGCCTTGTGTGTCTCGGCAGCGGAGTGATTCAGATGTTTCGCCAACGCAAACTGGTGGAGCTTGAGGAGCAAGTAAATAGGGCGCGAGAAGCCTCGCCTGATCAACATTGTACCGAGGATATTCGACGCTTTAACCCGTCGCGCCCTTACGTAATGCAATTTCACCCCTGTAACAAAAATACTCCAGAAATTGATGATCTGATGCAAAAGCTACGCCAAGTTCGCAATACATTGGTATACCATTTTGGTTTTACCTTGCCATCCTTGGAATACGAATATGATGCTCAGTGCGAGGAGGACGAGTTTCGCTTTTATGTATACGAGGTTCCATTGTTGCGCGCGACTTTCAATGCTCGGCTGACTGCGATCGCCGCGCATTTAGTTGTAGGCCAGCCGGACGCCATCCCCGGTCGTCCGGAACGTGATGAAGGTCGATGGGTTTGGTTTGAAAACCAGCATCCAATAATAATCGATCATACAGACGAAGCTTTTAGTGCCTCTCAATTACTGATCGAGCGTATGACTCGAGCCTTTCAGATCAGTGGGCCGCAATTTATCGGGCTGCAGGAAAGTAAGGTCATTCTCGGCTGGCTAGAGGCACAACAGTCGGAGCTGGCTCAAGAACTGCAGAGAACGTTACCCCTGGCGTGTTTCGCTTCTGTGCTCCAGTGTTTGGCTAGGGAGATGGTATCACTACGTTCGGTAAGAAAAATAGCCGAAGCACTCATTGAACACGGCCAAAATGTGAGGGAGTTGAACTTACTGATTGACGCTGTGCGTATCGCCCTTAAAGCCCAAATTTGTCACCAGTACGTCCGTGAAGGAGAGCTCAGCGTGTGGCTTTTAACCGCCGAAACGGAAGTGTTACTACGTGATTTACTACTGCGTACTCAAAATGAAGCCTATTTTTCTTTGGATGCAGACATGGCAGCCTGTCTGTTCAAACAATTGCATGAAAGCTTTCCTGAGCGAGGCGATCGTACAGCGGTTCTGCTTGTGACTCAGGATCTACGTAGCCCCTTGCGTAATTTGATCGCCGAGGACTTTCATCATGTCCCTGTTTTGTCGTTTGCTGAGCTGTTAAGTCGAGTTCAGGTTAATGTTTTGGGTAAAATACATTTAGATGATGTGCAACAATCGGACTTTGCTAGGTTTGCAGAGGACGATGTAGATCATGTTTGAACTGCGTGTATTAACGGGGCTTCATCAAGGCGCTGCTTTGCCATTGTGCGGAGATGTATGGACTCTCGGTTCCTCGGAAACTGGTGATTTGACGTTATATGACCCAGGCATTGAGGATCAGCACTGTGTACTACAAAACCTAGGGGATACCTGGTTACTGACTGAAATCAAAGGCCAGATTACGGACGGCGAGGGTCACATAGCCGAGGGCGCTTACCAAGTGGCGTCCGGTGTGCCATTTGCCTTGAATGGTGTATGGCTTATGGTTACCGCAGCCGACACGCTATGGGATGCGGACAGTAACCAGGGATCGCCTGAATTATTCGTGTCAGAGGAGGGCGCTTCAGGCAATAACCGAGGTGTGTCGGTGGGCGGGCGTACAGGCGTTTTGTTATCAAAAGTGCTCGTATTGCTCTGTGCATCCGTGACTATTTTGGGGGCGGTGTTACTTTGGAGAGCTAATACACAACGCTTTGCGGGGGCCGCTCCACAAGTGATGACATCGGAACCAGCACCTGTGGTTAAGATTGTGCTTGAGGACGCTGCCGCCACACGTCAGATTTTACAGCGAATGCTCCGCGAGCGCGAGTTGCAGAGCCAGATCAATATGATTGATCAACCGGGAAAAATCGTTCTGCAAGGCCACTTGGATCAAGGCGATTTGTCGCAGCTGATTGCACGGATGCTGGAGCGGTTCGAACAACAGTATCAAAGTCCAGTCCAGGTGCTCAGTGCTTCGGCACCTGCTATACCAACACTCCCTTTCACGATCCGTCAAATTAGCCATTCGCGTTTGGCCAGTATCCTCACGAGTGAGGGGCGGCGAATGTTCGTTGGAGATGAATACAGAGGTGTGCGGCTGATTGAGGTCAATGATTCCACACTGATCTTTGATGGTGATCGTCGGATTGAGGTGAGTTGGTAATGACGCTGCCGCTCGATCGACTGCAGGCATGGAGCGCACAGTGTAAGGCTCGGTTTGAAATGTATTCTGCGGTTCAAATTTCTGGGTACGTGGAGGGTATTAACGGAACACTTTTGTATGGCCGTGTGCCCCATGCGCGTATCGGTGACCTGTGTTTGATCCAGCAGCATGATGGCGCGCGAATTATGGCAGAGATCGTCGGATTTGATCTTCAGCGCACTGTATTGGCCGCACTCGGCCCATTGGAAGGTATCTCCATTGGCGCATTGATCAAACCACTGTACCAGCAGCATAGCCTGGTGGTCGGGGATCACCTGTTCGGGGTCGTACTTGATGGTTTTGGCCGCTCAATGGACGGTCATAATCGTGGAGCGTTTGCGTCATCTGGAGCGCAGGGGGCGGTAGCGGTCATTCGTGATGCACCGCTTGCCAGCGAACGTCCGCCCATTAGTCATTCGCTAAACACCGGCTTGCGCGCAATTGACGGTTTAATGACGATAGGTGAAGGGCAAAGGGTCGGGGTATTTGCGGGTGCAGGCTGTGGCAAAACTACGCTGCTAGCTGAGATTGCACGCAACGTCGCTTGCGATGTAATTGTCTTCGGTCTGATTGGCGAGCGCGGACGTGAATTGAGAGAGTTTCTTGATCATGAGCTTGATGCAGAATTGCGCAGTCGCACGGTGCTCATTTGCGCCACTTCGGACCGCAGCAGTATGGAACGAGCTCGTGCAGCGTTTACCGCAACGGCGGTCGCTGAGGGTTTTCGTGATCAAGGCAGATCTACTTTATTAATTATTGATTCTCTTACGCGATTTGCTCGTGCTCAGCGTGAGATTGGCTTGGCTGGTGGTGAGCCCACCGGGCGAGGTGGCTTACCGCCTTCGGTGTATAGCCTTTTACCAAGGCTCGTTGAGCGTGCCGGCCGAACCAAACAGGGGGTGATCACGGCGCTCTACTCTGTGTTAATGGAGCAAGACTCTATGCACGATCCCGTTGCTGATGAAGCGCGTTCACTGCTTGATGGGCATATCGTCCTTTCACGCACGTTGGCCGAACGTGGTCATTTCCCGGCGGTGGATATTTTGAGCAGTTTAAGTCGCACGATGAATCAAGTGGTGGGAACTGATCACCAGCAAGGTGCCACTCAGTTACGTCGATTACTGGCGGCCTACGATCAAGTAGAAATGCTTCTCAAGTTAGGGGAGTATCAACACGGACATGACCTGTATACCGATTACGCGATTTCATCACGGGTGAACATTGATAATTTCTTAAAGCAGTCGCTGCGTAGTCCGGTTTCGCTACAGGAAACTTTGGAGTTCCTCTTGGAGGTTACTGCTGATGCCCCGCTTTGAATATGAGTCGCAACAGGAGACTGAAGGCGTCCAATCCACACCTTTTTCGGTGATGTTGGATCAACTTAAACTGATCAGAAATCATCGTCTGGTGATGGCGACGCATTCTTGGCAACGACAACGCAGAGTGTTGGGCGAGTTGGTGAATCGGTTAGAGCAGCTGAAACATGAAATTCAAGAGAGGAACGTGAATTACGGAATGGTGGGCAAAACCCAGCTGGCGTATTTTGCAATGCAGCGTATGCCATTAAGTGAAATAAATAAATGGTTGGAAAAAGAAAGGCACGCGTTGTCTGAAATCCAGCGGGTTCAAAAAAAGCTTGATGCGCTGAATGAGGACATTCAATTGCAGCGAAGTTGGGTAGAGGAAAGTTATGAGAAAATGATCCGTCTACAATGCCAAGTTGAAAAGCTCAATTGCATGGGTGAGTTGACATGATGCGAGGAATGGCGGCGACCCCGGTAATAAAGAATGGCCTGATGATCGCCAAAGTGGTCGAGATGGTGCCAACGCATGATGGCAGGGAAGAAAGCTGGTTAAGTCGTAAGATTTCCCAGGTTGACAGCGAAACCTTTGCATTGATGCTAGATGATCAGCGCTCACCTTCAATGTATCCAGGTTATATAAGTCATTCAGGGTTGCTCTCTTCTGGCGATGTCGAAAGTTCAGTGGAGGAAAGCAATCGCAATCAGTTGGGTGCGGTATATTACTCCATGACGACGCTGGCAGTTACTAAACAGCATGCGTTTACGAAGGGCGAACCGCTTGAAATTTATCTCGAACTACCGAAGTGGGGGGGTATCGTCATGAAGATGAGTCAACAAGGTGACGCGATAACAATAGCTTTGCATTTTATCAATGCACGCGCTAAGCAAATAGCTGAAAAAAATCGAGAGTGCCATCGTCGTTGGCTCGGCCTGCAGTTGAAGAAAAAGGTATCACTGTCGCTGTTCAGCGATGTGTAATAAGTATGGCCATGCTTCGGTTGAGCCTGCGTTCCATGTCAATTAAAGAGGCAGAAGTGCGAACGCGTGTCGGTGCTGGCGTTGCCTTAGTTCTTTCGGGTGCGATTCGTGCAGTTTTGCAGATTAGATTGGCGCCAGTACCATTCAGTCATTCACCGCGTACAGCGGTTGAAACGGCATGTGGTACCTTATGGCTGGACAATGTACAGTCTTTATTAGACAGTTTTTCAAAATGCCCGGCGATAATCTTCGGTTCAGGCACCACTGAAGAGGCGAGTGATTGGTATTGGTCGCTCTACAACCATTATATGCTGCCTGAGTTGCGGGCCTTACTCAGCCCATTAAGAGTTTTTCAGGCAGCTCCGATAGGAGGGCTCGATTGTCTGTTGGAGGTCAAGGCAGATGAGGGGGGGAGTCAATGTATCAGCAGAGTAAGAATGTCCCCGGCAACGGTGTTGGGCATATTGGAGAGGGGCGATTGGCTGCCGGTTGAAACCCCGCGAAGTGATGATTGGCGATTAACAGTGCCTTTGATACTGGGTTATGTCCAGTTAAGCCCTCGACAATTGCGTTCAATAAATATCGGAGATGCACTGTTCGCTGAGCAGTCAATGTTTAGTTGTGACGGCGCAGGCAGTGTGATAATCGGCAGTTGTCGCCTCTATTTGCAGCAAGAGACGACGCACAAAACAGAATTGCGGTTTACTTACATTGGATGTGAGGAGTTTTCGATGCCCCTGGATCCGCCAGACGCTTTTATGAGGGACGGTCACTCATGCACAGATCCTGACCCCGTAACAGACTCCAGTGCTTTAGATGAGCAGACAGAGATGGATGAAGGCTTCACTGGCATCGACGATTTACCTTTAACACTAACGCTTCGCGCCGGTACGCACAGCTCAAGTTTCGGTGAGCTCAAACGGCTCAGCGTGGGGTCGGTACTTTGTTTCAGTGGCTGTCTACCTGGTCAGGCGCAGCTGTATCAGGGTGATCGTATGTTGGCCCAAGGTGACTTAGTGGATATTGACGGGCTATTGGGGTTGCAGATTACCCGACTGGAGATCGGTCGGTGAATTTGCAAAATATTGATGCATTGACATTGGCGGTTTTGCTCGGGGGGCTTTCTTTACTACCCTTGTTGATGATTATATGCACCGCCTTTCTTAAAGTTTCAATGGTCTTGCTCATTACACGCAATGCGATCGGTGTTCAGCAAGTTCCGCCTAATATGGCGCTTTATGGCATCGCGTTAGCAGCAACTTTATTTATCATGGCGCCGATTTTCAGTGAAATGAGTAAACGGGCCTCGAGCGTTTCATTGCCGCTCGAAGGTTATTCCACCATGGTGGCGGCGGGTCAGCATGTGGTACAACCGCTGCGTCAATTTATGGCCCGAAATGTTGATCTCGATATACAGACGCACTTGCTAGAAAACGCCCAACGTATGTGGCCAAAAGAGATGGCGGAGAACGTTGCTCGTGACGATTTACTCCTGATTATACCCGCGTTTGTTCTTTCTGAGCTGAAAGCGGGTTTTCAGATTGGTTTTCTAATTTATATTCCATTCATCGTAATCGATCTAATTGTTTCAAATATTTTGCTGGCTCTTGGGATGCAAATGGTTGCCCCAATGACGGTTTCGCTCCCGCTAAAAATACTGCTCTTTGTCTTGGCAGACGGGTGGACACGACTGCTGGATGGGCTATTTTACAGTTACCTATGAGTTTTTTATGGACATTTTAACTCTTTTTAAACAGGCAATGTTGCTGGTTGTTTTATTATCGGCTCCGCCATTGATTGTCGCTGTGGTCGTAGGCGTGCTTACGTCATTGTTGCAAGCGGTGATGCAGTTGCAGGATCAAACCTTACCTTTTGCGCTCAAGTTATTGGCTGTGGGGATAGCGCTTGCCCTGTCCGGCCGTTGGATTGGTCTAGAGCTACTTCAGTTGATCAATGTTGCATTCACCTTGATTTACCAAACGAGATCCGGTGATGTTTGATGTCTTGATCGATGAAATGACGGCGACTCTAATGGCAATGACATTAGCCATGGCTCGTTTATTTCCATGTTTATTGCTGGTCCCGGTATTCGCTTTTCGCGAGTTCAGGGGGATGTTGCGCACTGCTATTGTCATTGCATTAGCGGTGATGCCCATGCCAACCATAAAGTTTGCTTTGGTAGGGGAGGACTTGGGGTGGTTGGTTCTAGTCGGTTTGCTATTCAAAGAAAGTTTGATTGGTTTTTTGATCGGCCTGCTGCTGGCGATGCCGTTTTGGATGTACGAATCTATCGGTTGTTTATTTGATAATCAACGAGGTGCGCTGGCTGGAGGTCAAATAAACCCGGCATTGGGAGACAACACCTCTGAGCTCGGCCATATGTTCAAGCAGATGTTGGTCATGTTGTTGATTGTCGCTGGCGGCTATACTGCGTTGACCCAGATTATCTGGGAAAGCTATGCATTTTGGCCGCCGACTCAATGGTTTCCGGTCTTTACCGCTCAAGGCCTCGAGCATCTGCTGGCGCTGCTCGCGGCAAGCTTCCGCGTAATGGTGCTGTATGCGTTTCCGTTAGTGGGACTGTTGTTAATGATTGAATTCGGTATGGCGGTTTTAAACTTGTATGGCCCGCAACTGCAAGTATCAATTTTGGCCATGCCGGTGAAGAGTTTAGTGGGGTTGGCTTTTTTTGTTGTTTATTTTTCTATGTTGTCCTGGCTCGGCACTGCCCAACTGGATAACATCAGGGACCTCAAGCATGTTCTGCCGTTGTTGATTCAAGCACCGTAAGCATTTTGATATGGATTTGAGGCGTTGTAACCGTTCGGGTGAATATTGTTATGGCGGAAAAAACCGAAAAACCGACACCCAAAAAACTCAAGGATGCCAGGGCGAAAGGTGAGGTTGGACAAAGCCAGGATATTCCAAAATTATTGATTCTGGTTGCGCTAATGGAGGTGATACTTATGCTTTCGCCAGGCGGTATGGATCGTTTTCAGTTTCTTATTGAGTCGTCCATCAATAATATCGGTCAACCTTTTAATGTTGCTCTGATGGAGGCGCTAAGCAAGGCCGGTTGGGAATTGGTGCTGTTTATGTTGCCAGTACTTGCGATCGCAATCGTGATGCGCTGCGCTGGGGGGTGGCTTCAGTTTGGTATCCTTTTCGCCCCGCAAACATTGGCTCAAGGATTGCAACGGTTTAATCCTGTCAATCAAGTAAAACAAATGTTTTCATCGCGACAGCTGGTTAATCTTCTAAGCAACTTGTGTAAGGCGATTGTTATTGCCCTGGTTTTATATTTAATCTTGTCACCTCGTTTGGGCAGTCTGATTAACGCAGCCAATACGGATCTTCACACTTACTGGGTCGTACTCGCTGAATTGCTGACCAGTTTGACGCGGGTCTGTGTGGGGGTTCTCTTGGTGATTTCGGTGGCGGATTGGGCTCTACAGAAATTTTTCTTTATCAAGCAGCAGCGAATGAGTATTGAAGACGTGCGTAAGGAATATAAGGATGTTGAAGGCGATCCGCATATGAGGTCTTATCGTAAGTCACTGGCCCGAGAAGTGGCTGAGGAGTCACCAACCAGCTCTTCACAAGCATCTCCGGTTGAAGCAGCAGATCTGTTAGTCGTTAATCCAAGCCACTATGCCGTAGCATTAAGTTATAATCCGCAGCTAATTCCCTTGCCGCGGATAACTTGTAAAGGGCATGACGCACTCGCCAGAGAGATGATCGAGCGCGCACATCGCGCGGGCATCCCGGTGATACGCTTTGTCTGGTTGGCCCGCACGTTATTTCGAAGTGAGGTCGAAGAATATATTCCCCGTGAAACCCTTCAAGCCGTTGCTCAAGTCTATCGATTGTTGCGTGAGATAGAGGAGGCTACCCCTGGTGTGTTAATCGAGATGCCCACGGAACTGAATTCACGTATTGAATGATAACGTTATTTCGTAAGACCTTATTGTAAAAATCAGAAAGTAAATCTTGGCAGGCTGCGGATGTCCGTAGTAGTTGTCGGTATATCCGAAATAGTAAGCTGTCACTACTCGTGCGTGAAAATATTTTCCTGTCGGCGACGTTAACCTGTCAAATAGGCGTTCAACGACCTCATTAAACGGTTGCTACGCCCCTGCCGGATCTTCTTTTTTTCAGTCTGTGGTAGCCCCTAACAAGACTGAGTCCCGTATGCTCCAGGCTACAGGGAATGCTCACCACAGGAAGACTGCTCAACGTAAGGGATCCATGAACACCACATTCAAAGACGACAGTTGATCCCCGAAGCTGTGCTCCCGATTTCTCTCTGGAGCCAGCACGTCATGATGCGACCCGACCCGAAAGTCGAAAAGGTATACCTCTACCCCAAACCGGTGGACTTGCGAAAGTCCATCGACGGTCTGGCCGCCGCCTTGGTAGAGCCGGATATCAAAGTGGCCGTGCCCGATCCCGTGCTTTTTGTTTTTCTGATTCACCACCGCAACCGGGTGTACATCCTCTATTGCGAGCGCAACGGCTTGTGCCTTTAGCTCAAGCGCTTGGAGTCCGAGCGATTCAAAACATCGCCCGATCTCAGCGACGAAGTAATCGTTCTGACTGTTCAGGAACTGAACTGGTTGCTCGACGGTTTTGACCTCTGGCGCTACCGGCGTCATCAAGTTTTGACCCCTCGCTACGTGGCATGACCCGGTATAATCCGGGCCATGATTTCTCTGCCCGACAACCTCCCTGACGGCCCCGTTTTGCTCAAGCCAATGCTGCTTGAGGCACTCAATCACCAGGAAGAAGTGGCCCAGTCTTGCCAGACTCACATCGTCGATCTGAAAGAGCAGATCAAGCTGTTGCGTGACCGTTTGTTCGAGCGTAAATCCGAGCAGACAGCAGAGCCCAACACGCCGCAACTTGCACTGTTCAATGAGCCTGAAAGCGAGCCGATGCCGGCAATCGGCGACGTTGGTCAAGGAGTTGTTTCACCGGTACTGCGCCGTGGCAAACGCAAGCCTCTGCCCGCCGACTTGCCCCGTATCGACGTCATCCACGAACTGCCCGAGCACGAGCTGACTTGTGCTTGCGGCTGCCGCAAGCACGTCATTGGCGAGGAAACCAGCGAGCAGCTGGAAATCGTGCCGATGCAGATCCGCGTGATCAAACACATCCGCAAGGTCTACGCCTGCCGTGGCTGTGAAACTGCGCCGGTCACCGCTGACAAGCCAGCGCAATTAATTGAAAAGAGCATGGCCAGCCCCAGCGTGTTGGCGATGTTGCTAACCACCAAATACGTCGACGGTCTGCCGCTGCATCGCTTCGAAAAAGTACTCGGTCGCCACGGCATCGATATTCCACGACAAACCTTGGCACGTTGGGTCATCCAGTGCGGCGAACACCTGCAACCGCTGCTCAACTTGATGCGGGATCGACTGCTGGAAAGTCGCGTAATCCACTGCGACGAAACGCGTGTCCAGGTGATGAAAGAGCCTGATCGAGAGCCGACCAGTCAGTCCTGGATGTGGGTACAAACCGCCGGACCGCCGAATCAGCCAGTGATCCTTTTTGATTACTCGACCAGCCGAGCGCAAGAGGTGCCGTCGCGCCTGCTCGAAGGTTATCGCGGCTATCTGATGACCGACGATTACGCCGGTTATAACGCCTTGGGCGCGCAGGCTGGTGTCGAACGTTTAGGCTGCTGGGCCCATGCGCGACGCAAGTTTGTCGAGGCGCAAAAAGTGCAACCCAAGGGCAAAACCGGGCGTGCCGATATCGCCCTGAATCTGATCAACAAGCTGTACGGTATCGAGCGCGATTTAAAAGAAATCGGCGATGAACATCGCCATGAAGGTCAACAGCAAAACAGCCTGCCGGTGCTGGCGCAGTGACACGCCTGGCTGGAGAAAACCCAGCCTCAAGTAACCGCGCAGAACGCGCTGGGCAAAGCCATCAGTTATCTGGCCAACAACTGGAACAAGTTGGTGCGCTACACCGAAGCCGATTTTTTGCCGATCAACAACAACCCGGCAGAGCGCGCAATAAAGCCATTTGTGATTGGTCGCGAAGCCTGGCGTTTAGTGATACGCCCAAGGGGGCCACGGCCAGTGCTCAGATCTACAGTTTGGTCGAGACCGCCAAGGTCAACGGCAAACGCCTCGTCGGTTGAGGACTACGAAGCACTGCTGCCGTGGAGCTGTTCACCGGAAATTCCATGGTAAGTCGCTAACCCATACTCGGCGTCGTATCGGGTTGAGGCGCCAGGCTGGCCAGTATTGCTGATAAACGCCGTGACTGAAAACATGCCAAAGCGGCTGACAGGCGTGAACCAAAGGTAGGGAGTTGGTTATTTCTGTGGGATGTGGAGATACGTCATCACAAGGCTCCCAGCGAAAAGGCAGGCTCTAACCTGGTCGTGTGACAGGTGAGGAACGTGGTAAGCCCATACTGCTGCTTTTTGGGCAGGCAAGCCGTAAGGTGAGCTGTTGGCCCTGTGGGTAAGGGGTCGCAGAGAAAGCGAACGCCAGGCTGTAATGGTTCGGATAGGGGTTGGAACATCACCCCACGGGAAACCGGGCAGACGTCTGCGCGGTCGTTGATTGCATAAAGTCTGATGGGACTGTCTCAGGAGTAGCGAGAGCAGGCCAGCATGATAGAGCACGGGCGAAAGCGCGTGTCTGCTGCCTGCCCCCTATCACCACTATCGGAGGGAGGTGTAGTCGACCCGGAACTGATTGCCAAGGTGTATTGGCTCCAGGGACGCAGAAAGGCCGATACGCCGGTCTTCCTCGGAAGGCTGACCAACGGTTTGAGCCGTATGCGGTGAAAATCGCACGTACGGTTCTCAGGGGGCCTTGGATCAGTAATGACCTGGGGCTACCCGACTAGAAAACCAGGAGCGAAATAGTCTGAGGAGCAGCGCCGTAACGTAAATGTCCGGTGCTGCCCTCAGTGTTCATGGACATCACCGCTCACGTCAGCTGCTGTGGCCCCTGAAAATTGATAATCTCCCCGGGGAGTCATGTTTTTCTATTATGGTTCTCAAAAATACCCTGAAGCCTCCGGTTGTTTCCATATCGATCAAAGGCTGCACGCCAGCGTCCTCTACCAGCTGTCAGCTGTATCAAGTTGCGGTACATCTCGCCAATAATAACCATCAATTTTCTTGCTGGGAAATTTATTGCCCTAAATATTGCGCGTATGTCGTCACTCAGCTGACGGCATTTTTCATAGCCTTCAGCCAGCGAAGACCGCGCCCACGATGAGGGTAAGGGAAGAGTGGAGGGCGCAAGGGTGGTGCGAGCATGCAGTTGGCGCAGCGGGATCATAAGCAACGCCTAAGAGATGGGTTGAATTCACAATCGGCTTGTGGATTGCGTGGTAGAGAAAGTCAGCAGAGTCCCTGGATGCGTATCTCTAAAAGTATCAACTTATGGTTTCGCCTTGTCCGTGGTGCATTGCCTCAAGCGATCATGACCTCGGCTTGTTGCCATTCGATTTGCGCTAGAGTGCGTATGCCTTGATTACTTTAAAGAGTGCGACGAATATTCAAAGAGGGGCAGGTTTATTGTTTTTTGAAATTTCGTCGGCAGATGCTTGGAACTCCGAAGGAGCGTAGGGGGAATTCGATCAGCCTTAATCGCGCGATATTGAAACTAATCAATGGCATGTTTAATCGTTTGTTGAAAATCAATGGCCGGTTTTATTGCTTCCCGGTCTCCCTCAATACCTTGATCGCTGGTGGCGGAACAGAAGGCTTACCTCGAATGCGTCCATGAGTGATTGTTTCCTACTATTACCTTTTCACTCGCTGAAAATAATTTTTCTGTAACCGATATTGCCTGATTTTCCCAACCATCTGAAACAATACCTTTGTTCCTTACGTCGGAGATTATGGTTATCGATTCTCTATAGGAGGCGTAATCCGGATTGTTTCTAAAAAATATTTTACTGAGCGTCTTGGGCCCCCATGCATTTGCAACGTCGGACATATATTTCGCCATTCTTTCAAGTTCATCAGATGATGCTGATTCCAGGCTGGAAACAAATGGTCTATTTTTAAAGTCGTCTGGAGATTTATTCCAGGCGTCATATCCTTCCTCAAGTACGGCCTTCAGCATGTCATTGTTAGGGGAGGAGCCAAAAAAATTATTACCAATATCGTACTCCATTGATAAAAGCTCATTGCTTATTATGGTGGAAGGGATTATGTTGTTCTTGCCCACATAGTACATGCCGGTAAAAAAATCATCCGTGAGTTTGTCATCAATATCCAGATAAAATCCTCCTTTTTTATCAAGTAACCAAAGTCTGTAAATGTCGCTGGCTACCGCGCGATTAGCATCCGCCCCACGGCTGAACATTTTGAACGCATCATGATACTTCGTTTCGGTGAAGCTCTTGAATTCTGTAGTATTTTTCATATCAACAATATTGGCGCTTTTGATTTCTTCGCGCAGCTTATTCAGAACTTCAGGGGCGCCACTTTCAAGTAAGACATTTAAATTTAGGTTGTAGCCATTTTTTTGAGCGCGCGTCAAATTTTCTTTTATATTGGACTTCTGTTCCAGCAGCTTATCCGCTGAACCTATCCAGATTTGCTCAACGTTATGTGGCACTTCAACTGCCCCTGGCACTTCTCCGACACCTTTCAGCATACCCAATGGCGGCTCTTTAGATACCTTAAACGCCTTCAATGCCTGAGTGCGTTGTTCAGACGTTGCTGGTAGGGCCGGCTCAGATGCCTCCACCATGACCTTTTTGCGCACGTCAAACACTAAAAGCTTTCCGTTATCGGCTCTCATCCAGGAGTTTGCATCTAGCGAGAAATAAACCGAAACCGCCTGGTCATTTATTTTTACTTCAAAGGGAGGGGGTTCAGGGAAGTCTTTCATGCGAACTCCTCTGAATAATGGGGAATTAAAATTGACATCGACAGCGTCAAGTCTAACCATTTTAAATTTACTTCCTTTTTTGCCTCCACCGACCCCCCGGTTTTCCTCAGGCCGCACTTCCAGCTTGCCGTTAACTTCCTCAACTACACGCGGGTGCAAGATATCACCGGCCTTATAGATTACATGGTTGCCGTTCTGATAATCACTTAGATAGTAGTCGCCATTCAGTTTCTGGTAAGTCTGTCCCGAGATGGGGTTTTTGTAACGTCCTCGTACCCCGTTCTCGATAAGTTGCAGACGGTCACGCTGGTCCGCATCCATGGTCACTGCCCAATCCAATACGTTCGCCGGCACCACATCAGCTCCGGTCGAGGTCGCCGACCCAGGGAGTACCTCTATTTTGTTCCACTCGTCTTTGGGCAGCGTAGTGCGTGTTACCCCCCCTGCCTGAGAATGATTTTCCGACACTAGATGAGATGCCTTGTTCAGAAGCTCATTCTTGTTATCGTAATACCGTTTTTGTTCGTTCGTTGGCATCATGTTGAAAATATCTTCAGGGAGCGACTGGATGTCTATTGGATACACTTTTTGATGCTGTTCTGAGTAGATAAAGTTTTTTAACTGTAAATCTTGATGATGCATGCCAAGTTTTTCCATTCCTTCAAGCACACGTTTCAATAGACCTGTCACATTCGAGGGGAGGCTTCTCGGCCCGAAGTCGCTGAGTGGCTTGCCGTCTAGTTTGGGCATTTTGATGTAGGATTTTCCGTTTTCAAAAATGACCTGCGCAAAGTGTTCACCATAATATTTGTTCAGCCATCCCGTTTCATCCGTGACAAATTGAGGAATTTTTGTTGCGTTATTTCCATCGAAAGCCTTGTACACGCTTTTTCCGTCGTGGCTTTCATAAACTATCGCTTCGCCCCCGCGGCCGATTTCTTTGCCCAAATCTGAGAGTACAGTGGCGTCACTTACACTGTGAGCTAGATTGTTATTGGCCGGGGAAGTCGGTTCTGCCTGTGCTGCGGGTTCATTCACCGCATCCAGCCCCCTCCCCACGGCACCCTCCGCCTCCGGCACGACTGCCCGCGGCCCGAACGAATACTCCCTTTCCGCTTCACGGTACGTCCACGCATACGCTTGTGGTTGCGGCCGGACCGCCGCTGTACTTTCCTCCACCTCAGCACCACCCGGCACCACCTCGTGCGCCAGTTGCAGTGCCGCCAAAAACGCAGCGAAGCTTCCTCCCGAACGCTCCTCCACTGTTGGGCCCCATTCGCTGTCGTGAATACCGAATGCCAGATTACCCACGTTGCCAAGGATAGGTATCCAGGCCGGCCCCTTGTCCCATACTTCCTTCCATGCCTTCCATCGCTGCTGCGACGTACCGAATACC
>NZ_JAGGOG010000032.1 GCF_018614655.1 Pseudomonas fluorescens | reverse complement strand
CGAACGTGCCAGTCCACTCACCGCGTAACCAACCTTCCAACGGCTCGATCACCGACTGATAGGAGGCATACAGCGCCTTAACCTGCTCCCTGGAAACGTTGGGGTAAAAGCTCACCCGATACGGCTGGCCGCGAGTGCATTCGGTGACTTCAAGAATGCCGCTGGGGCCGATGGTTTTATGAATCGGCTCGCCGAGCGGACCACCGTTGGGATCGACCTTTTGCAGCATCACCGGCGTATTGCCGATGGGCACAAATCTCGCGCTCTGGAACATATGCACCAGGGTCAGCGAACCGCTGGCTGGGCACATCGCGACGGTGCTGCTGGGAAGGATGGAGCGGTGGATGGGCGCTACAAGCGTCACCTCATCGCCGACCTTGAACACCTGTTCGACGTCCAGCGCCGAGAAGCTCCAGAAGCTTTCGGCCCACTCCTCGTAGTTATTCAGGCAGCGCCTGAAATCGCTGAAGACGGTCTCGGCATTCGGTGCCTTGGGGTCGAGCCCGGCAATGGAGAACAGGCCAATCTGGGCGATCATTTGAGGAATCAAAAGATCACCCCGTTGTGCAGGGTGTGAAGAGGTAGAAACATCGGCGGTCCCTCGCGCTGTGTGATCAGGCGAGAGACTTTGCAGAGGTTCTTAAGCGCGGGGAGTAGAGGTTATCTGGCGGCCAGGTAGGAGGTTTCGGCGAAGGCTGTGCGGGATCAAACTTCCGGCAAGGTCGACCCACCATCCACCACCACCGTTTGCCCGGTGATGTAGGTGGCCAGGTCCGAGGCGAGAAACACCATCGCTCCGGCGATATCGGCGGCACTGCCCAGACGTCCCAGCGGCACGCGACTGGCAATGCTGTTATTGAGTTGATCGTCCCCGAGGTTGCCCATGGCCGGTGTTGCAATCATCCCCGGCTCAACCCCGTTGACCCGTACGTTCAGCCCCGCCAACTCCAGGGCCGCGTTGCGAATGAAACCATTGACCGCTGCCTTGGACGCCGCGTAATGACTCAGGCCGGGGTAGGCCACGCGTGGGCCGGTGACGGAGGAGGTCACCAGCACACAACCCTGACCCTGACGGCGGAACATTGGCAGCGCCGCCTGGGTCAGCCAGAACAACGCCGAAAGATTCACCGCCAAGGTGCGCTCGAGGATGGCCGGGGTGATGTCGGCAAAGGCGGTCAACGGAAAATACCCAGCGTTGTGAATCAGGATATCCAACCGTCCAAGTCGCTGTTCCAGCGCCTGAACACCGTCGAGCACCGCTGTAGCGTCCGCAAGGTCAACGCAAACGGCCTCAACCAGACAGCCGCGCTCGCACAACTCATCTGCCAATCCCCGGGCCAACGGCAGTTGCAAGTCGGCAATCACCACCCGCGCGCCGCGCAAGGCGAAGGCTTCGACGATCCCGCGGCCAATGCCCTGGGCGCCGCCGGTCACCAATACGACTTGCCCACTGAAATCCAGGTCATTGGCCATCGGGCTGCTCCAGTCGGGTAAACGCCAGGGTCGGCACATCGACGATGCTTGACCCGCCGTCAGCCACCAACGTCGCGCCGGTGATGATCGAAGCGTCCGCTGAGGCCAGGAAGCGACAGACCCTGGCGATCTCATCGGCACTGGCCGGCCGGCGCAACGGCACGTCGGCGCAGACCCGATCATAGGCCTGCTGCAGCGTCTCGCCATAAGCGTCCATCAACGGCTGCATTTCCTGGTCGGCCATGGGCGTGCGCACCCAGCCCGGGCACACCGCGTTGACCCGCACGCCGTGGGGGCCGTAATCCCTGGCCAGGGATCGATTGAGCCCCAGCAACGCGTGCTTGGCGGTGGTGTAGCCGCAGACTTGCGGGCCCGCCGCGAGTGAAGCAATGGAGCCGATCAGCACGATATTCCCGGCACTTTCCATCAACAGTGGCAGGCAGGCCCGCGCGCTATAGAAGGCACTGTCGAGGTTACTGCGCAGGGCGGCTTCCCAGGTGTGCGGGCTGGTTTGGGTGGCACTGCCCAGCCAGTGACCACCGGCACAGGCCAGCAACACATCGAGTCGACCGTAGCGCTGGCGGATCTGCGTGATAAACCCGTCCCAGGTGTCGGGGCAGGCCGCATCGCCCACCAGAATCAGGCCGCCGGTTTCATCGGCCACCTGTTCCAGCGGTTCGCGGCGACGGCCGATCAGCACCAGTTGCGCGCCTTGGTCCGCGTGCAACCGGGCGCAGGCGGCGCCGATGCCGGTGCCGGCACCGGTGATCACCACCGTGCGCGGTTCAGGCATCGGAATGCTCCGTACGGTTGAGCACTTGGCAGTAGGAGCTGATGGGGAAATTCGACAGTGCATCGAAGGACGACCCGGCATAGCCGAAGATCTTGCCGTCGCTGCGGTGCTGTTGCAGGTCGATCAGCACCAGGCCGAGGGTGGGGATGATCTTTTCGCGCCAGACAAACAGGTACAGCTCATCGGCAATCTTGTAGTAATGGCAGCGGTCGGTGTCGCACAGGCCTTGCTCGACACCCTTGAGGCACTGCCAGGCGTAGAACTGGTCGTTGAGGTAGATGTGCTCGTAGACCTCGCTCGGGCTGTAGCGGTATTGGTTGCGCAGGCCTACCAGTTCGCCCGTCGGCGCGTGTGGGCATTGGCCTTCCTGCCATAGACGGTCGAGGCTGCCGTGGAGGAAATCCACGTCCACCGAGGTCAGCGGCTTGCCGGTCAGGGCGCGGCTGTAGAGGCCTTCGGCGGTTTCTGCCTGGGTGGGCAGGCGGCCGATGACGGCGGTGAATGAGGTGCTGGTGGTGTCGAGCACCAGGCTGATGGACCAGCTCTGAGCGTTTTCGTGCTTGATGAAATCCACCAGGTACAGGCCTGGGCGGATCGACGTGGCGCGATAGGGCGCTGTGCCGGTGGAATGACCGTCAGCGGCGCGCCAGGACAGGGTTTGGTGCTCGAAACGATGCTCGATCTGCCAGCCGTTGGCGAAGTGCAGGGTGAAGGTTTTGCCGTTCAGGTCCGCGAGGTTAGGCAGGATGAAGGCTTGGGGGACAAAGCCGTCGGCGAGGGCGCCTACGGTGATCCAGTCGGATTGGCTAGTCATGGCAGGCCTCCACTCAAACGACGGCAAAGTAATGTTTGACGAAACTCTCACTGACCACTTCCCACAACACCGGCGTGCCCTTGGTCACGAACCAGCTGTCACCGGCCTTGTAGCGTGCGCTTTTGCCGGTGGCCTCATCCGTCAGCACCACTTCGCCGGTCACCACCGTGGCTTGTTCGGCGAACGGATAGACCATCCTGAACTTGCCTTGGGTGGTGCCGAAGTAGGCACTGCTGATGGGGTCGGTCGGGGCACCAAAGGTCATCTTGCCGAAGGCTCTGACTTCGCCTTCGAGAATCTCTGAGCCGAGATCGGCCACGGTGCCCCAGGCGTCGAGTTCCGACAGTTGGATGTCTTTTTTGAGGGTGGTGACGGTCATGGCAGTTGCTCCTGATGAGAAAAAATTAACGGCGCCCGTTCCAGTAGCCGGACAACTGGTGCCATGACTTGCCGGCAGTCAGCAGCAGCGGGCGGATGGCATCTTTGCCGATGATGGTCGGGCGATGGATCGAGCTGATCAGGTCATACCGCGCCGACCCTTCGCTCATGCCTTCGGCCAGCACCTTGCAGATGATGTGGCTGGGGGTGACGCCAAAACCTGAATAGCCCTGGACGAAAAACGCGTTGCTGCGCCCCGGCAAGGTGCCGATCTGTGGGAACAGGTTCGGGCTGCAAGCCATCGGACCGCCCCAGGCGAGGTCGATTTTCACGTCCTTGAGGTAGGGGAAAATCTTCAGCATCAGGTGGCGGTTCCACGCCTTGAGGTCGCCGGGGATGTGTTCCACCAGCGGCGTCGCGGCCCCGAACAACAGGCGGTTTTCGTTGGTGACCCGGTAGTAGTCGATCACCGGGCGAATATCGCTGTAGGCCCCACGAATCGGGCTGATGCGGTTGATCAACTCTTCGCTCAACGGCTCGGTCATCATCTGGAAGGCGTAGGTGTTGATGGTCGAGCGGTGCAGCTCCGGCTCCAGTTTGTTGAGGAAGCTGTCACAGGCCCACAGCAGCTTGCTGGCCTTGACCGAGCCGCGACCGGTACGCACGGTAATGCGCTCGCCATAGCTGACTTCCAGGGCCGGGCTGTTCTCGAAAATTCGCACGCCATGACCGGCCAGGGCCGTGGCCTCGCCGAGCAGCAGGTTCAGCGAATGCACGTGACCGCCGCCCATGTGCAACAGCGCACTGCTGTAGGCGCTGGAACCGATGATCTGCTTGACGTCGGAGCCGCCGAGAAAGCGAATCTCGTGTTTGCTGTTGATGGATTTGAAGTCTTTTTCCCAGGCTTGCAGGGTCTTTTCCTGGCGGGTGTTAAAGCCCATGTAGCCATAGCCGTGGCAGAAGTCGGCATCGATGTTGTACTTGGCGATGCGGTCTTTGATGATGTCGGCACCCAGGTCGCTGATCTCGAACACCTGGCGCAGCCCATCTTCGCCGACGTCTTTCTTGATCTTTTCCAGGTCATGACCAATCCCAGCCATGATCTGCCCGCCATTGCGCCCGGTGCCGCCGAACCCCAGGTAACGCGCTTCCAGCACCACAATGTTAGTGATGCCTTTTTCGGCGAGTTCAAGGGCGGTGTTGATACCGGAAAAACCGCCGCCAATCACCACGACATCGGCCTCCACATCCTGTTCCAGGGTCGGGAAACTGAGGTTGTACTTCTTGGTGGCCGTGTAATAGGTAGGCGTTTCAATAGTGATCATGGCGCAGCCTGAGAAAGTGAAGGAAGGCTCTAAAGCGGATGCCTCCATTAGGGGCCCTGGCGGGGTGGAAGTCTTGATTCTCCGTGCCGGGGCTTTTGATTCAGCGCGCCAGCCGAGGCTTTCGACCCACAAGTTATAGCGCGGCCAGAGGGCCGAGATGTTAGAGTTTCGTTAAATTATTAACTAAATCTATCGTGACCCTGATCCCTATGCTCAAACCTCGACAATCCCTGACCTTGACCCTGTTACAGGCCCGTGAAGCGGCCATGAGTTTTTTTCGTCCTTCGCTCAATGAGCATGGCCTGACCGAACAGCAATGGCGGGTGATCCGCATCCTCAGCCAATATGACGAGCTGGAGATTTACCAGCTGGCGGAACTGGCCTGCATTCTCAAACCGAGCATGACCGGCGTGCTGGTACGCATGGAGGCGGCGGGGATGATTCACCGGCGCAAGGCCGAGCAGGACCAGCGGCGGGTGTTGGTGACCTTGGCGGAGAAGGGCAATGTGATGTTTGAGTCCATGAGCCAGTGCATGGAGGGGAACTACCAGCGGTTGCAGGATCAGTTGGGGGAGGAGAAGTTGCAGACGTTGTTGGGGTTGTTGGATGAGCTGAAAAACATCAAGCGCTGAGGCGATTAGCAGATCAAAGGTGGGAGCGGGCTTGTGTGGGAGCGGGCTTGCTCGCGAAGGCGGTGTATCAGTCAATACTTCTGGGACTGACTCACCGCCTTCGCGAGCAAGCCCGCTCCCACATTTGATCTTTGTTGTTCGATAGAGTCAGTACACGCCACCGGTGCTGGCCGGTGCCGCTGTACCCTTGAATTTCCCGGCCAGTGCCTGCAACCCGCGCATCAACACCGTGGTATCCACGCCCACCGCCACAAACGTCGCGCCCAGCTCGATATAGCGTCGGGCAAGCGTCTCGTCGGCACTCAGAATCCCGGCGCCTTTGCCGGCTTTGCAAATCCGCAAGATGGCGTCTTCAATGGCCGCCTGCACCTCTGGATGCCCCGGATTCCCGCGATGGCCCATGGATGCACTCAAATCCGCCGGCCCGATAAACACCCCATCCACACCCTCGACGGCCGCAATCGCATCCAGGTTGGCCAAGCCTTCACGGCTCTCGATCTGCACCAACAGGCACATCTGCGCATCAGCCTGGTCCAGGTAATCGGGAATAGTATTCCAGCGCGAAGCCCGAGCCAAAGCGCTGCCCACGCCACGTATGCCCTGGGGCGGATAGTGAATCGCGCGCACCAGCTCCCGCGCCTGTGCAGCGTTTTCAACCATTGGCACCAGCACCGTTTGCACGCCGATATCCAGCGCTTGCTTGATCAACGCGGTATCGCCGATCACCGGTCGGATGATGGCTTCGCTTGCATAGGGTGCAATCGCCTGCAACTGGCCGAGCATGCTGCGAAGATCATTGGGGGCATGTTCGCCGTCGATCAACAGCCAGTCGAAACCGGCGTTGGCGGCCAGTTCTGCACAGTAGGTGTCAGCCAGGCCGAGCCACAGGCCGATCTGCACTTCGCCGCTGTTCAGGCGTTGCTTGAAGCGATTCACAGGCATGTCCATGAAACAGTCCTCCAGGAGTCAGACGAAGCGGCAGGAGATGGAGCCCAGCATGTCGTAGTCGACATGGAAGGTGTCGCCAGGACTGGCCGCCACCGGACGGGTAAACGAGCCACCGAGAATGATTTGTCCCGGTAGCAGCGTGACGTCATAAGGCGCCAGTTTGTTCGCCAGCCATGCCACTCCCTTGGCCGGGTGATTGAGCACGGCCGCCGAAACCCCTGACTCTTCGATCACGCCGTTGCGGTACAGCACCGCCGGGACCTTGCGCAGGTCGATCTCGGTGGGGCGCACCGCACGGCCGCCCATGACCACGCCGGCGTTGGCGGCGTTGTCGGAAATGGTGTCGAACACCTTGCGGGTGGCGTTGGTCTGCGGGTCGATCTGCTGGATTCTCGCGTCGATGATTTCCAGCGCCGGGATCACCCATTCGGTGGCGTCGAGCACGTCGAAGATCGTGCAGTTCGGGCCCTTGAGCGGTTTGCCGAGGATGAACGCCAGTTCCACTTCCACCCGCGGCACGATAAACCGCTGGAAGGGAATATCGGTGCCTTCATCGAAGAACATGTCATCGAGCAGGGCGCCGTAATCCGGTTCGCTGATGTTGGACGACACTTGCATCGCCCGGGATGTCAGGCCGATCTTGTGGCCGACTAACTTGCGCCCGTCCTTGATCTTCTGGGCGACCCAGGCGCGCTGGATGGCGTAGGCGTCCTCGATCGTGATGTCGGGGTAGTCGAGGGAAAACTGGCGCACTTGCTCCCGGGCGCGTTCGGCCCGGTCAAGGTGGGCAGCAGCTTGCAGGATTTGCTGGGGATCGAGCATGACGAAGGTCTCTAGTTTGGATTGACGATGGCGGCATGGGTGCGCAGCACCAGCAAGCCTCCGAGGGCGATCAGCAGCGCCAGCACATACAACGCCAGGCTCGCGCTCTGGGTGGCGTCGCGCATCCAGCCGATCAAGTAAGGGGCGAGGAAGGCGGCCACACTGCCGAAGGAGCTGATCATCGCGATACCGGCGGCTTGGGTACTGTTGGAGAGAAAGGCCGGCGGCAGCTGCCAGAACATCGGCAGCGCGGCACTGGCACCCATGCCGGCCACCACCAGGCCGCCCATCACCAGCAGCGGATTGCTCGGTGCCAGGCCAGCCACGGCGATACCGGCGGCGGCCATCAGCAGCGGCACGCACAGGTGCCAGCGGCGCTCGCGATGGCGGTCCGAAGAGCGTCCGCAACCGATCATGAAGAAACACCCGGCCAGGTAGGGCACGGCGCTCAACAGGCCAACCTGGCTGTCCCGGCCGACGCCGGCACCGTGGATCAAGGTCGGCATCCAGAACGCCAGGGTGTTGACGGCGAGCATCACCGCAAAATAAATCGCCACCAGTAGCCAGACCTGCGGGTCGCGCACGATGCCGGCAAAGGAGGTGATGGACTTGCGCTGTTCCTCGCTGTTCAGTTGCGCGTGCAGTTGTTGCTTCTGCGCCGTGGTCAGCCAGTTCACGCTTTCAAAGTTGTCCGGCAGGCACTTGAGCACCACCAGGCCCAGCAGTACCACGGGCGCGCCTTCGATCAGGAACATCCACTGCCAGCCGCGCAGGGCGCCGACGGCATGGAAGTTTTCCAGGATTGCACCGGACAACGGTCCGCCGATCACCCCTGCCATGGGCACGGCAATGGCGAACAGCGCCGTGACCTGGGCGCGACGACGGGCCGGGTACCAGCGGTTGAGAAACACCAGGATCCCGGGAAAGAAGCCGGCTTCGGCGACGCCCAACAGGAAGCGCAGGACGTAGAACCCTGTGGAGCTTTCGACCCACATCATGCTGGTGGACAAGATGCCCCAGACCACCATCAGGCAGGCGATCCAGCGCCGTGGCCCGACCCGGTCCAGGGCGATGTTGCTGGGCACGCCGAACAAGGCGTAGGCAATAAAAAACAGCCCGGCACCGAAGCCGTAGACCGTGTCGCTGAAGTGCAGGTCGCTGCTCATCTGCATCTTGGCGAAACCGATGTTGATCCGGTCCAGATGGGCGAACAGGTAGCAGATAAGCAACAAGGGCATCAGGCGCCAGGTCACCGTACTGTGGGTGCGATCGTGCTCGGCCAGGGCGAGGCTGGCGGTAGTCTTGGCTGTGCTCATGGTGTTGTACTTTTTGTTTGAGAGGCCATGGGGGAGGCGGCGTGGGTCAGCCCGCCTGGTTCTTCAAGAAGGCATGTACGTTGTTCTGTTTGAAGTTGAGCTCGGGATGCAGCTCGATCATCTCGAACGACAACGCCAGCAGCCGTTGTGCCTGGAGCTCGGCGAAGTGTTCGGTGATTACCTGAAACAGCGCGTCGGCGACGGCCTTGCGCGTCGCCAGGTCGCGGCCGTGGCCGACCTTGAGGGTCATGTGGGCGAAGGCGTAGTCGTGCTTGCCGTCGGCCATGCGCCAGGTGTCCAGCCGCACACCGCGACTGCGGATGCCGCCCAGGGGAAACACGCCGCTGTCGCCCAGAACGCTGTGGACCTTTTCGAACAGGGCGGGCAGGTTGGCCTGTTGTTCGATGTTGTCGGTGTATTCGACGATGAAGTGCGGCATGGGAGTGTCTCCTGCGGTGGGGAGTTGATTTTTTGTGCAGAGCGGCTTTTTGTGGCGAGCGGGCTTGCCCGCGTTGGGCTGCGCAGCGGCCCTGACATCTGCCTTCTCGATCTAACTGAAGAAACTCAGCGATCCTGTTAGGGCTGCTGCGCAGCCCAACGCGGGCAAGCCCGCTCGCCACAAAAAGCTCTTCGTCACAAGGTAATCATTGATCTTGAAAACGGCTCAGAGCGGGAAAATCGCGTTGATCTGCCCCGTACCCGAGCTGCCAAACGGTTCGGTAATAATCTCGGCCGGCTGGTTGTATTCAGGCCCGCCAAGCAACCCAAGCAGCATCGCCGTGTCGTGCATCTTGCCCTCGCCAAAGCAGTGCTCGGCGTAGTCCGGCAGCATCGCGCAGAACTCCTTGAAGCGGCCTTGCTTCCACATCTCCACCACGTGCAGATCCACCTGTTTGTCGAATTCGCGGGTCCAGTTGTGGATGTTGGCTTCGGCTTCGCGGTCGTCGGAGAAACGGTGAGACAACGAGCCTGAGGCCAGCACCAACACCTTGCGGTCGCTCTTCTCGATGGCCCGGCGCACGGCGGCACCGAAGGCAAAGCTGTCTTCCAGGCGATGCCAGGCGCACCAGGCGGCGATGGAGATGACATTGAATTTCTGCTCGTCGGGCACATCCATGTGCATGTAGCGCATGGGCACCAGGGTCCCGTACTCCAGCTCCAGGCTCGGGATGTTGTGGGCCATGCTGCGCACGCCGGCCAGGTTGGCTTCGGCGGCAATCAGTTCGCCCAGCTCAGGGCAGCCTGGGTACTCGTATTCCATGTTCTTGATGAAATGCGGCAGCTCGTTGCTGGTGTAGATGCCCTTGAAATGCTCGCCACAGTTGACGTGATACCCGCTGTTGACCAGCCAGTGCACATCGAATACCACCGCCGTATCGGCCCCGAGTTCGCGGGCGCGACGGCCGATTTCCTTATGTCCGGCAATCGCCGCGGCGCGGCAACCGTGGTGCTTGCCGGGCAGTTCCGACAGGTACATCGAAGGCACGTGACAGATCTTCGCGGCCAGGACGACTTCGCCCATGATGATTCTCCTGAATACTTATTCTTGTTGGAGTGGGGACCTCGGCAGCTACACGCCCCAACGCGGAATGTGATGGCTGCCCATGGAGATACACACGTTCTTGATCTCGGCAAACACTTCAAAACTGTACTGACCGCCTTCGCGGCCCGTCCCGGAACCTTTCACACCGCCGAACGGCTGACGCAGGTCACGCACGTTCTGGCTGTTGATAAACACCATGCCGGCCTCGATGCCACGGGCCAGGCGATGGGCCTTACCGATGTCCTGGGTCCAGATATAGGACGCCAGGCCGTATTCGGTGTCATTGGCCAGTTGCAATGCTTCGGCTTCATCCTTGAACGGGATCAGGCACACCACCGGCCCGAAGATTTCTTCCTGGGCAATGCGCATCTTGTTGTTTACATCGGCAAACACCGTCGGCTGAATGAATTGGCCGCGAGTCAGATGCGCCGGCAGGTTCGCCGGACGCTCCAGGCCACCCGCCAGCAGGGTGGCGCCTTCTTCGATACCGATCTTGATGTAGCCGGTGACTTTGTCATAGTGGGCCTGGGTGATCATCGAGCCGACTTGGGTCTTGGGGTCTTGCGGATCACCGACGATCAGGCGCTTGGCGCGGGCGGCAAATTCGGCGATGAACTGCGGGTAGACGCTTTCCTGAATGAAAATCCGGCTGCCGGCGGTGCAACGTTCGCCGTTCAGCGAAAAGATCGTGAACAGCGCCGCGTCGAGGGCTCGTTCCAGGTCGGCGTCTTCGAAAATCAGCACCGGCGATTTGCCGCCCAGTTCCATCGAGTACTTTTTCAGGCCGGCGGTCTGCATGATCTTCTTGCCGGTGGCGGTGCCGCCGGTGAAGGAAATCGCCCGCACATCGGGATGGCGAACCAGGGCATCACCTGCAGTGGCGCCATAGCCCTGGATCACGTTGAGCACGCCATTGGGAATCCCGGCTTCCACCGCCAGGCGCCCCAGTTCATTGGCCGTCAGCGGCGACAGCTCCGACATCTTCAGTACGGCGGTATTGCCCAAGGCCAGGCACGGTGCGGTTTTCCAGGTGGCGGTCATGAACGGTACGTTCCAGGGCGACACCAGGGCGCAAACGCCGACGGGCTGATACAGGGTGTAGTTGAGCATCTGGTCGTCCACCGGATAGCTGTGGCCATCCATGCGGGTGCAGACTTCAGCGAAGAAATCGAAATTGTGTGAGGCCCGTGGAATCAACACGTTCTTGGTCTGATGGATCGGCAGGCCGGTGTCCAGGGTTTCCAGTTCGGCCAGGTGCGGTACGTTCTGCTCGATCAATTCACCGAGCTTGCGCATCAGCCGCGCCCGCTCCTTGGCCGGGGTGTTGGCCCACTTCGGAAAGGCCTCCTTGGCTGCCGCGACTGCCTGGGCGACTTCCTCGGCGCCGCCGCTGGCGACTTCACCGATAGCCTCGCCGGTGGCCGGGTTGTAGTTGACGAACACATCTTTGCTTTCGACCTCGCGGCCGTTGATCCAGTGTTTGATCATCTTGCTCAAGCCTCTTTTCGCACGGAGAAGAACTCCGTTTCGCTGACAATTCGATTGACCAGGCGGCCTACGCCTTCCACTTCCACAATCACTTCATCCCCGGGCACCACATCGGCCAGGCCTTCCGGCGTGCCGGTGGCGATCATGTCGCCGGGTTGCAGGGTCATGAAGCTGGACAGGTATTCGATCAGGTAGGGGATGTCGAAAATCATGTCCCGGGTGCTGCCTTCCTGGCGCAGTTCGCCGTTGATCCAGGTGCGCAGTTTCAGGTTGCTTGGGTCGGGCACGTCCGACACATCAACGATCCACGGGCCGACCGGCGTCGTGGCGTCGCGGTTCTTCACACGAAGGTTGGGGCGGTAGTAATTTTCCAGGTAGTCGCGGATCGCGTAGTCGTTGCACACCGTGTAGCCGGCGAGGTAATCCAGGGCGTCTTCACGTTTGACGTTGCGCGCCGGTTTGCCGATGACCGCCACCAGTTCGCACTCGTAGTGCATGTAGGCGACGTTATCCGGGCGCCAGGTGGTCTGGTGGTGGCCGGTGTAAGTGCCCGGCGACTTTATGAACGCCAGCGGCTCGGTGGGCGGCTTGAAGGCCAGCTCGGCGGCGTGGTCGGCGTAGTTCAGACCCAGGGCGAACATGCTGCCGGTGGCCGGGGGCAGCCACTCGACCTGGTCTTCGGCCAGCAGGCGACCATCGTTCAGGCGTACGGCGTGATTGGCGTCGACAAGGACTTGGTGGACGGCGCCTTCAAAGCGAATACGGGCGTGTTTCATGACAACTCCTCGGCCTTGATGTGGTTGACCAGACGACCCAGGCCGCTGATCTCGACTTCAACGGTGTCGCCGGGCTGCACATCCACTCGGCCTTCGGGCGTCCCGGTGATCAGCACATCGCCTTCGTGCAGGGTCATGAACTCGCTGATCTCGGCGATCAGTTGAGGAATATCCCGCACCCAGTTGGCGGTGGAGTTTTGCTGGCGCAGTTCGCCGTTGACGAACAGTTTCAGGCTCAGTTGATTGGGGTTGGTAACCTGCTCGCGGCTCACCAACTCAGGGCCCAGCGCACAGAAACCGTCCCGGCATTTGGCTTTTACGGCCGGGCGGTAGTAGCTGTCTTCCGGCAGGCTGAACTCATTGACGATGGTGTAGCCGGCCACATGTGCCATGGCATTTTGCGCGCTGACCCGGCTGGCACTCTTGCCGATCACGACCCCCAGCGCAGGGCCGGGTTGCAGGCGTTCGCCCTGAGGATGAACCACCACGCCGTCATGGCCATTGCGGGTATTGGGCGTCTTGATGAACAGCACCGGCTTGACCGGAGGCTTCTGGTACGGCGCCTGTTGGAAGGCGGCGAGATGTTGTTCCAGCAACCCCTGGTAGTTCAGCGCAACGCCGAACAGGGTGCCGTTGGCAACATCATGCAGGATACGGCTCATGGGTTTCTCCTGGCGGTGGCGACTGCTCCATAGGCAGTTCGTTAATGTATTAACGTTATAATTAATATGTTAACTACCGTCAAGCGTGGCAAAATCTCTGGCACCCAAAAACAACAATGAGCACACCGTGAAGCCGATCCCCAATATCAACATCGGGCAGGTCTACGATCAGCGCTACAGCGATGCCGATGTGCATTACGACAAGCTGGGCAACCTGGCGGGTTTTTTCGGCCGCAACATGCCGGTGCACCGGCATGATCGGTTTTTCCAGGTGCATTACGTGAAGAGCGGCGCGGTGCGGGTGTATCTGGATGACCAGCAGTACCTTGAGTCGGGGCCGATGTTTTTTCTCACACCGCCGACGGTGGCCCATGCCTTTGTCACGGAGGCAGATGCGGACGGGCATGTACTGACGGTGCGCCAGCAGTTGGTGTGGGGGTTGATCGATGCCGATCCCAGCCTTGCACCGGGCCCGCAATTGTCGGCGGCGTGTGTGGCGTTGGCGCCGCGGTTTCAGGCTGATGCCGAGCGGCTTGAATGGTTGTTCGAGGCGCTGTACAGGGAGATCAATAGCTGCGGGCCGGGAAGGGCGGCGGCGTTGGAGAGTTTGACGCGGTTGATCATGGTGGGGTTGCTCAGGCTGTGTGCCAATTCATTGGAGGCGCGGCCGGCGCGGCATGAGGATTTACGGATTTTTCATCGGTTTAATGAGTTGATCGAGGATCACTACCTGCAGCATTGGCCGTTGTCGCGGTATGCGCAGGGTGTGGGGGTGACGGAGGCGCGGCTGAATGAGGTTTGCCGGCGGATTGCAGATTTGCCGTCGAAGCGGTTGGTGCTGGAGCGGGTGATGCAGGAGGCGAAGCGGTTGTTGCTGTTTACGGGCGGCTCGGCCAATGAAATCTGTTACCAGTTGGGGTTTAAGGACCCGGGGTATTTCAGTCGGTTTTTTCAGCGGTACGCCGGGATGACGCCGGGGGAGTATCGCGTGCGGCAGGCTGGGGGCTTTTGACGGGGCGGCTACCCGGCCGCCACAAACCAGTTCCCACTGACGATCAAGGTGCCAGAACCGTGATCAGTTGATCGACATTCCCCTCCAGTTCCCCCACCGGGTCGATCCCATCAGTGCCCAACACCAGCAACTGCGAGCCCCCTGCACTGACCGCCGCTTTCACCGTGTCGCTGGGCTGGCGATGATGTATCACGACCACCACGTCGTTCTCCTTCAAGTCGGCACTCAACTGCTGCAGCGCTTTGGCCGTCCACTCCGAATCTGGCCGCGTATCAACACTGACCAACTCCAGGTTCAGGCCACTGACCAGATAACCCAAATGATCACTCAAACTGACCACGCTCAAATTATCTGCCTTGGCCAGCCGCGCCTCGCTGTCAGCAGTGAGTTTGAGCAGACGCTGCTTGAGACTTGCCAGGTTGGCGTCGATCTGAGGCTTGGCGCCAGGCGCGAGGCGGCTCAGGTCCGCGGCCATCACATCCGCCATGCGTCCCATATTGTTGCTCGCTTGCCACGGCTGGCTATTCAGCCCATCGACTGAGCCTGGCTGCACCGCGATTCCCGGCAAACCTCCATCCACCGGGCGCGCAGCGTCGACTTCAACGATACGGATATTGCTGCGTCGGGCGACCGGATACAGCGGGTCATCCGGCCATAACGAACGCAGGCCGATGGCGGCGTCGGCGTCCAGTGCCAGGGTGTGCAGGGCCGTAGCCCCGCGCCCGGTGAAGTAGGCCGTTTGCCGCGACCCGGGCAAATTGGCCGGTGCCGCGCGCTCAAGGGTGATATCGGTACCGTTGAGCAACACGTGCGCCAAGCCGTAGGTAATCGGCAGGGCGGCCAGGACTTTCACCGGTTTGATCACCTTGCTGGTGCTCTGCTGGGGGTTGAGCCCCTCGGCAGCAAGAAGAGGCGTTGTGATCAGACAGGCGAAGGCCAGGGTCAGTGAACGTAGAACTGGGTGCATTATCCGAGATTCCCTTTCAGGCTGGGGACCGTGCCGCGCGCGATGGCGGCGAGGGCGAAGGCGATACCGGCAACCAGAATGATCGCGGCACCGGACGGGATGGGCAGGTCGAAGATGATCGGCAGCAAAATCCCGCACAGGGTGCTGACGGTAGCGATCACCACCGAGATCCAGAAAAACCCTTTGAGAGACTGGCTCAGCAGGCGCGCAGCCGCTGCAGGAATCACCAGCAGCGCACCCACCAGTATCGCGCCGATGACCTTGACCGCCGCCACGGTGATCAATGTCACCAGGATCACAAACAGATAATCCAGGGTCTTCACCGCCACCCCGCGCACCGCGGCCAGTTGCGGGTTGAAGCTGGCCAGCATGATGCGGTTGTACAACGGCAAGGCCAGGGCCATCACCAGGGAACCGACAATCGCCAGCACCAGCAGGTCATTGCCGTTGACCGTCAAGACCGAGCCAAACAGTACGTTCTCCAAAATGTGTACGTTGATCTTGCCTGCGAGGATCAACAGCAGGCTCGCCCCCAGGGCCAGGGAAACCGACAGGAACACACCGATCAAGGTATCTGGCGCCAGGCCCGTGCGGTTGCGCAGGTAATTGAGCAGGATGCCGAACAGCAGGCAGTAGCCGAACAGGCTGCCATAGGGCCCGGTATAGGGTTCCCCCAGCAGGATGCCCACGGCCACGCCGGTCAACGCCGCGTGGCCGACGGCTTCGGAGAAGAACGCAAAGCGCTTGACCACCACCAGGGTGCCCAGGCCACCCAGTACCGGGCCGATCAACAGCCCGGCCAACAATGCGTTGACCACAAAACCATAAGCCAGGGCTTCCGGCAGATACCCGGAAGACGCCCAACCCTGGACCATCAAGCGAAAGGCTTCGTAGCTCATAAGGCCGGGCTCCGTGGGTGGGTGGAGAACAAAGTCAGCAAGCGATCTGGCGTCAGCGCTTCTTTCGGTGTGGCGTCGAACAGCACACGGCGGTTCAGGCCGGTGACGCGGTCAGCCAGGCGGCCGACGGCTTCCAGGTCATGCTCGATCCACAGCACGGTGATCCCGGCTTGGCGCCAGTCGCTCAGCAGCCGTTCGAACACCTGAATGCCGGCCTCGTCGAGGGCCGACATCGGTTCGTCCAGCACAAGTAGTTTCGGCGCTGGGATCAGTCCCTGGGCCAATAGCACCCGCTGGCGTTCACCGCCGGAGAGTGCGCCCATGCGCCGTTTGCGTTTGTCCTGCATGCCTACTCGTTCCAGCGCCTCGCCGATGGCTTCGGCGTAATGCCGGGACAGACCGAGGAAGGCCGGGCGGCGCTGGCACATGGCGGCCATGAAATCGTCGACGGTCATCGGCAGGCCCCGGTCAAATTCCAGGGCCTGGGGCACATAACCGATGGTGCCGGGCGCGTCCGGCCAGTGCAGGCTCAGTTGCCCCTGGTGTGGCGTTTGCCCCAACAGAGTTTTGATCAGCGAGCTTTTGCCACCACCGTTGGGCCCGACCAGTGCGTGAATGCTGCCCGGTGCCACCTGAAAACTCACGGCATCAAGGATCACGGTACGACCGAGGGTCAGTGAGACGGTGCTGAATTCCAGGGTCGGACCAACGCTGGCCACCTGCAGGTGCTGCGCTGCCGTCATGCCCCTGACTCCTGAATCGCCCGGACCACGGTATTGAGGTTGCCGGTCATTTCCACTTCGTACTTTTCAGCGCTGTAGTCGCCATAGGAAATATGCGACAGCGGGTACAGCTTGACCCCGGATTCGCGCTGGATGGTGTCGACGTAGCTGGACGGGAAGTCCATCTCCGAGAAGATTACTTTCACGTCCAGTTCCCGCAGTTGATCGATGGTTTTCTTCAACTGGCTGGGGCTCGGCTCGATACCATGAGCCGGTTCCACCACGGCAGTGACTTCAAGGCCGAATTCGCGCAGCAAGTAGTCGTAGGCGGCGTGCACGGTGGCAACCCGAAGGTCGGCATTCGGTGCGCTGGTCAGCTTGGCCAGGGCGTCTGCGCGCAGCTGGCGCAGGCGTTTGCCGTAGGCGCGGGCGTTCTGGGTGTAAGCCTTGGCGTTGTCCGGGTCGAGCTTGCCCAGCTCCCGGGCGATGTTGTTGACCTGGGCAATCGACGCGCTGATGGACAGGAAAGTGTGAGGGTTGACCACCTTGCCGGCACCGCGTGCGGCGTTGCCGGTGGCGGCCAGCAGCGGCACGTTGGCGTTGGCTTCGATCACCTTGATGTCCGGGCGCTCGCTGGTGGCGATCATGCGGTCGGCGAAATCATCGTGGCCGACACCATTGAGCACGATCACGTCCAGTGTACCGATGCGCTTGATGTCTTCGGCGCGGGGCTCATAGGCGTGGGGGTTGAAGCCGGCCGGAATCAGCGGCACCACCTCGGCCTTGTCGCCAACAATATTGCTCACGTAGCTGTAATAGGGATGCAGGGTGATGCCGATGCGCAGGCGTTTGCCTTGCTCTGCACTGGCAAGTGGGGCCAGCAGTAAGGTGAACAAGCCCACCAGCAGCAGGCGTAGTAATGGCGATGAAATAGACATGGTCTGCTCTCGGATACCGCGTGAATTCAGTGACGATGTTGGCGCGTGACGCCGGCATCGAATTGCGCGACCACCTGCTGCCAGCCGGCGTCGATCAGGGCCTGGTCAGTGAGGTCAGAGGGGGCTTGGAGGTCGGTGCGACGGTTGAGCCAGATATCCGGCTCGGTGCCGCTGATACGCATCAACAGCGAGCCACTGACCTGCGGCGTCTGGCTCAAGCCCAGGTAGGCAGGCGGCTCCAGCAACTGCCAGCGATGGTCGCCACGGCTCACCGAGCTGGCGTCCTGGGCGAAGGGCGCAAAGCCTTCTTCGGCCAGGTGTGCTGGCGTGGGGAGAGCACTGTGTTCCTGTTGCAGCAGGTGGATTTCATCCAGGGTCACCCACAGATCGGCATAGATGCCTTGCTCGGCGGCACTCAGGTCGCGGCGGGCATCCAGTTGCTGGCTGGGCACGGCGGCCACTTCATGGCTTTCGCCACGCAACGCCACCACCGTTCCAGCCACCGCAAGGATGATCAGGCACAACAGCAACACGAAGAGGGTTTCGTGCCCGGCACCGGCCGGGCGGACTACTTGGGTAGTGCGACTCATGGCGCCTGGATATCCGCTTGGTCGATCTCGACAACGTGGCCGGGGCCGGCATCAAACAGCACGTAGAACTCGGCGGCGGGTTTCTTGAAGGTCAAGGTGGAGTCCTCTCCCAGCTTGCCGGGTACCAGGATGGTTTCGTCGTAGCCAATCACGTCGAGGGTCACACCGGGCGCGCCGCTGCCGTCGGAAAAACCGCCGGTGCACTTGATCTGCTCGCCGGCAATTTCCTTGCATTCGCACATCGGGTTATGGGCCAGGGCAACGCCACTGAAACCGGCGCAGAGCAGCAGCGCGCCACAGGTGCGGATCAGGCGCAAAAAGGTCATGGTTTGACTCCTCGTTTATTCAGCCAGGCGATGGTTGCAGGCGAGGCCTGGCTCAAGGGAATGGAAGCCTGGTGCATGGCGCCGTCCCAGCCTTCCATGGTGATCCACAGTTCGGCATCGGCCGGGGTACGTTCCGGAATCGGCAGCACGGCACCCATGCGGTACGGCGTGCCGAAGAAGATCACCCCGGCGGCGCGCAGGCTGCGGGGTTTGCCGATGCGCAGGTAGGTGGCCTTGACCTGATCACCACAGGCGGCGCACAGGGCGGCGTTGAAGGCTTTCATATAGCCCGCGGGGTCGGGTCGTGGGGCTTCATTGCGCAGCTCGGCCAATTTCAGGCTCCAGGGGCCGACCTGCACCTCGCCAATCTCCCGTTCGCCCAGCCCGCTGTCACCGCGAAACAGGGCCGCGTCGGCAAAGTACTTGGGCATGAACCCCAGGGGCACTAGCAACAGCAGGATATTGATGTGGAAGCGCCATTTGAGCCAAAGAGCCCGTAGCGGCGAAGGCGGTGCAGCGGCAGTCACCTTGCTCATCGGTTGCCCTCCAGGGTGTCGGCCTGCAGGACCGGAATCGAGTGCGGTGCAGTCTTGGCGCTGCGTTTGAGCGCATGCAGGGTGGCCAGGGCCGTGCGTTTGCTCCAGATCAGCAGGCCGCTCAAGACCATCATGCTCAGCACCAGGCCGAAGAAGAACCAGATCAGCTTGATCCAGATCCCGCCAAAATCACCGGTGTGCAGTGGGCGCATGGATTCGGTGACGAACTCCAGACCCGAGCGATCCGAGAGCAGGTGGGAGGCCGCGATTTCGCCGTTGTAGGGGTTGATTTCAGCGGTCTGGAACATCAGCGGGTACCAGCCGCGTCCGCCAATGCGCAGGTGGCTGTAAGCGGTGCTTGGCAGGCTGATGAAACTGGCTTCCAGCCCTGGAATGCGTTGGGTGGCGATGCTGATGGCGTCGTCCAGGGGGATCATCGGCGAGGGCACGCCAGGGCTGGACATCGGCACTTTGTCCCGGGTGATCACCGGCACGATGGGCTCGCTGGAGATGGTGATCTGGTTGTCGAACAGGATCGCCTGGATCAGGAACCAGGTGCCGGTGATGGAAATCACCGCAATAAACCAGATCGACCAGATGCCGCTCAACCGGTGGAAGTCGCCCCAGAAGATCCGGGCCCCATGTTTGATGCGCAAGGTCGGCTTGAAGAAGCCTTTCCAGAAACGCTTGTAGACCACAAGCCCGGTGACCAGCGAAGCCAAGAGCGGCAAGCCCAACAATGACACCAGGTACCAGCCCCAGCTGTAGCCGTTGGTGAACGGCACCAGCCACCAGCCATGCAAGGCTCGGGTGAACGCCTTGAAGTTGAAGGATGGGCTGATGCCCTGGATCACTCCGGTGTACGGGTTGACGTAGACCTCCAGCGAGCGTCCGTCGGGGTAACTGAGGTCGACACTCAGGGCGAAGTGCGATTCGTCCGGGCGGCTGAGGGATTCGACGATTACTTGGGGTTCGGCGCGCTTGATGGCGGTGATCACCTGGTCATAGCTGAGCAGTTCGGCGTCGTCCGAGGGCTTGCTGGCGCGCACATCGGGGTTGGCCAACCAGACGATTTCCTGGCTGACCACCGCCAGGGTCCCGGTGACGCAGACGATCAGTACAAAGAACCAGATGGGTAACGCCAGCCAGCTGTGAACGAGAAACCAGATTTTCGAGCGTGACTTCTTCGACATGTGAATGAGGGTCTTGATCGGAGGGGCAGTGCGGGCCCGGGAAAGGCCGGTCGTAGCTTTTGCTGACGCGATCGGCTGTATTCAAGTTAAGACGGATGAGCCGTGCAAAACCCTAAGCCGTATATGAAAGCAAATGTTTCAGATTGGCATTCATCGAACACGAAACATGTTTTGAGCTATCACCGTGCCGGAATTGATGAGGCCTGGGCGCTGCCTATGATGGAGCCATACCGTTAAGCGAGCGCCCTGATGACGAGTGCCAGAACCCTCTATGACAAACACATCGATTCCCACACCACCTACCTCAATCAAGGACAAAACCCGCGCGCCGAAGGGCGCGTTTTGGGAGCGGGCGCTGCTGGAGTGGTGCAAGCTGCACAGTGACGATGACGCGGTGTTCGACCGTCAGGCCGGTCGAGTGATCTCTTTTTCCGACACGATGATCTTGTTGACCAGGCCGTAGTCCCGCGCTTCCTCTGCACTGAGCCAGAAGTCGCGCTCGGTGTCGGCACTGATTTTTTCTGCCGTTTGGCCGGTGGCTTGAGCGAAGATATTGTCCAGGCGCTTCTTCATTTTGACAATTTCCTTCATGTAGATCTCGATATTGCTTGCCGGCCCCTGGATGCCGCCTGACGGTTGATGGAGCAGGAACCGTGTGTTGGGCAACGAGTAGCGATTTTCTTTTTTCGCCGCTGCGTAGATCAGTGCACCCGCGCTCGCGACGCTGCCCGAGCCGATCATGACGACGGGAGGCGAAATGAAGCGAATGGCGTCGAAGATCATGTCGCCCGACTCAACATGGCCGCCCGGCGAGTTGATGAAGACGTAGATAGGGTCTTCGTTGATGGACGCAAGGATATGCAGTTGTTGCACGACGTCCTTGGCCATGCGCTCATCGACCACGCCGGTGATGAAAACCTTGCGGGCCTTGATCGCATATTCCATCAACTTGGCGCTGACGGCGTCTTGTGGTGCCTTGTCTTCCTGTTCTTTTTCGTCGTTGTTCATAACGTCTCCGGGAGTGGTCAAAAAATCCATTTTCGGCATGCCACTTCATGATTCATGCCTTTTCGCCCACGGCATACGGCCGACTCCTGAGCATTAACCTGTGGGGGACTGTAGGCGTAGTTGTGTAGAAGTCAAAGGTCTTGGCGTGAGTCGCGCTGGTCAACCGCGGCAGCATCGATGGGCGTTCAGCACAGGAATTTCAAGGCTTCGTCCAGGAGCAACTCGGGGGCCTCTTCAGCAACGTAATGGCCGGACGGCAGAGCCTTGCCCCGTACGTTGGTTGCCACTTGCTGCCATTCCTTGAGCGGATCGAAGCAGTGTCCGATGGTGCCGTCGGCGCCCCACAGCACTAGGAGCGGCAGGTTCAGGTGATTGCCGGCGGCGATGTCGGCGCGATCGTGCTCAAGGTCGATACCCGCCGAAGCGCGGTAGTCTTCGCAAACACCTTGGGCGGCCCCTGGCAGTTTCAGGCAGCGCAGGTACTCGGCGAAGGCTTCGTCGGTAAAGGGCTTGAGGCCAGCGCTACGGCTACCCATGACACTGCGCAGGTAGAGCTCGGGGTTGGCCTCGATCAAGCTTTCCGGCAATGGCGCCGGGCGGATCAGGAAGAACCAGTGCCAGTAGGCGCGGGCGAAGGCTTCGTCGGTCTGTGCGTACATCGCCAGCGTCGGCGCGATGTCCAGCAGCACCATGCGTTGTACGGCCTCGGGATGGTCCAGGGCCAGGCGATGGGCAACCCGGGCGCCACGGTCATGGGCCAGGATCGAGAACTCATCGAAGCCCAGGGCTTGCATCAACGCAACACCGTCACGGGCCATTTCCCGTTTCGAGTAATTCGTATGATGGTCGCTGGTCGGCGGCTTGCTGCTGTCGCCGTAGCCGCGCAGGTCGGCGGCGACCACCGTGAAGTGTTCGGCCAACTGTTCGGCGATCTTGTGCCAGATGACATGGGTCTGCGGATGCCCGTGCAGCAGGAGCAGGCCGGGACCTGTGCCACCTTGGCGGTAGCTGATGTCCACGCCGTTGACGTGGCGCTGGTCTTTTTGGAAACCGGCAAACATGGAATGACTCCTTGTGATGAGTACCTGCATCCTGAAATCACAGGGCGCCCGGGGCAAGGGGGAAAGCGTGGTGGGGCGGTTCATGAAGTGTGTTGAAGGGGCCAGGCCCCTTCAACTTAGAGGTTCAACCTTGTTTGAACAGGTCTGCGGCCCGCTGCCGAATTTGTTCTTCTGTCAGTTCCTCCTTGCGCGTTGCCAGGAACCACACGTGCCCGAACGGGTCTTTCAACGTTCCTGAGCGGTCGCCATAAAACTGATCCTTTGGTTCTGACACGGCGATGCCCCCGGCCTGGATGGCCTGGGCGAACTGCTTGTCGACGTCCTGTACATACAGATGCAGGCACACGCTGGGATGTTCTTTTCCCGGGCTGCCGAAGGACATTTCACCGCAAGGCGAAGCCATCATGATCGCCGAATCACCAATGCGCAGTTCGGCGTGGCCGATCTTGCCGTCGGGCATGTCCAGGCGCATCACTTCCGTGGCGTCGAAGGCTTTCTTGTAGAACTCGATGGCTTCGGCGGCTTTGTCGATTCCCAGATAGGGCGTGATGCTGTGGTAGCCCTCGGGGATGGGTTTAACGCTCATTTCGTTCTCCTTGATTGTTGTTGTGGAAAAGAACCCGGTTTTTTCCGGTCTTTTCACTATAGGCCACGTGCGCCGTCGCTTGCGGGCAACCGACGAGGTGTTCGCCAGGCAACAGCAAACCGGGAGTTTGCGGTTTGAGCGGTGATTATTCGGTGGGTGACGTCGGTTCCAGCAACTGCGCCCCGGGCCCGCGTTCACCGAGTACATCGCCCTGATTGCGTAGCGGGCACGCGTCCATCGACAGGCAGCCACAGCCGATGCAGCCATTGAGCTTGTCCCGCAGCATTATCAGTTTATTGATGCGCTCATCCAGGTCTTCACGCCAACGCGCGGATAACCGATTCCAGTCGTCGGCCGTTGGCGTGCGGCCGTCAGGCAAGGTTTTCAGGGCTTCGTGGATCGTTGCCAGCGGAATACCCAGGCGCTGGGCAATCTTGATCAGCACCACTCGCCGCAGCACGTCCCGGGGATAACGTCGCTGGTTGCCGGCATTGCGGTTGCTCTTGATCAAACCCTTGGTTTCGTAGAAGTGCAGGGCGGTGACGGCCACGCCGCTGCGGGCTGCCAGTTGGCCGACGGTGAGCTCTTTGCTGATCATGAGAAAACTCCAAAAAGACCCTTGACCTCTAGTTAACTAGAGGTTTTACCCTGCGTGACGTTGGATCGCAAGATCGTGCCTACAGCTAGAGGGGAATATTCATGCAGTCATCAGCGAAAAGTCGTGGCTTTACCCAACTGATCGAGTTTCAGATCGAGCCTCGCCAGCAATCCGCACTGGTCTTGGCGCTGTCCGAACAGACCGAGCGCCTGGCCCAAGGGGGCGGCGGGTTTCTCAGTGCCAGTGTGCAGGTCAGCGATGACGGGCGGCGGGTGCTCAACTACCTGCAATGGCTGTCTCGGGAGGACGGCGAGGCCGCGTTCAAGCGTTTTGAACAGCAGGGAGAGGATTTCTGGACGCTGATTCGCGCCCATCAGGCCACGGCCGTGACCTTCGGTTCGTTCCAGGTGCTGCGCAGCATCGAGCGCAGCCACGACGACGCGTTGCAGTGCCGTCTAAATGGATAGGTGCAACATGCGTTCTCCTTGCATGTTCTCCCCTGGTCGCCGCTTGTTTACCGCCAGTTCGCCGATCTTGATCAAACGGGTGCGGGTGACATTGCGGCTCAGGCCCAGCAGGTTGGCGGTGTGCACCTGGTTGTAATGGCTGAAACGGTAGGCGGCGCGCAACAGCGCGTCTTCGACTTTTTCATGCAGGGCGCCGGCCTGTTCTTCGAACAGCTTCTGAAAGGCCCGCTCCAGCAAGGCTTCGGCGCTGTTATCGGCGCCGTGCTGGCTGTCGTCCTGACGCTCGATGCGCATGTTCGACAGGCGCAAATCATCGCGCTCGATCACGCCGTTACGGCAGATTAACAACGTGTGGTGGATAACGTTTTCCAGCTCACGGATGTTGCCCGGCCAACTGTAGCTTTTGAGTTTCTGCTCGGCCTCGCGGCTGATGGTGATCGGGCCATAGCCCAGGCGCTGGCTGTAGGCTTCGATAAAGTGCCGGGTCAGCGGCAGGATGTCGCCGGGGCGTTCGCGCAGCGGGCTCAGTTCCAGGCTGACCACATCGAGGCGGTAGTACAGGTCTTCGCGGAAATGCCCGGCGTTGATGGCTTTTTCCAGCTGCACGTTGGTGGCGGCGAGCACCCGCACATCAATGGGAATGCTTTTGCGTGAGCCTAGGCGCACCACTTCCCGCTCCTGCAGGACCCGCAACAGCTTGACCTGAATGGCCATCGGCAAGTCGCCGATTTCATCGAGGAACAAGGTGCCGCCGTCGGCTTCTTCGAACCAGCCCGCCTTGGCGCTGAGGGCGCCGGTGAAGGCACCTTTTTCATGGCCGAACAGCTCGGCTTCCACCAGGGATTCGGAAAACGCCCCGCAGTTCACTGCCACAAATGGTCGGTTACGCCGGGCGCTGAGGTTGTGGATATGCCGGGCCACCAGCTCTTTACCGGTACCGGTTTCGCCGATGATCAGCACACTGGCTTCGCTGGGCGCCACTTGCTGGATATGCGCCAGCAGCGCCTGAGATTTCGGGTCCTCGAAGACCTGGGCCGTGGCGCGGATAGAAGTCGCGAGGGCGGGCGAAGGCGGTAAGGTTAAAAGCTGCATGGGCACCTCTTCTTTACAAAGCATTCAGGAATAGAAGGTCGGAATCGGCAGGGACTGGTTCAAGGCCCAATCACCCAGTTCGTGGAGTTTGTAGTCCACTGGGTCATGCAAGGTTTGTGTGCGCAGGTTGCGCCAATGCCGGTCCAGACGCAGAGAGGCATGGGTGGAGCGGGCGCCGGTGACTTCGAACAGGCGGCTGCACAGCTCCAGGCCATTGCGGGTGGCAGCGACTTTGGCGGTGGCGATGGCGATGGCCAGTTGACCACGCTCGTTTTCGCTGAGGTTCGGGCCCTTGGCCCAGGCTTGGTCCAGCAGTTCGGCGGCCCGTTCCACCAGCAAGCGCACGCCTTCCAGTGCGACCCAGAACTCACCGTAATGATTGAGTACATAAGGATCCTGGCGCACGTCCTGGACCGTGGATTTGTACCAGGGCCGGGTTTCGGTCAGGGTGTAATTGCGCGCCTCTTCAAAGGCACCCTCGGCAATACCGAGGAACATATGGGTGAAGGTCAACTGGGCGATCAATGGCCGCAGACAGGCGAAGGGTGTGCTCAGCGGGCCGGGATCCAGCAGCAGTTCCGACTCTTCCACCCGCACTCGTTCGAAGCTGGCGCTGCCGCTGTCGGTCTGGCGCTGGCCGATATTGTTCCAGTCGTTGTGCAGGGTGATGCCACTGCGGCCGCTGGGGATGGCGGCGATCAGCAGCTTGCCGCCGGCGTTTTCATCCACCGCCGAGGCGATCAGCATTTCTGAATCGCTGGCGCCGGAGCAGAAGCTCTTCTTGCCGGAAAACTCACGCCAACCGCCGAAGTCCTTGACCACCGTACGGGTATCCAAAGGATTGAGCGCGTTGCCCCAGAACCAGTTTTTGCGGGCGGTCTGTTCGAACCAGGGCTGCCATTGTTCCGGGCGGGCAAAGAGTCGAACGGTGGCGAGCATCAGGTGATGAAAGCCGAAGACGTGGGCGATGGAGCTGTCGACCTTGGCGAACTCGCGCACGATCTCAAGGGTCTCGCTCCAGCGAGCGCCGAGGCCACCGTATTGCGTGGGAATGCTCAGGGCCAGCAGGCCGCTTTGGCGCAAGGCGTCGCGTTCGGTCTTGGGCGTGCCACCGCGCTCGTCGCGTTCGACGGCAGTGAGGGCAAATTCGGCGGCCAGCAGTTTGGCGGTCTGCAAGGGGGAGGGCAGGACGCTGTGGGGTTTGGCTGTCACGCGGGGGTTCCTCGATGTCTGTTTGGCAATAAAGCCCACATAAAGAAGCGGAGCTCACTGATCTTTGGCCTTGGTCGGCAGCACATCGTTGGCAATCATTTCGCCGAACGGGCCAGTGAGGTTGGTGATGCCGCGTCCGGCCAGGCTGGCATAGGGTTCCGGCAGCAGAGGGAACACCAGTTCGGCGAAGCGGTACGCTTCTTCCAGGTGTGGGTAGCCGGAGAATATGAAGCTCTCGATCCCAAGATCGGCGTACTCCTTGATCCGCTCGGCAACTTGCTGCGGGTTGCCCACCAATGCGGTCCCTGCACCGCCGCGTACCAGGCCGACGCCCGCCCACAGGTTGGGGGCGATTTCCAGGTTGTCGCGGCGCCCATCATGTAACGCAGCCATACGCCTTTGGCCTTCGGAATCGAAGCGCGAGAAGGATTTTTGCGCGGCGGCAATGGTGTCGTCGCTGATGTGCTCGATCAATTTGGCGGCGGCTTTCCAGGCGTCTTCTTCGGTCTCCCGCACGATCACGTGCAGGCGAATACCGAATTTGACGGTGCGCCCGTGGCGGGCCGCGCGTTCACGCACATCGGCGAGCTTTTCCGCGACGGCGGCCGGTGGTTCGCCCCAGGTCAGGTACACGTCCACCTGTTCGGCGGCAAGGTCGTGGGCCGCGTCGGAGGAACCGCCGAAGTACAGCGGTGGATAGGGCTTCTGTACCGGAGGGTAGAGCGCCTTGGCGTTTTGTACGCGTAGGTGTTTGCCCTCGAAATCTACCGATTCTCCCTGCAACACGCGGCGCCAGATCCTGAGGAACTCATCGGTCACTTCATACCGTTCGCTGTGGTCGAGGAAGCTGCCATCGCCACGGTTTTCGTCGGGATCGCCGCCGGTCACCACGTTGATCAGCAGGCGACCATTGGACAGGCGGTCGAGTGTCGCGGCCATGCGCGCCGAGACGGTCGGGGAGATGATTCCCGGGCGGATCGCTACCAGGTAGCGCAGGCGTTCGGTCAACGGCACCAGCGCCGAAGCGATCACCCAGGAGTCTTCACAGGAGCGGCCGGTGGGGATCAGTACACCGTGGTAGCCGAGGTTGTCGGCGGCCTGGGCCACTTGTTTCAAATAATTGAGGGTGACCGGGCGCGCACCTTGGGTGGTGCCCAGGTAATGACCGTCGCCGTGGGTAGGCAGAAACCAGAAAACATCCATGACAAATCCTTAAGCGATTTTCAGCAGAGAGGTGGGATGCGCGGTAAACAACGGCGCAGCGCGTTCTGCCGCGAGGCGAATGCGGGCCTTCAAGGGCTCACTGGTTATTTGGTAGTCGGTGAAGTCGGCTTCGGTGGCGTAGACGCCAATGGGTAAGGTCAGGGCCTGGAAGAAACTGAACAGCGGTCGTAACTGATGATCAAGCATCAAGGCGTGGCGTTCGCTGCCGCCGGTTGCGGCCAGCAGCACCGGGGTGTTGATCAGGGCGTTGAGGTCTACCAGGTCGAACAAGTGCTTGAGTAGGCCAGGGTAGGAGCCGCGATAGACCGGCGCGGCCACGATCAGCAGGTCAGCCTGTTCGATGGCGTGCAGTTGGGTTTCGACGTCGGCCGGCAATTGCGCACGAGAGAGCGCTGCACCGAGCGGGCGGGCAATATCGCCCAGTTCGATCAGGGTGGTCTGGATCGGCAGTTGGGTGGCCAGTTCGTCCAGCACCGCCTGGGTCAGCACCAAGGTGCGGGACGGGCGCCAGGTTCCGCCGGAGAGGGCAACGACATTCAGGGGACGGGTCATGAACAGTTCCTTTTTCAACAGTGGCTCAGAGCGAGAGCAGTAACAGGGCTTGAGCAAGAGCTGTACCAAACGGCGCAAGCCTTGATTTACATGGGCTCCGGACCGGCTGCTGGAAAGTGCTGGTGTTGTCTGCCTGGTGTTTTGTTGAATAGCTGTTGCCTGCACAACAGTTGCGTGGCCAACAGTGGCTGAGGCGTTGTGGCCATTTATAGAGGGTTGTGTTTATTCCGTAAACGAACGTATTTCCATATTTATAGGTCGTTATGGAATATAAAGGGCGTCTATCGAATGGAGTGTCAAGGTCGATAGCGACTATCACGGGCGATGATTTTTCTCTGAGGGGGGCCGGGGGTAGCCTGTGTTCATTGACTACAGCCCAGTTCGCAGGTCCTTCGCCATGAACCACTTCCTCGCTATTTCCCTGTTGCTTGTCGCCTCTGTCCTCGCCGGTTGTGCGACTCATCCGGCACCCGAGCTGCGACCTTTTTCGGCCGAAGAGAGCAAGGAACTCGCGCTGGAGGCGTTGAGTCGCCGCGGTTTGTCCTTTGATGAATATCAACAGAAGAAAGCCGAGCTGACCGCTCAGCCACAGAAGGCGTTTGGATTTGATCGGCGGGGCGAGATGAACGCCGAGCGCAGTGTGACGCTGCATGGGCGTCCCAGCTGAGCCAGGGAATTGTTTTGAAAGGCCCAAGGTTTCCCACAGGAACCTTGGGCTTTTTGTTTTCCATCCCTTTCCCCGAGCCTGTTAAGCTGGATTTCAGGAGCGTTCCTACGCACTTTTAAATAAAGTGGTCTTTCTTTAACGGCATCCGATCAGGTAAACCAGACGATCTCTCTTCTGGTCGCTGCCCCTGGGACACTGCTCTCGGGAACAAGCTCTGCGAGTCTTTAACGTTATGAATAAACGTCCTCTGTATTTCGACTACGCCGCCACCACACCGGTGGATGAGCGGGTCATCCAGGTTATGGTCGAGTGCCTGGGGTTCAACGCCAATTTCGGTAACCCAGCGTCCAGTTCCCATGCCTTCGGCCAGCAGGCCCGGCAAACGGTTGAGCAGGCGCGGCGGCAGGTAGCCGAACTGGTAGGCGCGCAGGCTGAGCAAATCGTCTGGACCTCCGGTGCCACCGAGTCCAACAACCTTGCGCTCAAGGGCGTGACGCAAGCCCGGGGCGTATCTGGCGGGCATATCATTACCAGCCAGATCGAGCACAAGGCCACACTGGACACGGCCCGCCAGTTGCAGGAAGCCGGGGTTGCGGTGACGTACCTGGTGCCCAATGCCGATGGGCTGATCACGGTCGGGGCTGTAAGTGAGGCGCTGCGCGAGGACACTTTTCTGGTGTCGCTGATGCTGGTCAACAATGAACTGGGCACCCTCAACGACATTCCGGCCATTGGTGCGCGGGTTCGTGAGCAAGGAGCACTGTTCCATGTGGACGCGGCGCAAGGCGCGGGCAAGGTCGCCATTGATCTGGCCTCGTGGCCGGTGGATCTGATGTCGTTTTCAGCCCACAAACTGTATGGCCCCAAAGGGATCGGTGCCCTGTATGTCGGGCCGCGTGCCCAGCAAAAAGTGTTGGCGCAGATTCATGGCGGTGGCCATGAGGGCGGGCTACGCTCTGGCACGCTGGCAACCCACCAGATTGCTGGAATGGGCATGGCGTTCGCCTTGGCGGCCGCTTCATTTACGCAGGAGAAGGCGGTGATTGTTGCGTTACGCCAGCGTCTGCTTGAGCAGTTGAATACAATTGCCGGAGTGCGTTTGAACGGTAGCGCCACTCAACGCATTCCCCATACCTTGAGCCTGACGTTCAGTGAGGGCGAGTTCAATTCTGCTGCGTTGAGTGCGGGCATCGCCTTTTCCGCCACGTCGGCATGCAACTCGGCGAGCAACGCACCGTCCCACGTGCTCCTGGCATTGGGGCATGATGCGCGCAGCGCAAGTCGTACCATTCGTTTGAGCTTGGGCCGTTTTACTACCGAGCAGGACATTGATCAGGCGGTACAGTTGATCAAGGATTCGCTGGCCAGCGCGCCGGCCTTCTGGGCGGTTTGATCCACATCCGCAACACATAACAATTATCAGTGGTTAGCAGGAGATACGATGAGCACGCAGCCTTTGACCCATGGAACGGTTCCCCAGCGCCTGGCACATACCCGTGAGCTGATGAGCCGAGAGGGTATTCATGCCCTGTTGGTGCCGTCGGCTGACCCGCACTTGTCCGAATACCTGCCGGGATACTGGCAAGGGCGTCAGTGGTTGTCGGGTTTTTACGGTTCGGTAGGGACATTGATTGTCACTGCGGACTTCGCCGGAGTGTGGGCAGATAGCCGTTATTGGGAACAGGCGACCAAGGAGCTCAAGGGTAGCGGTATCGAGTTGGTGAAGCTGCAACCGGGCCAGCCCGGGCCGCTGGAATGGCTGGCGGAACAGACCCCGGAAGGTAGCGTTGTAGCAGTGGATGGTGCGGTCATGGCCGTGGCGTCGGCGCGTACCCTGGGCAGCAAGTTAGCGGAACGTGGCGCACGCCTGCGCACCGATATCGACCTGTTGAGCGAAGTCTGGCACGACCGTCCGGTCCTGCCTGATCAGCCGATCTACCAGCACTTGCCGCCCGAGGCGACCGTCAGCCGTGGCGAGAAACTTGCCGCCTTGCGCGAGAGCTTGAAGGCGAAGGGCGCCGACTGGCATTTCATCGCCACCCTGGATGACATCGCCTGGCTGTTCAACCTGCGTGGTGGTGATGTTTCGTTCAACCCGGTATTCGTGTCTTTTGCCTTGATCAGCCAAAAGCAGGCCACGTTGTTTGTTGCCTTGAGCAAAGTCGACGGGGCGCTGCGAGCGGTACTGGAACAGGATGGCGTGACCTTGCGCGATTACAGCGAAGTGGCCAGCGCCTTGGAGGCAGTGCCTGCGGGTGCGAGCGTGCAGGTTGATCCGGCGCGGGTGACGACGGGGTTGCTGGAAAACCTGGGTGACGGCGTCAAGCTGGTCGAAGGTCTTAATCCGACTACCTTGGCCAAGTCCCGCAAGAGCCTGGCCGATGCCGAGCATATCCGCCAAGCCATGGAGCAGGATGGCGCCGCCTTGTGCGAATTTTTCGCCTGGCTGGACAGTGCCCTGGGTCACGAGCGTATTACCGAGCTGACCATTGATGAACACCTGACGGCTGCCAGGACCCGTCGTCCGGGTTATGTATCGCTGAGTTTCAACACCATTGCTGCGTTCAATGCCAATGGCGCGATGCCTCATTACCACGCCACTGAAGAAGAGCATGCGTTGATCGAAGGCGATGGTTTGCTGTTGATCGACTCAGGCGGCCAGTACCTGGGTGGTACTACCGACATCACGCGGATGGTGCCCATCGGTACGCCTAGCGAAGAGCAGAAACGCGACTGCACGCGGGTGCTCAAAGGTGTGATCGCCTTGTCCCGTGCGCATTTCCCCAAGGGCATTCTGTCGCCATTGCTGGATGCTATCGCTCGTGCGCCGATCTGGGCCGAAGGCGTGGATTACGGCCACGGTACCGGTCATGGTGTCGGGTATTTCCTCAATGTTCATGAAGGTCCGCAGGTGATTGCCTATCAGGCAGCCGCGGCGCCACAAACCGCCATGCAGCCTGGAATGATCACCTCTATCGAACCGGGCACCTACCGCCCAGGCCGTTGGGGGGTGCGTATCGAGAACCTGGTATTGAACCGCGAAGCGGGCAAGACCGAGTTTGGCGAGTTCCTCAAGTTCGAGACGCTGACCTTGTGCCCTATCGATACCCGTTGTCTGGAACCATCGTTGCTGACGCTGGATGAGCGTCAGTGGTTCAACGACTATCACACGCAGGTGCGTGAACGCTTGAGCCCGCTGCTCAGTGGCGCCGCACTGGAGTGGTTGCAGGTACGCACGGCGGCTATATAAAGCCTTCAAAGGAGGTTTGGCTCAGGGCTTCTCGTACAAAATCCAGGCGATCCTGGCCGAAGAACAACTGACTGCCGACAAACATGCTAGGGGCACCGAAGACGCCGCGCTGGATCGCGTTTTCGGTTTTGTCCTTGAGGGCGTTTTTCACCGCTTCGTCGTTGGTCAGCGCCAATACTTCAGCGGGATCAAAGCCGTGTTCGGTCAGGGTTTGCGCAACGACTGTCGGATCTCCAAGATGACGCCCCTCTACCCATAGCGCTCGGAACAGGCAGTCGATGAAGTCGATAAAGCGTTCTGGCTGGCGCATCTGAATACCGGTCACAGCGCGCATCAGCATCAGCGTATTAATGGGGAAGTGCGGGTTGAACTTGAGTGGGACGTTGTAGCGTTTGGCATAGCGCGCCAGGTCCAGGAACATGTAGCGCCCTTTGGCAGCGATGGTGACGGGAGAGGCGTTTCCGGTGGCCTTGAACACACCGCCGAGCAGCATCGGTTGATAGACCAGTTGGGTGCTGGTTTCGGCGCACAGGCTGGGTAACTGCGTGTAGGCGAGGTAAGTGGCAGGGCTACCGAGGTCGAAGAAAAACTCCAGGGTTTTACTCATGGTTTGTGCTCGCTGCTTATTGTTATGAGGGCATGCTTACCAGGGTTCATTCCAGGGGCGCAGGTCCAGTTCGAAGGTCCAGGCATCCCGTGGCTGACTGTGCAGGTACCAATAGTTATCGGCAATGTGTTCGGGGTTAAGAATACCGTCCTGGTCCTTGAGGGCGTATTTTTGCGGGAAGTTGTCACGAATGAAGGCGGTGTCGATGGCTCCGTCGACCACGATATGGGCAACATGGATATTACGCGGGCCCAGTTCTCTCGCCATGCTTTGCGCCAAGGCGCGAATTCCGTGCTTGGCGCCAGCGAACGCTGCGAACCCTGCAGCACCACGTAAGCCAGCGGTGGCGCCGGTGAACAGAATGGTGCCCCGCTGACGGGTAACCATTCGCTTGGCCACTTCCCGGGCATTCAGGAAGCCGGAAAAGCAGGCCATTTCCCATATCTTGAAATACTTGCGGGCGGTTTCTTCCAGGATGCTGCAAGGCACGTTGGCTCCGATGTTGAAGACAAAGGCTTCGATGGGGCCTAACTCGGTTTCAATCTGTTCTATCAGCGCAATGACCTCCTCTTCTTTACGCGCATCGCAGGCAAAACCATGGGCCTCACCTCCGGCTGACAAAATACTGTCTACCAGCGGTTGAAGTTTGTCGGCGCTGCGCCGAGTGAGGCAAGCGACATAGCCTTCACGGACAAAACGCCTGGCAATTGCTCCCCCGGTGGCATCGCCAGCGCCGACGACCAGTACGATTTTTTTCTTGTTTGTCATGGGAAGATCCTTTGGTAAACGATCGTTAGCTAAACGAACGTTATGCTACGATCTGTTGAGCGTCAAGGTGACAAATCCAGTGGGGTATGAAATGCGGTATTCAGCCAGTCACAAGCAGGAAACCAGAGAGAGGTTGTTGCGCAGCAGTGCGGCCATGGCCAAGAAAGAAGGGTTTGCCAGTGTTGGTGTAGATGGCTTGATGAAAGCCATCGGCCTGAGCGGTGGGGCTTTCTATAGTCACTTTTCTTCGAAAGACGAACTGTTCAGTTCGATTGTCGAGCGGGAGCTGAGTCACAGCCTGGAGCGCTTGAGCGGTGATGACATTCAGAGCCGTGAGAGGCTGGATCGTTGTCTCAAGTTCTATTTGAGCATGGCTCATGTGGAGCAGATGGACACGGGTTGTGCCTTGCCAAGCCTGGGGGCTGAGATCGCGCGGTCCAGTGTTGCGGTGCGCCAGCAGGCGCAGGACTGGATTTGCAGGTTACAAGCGGGTTGGGCTGCGACGCTGGGCAGCGACAGCCTGGCTTGGGCCGTTCTGTCGCAGTGCGTCGGCGCGCTGGTGGTGGCACGGATGATGGTCGATCCGCTGGTTCAAGCGCAGGTGCTGTCATCGAACCATGAGGTACTTAGCCAACAGATAGCAGCCCTGTGAGTTACTTGCAGATGACGATCATGCTGCGACTTGTATAGCCAGCAGGGTTGAGGCCAAAAGGATAGTCGCCCGGATCTTCTGCGTTATCACCCGATTTGGCAATGACCCTGTAGCCTTTGGCGCTGCATGAATTGGCTGCGCTGCTATAGCACTGGTCCCAGGAGGAGGACAGGCCAGAACAGTTGATGTGCAGCCCCTTTTTCCCCCGTTTCACTTCTGTCTTGGTGGTCGCGGCACAACCAGCGATGGCCATGACGACTAACAGTATCAAAATTCGCTTCATTCCCATCCTTAATGGCCGCTTCACAGAGATGCCTGAAGCTGGCTTTGCTCGCTCTCGATTGTAGCGTTCTTGATGTCCCTATCGAAATTCTCCATGACTGACATTGGGTTACAGCCTAAACATGGCCTAATTGAGTGGCAAATACCAGAGCTACGTTAAATCCTGAATCAATCTGAGGGGACCAATGGTCTGGATTCATTACGCATGGTCAGGGTTGCACCAACAGAAGCCAGGATGATGCAGGTGATGGCCATCCATTGTGCCAAGGACAAGTGTTCCTGAAGGAAAAATAGCCCGGAGAGCGCACCGAAAGCGGGCTCGATACTCATCAAGGTACCGAATGTACGAGCGGGGAGACGAGTCAGTGCAACCATCTCCAGGGTATAGGGCAGGGCAGTGGACAAAATCGCGACGCCAATGGCGATTGGGATTAATGAGGGGGTCAGTAGTGTTGTGCCTGCATGGACTATCCCAATCGGTGCGACAAACAGCGCGGCGATCATGACGCCCAGCGCGGCCGTTTGAACGCCGTTGTCTGCCCCCGCCTTCTGGCCAAACAGGATGTAAAGTGCCCAGCAGATGCCGGCGCCTAATGCATAGGTAGCACCCGTCAGATCAATCCCGCTGCTGGTTTCTCCGAGGGGGATCAGCAGCAAGAGACCGATGATCGCCAGGCCGATCCATAGGAAGTCGACCGCGCGACGCGAAGAGTAGATAGCAACTGCCAGAGGCCCGGTGAACTCGAGCGCTACGGCTATTCCCAGGGGAACAGTCTGCAGGGACATATAGAAGAGGAAGTTCATCCCGCCCAGCGCCATTCCATAGACCACTACGGTGCGTAGGGATTTGGCGGTGAGCCTGGCGCGCCACGGGCGTAATAGCAGCAGCATGATGACGCTGGCGAACACAAGGCGCAGGGTGGTAGTGCCTTGTGCGCCAACGATAGGAAACATGCTTTTAGCCAGCGAGGCGCCGGACTGTATGGAAGCCATGGCAATCAGTAGCAGGCCGATAGGGAATAATGCCGAGGCTAGGCTACGAGGCGAGGTGGTCATCGAGGGTGTTCGTCCGAAGTCATATAAAGGAGCAGAAGCGCCTATGATGCTTAAGTGTTGAGAGTTGAGCAATATATTGCTCAGCCGGCTCTCTTCCTGCTCTCTATATAGAAGGGTTTTGTTGTTATTCCGGCATATTGATAGAAAAGCAAAATTAGGGGTTGACGGCAGATTCTAGAAGTCTATAATTCGCCCCACT
>NZ_JAGGOG010000031.1 GCF_018614655.1 Pseudomonas fluorescens | reverse complement strand
CGGCGGCCGGTTACGATCCATTGGAGACATTTGCGGTTACGTACAAAACTTACGTGCACTCGCCGACCGGGAAAGCAACCCTGCACAGCGAGTCAACGCGTACCTACGCCGCATGGGAGATCGCTGCGGGGATGTGGGATCACGACAGGCCTGGCGACCCCGGCGTTATTAACTCGGTAGACACGGAGTACGCTTCACCGCAAGCCAAGCGCAAGGTGCTGGAGCTGGCTGAGACAGGGAAAAAACTACAGGCCAGTTGGCAGAATGATGTGTCGGGACCGATACGCGTGGGCACACATGGATCGGCCCAGATAGGTTTCGAAGCCACGATTAAAGCCTTCGATTTCCTACACCCCTCGGGGGCCAAGTCGCTATTGCAAACGTGGGAGCATGGCAAGAACTTGAACCGTCGCTCTGGGCAAGCAGACGCTTACAGCGTACGTGCCACGTTGCAGTCCCTGCGTGACAGCCCGACGTTTCTGACGTCACTGAATGCTGAGGGGCAGGATGCGGTGCGCCGGACGCTGACCCAGAACGGGCAGGTGATTATTCCCAACATTTACGGTTACCCCATGGAGGGGTTCGCCTTTATCCCTTACGGCCCACCGAATGCGAGCGCTGAGCACCGACCCAACCAGGGCCTTCTGTTAGACCTGCGTACAGGTAAGGTGGCAGAAATCCGCGGAGACGACGACTTTGCCCGCTGGGCGGAAAAAAATCGCAGTCGAGTGATGTTGAGTTTTAACGCTGAAGATATGCAAGGAGACCCTCACAGGCTTGGTACTTGGCCTGCGGCGGATTTTCTGATGAGCAAGCTGACTGAAGGGACGGTGAAATATCAGGGAGTCCCGGTGCGAGAGCTGTTTAACTACAACCGCTCTGACAGTGACCATATGCTGAAACGAGGGACTCTGGACACCATTGCGCAGCAGTACGAGGCGGTCAATACAAAATACACCTCTTGGCTGGATCAAACACAGGTGTTTGGGGCATCACAGCAGCGATGGAAGGCATGGAAGGAAGTATGGGACAAGGGGCCAGCCTGGATACCTATCATTGGCAACGTGGGTAATCTGACATTCGGTATTCACGACAGCGAATGGGGCCCAACAGTGGAGGAGCGTTCGGGAGGAAGCTTCGCTGCGTTTTTGGCAGCACTGCAATTAGCGCACGAGGCGGCGCCGGGCGGCGAGGAGGCTGGAGAGAGTGCGGCGGCTGGATCACGACCACAGCCGTACGCGTGGACGTACCATGAGGCAGAACGGGAATATGCGTTCGGGCCGCGGGCAGTCGTGCCGAAGGCGGAGGGTGCCGCGGGGGGGGGGCTGGATGCGGTGAATGAACCCGCAGCGCAGGCAGAACCGACTCCTCCGGCCAATAACAATCTAGGTCACAGCGTAGGTGGCGCCACTGTACTCTCAGATTTGGGCAAAGAAATCGACCGCGGGGGCGGGGGCGAAGCGATAGTTTATGAAAGCCGCGACGGAAAAAGCGTGTACAAGGCCTTCGATGGAAATAACGCGACAAAAACTCCGCAATTTGTCACGGATGAAACGGGGTGGCTGAACAAATATTATGGTGAAAACTTTGCGCAGGTCATTTTTGAAGACGGAAAATCCTACATCAAAATGCCCAAACTAGACGGCAAGCCACTCAGCGACTTCGGGCCGAGAAGCCTCCCCGCGAATGTGACAGATCTATTGAAACGTGTGCTTGAAAAAATGGAAAAACTTGGCATACATCATCAAGATTTACAGTTAAAAACTTTATCTACTCAGAACAGCATCAAAAAGTGTATCCAGTAGACATCCAGTCGCTGCCTGAAGATATTTTCAACATGATGCCAGCGAATGAACAAAAACGGTATTACGATAAAAAGAATGAGCTTCTGAACAAGGCATCTCATCTGGTGTCGGAAAATCATTCTCAGGCAGGGGGAGGCTTGGTAACACGCACGGCGGCGCCTAAAGACGAGCTGAACAAAATAGAGGTACTCCCTGGGCCGGCGACCTCGACCGTAACGGATGGGGTGCCGGCGGACGTATTGGATTGGGCAGTACCCATGGATGCGGACCAACGTGACCGTCTGCAACGTATCGAGAACGGGGTACGCGGACGTTACAAAAACCCCATCTCGGGACAGATTTATCAGAAATTGAATGGCGACTACTACCTGAGTGATTATCAGAACGGCAACCATGTAATCTATAAGGCGGGTGACATCTCGCACCCGCGTGTGGTTGAGGAAGTTAACGGCAAGCTGGAAGTGCGGCCTGAGGAAAACCGGGGGATCGGTGGTGGCAAAAAAGGAAGTAAATTTAAAGCTGAATTTGTTGGCGAAATCGAACCCGGACCTAACCCCGTAGGCATTGTTAATTCAAAAAATTACGATTACGATCCAAAGAAGCCTCTGGATACCTATGAGATCTCAAAAAAAGAGCTTAAAGCTGATGCACAAGATTTTTACTACCACCAAACTCAACAACCACAAAAAAGAATTCTGATAGAGGGGCCGTTCAACACCTTTAGCACATCGTCAATGTTTGACGACATCTATCAAAAAAATAAGATAAAAGGCATAGTCGTCGGCGAGTCTCACAGTGCAACTGTCGGCCCTGATATCGATTCAGATGCGGCACACAAATTCATGATCAGAAGCATACCCGACCTCGTAAGAAATAACGTAAAAGTTATTTATATTGAAAATATTGCAAAGGAATCTTCCGTCGCTAGAGTAATCCGCGAGGCATGGGAGAGAGTCCAAGCAGGTGAAAAGAACGTCAAAATCATCCGAAACGATTTTCAATTTGGCGCACCAGCTGATTTGATAGATGAGATGCATAACGCAGGAATTGAAGTGAAGCCAATCGATAATTTGGCGACCATGCAATATAAAATTGTGGAAGAAAATGGGAGGCCTACATTGAAGGAAGGCGGATTGTTAGCCGATAAAAATCAACCACTTTCCCCTGGCGAGCTAAGGGCCGCTGCAGATGAAAGAATACGACTCCATAACTATTACGCAACAAACATAATTCAAGATGATCAAAAAACACAACCCGGTAATTGGATAGCGTTCCAGGGGACAAAACACATCGATACGACAAAAGGCGTACCGGGTACAGCACAGCTGAATAATGCCATTCCAATTGAGTTTGAATATAACGCTGGCAGCGTCATTCCTAAAATTGAGCTTGACAATTCCTCCGGGTACAGTCGCCTCAAAGTAACTTCAAGCGGTGTGTGAATCGCTCCTAGTTTCGTAGACACCTCCAAGCCTTAAAATGAGGCCCATTAGGAGGTGCCATGAGCAACCAGCGTTATCCCGAAGAATTCAAAATCCAGGCGGTCAACCAAGTGACCGAAAAGCAGCTTCCTATCTCGAGGTGGCTGCGCGATTGGGTGTGTCCGTGCACAGCCTCTATGCCTGGATTAAGCGCTACACCAAGCCCCAGGAGCAGCGCGTCCAGGAGGACGATCAGAGTGCTGAGCTTCGGTGTCTACGTGCTGAGCTAAAACCGGTGACGGAGGAGCGAGACATCTTAAAAAACCGCCTCCCCGGCGCTCCCCGGCCCACTGGACAAATGGTCGCTGGATTTTTGGAGGCTAAGTCCCCGTCAAAAAACTTGACCCAGGGGAAGCTGCGGACCCGTTAGTGGTGGCACGTTCCGTGACCCCGTTTAGGAAGGTGATTTGATCCGAGTCCCCGTCCAGTTCAACTTGACTGGAGGTGCTCATGAAAAAGCACGATCTAAAGCAGCGTGGGTTACCGGTTGTTCATGATCACGCAGCCGGCATTGATATTGGCTCACGTTTTCATGTGGTGGCCGTTCCTGCAGACCTTGCCAAAGAATCCGTTCAAACTTTCCAGGCTCTCACCTCCGACTTGGAGCGCCTGGCCAACTGGCTGGTTAATCTCGGTATAACGACGGTTGCGATGGAGTCGACAGGTGTTTACTGGATTCCGGTTTACGAAATAAGCGCATGGCTTTCAGGTCGTGCTGGCCAATGCCCGAGAGGCCCGCGCCGTACCGGGACGCAAAACCGACGTGAATGACGCGCAGTGGTCAACGACAGCATGCCTGTGGGTTGCTACGGGCCAGCTTTCGCCCTGATTATGAAATCTCGGCTTTGCGCAGCTATCTGCGGCTGCGGGAGCGTCATCTTGACTATGCCGCGACACATATTCAGCACATGCAAAAAGCGCTGACGCATATGAATCTGCAATTGCACCATGTCGTGACGGGTATCACCGGGGTAACCGGTATGCGAATAATCCGTGCCATCGTGGTGGGCGAGCGGAGCCCCTCGGTATTGGCGGCCATGAGTGACACCCGTTGCAAAGCCGGTATCGAAGTCATTCAAGCCTCTTTGGTCGGCAACTATCAGCCGGAGCACGTTTTTGCTCTGACGCAGGCGCTGTCCATGTATGACGCTTATCAGGCGCAACTGGTGGTTTGCGACCAGCAGATTGCACAGACGCTGATCACGCTCTCGCACGAAAAGACACTACCCGCTGAACCGTTACCCAAACCACGGCATCGTACACGGCAACCCAACGCGCTCAACTTCGATGTCCGTACCTTGCTTTATCAATTGGTCGGAGTCGATCTGACCCAGATCCACGGTATTGGCCCCTACCTGGCCTGCGTTTGGTTGCCGAGTGCGGCACGGATCTGAGTCGATGTCGTACCTGTCATCATTTCACTTCCTGGCTCACCCTCGCACCTGGCTGTCGTATCAGTGGTGGCAAGGTCCTTTCGGCACATACCCGCAAGACCAAAAATCGAGTAACCGCCCACCTGCGGTTAGCTGCGGTAACGGTCGGAAGAACGAACACGGCATTGGGTGCATTCTATCGACGCCTCGCGGCTCGAATCGGAAAAGCCAAGGCCGTCACGGCTATTGCTCGGAAGATCGCCATCCTGTTCTACAACGCCATGCGCTTCGGAATGAACTATCAAGATCCAGGGGCCGATCACTACGAGCAACAATATCGGGAGCGAGTGGTGAAAGGTTTGTACCGACGCGCGGCTGAGTTTGGCTTCACGCTGCAACCGGCGGAAGGTGTTTCTTAAGAAGGCGGCCGCGCTCTTGATGTCGGAAGATCACGAGCGTAGGCGCTGATTGACCAGTTGAGCGCCCATGAGCCGGTTGAGTGGCTGTGCAAGTTGTTTGACGTCACTCGCTCGTGTTACTACGCCCAGCGCCTGCGGCGCCGCACGCCCGATGTTGAACGGCTTCGATTGCGTAGTCGCGTCAGTGAGCTGTTCACGCAAAGTCGCAGCTCTGCGGGCAGTCGCAGCATCCTGTCGCTGATGCGTGAAGACGGTGAGCAACTCGGTCGATTCAAAGTGCGTAGCTTGATGCGCGAGCTTGATTTAGTCAGCAAACAACCCGGCTTCCATGCCTATAAACGAACAACAGTAGAAAGACTGGATATCCCGAACACATTGAACCGCGAGTTCGATGTACCAGCGCCTAATCAAGTCTGGTGCGGCGATATCACCTACATTTGGGCGCAAGAAAAAATGGCATTACCTGGCTGTCGTTCTGGATCTCTACGCACGCCGAATTGTAGGTTGGGCGCTGTCAAACAAGCCGGATGCGGATCTGGTGATCAAGACGTTGGACATGGCTTACGAACAGCGTGGCAGGCCTCAAGGGCTGCTGTTTCACTCGGATCAGGGCTCGCAATATGGCAGTCACCAGTTTCGCCAACGGCTCTGGCGTTACCGCATGTGCCAAAGCATGAGCCGTCGTGGAAACTGCTGGGATAACGCGCCGATGGAGGGTGTGTTTCGCAGCTTGAAAACTGAATGGATACCGACCGTGGGCGACATGACAGCTCAAAAAGCGCACCGCGACATCAGTCATTACCTGATGCATCGGTACAACTGGATTCGGCCTCATCAATTCAACGATGGGTTGGCTCCAGCGCGAGCCGAGGAAAAACTTAACGTCGTGTCCGGGATTAGTTGACCACTACAGCCGCTAATGGAGAAGATCATGAAACGTTTACCTATTTCACTACTGGTTGGATTGGCTATGAGCTCCTCTACCATGACGGCTCCTTCTGGAATGGGTGGCACGCCCCTCCATTGCCACCAAGCGATGCCCGCTGTGTGCACTCCACTGGGGGCGGAACCGTTGACTACGGGGAGTTTTCGCGGTGGCAGCTTGAAGATTCGTCAGGCAAAGGCAACTTGTTCACTTTCGGCAAACGCTTAGTATCGGTGACTGTAAGTTGCCCTTATACAAAAACCATTCGGCTGGCACTGCGTGGAGAACAGGCGGTCAACGGGGAGTTTAGATATGGCAGCCGTGGGCATATCCAATTGAGCGCAAATGGTGTACCAGGCGCGGCAACACCACTGCACAATCGCTTATGCCCGGACAAGTCCTCATGCCTGCTAACAACGGGCATCCTGCAAAGGGTAAAGTGTTAGTCGTGCAACTGGAAATTGAGCCTGTGCTTCCGGCGACAGAAGCTAAAGTAGGCGCGCGTCAACGGTTTGAGTCAGATATGACATTTGAGTTGCTAAACTGATTTTTTTGGGGCTCGACGAATCGCTCTGGATCTCGGTATCAGCAACAGTGCGAGATGTTCAATCAGTTGAGCCTTTTCGGTACATCGTCGGCGAAACGAATCCAACACTGAGCACTACAGTTTTTACGACATTTTGACGATGGATCAGTACCCGCACAAGCAAGGGTTCTCATTATTCACAACACAGTCATTGGATTTGAGCGAGCGGGCGACGATCCTATCGTGGAGAACGATGAATTCCGCCGACGGAGACAGGGGGCTTTCGGCGGTATGGCAGCCAGTTGAAAACGGCTGATGGAGTTGCTATTTGAGCTGTCAACATCCGCTTCAGCAGGGAAATACGGGTTATCTCATCCAGACTAAGCAGGATTTACAAAGAACCTGTTTCCCATCTGATTTGTTTTGCTAGCGCTTAACGTCACATCACCGTATGTCTTCTTGTGCCCTCTGAGCAAGGTAGGAAGCATTCTAAACGCTTCCTGGTACGTCACCTCGTCGGTAGCAGCACTGAGCGCAGCGCTGCTCACCTTCATAACTTCATGAACCACTGCGGGTGTAGGGTCGGCATGAGAAATAATTGTAACTCCCAAAACTACTTCGGGAGTTTTCGAAACAGATACTAGGATCTTCGCATACCCATTGATCCTCACGGTCATCACGCCTTCAGTGGTCTGTGAGACCGCCACTGGGTGGGCTGATTTGAGCTTTTCCAACTCCTGCCTAAGTCGAGCAAGATACTCTTGCGGGTGCAGCTCTAATGATTTGGACTGAAAGCCAGATTCGACTGGTGAGGGAACTCCTGGATTCGGAGCTGCCAACGCCGCGCCTGCCGCAAATAGGCTGACGCCGAAGACCCCGGCATTCATTGAAGTCCGAAAAAGCACTGCGCCTGCTGATGATACTGTAGAACTCGCAGTAACGTGACTAATAAACGAACCTCGTCCTGGTCGGCACATCCGCATCGTCAGCTCTCGCCAGACCCAAAATAAGACAGCAAAAAAACCATAAACCGCCAGTACATTGTCCATTTTGAGCTCCTTCAATCATCCATTATCAGGTCGCATTACTTTGGCTAGCTGTGACAACTGTCTGAAGCACTGCTTTTAAATCAAGCCAAGTGTTTACCATACAAGGGTAGCGGTTAATCCTCAACGCACTGCTCGAATGGAGCGCCTTCGGCGCATGCATTGATCCTCTGGTCTTCGACCATTTGTGTCATATGTGTCGGGCCCAACAGCGAGAACTGTTTGATTAGCTTGGGCAAATTCAATTAGTCGTCGCAACACCTTTGTGCTGACCAAGTCCTGGATAGGGCAAGAAGCCATTAACGAACTACAGATGCTTGCCGACCTGACCGATCTAGTGGAACAAATGAGTACGACGATCGCCGCTCACAGATATGGATCGACTGAATCACCTGGCGATTCGATAGCTAGGTTCTGTGCGAAACCCTTGAAACATCGAAATGGGTAAAATCGCCGCCGTCAACGGCAGGAACCCCTGATGGCAAAGCAATATGAACTCAGCGATGCGTCCTGGGGAATGGTTGAAGATCTCATCACCCAGCATCAGAAAATGGGCCGCCCAAGATACAACCACCGCTTGATGTTCAACGGCATCTTGTGGGCGCTCTGCTCGGTTGCCGCATGGCGCGATATGCTTGAGCAACAACGTGCTGACGCTGAGGGCAACTGGACACGTCAGGCGGATGCCAAGATCACTGGTCGGGCCAGCGAGCGCGAAGTCGAAGCCCTGGACAACCAGGAACGCTACCAGAGCAGCAGTATCAGCAGCGACGAACACAGCACGGAAGCGGTTGAAGTACCAAGACCCTCGAAGCCCTGATGGCGTTGAAGTTGTTGTCGGGTGGATCCGCCAGTCTCGCAGCGGTGGATGATCTGCACCTGGCCACCAACCGCGATCTGAATCTGGTGCTGGGGCAAAAGCTGAACGCGGCCGGCCATCAGTGGCGACCTGCAGGAGAGAATTCAGGGGAAGCGTGAAAGCCTGACAGCCGTCAGCCAACGGCTGATCCCACCCAAGACTTGGATCGGATCAGAAACCGTCAATGTGCTGCAGGTACTCACCGATCTAATCGATCTGGTGGATCCGATGAATACGGCAAGCGTCGCTCATAAACATGGGCCAACACCGCCGCCGGACAACGCGGGAGAGTTCGCAGTGCACGTGGAGAGTGCCACAACCCTGTCGAGCAAGCTGAAGCTCATTACCGGATGAAACTAGGCTGGGTTTTCCAGCGGCGTTAGATGCAGAAACCGAATGCCGCATGTCTAGCTCAGTGCAGCTTCAGAACATTTTCCACTTTTGAGACAAGGCTTATTGGAATGGCCGGGCGAGCAGGGAAGTATCCGTCGAGTTGTTCAGCACTGACAAAATAATAACTGAGTACATATTATGAAATCATTGTCGCCTCTCTTGCCTTACGGGCTTAAACCTACGGGAAGAGCTCGTCGTCATGCTTGTAACCTTGGATTTAGTGGTCTGTTGCTGTGCAGCATGCCAGTGATCGCCGCCAGCACGTGCGAGCTACCGGTTGATCTTAACGGTCACACAGAACTCGGAATCAGCGACCCCGCCTACCGTCCCGACAACCCAAATGCCGGTCGACAGATTTTTCTGCGATGGGGGCCTGGCACCTATACGTTGTCGGTATTGGGTAAGGATCTAGTCGTCAATGGCACCTATAAATACACACGACTCAGCCCTGGAGTGGGCCAGATAGATATGCGCGAAGACTTCCCCGGCGGTCTCACAGAATATTCGGTGACACTGGTTTGCCTGACCAACTCAAGCGGGACACTGGTGTACACTCAGCAGCGTGGCGCCATTGAACCGCAGCAGCGGCAGAATGCAGGCACATACATTCTTGACCCACAGATCGGAGGCGGCTTACCGAAAAAATGAATGATGGGCGTTTGGTGACAGACCGCTTCTGCCACTGCGGCAATTGATCACTCAACGTACATCCACACAGCACAAAACGACAAACCCCGCATTTGGCGGGGTTTGTCGTATTCAGGACGAGGCAGTGAGGCAAAAAAAGCCCGCCATCCATCGAGGAAATTTATCGCGGGCTAAGCATTGCACCGAGCACTTACATTGAGCTGAAGTGGATCACTCCGACGATCTGGCGTCGATTCGCGGTACCTGAAAACGTCACCTTGAGCAAACATGCATCATGTCATCCAGGTTGTGATGGGCTTGAGATGATCGTCATCTGCATGAGTTTGAAATTGCCGGTGAGCGTAATGGCATGCCCTAGCCGGATGGTTGGGGGCCAACGGTTAACCCGGAAGCTCGTAAAACGCTGATCAAGGCACTGAGCGGAAAACGAACATTCGACTACCTCTATGACTTCGGTGACAGTTGGCATCATCGTATCAAGGTCGAAAAGACGCTACCGGCTATTATTGCTTGTCCTCAGGTGCCGTACTGCATCGAAGACGCAAATGCTTGCCCACCGGAAGATGTGGGTGGCGGGCCTGGTTGCGAGGAATTTCTGGAGGCGATGGCCAACCCCGATCACCCAGAACATGACGCGATGGTTGAATGGCATAGCGATGTTTTTGATCCAGCGGCATTTGAGTGCGAGCACGTAAACCAGTGGTTTAAGCGGATTAAGGTTTGAGTTGCAAGGCGGTGTCGCTCGGACGCTTACAATGGTTGCAGCTCGTAGGCCAGACCTTCATCGATGCGCCGCATGCGGGTCAGATGCACAGTCTTGGCAACGTGCATGAAGCCTGTTGCGCCAAATAGATGCCGGTCTGGGGCGATCTAAAGGCAGGTTCATGATGTCCGTACCCATCGGCAGCAAGGCCATGCCGGCCTCATCGGCTAGGAAATGCACCCTTCGAGCTGGGGCCATTGCAGATGGTTGGCCTCATCGCCGATCACCAAACGATCCTGCATATGCGGACGCAGGCGGGCGATCAAACCTGCCGCCGTGCCGTTGTGTATTTCCAAGCCCAAGGCCATGCACAGGTCGAGCACAAGGATTTGGTTGACATGCCCTGATAGGCGCAGACACGAACCGCCTTAAGCTGCTGAACCAGATAATGGGCAATGGTGCTTTTGCCGGTGCCCGGTTTGCCATCGATCTTGCCGACTCGATTAACCGAGGCATTCAATAAGGTTTGCGCCAGCGCCAGGACTTCTGCACAGGACAGCGTTCATTGTTCCTCTCCCAACACCGCATCATCTTCATCCGCTTGACGGGCGGCCTCCAAAACCGTCAGTAGCGGATTGGGTGATGCTCCCCATTGGTTGGCGCGTCGTGGCGTCGTGGTGTCTTTGATGCTAAAAGCTTAGGCATTTTAGTGACGCCTCGCAACATGCGTTCAGGGGCGGAGTCAAGCCGATCAGCGGGCCTTTGGGCACTGCGGGCGCAGCGGGAGCCAGGGCGGTGCGCCGCTGCATGGCTTGTTCCAGGCCCAAGCGTACGGTGTTTTGGCGCAAGTCCTGTATATGCCGACGTATCAACTGACTACGCCGGGCTTGGGTCTGCGCACCGGCGTCTCCAATGAAGGCAAAGGGCCGGGCTTGCTGGGCGACTGCTGGACGTTGATCGTATTCCCAGGGGATAACTGCGGCAGCGCCGAATCGCCTGCGCTGGCTCATGGCGAGCGGCAAAGGGTTGGCGCAGCCGCTCGCGCTCAGTCTTCTGCGTCCCCGGAAGCAGAGGCCGGGGCTGTTGCAGGCTTGGCATTCAACGAGACCGCCACAAGCCGGTAGGGCAGAATGCCGACGCGGCGTGCCTCGACCTTGAAGGTTACCCGCGTGTTTTCCTCGTCGTCCTCCCATTCGTCGCGTACGCAACGGCCCTCGACCAGCACACGCATGCCTTTCTGGTAGAGCGCGCTCCAGTGTTCGGCCTCGCGGTGCCACAACTCGACCGGGGCCCAGAAACCGCCGCGATCCTCGTAGCCCTCGCGGGTGGGGACCGGATTGTCGAAGTACACGTTCAGGCGCAGTAGCCGCCGCGGTTCATCGTTGCCGTTGTTGAAAGAACGGTGTTCGGGCGCGGAACCGATGTTACCTTCGCCGTAGAAGTGAGTGCTCATGATGGGGTGTCCTCTGAAGGGGGAGTGGGGCGGTGGACGTGCTGCTGGTAGACGGCGTCGGCGTGCGCTGATTTCTGGGCGCAGCCCTCGGCCTGGCGCGCCAGGCTGTGGCTAAGGCTGATTTGCAGGTTCAGCGAGATACGCTGCTGCTCCAGCGCCAACAGGTCGCCGAGCAGCACGGCAGGCGTTGCGGGATCCGCCAACAATTCTTCCCACAACCCCACGCCCATCGCCGTGCGCGAGACGTTGCGCCAGCGCAGAAAGGTGGTGCCTGCGCCAGTGATCTGAGGGCAGAGTTGCACCGGCAGCCGGTTGAAGGGATAGGCGCGGGCTTGCGCCAGGATGCGATGACAGGCCAGCTCGATCAGCTCATCGCGCAGGGCGAAACATTGGCCGGCCCAGGTCGCCAAAAGCCCCTTACCTGTAAAGGGCTGTAAAAGGCCTTTTAGATAGGCACTGTGTGCCAGCGCCTGATAGTCGGCCTGTGCCAGGGGAGTGAAGTAGGACGCGCTCATCGCTACTTGTCCTCTTCGACTGGCGCGGCTTCGTCGAGGGTGGAGCTGTTGTCCGCATCAGCGTCCTCCCGTTCGCTAGGGTCGCCTGACCGAACGCGCCGTCCCCCGAGTGGGGCGCGGCGGATCATGGGCGGTGCGAAGCGCGACCGGCGGCTACCGTCGAGCACATCCTTCGGCAGCTCGCCAAAACGCGCTCGCGCCATGCGTGCCAGCGCATTGTCGGCGGCAAAGTCATTGCGCTGAGCCCCAGAACCTCTGTACGGCTGGACCTGCCTGAACAGGCTACGCAGCGCATGAGCGCCTTCGTCCAGCCAGCGGTCGTGGGTTTCGCGGTCGATCAACGCAGTATGGTGCGCGAGGATCACACGTCGGGCCAGATCGTCGTAGTCCGCTAACAGGTAGATGGCCACAAAGCCGAGTTGGGCATTGACGAATAGCGGCAGGTGGATTGGTTGCAGGTTCAGGTTTTCGCCCAGACTCAGTGTCGCCGGCACCTCTGCCAACACCTGATCGATCTGCCCACGCAGTGCCTGAAGCGTGGCCTTGGTGCTGTTGAGCTTGTCCTCGATGCGCAGCATCCAGGCATCGGCATAGGGGTCATCCTGCTCGGCACTGCGCTTGATCTTGTTCATGATCGCCAAGAAGCCGCTCAGGCCAATGATGCCGGGGTGGTGTTCGCTGGGGGCGCGTCCGTGCCAGATGCGCGAGGCATGGTGGGTGTGCAGGGTGAGTTGCATGGTGCTGCGCAGGGCACCGAGGTTGAGCCGCAGGTCATCGCTCATGGGAAAACCACTCAGGTGGGGAATTGAGTGGGCAGCTATGCGGCGTTATGCGCAGGATGTCAGTGAATAAACCGTTGGTGCTTGAGGCCTGATTGCTCGGGCAAACCTGCTGGATCTAAGCAGGCGACAACGGACCTATCCCCAGGGGATAATGCGTTGGGACAGTGCGGGACAGTGGGCGCCGCGCCATGTCGGCTCCGTCACTCAGCAGGCGGTGAAGGTGAGCCGGTCCCCCACGGTGATCAGCACCTCGCGATGACTGACTGCGCAGACCTAAGCCGCCATCACCAGACGGGTTACCTGGGCCGAGGGGGATTATCCCCTGGGGCTAATGGGCGCAGACCTGACGTCGAACGCCCAAACTCCTCGAGTGCGGTCATCCGCCCCAGCCGAACCGACCTGTACAGAACTCCATGGTTTTATCCCCCGGGGATATTTTCACTGTCCAACCTCAGGGGATGTGCAGCAGGGCTTTCAGCTCATCGATGTAGCGAAGCGCCCTAGTCCGCGCGGCGGGGTCGTGTGGCGGTTTCGGCGGTGGCGGAGGATCGGACGCTTTGGGCGTTGACGGCGCGGGCGCCGGTCGAGTGGACTGCGCTTTGGGCTGTCCAACCCATGGCTTGAACTGTCCCTGCGTCGCTTTCTGGATGATGCCGAACAGATAGCCGGCGCGACTGCGCACGCCCTGATCGCGACAGCGGGCGGCCCATTCGTCCAGCACGGCCTGCCTCAGGTGCGTATCCACCCGTTGCAGCGCCACCAACGCGGCTGTCCGCTGCGCGCCCGGCAGGGCAGTGAAGTCTTCCGGCAGGCGCAAGTCGAACGGCTTTGCAGTACGTACTGCTTTTGATTTTGGCTTTGAAGTACTTAAGCACTTCGGATGCCGAAGACTGTTGGATTTACAGGCCTCCGGCTGTGCTTCGGCATCCAACGTTGCGCGAACATCTGGCCGAAGTGGTTGTTTTGCCCCCTCTTCGGAATCGTGGGCGTTTGCCTGTGGATAAGTGTCCGGTGGGATCTGCTCCTTTTTGGCCAGGCGCTCCATCAGCACCTGCAACCGACTGGGCAGGGCCTTATTTTTCAGGTGGGGGTCTTCTGTGAAGTCCCTAAGCACTTGCACGCCGACGCGTTGCACGCCTTTGTTGGCGTGATTGAGCGAACGGCTGACCAGCCCCAGGTATTCGGGGTCGAGCTGCATGGCCTCGTAGGGTGTCAGCGGATCATCGTGCAGCACGTAGACGTTGCCGAGTAGGTAACCGGTCTTAGGGTCGCGACGCCTGCGGACCAAGCTCAGCCAGCGTGCCAGGCGGAGCTGGGTCAGCGCCTTGGCCACCGATTCGTGTGAGGCCTTGGACCCACAGGGTGTACAGCTGAGAAAGGGGCGCAGTTGCTCATAGGTGGGGAATGCAGTCTGCCCACGGTCATTGAGCAGCAGCCGAAAGATCTGCCAGGTGTTGCGTTCCAGCGGGGTTAGCCGATTGTCGAGAAACAGTTGTCGGGGTACGGTTTCGTGGCGGTTACCGCTGTACAGGTAGGTGTCACCGACGCTCGGGCTGACTTGCGCCGGCCGCAACGACTGCACGGCCTGGTCGAGCACGCTCGACAACGCCTCGGAGGGAGAGTAGGTCATGGTTCATACCAGGCCCTGGCTGATCCAGCCTCGCACGGTGGCCCAAATCACCGAAGCCGGGTGACCCAGGGTTCCAGCCAGTTCCAAGGTGAGATGCAGCAGGGCCATGTCGTCAGTACAATCGATCGGGTGGGCCTGCTGATACCGCTTCCAACCGTGCCACAAAGCGATGTCCTCGGCTTCGCTGAGCACCGGATGGCGACCTTTGCGTTTGGGGAGACCGAGCATGTCTCGGCGCAAGCCCACTTCCTGGTGCGTCAACCCGTAAAACGCATTCACCATCTCGGTACTGGCCCCTAATTGCAGCATGTGGTCCACCCGAGCGATCTCGGCATCCATATCCTCCGCCTGACTGAGCAAGCGCTGCAGCACGGCGTGGTTGATGCTGACGGTGCACCAGGAGACGCGGGCATTGAGCAGTACGCTGAGCAGCTTGGGCTGCTTCAGAGCCGCCAAGTCTTGATCTTCAAAACCCATGGACTTGCAGCGGCGCAATTGACCGGTGCGCAGATCATGCAGGGCCTGGGCGATCACGGCCTGGTTTAACGGATGCGGCATGGGCATGGCGGCCTCCCGGGCGCGTGCTCAGTGGGAGCTGGAAGAAGGGGTTGTGGAGATGTTCTGGGCCTCAAGCTCGCTCAAGCGACGGGCCAGGCGTAGCAGGCGAAAGAGTCTGATCAGGCTGGCATCACTGAACCGATCAGGTGTCAGCAACAGGGCGCTGAGCGCATGCTCGCCATTGAGAAGCTGTAGCACTCCAGCCGCCGTGTCCCCGTCCGCGCGGCAGGTAAAACCGATACCACCATCAGTGAGTTCAACGGCCGACGCCAGATCGGACTCGGCCGCGATCTCGGTGGCGAACTGGGCAATGAGGGCTCGCAGGTTCTTCGGCGAATCTACGGACGCATCGACGTGCCAGAGGTCTGCCACAGAGAAGGTGCCTGGATCATCGATGTGATCGGCGACCAGTCGATGGATGTCTTGGATACGGTCGTTGGGTGGGGTTACGGAGGGCTCGGGTAATGTCGCTCTGGATGGTTGATCGCTACTAGGTTGGCTTGTTTCTGCTTCTGAGCGCGCCTTTGTGGGCAGGGGGGATAAAGGCGCGGGTACATGTGACGTTTGCTGGACAGGCGCTCGTGTCAGCGCCTGTTGCCGATGCTCGGTGGTATCGATGTCCAGCGCCAGACTGTCATAGTCCACGTTCAACAGCTCGCTCATCTGGCCTATCAGCTCGTCCAACACCCTCGGCAGTGAAAAGCTGGCCGTTTCGCCGTCGAAGCTTTCCAGGACATCCTGGAACAAGCTTGCGTAATCCGTGCTGACCGACTGTCCTGCAAGATGCTGTTCCCACGCGCGTTCGCCGGCTTTGCGCAGCACCGCCAGTCGCTCGACTTGGTGTCGTCCCAGACCACCATAGAGCACTGTGGGAATGGCTGGCAGCAGGAACAGTACAGCTTCGCGCATCCGGCTGATATGCGATTGCTGCACGGGATAACCGTCCAGACTGAGCCGCCGCGCGAGCTCGGCTTGGGTGAGTGGGGTGTGGGTTTCCTGCTCATACAGTTCGCGGGCTTTATCAACCCCCAGGGCCCGCTCGATAAAAGTCAATCCACCGCGCAGTTCGTTTTCCGCCAAATGACCCGTCAGCGCCACGATTTCGCCCCGTTCAGGCCAAGGCCGAAACAAACAGCCGATGCGCAGGAAGCGCTCGTTCTTGGTCTCGGTCCACAGTTCCCTCAAAATGGCCAACCGAGTGTTGCCACCGTTGCGGATAATGAAATGGGAATCGCCGGGACGGCGGGTGATGGAGGGCGGCGTATCCAGCCCTCGCTGGCGGATCGATGCCTTGAGCTCATCGAACAGGGGATTGCGGGTGACCCGAGGATTTAACTCATAGGGGCGTAACTGATCCAGCTCGACCACCATCGGGGTGTCGACCAGCGGATCGCTTAACGTTACGGCAGCTGGCCCGGAACGCGAAAATGCGTCAGCCAACAGTGTCTTGTTTAGCTCATCGGTCGGCGGCATGGGTGAGCCTCCCTTGGATCCGCGCGAAGCGATCGTGCCACTGCGGGTACAACTCCATCGCCAGTGCGCACATGCTGTCCAGCGCCGCCGGCGCCCGACGCCCTGAGGGACGGCGGTACTCCAGCCGGTGCACCGGCAGGGCCGCTGTGGCTGCACGCGGGTAAGCCTCTATGGCGGGAATGGTGGTGTCCAGTACATCGATGCCGCAGGCCCCGGCCAGGACTTGACGCAACGCACTTTGGATCGTGCGGGCATTGCAAGACACCGGATGGACCCGGTTGATCAGCAGACGCAGAGGGGGCAGTACGATGCCAAGGTGGCGATAGGACGCGAGGTCGTTCAGCAGTTGCAGCGTGCCCCGCCGAAGTTCACGGGCGGCCAGAATCTCAGGCGTCATCGGCGACAGCAACAGGTCCGCGGCGAGAATCGCCATTTCCAACAACACGCTGCGTGCCCCTTGCGTGTCGATCAATAACAGGTCGTAGTGAGGGCGAAAGTGTGGCAACAGGTTGCGCAATCGCAACCGACCATCTGGTGCATGCAAGAGCAGGGTGTTCAATTGGCCTTGTGGGTCATTGGACACCACCAGGTCCATGCGCTTGATGGACGTCTGACAAATCAGCTGCGCACGCTGGCTTTCGTTGTAGGTCAGCAATTCGTAACACCCACCGGGCGCACGTACTGGCAAGGGGTAATAGCTGGAGAGGGTTGGCTGTACATCTAGGTCCAGCAGCAGGACCCGTAGCCCGGCATCGGCGGCCAGGCCGCCGAGGTTTGCGGCGGTGGTGGTTTTGCCCACGCCACCCTTGGTTGAAACAATGGCGGTCACGTACATCACGGCAGCCCTCAGTTGCGCACGGAAATGCGCTCAATGAGCCAGCGCTCGACCTCCAGCGAATCCCACCCGACGGCGCGCACGCCCAGCTTGATGGGTTTGGGAAACTTGCCTTGGGCAATCAGCGCGTAAAGGTGCGCACGTTTGAAGCCGGTTTTACGCTCCACGTCGGGACGTCGAAGAATGCGGTGTTCGGTATCGAATACAACCGCTTGTATGGGCTGGGTCATGGGGGAGGCTCCTGAACGTCTGTTGGCGTCGATTGAGACGGTGCTCGGCATTCAGCGCTTGCGGCATCGGCCATGCAGCGAACAATGCGCAGCACGCCCTCACCGGATTAATGACCGTGGCGTACTTGCCAGACGTTAAGCAGGAAAGCTCAGGTGCTAGCGGACAGTCATTGGGCGCAGATGCGCTGGTAATCCAGCGGGCTGCTATCGAGGCGCCGCGTTGCGCTGGGCGGCAAGACTAATGCGATCTATCTGTCCCAGCGGCCGCAGCCAGTAAACGATAAGACGCAATGGATCTGAACCAGAGACAATTCATCTGAGAGATCCAGGGCATACACGTCACGCGATGTCGAAATTGGCCTGATAAGTGGAGGCCGAACGCGTTTCACTGCGAAGCTAGATAGTTTGGAGAAGATCGAACCTGCCCAACAAATTGAAACTCAGCGGCTGTTGGCCGCCAATCGCAGCGCTCGTTGTACGAAGCGCGCTAATGGGGTCTCGGGATCGCAACTGACGTAGAGCAGTTGCGTTGACACGTGTGCAGGTTCACCGGCCAGCGGGCGCAGTACGAGGTCGTCGAGGGTGTGCGCGGCAAGCCGGGCCTCACAACTCACGCCCACGGCGTAACCGCCGGCCACCAGCGAAATCAGCATTTCCTGGCTGCAGGCGTGCGCAACGATTGAAAGCGGTGAGTCAGTAGCGGTCAGTAACGAGGCAATGCGCTGATGCAGCCCGCATTGCAGTTCAGGATGGAACAAAACCAGCGGGAAGGCTGACAGCTCCGAGAGGGGCACATGCTTGTGAACCAGCAGCGGATGGAGTAAGGGGAGGGCGACCACCAGCTTGGTCTGCCACAAGGGCTCGCTGGAGAGCCCAGATGGCGCCTCGGCCATGCAGGCAACACCGACATCGAACAGATTTACCCGCAACCCTCGAATCTGTTCGGCGAGCGGCACTTCGAACAGCTGAAGGTGGGTGTCGGGTTCTTCTTCACGGCAGCAGGCCAGAAGCGCGGCCAGGCGTTTGGGTACAATACCATCGGACAGTGCAATGCGCAGTGTGGCACGCGAGCCGGCAGCGGCGGCCAGCGTACTGCAGCGGGCCTGATTGAGCACGGTGAAGACGCGCGGAGCCGATTCAGCGAGGGCAACCCCGGCAGGGGTTAGCTGGGTGCCGATGCCGGCGCCGCGTTCGAACAGGATGACACCGAGGTCGTGTTCCAGATCGCGGATGGTCCGCGAGAGGGGCGACTGTTCGATGTGCAGGCGCTCGGCGGCGCGCGTGAAATGACGCTCTTCGGCCACAGCCAGGAAGCATTGTAATTGGCGCAGATTCATCATGGGTCTCCTGATAGCACTCACCAGAGAAGGTGGGTACAGGATGAACCGATTCTTGTGAGTCGGTGAGCTTCTCGGTTAACGGCGAGGAGACATCGGAATGGATAAATTTAAGTACAGACCATCAAAGTCTTCCGTCTGCAACTGCGGATGACCGGGTTGACGACTGCGCAGTTGGCCGTTGTCGTCATACGCAAAATTGGTCACCCCACGCTGTTTGTCGGTCACGCGCTGCACTTCACCGCCTGGACTATAGTGGTAGCGACGGTGCAGGGCAGTGGCCGGGTGCTGTGGATGACCGAGGAGGCTGTCGGTTTTTTCCTGAAGTTGGCTGAGCTGCTCGTGGGGCAGATGAATGGCCGCCTGCCATAACTTGCGCCCCTTGGTGTCGTAGCCGTAGCGACTGGTGAGCGAACCTTGGGTACGCAAGGTCTCGCGGTGCAAGGCATCACGCTCGAAATCGCTGATCAACTGACCGTCGAGGTTGATTTGGTGTAAGCGTCCGGCGAACACATCCCACTGAAGCTGATATGCAGCCATCGCCTTCATTGAGCCGAGTCAGTTGTGGTTATGCGTATTCTGTTCTCTATAATGACTGACCGGCCATGTTTAGGGTGCTTGGTATGCCAGCCTCCGCTGATCAAAACTCCGCTGTCGTTTTATGCGCAGCTTCCAATAACGACCTGGAAAATCTGGTAGCCATCAGGATTGAGGCCATGCGCGAGAGCCTTGAGCGGCTTGGACGATTTAACCCAGATCGTGCGCGCGAACGATTTCTTGGTGGGTTTGACGCTAACAGCACACGCCGCATAGAAGTAGCAGGTGATCTGGTCGGTTTTGTCGTTATCAAAGACCACCAGAGCGAGCTTCTGCTTGACCACTTGTATGTGATACCCAGTGCTCAAGGAGCAGGAATCGGCTCTGAAGTTCTTACCCAGATTTTCAGAGAGGCTGATGAGATCGGGCGTCCCATCAAGGTTGGTGCTCTCAAGGAAAGCGCTTCAAATCGTTTTTACACTCGCCATGGTTTTGTGTTCGTCGAAAGCGGTGAATTCGATAATTATTATGTCCGGATTAACGGCAATGCCGTTAATTTGGACAATTTTCGGAGCCAACAAAACTTTTCTACCTCTCTTATGCCGTCTTCTCCTTGAAAAAAAAATAAAGAAACACCTCCATTCCGAATCCAGCTACCTATACTGCGTCATACTGTCTTCAC
>NZ_JAGGOG010000030.1 GCF_018614655.1 Pseudomonas fluorescens | reverse complement strand
GCAGCCAGCACAACTACAAGACGTGTCTCAAAAGCACCAAAACGCGGGACTCGCTCTTTCTTAGCTCTGAATTTGGGCCGGAGAGGACAGTGGATCAAAACAGTTTTTGGGCCTTGAAACGGATCGTTTTTTGAATTCGTTTACTGAATCACGCCAACTAGGTAGACCGTGATCCGTAGAATGCATGCTTACCCAGGCGCAGGATGCCCAGGCAGGCGCGGAAGCCATGCTGCGGATTCGTCGTTCGAGGATGTAGACGAGAGGCCTGTGGTTCTGCCCCCCCGTCAGTTCCGACCAGCGCATCAACCGTTGCGGCGTCCACTCGGCATGCTCGCGGTGGCTTTTGGGCATGTGCTCGGTTTCGGTGGTATGGCGGCCTTCATGCAACGAGCGCAGATGGCGGTTGGCGTGGAAACACTCAACTGTCTTGGCCGTCAGACGCACCTCCAGTTGCTGTTTCACTAACGGGTACGGCGCCGAGCAGTAGCGGCCGTCGGCTTCGACGTGGTAGTCGATGTGCGCCCGTACTTTTTTCCATTCGGCGTAAACGTACGGATGTTCCGGTAGCGGTTGCAGCGCGGGTTGCTTGAAGGCTTTGAAAGCGGAGCGGCGCAAGCCGGGCAGTTTTTTGAAGGGCCGTTGATTGAGGCGTTCGACAGCACGCCGATGGCCGTATTGAGTTCACCCAGCGAGAAGAACTGGCGATTGCGCAACGCCGCAAGGATCCAGCGCTCTACGACCTGCACACCGACTTCGACCTTGGCTTTGTCCTTGGTTTTTCGGGCTCTAGCGGGCAACACGGCAGCACGGCAACGCCGTAGTGCTCGGCCAGATCGCGGTAGCAGGGGTTGATGTCCCCGGCTCGTGGAGATGCGCTTGGGTGACGCCGCTGCGCAGATTGTCCGGCACCGGTATCTCCGACGTCCCACCGAGGAAAGCGAGTCGGCAGTTGTTGCGACCAAGTGGCCTCAGCAAAGGTGTAGCTGGAGGCGCCCAGGACGGCGACGAATATCTGGACCTGACGGATTTCCCCGGCCTGCCGGTCGATGACCGGTACAGTCTGGCCTGCGTAGTTGACGAACAGTTTTTTCGCCGGCGCGATGTTCCTGACGCATGACCACATCGATCTTCGCGGCCCTGAGGCGGCAGTGCTCGCAGTACCAGGTGTATTGGAAGCCTTGCGGTTGGCTGAGCCGGTACTCTTGCCAAAGCAGGGCCAGGGTGACGCCGGGGCGACGTAACTCGGCATGAGCCCATGACCAGTCGGGCATCGGACGCTGATCGCTGATCGCTGATCGCTGAGAATGGCGGGCGGCGGAGGAAAAAGCCGCCGTTGCAACTCGGCGTCGGTTAGTGCAGAGGACCAAGTCAGGCCACTGGCCGCAAAACGATTGAGGTACCACCCACGCTGACTAGCCCGACTTGCACGCTGGTGGATATCTGACGAGCGGACAGACTGACCTCAAATTTGAGATGCAGTACTTCACGAATCTTACGCATCGATAACCGCTCCGACCTCTCTGCTTCGATTAAAGAGGTCGATGGTAGTGAATTAATCCTGCGTTGCTGCCTGCCTTTAGGGGTGGTCGATGCTCATGGAATCAGCGGCCGGATGTTCATGGAATAGGTGGCCGGATGGCCGTGGAATCCGCAGCCGTAAAAGGGGTTGTACGCCCAAACCGCCGAAATTTCCGCGAGGGCGAATTGCGGTAACCAGTCGCTTTCTATCTGAATTGGCAACAGGTTTTTGCAACCGATAAGCCGTTGATTCGTCGATCTCCTCAGGTAGCGCTGCAATAACGAACGTTTGCGCAATACTATGCCGTGTCAAAACACGCATTTATAGGCCGGACGGAATTTTCTGCGGTTTGGGCGTAAAACCCCACATGGTCGGATGCTGGCGACGTTTCTCTCCGGCATCGCGGAGTTCGAACGTGGTCTGATCAGTGGACGAGTCAAGCCGTCTAGCCGCTGCTCGCGCCCGAGGACGTAAGCTCGGACGGCAAGTAGGCGTGCGCCGAAATCAGACAAGCTTTACCCAAAAGCAGGTCGCAGCTACAGATGGATTGCCCGAGATCTGGGTATTAGCAAGAACACCGTCACTGAAATTGTCCGTAGGCAACGCAAAACTGCTTAGCGTGTCATTTCGCCCCCAGCCGGAACCGACCCCATTACGGTAATCAGGCCAGTGAAATAAACAACCGCTTTAATGGCTACCAATCTGTCATCCGCCAGTACGCCAGTGCAGGAACGCTCACGTCCTGGCTCCGGGCGCGACGTTAGATGAACCGCCCCCCTCTTGAGCCTTGGAACTAACTGACAACTTTCTGCTACTCAGGTAGGACTGACCTGGAGGCATTGATATGACACCGCTGCATCTGCGCCCAGCCACGACAACCACGGTGCCGTTGACTGTTCGACTGCGAGCGGCCCAAACCTTGTCTCCACTTGCTCGAGGTTACCAACAGTGTCGTGATCTCAGTGACAGCACGTGCGCTATGGCGCAGCTTGCCGAAGAACTATTGGTTTTTGCCCATCAACGAGTGATCAACGCCACCCAAGGCGAGGCCAATACTAAAGCGCTGAATGCTCACGCAGTCAAACTCGGTGACTTGTCGGCTATGGCTAAAGCCACGAAGCAGGACGGCATAAACCTGTTCCGTGAGGTCGCAGCGCTTCTAAGCCGTCAGATCCAGGGCGGACCTGCGTTGACGCCGTATGAGGAGACGCTCTATTTCGATAAGTTGGGCTACTGGTGTCACACCGCATCCAACATCTATAAAGACCTGCACAAATTATCTTCTACCGTTATCAACACTTTGCAAAAAGGAAAATTGAGTTCCGTCGCAGAACTTGCCGAGGCCCTCTGTGCAGGCATTAGGAATACAGCTGGGAAAAACGGTCACATACCGATCAATGGCTACGCTCAAACGACCCTGCGAGCGGCCGCTTCAGAAGTGTGGAACGGTCCTGAACCTAGCCAGTACGATCCACGCCCTGGTGCTCTGGCCGACAATCTGATCCATGCACTCCCATAGTCATCCATACAAAAACTGGCTGAGGCACTCGTTGCGCTAACGATTCCCCCACAGGAGCAAAGTGCCCCCCAACAATTAGTCGATCCTCATATTGATCGCACTCGTAACCCGCGCTCCGCGGAGCAGTTTTCGAAAGCCCCCGGCAACCAACCTCCGTTCTCAGACGCGATAAATACGCGACAACAAGTATTGATTAACGCCTTAGCGGATAAAAAAAGGGATATTCAGTCTTTGATCGATCAGCAGCCACGGGCCGGTTTCGCTGTGAAACGTCTACTGAAAAAAGTCGCGGGCTCGTTTCAGGAGGGCGGTCCTGACGATGTTTATCTCGAGAGAAATAATACCCGATTGGTCAGTAAGGATGGTCGCAGACATCTTGTCTCTGCCGAGGTACGTGCGCTCCCCCATGAGATAAACCGTGAAATCATGGCCTACTGGGAAGAGCGGCATGATGTCGATAATGACTTAACGCCAAAGCAGCAGCTGCAGAGGATTCGCTCACAGACGTTAGCTATTCAGGCCGAACTGGGCGTACTTGACGGGGCCCTCTCACCACTGGGCAAAGCGTTAGTCGACAAGGTGCTGAGTAACCCAACACAGGCAGACCGAGAAAAATTTTTTTCGGCCGGAGACCGGCCGGGTGTCTACGCCATCCACATGAAAGATAATACCGACGATAAGCCCGGCCCAAGGTTTGCCGGTACTTTCATCATTACGCGTACAGATGGCTCTGATCACGTGACGCCCAAAGGAACGGATCCGGTTCCTCGCACCCAAAACCTCGGGACAGCGATCCTTTATACGCCCGACAGAGGCTTTGAAGAATTCGAAGACATTTGGAGTCTGCACGATCATTTGGCCAGGCGTATGAAAAACAGTAAAACGCATGAATCACTGGCCCGATACTTGCCAAAAAGTGAGCAGCCGGAAGCTATCCGCGACCAAAACTGGTTTCAGAAGATCTGGCGTTCCTTTCCGAGCATCTCCGAGAATGTAGCCGACGAAGGCGTTCAATCACAGCTAACCAAGCTGTCGCTGGACATCGCCTATGGATTCAAGTCTCACACCATATCGCCTATTCAATTGTCTGCATTGATAAGAAAAATAGACGATTTATCGGCGCTATCTCCACAGCTGGATCCGGTAGCTAACGTTAATGTGCCCGCTAAAAAGCGTAATACAATAAATTTGAGCCAGCCCAAGGCAGTGGCGGACTCAAGCGCCGTGACGACAGGGGAGCTAAGCGACTTACAAAGTGCAGACAGGTCCTCCCGGCTGACGGAAAAGCCAACCCTTCTCACCGGAATGTCGCTTGCCAAAACTGAAAGGTTAAGCTTGCAACAACAAACGAAGTTCGATGATCTTGCAGAAGAACCCCTTAAAACGTTTAACGATATTTACGAACCGATTTTGTATGTGCCAACCTTCATTAACGACTTCATTGAAAAAGGAATAGCTCGGTATGAGAAAAATACTGGCCGCCCCACCCACCTCCACCCAGGAAGTACCATTGCAGTTACTTATAGTGTTCCCTTGTCAGCAAAACCAATAACTCACAGGCTAAATAATATAAATAGAATCATTAACTTCAAACTCAATGAGGTCGTCACAAATCAGCACTTGTATCACACTATTCAGCACGGCGGCGATTACAGGATCGTTAACATTGAATATGAGAAAATTATTGAAGAGATAAAAAAAATAGACATTAGCCCTTTAATGTCCGAAGCGTTAGAAAAATACCAGAAGTCCCCACAAAAAGTAGAAAAGCTCAAAGCCTCCTATAAAGAAATTATTGGCTTGCGATGTTTGGAGTATCTGAGCACCCCTCATGCTCCGCATGCACAAGCGGTAAAAGATTTCATGATGGGCAAGGTGCAGGCCAAGACGGTATATTTCAATGGTTTATTACTTAATGGGGTGTTTTTTATTCCCGCCGGCGGCAAGCGCGGTGTGTTGTTTAGTATAAGCGACTCGACGCACTTTCATGTGGGTGAAAAGAGTCATCATTACAACGATAAATGGAAAGATTCTATGATTACGGTACCTGTTTTTCCTGAAGGCGTGGCCTTTAGACGATGGGTGCTTAGTAAGTTACCTGTTTATGACGCACAAGCCAATGAGCACTCAAGCTTTTTGTCAAAAGAGACACCGCCTTCGTCTATTACAGGTTGGTACAACATCGGTAAGATATACAAAGAGCCGTTCAGCTTCAAATCGTCCACCACTCAGTACGAGCTAATTGATCAGTTGTATCAAGGTCTTATGCATAGGCTGTCCTCAGACATAGACACCTTGGTGTTTACACGCAAAGAGCAATTTACCAGCGAAGCGTTACTGCACGTAAAAAAAATTCTTGCTTTAGCCACTATACCGCTTGCGATGACCCCTGTAGGGGGAGGGTCGTTTTTTGTTAAAACCGCCAGTTTTTCAGGCTTGCTAGGCACTACTGGATTAATGGCTGCAACCGATGTCATACAGGCATACACTACTGATCGGTCTGATCAAGCAGCCGCGGCATTCAAGGATATAATTTTGGCGGCGCTTATGAGTATTCCCGCATTGCTAATGGGTGGGGTTGCTTATAAAGCTGCTGTGAATGGGCTGTTTACACCCAACAATCTCATGCGAGCCATATCCGTCTATCGTAATGCGAGTGAATTGACTCGCAGAGCAATGCCTTCTTTTTTGATAGGGCATCTTTGGAAAAGCATGCGCACGCCCGATAAAATTAATATGCTGGTCAATACAATAAAAAACACAAAGAATGCTAAGGAGTTAGCCACTATGACTACGCAAAGCTCCGTCGAACGCTCCATCCGCAACAATCTATTGCTTGATTTTGAAGGTGTCCGTAGAAGTCCTCATCTCGGCCCTTTCAATCTCGAAGTGGCGAAAGCAAATCAGCGTATTGCATCGGATCTCACTATATTGAAAGACGCGAATGCAAACATGCTGCGACTGCAAAAGCAGTCTGTTCCTCTTGAGTTAACCGTCATGCCTGGAAAGCCGGAGGAGGCTGCCGCTGCATGGGTGTTGTCCAATAGCACTTCTGGAAGTACTCCTTCCAAACAAGTGCTTGAAATCTTACATAAATTTAAGCACGCAGATTTGCTGGATCTTGACGTGATCGACGAAATCCGCAAGGCAGCGTATTTGCCGCCCGCTGGCCAGCCTATACGCAATTTTCGCCTGAGCAGCTCCCCTACGTTTATGGGGTCAGATATCGCTCGCGAGGGTTATAAAGGATTTTTGCAACAACTTAAAGTTTCAAAAGTCAAGCCGGAAGATTGGGGGGAACACCTCTTTGCAGGTACAATTAAATTTCATCCCTATGGAGATGGTAATGGTCGGACGGCGAGATTACTGTACGCACTCTCGCAATTAAAAAACGAAACATCTGTATTCACGGCGCTCACCAAGTCAGGAGAGGACATCCTTCTGAACCTTAATCCCAATCACCTCTCGGCTCAAAATGTAACACTCCAGCCCTTCAAACCAACGAATGTCGATGTCTTGCCTCCCGCCAAACGTACAGCAGTCATAAGCGCGAATACTATCAATGCCCACCGTGCTCCGGTGGTACCACCAACGTCACACAATACAAGCGTCTTTCAGGCGCCACCATTAACGGCTTCTGAAGCGTATATAGAAAAGCTACTTAACATGCGAAATAGCGTCCAGGAGATGTACCCAAGCATTAAGTCGATTGCTCAATTAAAAACAATGAATTTTCCATTGCCAGCCACTGTCTACCGAGCGCATGTAGGACCGGGAGATGTCTCCACAGGATTATTAAGAGCTGCAGGCGCAGCGGAGGCTGGAGATGACTATTTGTCGGCCATTATTAAACATTCCACCCGGACCAGTGGCAGTGGTGGTGAGGTTTTGTCGTTGACCACAAAAGCGTTGAAAGCTGAAGGTTTTTCAAAAAGCTACAATGGGGACGGAATGAAAAATACAGTCTACTCAATAAACACTACAACAAACCCTTCGGCATTTCAAACGTTGTCCGAAATTATACTGAAAAATGGTCAGCGTTTAGTGCAGGCTGGGAAAATAAATCCGGCCACTATTTTAGGCGCAATAGACAAAATCCCTTTGGGGGAAAACGAAGTGTTTTATATTCTTCGCGATATCCCCGCAGATTTAGTAATAAAATCAAAGTCTTTTTTATCCTAGTGCCGTGAGCGGCAAGTTCGTTTTCTAACGTGTGACGATATACTGTGCGCCCCTCGCCGCGAGTTGGTTACGCGCATGCCTTGACCAATTGCTCCTTTTACACTGCAACCCGCCGACTTCATTACGCTTCAAGGCTGGTTGCGCATGAGTACGCTGGAGCAAAGCCTCTGCCAGCGGGCGCGGATACTACTTTTGCTTGCTGAAGGGGTGACGCCCAATGCTATCTGTGAGCAGTTACGGATCACATCACCGACGGTGTTCAAGTGGCGAAAACGCTACTTGGAGTCAGGCATTGAGGGCCTGAGCGACCTGCCGCGTAGCGGTCAGCCATTGAAACTGGGTGCTGAGAAAATCAAGGAAATCCTGACCCTGACAACTCACCGGGTTCCCAAGGAAGCGACGCATTGGAGCGTCCGGTTGATGGCCAAGTACGCGCGCGTTACCACTTGGCAAGTTCGACAGATCTGGGCCGCGTCCGATCTCAAGCCGCACCGATTGAAGACATTCAAGATCAGCAGCGATCCACACTTCGCCGAGAAGGTCATTGCTGTGGTCGGGCTCTATGTGAGCCCTCCGGACAACGCCATGGTGCTGTCGGTTGACGAGAAAACCCAGATCCAGACGCTGGATCGTACTCAGCCAATGCTGCAACTGCGCCCTGGTCAGATTGAGCGGCGAACCCATGATTACAAGCGCCATGGCACGGCAAGCCTGTACGCAGCGTTCGACATCATGACCGGAGAGGTAATGGGCCGGATCATCCAGCGGCACCGGGCCAAGGAGTTCCTGGATTTTTCTCCGACAGATTGACCACAGCACACCTGCCGGGCTGGATCTCCAATGGGGGGCCTACAGAATTCGGAAAAAATCGTGCGCTAAGGTTTTCCGAGCCTTGGTAGGCCATCCATTCACCTATCTTCGCGGGTGTGCCACAGGCGCAGCAGGTAGATAGTCGAATCCACGATCTCGTAGCGCATCTCGTAATGGCCGACTGGATTCGGCGCACATCTCGTGGTTCAAACTCCTCCAGGCGTTCGCCGATGCGCGGATTTTCCAGCAACGTGGTCGGCGCAGTCGTGAGTTGCTGTACCGTGTGTGCGCCGACGGGCTGATTCACCGTCGCCAGAAACTCGTACAACCGGGCAATGTCGGAAGCGCCATGCTTGTCCACTTCAAATCCATCAGCGCGGTACCGACAACGGCGTGTCAGTACTGAGGCTGTCGGCCCAGGCCTGAACAGCTTGGTGGTCAATTAGGCGACCAGCGTCAACGTCCGCCAAGGCCTCGCGGGTCAGACGACTTCGCTCTTCTTCCTGGTCGATCCACGCGGACAGTGCTTGCTTGACGATCCAGTTCTTGGAGCGCTCCAAGCGCTCAGCCATCAGATCGACCTTTTCGGCCAGTTGCACCGGAACGTGAGCCGTGACAGATCGGGTTTTCGATTTAGTTGCCATGATCGGGTTACTCCTGACCGTTACTTCTTCTTGAATTTGATGTCGCCAGAACCGGCAACGGCATGATCGCTGATCGGAGGGTTACCCCGGATCACGATGTCGCCAGAACCCATTACTCGGGCCTTCACCGAATTGATCACAAGGCCTCGATGTCGCCGGAGCCTGCCACCGTCAATTTGGCGGACGCCACCACCAGCTCACTGGCGTCCACATCGCCCGAACACGCCACTGCGGCATCCAAAAGATCCACGCGACCAAAGGCGGTGTGTCCCCCGAGCCTTGGACGCCGAGATCGAGTATGGCCTGCTCAAGGTCGTACAAGGTCATATCGCCACTGCCCTTGAGCGGATACTGGGTGTTTCAGGCAGCGCGATCCCAACCATGCTGCGGCCCTTGAACTGCATGGTGACGCCGCGGCTTCCTGGTTCTCCCCGGCCACGACCAGGTGCGCCGATGGCGAGCGAAAGAACACAACATCCATCGCACCCTTGACCACAATCTTGCGCACCGAACTGATGGGTCTCTCTTCCTTCTCATATTCGGCGCCGCGCTCCCATGCCGAATCGCGATGGATGGCATCTTGGAGCGTCAAGGGCTGGAGTGGTTCATTGGTCAATCCTTGGCGATTTACCATGCGCCGTAATGAGGCGACATGATTTAACGTTAATCATAGTGAATAACAATTCGGCATCAAGTACTGGTGTCAGTCTGGGCCAGACTCTAACTTGATGTCAGGTTACTAACGGCCCTTGTGTCAGATTCGGGTGTAATTCCGATTAAATTGACATATGGCTGCAATCTTTATTAGAGCCTTACAACATGTTTGAGCATTTATGATCTCGGCTGGTAGTTTCTATGAACGGCATGGCGTTTGAATGAAGAAGTTTTGTAGACGAGCCTACCGACACCACGTCCCAATATGGTTCTTCACGGATTATCGGGAAAAGACGCTCTTGATCTTCATGAAAAAAATTCGCTATCCGGGTAACCGTACGCCATCTGCTTGATGACCTTTATTCGATTGTTTATTCCTTCCAACTGACCCGTGTGCATCGGCCAGCGAACCCGGCTGACGATGCCCCGCCAGTACCCCTTTAGCCGTTTGGCAAACTGGACCAGAGCCGGTATTTCGCTTTGATGAGCATGCCGCAACCATTGCTTCCAGGCCGATCTACAGGCCCAAGCAGCACTCGGTGTCCAGAGTGTTTTGAGTTCAGCCTTCATCAAATAGACCATCATCAACGATTAGTTCGCCGCCAGCAAATCCCGTAAGTGGACCTGCTGTTCCGGTTTTTTCAGGTTCTGCGGATTGCGCAGAAACAGCCATCGCGCTTGCTTGATGACCTTTCGAACGGGCTTGCCATGGCGTAGCCGATTGGCTTCGTCGACGCGGACCCGATCAATCACCTCTCAGCCATATTTGGCCACCATATGAAAGAGGTCGTACACCACTTGTGTTTTCGGGTAGTGCTGACGAACCTCCAGGTCAAACGCGGTGTTCATGTCCATCGCCACGGCTTCGATTCGAGCGCAACCTTCTGGCCCCTGCTCTTTGAAGAACGGCCTGACCGCCGCACGGCTTCGGCCTTCACCGATCCACAGCACCCGTCGTGCATCGGCGTCCAGCACCACGCTGGCGTAGCGATGACCTTTGAACAAGGCGAACTCGTCCATTACCAGGCGTCGCGGTTGCGCCTTCGGCAGCTCGCTCAACACGGAATCGGGTGGCGTGGGGAATCAGATCGATCTGGAGGGCGCCACCATCTGGCTTGATGTTGACGACAGAAAGCCCCCCCCCAAAAAAAAGGTAGGAAAGTCTTAATATCGCGCATAAGAACGCCGGTTTGTTAGATGTGTTTGCTCGCACGAACATCATCAATCAAATCGGCGTTCTTGTTTCTGTGTTTCCCGGGATTCCGTGAAGGACCTGAATTTAGGGTGTATTTATATTTGCCGAGCCGACAAAGATTTTCACCTTGAATAATTCCACGAGCTATTGCTCCCCATGCTAACTTTGTCTCCGGCCGAAAAAAGCCTGCCTTTAGCGGACTCGCCCTGGCTTTCCCATTCAGTGCTAACGATGCCTCTATTTTTAAGATTTGTCAGTGTGATATTGGAGTCTCTATACTTAAAGTAATCTGGGTTCTTGTCGAAGAATTTTTCACTGAGCGTGTTTGGGCCAAATGTACCTGCAATGGCGGTCATGTATTCTTTCATTGCAGCATTTGTTTCCGGTGAAGGGCGATCATGATTGAAGATAATAGGTCTATTCTGAAAGGTGTTCCGAGAGCCGCGCCAGTTATCATATCCTTTTTCAAGAACGGCCTTTAACATTTCGTTATTGGGAAGGGTTCCAAAGAAATTGTTGTTGATTTGAAAGTTCATCCCCAAGGTTTCACTGCTCACCATTGATGAAGGAATTATATTGTCTTTTCCTACCGTGTGTGCGCCTTCAAAAAAGGTGGGCTTAAGTTTATCATCAACATCAAGATAAAATCCGCCCTTTTGGTCGAGCAACCACATCCTATAAATATCGCAGGCTGCCGCACGATTAGCGTCCGGTCCGCTGCTAAATGCTCTAAAGGGCTCGTTGTATTTGGTGTTGGTGAATAATTTATACGCCGCCGTTTCCTTCATATTGATGACATTGATGCCTGCGAACTCTTCGCGCAACTTATTTAATACTCGCGCATCGCTGCTGTCGAGCAATACATTTAAGTTCATAGTGTGCCCGTGCTTTTTTGCAAGTGCTAAGTTTTCCTTGACCCCACCTTTATGCTCCAGTAGTTTTTCCGCTGAGCCTATCCAAATTTGTTCAATGTTGCGTGGCACCTCTACCGCACCCGGCATATCGCTAACGCTTTTCAATGCATTGAACGAAGGTTCTTTATCTATAGCGAAATCCTTGAACGCCCGAATACGCTGTTCAGCTGTTGCTGGCATTACCGGCCTGGATACTTCAGCCATCATGTTCGTGCGCGCATCAAACTCTAAGGTTTTTTCATTGCCCATTCTTATCCAAGTGTTATTATCCAGTTGAAACCGCACTGGAATCTCTCGACCGTTTATGTTCGCGAAAAATGGAGAGAGTCTATTATTGTCGCGCCTTAGAACTCCATCAAATATTGGGAGGTCTAAGTTAAGAGTTACAGGCTTGTCACCAGTGCTTATGGGTTTGGCTTCGTATTTGGTTTCGCGCATAGGTTCAGATTTAATCTTGCTCGCATTTTTACCACCGCCGATCCCCAGGTTCCCCTCTGGCCTGACGATCAGCTGGTCATCCATCACTTCTACCACACGCGGATGCATGATATCTCCCTGCCGATAGATCACATGGGTACCTAGCACGTAATCACTCAGGTAGTAGTCGCCATTGAGCTTCAAGTAATCGTTACCCGTTTGCGGATCCCGTGACTTCTTACGCCCGCCAGGCCCCATGTCTCCTGCATTTTCCTTGAGCCGTTTTACGATCTCATCATCGGCCCGCCAGGCTATTACCTCGTCCGGTACCACAGCCGACCCGGCTGGAATCTCTGGCCCCCGGTACACAGCGATTTCATCCAGCGGGTTGACCATCTTGGTTTTTCCCGCGCTGTCCGGCATGCGCGGCCACGCCGGCATGTCCGCTGGCATCAGTGGCGCTGGCGAGCTCGGCGTAAGGGTTGTGCCCGGGGTCAACCGCTCGGACAGATGGGTCGGCGGCTTTACCTGAGCGTTTGCGCCTTTCAATTTTCTAGGAGGCATCAAGTCAGACAGACGCCCGACTGCGTCCATAAAATACTGCTGCGCCGCTTGTGGATCATCGTTATTCAGGCTGTTGAACCCCCTGAATATGCTTAGCCCCATCTGCGCCAGGTTGTAAGGTATGGCCACCACAGGGAGGCTACTGGCAACCATATCCAACACGCCGTACACAATCCCGGTGGTAGCATTCATGTCCACGCTCTTCAAGCTCGTCGCATGCCTCCGGCTCTGCTCAGTGGCGAACTGAATGCTGTTGGCAAACTCTTTCTGCAGAAAATGGCCCTTCTCTTCCGGGGTGGAGACGGTCCATGTGGCGCGTCCGTCAAGAATCGTCTTTCCTACCGCCGGGCTGCTCACCCGCTCGGCCAGATAAGCTTGCATGCCTGGCGTATTCGCGAACGCGTTGCGCATTACCGTCGCATTGCGGAAAACCCTAAAAGAGAGCCCATCGGGTGCATTCGGGGTCATGACCACCAACTTATCTGATGGCGTTGCACCGACCGGCTGGATCACCCACGCGCCTCGCACATACTCGGTGCCGTAAGGAAAGCCCATGCCCGGATTAATCCCCAGCGGGCGCACCACGATCTTTTCGCCCTTCACGGCCTGCCGTTTCGTCGCGTCGGGGTTGCTGATGACCGCCTCCACCCAGCCTTGCTGCGGTGGGCCTTTGATCCCACCGCCATTGATGATGGTGCTCTGTAGCTCCACCTTCATCGCGGACTGACGCAGTTCAACGTAATAGTCTTTGGCCCCTGTCTCTGAGTCCAGCCAAGTCTTCGCCAGATGCAGACCATAGCGACCACCCACATCCACCGTGCGGATTTTTTCAATAACCTCATCGACGGTCAGTTCAGAAATAGGGCGACCTGCATCGTCAACTAGCTTGTCATCCGGGTACGAAAAATAGCGAACAAATCCGAACTTTTGTGTGTAATCTGCATTTCGCATTGCCCAATCCGTCAGTGACAGGCGTTCTGTCTTTGATGTGAATACTGGCGCAAGGTTCGGTATTGGCATACCCATCGCAGTCTTATTGTAGCTGGTGATTAAACTGGGAGCTGCTGGAGTTCGAACGGTATACGACAGATACATCTTGTCCGGATCTCGCCCTCCCAACGCCTTCTTCAATTCTTCGTGGGCAAATGCACGAACGGCTTCAGGACTGCCGAGCTTTTCCGGCTCAAGTGTGGGCCGCACCTGCAGAGCTTTCTTGGCCAGCGCGGTCAACAGCGTTGATAAATGGGCATGTGCCTTGCTTGCCTCATGCCAGGCTTGCTTGGCCTCCGGGTGCGGCTCGCTGGCCAGCCAGTGCAGATAGCGCGCGGTGTCTTTCAACTCTTGCCGCCCTTGAGCCGCGGACGCCAAGTCAAGGTACGGTCCCGCGTCGGTGGCCGCATTCACGTGCTCCGACAGCGTATTCCCTTCTGCTGGTTTCACCCTTATCGCCTGGCTAAACTGGGCTATCAGGGTGTTGCGCAGATCAGCCACACGGCTATCGAACAGATTGCTGGTTGACTGTATAGGGGCTATATCACCCGATGTAGTGATCTCTTTACTTTTCAGCCATGCCTTCATTTCCAACAGATCGGTAAACTCTTGTAGCGCTTCACCCGGTCGCCACAGCAGTACCGTTCCTGGGGCCGTCTCGTTGTGATGCTCCGTCAGCACAAAGGTGCCGGAGAGTGGCTTGCCTTCTCCCATCAGTTGGTAGATACCCGGTCTCCTGCCTGCGTTTTCGGCGCGGAGCGCCGGTGAGGCAAGTATAGCCTTCACCGTTTCGAGCCCCTTCTGGCTCAGCGTGCCATCATCCGCTCGCAGCTCTGCCTCGGTGCGCAACTGTGCACCCAATTCAAATTTCAGCGCCTGGGATCGAGACAAGGCGCCCACCCTGGACCGCCAGTAGTTATCCTGATTGCTCCTGTACGTATCTGTGACCTTTGTCTCGAGTTGGTCAATCATGGCTCGCTTCGCCTGGGCAGTGTTCAGCGCCAATTCCTTGCCATCGGCGTCTTTGAACAGGACTTCAAACTGATCCACATACTGTTCAGGCCGCACCGTTCTGGCGCCCAATACGGCGGACCAAGGTAGTTCAGTCATGGGGACCGTTTTTTCATTTATCGGGTGCCCATCTTTATCCAGTTCCCAGTGGAGTACGAAAAGCTGCGACGGCCAGTCGTCGCCCATCTTCTCGTGCAGATCAGGAAACATGCCGGTAAACCACGTACCAATACCTTCCTTTATTGCGTCTGACGCCTTGGGTAGGGTATCTCGAAACTCAATCATACTGCGCTGTGAGGTGTGCAACTGCTCAAGCAATGCTCTGCTTTGCGGGGTTTCCGCCTGCGGTACAGGCCCCAGTGGCACAGGCTCGGGTGATCCCGCGGGCGTATTCGGCGTCACGTCACTGGACTTATTATTCAGCTGATTGACGACAATCCGAGTACCGGCGGAGGCAATAGAGCGGGGCTGCCGGCTGCTGGATTGGGGGCTGTCAAGGCTATCGCAAGGGGCCGAGGGCGGCGCTAAGGGCATCAACGTCTCAGCCAGTTTGTGCATCGGTGTTTGCATCAGCACATGGGCCTGTTGAATATTTAGGGCACCACTGGTCTGCAGGGCGCCAGCGCCTGCAACGTGTTGGTCACATAGCTGAGCCACGGTGGCGCGCAAGGTATTTTGTGCAGACGAATTGAGTGCCGGCAGAGAGGCCTGTTTGGCCTCATCGATAACGTACGCCATTAGGGATTTCGCAAGCGCGGGTGCGGAAAGGCTCGCTTTTCTATGCAAGGCCTCGAGGCTAGTGAAGGCGTGCTTATACAACGCTTCGTAGCTGCTCGAGGCTGACTTATACCAAGTATCCAATTGTTCGGTATAAGTCGTTGCCTCGTACGCTGAAAGCGGGGGGCCACCTTGATTCTGCCGATTGAGTAGCGAAGCCACCTCTCGGGTCAATTGCGTGCCGTGCTGTTCAGTGTCTTTGACCAACGCCGCCAGAGGTGTAAACGCATCAGCTTGAGCGCTCAGTGCCATGTGCTGAGCGCTGCTTCGGGAGGCGTTGGGGGCGTGCTGCTTGGCCAGCCCCATCAATACGGTGCCAAGGCGCGCCATAGCTCGCGTCCCCTCATTCAACTTACAGCATATTTCGTAGACTTGGGCCAATGGGGACAGCTTTTGCGCTGAGGATAAAGCATGCAGCGCGGGAAAGAGCGCGGCGCCAATAGAATTCTGACGTGGTGGGATCATAGATGGGCTCCTGACAGATGTCTCTATCACTCAACATTTGCAATGAGTGGTAGAGCAGTCAGTTGCGTTCCTGGTGACGCAGCAACTGAAGCATGCGAGAGATCGAACAAATACCCTCTTTTTTTTTGAAGTTCTTCATGGAATCCCGGGAAACACGCCCAATCGCGCCCCCTATCTCCCTGCTCAAAATGAGCCCATCGGGTATCAAAGTGAGTCGACTCACTCATTTCTGGTCCTTTTTTAATCACCTTTTGAGCTTGGAAAGTAGAAAAAAACAGCTTTTTAAAATCTGTCTTATTGCCAAAAAGACTTAATCGTCGACATCCAAACCGTTACGCAGCGATATGGCCCCTCATAAATGGCTTTTTGGGTTGTACCGATGGTCGGCGCATTCTTTATTGACATCATCAACGCAATCGTCATCAAACTACACTTGGCGCTGCCACTTCTGCGACGCACTGAACTTTGTCGCGAACAGCGTTAAACCCTTGTGAAAAACAGCCTCAAAACTGCCGCCAAGTTAGTCAGCCAACTCAAAAAAGGGCCTTCGAAGGCCCTTGACTTCAGTTATCAGGTTAACCATGACTCAACTGTCGCTGTACCGTATTCAGATTTCCATTCTTTTAGAATCTTATGGTTTCCACCTTTGGTCTCGACGACCCCTCCAGTGTGCGGATTCTTGTACGTCTTGATCTGGCGAGATCTACGAATAACAGCCTTCGGCTCAACCATTGTTGCACTGCGCCCAGCTTGAGGGTCTAGCAAATTGATCACGCCCAACAAACTAAAGCCATATTCTGCGAGCAAGGCACGCAGCTTGGCTTCAAACTCAATCTCTCTCTTGAGGCCAGCGCTTTCCTTCAGCGCCTCAAGAGCCTGAAGCTGCTCAGCGAGGCTTCTTTCAAGTTGGCGGAATTCGACGAGCTTTGACATATGCGATCTCGGTGTGATAGAAAAAGTCATGGTATACCGTTTTTTGTGCAATAGGGTCATACACCTGTATCAACCCAGTCGCCAAAAAATCCAAATTTAGGAAGTGGATCGTTTTTCACTACTGGCGACAGCAGTCTATGCAGAACCGATCCCAGCTACAGATAATCGAAAAAACTGGCTATAGAATCTCATGCCGATTGAAAATATCACCGCATCGCGGATGAAATGGTCAAAAAATCAACGGTGTGGCGAACGCTGTTATCCACCGGAACAGAGGCGAACAATTCATTGAAAGGACACATCATTTTATCGCACGGATTCACCAGCGGCCCCTTGTCCAAGGGGCTGACGACCGGTCCCGACGGCACTAAGGTGACTACATTATCCTCCGTTGCCGAGTCGCTGGGATGGTCAACACACCGCCCCGACTTCCGCTCGGATGATATCGATCCGTACAATTATGCTTTATGTATAGAACCTAGACTGAGGCGCCTGAAGGCCGCAATTACCGCTTCACCTTCACCACCGATATTGATGGGCACCAGTATTGGTGCCTATGTCAGCGCCCTCGCGGCGTCTCAACTGCCTGTAGCAGGCCTATTTCTGCTGGCCCTGCCTACACGAATTCCAGGTGACAATAACACGCTTGCACCAAAACCAGTCCCCAGTCTATTGGTTCATGGGTATGACGATGATATATGCCCGGTTGATGACGCGCTTAACTTCGCACGCCGCCATGGAATGCCTAGTCTCTTATTAAAGAAAAACCATTTTTTTGAAAACTCATTAAGTATACTTTCGGCCCATTTCACAGCATTTCTGGCTACGGTGAGCGAATAATTTTAATGATTCACCTTGAGATCAGCTTCATTTAAGGCGAACTTCATCGGTAATTACCGGAGCTTATCTAATTGAGACCCAAGCCAATCGCGTCGCACATGCCCACCACCGAAGATCATATTAATTTAATATTTTGATCTCAAAACCTTCTCAGCGTATGCGATTATTAATTTAAAGATCCTGGTCGTTCAGCAGCTTTCGCTCTAATGACTGCAGAGCCGTCAGCAACGCTTTTATCTGTTTGTGGCAGAAAGCCGCATCTCTTCGAAAGGCCCCTGCTTCAAGCTCTATACAGGTATCAATCAGCTCTTGGGCATCAGCTATTTGTGCCCCACCCTTGATTTTATGAGCAAGCTTTACAATTTTCTCAAAATCGTTCTTGCGCATTAGCTCCTCAAGCGTTGTTCCGTCTGTACGATTGGTACTGATAAGCTCGTTGACTAAATCGAGGTAGGCATCAGGAACCAAAATCTTGAGCTTCTGCAGCTCCCCGCCCTCCGCCCGAGCTGCTTTACTCCGACGTTCGACTTGGGCTGAGACGGCACCGATTTGCTGTCTCAAGGCCTCGATACCTATGGGTTTGAACAAACATTGAGTCATACCAGCATCCAGGCAATTTTGAACAATATGGGGTTGAGCATGAGCGGTGAGTCCGAATATCGGGTGAGCCCTCAGCGCTTTAGACTGTTCGATGGTTCGCATCCGTCGGGATAGTTCAAAACCGTCCATATGCGGCATATTACAATCGGTGATGGTCAGATCGAACGGTGGCTCGGCCTGCTGCCATTCGACCAATGCACTTTCTCCGTCGTGGCACGCCACCGCTCGGTGACCAAGATATTCGATCTGCTGACAGAGCAGCAGCCGGTTGGGCGCATGGTCTTCGACGACCAAAATATTCAGGCGCGGACCCATTTGCGTCGTAATTGAATTGGTTTCGGGGGCGGCGACGTGCTGACTACGCTTAGCGATGAAATGCATTTGAAACCGCGAGCCAATACCAGGATGGCTGTCGACAGTCAATCTAGCCTCTAGAAGTGCAGCCAAGCGAGTGCAAATGCTCAACCCCAAACCTGTACTGCGCCCATAATTAACATCTGGTGTAACCTGAACAAAAGGTTCGAATATAGCCGTTTTTTGCTGGTCGTCTAAACCAATGCCAGAATCGCGCACTTCAATCAAATAGCTCCCAAAACCAGATTCAACGTCGGGCAACTGCTTCAACGAAAGCTGCACAAGTCCATGCTGAGTGAATTTGATTGCATTACTGATCAAGTTGGCGACAATTTGATTAAGCATTAACGAATCGATGATGACTTTTTCATCGACAGCATCAATCAAAAGATCAAATTTCAGGTTCTTATTTCGGGCATTCATCTCGAAAAGTTTGTGTACTGATCTGAGAAGCTCCCCAAGATGGGTCGGCCGCGGAGAGGGGACCATAGCCCCGGCTTCAATTTTCGAAAGATCTAAAATATCGCCAATTAGCGTTAGCAGCGATTGCGCCGATTGGTGAGCCACTTTTAAATTTTCATCAATCTGATGCGCACTTCCCCCGCGCACGCGGACCATTTCGATAAGCCCTATCAAGGCGCTTATCGGGGTCCGAATCTCGTGGCTCATGCTGGCCAAAAAAATTGACTTTGAATTGTTTGCCTCAACAGCAGCCTCCTTCGCCAAGCGAAGTTGCTCCATCAAGTGTTCACGCTCACTAATGTCAAGCCATCCGCCGATTATGCCGGAGAACACACCGATACTACTTCGGAAAGGGAACGTCCAATGATAGATGCGATGCTTCTTACCGTTAATGTCGATTTCTAGATCTGCAAACACTGGTTCAAGATGGCTTTCAGCATCACGATAAACCTGCTCATAATGGCGGCTCAAATCTGGTGAGATCACGCCCGACTCCACCAGCGTTTTTCCAATAACGTCCTCCTGTCGTGTTTGTAGAAATTCTGAGTAAGCTCGATTGCAGTGCACCAAACGACCAGCTCTGTCACGCACGTATAGCGCAATAGGTGATCCATCTATGAGAGCTTTACTAAAGGACAGCTGGTCATTAAGGGCAAGTTCGGCACTACGACGCTTCTTGATCTGAACCTGTAGATAATAATTCCAAATCAAGAACACCAAAAGGAAGACAATGGCGACGCCTACTACTTTATAGACTTTTTCCTTATAGGTATTCCAAGAACTCGACACGGCGGGAGCAGCATGCCTGCGCCAGCGATCACTCAGTGTTTTTAGTTCCTCAGGCGCAATCTCCAACAAAACTTTATCAACAATAGACTTCAGAGGTAGATCTACGGGACTGACAACCATTGCAACACGAGCGGGGAAAGGGCCTATGACTGCCGCTATTTGCAGATCCTTCTGAAAGTGGTGCTTGATGAAGTAATCGGCACCAAACTGGGTGTGCAGGCTGGCATCCACCTCATGTTCGGAAAGTAATTCGATCCCCCTCACGGCGGTAGTTACCGGAATTTGTATGATTTCAGGATAGTGCTCGGAAAGCCAATTGGAGAGTGGATTATTAGCCGTAATTGCCAAACGTTTACCCCTCAACTCTTCAATGCTTTGTATGTCCGCTCCTGCACGGCGTGTTACAACCACGAAAGGGCTTATTAAATATGGACGAGTGTATTGTTCGAGGGGTAGACGCAAATCGCTAATGGTTAACGCTGCGACAAGGTCAGCGCGGCCGCTTTGGAGCTCTTTGAGCATCGCAGGGACACTATTGCTGTGAACGATTTCAAGTTCCAAGCCAGTGCGTCGTTCGATGATTTTTAAAATATCAGCACTGAGGCCCTGGAGCCGGCCTTGATCATCAAAAAAAGTCATGGGGGCGTACGACCCCGCCACCAGAACCCTGATTTTCCTATGAGTTGAAAGCCAAGCCACCTCATCTGAATCAAGAGCCAACGGAGGTGGATTGAACAAAAAGTCGTTGCTTAACCCCCAGCGCGTGGTGATTCGCATCCTGTCAATGATCGAAATTGCATCTAAGCTTTGGTTAATTGCTGCTAGTAACTGCGGCTTGCGATCACTGATAGCAAAATTAATATCTGCCACGGCAGAGAGGGCATTACCGGAGACATAGACGTCGTTGCTATAAAGCATTCTGATCAAAAATTCTGCTGTGATTGCGTCGGTCCAGAACGCATCGGCCTGGTTGTACACCAAAGAAGCCAGACCATTCAAGTGGTTGGAGTACTGAATAAGCGTTGCTTGGGGATATTGTTGTTGAAGCAGCTTCCCAACTTCTTTGTCGCCGGCGTATGCCAGTCTTTGTCCCTTTAGATCTTTAGACGGAGGGAGGGTTTCCTCAATTGGGCGCACTATCACCTTTGTATTCAGCAAATAGGGATGGGTCTGAGTAATCGAGCCACCAGAGTGCTCACTCAGCTCGTTCAGCGCAAGCATGTCGATCTCGCCTTTCTCAAGCGCCTCTAGCGCCTGAGCATGAGTCTGGAAACGCCAAATTTTCAGACGTAAACCAGTTGCTTCGCGTATGACTCCCAGGTAGTCCGCCGTAACGCCCTCGAAACTGCTTTGGTCAAATCCGATATCCAATGGAGGTAACGCTCGGCTCCAGATAGCCACATTAATTTCGGGATTGGAGGCAAGCCAAGTCTCAGTCTGCGTATCGAATTTAACGCTCGGCGCAGTGATCGGTGCATTGACGACCAAATTCACAGGTATTGCCGCTGGTTCGGCTGCCACGATCGCAGTGCACAGCAGAATCAGCAAGCCACCAACCCAGCGAAAAGAAACGTTAAGAGTACGCAAGAGTATTTGTTCCATTGAAAGTATTGTGGCTGGAGCCTAGGATGACCAAAAAAGTAGAAAAAATGACAACTTTCAGTTGAATCTAGCAATCATGGGCAGACTTGTCTCGAAAAGAAATACTCTTTGGGGGTCCGGACGCAACTGTGAAAGCCCAGCTATTTTGTGTTCACGGTCGTCATGCTGCGTCTAGCTTCGGCTGGGAAGCGAGGGGACGACGTCGGTGCCAGGCCGAGCCCCCGTTCATTCATCGATTACGAAAGCTTCTACGCGGTAAACAGCATGGTTACGATGATGGCGAGATTTTAATCTCGGCGAATTTCAGAAAAACACCATAATGCAAAAACATCAGCACCTGCATAAGGGGATGCGGCGGAAATCTTGGACTGCCTGGAGGTCGTTCATGTATTCATACGAAGACCGTATCCGAGCAGTCAAGCGCTGCATCAAACTAGGGAAGCGCACCGGGGCAACGATTCATCAGTTGGGCTGCCCGACGAAGAGTTTTCTGAAGCGCTGGTATGAAGAGTACGAGCGATGCCTCGACCTGTCACGTGACGATGTGTCCTCCGAGTCGAAGTACTCACTGATCCAAAGGGAAAAGGCTGTCGGCTACTCTCTCGACCACGAGCGCTGCATCTTCCACCCTCAAGGCGCTGGGCTACCCCGCACGGGAAGCGTTGCGTGCCTGGATTCACAAATTGCCCCCCAACTGCGCACGCGTGTCGTCGGTCGATCTGACGGGCCGGCTCGCCCGCGCGCGATGAAGCAGGCCGCGACATCGCGCTGTGCACGCGACAAGAAAGTGCGAAAGCCGTGGCTCAAAGCTGGGCGTGTGCAGGCCGGCCTTGTACAACTGGAAAAATCAGTTACTCGGCCCAGAGGCATCCGCATCCCTGAAGCGCCGACAGGAAACTCCATCGTCACCGGAACGAGAAGAGTTGCAGCCGCAACTTGAATCTCTTCGGCTCGACGTGCGTCGTCTGTAGCTTGAACACGAACTGTTGATGAAGGCGAATGAACTCATAAAAAAAAGAGACGGGCATCGATCGGCAACTCCTGACCAATCGGGAGAAGACATTGCTGGCTGATGCCCTGAGGCAGACGTATTCCTTGTCAGAGCTGCTTGAAGCGCCGGGCTTGGCCCGAAGCGCCTATTGCTATCATCGAACCCGAATGCCGGTCGCGGAAAAATACACCAAAGGCACCGACGTGCGTCGTGCCATGGCGGACATTTTCGAGCGCAATCATCGTTGTTACGGTACCGACGGATGCAGGCTTCGCTGAGCAGACCGCGCAGGCGTCTGTCAGAGAAGGTGGTGCAGCGCTTGTAAAGCAGGAGCGCCTGGTCGTCGCCACGCCGAAACGCCGTCGCTACGACTCCTACCTCGGGGCGATTGGTCCCGCGGCGGAAAACCTCGTTAACCGGGACTTCACGGCTACTGCTCCGAATGAGAAATGGCTGACCGACATCTCGGAGTTCCAGATCCCGGCCGGCAAGGTCTACCTGTCCCCATGATCGACTGCATGGGAAGATCATCAGTTGCTCGATCGGCACGCGTCCGGACGCCGAGCTTGTGAACACGCTGCTGGAAGCCGCCGTTGAAACGCTGGCTTGCCACGATAAACGGCCTGTTGTTCACTTCGATCGTGGCGCTCACCGCCGCTGGCCCGGCTGATTATCGCGTATCGCTGATGCGAAGCTGATTCGTTTGATATCGCGCAAGAGCTGCTCGCCTGACAACGCAGTTTGTGAAGACTTCTTCGGCAGGTTGAAACGGAACTGTTCTATCCTCGCAATTGGCAGCCAGCGAGCATCAAGCAGTTCATTCAGGCCCTGGAATCATACATTCGCGGGTACAACGAGAAACGAAACAAGATTTCCCTCGGCGCTCTCAGCCCCATTGAGTATCGCGATAGCCTGGGCATCGCATTATAACCAGTCCAAGTTTTTATCCGCATCCCCATTACACCGACGATCTCGTTTCGTAATCCCTGAAAACACTTCCCTGGGCAAGCTGCATCACGTGATTCAAGTCGTGATGGGCTAGAGCGACAGTCATTTTCATGAGTTTGAAATAGCCGGTGAGAAATACGGGACTCCCGATCCTGATGACTGGAGGCCGCCGGTGAATCCAGAAGCTCGCAAGACATTGGTCAAAGCGCTGGTCGGTAAAAAGAGGTTTGACTATCTTTACGACTTTGGTGACAGCTAGGATCACCGAATCAAAGTCGAGAAAAGGTCACCCGCGATCACTACCCCTCAACTTCCGTATTGCATGAGGGCGCCAATGCCAGGCCACCGTAAGACGTAGGTGGGGCGCCGGGTTCCGAGGGTTCTCGAGAAGCCATGGCAGACCCCAAGCATTCAGAACACGACGACATCGCAGACTGGTACGGCGAAGTATTTGAGCCGGCGGCATTTGACTGTGAGCGGGTCAATCAATGGATGAAGCAGGCGAAGGTCTGATCAGCAAGAGGGTGTTGGGCGGACGTACATGGACGCCCTCCTGTTTGCCAAGCTTTCATTTCGAAACGGTTTGAAGGTAAAGATTGCACCCGTACATCCGGACTTTCACTACGAGACGTGCTCGCTGTCCCCGATGGGTTCTGCTGGTCAGTGCCTCAGTCGCTTACACGCACTCGAAGCGCCTCGTCCGACGCGGGTTGTGCCGACCGCGGTCTTACCTGTCTTGCCATCACTAAGTGACTGCCTGTGCAATCGGTGGTGTGATCTAGTTCGGTGAAGCTTCGACGGCTCGTCTAAGCAGTTAGGAGTGGATGCCGATAATCCGGTTGGTACTCGCTTTTGTGGGTTAGTAAGGCCCAAACGATCATGGCTGTCTTGTGGGCCAAGGCCACGGCAGCGATATTGATATTGCGCCGGTTGATTAGCTTGACCAGCCAGCTATTGGGATCGTTTTTCTGGCCGGCCCGATAGATCACTGAGCGGGAGCCGTGAATCATCAAGGTTCGTAGGTACGCATCTCCGCGTTTGCTCATGCCTAGCAACGTCGGCGTCCACAGCTGGAGTGCTGCCGAGGCACGAGGCCTAACCAGGCAGCCAATTGCCGTCCGTTTTTAAAGTTCTTTGCATCGCCGATCGAGGCGACTAACGCATTGGCAGTTTGCGGGCCAATGCCCGGTATCCTTTCTAATTGGCGGCTGATTTCGTCGGCCCGGTGCCACGCCTTGATTTGCGCTTCAAGCTCCTCAACCTCTGTATCCAGCACTTTGAAGTGCTCGATCAGTCGCTCAATAAGTTGACGGAACGAGACCGGCAGCTCATTGGCCGCGCCTTCGATTACGCTCGGGAGCCTTGTAGCAATGTGAGCGATTCCGTGCGGCACAACCAGACCAAACTCAGCCAGCAGCCCTTGGATCTGATTGGCCTGGGCTGTACGCGCCCTCACGATTCCCTGACTCGCACGATGCAAGGCCAATACAGACTGCTGCATCATTCTTGTTGCTCTTGACATAGGGGTTTGACGAATTGCGGGGCCATGAGTCGCACGGTATGGCCAAGCGTTTCAAGCTTACGGGCCCAGTAGTGAGCACTGCTACAAGCTTCTATGCCGATCAGGCAAGGCGGCAGGTTGGCAAAAAACACTGCCACCTGATCGCGCTTCAGTTGCTTGCGCAACAGGGGGTTGCCTCGCCCGTTCATGCCATGAATCTGGAATTACGTTTTTTTGCAAAGTCGATACCAACAGTTCTGATTTCCATGGCTGATTACCCCTTCGAGCAAGTGGATGGTGACGCCACTCACCCTGGCACAGCGAGGCGATTATGGGCGGGCGCCCACGCCATTGCTTACGATCAAGCGGCATTTGGGTTATGTGAAAGCGCGCTTTGGTGGACTGATTGCGCATTCCACGCCATCCGGCCACTCAGCCCACCAACATCCGGCCACCGCTCCACGCTCATCCGGCCAGGCAGTCGGAGCGCAGCGACGCAGGTTCGCATTGTTAGATTGAAGTGCCCGTCGTCGTCAATTTCGTTGCGCGTCTGCGCATCGATTCGCCCTTCAGTTCGATCCGATAAACGTTGTGCACCAGTCGGTCGAGGATCGCGTCACCCAAGGTCGGATCGCCGATCAGCGCATGCCATCTGTCTACCGGCATTTGGCTGGTCACCAGTGTCGAGCGCTGGCCATAGCGGTCATCCGACAGCGCCAGCATGTCGCGCCGTTGCGCAGCGGTAAACGGCGCCTGGCCCCAGTCGTCGAGGATCAAAATCGGTCTTGGCATAACCCGCCATCAATGACGCCAGCAGTGTTGGGCCCCGCCTGCTCTGCTCAGCGGATCAGCCGTTGCGGTGTCCACTCGGCATGTTCCCGGTGGCTCTTGGGCATGTGCTCGGTCTGGGTGGTGTGGCGGCCTTTGTGCGGCGAGCGCAGATGGCTGGCCACGCGCTGGTTGGTATGGAAGCACTCAACGGTCTGCGCGGTCAGACGTACTTCGAGTTGGTGCTTCACCAACTTGGTGCGGCACCGAGTAGTAGTGACCGTCGACCTCGACGTGATAGTCGATGTGCACCCGTACTTTTTTCCACTCGGCGTAGACGCAAGGATGCTCCGGCAGCGGTTGCAGCGCCGGTTGGTCGATGGCCTCGAAGGCTGAGCGGCGCAAGCCGGGCAGCTTTTTGAAGGGCCGATGGTTGAGGCGTTCAAGTAGTACGCCGATGACCGTGCTGAGTTCGCCCAAGGAGAACAACTGGCGGTTGCGCAGCGCTGCGAGGATCCAGCGCTCGACCACTTGCACGCCGACTTCGACCCTGGCTTTATCCTTGGGTTTACGCGAGCGAGCAGGCAGCACCGCAACGCCGTAGTGCTCGGCCAGATCCGGTAGCAGGGGTTGATGTCCGGCTCGTGGCGATGCGCTTGGGTGACGCCGCTGCGCAGATTGTCCGGCACCGGTATCTCCGACGTCCCAGTGAGGAAAGCGAAGCAGCGCGCATGCGAGCCCAGCCAGTCGGCAGTTGTTGCAACCAAGTGGCCTCAGCAAAGGTGTAGCTGGAGGCGCCCAGCACGGCGACGAAAGATCTGCGCCTGACGGATTTCGCCGGTACGCCGGTCGACAACCACCACAGTTTGGCCAGCATCATCGACGAACAGCTTTTCACCGGCACGGTGTTCCTGGCGCATGACCACATCGATCTTCGCGGCCCTGAGGCGGCAGTGCTCGCAGTACCAGGTGTATTGGAAGCCTTGCGGTTGGCTGAGCCGGTACTCTTGCCAAAGCAGGGCCAGGGTGACGCCGGGGCGACGTAACTCGGCATGAGCCCATGACCAGTCGGGCATCGGACGCTGGTTGTGGGGAACCGTCGACGCCGGCGGAAACAGACATCGTTGTAGCTCGGCGTCGGTCAGTGCAGAGGACCAAGTCAGGCCGCTGACAGCCAAACGATTGAGGTAGTCACCGACGCTGGCTCGACCCACTTGCAAGCTGACAGCGACCTGGTGGGTAAATAGGCCGAGCTCAAATTTGAGAGACAATACTTCTCGAATCTTACGCATGGATAACCGCTCCCCGACGACCTCTCTGCTTCGATAAAAGAGGTCGATGGCCGTGAATTAATCCTGCGTTGCTGCCTGCCTTGGGGATGGCCGGATGTACGTGGATGGGGGGGGCGGATGGCGGTGGAGTCGATGGCCGGATGGCCGTGGGATCCGCAGACTGATGAAAAACACGGCTGAACTGACCACGCTGTTCGCATTGTCAAACCTGTAGACCGCTTGAAAACAGCTGATGGGTATGGGCGAGTTGCGCGCCTGCCCCCCCCCCGGGAACCGTGCACCAAGCTCGCCAATCAGGTGGGTAAACGACGCTTTTCCGCATGAGCGATGCATATCGCCCCCCCCCCCAACTCGCCGCGACGACCCGGCAAGTTGATCGGAGCATCCCAGAGTCTGGGGTTGGGGTTGGGGTTGGGGTTGGGGTTGGGGTTGGGGTTGGACGTTGGCGACCACGGGCATCACGAACAATCTTGGGCGACTTGCTTTCGCTGCACGTCGGGTGACGAAAGATCCAACATCATGTTACCGAAGCTCTGTGCAAATCCCTTCTGGACCGGAATTTTTGGGTGTCATTTCCGCCAAAGTAACCGTAATCGTGACGGACAAATTTTGAACCTGGCACCTCAGTAACCTTTTTCGGGTATCGCTTTACTTTCATATTTCTTTGATTATTCACTTGAGTTAATGTGGAGCCATGATTTAGCGGCAATCAGATATCTACGTTTTGGAGTACTGAAAATGAAGTGGTCGATCGTTTCCCCTCTGCAGATTGCTCTGCTCGATGATCACGCTCTGATTCGAGAAGCGCTGAAAATCAGACTCTCCACCGAGTCTGATTTCCGCGTAACAGGTGTATACGCAGGTAGTGCAGAACTGCTTGAGGGCTTACGCCGAGAAAGGGCAGACCTATTGGTTCTTGACTATCAGCTGAGCGAGGGGGAGCTAGATGGTCTGCGGCTGATTCAGCTACTGCGTAGCCATTACCCAGAAATGCGAATCCTGATTTTTTCATCCGTGGAGCGTCCCGCTACGGTTAACATGGCTATTCGTGCTGGGGCTAATGGCTTTTTTGGAAAGTCTCAAGAAACTGAAGAGTTGATGCGAGCGATCCGAATCGTGGCCCAGGAGCACTTGTATCTTTCACCATCCATGGCTGCAGAGCTTGATTCCACACCAATCACCTCAGTCGCACCCGCTGAAGACGGCGCCCCCTCAAACAACATTGGGGCGCTAACAGATTACCCTGCATTATCCCCCAAAGAGCGCGAAGTGCTGCGCTGCTGCTTGGAAGGAATGTCAGTATCTCAAATCGCCGGCAAATTTCTTCGTAGCCGAAAGACTATTAGTGGTCAAAAACAGGCAGCACTACGCAAACTAAACGTTCGCACAGATACTGAGCTGTTCAAGCTACATTTGGACCTCAAGGATTTTTGACTACGATTCGGCCAACCCATTGCGCCTGGCCAAATCATAGAGATCAACAAGGGAGCTTGCGTTCAGTTTGATCAGGAGCCTGGTTTTATATGCATTGATATTGGTGCTGCTCAGCAGCATACGCTCTGAGATTTGCTGATTGCTCAGACCCTGGACCAGCAGCTGAAGCACACCAAGCTCGCGGATAGAAAGGGTCTTTAAAAGCTCTTCGCCCCGATGCACGCTAACTTCGTGCCGAGTGAGAAGCAGAGTGCTCTCTGAGTAATAATGGTCACCATTTTTCACAGACTGGAGAGCGTTGACCAACTCACGCAAATCATCGTGCTTGCTCACAAAACCATGCCCCCCTGCTTCCATGCAGCGCTTTGCGATATAATTGGAAACTTGAGCAGTTAGCACAATGAATTTCACAGGCAAGCGTAACACCCCTATACCATTGAGCACCGCTATGCCATCGACTTTTGGAAGACCAATATCGAGTATCACCGTTCCCGGCTGTAGCTCATGTATGAGATTCAATGCCTGAGCGCCATCCTCGGCTTCTCCGACGACTTTGTAACCCTCGCGTTCCACTAGGTAGCGAACCGCCATGCGCACTACCGGATGATCGTCGACGATTATTACGCGGTTATCCATGAGCTTGCCAGCAGATGATATGAGTTAGTAAGTATTTTACTACACTCTCGGAATATGCAACAAATAGCTTTTTTTTAAGACAAGCCTCAAGCATTAGATGCAGCACTGGATATTACGCAATTACTGAGCAACCGTAAAAGCCTTTCAGGCCTCGCTGACCAGTCAATCGCTTTGTCCCATGCTTTGTCAATTTGACATGGAATCGCAGCCCCCCCCCCCCCCCCCCCCCAGCCCGAGTACGCCATGCACGTTGCTTGTGTGGTGCCGGGCCAGCATGAGCGGGCACCTTCAGTGTTTTTCCGACCCTGATATCATCAATTTTCTTATCGCTTAATAGACTGAGCGCATGAAATTGGATTCAACTATATAAGAATACGACTCATTACCAGCTCCGCTTTTTTTATGGCCTCGCTCCAGCAGCTGAAAGTGTTCGCGAACACCTGACTTGACACACAACCAATTTGTATTAAGACAATTCCTAGATACTTATTGATTAATGACTGCCAAGCTTATTGGCTCGCTGATATCTTTTTTGATTTAGTGTTGAGTGCTTTCAATCTTAGGCAGCGCTTATTGAGCGCAGGTGGCTGGCCGCGGAGTGGCACCTTTCCGCCTACATTGTTTGCCTTATTTTCTGTGAGCAAATCGGCTTGCCTATATTCGAAGCAAAAACTAGCCACCTGCTAATTTTATTCATTTACCTAGGCGGCGGATGCACAAGTGCGCGCCGTATCTTAACTCATAATTTAATTTGGAGTCTGAAATGACACCCTACTCGAAGTTGCAAATATTCCTCCATTGGTTTTCAGCGGCGATAATTTTGTGGGCTACAGCCAGTGGCTTTTTCACCGCATTCGTCGGTCTCCCCGATTCTCTTCGCGAGCTGGTTGAGTTTTTTAACGTCTCGATTACTACCGTATTAATTCCTTTTTTTATTATTCGTATTTATCTTGCGCTCACGCGCAATGTAATTAAGAAAAAATCCAATACAGCCTGGATCGCTTTGATCGCGCACAGTCTTATTTATTTGACTACCTTCGCCGTACTCGTATCCGGCGTGCTGATGATGGACAGGGATATTAATATCTTCAATATTTTTCTGATCCCTCAGCCACTCAAAGATCCGCAATTGATTGAGTTTTTCCATGTCGCCCATAGTTATGCCTGCATCGCCCTCGCTGCTTTGTTGATTTTGCATTTGGCGGCGGTGGTGAAACATCATTTGGCCGGTAACCCGATCCTCAAACGGATGAGCTGGTAAGGGACGGAATGGGGGGGGGCGCCTGTGAGTTATCGTTACCCCTCCTCTTCTAATAGTTTTGGAGGCTGACACATTCATTAGTGGCAGATCTGTCAGCATATCTGAATGACACTAACAACTAGAATGAGAAATGTCGAGACACATTTGATGCTAGCAAATATAGCTCGTTGGGCTAAGGTAGGTGTTCGGTGCCATGGTTAACCCTCCATAAAACTCCTCGGTGTATGGCGGTTTTTTTTGCCCACATGGGCTGATTTCTCGCCAGTACCTCATCCTCATAAAATCCTACGGCTATCTGCTTGAGTCATTCGCGCCTACCTTCGCATGCACGTAGACGTTATTTGAACGAGGCCCATGAAAGACAGGACTCCAACGCCCCGATAAATTTATACTGCGACCACATACCTGAATACGCTCGACAACCGGATTACTTAGTATTACCGACAGGTGCATTAGTTGTATTGTCAATTCCTAGTGCTGAGTGTTGCATCTTAGAGTATTAGACTGCCAAAATACCAAATCATCTTTCCAAGAGGAGAACCAAACTATGCCGTCACAATTTGTCTTACTTTTACAAGCCGCCTTGGTGCTGCCGGTTATCTTTAGTGAAAATGCAAATGCGTCAGCGCCCGGCTCCGCTCAAGCGTGCTTTGAAGCTGTCAGCCAAAATTTCAGCGAAGCTTTGAATTGTTATAAGCAGGAGCAGGCCGCAAAACCATTAAGTTATACCGCACAGGGTACTAAGCAGTTCGAGGGTGTTCAGCTTCGTCGTTTTAAACTAAACTCTCAGGCGTGGTCGCCTGCGGGGATAGTTAAAAATGATAATTGGTATCATGATGTTGAAATTTACATTCCAGATAATGCCTTAACTGGAAAAGCATTATTGATTGGCAATAACGGCACTAATATACCTGGGCCAAATGGGAGGACCTCTCCTCCCACAAATTTCACTCAAGAAATGCTACTCGATATTGTACGCAAAACTCGCACCATCGCCATTACCGTCAGTGATACTCCTAATCAGTATCTAACCTTCACCGATGACAATCTTCCCCGGCGCGAAGACAGTGCGGTTGCTCATAGCTGGGCGTTCTTCCTCAAAAATCCTGAAGAAAATACTTTCACATCACTGCATGTGCCAATGATGGAAGTTTTTATTAAAACCATGGATTTGGCTGAGAAAGAACTCAAACAATGGGAAATCGATCAGTTTCTTGCTTCCGGTGCTTCCAAGCGTGCCTGGGCTGCATGGTTGGCAGCCATCGCGGACAAACGCATCATTGCTTTAGCACCATTAGTAATAGATATTCTCGACATGAATAATGTACTCAATCACACCTACCGGGTCTACGGTAAAAGTTGGCCGCTGGCTTTCAAGGATTACCAGCAAGAAGGCATCACTCAACAACGCAACACTGAAAATTTCGATAAGTTGGAGAGAGTGGAAGACCCTCTGCGCTATCTGAACAGCGCCTACGCCGAGAGGTTGGAAATCCCCAAGTATATCGTTAACTCTGGTAATGATGAGTTTTTCATTCCGGATAACACACGGTTTTATTTTGACAGATTGCCAGGCGAAAAAACACTGCGCGTTATCCCCAATACTGGCCATGATATTAAAAAATTTAGTGTACCTGTACTGATTGACCTAGTTAATCGTTTGCAAGCAGGTCGGACGCTGCCTAAAATTTCGTCAGAAATGAAGTCGGATGGGCCTAATAAAATGCTCTCCGTTCACTTTTCAGAAGAGCCGGTTAAACTGGTTCAGTGGGTCGCGGTCAACCCTTTAGCTCGTGATTTTCGTTTCCCGTGTGGAACTCGATATGTGGGTACGGAAATTCATAATTACAACCGCCACATACAAGTCCCACTTAGTGTGCCATTACAGGGATGGTCCGCCAGCTTTGTTGAGGCCACATTCGCTGATGGCGTTGTCGCTTCCACTCAGGTTAATGTCCTACCGGATACCTACCCGCAAAATCGCCCTCCGGAAATCGAACCTGGTTGCAAAACCGTCGTCGATTCGCCACCTCATTGAATGGAAGTGCTTGGTAGGAACCGTTCGACCTACGAATAGTTTTCAGACAACGCTTAAAGGGTCGTCGCTAGAGTTACGGCCGTAACGGCGCTGGCGACGAACTCTCCGGCATTATCTGGTGCTGGTGGGTCCATGCTTATGAGCGGCGATCGCCGTATTCATCGGCTCCGCCAAGTCGATCAGATCGGTGAGTACCAGCAGTACATTGACGGTTTCCGATCCAAGTCTTGGGTGGGGTCAGCCGCTGGCGGACGGCTGTTAGGCTTTCACGCACACCCTGAATTTTCTCCTGCAGGTCGCCACTGACGGGCCGCGTTCAGCTTTTGCCCCAGCATCAGATTCAGATCGCGGCCGGTGGCCAGGTGCAGATCATCCACCGCTGCCAGACTGGCGGACCCACCCGACAACCACTTCAACGCCCTCAGGGCTTCGAGGGTTTTGGCACCTCCAACCGTTTCCGTGCTGTGGTCGTCGCTGCTGATACTGCTGCTCGGGTAGTGTTCCTGGTTGTCCAGGGCTTCGACTTCACGCTAGCAGGCCCGATCAGTGATCTTGGCATCGGCCTGACGTGTTCAGTTGCCCTCAGCGTCAGCACGTTGTTAAAACGCTCAGGCATATCGCGCCCGGCTTGGGCATGTGCGCCACGTCATCACGCTTGATCGTCTTCACGAAGCTCTCGGCCATGCCATTACTCTGTGGGCTACGACCGGGGTGGTCACCGGCTGCAAGCCGATCTGTCGAGCAAACAGGCGCGTCTGTTCGGCGGTGTAGGCCGAACCGTTTATCGCTGAGCCACTGCACCGGCGTTGCAGGCCGTTGATCACCGAAGCGCTTTCCACACTTTCCAGCCTCAAGTCGCGGATGTCATCGCCGTTGTACCCGGTCGGGCTCGCGACCCAGCCGATCGCTTCGCGATCACAGCAGTCCAGGGCGAAGGTCACGCTCAGTTTGGCGCCGTCCTCGCAGCGGAACTCAAAACCGTCCGAGCACCAACGCGTATCGCTGGTTTCCACGGCAATACGGCCTTCGTGCCGACGCGGCACGCCGGGCTGGTTGATCCGGCGTTCAAGCAGCAAATTGTGATCACGCATGGCCCGGTAAACCCGCTTCACGTTGATCGCGGCTAGCAACCGGGTTTCACGGGCGCGACGCAGCAATCCCCAGACCCGACGGTAGCCATAGCTGGGCAGCTCGCTGACCTGTTGCTGGATTTGACCACCCACTCAGCGCCGTTCACAGGCCTGCTTCGCCATGTCTTGGGCGATACCGATTGCTTGATTCGAACCTTTAATTGCGAACGCGCCACACCGAGACATTCGCTGAACAGCCAGCGTTGTAGTCGATGACCATTCGACTAACGCTCCGGCATCACCAACAGTATCCAAGGTAGTCAGTACAGAATCGCGTCAGAGCTTTTCGCCGACAGATCCAATAGCAATAGAGGATGCTGACTACCTCGTAACCGTCCGGCCAGCACCCTCTCCTGATAGCCCTCCAAGTTGGCCAAGATAGTGGACACCATTTTTTAGTGGACACTATCTTGGATACAGTTGCCCCAGCCCGTCGAGCCGGTCGCCGTCCCAACTTTCCGCTGGACTTTAACCGCCAAGTCGTCGAGGCCACCCTCCAGCCTGGTGCCTCCGTGTCGTTGATCGCTCGCGAACATGACGTCAACGCCAACCTGGTGTTTCGCTGGCGGCAGCAATACCAAGAAGGGCTATTCGGCCCGGTCAGTCAGAGTGCAACGTTTTTGCCTGTCCAGGTGATCGAGACGCCCCCGGATCTGCTGCACATTCAAGCACAGCCAGAAAGTCATGCCGAGATCGTTGTTGAGGTGGGAAAAGCCAAGCTGCGCATCACCGGTACGCCCGACCCGCAAACCGTGCAACTTATCTTGCAGCAGTTGCTGCGATGATTGCCCTCCCGCTGGAACCCGTATCCGGATCGCCGCCGGCGTCACCGACATGCGTCGTGGCTTCGACGGTTTAGCGGCACTGGTGCAGACACAGCTGGAAGCCGATCCCTTCTCCGGTCAGATCTTCGCCTTTCGCGGACGACGCGGTGACCGGATCAAATTGTTGTGGTGGGATGGCGACGGCTTGTGTCTGTTTTGCAAACGGCTGGAACAAGGACGGTTCGTCTGGCCACAAGCAACCAGCGGCAGCGTGTCTCTGACCGCTGCGCAGCTATCGATGCTGTTGGAGGGCATTGATTGGCGCAGGCCAATTCGTACAGCACCCGTCCTCGCGGTGTGACTTGCCGGGCTGAAAAACCTGAGTAATATGCGGTCATGACTCTCGTGACCGATTCCCTGCCGAATGATCTTCAAGCCTTGAAGGCCCTGGTCTCTGCCCAGCGGGCAGAGATTGAGCGCTTGAAGATGATGATTGCCAAGCTGCGTCGTACGCAGTTCGGTCGCAGCTCCGAGCAACTGGAAGCGATGATCGATCAGCTCCAGTTGAACCTTGAAGAGCTGCAAGTCAGCCAAGCCGAAATAACACCTCCAGTCGAGCCGGCACCTCGCGCAGTTTCGCGCCGTAAACCATTGCCCGAACACCTGCCTCGCGAAACCCACGTTCATCAGCCCGAGTCACAATGCACTGGCTGCGGTGGGAAACTTCGCCATTTAGGTGAGGATGTGTCCGAAGTGCTGGAGTACGTTCCGGCTCGTTTCAAAGTCATTCGCCATGTCCGTCCGAAGTGGGTTTGCAACTGCTGCGAGCACATCGCTCAGGTGCCGGCACCGAGTCGCCCAATAGCCCGAGGCCTTGCCGGCCCGGGACTATTGGCCCATGTGCTGGTCTCAAAGTTTGTCGATCATTTGCCGTTGTATCGGCAGTCCGAGATCTACGCCCGTGAGGGCGTGGATCTGGAGCGCTCAACCCTAGCCGACGGGGTCGGCCAGAGCAGCCAGTTGCTGCGACCACTGATCAACGCCCTAGAGCACCACGTCATGAGCGGTCACAAAGTCCATGCCGACGACACGCCGATTGGCGTGCTCGCACCAGGCAACGGTAAGACCAAAACGGCTCGCCTGTGGACGTACGTGCGCGATGACTGGCCTGCGGGTGACTCGACACCGGCCGCCGTGTGGTTTGCCTACTCGCCGGATCGCAAGGGCAACATCCTCGCACTCATCTCAAAAGTTTCAGTGGGATCTTGCAGGCTGACGGCTATGCCGGTTTTGCTCAGCTGTATACGACGGGCACTATTAAGGAAGCCGCGTGCTGGGCTCACACCCGCCGCAAGTTTTACGATGTCTACAAAGACCAGGCTTCGCCACTTGCCGGCGAGGCAGTACAACGGATTGCGGCCCTGTATGCCATCGAGAGCGAGATTCGAGGGCAGCCGCCCGACCAACGAAAAGCGGTTCGACAAAGCCGGGCCAGTCCGCTGCTGGAACAACTACACGCATGGCTTAACCAGACGCTGACTCAAGTATCGAAAAAATCGGCATTGGGCGGTGCGATCCTCTACGCCCTCAATCGGTGGCAGGCGCTGACGCGCTACTGCGATGATGGCCGGATCGAAATCGACAACAATGCCGCCGAACGGGCGCTGCGCGCCGTTGCCTTGGGTCGCAGAAATTATCTGTTTGCCGGTTCCGATGCCGGCGGAGAACGAGCGGCTGCGATTTACAGCCTGGTGGGTTCTGCCAAGCTAAACGGGTTAAATCCGCAGGCCTATCTGACCTACGTGCTTGAGCACATCGCCGAACATCCAGTTAACCGGGTGGGCGAACTGCTGCCCTGGAATATTCCCTTGAACCACACTGACCACTGCGAGGCCGCCTGATCCATGGTTAAAACTGTCAGCCTACCCAAACCTGCACCTGATCTCTTGCTGTTGCACATCGAGCTGAAGTGGATCACACCGACGATCTGACGTCGTTTCGTAGTCCCTGAAACATTACCTTAGGCAAGCTGCATCACGTGATTCAGGTCGTGATGGGCTGGAGCGACAGTCATCTTCATGAGTTTGAAATAGCAGGTGAGAAATACGGGATTCCCGATTCTGATGGCTGGGGGCCGCCGGTGAATCCAGAAGCTCGCAAGACATTGGTCAAAGCGCTGTTCGGTAAAAAGACGTTTGACTACCTCTACGACTTTGGTGACCGCTGGGATCACCGAATCAAAGTCGAGAAAAGGCTACCCGCGATAACAGCCCCTCAACTGCCGTATTGCATTGAAGGCGCCAATGCTTGCCCACCGGAAGACGTAGGTGGGGCACCGGGCTATGGGGATTGTCAAGAGGCCATGGCAGACCCTAAGCATCCACAAGTTGATTGTGAGTCGCAACAGCTATTTAGGAACGGTAGCCAGTTACTGCTTTTTAATACCATATAAAAATGCTCCGACATGGCTTCTTTTAAAATTGTATGAATTTACATAACCAGCAGAGCTGGAGTACTTTGGATGAAATTTATTCACCATAACCATAAATCGATTTTTATTGCGATTTTTGACGTCAGTATAGTTAACACTTCCATACTGACTCATTGAGATTTTCATCATGCCATTAAGGTTGGCTTTTTTAGCATCTATGATGCTTGGCTTTTCTCCAGTGTCAATTTTTGTATGCGGGAACTTTTCCGTATAGCTTAAAGATTTATCTATCTCATGATGAAGCATTTTCAGAGTCCGCATAACACCTCTATTTTTATAATTAAGAAGACCTTTACCATTCTCTCCATCATAAAGAAGATTGTCTTCATGATGAAAGCTTTCCTTCTCATTCAAGCTAAGATTTGATTCGTCAAGGAATCTGGTAATTATGGCCATTTTTATATTTATATCATTATCATTATAATGCTCCTTTACCATTTTGAACGTTTCTAAAATGCTACTCCCTGTTATCGAGTAATCGAGTAATCGAGTAATCGAGTAATCGAGTAATACTGCATTTTTTTGTTGGCAAAGGATTTGCTAAGACTGCTTTTCAAATAATTATTTCGATTATTTTTCTCCTTATCACTAAGTCTACTGAAATTGGTCATTTTTGCATTATTGCCCAACCCTGATACCTGTAATAAAGCGGTACTGAAGCCAGACTCACTAATATACTCACCTAATATTTGAGGTGAGCGGCCGACCATAACAAATACTGTATCATCAGGAGACATTCCACCAGCAGAAAGCCCCTGCTTTATACTATTAAAAATCGAAGTAAATCCTTCAATATCTTTTTCATCAAAGTGTGTTCTCACCGGGGCCGGCCCCTGATCGTCATGGTAAGCAATCGGATTATTTCTGACCATCCTGAACAGGTTCATCCCGTCCACTGTGCCCGCCGGGTCTGCACTCAGCCACCGGCCCGCCCACGGCTGGTAGTACCGGTACCCGTAGTAATACAGCCCCGACGCGTCTCGCTCCTTGCCTGAGTAACGCACCGTTTTGTAGCCCGCTTCCACCGCGCTACGCGCCGTCCATACCGCCGTGCCGCCGTGCCGCCGTGCCGCCGTACGGATAATACTCCTCCATGCTGATGGCCTTCCCGTCACCGTCCAGCTCCAGCCCGCAGTTGCCCGTCAGGTTGTCATAACTGTAACGTACCTGGTCATTGCTGATGCCGTCGGGCTTCCCCTTCACCCAGTGCAGCGCCCGCACCTGCGCACGTCCCGCCTCGCCCACGGTAATGACCTCCAGGCTTTCCGTTTCTGTATCTCCGGCCTTTGCGCTCCTCAGCTCCAGTCCTGGCAGGTACAGCACCCTCTGCGTCTGCGTACTGCTGCGTGTTTTCTGCACGCTCACCTTCAGGAGTCGCTGGCTGCCACCGTCATACCGGTAGCTCTCCCGGTCATCCGTATCTCCCTCACGTACCACCGGCGTCACCTTCAGCAGTTCATTACGTGGGGTCCAGACCAGGTTCTGCCCCGGCTGGAGCTGTCGCTGCTGCCCGCCCGCCGTGAACAGCGCGTCCACCTCTGCAGCGTTATCGGCCAGCGTGCTCAGCACGCCCCGGTTGCTGCGGTCGCTAACGGTGATGGCCGTTGTGTAACTGTTGTTTGTCGCCGGTGCGCTATGCCTGATTTGTGTCAGGTTGCCAGCGCTGTCGTAGGTGTAAGTGCGGGTATAGTTTGTGTACGCGGAGTTGTCGGTGGGAAGGGGAACGGAGGCGGACGGTAAACTACTGCCTTGCTGACCGGCGTTTGCCATCTCACGTCCGGTGGAGCTGATCAGTTGGTACAGGCTGTCGTAGGCATACGTGTTCTCCGGCACCACTTTCTGATTACGCCAGAAGCGCGTCTCTTCCGCATCGTTGCTCACTTTCAGCACATTACCCACCGGGTCGTACTCATATCGCAGGTCCTGCAGTACCTTCGCATCTGATGCGTGTCCCGCCGGACGCTTCGTTTTAATCCCCGTCAGGCGCTGCGTTTCCGGCTCGTACGTGTACGTGGTCACCACGCCGTTGCCGTGCTCTTCACGCAGCTTCTGCCCGGCAGCGGAGTACGTCAGGGAGGCGACAATGACCTGCTCCATACCGTCCTTCAGCGTCAGCCAGCTGGCCGACAGCAAGCCCGCCACATCGTATGCCACCCGCTGCAGGTTGCCCTTTGCATCAGTGGTGGTCAGCCCCGCACCGGTGGCGTCGGCGGTAGTCAGAGTGGTATCTCCCTCGCTCTCTCCGGCGAGCAGGTCGTTCCAGGCCGATACATCTTCTCCCTGCCAGTCAGCCACGACATCGGGACTATCCGCATTCTTCAGCAGGCGGCGGGTGACGGAGAGCGGCACGCCAGTCAGCGCCACGCTGTTGGTCTGCATCAGGCCCACCGTATCGTAATGGCTGACGCACGCTCCGGCCAGATTCAGGGTTTTCTCCGCATCAGTATTGCCCGCATACATAAAACGCTCCGTAATGCGGGCGGCTTCGCCGGTGGGCTGTTCAGTCACGCTCACCGGGCGACCAGGCAATCCGGCGTCCTCATACTGTCAGGTGCGGACTACCGTCTGACTCCGGTCTTCCGTACCGTCGTCAACAGCGAGGATGTTACTGACGGTCATAAACGGCCGGCCTGCGGCGTCGTTCAGTGCCACGGTGGTGCCGTTATCGGCTCCCTGTGTGCACAGGACGTTTCCGGTCAGGTCGGTGAGGTAGTTGAAGTTTGCCAGTTCGGCATCGTGCAGGCGCGGGTCCGCGCTTTGCGCCAAAACGCCGCGAGCGTTGTACCGGTGACGGGTAATACGCACGTCCGTGATGTCCGAAGCACCGGGATAGCGGTAATACGCAATGTCGCGCACGGTCAAGCCACGGTTGTCGATGACCGTGATCGTTGGAGTCATAGTAAATATTGATATATTCATGTTGGACACCATGGCGGATGCTGGAGCTGAGTGCAACACGGTTATTGAATTGAGGTCGGGGCATCATGCCGGATAGCGATGGCTTCTTGCATCACTTGGCCCATCATTTCGATGGGGCATTTGAAGTCCAAGGAGGCAGCCTGCGGCTGCAAATCGTCGCGCCCAAAATCGGGTAGCATCAGCTGATACAGCAGAGCTTCCGGTAGCGTCAGATGCCGTCAACCTTCAAACCCCGACCGCTTAAAAATCTCTTCACTGCCAACCAGTGCTGGGCTGACCTACTGGAGGCCGGCGATCTAAGGCCCATCGAAATGGAGTCGGTCAGTAAAATGCTGGCCTGCAGCACCTCGATCCTGGGCGTGAAGCACTACACCTGCGCCAATGACCTCTGTCACCACGTCAAATACCTGTGCAACACCTGCCATTGCAGGGCCTGTCCCTCCTGTGGAAAAAAGGCCACCGATCAGTGGATCGCCATCCAAAATAACCGCTTGCCTGACTGCGCCTGGTACCACCTGGTGTTCACGCTACCCGACACGCTGTGGCCGTTGTTTTTTTACAACCGCGGTTTACTCGATGCGTTGTGCAGGTTGGCTGCCGACAACCTGCTGCACGCCGCGCAGCGGCGTGGTTTATACATTGGGCTGTTTGGCGCTATTCATACCTATGGCCGACGGCTCAACTGGCATCCTCACGTACATCTTTCGGCCACTGCGGGCCGGCTGGATGAGCACGGCGGATGGAAAAACATGGCGTTTCATCAAAACGCCATGCGCCAACGGTGGATGTGGAATGTGCGCAAGTATCTGTTGAGCCTATGGGGCCAGCTCACGTTGCCACTGGAATGGGCACACATCACCGGTGAAAGTGACTGGCGAAACCTGATCCTCAATGCCGGCGGTAAGCACTGGCATATCTACCAGTCGAAAAAGACCGCCAACGGACGTAAGACGGTGAATTACCTGGGTCGTTACCTGAAAAAGCCGCCGATCTCGGGCAGTCGATTGGCGCATTACACCTCCAGTGCGACATTGAGCTTCACCTACTTGGATCACCGCACCAAAACCTATCAGGAAGAGACGCTGAGTCAGGCCGACATGCTGCGCCGAGTGGTGCAGCACATCCCGGAGAAGCACTTTCGGATGATTCGCTATTTTGGTTTTCTGGCTAATCGGGTCTGCGGCCAGTACTTACCGAAGGTTTATGCAGCGCTGAAAATGGCCACACCGGCACCGATGCCAAAACTGTATTTCGCGCAGATGGCCAAAGCGTTTTTGAATGTCGATCCGTTCAGTTGCGTGTTGTGTGGCTCGCGGATGGTCTACGCGGCGGCGATTAGTGGGCTGACGGTAAAGGGACTGGTCAGCAATGCCCCGAGCATCGCGCAATTGAGGTACGTGCGGGCTTGATGTGAGGAAGTTGCGTCTAAAATCTGGAAAATCGTGGTCAAAGTGCTCATTTGGCCTATTTTCGCCGTTGTAGGTGCATGAAAGCCACTTTAACTGACACTCACTCTGTGCTGGAAAAGCGCTGACCCTTTTTCGGCCTCCCCCTTGAAGCATAGGAATTATTGAAACTCCTATGCTTCCAGCGGCGCCGCCGCTCCTGACCCAAAAGCTCCCCACTCTTATCGTTGCTGTTAGTCATAAACACAACCGTTTGCCTATCCCTTATCGTAAGGGGGAAACGGTGTCCTGTCTTTCATGGGGCTCGTTCAGTGGGTAATGAGCTCTTCAATCAATTCCATTGACTCTCGGAAAAAAAGATCTTGCTTCAGTAAAAGCTGCCGTGGCGATGTTGCAGCCTGAGTTGTTTGGCAGGGAACCGTCCTTGTTTGGCAAGCCTAGTTCATGTCGACTTCAAGCCCTGGGCGTCGCCAGCACTGTAGACAGTCGGGATGGAAACCCAACCAATCGCGTCTCGGTCGGAGTCCAGTACAAAGCTCAGCTTGTTGAACGACTAAAAACGCCGCTGATTTTGGGACAAATCTTACAGCAGCTCTCGCGCTGCGTTGTTAGCGTACTCACTAATTGATACCTGCCACGCTAGGTATAAGCCAAGCTTTCGCGTTTATAAAGAATACCCCCCATAGACTGTCAATCATACAAGGGACTGTAAGACATGGATTTTACTTTGAGTAAAAGACAAGTCACCCGACTTCGTACCGGCATGTCAAACTCATGCTCTTTGCTAAAGACATTGGCCAATGAGGACAGGTTTTTAATCCTTTGCCAACTGAGTCAGGGAGAATGGAACGTCGGTGAGTTGGAAACCTTGATAGGAGTTTGCCAGCCGACTCTCTCGCAACAGCTGGGTATACTGCGCGGCGAAGGCCTGGTGAAGGCACGCAGGGAGGGAAAATACATGTACTACCGCATAGCCAGTCACGAAATTATCCGCATAATGAAAACTCTGTCCACACTATGCTAATGCAGATCGTGTTTCGCGTTCGTTTCGTGTGGGTCGTGGCAGAGCCACCATCGTGTCCATCAGAACGTAAATCAGTGGAAACCACTGACACAGAATAAGCGGCCTTAAGGCAATTTTGAATGACTGCTTCTGTGCGAGTGCTGCCCGTCACGAACAGCAGACATCGGCCAAAACGAAGTGCCACGTCACGGGAAATATAAATCTGCTACCGGTTTTGCTTTCCAGATCCTCCGCGCGCTCCTAGAACAGGGTCGCCAGTCAATAAAGGCCCGATCATGATGAATCTTGCCCGCCAGCGCCGATCGAGCTGACCGCCAGTGCTCCCTCCCAATTCAGTAATCATCAGATATCGCTAACTGCCGAGCCTGCCCTGAGGAGTCGTAGCCAGGACGTCATACCGTAGCCACAAATCACCCTATTGGAGGTCACACAGAGCCTCCTGGCTTAGGGAAAGCCACTACCTTCCCTTTGGCTATGCCCTTCGATTGAATAACTTCAAGCAACAGACATTGGTTGATAGTGGCCGAACGCGCAACCTCAGCTAAAAACCGTTCGGTTTTAGCACGGAGGATCCTGTTCTTTTCTTTTTCAACCTCAAGTGCTTGGTGCTTTGAATCACGCTGTACACGTACTGATTTGCCCAGAGGGCTACGGATTGAATAACCCAAGAATCGAAACCGAAACCTAGATATCGAGCATGATCAATTGCCGAGAATGCCTGGAGTTTCTTGGAAGCCAAACGACCATTTCTTCCTCAATACTCACAGAACTTTCCGCAACCGACTGCAGCTCAGCCTTATAGTTTTTTATGGGCCAACATGTACCTTGTTACGCAATCATTTATTCAGAGAGAACATCATGCAAAGTTCATCTTCACAAGCAAGAACTGACTGAACCTCAAGCTGATATATTAAATGCAGGTAAATCATTGTTGCTTACACATCCGAATACCCCACTCCACCTCGAACATATAACAACGCCCCTCAAAGCTCTTGCTTTTCCGCAAAATAAAAATATATTACATCCCATAGGTGTGACAACGCATTTGAGCTCAAACGTAAAACCGGTTCTTCCTTTCATATACTTTCATAACATCGACCACGGAATATTTTGAGTAGCGCCTCCCTTCATTCGTAAGCAGCAGCGCACTTACATTTCTATCTCTGTATGTTTTACGCATCTCACGCTGATGGAGCGAATAAGACCACATCCCTTCCATAAGCCACCAAGGAATCTCTATAATTTTTGGGCGACCAAATTTGCTGTGCATATCCTTTGGCTCAATAGCCACGCTCATCATCTGCCCTTGGCGGATACCTTTTTCAACCGTGGATTGAATCCATACTTCACTGAAAACCTCCGTACCTCGCAAGAGCGAAGTCCGGTGCGCACCATTAGATGAAACACAATTTTATGGCTCGGTTCAATATTTAAAGCAAAGCAAACCCTCGCCTGGATCTTAGTTAGAAATTTTGTTAAACGCCTGCGCTCCCAGACCATCACGGAAGCTTTCGTGCTCTCCGCCCCCACCGGGCGGACGGTAGGACTTCACAAACCCGAATTTGGTGCAATTCTCACCCTCTTCTCACTAATCTGCTCAAACTGGTCCTGATCAGGGCTCCATGGACATCGCCAAGAAAGTGTTTCAGTTGCATACCGTTGTTCCGCTAACCGGAAAATCGAGCGTATCAAATTCAGACGTGACGAAGTTTGACCGTTTTTCGCAGTCCAGCAGACATGCCTGATAGCGATTGAGGCCTGTGGCGGGGTTCATTGATGGGCCCGACAACTTCAAGGCTTTGGTCATGAGGTGCGCTTATTGGCTCCGCCCTCGATTCGTCCGTTGGTGCTGAGAAACACAGACTGACGCGGCTGATGCCAGGCGATATGGACAGCGGTGCAGCAGCCAGGCTGCTTGGCCAGTTACCATCAAGCCGACCAGCAAGCGAGGGTCTCGCTGCATCGTACACGCGCACAACTCTGAAATTTCGCATCATGCAGAGCAACAGCCTGCGCGGGAGAGGGGTTATGAGTTTGGCATTGTGCTGCCCGAAGGCTATGTGCAACTGAGTAAAGCCATTCCAGATACCTTCGCGGATGCCGAATCTCAGGTGCCACGCTGGTTGCTAGAAAGCCTTCGCGAGCAGTGGACGCGGGTTATCTAGTTGGATGAAGAAATTAATAGTATAGAACTTCGATTGAAGCAGTGCCTGGGTGAAAGTGCCGACTGCCAGAAAATTGCTGAGATCCCCGCAGTAGGTTGCCTCAATGGGTGACGCGAAAACCTTTCAGTCAGATCGACGGTTTGTGGCTTGGCCAGGGCTGGCTCCTCGCCAAGCGGGATCCGGTCGACGGATTCGACGCTAGGGCTGAGCAAGCGCGGCGACACCTACATGCGAACATTGCTAATGCAGGGAACACGCTCAATCATCAATAGAGGCCAGAGATCCGAATGGGTACAGCGCTTGCCAGCTAGGCGGCCTTATACCGTGACGGCAGCGGCACTGGCCAACAAGCTCGCCAGAACGCTTTGGCCGTACTGGCCAAGGGCTCACCACATCGAGCCGAACTCTTTACGGTATGCCCTGCGGGCATTGAAAACAGTCATCAATAGACTCCACAAGGAGCGCAGGCGGCAAACAGGTGATAGCAAATAGGTCAGACCGTGACGAGGTAAACCTGGTAGGGAATATGAGCCACAGGCATAGACTTCAGCTCGATTTTCAAGCCTCGTCAGCGGATTCCATCAGGGCCAGCAGGCGTTGGCGAAAAGGCCAGATATAAGACTAAAAGCCAACACCGTTACCTATTGATTTCCGGGAGGCATCCCTATAAGCATCCCTAAGGAACCGGCTGAATTTTCTTGGGTATTTGGTTGCGTTCGCACATCTGCCAGTCCTCAATCAATTCATATCGGTGTCCCTGCCCCCGAGTACAAGTGCCAGCGCACGTCGCGGCATACCACCTCTTATGATTTCCAACGTCCGACTGTCAATCAGAACAGCACCTCATTTCGGCATACATTTTCTGGAAATGCCGTGGGGCGTGGTCATTTTAATACTTCTGGATCAGGATGTACGGGTGGTCAGCATGTGTCCTCTCACTAACCTATTGCTAATTGGCTCAATGATGCAATACGATGTTTGCAATCGAAGAACTTCGAGCTGAGAGAGGCATAGTAAAATTGCTGCGCAAACGAGCGTTTTCGCAGCGCTACCCATATTAATAGACACATTCTTAGGCCGGACGAAAATTTCGGCGACTTGAGCGTACACCGCCTTCGCTCACCTTGAATGCAGCCAAGAATGATTATTTCCCATTTCAATCTTTCTACTGGCAGAGAATAAATCATTTCTGGCTTGCACTGCCCAGTCCCGCCATTGATTGGAAAAAACACCTTTATTCTCTTTTAACGAATCCATAGAAGAAATTGACTCTCTGTATGATTCGTATTCTTGATTTTTAGCGAAAAATTTAGCGCTAAGCGTTTTAGGACCCCAAGTACTTGCAATATTCGACATGTATTTATTCAGGCTATTAAAATCAGCTTGCGTGATATTTTGACCTTTTGAGATCACCGGCCTACGTTTATACATGCTAGGATTTTTTGCCCATTTTCTATATCCTTCTGCAAGAACCTCGCGCAACATTTCATTTTCAGGCCTAGTTCCAAAAAAATTGTTATTTATATCATAACTCAACGATAACTCTTTTTTACTCACCACTAAAGAAGGGATAATATTACCTTTCGCAACACAATGCTTCTCTTTAAAAAAACCATCGACAACCCTATCATCAACATCAAGGTAATAGCCACCTTTCTGATCAAGCAGCCATAACCGGTACATATCACATGCCGACGCACGATTGGCATCAGGCCCACTGCTAATCGTTTCAAAAACCTCATAGTATTTTGTTTTAGTGAAACTCTTGAACTCTGCGCTTTCCCGCATATTAATAATATTGGCCTCTTTAAACTTGCTTCGCAGATTATTCAAAACCTCGAGATCATCGCCATCAAGCAATACATTAATGTTAAATGTGTAGCCATTCCGTTGAGCAAGCCGTGAATTATTAAATACATTCGCCTGCTGCTCCAACAATTTCTCGGCACTGCCTATCCATATCTGTTCAAAGTTCTTCGGCACTTCAGCTGCCCCCGGTGCTTGACCGACGCTTTTCAAAGTATTTATCGACGGAACCTTAGCTATTTTGAAATCCCTCAATGCCTGAGTGCGCTGCTCAGCTGTTGCTGCTACAGGCGGTGTAGGCACACCCGCCATGAGACAACTAATCTTGTCAAACCGCAAATATGTTCCGTCATCCTCTCTTACCCATGAGTTTTTATCTAAATCAAAAAGAACAGGAATGGTTCTGCCGTTTAGCTTCGTTAAAAATGGCGACTCATCATTGCGTTTATTCCGGGATATCCCACTGAACAATAGAGATCCCATATCAACATCAACTTTCCTGCTTAGTGAAGTGAGCCTTCCAATAGTGCCTCCCCCGCCGCTTCCCCGGTTGCCCTCCGGCTCTACGTCCAGCAGCCCGTCAGCCCGCTCCAACACCCTCCGCCCATGCGACGCGTCACCCTCCCTGTAAATCTCCCGTCCCTGGCCGGTCAGCCTCGCCCGGTAAAAGTCCCCCCCGATCTCCTGGTAGTATTCCTGTTTACCCGGCACCTTCCACAGCCCGCGGTGCTGCGTCCGCTCCAACCCTTCCGCAGAGCGTACGTTCAGCGCTCTCCACTCCCGCACGGCCAGCACGCCCGGCCCTGGCATGTGAACGCCCCTGTCTACATCCCTCAGCCCTAGCCCAGGCAACTCGGCCGCTGGCCGTATCGCATCGTCCCCCCCGGGCCTTCGCACCGCGTGCGCAGAGGGCCTTCTCGCAGCTACCTGCGCCCCCCCACTCACATCGTCGCCCGCCGGCCGGCGCGCGGCCTGCCCTGTCGGCCTGCCCACCGGTCTACGCACGGGCACGATCGCAGCGGTGGGCGCCCCTTCCGTCAGCGCGCCGAAGCCCTCAAGCAACTCGTTTACCCCATCGTGCGTGCTCCCTTGCTGAAACGCGACGCCTGCCAAGGCAAAGTGCAGACCTGCCCTGCTCAGCGCTACCGGTATCGACAGAGGCCCGAGGAACGGCGTCGCCATGCTTAAAATCTGGGTCCCCGCAGTCCGCAGGATGCTCTCGACTGATTGCCAATCGGCCTTCGCGTTCGTCACAGCGTGTGCGCTGACGTCCATCACCACCGTGCGCACCGACGCCTCGTACGTGGCGTCCATAAAGTCCCCGGCTATTTCCTTCACCGACAGCGACGATGCCAGCCGACCTTTGCCCGCTAGATGAGTCGTCGCCGCTGGCTGACCGCCGACATGCACCCGTGCCGCCAGGTACTCGCCCATCCCCTTCACGCTCATCAGTCTAATGAACAGATCCCGCTCGTTTTTCCCCTCTCTGAACTCAATGCCGTCCGGCGCGCCCGGCGTGTATATCACCACGCTGCCCGGGGGCTTTGTGCCGAACATCAGCGCCCCAGGCACGGCCTTATCCAGCACATAAACCTGGCTCACCATCACCTCCCGACCGCGGACCTTCAGCCGCTCCTCCGCGGTGCGCGAGGTCAACGCGGCCAGCACCATCTCCAACCCCCGGTGCCACAGCGCATTCCCCTCCCGGTACGGTGTCAGTAGCCTCCCGTTCAGCACGGCACGGTGAACCCCCTCTTTCATCGACACATCCATCACTCGGGTAAACCCCGCACGGGCCGCCTGGCCCTGCTCTGACGTCAGCCAACGCGCCTGCAGGTGCGCCTGGTAGGCTTTCGCCACGTCCGCCTCCCGCACAAGAGCAATTATTTGCGCCGGCGTCAGAGTATCCCCGCTCCCCCCCTCCTGTGTGCCCGTCGGCGACAGTTCTGCGTTGGTCGTGGCGGTGACGTGCGCGTTGAAGCGTCGGGAGAGCGTCAGGTTATCCACCGACCACTGCGTCATCGTGCGCCTATCGTGGGTCAGCCGGGTTTTATCGCCCACAAAGGGACTGGGCCGGATGGCGCCCGGTGTGTTCAGCGGCACGGTCAGCTCCGGTATATCAAGCGTTATCCTGTCCGGGTCAATGTTCTTTCCGTACTTATCCTTTGCCAGCGTAATCAACCGCTCCCGTGCGAATGCATGAACGTCCTGCGCGCCCACCCGTCCAGGTTGTATCAGGTTCTTTTCCTGGGCGAGCACCGTGGCTTTCTCCGCCGCCAACGTCAGCCAGTCGCGGCGCAGCCCAGGCGCCTCCTCACGCCCCGTGGTGTTCAACCAGTCATCCAGTAACTTCTGCGTCAGCAGGTCGCCACGGGCCTCAAATGCTGGCGTCAGGGTCAGATACGGCCCAGCGTCGGCAGCCGCGTCCAGGCGGCTCTGAAGCTCCGTCACGGTCTCGCCCGCAGGCCCCTGTGCCAGCGCTTGGGCGAACCGTGTCTTCATGTGGTCGCGCAGATCCTTAAGCCAGCAGTCGAGCACGTCCCCTTCCACCCTCGGCGTTGTAATTGCGCCCATGGTGACGTCCTGCGCCTTTAGCCAGCTCTTCATCTCTTCCAGGCTGCTGAACTCCGACAGCCCGGCACCGGATCGCCACAGCACCACCGCCCCGGGGCCCGCCAAGTCGTTCCGTTGTGTCAACATGAAGGCTCCGGGCACTGGGCGCCCCCCGTCTACTAACCGCCAGACACCGGGGAGAGCACCCGGTTTGGGCGGGGCGAGCACCTCTTGCACTGTTTTCAGCCCCGCGGCGCTCAGCGTGCCGTCGCGGGCTCGCAGAAGGGCCTCGTCCTGCAGAGACCCGCCCGCCATCAGGCGCACCACGCTCGCGAAGGTAGCCCCGCCTTCCACCGGCGCCTCCCAGAATGCGTCCTGACGCCACGCGTACCAGCCCACTAACGTCTGCTTCGCCTGCATCTCAAGCTTGAGTGCAATGCTCCACTTGGCCTGAAAGCCGTTTAACTCCGGTGGCGCCACAGCCTCCCCGCCCCTGGCGTCCAGCAGCAGGATCTCGCACCGGTTTTCACGGTTGGAAAACGGCATCGCCGTCGCCTTTCCTGTCGCCGCACGCCAGGGCAGCTCCGTTATAAGAGCCGTTTCCAAGTTCACCCGTTGCCCGTCCTTATTTTCCTCCCATCTGCGCACCACGAGCCGCCGCGGCCACCCCTCACCGAATTTTCTGGTCAGATCCGGAAAGCGGTCCTCAAACCACTGGCTGGAGCCCGCCTGAATCGACACCCAGGCGGAGGGGATGTTATTCCGGAAAGCCACCCGGTCGCTCTGCCATACGCTCAGCTTTGCCAGCAACACCGCGGTCTCCGGCGACGCCGGCGCCATCCCCGGCGTAACGGTCGCACCAGCGGGCACCCGGTTTGCGGCGCCGCTGTCGACGTTAATGGCCCGGGCTTGACGGACACCGCGCTCGCGAACATCGGGGCTACCAGTTTGGTCTGAGGCTGGCACTAACAGCGTCAGAGACTCAGCCAGCTTGTGCACAGGTGTCTGTAGCAGCGAATGGAATTGGTTGGCATCCAGGCGGCTCTCAGTGCGCGAGTCGATTGTGGCGAGAATGGACTGACGCCACACCTGAGCTATCATGGACCGCAACGCATTTTGCGCATCGGCTGTAATCGCAGTATTGGTGCTCTGCTCGGCCGTCCCTCGTGTACTAGCGATAAGAGCCTCAGTCAGCTCAGAGGCAGACATTACGGGTTGCTTTCGTAAGGTATCAATTCTTAGAGCTGCAAATTTATGCAGGGCATTATACGATGAGGAGGAAGATTGATACCAGATGTCCAATTTGTCAGCGTAGGAATTTTCCTCAAACCCCGTGATCGGGGGGCCTCCCAGGGCATGACGTTTTAACAGATACGCGACCTCTTCTATCAGTCGCTCACCGCTCTGCTCAGCGTCGCTGGCCAGAGCTAACAAGGGTACAGACATCTCTGCTTGAGCGGCCTCACCCTCAGTGCTGCCTGGGGGAGCGTTGAGCGATGGCTGCCTGGTCAGACCAACCAATGCTTTGACGAGGCGCACCATAGCCCTTGCACCGTCGCCCAATTCACGACATTTTTCGTAACCGCGAGCGAGGGGCGACAGAACCTGGACTGTCGGCAAATAGACAAGCGAGGGCCCAAAGCTTGAACTAGCCGGCAACTGACGCGGCGGTATCATAAATGACTCCTGGCTGGTGACGTTCAGCCATACAAGTCTCAAATGGGTGGTAGATATCGGCGGGGGGTTCCTTTAGCTTAGTGCGGCATTCATTTCGGAGTCTGCTCTGGCTGATCATGGCTGCATAGTTGCTTGGAGGTAGTCCGTGTTAAACGACCTCCTTGAGCCCTGACAATCGATAGAGCAATCGTGACGATCAGCGTAAACTGTGACCCACCGCGACCGCTTCGGAGCGTCATAATTCCGAAGGAAGAAAAATGGTAAGACGAGATCTCTCGGAATACCCACCCTGAAATGTCGGGCCATGCAGGCAGCGCATTTTGCTGGCTCTGGAAGCCGTACCGGGCATGGTTACGGTAGAGGGGCAGTTGCTGGGTACGCTTTAAACCAGCCACCATAGACACACCGCGGCATAGCCGCCATATTATGAAAATGACTCATGGTGAGGCGGACGCGGCTGCAAACTCTTGAAATCTACCACCTGCGTGCCTAGGGATGCTCCGAGTTGAAAAAGTCACTGCGTTTTACGGTCTTTTCCGAGCAACACCCCATACCGCCTGTTTTGGCGGGCTTCTACGCCCAGTTCTCCACGTTAAGCGTGCAATTCGCCCATAGCCATCAGCTGTTTTCGAGCCATCCACAGGTTTGACAGGGCGAACAGCGTCATCAACTGAACGGTGTTTTTCATCAGTCCGCGAAACCGTACTTTAACGTAACCAAACTGCCGCTTGATCACCCGAAACAATGGATGCTCAACCTTGGCCCGCATCTGCGTTTTGAGATATTCGATTTTGCGCTTGGCCTGGTCGATCAGGCTGCGTTTCTGAGCTTGGAATAGATGCTGCGCCGGGCGTCGATCTGCCAGATCACCTCACGATTTTCATGCTCCTCGCGCTTCTCAACACCGGTGTAGCCGGCGTCTGCGTACGCCGCATTTTCTTCGCCATGTAACAGTTCGGCGACCTGCGTGACATCGGCCATGCTGGCTGCGGTGCCATGGACATGATGCGCCAGGCCCGACTCGCTATCGGCGCCAATATGCGCCTTCACTCCAAAGTAAAACTGGCTGCCCTTTTTGGTCTGATGCATCTCGCGATCACGCTTACCGTCTCGGTTCTTGGTCGAGCTGGGAGCATGAATAATGGTGGCATCGACGATGGTGCCCTGGCGTAGCGAGAGACCCTTTTCCTGCAAATAACCGTTGATGACCGCGAGGATTGCTGGGGCCATCTGGTGCTTTTCCAGCAGGTGTCGGAAGTTCATCATCGAGGTGTCTTTGGGGATCGGCGCGCTCAGCGTCAGGCGTGCGAACTGACGCATGGGCGCGATTTCATACAGCGCCTCTTCCATGACTGGATCGCTCAAAGAGAACCAGTTGTGCAACAGATGAATACGCAGCATCGTTTCCAGCGGGTAAGGTCTACGGCCGCCGCCGGCCTTTGGGTAGAACGGCTCGATCAGCCCCAGCAAGCCACTCCAGGGCACCACCTGATCCATCTCGGCGAGGAACCGTTCGCGGCGGGCCTGCTTGCGCTTGCCCGCATAGTTCTTACCCTGAACCAACTGAATAAGGGGCGAGGTGATTAGCCGATTGGGGCGCAGACAATAGGTAGTGCAGATGGCCATCGCAAAAAAGGGTGGGGTGCAGGGTTGCAGGGAAAT
>NZ_JAGGOG010000029.1 GCF_018614655.1 Pseudomonas fluorescens | reverse complement strand
AACTTCTAACTCAGGACACTAGAGTTACGCAGCATTATTGAAGGAAGTTTCCTGCCTAAGCGCTGTGAGTGCATCAAGGCCGAGGACGCGTCTTTGACGGTCAAGGTCTACGACGAAAAGGACCAGGATCGGGTGAACCTTGTGGTGACCGGTATTTGCGCCGACAAACTCGATAGCAGTCGAGCCCTTTGCAACCTGATCAGCGGGTTGCGTGAGGACCTCAAGCATCAACATGCTCCGGCGCTTAAGCGAGTAGGGGAGCGTCCCTGGCACTAGCTGAAGGGACGGCTGAGGTTGCGTCAACGATAAGTTCAGGGCCTGGTAAATTCCAGGCCCAATGGTGTTTCACAGTCCCTCAATTCTGAAAGTCACAGGCTTCTGACAGTTTGTGATAACTGACGTCTTCGACTTTCCCGGCCTTGTTCAAGAACTTCATATCCGCCTTGATCACCTTGCATTCATTGGTCGGGGTTTCGTTCATTGAAATCACCTTGGCGATATTCAACGGCATGCCGTAGTGATAGGGCACTGCGGGCGTGGTGTCCGCCTGCGCCATCCCCGTTACAGCGGTCAGGGCAAGCGCACTACTGAGCATGAACGTACGCAGTTTCATGGTGTTTCTCCGCTAGTCGTTCGGCCACCCATCAACGTGATGGAGGAGCGACCGCCCAAGGCACAGGCGTTGTGCGAGTGCGGTCGATTTCACTCTCTGCGCGGGGGATTAACCATAGATTAAGCCGGGCTTTGCTGACAAAACCTTCATATTTGCGCAAAAGCCGCGCCCATCGAAAGGGCCTGCGCTGCTGGTTTGAAAAACTAACCTGCATACCGGAAAAGTCTGATACGTACACGGCATTTACGTTGCTAACTTCCCTGCCGGGCCCTTCAGCGAGAGGGCATGTGCAATGCGTGGGGTTGATCTTGCAACAAAAAATCGCAGCAGAGTTTCTCGGAACGTTCTGGCTGACTTTCGGTGGTTGTGGCAGCGCTATTTTAGCGGCGGTGTTGCCTGAGTCAGGTATCGGTCATTTCGGCGTAGCCCTGGCGTTTGGCCTGGCGGTACTGACGATGTCCTACGCGGTGGGAGGTATTTCCGGGGCGCACTTCAACCCGGCGGTGACCATTGGCCTATGGCTCGAACGTCGGGTCGCCGGTGTTGATGTGCTGCCCTACATCATTGCCCAAGTGGCTGGCGCTGTAGTGGCCGCTGCGGTCCTGGCACTGATTGCCAGTGGCCGCCCGGGCTTTGAAATAGGCGCGTTTGCGGCGAATGGCTATGGCCCGTTGAGCCCGGACCGCTACAGCCTGTTGGCGGCACTGGTGGTTGAAGTCGTGGCGACGCTATTTTATGTGTTCATCTTCATGCGGGTCACGGCGCCGGGTGCAGCGCCGGGGTTTGCGCCCATTGCCATGGGGCTGGCGTTGATGCTGATCCACCTGGTGGCGATGCCTGTCACCAACACCTCAATCAACCCGGCTCGCAGTACGGGGCCGGCGTTATTCGCCGGTACCGCCTACCTGTCACAGCTCTGGCTGTTCTGGCTGGCCCCGCTATTGGGTGGAGCGTTGGGGGCCTGCCTGGCCGGGGCGCTCAAGGAGAAATAGGCAGGGTTCAGCCCAGTTGATGTCGATACGGCAAGTCCGGGCCGGTCTTGCCACACGTCAGCGCCGCAGCGCGGATGGCGAAGTTGAGCAGGCTGTCGATCTGCTCCCGGGAGAGGTTCTGCAGCCCCTCGACCGAGTCCAATTGCTGCTCGGTCAACCAGGCGATCAACGCGGCCTGGAAGGTATCCCCGGCGCCGACAGTATCGGCCATCACCACCTTGACCGCTGGCGCCGTCCAATTGCCGTGTTGACGGCTGAACACGCTGGCGCCGTCACCGCCACGGGTCAGGAACACCAACTGGCAACGGTACTGCAACCAGCCTTGCAGGACGCTTTCGGGCGACTGGTCGGGATACAGCAGATGCAGGTCTTCATCGCTGACCTTGATCAGGTCGGCATGCTTGACCAGCTCGGCCACGCGCTGGCGCCACAATTCAATATTCGGCTCCGGGTTCAGGCGCACGTTGGGGTCAAGGCTGATCAGGCGCTTGCCACTTTCCCGTCGGACCAGGGCCAGCAAGGTGTCGGCAATCGGTTGGACCACCAGGGAGAACGAGCCGATATGCACACCCCGAATGTCTGCTCCCAGGGGCGGCAAATGCTTCAGTTGCAATTGCCGGTCGGCACAACCCTCACCGCGAAAGCTGTACTGCGGTGAGCCGTTGGCGCCCACGGCGACCATCGCCAGGGTGGTGGGGGCGGTGAACTCCAGCAGGTAATCCTCACGTACGCCTTCATCCTTGAGTACCTGCAACAGGCGTCGCCCCAGGTAATCATTGGACAACCCGGCAAACAACCCGGCATCGATCCCCAGGCGGCGCAAACCCACCGCCACGTTGAACGGCGAGCCACCGGCAATGGCCTTGTAGTTGACCTTCGACGCCTGACCACTGGCATCTTCCTCGCTGAAAAAATCAAACAGCGCCTCGCCACATACCAAATACATATTCGCTCGCTCTTAAAGGGATGCCACGTGCTGTTGATAACGCTCATAGGCCTGCTGATAGGCGCTGACGCTGGTTGCCACCGGCAGGGTGCGGCTGGTCGGGTCGACACTGACACAGCGCAGGCATAGCGCCGCCAGGCTTTCACCGGTCTGGCTCCAGGCCGCCTGGATCGCTGCGCCCAGGGCTGCCGCTTCGCTTTGTTCGGTACAGATGACTTCGGTGTTCATGATATCGGCGACCATCTGCCGCCAGACAGGACTTTTCGAACCGCCGCCGATCAGGCGGATACTCTGGCTTTGCAGACCGGTTTCGCGCAACAGGTCCAGGCCATACCGCAAGCCGAAGGTGGTGCCCTCGACCACCGCGCGGCAGAGGTTGGCGCGCGTCAGGTTGGTCATGGTCAATCCCAGCAGGCTGCCGGTAGCGTGGGGCAGGGCGGGCACCCGTTCGCCATTGAGGAACGGCAGCATACTCACACCGTCTGCCCCGATGGGGGCCTGGGCGACCAGGGTGTTGAAGCCGGCCAGGTCCAGCTCGAACAGCTCACGGATAACCCCGGTGGCATTGGTCAGGTTCATGGTGCAGATCAATGGCAGCCAACCGCCGCTGGAAGAGCAAAAGGTCGCCACCGAGGCCTGAGGGCTGACATTGGGCTGATCATTGAAGGCATAGACCGTACCGGATGAGCCCAGGCTCATGGTGATCACCCCAGGGGCGATATTGCCGGTACCGATGGCGCCCATCATGTTGTCGCCACCGCCGCTGGATACTTGGGCGCTGGGGTTGATCCCCAGGCGCTCGGCGATGGCCGGCAGTAGGGTGCCAACGCTTTCGTGGGCCTCGATCAGCGTTGGCAACGCCGCTTCCAGGCGTCCATCGGGGTCGATATGGCGCAGCAGCGGCAGGTCCCACTCGCGCGTGCGCACGTTGAAGTAGCCAGTGCCTGAAGCATCACCGTATTCCGCGCAGGCACGGCCGGTGAGCCAGTAGTTGAGGTAGTCGTGGGGCAGCAGGATATGGGCGATGCGGGCGAAAATATCCGGGTGCTGCTCGCGGGTCCAGAGCAATTTGGACACTGTGTAGCCGGGTGCAATGGCCACGCCGAGGCGCTCCAATGACCCGCTTTCGCCGCCCAGATGCTGCAACAGACGATCATTTTCTGGCGTGGTTTCAGTGTCGCACCACAGCTTGGCCGGGCGCAGGACTTTGCCTTGGTCATCCAGCAGCACCAAGCCGTGTTGCTGGCCGGAAACGCCGATGGCGAGGATGTCCTGGCCATCGACCCCGGCCTGCTGCAACGCGCTGTGGGTGGCTTCGGTAAAGGCATCCAGCCACTCTTGGGTGTCTTGTTCACGGCGGCCGTTGGCACCGCTGATCAGTGTATGGTTGGCGGCGCCGAGACCCAGGACCTTGCCGCTGGTAGCGTCGAGGACGATAGCCTTGGTGCCTTGGGTGCCGCAGTCGATACCGAGGTAAAGGTTTTGCTGGGTCATAGTGGGTTGCTCAGCATTTTCGAATGGGTAATGTGTAGCCGCTGCCGAGGTACGAGGCTGCGATGCGTGTCCGCAGGACCGCCCCCGGGAGCCGCTCCGCGACTCATCGCAGCCTCGTACCTCGGCAGCGGCTACATAGGTTCTGTCAGTGGAGATTGGCGAGCAGGCGCTCCAGGGTTTTTGTCACACCCACATCGCGCAAGCTTTCATAGCAACGCTCGAACGCTGCCACAAACGCTGGGGAATTGGGAATAGCCGTACCAAAAATCTCTTCTACCCCCAGCAGCCGCCGACTGAGTACCACATCGTCAGTCACTAGTCCCTGGCAGAACTCTGCACGGGGATCAGGGATGCGGTAGATCACACCGTTCTCATCCACGCCCTTCAAGTACAGTGCCCACGCCGCCACCACCAGCGCTGCACGCTCGGTCTCGCGCCCATCGGCGATCAACCGATTGATGGTCGGCACGGTGAACTTGGGAAATTTCGATGAGCCATCGGAACACACCCGCTCCAACTGGTCTGCAATCGCCTGGTTGGAGAAACGATCCACCAGGGTCTGCTTGTATTCAGTCAGGTCGATGCCCGGTACCGGTGCCAGTTGCGGGGTCACGTCCAGGTCCATGTAGGCACGCATATAGGCCACGAACAGCGGGTCGTTCATGGTCTCGTGGACAAAGCGATAACCCTTGAGAAACCCCAGGTAGGTCAATGCCAGGTGACTGCCATTAAGCAGCCCGATCTTCATCTCTTCGTAAGGGGTCACGTCGTCGGTGAACTGCACGCCGACCTTTTCCCAGGCCGGACGGCCATTGACGAACTTGTCTTCCAGCACCCATTGCACAAAAGGCTCGCACACCACTGGCCAGGCATCATCGACACCATGGTCATCGTGCAATTGCAGGCGGTGAGCGGTGCTGGTCATCGGCGTGATGCGGTCGACCATCGCGTTGGGGAAACTGACATTAACCTTGATCCAGTCATGCAGGTCGGCGTTTTGCAGTGCGGTGAAGGCCAGCAGCGCCTTGCGGGTAACGGCGCCGTTGTGGGGCAGGTTATCGCAGGACATCACCGTGAATGCTGGAATGCCCGCCGCTCGCCGCTTGGTCAACGCCGCACAGATAAAACCGAACACGGTTTTCGGCGCATGGGGGTGAGCCAGGTCGTGCTGAATCTGTGGCAGGTGGGCCATGAACTCACCGTTGCTGTCATCGATGCAGTAGCCGCCCTCGGTGATGGTCAGCGAAACGATGCGGATCTGCGGGCTCGCCAGTTTGTCGATCAACGCCTGGGCGCCGTCTTCGGCCAGCAGCATGTCGCTGATGGCGCCAATTACCCGGACTTCGGTGTCGTCGGTATCGCCCAGTTCATACAGGGTGTAGAGATAATCCTGACCGGCCAGATCGTCCCGGGCCTTGCGGTCATCCGCCCGCAGGCCAACACCGCAGATGCTCCAGTCGAGACCCTCGCCCAGGTTCATCAACGCATCGGTGTAATACGCCTGATGGGCCCGGTGGAAACCACCCACACCAATATGGGCAATGCCTTGACGGGTATCGGCAATGGCATAGGCCGGCAATTGCACTTCAGGCGCCAGTTGCGTGAGGTTTTGCTTGTTCAGTTTCATCAAAAGATTCTCGCGAAATCAGGCGGCAGCGCGCAGTGGACGGGCCACCGCCACGCCGTCGGCATCGAACAGGTGGCAATGGGTCGGGTCCAGGTGCAGGTGCAACGTTTCACCGTACTGGCTGGCCATGTCACCGCGGATACGCAGGGTCAACGGTTCACCGTTCGAGGTGATGACGTGGCAGAAGGTGTCGCTGCCCAGGCGTTCGCCGACATCGGCGGTGACGGTCAGGCCGGTGTCGCCGGGGGAGGCGATTTCCAGGTGTTCCGGGCGAATGCCCAGGGTCACTTCACTGCCGACGCTCAAGGTCGCGCTGCTCAGGGGCAGGCTGATGCGGGTGCCGGCGTCCAGTTGCACTTCACAGCCCTGGGCCTCAAGGCGGGTGACTTTGCCTTTGAGGAAGCCCATTTTCGGGGTGCCGAGGAAGCCCGCGACAAACAGATTCGCGGGCTGGTGGTACAGCTCCAGCGGCGAGCCGACCTGTTCGACGCGGCCACTGTTGAGCACCACCACCTTGTCGGCCAGGGTCATGGCTTCGACCTGATCGTGGGTCACGTAGATCATGGTCGCTTGCAGTTCTTTATGCAGGCGCGACAGTTCCAGGCGCATTTGCACCCGCAAGGCGGCGTCAAGGTTGGACAGCGGCTCATCGAACAGAAAGATCTTCGGGTTGCGCACGATGGCGCGGCCGATGGCCACCCGCTGACGCTGGCCGCCCGACAGTTGCTTGGGCTTGCGCTCCAGCAACGGCCCCAGTTCCAGGATGCGCGCCGCTTCGCTGACTTTGCTCTCGACGATCTTTTTGTCGATGCCCGCCAGGTCCAGGGCAAACGACATGTTTTTGCGCACGGTCATGTGCGGGTACAGGGCGTAGGTCTGGAACACCATCGCCAGGTCACGCTTGGCCGGGGTTACTTCGGTGATGTCGCGACCGTCCAGTTCGATGGTGCCTTCGGTGACTTCTTCCAGGCCGGCGATCAGCCGCAGCAGGGTGGATTTACCGCAGCCCGATGGGCCGACGAAGACCACGAATTCCTTATCATTCACTTCCAGGTCGATGCCCTTGATGATGGAGAAGCCTTCGAAGCCTTTTTGCAGATTTTTGATTTTCAGGTTGGCCATGGTGGGCCTCCGCTTTCAATTAGTTAAATAGAGGCCGTTACTTCACGGCGCCGAAGGACAAACCGCGGACCAACTGCTTCTGGCTGATCCAGCCAAAGATCAGGATCGGCGCACAGGCCAGGGTCGACACGGCGGACAATTTGGCCCAGAACAAGCCTTCGGGGCTGGAGTAGGACGCGATCAACGCGGTCAGTGGCGCGGCGTTGGAGGAGGTCAGGTTCAGCGACCAGAACGCTTCGTTCCAGCACAGGATCAGCGACAGCAACACTGTCGAGGCCAGGCCGCCCTTGGCAATCGGCAGCAGCACCCGGACCATTTCCTGCCACAGGGTGGCGCCGTCCAGGCGGGCGGCTTCGAGGATGTCCTTGGGGATGTCCTTGAAGTAGGTGTAAACCATCCAGACCACGATCGGCAGGTTGATCAGGGTGTAGATGATGATCAGCGCAATACGCGTATCCAGCAGGCCAAGGCTCTTGGCCAGCAGGTAGATCGGCATCAGTACGCCCACCGGCGGCAGCATCTTGGTCGACAGCATCCACAACAGCGTGCCTTTAGTGCGCTTGGTCTCGTAGAAGGCCATGGAGTAGGCCGCCGGTACCGAGATCAACAGGCACAACGCGGTGGCGCTGAAGGAAATCAGCACCGAGTTCCAGGCGTAGCTGAAGTAGTTGCTGCGTTCGTTGATGTGCAGGTAGTTCTCAAGTGTCGGTGTGAAAATGAACTGCGGCGGCGTGGCGAACGCGTCGATTTCGGTCTTGAAGCTGGTCAGCACCATCCAGAAGATCGGGAAAAAGATCAGGATCGCGATGGCCCAGGCCAGGGTACCGAGCAGCACGCTTTGCAAGCGGCGGGATTGTTGAAGCGTCATGGCGCGGCCCTCAAGGCTTGTCAGTCAGGTTTTTGCCGATCATCCGCACCAGGATGATCGCCGCGATATTGGCGATGACCACGGCAATCAAGCCGCCGGCTGACGCCATACCCACATCGAACTGCACCAGCGCCTGGTTGTAGATCAGGTAGGCGAGGTTGGTCGAGGCGTAACCCGGACCGCCATTGGTGGTGGTGAAGATTTCCGCGAACACCGACAGCAGGAAGATGGTTTCAATCATCACCACCACGGCGATGGGGCGCGCCAGGTGGGGCAGGGTCAGGTGCCAGAAGATCGCGATGGCGCCGGCGCCGTCCAGGCGTGCGGCTTCTTTCTGTTCCTGGTCCAGGGACTGCATGGCGGTCATCAGGATCAGGATCGCGAAGGGCAGCCATTGCCAGGACACGATGATGATGATCGACAGCAGCGGATAGTGAGCCAACCAGTCCACCGGCTGGGCGCCGAACAGCTTCCACACCGCCGCGAGAATTCCCGACACCGGATGGAAAATCAGGTTCTTCCAGATCAGCGCACCGACGGTGGGCATGATGAAGAACGGCGAAATCAGCAACACCCGCACCAGGCCGCGCCCGAAAAATTCGCTGGCCTCAAGCAGGGCACTGATCAGTACGCCAAACACCACGCTGATCAGCAATACGCTACCCACCAGCAACAGGGTATTGGTCGCACCGGGCAGAAAACCTGAGTCGGTGATGAAGTAGGTGAAGTTTTCCAGGCCTACGAATTGGTTTTCGCCGGGATAAAGCAGGTTGTAGCGGATCAACGAAAAGTACAGGGTCATGCCAAGAGGCACGATCATCCACAGCAGCAACAAGGCTACCGAGGGGCTGACAAGGAACCAGCCGGGGTTGATCAGGCGGCTTTTACGCGCCTTTTCCGGGGTAGCAGTTTGCACGTGGGCGGTGGTGGTATTCATGATGATCAGAACCAGTCAGCTGCATACAGAATCTGCGTCGGAGCGCGGTCAGTGTGGGAGCTGGCTTGCCTGCGATTGCATCACCTCGGTTTAACGGTCAGACCGAGGTGATGCAATCGCGGGCAAGCCCGGCTCCCACATAAAGCGGGCCCCCACATTTAGCGCGGTAGGCCGGCTTTACTTGGGATAACCCGCCCGCTTCATTTCTCGTTCGGTGGTGGTTTGCGCGGCGGTCAAGGCCTGGTCCACCGTTTGCTGGCCGGTCAACGCACCCGAGAAGAACTTGCCCACCTGGGTACCAATCGCCTGGAATTCAGGAATGGTCACCAACTGGATACCGATATACGGCACAGGCTTGAGGGTCGGCTTGGTTGGGTCCGCAACTTTCAGCGATTCCAGCGTCACCTTGGCGAACGGTGCAGCTTTCATGTATTCATCGCTGTAGGTCGACTTGCGAGTGCCTGGCGGTACGTTGGCGACTCCGTCGGTCTTGGCAACCAGCGCACCGTATTCCTTGGAGGTGGCCCAGGCACTGAATACCTTGGCGGCATCCTTGGCCTTGGAGCTGGCAGGGATTGCCAGGGACCAGGAGTACAGCCACGATGTGCCTTTGTCGGTTTTTTCATGGGGGGCGAAGGTAAAGCCGACATGCTCGGAAACCTTGCTCTGGGTCTTGTCGGTGACAAACGAGCCGGCAACGCTGGCATCCACCCAGATCGCGCATTTGCCGCTGTTGAACAGCGCCAGGTTTTCGTTGAAGCCGTTGCTGGAGGCACCCGGAGGGCCGGATTTTTTCATGTTGTCGACGTAGAAGTTCAGGGCGTCTTTCCACTCGGGACCGTTGAATTCCGGTTGCCACTTCTCGTCGAACCAGCGCGCACCGTAGCCGTTGGCCAGGGTCGTGATCAGCGCCATGTTCTCGCCCCAACCGGCTTTGCCTCGCAGGCACAGGCCGTATTGTTCCTTGTCCTTATTGGTGAGCTTTTCGGCAAACTCGCCGATCTGTGTCCAGGTTGGATGCTCAGGCATGGTTAGCCCGGCGTCCTTGAACAGGTCGGTGCGGTAATAGGTGATGGAGCTTTCGGCGTAAAACGGCAGGGCGTAGAGCGAGCCCTTGACTGAAAGACCGTCACGCACGGAAGGGAAAACGTCGTCTAGGTCGTAGGACGCCGGCAGGTCCTTCATCGGTTCCAGCCAGCCCTTGGCACCCCAGAGTGCGGCTTCGTACATGCCGATGGTCAACACATCGAACTGTCCGCCCTGGGTGGCGATGTCGGTGGTCAGGCGTTGGCGCAGGACGTTTTCTTCGAGTACCACCCAGTTCAATTTGATTTCCGGATGCTCGGTCTCGAAGGTTTTCGAGAGCTTTTGCATGCGGATCATGTCGCTGTTGTTGACGGTGGCAATGGTCAGGGTTTGCGCGCCAAGACTGACGGCGCTGAGGGTCATGCATGCTGTGATGCAAGTAGAGGCAAGCAGAGCTTTTGCTGTGAACTTCATCGCGCACTCCATTTCTGCGCCCTGGGGCTACAGAAGGACAGTTATTGTTGTTGTGTCTCCCACGACAGCTGGAAGAGTGTGCGGTGATTACAGCCTTCAAATGGCGTGGTGACAAATCCTTGGGAGCACTTTGACTGATACTTTTTTGCACTCGATGGACAATGGTTGAAAGAGGTTGTAGCGGTGGCCAGCGGTTGGAGCCGACAGTGATGAGGTGGGATGGACGTGTCCGGTCTTTAAGGTGACCGGACACGCAGGCTTACTTGAGCGGCGTCAGCGGTGGTTGCTTCCACTGACCGTTACCCACCTCAGGCTTGGGCAGATAGATGCGCAAAACGGCGTAGAACGGGCCTGGTGGCGCCGGCAGCCAATTGCTTTGTTCGGCTTGCGGTGGCTCGTGGTGTTGCAGGGCCAATGTTAGCCCGCCATCGGCATCGAGCTTGAGTTTGGGCAGCATCCGCGAAGTGATCAGGTAGCGCTTCTTGTGGTTGGGCACCAGCAGCTTGGTCTTGCCGTCGTACAGGGTCAGCGACCAGAACGCATCGGCCGGCGGTAACTGATCCTTGGCGAAGTGCAAGGTGTAGCTGTGCCGGGCGCCGTTGGCGGGTTTGCCCTCGCTGTCGACAAAGTAGCTTATGTAAGCCGCTTCATCGCTGGAGTTGCCGAACATCCCCATGTTGGCGCCGGCGTACCGGTACAGGTAATTGTTTTGCAGGTGGTCACGGCTACCAAACAGGTCACCGTTGCTGACTTTATGGGTGTCGAGCTTGTCCTTTTTGAACGCGGCAAACTCAGCCTTGCCGTCGGCGATCCCGTCTTCCAGGGCTTTGCGTTGCTCGGTGTTCAGCGCCTTGAGGTCAAACGGCTTGCCCGCCTCGATGCCGATAGTGGCAAAACGCGCTAACAGGTCTTTTTCACTGTCTTGCGGGGCGGCGAAGGCCAGCATGAAGTTCAAGTAGCGGAACAGTTGAGGGCTGTCGCTCATGTGGGGCGAGGGTTTTGGCCAGATGATCTTCGATGCCTTGACCGCGGGCTGGTTCACATAACGGCTCAGGCGCTCCACTTTGTAGCCGCCCTGGATCTGCTTGACCTTGCCCAGGTCCTTGTCATCGAACAGTTGGGTGCGATACAGCGCATAGGCGATATTGCTTTCGCTGCGCACCACGCGATCGATATTGGCCGGCTGCTGACCTTTCCAGTCGGGCCCGGTGATCATGTAATGCCCACCGTTGTTGCCGGTGCTGCGAGTGCCCAGGTAGCCGAAGTTATGGGTATAGAGGTCAATCAATTGCACCGAGTAATAACGGTTTTCCTCGATCGTTGGCAGGGTCAGCACTACCGGTTCAGCCCGCAGGTCCAGCCAGACGAAGGAGTAGGGCGTGTCCGAGTTGGGGGTGACGAACGCGGTGTCCTTGGGGGTGAAGACCTGAGCGGTGTTGCCGATATGGTTGAACGGCGCCTTGAAATTCGCCCCGCCCTTATCCACCGCCTGGGCGTAGAGGGTCTTGTACATTTCCACCACCGGGAAGCCATACAAGTAGGCCTCCTTGGCAATGACCCTGGCATCACTGGGGGTAGCCGTGAAGTCGGCCCAGGCGCCGGTGCTCATGAGAATCGAGAGGCTCGCCAACAGCAGGCGCTTCGGTTTTCTGATCATGTTGTTGCGTCTCTATTAGGGAGCTAGGGTGATGTCGTCGAGTTTCCGGCTTTGATCGAAGTAGGCCTCGGTGGGAGCCTACAGTCGCAAGTAGCTGAGTCAGTGTTTGTCCGGATGTCGCCGGGGAGGCGACATCGAGAGAAAGAGGGTCAGGGCTTCGCCAGCATGCCTTTGACTTTATCGCGCAACTGGTCGATGGAAAATGGCTTGCCGATCATCTGCGTACCTTGGGGAAGCTCAATGTTCTCGGCATAACCGCTGGCAAACAGGATGGGTAATGTGGGGCGCAGTTCCCGGGCTTTTTTCGCCAATTCGTTGCCGTTCATACCGGGCAGGCCCCAGTCGGTCATCATCAGATCGATCACCTGATCCGTCTTTTCGATATTTTTCAGGGCCTGTGTGGCGTCTGCCGCTTCAAGCACCGTGAACTCCAGTTCTTCGAGGACATCGACGATCAGCATGCGCACGATGACGTCGTCTTCGACTACAAGGATGGTGGAGGCGGCGGACATAGTGAGGGTTCCCAAGAAATGAGGGGACAGGTCATTGAAGGATCATCCTCTAGTGGCCTGAGCGGTTAAT
>NZ_JAGGOG010000002.1:214266-390243 GCF_018614655.1 Pseudomonas fluorescens | reverse complement strand
GATAGCGCTCTGGATTACCTAGCAGCAGCGATTGGTATAATACCCGGTGCTGGTGATGTTGCCGGAAAAGCCATAAAAGGTGCACAAAAGGCTCTAAAAGCTGGTGATCTCGACACAGCGTCGAAACTGATTAATCAGGCCAGTAATGAAATTCAGAGTGTTAAGGCGCTTGATGTTGGATCATATAAGGATCTTAAAAGAGGTGAAGTTGTTGGCGATGGATTAGAACATGATCATATACCATCTTTCGCAGCTTTAAGAAAATCAAAGGAAGATGGGCTGGGTAGAAAATTGACGCCTGCAGAAGAAAAAACTTTATATCAAAATGCAACTGCTGTAGAAGTTCCCAAGGACGTTCATCAGTCGGGACCAACTTATGGTGGTAAGAATACAGCAGCGCAAGTTCAGCAAGATGCAATCGATCTTTGCGGCGCTATATGTCGTGATACGGATGCTTTAAGAAGTAATATGATAGAGCGTGGATATGATCCACAGCAGGTTGATGGCGCAATAAAAAAAATCGTTGATAGAAATCGTCAATCTGGAGTGATTGAGTGATGCTAATGTGGGATGATTTTGTCGAAGTATTAGGAAGCTCGAAGAAGGATGATAAGTTCATCTATCTTTCTCAAGCGTTTAATGAGCTGCCTAGCATTGATGAGGGGGTTTTAGGTGATAGAATTTATTACTCGTTCTTTCGTTCTGGCGTCTTATTTTTGTTAGAGAATAATTTAGTGGATCAAATTACTTTTTATATAGATGCTGATGAAGGGTTCTCAAAATATCGAGGTGATCTGCCAGTTCCTTCTGATAGTTCAGAATCTGAAATTACTCATCTATTAGGCACACCTTCATCTTTAGGTGGAGGAAAGACAGATATGCTTCTTGGTCATATCAATCGCTGGGTTAAATATGAAAGAGATGGCTATGCCTTACATCTGCAATTCAATAAGAATTCTCAGTTATGTAGAGCAACGCTTGTTAGGTAAAGGAGAGAGTTGGATAGATTTATTTGATTGGCAAGGGGGCGTAAGAAAGCGGGGCGGACCAGAGCGAAAAAGTGGACAGATTTAACTGGCACTTACTTAACAGCTAACCAGCTGATATAACTGCAAAAAAACGTGCAAAAAAGTAGAAAAAAGGGGCGGATTTATTTTTCGCTTTCTTGGGCGAAGTGTTTGCCCGCGATTTCCTATATTTAAGGAATTAGTATTTTTGTCGCGGTGTATCTCTTCTCTTTGCTTGAACGAAAACGGGGTCAGACCACGATTTTAATAGCTTCTGTGAGTTGGATTTTTAGTTTTGGCTTACGAAATTTTGCTCTTTAATAATTTGGATTTTATTTTTTGTGTTCTTGGCGGTTTCAGCTTGGCCAAATTGCGAGAGGGAAATGGGGGCAGACCACGTTTAGGAAAATCGGGGTCAGACCACGGTTTTAATTTTTAATGGTTGGTGTTTTTTATTGTGGACTGACTCCTATTTTTCTACTGCTTGGAAAACCATACCCCCTATGGGACCGTTATGACGTTGTACCTAAAGTCGGTTGCCGACAAGGACTTTACGTTCTACGAGGAGGCATCCAGTGATAAAAAGTAAACATGTTCGAGTTTTTTTCATATCTATTGGTTTATTTTCGATTATATATGGGGTCAGTTTTTTCGTAGCAGTGTTGGTTTCTGGATTTGTCGGAGTGATTTTGCAAACTGATTCGGATTGGGTATACCTCTGGATCGGCGCTCCATTATCTGTGGTGTTGGCAGTGTATTGGACGGTGAATCAATGGGCATATGTAAAAGAGTTTGTGACTGGGCGCCGAGGATGGTGAATGCTGCATTTGCTCGGCTGACAAGTAGTGAGTAAGAGGGTGAGTAAGGGGACGGTCGAATAAGTTAATAAGAGGTGAATAGTGGGGGCTTTCTTAAAGGAAAATTTTCAGAATTGGGTGGTAGAGCGTCTGAAAAATAAATGCGCCCCGCCGTTGCGACCTTTATCACTCGTTCCCCCTATTTTATCGACGGAGAGATGCATAATTTCGTCAACAGACACTTATGATCTGGCAAGCCCCAGAAGGCGGCTGGCCGGTTACGTTGTTTATATGGCGGTTGTATTTTTTATTCTGTTATTGAAAAGTTTCATGATACCTCTATCCGTTCGATTCAGTTCTGCCTTGAGCCTGACTATTTTTTCAGGGGGTGAGTATTTTTTAACCTTACTTGCCCTCGTCTACTTTTCGTTTTGCGATGCGCTGCGCAATGGTCAAAGCTTAGGCAAGTGCCTGTTCAAAATTTCGGTGGTCGGCTTTCCTTACGCTCCGCCCTGTACCGTTCTTCAGTCAGCTTTGAGAAAGTTGCCTAAGGCGCTGTCCAGCATGTTGGACGGTGTATTTGTGTTTTTGGTTTGCATCGGCGACTTGGTGATATGTTGGACAGAACCGTTTTTATCAATTCAACGTAAAAAAACACTCTCACATTTGAATAACTTGAGAAAGGAACCTGGATCAGACCACGCTTTCCGCTATTTAAGGGATTGGTATTTTTATCGCGGTGTGTTTCTTCTTTTCGCCCGTGTCCGTGTTTTTGCAGAGAAGTAGCTATGAAAAAAATCACATTTTTAGTCTTGGCCCTGGCCCTGACAGGCTGTCATTCAAACATCAGGGACTCCTCCCCAAGCCTGCTCAGGGACGGTGTCCAGTTGCAGCAAACCAAAGTCGTTGCTGACGTGGAACACGCCAAGATCATCATGAAGTCGACGGGGTTCCCCCACCCGGTGCAGTTCTCAGTACGGCGCAGTTCCGATGCTGATCAGCGGGCGGAGGTGTTAGGAACCGTGGTTGATTCCGGTCGTGGCAAGGTCTTCGGTTGGATCGCCAAGTTGAATGAGGTCGCTAACAGTGCCGCCGTTAAACGCTTCCCCCAGTTGGAAGTGCAGGCCGATTCCGGGCAGGCGATTGAAGTGATCGGTGAGTCGCGGGTCTACGACTCGAACTACTACCGCTATGCCGAGAAGATTGTTTATGCCTGCGGCCCTATGCGTTCAACCTTCAAGCCCGAGAAGCAAAAGGTTTACCTGGTGGAGTTTGTGATCATCGGTGCGGGTTGTGAGCAGCATGTCTATGACGTCACCGAGCCCACGAAGCATCTTCCCGTCACCACTGACCAGCAAAACTCCGGCTCAGTCTGACCTGGATTTTCTTCGTTTGTCCTTCTGCCCCCGTCAAGGAAGACCCATGAAAACTGTTAAATCTTCTCTGCAAGCCTTCCTGATGTCCTGCTTGGTGGCAGGCTGGGGCCTGGTGTATGTCGGCCGTATAAAGTGGGGGATATGGGTCGCCGCGTTGATGTATCTCGGCATTGTGCTCCTGGGTGTTTGTGGATTGATTGCCAGCCCGGCGGGCATGTACGTTTTCGTCGCCTTCATCATTGTGGTCAAACTGGTTTCGGCTGTGATGGCGACGGTGTTGGCCCGTCGGTATAACGGGCCGCACGGGATCCCTCGTGTTCGATTTCATGTGTGCTATGTGGTCGTACTGACCTTGATTACCCTGACTGTGCTGGGGGGGCTGCGAAACCCGTTACTCGGCTACCAGAACTATTTCGTGTCCTCAGGCTCGATGGTCCCTACGTTGTCGATAGGTGATTACATTGTGTCTGACACCCACGCGGGCTCACCCAAGGTCGGAGATATTGTGGTGTATCGCTATAACGAGACCGAAGCCACCAAGCGTGTGGCGGGAGTCGCCGGCGATACGCTGGCCATCGTAGACGGCGATTTGATTCGTAACGGAGAAAACCTGGGTTTGTTCCATGCGCCCGCGCAGAGGGTCAAGAAGGACTACTCGCGACAACTGGCGCCGCTGACGGTCGAGCCGGGACACGTTTATCTGCTGGGCGACAACCGCGATGTCAGCAATGACAGCCGCTTTATGGGGCAGGTTGAGCTCAAAGACGTTGTTGGCAAGGTGACCGGTATTTGGTTTTCCAATGAGTGGTCAAGAATGGGCACGACCTTTCCTTGAGGCAGAGCGGAAAGGCACTCCGAAGTGCTTTATCACTTAAATAAATCTGTTCTCTTTTTTCATTTCAGGATTAGACACTCATATCTTCGCGCTAATGGCCGACAAACTAGGGCTTGATCTGAAGCAGTAATGGATGCGCGAACTGCGACCTGCATCTCAACCCGTTTATCAGTAGCACCACAAGGAAGAAATACATGATGAAGCTGTTCTGCAAGGCTGCTGTTGTTTTATCCATGGCCACGTTGGTTGGCTGCGCCTCGGCACCGTCGGTGGAAAAGATGCAGGCCGACGTGGCGAATTATTCGTTGCCCAAGGCAGCTGTAGCTGACAAAGGGTTGGTGTATGTGGTGCGCCCGAGCAATGCCGGGATGATGGTGCGGTTTAATGTCTTCCTCGACGACAAGGAAGCCGACTCTGAGATGGGTTACAACCGCGGGAACCAATACATTTATTTCTACATGACCCCCGGTCAGCATGTAATCAGCTCCAAGGCGGAAAACTGGGCGGACATGACCATCACGGCCAAGGCTGGTGAAGTCATTTACCTCAAGCAGGAAGTCGAGGTGGGTGTGGTGATGGCGCGCAATAGTTTGAAGGTATTGAGCGATGTGGAAGGCCGCTATTTGGTCAAGGATGCTTCCTTGGGGACGGTGGTAAAAGAGAGCAAGTGAGCCTGAGATCGTCGAGGGTTCAGGCCTTCGACTTTCCCTTGATTCGCCAATAAAGCCGCTCCTTTATCCATCTCTTTTATCTGAAGCGACAATAGGTGCCCCGCCCACTGTCTCTGGCAAAAAACATTAAGGACCGATGTGAACAAATTCCTTTTCGTACTCTTCACTACCCTGGTACTCACCGGCTGCGTCAGCCACCCGCTGACCCCCGAAAACCGCACTCAGATCAAGACCGTCAAGGTGCTGCCTGTCAAATGGCAGGAGAAGCAGATGGTTTATATGGGCCGTGAACAAGCCTGGGGCGCCGCTTTGGGGGCCGGTCTCGGCGCGGGCGTCGGCATGGCCGCTGGTGCTTCCAAGTTGGGCACCGCCGCCTTGTCGGGTGCGGGCTTTGCCGCTGGCATGAAGGCTGGCCAGTTGGCCGAGATGTCGACTCCGATGGCGATTCTCACGGTCATGGAAGCCGAAAAAATTGACTTGGGTGCGTTGGTCAAACAAGGCTTTGTCGACGCGTTGGGCAAGACCTCGTCCCTTAAAGTGGTGGGTGATGATGAGCCGGCCGACGCACAGATTCAGTTGACCGTAGGCGAGTGGGGCTTTCGCCTGACCCAGGGGTTCAGCAGTGTGGTCTACCCAACCGTCACGGTGCTGGCGGTGATGAGCCGTGGCGATGAGATGGTGTGGCGCACCAGTGAGTCGATCACACCGCTCAACGGCCAAAACGTCTATGGCTACACGCCGCTCACCTACCGTACGGACCCCGCCGCCCTGCGTCAGGCGCTGACCGGCATCACCCAGATCGCCGGGCAGTATTTGGTTCAGGAACTCAAGTAACTAGAATAGATGCCTGCGCTTCTGGTATCTCGATTCTTTTGCTCCTGGCGATGCCGCTGGATCAGCTCTATGCGGCTGGCCGTGCCCATCCAGGCGCGACCGCCGCCCAGTGGGCCACTGATGGCGCCGGTGTGCAGCGCGATAATTTCCCCTGTATCGGCCGAGATCACTGGAGAGCCAGAGGTGCCCGGTATCTTGTAGGCGTCGTGATAGAACGCGCTCTGATACGCGCTGTCACTGCTCAGTCCCAGGATGGTGGTGGGCTTGCCGCTGCCGTTTAAAAAGGAAATACCGAGGGATTGTTGCCCATGGTTGGGCATGAAGATTTTGTGCCCAGCCGTTATCTGTGGGTGGGTGGCCAGTTTGAGCGGTGGGAATTGACGCGCCAGTGCCGTTCTTTGCGCTTGGGGCAAATCAACCCTCAATTCGGCATAGTCCAGTCGAGCGTCACCGCTGATCAGGTTTTTATCCAGCGGCACCTTGCGCGCGGCTTTCATGCGCCCGTCTTCACCTTCCTCATACCCCAGCCACAGTTCGAGCCTGCTGCCTTTTTCGAGCGCCTCGTGAACATGTTTGTTGGTCAGTACGCTGTTGCCCCCATCGATCAGTGAGCCGGTGCCCAGCGAGCGATGATGGACCCGCTCGTAGCCCCATGAGTCGCGCATTACCGTGACTTCGCGAATGGTGCCCACCGCCCTTGCTGCGGTGTGCATGGGTGTGCCTTTGAGCGATGCGCTGGACCAGTTCTGCAAAGAAAAGGGGGCCTGTTGCAAGCCTGTTTTTGGAGTGGTTGGGGCGTTATCCGGACGTATCGCCCGTCGGGGATGACTCGGTGTGACGTCGACGGGGAGGGAAGGGCGCGGCGGTAAAATCGGTGTATTCGAGTGGTGGCGGATGACGTCAGCGGGCTTGATGACGCCGTTGCTTCTAATGAACAGGTCCGACTTGCCGGTTCCATTTAAGTCGATAGCCAGGCTGTGTTCCCGGGTGTAGGCGTTATAACCGAGCACTGCTTCGCCGGGTCGTCCACTAAACCGTGTGACAAAGCTCAGCGCATGAATGCCGGCCTCTTTCATCGCGCCGGACACATCGATTTTGTCCTGCCCGCTGGTGAAATCCAGGAGCAGGTCGGGCCGGCTCTCGGTGGAGTCGCTGGCCTTGTCGTAGACAAAGGTGTCCGCACCCGCGCCGCCCTCCAGCCTGTCTGCACCGGCACCACCCTTCAAGCGGTTGTTCGCGGCGTTGCCGGTCAGTTGATCATCCCCGGAGCCTGCGATGGCATTTTCCAGTGTCACACCCTTGGCGATGGACACGTTGCCTTTCATGCCGCCGACATCCGAGAACTGCTCGGCCTTGAGGTTGATGGATTGGTTCTGGTGGAACCCCGAGAAGTCCAGCGTATCGTTGCCGCCACCGTCCCATACACAGAATACAGGGGCATCGGTTGAGGCTTTGAGACTCAGGAAGTCGCTGCCGGTATTGGAGTTGAAGCCATAGATCGTGTCGTCGCTGCGGGTCTTGAAATTGGCGCCGTAGAGTTTTTGTACGGCGCTGATGTCAGCCATCATCGGCCCGGCAGGATAGTGGGCTTCCTGATTCTTGCGATGATCGTGACCGCGATGGCCCTCCCACCAGTAGCTCATGACGCTGTAGGCGCGAGTGTCCTCGGCGTAGCTGGCGTGCTGATCGTAACTGCCACCGCCGTTGTATTTTCCGGGATGCATCAGGCCCAGGGTGTGGCCTATCTCATGGGTCAGCAAATGCCGGCTGTAGCTGTCGTGATTGAAGGGGCGACTCTTGCCGTCTGACGCGAACCAGGCTTGCGTGCCATTGCGGTAGATGCCGGGATAGGACGCATGGGCTGGAAGACCACTGTTGGCATCATTGCCCAGCAACAGTCGCCCTTCAGCGTCTGGCGTATTTTCGTTGAAAGACAGCTTGGCCACATCGGCCCAGGACTGCATGGATCTTCTGGCGTGTTCCTTCTGGTAGCCGGTGAATTCGTTGGCACCGGCCGGGGTGTCGTAAGTGGATTTCGACGGAGTGAAGAATTGATAGGAAATGCTTGTTACACCATCAAGGTTGCGGTCCTTCCAGCGGTAGCCCATTCGGGTGAGTTGCTCGGCCGCTTGATCAGTGGTGTAGGAAGGTTTGCGTGATGGGGGCTCAGAACGGCCATACAGTGGCCAGGATGCACGTGAGTTTGGCTCACCGGACCAAGCGACTCTGCGTTGTAGGTCAGTCATGGCGTTGTTCCTCTTTTTTGACGTCCCGTGCAGCGCAAGACTCAACGTATTTGGCCTGAGGGGCGGGTGCTCGGTGAGTGGCGTTCTCACGACGCCAGGTTCAACGTGCCTGTGTAGCCAAACGTGATTCGAGCCGAGTCCCTCCAAAGCCGTTGCCAAAAAAATTTCGAGCTTTAACCCGAACCGCGAGTGCCCTGCGTCTGATTCTGTGAACGGATCATTCATACTCGAGGTTCAGCCCATGTCCCGTCCTCTTCTGCTCCTGCTTCCTGCTGCCCAGGGCTTTGCCGTTACCTTGCTGGTGGCGCTGGCCGGTTGTGGGTTGTCTTCGTCCCAAGACGTTGCCAAGACCTCCGACGTCGCACCTGTTCCCGAGCTGCAAAGCGAACCGGTTCACCCACAGGGCGCCATGGTCAAACGCGTGGCCACTCCGATGGCGGCCCCGAGGGTCGCGAGCTTTGCCATGCGTGATTCGGTGCAGAGGGAGTACCGCGCCGAACCTCGCGAGCAATATCAAAACCTGCCGGACAACCCCGTTCATAGCGTCGCCGAAACGCCGGTGTCGACCTTCAGTGTTGATGTCGACACCGGCAGTTATGCCAACGTCCGACGCTTCCTCAATCAAGGCCACATGCCGCCCGACGGTGCTGTGCGACTTGAGGAAATGGTCAATTACTTCCCCTACGATTACGCCCTGCCTACAGACGGCTCGCCGTTTGGCGTGACCACCGAAGTGGCAGTGTCACCGTGGAACCCGCACACCCGCCTGTTGCGCATCGGCATCAAGGCTTCGGATCGTGCCGTGGCGGACCTGGCACCGGCTAACCTGGTGTTCCTGGTGGATGTGTCCGGCTCCATGGATCGTCGCGAAGGGCTGCCGCTGGTCAAGGGCACGCTGAAACTGTTGGTGGATCAACTGCGGGACCAGGATCGCGTGTCGCTGGTGGTGTATGCCGGTGAGTCGCGGGTGGTGCTCAAGCCGACGTCGGGGCGCGACAAGGCGAAGATTCGTAACGCCATCGACCAGTTGACCGCTGGGGGTTCGACCGCAGGCGCCTCGGGTATCGAGATGGCGTATCAAATGGCCCGCGAAGGATTTATCGACAAAGGCATCAACCGCATCCTGCTGGCCACGGACGGTGACTTTAACGTCGGCGTCAGTGATTTCGACAGCCTCAAGCAGATGGCCGTCGACCAGCGCAAAAGCGGAGTTTCCCTGACCACCCTGGGGTTTGGTGTGGATAACTACAATGAACACTTGATGGAGCAACTGGCCGACGCGGGCGACGGTAACTACGCCTACATCGACAACCTGCGTGAAGCGCGCAAGGTGCTGGTGGAGCAGCTCAGCTCAACCCTCGCGGTGGTGGCCAGGGACGTCAAGTTGCAGATGGAATTCAACCCGGCCCAGGTCAGTGAGTACCGCCTGCTGGGCTATGAAAACCGTGCCTTGAAGCGTGAGGATTTCAACAACGACAAGGTCGATGCCGGCGAGATCGGTGCGGGGCATACGGTGACGGCGTTGTATGAGATTGTGCCGAAGGGCGAAAAGGGCTGGCTGGAACCGTTGCGCTACGCTGACACTCCTAAGGTGGACGGCAAGACGGGCGAACTGGCGATGTTGCGGGTTCGCTACAAGCCTGCATCAGGTGGCAGCAGCCGGTTGATCGAGCATCTGGTCAGCAGTGAGCAGACGCCCGGCAAACCCAGCGATGACCTGCGGTTTTCGGCGGCCGTGGCCGCCTTCGCCCAGCAACTCAAGGGTGACGGCCGTTACACTGCGGACATGAGTTTGAAAGACACTGCCGCATTGGCCCGTTCTGCCCGGGGCGACGACCCGTTCGGCCTGCGCAGCGAGTTTGTGCAATTGGTGGAGCTGGCGCAGAGCCTCAAGGCGCCTGCCCAACCCTGATCCCCGCACCGAAAGGAGTTCGCCACCTACATGCCTGCTTCGATTGATCCACCCAGCGACGAAGCGCTGCTGGCCCGCTACCGCAACGGCGACGGGGCTTCTTTTGAAGCCCTGTATGCGCGGCATCGACTGGGTCTGTACCGTTTCCTCGTGGGCCTGAGCAACAAGGCCGAACTGGCTGAAGAAGTGTTCCAGGAGACCTGGCTCAGCCTGATCCGCAGCACCACCCAGCCTCAGGGCCGGGCGAGTTTTCGGACCTGGCTGTTCCAGATTGCCCGCAACCGCCTGATCGATCATTGGCGCAAACACGGCATCCACAACCCGTTGCATGACAGCTACGATGAGCAGCTTCATGTCCAGCCCGACGACACCGCCAGCCCCGAGCTGCAGTTGAGCTTGAGCCGCGATCAGGGCCGCCTGGAAGCGGCCCTGCAAGACTTGCCCGAAGACCAGCGCGAAGTATTTCTACTGCGCCTGCATGGCGATCTTGAAGTGCCGCAAATTGCCGCCTTGATCGGCGCGCCACTGGAAACGGTCAAAAGCCGCTTGCGTTACGCCCAGCAGAAATTGCGTCGACTGCTGGCCGAGGAGGTACCCGCATGACTGACTCCCGACATACCCCGGATCCCACCGACGACGTGCTGATCCAACATTTGCGGCAACACACCAGCGGCGAGCCGCCGGCATCGCTGGACGCCTTCATCCTGGCCACCGCCCACCGCGAAGCCCCGGCGCCCCAGCCGAGCCTTTGGCAACGTTGGCTGCAGGCCTGCCAACGGCCACGCTGGCAGATGGCATTTGCCACCGTTGCCGGTGTAGCGCTGATGATTGGCCTGGTCGTGCGCTCACCGGTGCCTGACACCGAACTCTCCGCGCCCGCGCTACGGGACCACTCCACCAACTTCCGTGAACTGGCCCGCCCGGTCCTGTACGCACCCGCGCCTGCCCCGGCAGCTCCCGCTGCACCAGTGGGGTTTGCCATGGCGCCCCAGGCCGACAGTGCGCGGGTTCAGGCTGAGGTCGCGGGCACCATGGCGGATGCGCCTGCGGCAAAAATGAGCAAGCGGATGACGGTCCAGCCACAGTCCCTGGAGCAAGGGCTTCGGGAAATCGTACGCCTGCGCCAGGCGGGTGAGGCCAGGGCGGCCGATGAACAGCTCCTGGCGTTGTATAAACGTTTCCCCCAGGAAGACTTGCCGGCTCGGTTGGAGGCGTTGCAAAAGTAATAAATAAACGGCGACCACGAAAAAGCCCCAGGTCTTTCGACCTGGGGCTTTTTCGTTTGTATGGTGCACCCGGCGGGATTCGAACCCACGACCCCTGCCTTCGGAGGGCAGTACTCTATCCAGCTGAGCTACGGATGCTTGTGCGGGCGACATCATACCCATGTCGGCCTTAGGCGTCCATGCTGGTTTTTTCCGTGGCGATTACCGGCTGTTGCGGCTGGCAAGCGGAACCCATTGCCGCCCTGCGTTCACAAGTCCCCGCGCCGGACGTCCCTTTGTTTGCTTTGCTCTGTTGGCTTCAAAGTCCCTTCTGCCGCGTCTGGCGCGGCATTTTCCTGTCAGACCAGGTGAACGCATGCATTCCAAAGGAACCGTGATGCTCGATCTCCCGTTGCGACAAACATTGTTGGCTCGCTCCGATTTGTTCCGGGGTATGCCAGAACATCTTTTGCACTATGTCGCGACCCATATGGTGGAGCGAACGTTGGCAGATCGCGAACTGCTCTATTTCAAGGACGACACTCTCGAATTTATCGCCGTGGTGGTGGAGGGCCGGGTCTACTCGGTGATGCAGGGGCCTGATGGCCGTGAACAGATCATCGGCAATGCCGGGGCGGGGCAAGTGGTGGGTGAGTCAGCGTTGATTTCGGGCCATGGTCGTGAATCCTCGACCTTTGCCAGTGGCCCGACGCGGTTGCTGCAGCTGGGGAGCAGGCATTTTTCGTTGTTGTTTGAAGAGCCGGTATTTTTGCGGCGTGTGTTGATGTTGATGATGGTTCGCTTGCTCAAAGTTATCGAGTTGCTGGAGCTGGTTTGCCTGCATCGACTGGAGTCGCGGTTGGCAAGGTTTCTGTTGGCCAACATGGACGATATCGACCTGGCGATGGCTTTGCCCAGGGTGTCGTTGCCCGCCAGCCAGAGTCTGCTGGCCTCGATGCTCAATACCAGTCGTCCCAAGCTCAATGTGCAGTTGCAGTTGTGGCGCCGTAGCGGGCTGATCAGCGGGAATCTCGATCGTATGGTGATCAACGATCTTGACCATCTACGGCGCAAAGCCTGTTCGTTGAATTAATCAGGGTGTTGTTCCCTAAGTAACAGCGTCCCCCTGTACATCCCCTACAGACTGACTCCCATCAAGAACGCACAGGGAGTGCCGGCAATGGGGATGAAAGTTCTACAGCAACGCTCAGTAGCGGCGGTGGATCAGTTGTTCGAAGCCAGTTGGCGCGCAGTCTATGAGGAGCTCAAGCGCCGTGCCGTCCGACGGGCCAAGGGCAATACGGAGCTGGGGCAGGAGTGGTTATCGGCTACAGCCGTCAAAGCGTTGCTGTTTTTCCGGCGCTCACCGGAGCGGATTCGCGACCCCGAGGGGTTTCTGTTTCTGGTACTCAACCACGTATTTCTCGACAGCCTGCGGCGCAGCAAGCGGGAAGGGCGGCTGTTCGATCACTCGATTGATCTGCAGCACGATCATCAAGCCATTCTGGCGGCGCCTTGTGTCTCGGTGCTGGAGCGTACCGAGTTGTATGAGCGCCTTGCCCAGGTCGATCTGCGTGTAGCGCAATTGCCGCTGATGCAGCGTCGACTGTTTGAAATGCGCTTCGTCGACGACATGCCTTACCCGCAAATCGCTGCCGAGCTGGGCATCACCCTGCCTTTGGTGCGCAAGCGAGTGCAATTGTTGCGGGCCGCGTTGCGCTGAACCATTCACAACTGTCGGCGCGGGGCGTTCTAGTTCAATGAGTACAAGCCCTACGTGATAACCACCGGCGCCCTTGCCGGGTCGATTCCATCAAGGAGAGATGTATGACAGATCCGATGGTCAACAGCCAGATTACCGACGCTGTAACCCAAACCAACGTCAAGGTGGTCGCGGAGGCGCCGGCCCAGGCCATTGCGTCGCTGTATCAGGTGGCCAGCAGTGCTGCCGGCCTGTCCTTGCAGAACGCGGTCAACAGCCAGCAGGCCATGAACCAGATCTCCAATGCGGTGATCTCCAAGGCGGTCGCGTTGATCATGCAAATTGGCGAGAAGGGCTGAGCCCTGGGGAGCCGCATCATGTCGTGGTTCAGCAGAAAAACAACCGCTACCCCGCCCGCCGCGCCAGCGACTGATCCGCCCGCGCCGCCTCCTGCCACACCGGCACGACGTTCGGTGATAGACCGCATGAACGAACATCTGCTCACCCAGGCGAGCACGCCGTCCACGGACAGCACGGCAGCGCTCAACAGCCAGATCGTCCAGGCCGTGCAGTTCACCAACGCGCAGAACTACGCCTATGCCCCGGCACAGATCGCCGTGGCCGCCGACATGATGATCAGCCAGGCCGCGGGTTTGGTGGCGCAGTCGGCGGCGGGGTATTTCGACGGGGTCACCAAACTCGCCCTTGCCGCCCAGGCGGTATTGCTGGAGCAGATGACCAAAAACATCGTTGAAAACCACCCCGCCAAAGCGGCCGAGGACGCCTTGGGTGCGCTGGCCACCGACCTGCTGGTGGGCGCGGCCGCTGCCGTTGCGGCTGCTGCGGGTGCGATGGAGGCCGAAGCCGCCAGCGTGGCGATCGACAAGATCGACCAGAGCATCGCCAAGTACAGCAGCACCCTGGCCAATCGCGCCGCGCCGGCGGCGTAGACCGAGCATCGAGTTCCAGAACCCTTCTGGAGCTGTGCAACAGCAACTTGAAAGTAACTTTTCTTAAATGAGGAGCGACATCATGCAGCCTGGAGATATTGTTTTTTCAGTGGCGCAAGTGGATGACAACGTGCCTACCAGTCTTCCCCGTGCCTTTATTCGGGCGGGCCAATGGCTCAAGGCCAAAATCTTCGGTACAGGCGATCCCAACGTGCCGGTGGTGCATGCGGCCATTGCCGTCGATGCCACCCACGTGATCGAAAGTGTCGGCGATGGCATTCAACTGACTGACCTGACCAGCGAAACCCCGCCCCGTGGGGCGATGGTCTTTACTTGCACTGAACCCGATCTGGCAAACGCTGCCGCCTATGCCGCCGGCCAGTTCTACGGCGACGTGGTCAGCAAGGACATCAGTGGGCGCTACAGCAAGTGGAACGCGATGCTGTCGATCTTCAAGCTGTCGGCCTATGAGCCCGGCATCATGAGCCGGATCAACGAGTCGGTGTCCATCAGCAACGCCGCGTTCTGTTCGCAATTTGTCGCCAACGCGTACGAGGTGGGCAACCTCTATACCAACGCCAATCTGCTACCGGTGCCTGCGCCGATTTTCGACACGCGGCCCACCGTCATGACCCCGTGGGAATTGGCCTCCAGTTGCGACAACGACGAAGACTTCTATTTCGCCGGCTTCTGGGAAAACAACGCAGAGGTGCGGCTTTAGCGGCCCATCCACGGCCCAGGAGAGCGAAATGGCTCAACCCGAACAAAACCCCGTAGCGGATATCTACCGCCTGGCAGAAGCCCTCGAACTGCCGCTGACCCCCGGCGACCGGCAAGTGCTGGAAGCACTGGTGCGCAGCAGGCCGCAGACCTTTGCCGGCACCTCGCAGGCGCTCATCGATCAGGCCCGGGAGCAGACGAGCCAGTTGATCGAAACTGAGCGCGCGCGTACCCATGAGCTGCTTGAGCGGGCCAAGGCCAATGAAAACACCCTCCGGCAAACCGCCGAGCAGCGTGAAGCGCTGATCCAGCAATGGCTCAAGGCGCAGCAACCGCAGGCTTCAGCGGGTACGCCGGAGCAGGCTGAGCGCTCCTTCAAGGAGCAGTGGTCCGAGCAGATCAGACAGGAAGTCAAAGCCGCTATTGATGTGCAAATGAAAGAGTTGATTGCGCAAATTGAATCGACCCTTGGCCAGTTGAGCGAACAACACAGTCAGCGTGTGCAGAGTTGATTTCGACCCGCTTCACACCGGCTGTTTTGCAACGTTCATTGATGAACACGGAATGCTCCGTGTACTAAATAAGGAAATTGATCATGGCATTTGTAAACGAGCAAATCACCGACGCGGTCACCCAGACCAACGTCAAAGTGGTGGCCGAATCGCCAGCAATGGCGATGAGTACCATCTACCAATCCATGGCCCAGGCCACGGCGATTCTGTTCCAGAACGCAGTGTCGGCCCAACAGCAACAAAACACCCTGGCCCAGGCGGCTACCAACCAGGGCGTGATGCAGATCTACAGCGTCGACACCACCGCTGGCGCCGCCGCCACCGAGAAGGTCGCCCAGGGCGGGGTGTCGGATAACCTCACCAGCCTGTTGACCGTGCTCAAGTCGTTCCAGCCTTGATGGCTGAGCGTTAACGGATGTTGTTCTTTCTAAAACCAGGAGTTCTAACCATGAGTACAGTCAGCCCGCAAATCACCGATGCCGTCACCCAGACCAACGTCAAGGTCGTTGCCGAATCGCCGGCCATGGCCATGAGTACCATTTATCAGTCCATGGGTCAGGCCACCGCGATTCTGTTCCAGAACTCGGTCTCGGCCCAGCAACAGCAAAACACCTTGGCCCAGGCGGCTACCAACCAGGGCGTGATGCAGATCTACAGTGTCGACACCACGGCTGGCGCCGCAGCCACCGAAAAAGTCGCTCAGGGCGGCGTGGCCGACAACCTGACCAGCTTGCTGGCCGTGCTCAAGTCGTTCCAGCCGTAAGTCGTAGGCGTCCCAACGCCCCCATCGCCAGCAGGCGATGGGGGCGTTGTCGTTTGTGCGTTTGATCTGAAAGGTGGGACAAATGCGTCGTTTACGTTCTTTTTTTCGAACAGACTATTGTCCTTTACCCCCATTGATCCTAGGATTCGTTTGAGATTTCAAACGCTCTGTCTCCCGTGCGCTATGTATTTGCTTGCGCCCAGTGACTGATTTCCCTGACGGCAGCCCGAAAGGCGCCTTTCAACAACTCTAATTTGCTCCGCGCGCGCGCGGTGCTGTTAAGGAAAGCCGACATGCAGCTTAAAGACACCCAGTTGTTCCGCCAGCAAGCCTTTATTGATGGCGCTTGGGTCGATGCGGACAACGGTCAAACGATCAAGGTTAATAACCCCGCGACCGGCGAAATCCTGGGCACCGTGCCGAAGATGGGCGCTGCCGAAACCCGCCGCGCCATCGAAGCGGCCGACAAGGCCCTGCCGGCCTGGCGTGCACTGACCGCCAAGGACCGCGCCAACAAGCTGCGTCGCTGGTTCGAGCTGATCATCGAGAACCAGGAAGACCTGGCTCGCCTGATGACCCTGGAGCAAGGCAAGCCGCTGGCTGAAGCCAAGGGCGAAATCGTCTACGCCGCCTCGTTCATCGAGTGGTTCGCCGAAGAAGCCAAGCGCGTCTACGGTGACGTGATTCCCGGCCACCAGCCCGACAAACGCCTGATCGTGATCAAGCAGCCGATTGGCGTGACGGCGGCAATTACGCCGTGGAACTTCCCGGCCGCGATGATCACCCGTAAAGCAGGCCCGGCCCTGGCCGCCGGTTGCACCATGGTGCTCAAGCCTGCGTCGCAAACACCGTTTTCCGCGTTCGCCCTGGCTGAACTGGCCCAGCGTGCCGGTATTCCAAAAGGCGTGTTCAGCGTGGTGTCCGGCAGCGCCGGCGACATCGGCGGTGAGCTGACCAGCAACCCGATCGTGCGCAAGCTGTCCTTCACCGGTTCCACCGAAATCGGTCGCCAGCTGATGGCTGAATGCGCCAAGGACATCAAGAAAGTCTCCCTGGAGCTGGGCGGCAACGCACCGTTCATCGTGTTCGACGACGCAGACCTGGATAAGGCCGTCGAAGGCGCGATCATTTCCAAGTACCGCAACAACGGCCAGACCTGCGTCTGCGCCAACCGCCTGTACATTCAGGATTCGGTGTACGACGCGTTCGCCGAAAAACTTAAAGTGGCCGTGGCCAAGCTCAAGATCGGCAACGGTCTGGAAGAAGGCACCACCACCGGCCCGCTGATCGACGAAAAAGCCGTGGCCAAGGTTCAGGAACACATCGCTGACGCCCTGAGCAAAGGCGCGACCCTGCTGGCGGGCGGCAAGGTCATGGAAGGCAACTTCTTCGAGCCGACCATCCTGGTCAACGTGCCGAAAAACGCCGCCGTGGCCAAGGAAGAAACCTTCGGCCCATTGGCACCGCTGTTCCGCTTCAAAGACGAAGCCGAAGTGATCGCGATGTCCAACGACACCGAGTTCGGCCTGGCGTCCTACTTCTATGCCCGTGACCTGGGCCGTGTGTTCCGTGTGGCCGAAGCCCTGGAATACGGCATGGTCGGCGTCAACACCGGGTTGATCTCCAACGAAGTGGCGCCGTTCGGCGGCATCAAGGCGTCGGGCCTGGGCCGTGAAGGTTCCAAGTACGGGATCGAGGATTACCTGGAAATCAAATACCTCTGCCTGGGCATCTAAACCCGGCAAGGCATTGCGTTAAACGCAAAGGGCACGAGAGCGCTGTCCCTTTGCGTGCTTCAACACGTTATTCGAAGTGGCCGGGAAAGCTGTGGCAGTCGATCATCGCATGCTGCCGTAGTTGCCTCCCTGCCACGTATTCCTTGGACCACGCCGCCCGATGAGCGGCGCATGAGGACTTTTTTGATGAGCAAGACCAACGCTTCTTTGATGAAACGCCGCGAAGCCGCTGTACCGCGCGGTGTTGGCCAGATTCACCCGATCTTCGCCGAGTCGGCGAAGAACGCCACCGTGACCGACGTTGAAGGTCGCGAGTTCATCGACTTCGCCGGCGGTATCGCCGTGCTGAACACCGGTCACCTGCACCCGAAAATCATCGCTGCGGTCACCGAACAGTTGAACAAGCTGACTCACACCTGCTTCCAGGTACTGGCCTACGAGCCTTACGTGGAATTGTGCGAGAAAGTGAACGCCAAGGTGCCAGGTGATTTCGCCAAGAAAACCCTGCTGGTCACCACCGGTTCCGAAGCGGTAGAAAATGCCGTGAAAATCGCCCGTGCTGCCACTGGCCGTGCTGGCGTGATCGCCTTCACCGGCGCTTACCACGGTCGCACCATGATGACCCTGGGCCTGACCGGTAAAGTCGTACCGTACTCGGCCGGCATGGGCCTGATGCCAGGCGGTATCTTCCGCGCGCTGTACCCGAACGAACTGCACGGTGTGAGCGTGGATGATTCCATCGCCAGCATCGAACGTATCTTCAAAAACGATGCCGAGCCGCGTGACATCGCCGCCATCATCATCGAGCCGGTCCAGGGCGAAGGCGGTTTCTACGTCGCACCTAAAGCCTTCATGAAGCGCCTGCGCGAACTGTGCGACAAGCACGGCATCCTGCTGATCGCCGACGAAGTGCAAACCGGCGCCGGTCGTACCGGTACCTTCTTCGCCATGGAACAGATGGGCGTTGCTGCCGACCTGACCACCTTCGCCAAATCCATTGCTGGCGGCTTCCCGCTGGCCGGTGTGTGTGGCAAGGCTGAATACATGGACGCCATCGCACCCGGCGGCCTGGGCGGTACTTACGCCGGTAGCCCGATCGCTTGCGCCGCGGCCTTGGCCGTGATGGAAGTGTTTGAAGAAGAGCACCTGCTGGACCGCTGCAAGGCGGTGGGCGAGCGTCTGGTGACCGGCCTGAAAGCCATCCAGGCCAAGTACCCGGTGATCGGTGAAGTGCGTGCCCTGGGCGCGATGATCGCGGTCGAGCTGTTCGAAGACGGCGACACCCACAAGCCCAACGCCGCAGCCGTCGCCTCCGTGGTAGCCAAGGCCCGTGACAAGGGCTTGATCCTGCTGTCCTGCGGCACCTACGGCAACGTGTTGCGCGTACTGGTGCCGCTGACCTCGCCGGACGAGCAGTTGGATAAAGGCCTGGCGATCATCGAAGAGTGCTTCTCCGAGCTGTGATCGAAGAGTGACCTGATCGACAAAAAACCCGCCTCGGCGGGTTTTTTCATGGGGGATGCTCGCTATTCAGGCGCGGTTCCTTGTACGTGGGCGGCTCCTTTGTCTAAGGTGCAAGCATTGTCGATGGAGCGTGCTGGATGACTGCTGTTGATTTACCTGCTGTGCCCCGTGTGCTGATTGCCGAGGCCGACCCCTGGTCGCGGGATCTGCTCAAGCAGGTGCTGTTGAATGTGCGCTGTGACGCGCGGCTGGATCTGTGTGCCGATGGCCAGCAAGCGGCCTTGATGCTGAGTGAGAAAACCTACGACCTGATCATTGCCGACTGGGAACTGCCCGGTGTCGACGGCTTGAGCCTGTTGCGCCGTATGCGTCAACAACGACGGTCCCCGGCGTTGCCATTTATCCTGCTCAGTACCCGCAATGACAGCGCCAGTGTGCGCGAAGCCTTGCCCCTGGCGCCGACGGCGTACCTGACCAAACCCTTGAACATGGAAGGCCTGACCCAGCGTCTGCAAGACCTGCTGCTCAACGAAGGCGAGACGGTCTATTGCGACGTCCCGGCGCTGGTGCCCGGCATGACCTTGCCGGTGTTCCTCGAGCGTCGCCGGGATACGTCTGACGGCGCGCCATTACGAGTCGACGTCAAGGTGGCTGTGCAACACAGCCTTGAGCCGGAAGGCCTGGACCTCAGGCGCCTGGAAGAACAGGTGCGGGTGGACCCGCAAATCAGCGCCGTGCTGATCGCTGCTGCCAACAGCGCCGGCCATCACGGTACGCCGGTGCAAACCCTGTCCATGGCGCTGCACAAGTTGGCCGCCGGGCAGAGCATGAACCTGATCCTCGGCCTGGCCCTCAAGCACAACGTGATCTTGAGCGACCCTGGCCTGGTGGATTACGCCGAGCGTCATTGGCAACTGTCTCAGCGCACTGCTGAATACGCCCGCTCGCTGGCGCGCATGCTCGACCTGGACCATGAGCGCTGCTACAGCGCCGGCATTCTCCATCGGTTGGGCGACCTGGCGCTGCTGCGTTGCTTGCAGGAGTGGCGCCAGGGCGGTGGGGAACTGGATGACGAATTGATTGGCGAGTCGCTCTTTACCTTCGGCGCCAGCTACGGCTCGGCGTTGCGCACCCGCTGGCGCTTGCCCTTGGAGTTGCGGCAGTTGATCGCGGCGGTTTATTCACTGGAAGGCGGGGTGTATTCCCGCGAAGCGCTGGTGATGCATATGGCTGCGCAACTGGCGCGGCTGACGGAGCATGAAGGCGTCGAGGAGCTGGCCAGGAGCAAGGCTGCGCGATTGCTCAAGGTCGGGTTGCCGGAGCTGACCCGGATGCGCAAGGTGTAGCGCTAACCCACCTTCACCTGATTCTTACCCTGGCGCTTGGCTTCATACATCGCCGTATCGGCGCGGCCAAACAGGCTGTCCAGGTTGGCATCCTCGGCGGTGAGGTTGGCCAGGCCCTGGCTGACCGTCACGCTGAAGCCTTGCTCTTCATGGCTGAAACTTAACTCCTGGATTTCGTGCCTCAACCGTTCCGCCACGTGTAACGCCATCTCCGGCGCGCAGCCGGGGAGCACGGCGGCGAACTCTTCGCCGCCAATGCGCCCGAACAGGTCGCCACGGCGTAAAACCCCTCGACCGCTCCCGGCGATGCGCTGCAGCACCTGATCGCCCTCCAGATGGCCGTAGGTGTCGTTGATGACCTTGAAGTCATCGATGTCCAGCAACAGGAACGCCAGGGGAGTGCCCTGGGCGCAAGCGCGGTCGAACTCACGGTTGGCGCATTCAAAGAAGTGCCGGCGGTTGCTGCTCTGGGTCAGCACGTCGGTGGTGGCCAGGCGGTGCAACTCCAGCTCCAACTGCTTCTTTTCGGTAATGTCCTCGGCCATGCCCACGATGATGACCGGCTGTCCGGGCTCGGCGTGCTGGTTGATATAGCACTTGTCGCTGATCCAGCGGATCTGCCCGTCTGCCGTGATGATGCGGTACTCGCGGTCTTCCACCACGCCCTTGTCCAGCACCTGGGCCAGACTGTGCTCGGCATAGTCGAGGTCTTCGGGGTGGATGCTGTTGCGCCATTCCCGATAATCGGTCAGCAGCAAACCTGCCATACGTCCGAAAACTCGCTCGTAGGCCGGGCTGACGTACAGCACACGACGGGTTTCCCATTCGATTGCCCAGAGCACGGCATTCACGCTGACCAGCAGCGAACTCAGCAATTGCTCACGTTCGCTCAGGCGTTCCACTTCGCCTTGGGCATGCATCAGGGCCAGCAAGGTAGCGGCCGCAGCCGGGCGTGGTTGTTCAACCGTGGGCGGGGAGGATGTCGTTGTTGAGGTGGTCGTATCGTGGACCATCAGCACAAGTCTCTCTGGGCGTGCCGCAGTATCGGACCGCGGTCACAACAAGGCTCGCCAGGATGACGAAGCGTTGCTTGAGAGGAGGGATTTGCAGCGAAGTTCCGTTATCGAGGGGCGAATGGGCGGGATAACGAGGTGCCTGTGAAATGGCGTCAAAAACCTGTAGGCGCCCCGGAGATACCGGGCCTACGTAGCCTCGCTGGGGCTCGACAACTGCTACGGGGGGGACGTTGGTGGATGAGGTCGTAGCTTGGCGAGGCTGCGTTGGGAGCGGCTTGGCTTGGGAGTGGTAGCGCGGCGTACGTAGCCTCGCTGGGGCTCGACAACTGCTACGGGGGGGACGCTGATGGATGAGGTCGTAGCAGCTGTCGAGCCTTGGCGAGGCTGCGTAGGCCGCACCGCAGTCATCGAGCCTAAAACCGCGTCGTCCTTGACGCAGCCTCACTAAAGCTCAACAGCTATTACGGATGTGCCGGCTTGGCGTTTAGACCTTGGCAGGCCGTAACGAATAGGTTTTCAACTGATGGGCAAAATCACGCAGGGATTGAATCCCGCTGGCCTCGGCCTCGTGGACCCATTCCTTGATCGCCGCCAGCATGTCATGCCCGTTGGTGCTGGTCTTGAGCCAGATCTGTTGCAGCGCCAGGCGTTTCTCGTAGATCACTTTCAGCGCCTGGCTGTGCTCCAGCATGCGTTGGATGCGCACATGGTGACGGTCATCCAGCAGGCTGGTTTCCCGTGACAGCAGTCGCTTGGCGCGATGGAATTGGTGACGGACCGAGTGATCGACCTTCTCCAGCTCCTGCTTGACCAGCGGCGCGATCACCAACTTGCGGTACTGGGCCATGATCTGGAAACGGTTGTTGAGGATCGCCATGGCGGTGTCCATGTCCAGGTGGCCCTTGCCTTCGACCCGGTGGGCGATAGGTGCAACCCGCTGGACCTTGGCCAAGCGCAGGAAGCTGAACACTTTGATCCAGGCCCAGCCCAGGTCGAACTCCCATTTCTTCACCGACAGCTTGGCGGAGTTGGGGTAGGTGTGATGGTTGTTATGCAGCTCTTCGCCACCGACGATAATGCCCCAGGGAATCAGGTTGGTCGCCGCGTCCCGGCATTCGAAGTTGCGATAGCCGACCGCATGGCCCAGGCCGTTGATCACGCCGGCGGCCCAGAACGGGATCCACATCATCTGGACCGCCCAGATGGTGATGCCGATGGTGCCGAACAGCAGCAGGTCAATGACGCCCATGATGGCGATGCCCAGCAGGGGGAAACGGGTGTAGAGGTTGCGTTCGATCCAGTCTTCCGGGCAGTTCTTGCCGTAGATACGCAGTGTTTCGGGGTTTTCCGCCTCGGCGCGGTACAGTTCGGCGCCTTTGCGCAGGACAGTGGACAGGCCCTTGATCACCGGGCTGTGGGGATCGTCGACGGTTTCGCACTTGGCGTGGTGTTTACGGTGGATGGCGGTCCACTCGCGGGTGTTCTGCGCCGTGGTCAGCCACAGCCAGAAGCGGAAGAAGTGTTTCAGGCCGGCATTAAGCTCCAGGGAGCGATGGGCTGAATAGCGGTGCAGATAGACCGTGACGCCAACAATGGTCACGTGGGTCATCAACAGGGTGACTGCCACCAATTGCCAAGGCGACAAGTCAAGAAAACCGTTGTACCACATAGGCTGTATGGCCCTCAGATAAAGAAAAAAACAGCTCACGCATTATCACTAAGCCCACAGATAAAACCAGTCGCCCTTTCAGATAGGAGTGACTGGATGTTTCTTATTCTATAATCCGTAACCTTTGTAGGGCGAATCTGGTTTTTTAGTAAGGATTACTAGCCATATGCTGTTTTCATACCGAGGTGCCCTATGCGCAGGGCTGTTGTACCTGCTGGTTTCTATTGTTTGGATACAACTCAGTCAGCACCTATTGATCAATCTTCTCGATGAACCGCTGAAAATTATCCACTGGCAACTGATCCGTGGTTACGCGTGGATAGTACTCAGTGCGCTGGTGATTTTTCTCCTCTGCACCCGTTTTGCCCGGGCGAACCTGATCCAGCAGCCCCTGAAGGAGAACCGCGAACGCCTGCGCCAGGCTGCAGCGGTGTTCGATTGCACCCGCGAAGGGGTATTGGTCACCGATATCCAGGGCCTGATTGTTCACGTTAACCGGGCCTTTATCGAAATTACCGGCTATCGGCGTGAAGACGTGCTGGGCCATCGCCCCAGTCTGTTCAAGTCAGGGCGCCATTCGGTCAGTTTCTATCAGCAGATGTTTCAGACTCTGGAGCGCTGCGGCGAATGGAGCGGCGAGATCTGGAACCGCCGCAAGAGCGGCGAAATTTATCCACAGTGGCAAACGATCCGGGTCGTGCGCGATGACCAGGGCCAGGTCAGCCACTACGTCGCGGTGTTCTCCGACATCAGTGCGATCAAGCATTCCGAGCACGAACTGGCGCACCTGGCTCACCACGATCCGCTGACCAACCTGCCCAACCGCCTGTTGTTCACCGACCGTGCCGAGCAGGCGCTGGCGTCGGCGCAAGTGCACAAGCGAGGCTGCGCATTGCTGCTGATCGACCTCGACCATTTCAAAATCATCAATGACAGCCTAGGCCACAATGTGGGCGACCAGTTGCTCAAGGTCGTGGGCGAGCGCCTGCAAGGTTTGTTCGGCCCAGGTGTCACCCTTGCGCGTCTGGGGGGCGATGAGTTCGCAGTACTGGCGGAAAGTTGTCCACAGGTGGCCCAGGCCGCCGTCTTGGCACAGCGAATCCTCGATGCGATGAAAGAACCGTTCATCTTCGACGGCCACCAGCTGTTTATCAGCGCCAGCATTGGCATCAGCCTGTTTCCCAGCGATGCCTTGAGCGCCGAGCAGTTGTTGCGCAACGCTGACTCTGCGCTGTTCAAGGCCAAGAGCGTCGGCCGCGAAGGTTATGCCTTGTACACCGAAGAACTCACCGCCCACGCCCAGCACCGGGTGGAAATCGCCAATGAGTTACGCCGCGCCCTCGACCAGCAGGAACTGCGGGTTTACTACCAGCCAGTACACGACCTGCAGAGCAGCCACCTGATCGGCGTCGAAGCCCTGGTGCGCTGGCAGCACCCGGAACGCGGCCTGGTGCCGCCGGCGGAGTTTATCCCGATCGCCGAACGCACCGGGCTGATTGCCGAGATCGATGCCTGGGTCATGGATCAGGCCTGTCGCCAGATGTGCCAATGGCTGGCCGACGGGGTGCCCTTGTCCTTCCTCGCCGTGAATGTCTCCAGCCGTCTGTTCGCCCGGCGTGAGCTGTACGAACAAGTGGCCAAGGTGCTGCATGACACCGGCCTGGATCCGGCCTTTCTGGAGCTGGAAGTCACTGAAAGCGCGGTGATGGACGACCCGGAAGTCGCCCTTGAACAACTGCATCGCCTGCGGGAACTGGGCTTGCGCCTGGCCATCGACGACTTTGGCACCGGTTATTCGTCACTGCTGCGCCTCAAACGCCTGCCGGTGCAGAAGCTCAAGATCGACCAAGGGTTCGTGGCGGGGCTGCCGTGGGATGAAGATGACGCAGCGATTGTTCGCGTGGTCATTGCCTTGGCGCAGAGCATGGGTATGCAGGTGCACGCCGAGGGGATCGAACAGGTGGAGCAGGCGCGGTTCCTGTTGGACCACCAGTGTGATCTGGGTCAGGGCTATTGGTTTGGCCGGCCGATGCCGGCTCATGAAATTGATTGGCAAAGAGCGCCTGCAATCCTGTAGCCGCTGCCGAGGTACGAGGCTGCGATGCGGTCCGCAGGACCGCCCGTCAGGGCCTGCTTCGCAGTCCATCGCAGCCTCGTGCCTCGGCAGCGGCTACAAAAGGGTGCAAGCCTCTGTCTAATCAGAAAATTCTTTCTGGTTATATAAACATTCTTAAATAGTATTTTTAAGAATATCCGCGCTTATCTACTATCGCCCTCACGCCGCAAGCAGTGCCGCCACTGCCAGGCACTTCTCATTTCAGGAGCACCACCATGAGCGCATCTCTACGTAGCGTTGACGGCCAGGACGAAGCAGCCATTTTGCGCGAGATCCAGAGCGCTCTGCGCGATCTGCGGTTTGGCGCGGTGGAAATCACTGTGCATAACGCCCAAGTGGTACAGATCGAACGCAAAGAGAAATTCCGTCTGCAAAACCCGGGTAACAAACCGAGCTAAAGCAGAATCGGCGATTCGATTGCTAGACCCGCACTTATAAGAAAAAGCCAACACGAAAGAATTTCAGGAGCTTCTCTATGTCGTCGATTCGCCGTTATGCCCTGGCAGCACTGGCCAGTGCCGTGTTTGCCGGTTCCGCTGTTGCCAAGGATTACGAGTTGCTCAACGTTTCGTACGATCCGACCCGTGAGCTGTACCAGGACTACAACGCCGAATTCACCAGTTTCTGGAAGAAAGAGCACCCAGGCGACAACGTCAAGATCCAGCAATCCCACGGTGGCTCGGGCAAACAAGGCCGTGCGGTAATCGATGGCCTGCGCGCCGACGTAGTGACCCTGGCCCTGGCCGGCGACATCGACGAAATTGCCAAATTGGGCAAGACCCTTCCGGAAAACTGGCAGACCCGCCTGCCGGACGCGAGCACGCCTTACACCTCCACCATCGTGTTCCTGGTGCGCAAGGGCAACCCTAAAGGCATCAAGGACTGGGGCGACCTGATCAAGCCAGACGTCTCCGTCATTACCCCGAACCCGAAAACCTCCGGCGGTGCTCGCTGGAACTTCCTCGCCGCCTGGGCCTATGGCCTCAAAGCCGGTGGCAGCGAAGCCAAGGCTCAGGAATACGTGAAAGCGCTGTTCAAGCACGTACCGATCCTGGATACCGGCGCTCGCGGTTCGACCATCACCTTCGTCAACAACGGTCAGGGTGACGTGTTGCTGGCCTGGGAAAACGAAGCCTTCCTGGCCTTGAAGGAAGATGGCGGCGCCGACAAGTTCGACATCGTCGTGCCGTCCCTGTCGATCCTCGCCGAACCGCCAGTGGCGGTGGTCGACAAGAACGCCGAGAAAAAGGGCAACACCGAAATCGCCACCGCGTACCTCAAACACCTGTACAGCCCGGCTGGTCAGGAGATCGCGGCCAAGAACTTCTACCGCCCGCGTGACAAGGAAGTCGCTGCCAAGTACGCCCAGCAGTTCCCGAAACTGGAGCTGGTGACTATCGACAAAGACTTCGGCGGCTGGAAAACTGCCCAACCGAAATTCTTCAATGACGGTGGCGTGTTCGACCAGATCTACACTGCCCAGTAAGAGCGAGCTTGCTCGCGAAAACGCATAGGCGACGCGGGCAACCAGGTAGCACTGCGTTATCGTTGACGTTCTTCGCGGGCAAGCCCGCTGCTACAGGGATCAGTAGCCCGCATTCGTTTGCGGGCTTTGCATGTCCGTTCCGTTAACCAAGGACTTTTATGTCGCGTCGTATCTCCCCCGTCATACCCGGCTTCGGGCTGACGCTGGGCTACACCTTGGTGTACCTCAGCCTGATTGTGCTCATCCCCCTGGCGGCGATGTTCGTCCACGCCGCCCAACTCACCTGGGATCAGTTCTGGGCGATTATTTCCGCACCGCGGGTGCTGGCGGCGTTGAAGCTGAGCTTCGGCACCGCGTTGTACGCCGCAATTATCAACGGCGTGATCGGCACGCTGCTGGCCTGGGTGCTGGTGCGCTACACCTTCCCCGGACGCAAGATCATCGATGCGATGATCGACCTGCCGTTCGCCTTGCCCACCGCCGTGGCCGGTATCGCGCTCACCGCGCTGTACACGCCGACCGGTCTGGTGGGGCAGTTCGCCGCCGACCTGGGCTTCAAGATCGCTTACACCCCATTGGGCATCACCCTGGCGCTGACCTTCGTCACGCTGCCTTTCGTGGTGCGTACCGTGCAGCCAGTACTGGCCGATATCCCCCGTGAAATCGAAGAAGCCGCCGCCTGCCTGGGTGCCAAACCGTTGCAGGTGTTCCGCTACATCCTGGTACCGGCGCTGCTGCCGGCCTGGCTGACCGGTTTTGCCCTGGCCTTTGCCCGTGGCGTTGGCGAGTACGGTTCGGTGATTTTCATCGCGGGCAATATGCCGATGAAAACCGAGATCCTGCCGCTGCTGATCATGGTCAAGCTCGATCAATACGACTACACCGGCGCTACTTCCATCGGCGTGCTGATGCTGGTGGTTTCCTTTGTCCTGCTGCTGCTGATCAACTTGTTGCAGCGGCGCATCGAAACCCCATAAGGAGGCGCGGAACATGTCCCAATCGTCTATTACCGCCGCGTCTTCGGCCAACGCTGCCCGTCGTGGCAGCGCGGTGTCTCGACGTATCCTGATCAGCCTTGGCTGGCTGATCTTCGCGTTGTTCCTGCTGCTGCCGCTGTTTATCGTGGTGTCCCAAGGCCTGAAGCTCGGCCTGGGGGCATTCTTCGCCGCGATCTTCGAGCCCGATGCACTGTCGGCACTGAAACTCACGGTGATCGCCGTGCTGATTTCGGTGCCGCTCAATGTGGTCTTCGGCGTCAGCGCCGCCTGGTGCGTGAGCAAGTACTCGTTCCGTGGCAAGAGTATGCTGGTGACGCTGATCGACCTGCCGTTCTCGGTCTCGCCGGTGATCGCCGGTCTGGTCTACGTGCTGATGTTTGGTGCCCAGGGGTTCTTCGGCCCGTGGCTGCAAGACCATGACATTCAGATCGTCTTCGCCTTGCCGGGCATCGTGCTGGCGACGATCTTCGTCACCGTGCCGTTCGTGGCCCGGGAGCTGATCCCGTTGATGCAGGAGCAGGGCACCCAGGAAGAAGAGGCCGCGCGCCTGCTAGGCGCCAATGGCTGGCAGATGTTCTGGCACGTTACCGTACCGAACATCAAATGGGGCCTGATCTACGGCGTGGTGCTGTGTACCGCGCGGGCGATGGGTGAGTTTGGCGCGGTGTCGGTGGTGTCCGGGCACATTCGTGGCGTCACCAACACCCTGCCGCTGCACGTCGAGATTCTCTACAACGAATACAACCACGTCGCCGCGTTTGCGGTGGCGAGCCTGTTGCTGATCCTGGCGCTCTTCATCCTGCTGCTCAAGCAGTGGAGCGAGAACCGTATCAACCGCCTGCGCGCCAGTGCAGCTGAGGAATAACGCATGTCCATCGAAGTCCGTAATGTCAGCAAGAACTTCAACGCCTTCAAGGCCCTGGACAGCATCAGCCTGGATATCCAGAGCGGCGAGCTGGTGGCGTTGCTCGGCCCGTCCGGCTGCGGCAAGACCACCTTGCTGCGCATCATTGCCGGCCTGGAAACCCCGGATGCCGGCAACATCGTGTTCCACGGCGAAGACGTCTCCGGCCACGACGTGCGTGATCGCAACGTCGGTTTTGTGTTTCAGCATTACGCGTTGTTCCGCCACATGACGGTGTTCGACAACGTCGCGTTCGGCCTGCGCATGAAACCGAAAAACCAGCGCCCCACCGAAAGCCAGATCGCGACCAAGGTTCACGAGCTGCTGAACATGGTGCAACTGGATTGGTTGTCCGATCGTTATCCGGAACAACTCTCCGGTGGCCAGCGTCAGCGTATCGCCTTGGCCCGCGCCTTGGCGGTGGAGCCCAAAGTACTGCTGCTCGACGAGCCGTTCGGTGCCCTGGATGCCAAGGTCCGTAAAGAGCTGCGTCGCTGGCTGGCACGCCTGCACGAAGACATCAACTTGACCTCGGTATTCGTGACCCACGACCAGGAAGAAGCCATGGAAGTGGCTGACCGTATCGTGGTGATGAACAAGGGGGTGATCGAGCAGATCGGCTCACCGGGCGACGTCTACGAAAACCCGGCCAGCGATTTTGTTTACCACTTTCTCGGTGACTCCAACCGCTTGCATCTTGGGGAGGACAAGCACGTGTTGTTCCGCCCGCATGAGGTGTCGCTGTCGCGCCATGAACTGGAAGATCACCATGCGGCCGAAGTGCGGGATATTCGTCCACTGGGTGCGACGACTCGGGTGACGTTGAAAGTCGAAGGCCAGAGCGAGCTGATCGAGGCTGAGGTGGTGAAAGACCACGACAGCCTGACCGGTTTGGCGCGGGGCGAGACGTTGTTCTTCAAACCGAAGGTCTGGCAGAAGGCCTGAGACGGCAGCTCCCGAAAAACGTTGTAGCCGCTGCCGAGGCACGAGGCTGCGATGCGTGTCCGCAGGACCGCCCTAGGGGTCTGCTTCGTCGGAATGCCGCACCAAACCCATCGCAGCCTCGTGCCTCGGCAGCGGCTACAACCGCTTCGCTTTAGACCGCGGCGTGCTTGCCCCTGACTGCCACCGGCCCGGAACGCTCTTCAATCTGCTGCTTGAGGTCGTGCCGCAAACCCAACAGAAACGCCAGCTCTGCGACGACAAACAACGGCCCGACAATCAGCCCTGACACGTCATCGACAAACGCCGGTTTGCGCCCTTCGTAGTAATGACCGACAAACTGGATCACCCAGCCCACCACAAACATCCCGATGCCGCTGCCGAGCCACACCAGGGTGCTTTGGGCGGCGAGTGCGTGGCCGAGCCATACGGACAAGCCCATCAATACCGTCATCAGCGCGCCAAGCGCCAGTTCCAGGCGCAGGTAGAACCCGGCCGAGAACAACGCCAGCAACACGGCTGGCGACAGCCAGAGGCCAGCCACCGACCATTCGGGGCGCGAGAGCAAGACGGCCACGGCCACCACGATCAGCGGAATGCCGATGAAGTGGCTGGCGATATTGCGCGGGTCGCGGTGGTAGGCGGCGTATTGACTGAGGTGGTCGACGAGGCTTTTCATTGTTATTCCTCCTGTAGGATGTTTGATCATGCCCTGTAAGCCTGTGGCGAACTGTCAACTGGGCGACAATCTTCGGAGTTCTCATGGACGCAGAGAAATGGCATGCACGGCTGTCCACCGGCCACTGGTACAGCCATCTGCCTGCTGCCTTTCAGAATAGTTTGTGCAAGCAGGGCAGGTTGCGACAGCTGACCGCTGGCCAGTATTTGTTCAAGCGCGGGGACCCGCCTTGCGGGCTGTATGCGGTGCTGGATGGCAGCGTGCGCATCAGCGCGGTGAGCGAACAGGGCAAGGAGGCGGTGTTGAGCCTGGTGGAGCTGCCACACTGGTTTGGCGAGATTTCCGTGTTCGACGGTTTGCCCCGCACCCATGACGCTTGTGCCGTCGGGCCCTGCACCCTGTTGCAAGTGCCGCAGCCGGCGATGCTGCAGATCCTCGAAGCGCACCCGCGTTACTGGCGTGACATGGCCCTGCTGATGAGCCAGAAACTGCGCCTGACCTTTATCAATATCGAACAACTGAGCCTGATGCCAGCGTCGGTGCGCGTTGCGCACCGCCTGCTGATGATCGCCGAAGGCTACGGCGAGATCGAACAGGCGCGGCGAATACTGCAACTGCCCCAGGAGGACCTGGCAGTCATGTTGAGCCTGTCACGCCAGACCACCAACGCCTTGCTCAAGGATCTGCAAGGCCAGGGCATTGTGCGCCTGGGCTATGGCGAGATCGAAATCCTCGACGTGCAGCGGTTACGCGAGGCAGCGCACGCCTGAGGGTGTTAGCCTGCGGTCCTATTATTCGAGGTGTGTTATGCGTGTGCTGTTAGTGGAACACGAGTCGGAGACGGCCGAGTGGATGGGCAAGCGTCTGGAGGAGGCCAGTTACACGGTGGAGGTGGCGGCCAATGGCATGGCGGCCCTGCGCTTTGTCGAAAGCACCGAGTACGACCTGGTGATCCTCGATGTGATGCTGCCGGGGCTGAATGCCTGGAAACTGCAGCAGGCGATTCGGCTGAAGGGTGAGACACCGGTGTTGTTCCTGACCACGCCCGATGGCATTGAAGACCGTTTGCGTGGGCTGGAATTGCATGAGGATGATTACCTGCTCAAGCCGTTCGATGCCAAGGGTTTGGTGGCGCGGGTGAGGAAGTTGCTGCGGCGCGACCGGGCGCGGTGAGAAACCTGTTTATCGCAACCCATCCCGAAACTGCCCCGGCGTGATCCCGGTCCAGCGCTTGAACGCCCGATTGAAGCTGCTGGTATCGGCAAATCCAAGTAAGTGACTGACTTGCGCCAACGAGCACTGGGGATCGCGCAGGTGCAACAGCGCCAGATTCTCACGGCATTCATTGAGCAGCGCATCAAACCGACACCCTTCATCCGCCAAATGCCGCTGCAAGCTGCGCAAACTCAAATGCAAGGTCTGGGCAATGCGCTCGGCACTGGGCTCACCCTCGGGCAACTGCGCTTCGATGGCCGCGCGTACCTTGCGCTCCCAGGTCAGCGGTTGCAGTTGGGCGAGGGTGCGCTTGAGCACCGTTTCATTGTGTTCGGCCAGTTCCGGGTTGGCATCGTCCAGGTGGCTGTCGAAGTCGCTGGCGGCGAACTCCAGGCGATCCTCATTGGCGCCGAAAAACACCGGGGAACGAAATACTGTGTACCAGGGCTTGGGATCTGCCGGTTCCGGACGTCTCAAATACACCGCCAGCGGCGCATAGTCGCGGCCCAAACGGTTGCGGCAGGTGCGCACGTAAATCGCCGCGAAGGCATCGATGGCTTCAAGCGCCGGCGCCGGGCTGTTGCTGGGCTGCAGCAGGTGCAAGCAGTAACGCTCACCTGTTCGACTAAGCTCCAGCATCAGCGCGTCGCTGACGACTGGGTGGTAGCGCACGATTCGCTCGAATACTTCCCGCAGGCTGCCGCTGGCCACCAACGCATAGCCCAGGGCATGGAAGGTGGTGGGGCTGACGAAACGTGACACCCGCAAGCCAATGGCCGGATCGCCGCTGGCCTGCACTGCCAGTTCCCACAGGCGCGTGGTGGCCGACAGTGGGTAGCGGGCATTGGGATCGTCCATCTGCTGAGGGGCGAGCCCGGCTTGCACGCACAGCGCTGCACTGTCGAGGCCCAGGGCATCGAGTTGCTTGCGCAAGGCGCGGGTCCAACTGGCGAGGGAAGTGGGTTCAGTCATGTTAATTGGCGCTTGCGGTCAACAGGTTGGCGTGCCGAGCTAGCGTCCTGCCAGATCGCATAGGGCAGGATGTACGCATCAATAAGTAAGAGGATGGAAGCATGGACGGTACTTCTGCAAGTCCCCAGCGGATGAACGCACAACAGCGTTCAGCGCATATCCGTGAAGTGGTGCTCGCCGAAGGCGTGAAATTGCGCCAGCGCCACCCCTGGCTACGGCATCAGGACGCCCTGGGCGCGGGGATCCTGGCGTTTGCCTTGCTCGGCATGATCGGCTCTGCGGCGTTGTATATCACCGGCCATATGGCGTGGTGGGTGTGCCTGCTGCTCAATGCCTTCCTGGCGTCGCTGACCCATGAGCTTGAACACGACCTGATCCACAGCATGTACTTTCGCAAGCAACGCCTGCCCCACAACTTGATGATGGGCCTGGTCTGGCTGGCGCGACCAAGCACCATCAATCCGTGGGTACGCCGGCATATTCACCTCAATCACCACAAGGTGTCGGGCACTGAAACCGATATCGAAGAGCGGGCGATCACCAACGGCGAACCCTGGGGCATTGCCCGGTTGCTGATGGTGGGCGACAACATCATGTCGGCGCTGATCCGCGTGTTGCGGGCGCCGTCCTGGCAGCAAAAACTGAACATCCTCAAGCGTACGGCGTTGGTCTACGCACCGCTGGCGCTGCTGCATTGGGGCGCGTGGTATGTGTTCCTGGGGTTTCACGCCACCAATGGCATCGCCAGCCTGCTGGGCATGCCGATCGAGTGGTCAGCGGGCACCTTGTCGGTGATGCAGGTTATCGACATCGCGGCGGTGGTGATCATCGGCCCCAACGTGTTGCGCACTTTCTGCCTGCACTTTGTCAGCTCCAACATGCACTACTACGGCGATGTGGAGCTGGGCAATGTGATCCAGCAGACCCAGGTGCTGAACCCGTGGTGGTTGTGGCCGTTGCAAGCGTTCTGCTTCAACTTCGGCAGCACCCATGGCATCCACCACTTTGTGGTCAAGGAACCGTTCTACATCCGGCAGATGACCGTCAAAGTGGCGCACAAGGTGATGGCCGACATGGGCGTGCGCTTCAACGACTTCGGGACCTTTGCCCGGGCCAATCGGTTTGAGCGCACCACGGATTCGTCCGTGATGGTTAATCCGGCTGAAACGGCGACGCGCTGAGCACCACGCCGGTTTCTTCGACGTACTGTTGCCAGTGGCCGATCAAGGTGGTCAGTTTCTCCGGGTGGCTTTGGGCGAGGTCATGAATCTCGCCCGGGTCCTGGCCCAGGTCATACAGTTGCCAGGTTGCCGGCCCCACGGGGCCTGGGATGTACACGGCTTTCCATTGGCCCTGGCGAATCGCCCTGCGCCCGAACAGCTCCCAGCCGGTGACGGTGTGTTCGTCGTGCACCTGCTCGGTCTCGCCGGACAGGAACCCCAGCCACGACTTACCCCGCAGCGGTGCCACCGGTTTGCCGCGCCACTGCTTGCCGGGATGACGCACGCCGGCCAGATCAAGAATGGTCGGCGTGATGTCCATCACCGTGCCGAAGCCATGGCTGATCTGCCCCTTGAGTGACAGTTGGGGGTAATGCACCAGCGCCGGCACTCGAATCCCGCCCTCGGTGGTAAACGCCTTGAACAGTCGTGACGGCGCCGTCGCCACCTGGGCCCAGGATGGCCCATACCAGACGTAGGAATTGGCGCGGCCGATGTTCTCAAGGCGGTTGTCGTAATGCTGGTTGAGGTAGGTCAAAAGCTCTGGCCCGAACTTGGGAAAGGCTTCCAGCAGGGCGCCTTCAGCGCCGTTGTCGGACATGAACAGAATGAAGGTGTTGTCCAATTGCCCCTGTTGGCGCAGGTACTCCACCACCCGCCCGATATTCCAGTCCATGCGCTCGACCATCGCCGCATACACTTCCATGGCCCGCGCCGACACCTGGCGCTGTTCGTCGCTCAGGGCAGCCCATTGGGTATTGAGTTCGATCAGCGGATGGGGCTCGACATCAGCGTCGATCAAGCCCAGCGCCTTGAGTTTTTCCAGGCGTTCCAGGCGCAGCACTTCGGGGCCGGCGTCATAGCGGCCACGGTACTTGTCGACAACCTCGACGGGGGCCTGCAATGGCCAGTGGGGTGCGGAAAACGGCAGGTAGGCGAAGAACGGTCGGGTCTGGTCGCGCTCCTTGAGGTACTGCAGCAGCTTGTCGCCAAAGGCGTCGGAGGAATAGAAGTCCTTGGGCAGTTGCTCGACGAAGGTGTCGTCTTCGATGTACAGCGCGGGCGTGGATTTGAGCAGGCCTGGCGTGCTGTCGTCATAGGTTGGCTCGAAGCCATAGTGATTGGCCGCCCCCGGCAACAGTGAAAACGAGCGCTCGAAACCCCGGGCGTGGGGTGCCAGTTCGGCGGTCAGGCCCAGGTGCCATTTACCGCTCATCAACGTCTGGTAGCCGGCGTCCCGCAGCAGTTCCGGCAGGGCCACCACCTTGTCGTTGAGGTAGCCCTCGTACCCCGGTTTGCCGATCAGTTCCGGCGTCAGCGCCTCGGCCATGGTGCCGATGCCAGCAATGTGGTGATCGGTGCCGGTCAGCAGCATCGAACGGGTCGGCGAACAGGTGGGTGCGGTGTGAAAATCCGTCAGGCGCAGGCCGTTCAGGGCCAGGGCGTCCAGGTGCGGCGTGGCGATTTCCCCACCAAAGGCTCCCAGGTCGGAGAAGCCCATGTCATCGGCCAGGATCACTAAAAAGTTGGGACGTTGCGGCATCAAGGCGCTCCTCATTAGCAGGCAATAAAGGCCAGCGGAAGGTCGCGGATCTGCTCGCGCACCGGTGGCTGGTAATGGTCGTCGCTGATCAGTTCGTGCAGCAGTTCTTCACGCAGTTGATGGAAGTCGAAACTGCTGCGCTGGCGGGGATGAGGCAGGGCGATGTCCACCACCTGCTTGATCCGTCCGGGGCGGGGCTCCATCACCACCACGCGGTCGGCGAGGAAAATCGCTTCCTCCACATCGTGGGTCACCAGCACCGTGGTGATTTTTGCTCGGGCACGGATTGCCAGGAGTTCGTCTTGCATCTGCTGGCGGGTCAGGGCATCCAGGGCGCCGAAAGGTTCGTCCAGCAGCAGAATACGTGGGCTGGCCACCAGGCCGCGGGCGATCGCCACCCGTTGCGCCATGCCACCGGACAGTTGATGCGGGTAGGCGCGGGTGAAATCGGTGAGCCCTACCAGCTCGATAAAATCGCCGATACGCCGTTTGCGTTCGGCGTCGCTCAACGGTTCGTTAACCAGGCCCAGGCCGATGTTTTCTTCCACGGTCAGCCAGGGGAATAAACGGTGTTCCTGGAACACGATGCCGCGTTCGCCGCCGATACCGCTTACCGCCTTGCCATCTACGCGGATCTCGCCGCGAAACTGCGTATCCAGGCCCACCAGCAGTCGCAGCAGGGTGGATTTGCCACAGCCGCTGGAGCCGACAATGGCGACGAATTCGCCCTCGGCGATGTCCAGGTTGAATTCGCGAATGGCTTCCAGTTCGAAGCCGTCGACGTCGAAGGTCTTGCCCACGTGATTGAAGCTGACAATAGGTGCAGTCATGCGTGTCTCCAGCGCGTGGCGCGGGTTTCGATGTGTTGGCCGATCAGGTTGAGGGCCGCGCCGGTGAGGCCCACCAGCAGCATGCCGCTCATGATTAAGTCCATGCGCAGCAACTGTTGGGCGCCGATCATCAGGCTGCCAATACCACCGTTGGACGGCATGAAATATTCGGCGCCGATGGTGCCCAGCCAGGCGTAGATCAGGCTCAGGCGCAGCCCGGCGAAAATCCCTGCCGCCGCGCCCGGCAACACCAGGCGCCGCAACCGCTGGCCCAGGCTCAGACGCAGGACTTGCGCGGCTTCATTGAGTTGTGGCGACAGGTTCACCACGCTGCGTTGGGTGGCGATAAACAATGGGAAGAAGGCGGCGAGCGCGATGAACACCCACTTGGCCAGTTCACCCAGGCCAAACCAGGCAGTGAGCAACGGCACCCAGGCGAAAATCGCGATCTGACGCAGGGCGGCGAGCGTTGGGCCGAGCACCCGTTCACTGGTGCGTGACAGGCCAAGCAGTAACCCCAAGGCAAAGCCGAGGCCGCCGCCGAGGATCAATCCGCCCAAGGTGCGCTCCAGGCTCAAGCCCAAGGCGCTGACCAGGCTGCCATCCTGCACGCCGGCGGCCGCGGTTTGCAGCACTGCCCAAGGGCTGATCAGAATGTTCGGGTCCACCCAGTCCTGCTGCGTTGCCACCTGCCACAGCGCCAGCAAACTCAGGGGCAGCAACCACGGTTGCAGGCGTTGCCAGCCTTGATAGCGTGGGCCGCGCCGGATCTGCGCGGTGGCGGGATGCGGCCAGTGCACCCACTTGCGATCCAGCCAGCCGATTCCACGATCCATCACCACGCCCAGCACACCGATGACCACGATGCAGACGAAGACGATATCGAGCATGAACAACTGCCGCGCCCACACCATCAGGTACCCGATGCCTTCGCTGGACGCCAACAGTTCCACCGCCAGTAACGATGTCCAACCGGCGGCCAGCGCCAACCGCACGCCGGCCATGAAGGCGGGCAGCGCAGCAGGCAGGATCAGGCGGCGGATCAACAGGTGAGCGGGTAAACGCAAGACGCGCGCGGCTTCACGCAAAGCGGGCTGGGCATCGCGTACGCCCACCAGGGTATGCAGGGTGACCGGCACCACAATCGCCTTCACCAGCACCACCAGCTTGAGGGTTTCGCCGATGCCGAAAAACACCATGAACAGCGGAATCCAGGCCAGGGTCGGTACTTGCGACAAGGCGCTGAACGTTGGGAACACCAGGCGCTCGGCCCGGGCACTGAAGCCCAGCAACGCGCCCAATAACGCCCCGGCGCTGACGCCCGCCAACAAGCCCCAGAACAGCCGTTGCAAGCTGACCGCCAGGTGACTCCACAACTCGCCGCCCGCCAGTTCCACGGCGCTGCTCCAGACCAGTGAAGGCGCCGGCAGAATCTGTTCGCTCATCCAGTGATTACGGCTGGCCAGCCACCACAGGGCAAACAGTGCGACGGGCAGCAGCCAGGGCAACAGGCGTTGGCTCAGGTGTGGCCAACGTGGTGGCGTACCTTGGGCCGGGGCCGTCAGCGGCAGGCTCAACAGCGAGATTCGGGCCATGGATGACCTCCGTTGTCCGGTGGGGCTTATGTGTTTTTGGTCTTATAAACAAAAAATCAATACGATTGAGGGATAAGAAAAACCATTTAAAGCCTCTGCCTGACACGCATCCAATGCATTCGGAGAATATTTTCCATGCTGTGGATGCATAGCCCTCTGGAGCCTGCGTATTGGCTCGTATAGTTCTAAAAGTTATTAAATTGTGAATTTATAGTATTTATAGTTTTGATCGGCTTGTGCCTACTTTCTGCTCCCCAGGCAACCGTCGCCCACAGGAGCACTACCCATGAAGCTGCCGTTCAAACGTTTGATCACGCTGTTCGCAGGTACTGCATTGGCCGGGTTGGTACACGCCGCCGACCTCAAGGAAATCCGTATTGCCGTGCCCGACCTGAGTGCGGGTGCCCAACACAGCGGCGGCGGTGTGACGGACGTGTTGCGCCAACAGCAGATCTTTGAAAATGCCTTCGCCGACCAAGGCATCAAGATTCAATGGAATTACTTCAAGGGCGCCGGCCCGGTGATCAATGAAGCCTTCGCCAACGGTCAGGTGGACCTGGCTTATCTGGGCGACCTGGCGGCGATCATCGGCAAGTCCAATGGCCTTGATACGCGGCTGCTCAGTGCCAGCGCGCGAGGTGTGAAACATTATCTGGGCGTGGTGCCGGGCTCGGGCATCAAAACCTTGCAGGACCTCAAGGGCAAGCGCGTCGCGGTGTTTCGCGGCACGGCCAGCCAGCTGTCGTTTGACAGCGCCCTGGCCAGCCAGGGCTTGAGTGAAAAGGATTTGAAAGTGATCAACCTGGACTTCAACGCGGCCGTCGCCGCACTCGCGGCCAAGCAGATTGATGCCACGTGGGGCAGCTCGGGCCTGAGTGCTTTGCAGGCGAAGGGGTTGGCCGAAATACCGCTGAGCACCAAAGACCTCGGTGACGCGGGCAGTATTCAGGCAGTGTTGGTGGGCAGCGGCAAGTTTGTCGATGAGCATCCAGAAGCGGTGGCCAAGTTGCTCAAGGCGCAGCAACAAGCGGTGCAATGGCTGACTGATGACAACAACAAGCAGGCTTATATTGACCTGGTTTCAGGGTTGGCCAGCTATCCGCCGGTGATTCTGACCAACGATCTGAGAGACCAGAAACTCAGCGAGATTTTCCCGTCGAGCCTCGACCCGGTGTTCCTCGGCAAATTGCAGGACGCGGTGGATTTGGCGTCGAAAGAGCGGCTGATTCGCAAGTCGTTCCAGGTGAGTGAATGGGTGGCGCGATAACCCCCGTAACCCCGTAGCAGCTGTCGAGCGCCAGCGAGGCTGCGTCAGGGGCAGCACGGTTTTGAGCCTGGCTTGAGGACGGCCGTGTGGCCAACGCAGCCTCGCTGGCGCTCGACAGCTGCTACGAGTAGGGGCGCGAGCGTCACGCCCATGTCACGATGCCGCCACGCTAGACCGCCACACTCACCTCCTGCCGATCCACCGCCACCAACGTCTCGATCATCGCTTTCGCCGCCGGCGACAACCGGAACCCGGTGCGGCTGACAATCCCGCACCGCGCACTCATGGTCTCCATGTTCTGCGGCAGGTTGCGCCAATGCAGCAGCACCAGCTCACCCTTGGCGACGTCCTCGGCAAACGCTTCTTCGGTGCCCACGCCAATCGCATTGGACTGCAGCACGATCTTCACCAGCGCCGGGAAGTGTTCGGTCTGGATGTTGGGTGAAAAATCCATCCGTCCACTGAGGTTCGCCAGCAGTTTTCGAATGCCCTGGGAGATCAGCGGCGTCGCCAATGGGTAGTCAAACATATCGTTGGTCGACAGGCTGTCCTTGGCCAGCAGCGGGTGCCCCGGCCGGCAGAAAAACACCCCGCGCTTGGGGGTCAGTGCCTGGGTCTGAAAGTTCGGGTCGGCTTCGAACTGGCGGATGTCGGCGATAAAGAATTCGATCTCTTCACGGCTCAGGCTGCGGCTGAGTGTTTCCCAGTTATCCACCTGGAAATGGGTGCGGATTTTCGGGTGGGCGTTGATAAATCGCGCCACCGCGTCGGGCACCAGTTTCACCGCCGGTGCCGGGCCGCAACCGAAGCGCAGTTCACCGGCATCGAGCTTGGTCATGCGCGTCACTTCACTGTTCAACAAGGCGGCGCCCTGCACCAGGGTCAGGGCATGTTGCAGCACCACCTGGCCTTCCGGGGTGGGGCGCAAGTCCTTGTTGCCGCGGTCCACCAGCACGCAGCCGAACTCCTGTTCCAGCCCCTGGATACTGCGGCTGAACGCCGGTTGGGTGATGCCCATGGCGTCCGCCGCGCGTACAAAACTGCGGTGTTCGTTGAGGGCGATGAAGTACCGCAGTTGGCGAAGATCCATATGCTTTCCCGGCATCTGAAAAATAGGTCGAAGGCATTTGCGACCCAGGGACCTGAGGTTTTAAATGCAAGCTCTTATTCCGTCAACGAAGCATACGTTCATTTGCTAGATCTAAATTGCATATGAATAGAGCGTTGTCGACGCGCTTCCCCACCGTAAGCAGGCACATGAGGGTCATCACAATGAGCAATGCCGCACTCGCTGTTCAACCTGTCGCCCAGGCGCTGGACATTCACCCGGTAGCCGGACGCATCGGCGCCGAGATCCGGGGCATCAAACTCTCCGGCAATCTGGACGCTGCCACCGTCGAAGCCATCCAGCAGGCGCTGGTGCAGTACAAGGTGGTCTTCTTCCGTGAGCAGACCCACCTAGATGATCAGAGCCAGGAAGCCTTCGCCCATTTGCTCGGCGAGCCGATTGCTCACCCGACGGTGCCGGTGCGCGACGGCACGCGCTTTCTGCTGGAACTGGACGGCGCCCGTGGTCATCGCGCCAACTCCTGGCACACCGACGTGACCTTCGTCGACGCTTATCCGAAAGCTTCGATCCTGCGTTCGGTGTTGTCGCCGGCCTCGGGGGGTGACACGGTCTGGGCCAATACCGCCAGCGCCTACAACGATCTGACACCTGAGCTGCGTGCGCTGGCGGACAACCTTTGGGCAGTGCACAGCAACGAATACGACTACGCTGCGCGCAAGCCGGACGTGTCGGTGGAGAAGCTTGAGGAGTACCGCAAAGTGTTCACCTCGACGGTGTACGAAACCGAACACCCGGTGGTACGTGTACACCCGGTCAGCGGCGAAAAAAACTTGTTGCTGGGGCATTTCGTCAAACGCCTGAAGGGCTATTCACAGGCCGACTCGACGCAGTTGTTCAACCTCCTGCAAAGCCACGTCACCCGCCTGGAAAACACCGTGCGCTGGCGCTGGAGCACCGGGGATGTGGCGATCTGGGACAACCGCGCTACCCAGCATTATGCGGTGGATGACTACGGTACCCAGGAGCGCATTGTGCGGCGGGTGACGTTGAAAGGTGATGTACCGGTGGGTGTGCAGGGGCATCGTAGCCAGACCATTAAGGGACTGTAGATAACCACGATCTCCAGAACACTGAAGATCAAAAGGGTGGGAGCGGCGGTGCGACGATTCGACTTGCTCGCGAATGTGGTTGTAGCCGCTGCCGAGGTACGAGGCTGCGATGGGCTGCGCAGCGGCCCCCGAGGGGGCGGTCCTGCGGACGCGCATCGCAGCCTCGTACCTCGGCAGCGGCTACAGGTTTACCAGACGCCTATTTGCACCACCTTCTGCGCCTCAGGCTCACCATAACGAAACCGTTGGCCACGCAGATCAATCTCCGCGTGGCTGATGGTGGTGCGTCGCTTCAACCCGCGCAGCCATTCGAACAGATACCCCTGATGAGTCTCGAGCACTTGGGCATACGCAGGATCAGCGCCCAGGTCGCGCAATTCCTGTGGGTCATTTTCCAGGTCAAACAACTGCGCGCGAAAGCCGTCATACGCCAGGTATTTCCAGCGCTCGCTGCGCACCATGGTCATCCGGCAACGGTCGATGGGCTGCTCCAGGCGCTCGCGGGCCGGGGCCTGGAAGGCGTAGTCATATTCGGCGATGGCGTAGCGGCGCCAAGGGATATCTTCGCCGTGCAAAAGCGGGACAAGCGAGCGACCTTCAAGGCGGTGCTCGGCAGCGGGCAACCCCAGAGCCTGCAGGAAAGTGGGCAGGGCATCGATGGTTTCCACCAGGCGTTCATCCACCGAACCACGGCTGATATCGGCAGCAGCCCGCGGGTCACGCACGATCAGTGGAACGCCTACCGCAGGCTCCAGCAGAAACTCTTTTTCTCCCAGGAAATGATCGCCAAGGAAGTCACCGTGATCGCTGGTGAACACGATCAGCGTGTCGTCCCAACGGCCCTTGTTTTCGAGGAAGTCGAACAGCCGACCCAGTTGGTCGTCGATCTGCTTGATCAGGCCCATGTAGGTTGGGATGACGTTGAGCCGAACCTCATCCCGGGAAAAATTCAGGCTCTCCTGGTGTTGGCGGAAGGCCTGGTACACCGGGTGATTGCTGGCTTGCCCAGGCTGCGGCCGAATCGGTTGTTGCACATGCTCGGCGCCATACAGCGCGTGGTACGGCGCCGGGGCAATGTAGGGCCAGTGCGGCTTGATATAGGACAGGTGCAGGCACCACGGTTGTTCGCCTTGCTCGGTGATGAAGTCCATGGCGCGGTCGGTGGTGTAGACGGTTTCCGAGTGTTGTTCGGCCACCCGCGCGGGCAGGTGAGCGTTGCGCATGTGCCAGCCGCTGAGGATTTCTCCTGATTCGCCAGCGGCCGCATTGGCCCATTCATGCCAGGGATTGGTGCCGTCATAGCCGTGTTCGCGCAGGTAATGGGTGTAGGGCGCGGACTCGCGTTTGTCGGTGAATAACGGGCTGTCGGGATAGATCCCGTCGTGGCGAAAGTAGGCGTCGAAACCGACCTCATTCAGTGGCTCGGCCTGGGGGCCGTCGGGGTCAATCTTCAGGCGTTGCAAGGCCTCGAGGTTGGGCGTGGCGTGGGTTTTGCCCACCAGGGCCGTGCGGATGCCGTGGGGGCGCAGGTAATCGCCGATGGTCAGCTCTTCCAGTGGCAGCGGCACCGCGTTCCATGCCACTTGGTGGCTGCTGACGTAGCGCCCGGTGTAGGCCGACATCCGCGATGGGCCGCAGATGGTGCCTTGGGTATAGGCGCGGCTGAAGCGCACGCCGGCTGCTGCCAGGCGGTCGATATTGGGGGTGTGCAAATGGGCGTGGCCGTAGCACGAAAGGTAATCGCGGCGCAGTTGGTCGCACATGATGTAGAGCACGTTGCGCACGGGTTGGGGGTGGGGCATGAGGGTTCACCGATCAGAAGACAGGTGAGGGTTTTCGCTGGTTGGGTGGGGGTGAGGCAAGTGCATTTGGGGAATGGGGGTTATGCAGTGTTTGCATGGATTGGGGGCATGTCCATTTTTTTGGTGATGGCGGCTATTGGTTCCGCTCTTACAGCGGCTCACTTTGCAAAAGCGGCAAAGTAAGCAAAACGCTCTTGCCCCACCACTCGGCACCTCGCTTATGCTCGGTGTGCCCTCACTCCGGCATTACTCCGTGGGCCGCCGCGACGGGCCATCCATGGCCCAACGCGGCTAAACCGGCGTCCTGCCGGTTTACCCACGGACCAATGCCTGCGTTCAGCCAGCGTGGTTTAACGGGGCACCTAAGATCAAAGTCAAAAGCAGATCAAGAACACAGCGGCCTACCGGCCGGCTTGAGTGGTGTGAAGCAAAGGCAAAATCAAAAGCGGGCACGGTCTACTGTGGGAGCTGGCTTGCCTGCGATGCAGGCAACTCGGTTTTTCAGGAACACCGAGGTGATGCCATCGCAGGCAAGCCAGCTCTCACAGAAAAGCAAAAAAAGCAGCTTGGCTGTTGATCTGCTCTGCTTGTGATTTTGATCTAGGCGCCCCGTTAAACCACGCTGGCCGCACGCAGGTATTGCGTAGTGGGCACCCCGGCATGGATGCCGGGGTAGCCGCGCACGGCCATGGATGGCCGATCGTGGCGGGCCCACGGAGCAATGCCTGCGTGCGGGCATGCCGAGCCACGGCGAGGCACCGAGTGGTGGGGCAAGAGCCCTTTTTGGTTACTTTTGGGGCTCTTTTCCAAAAGTGACCCGCTGTAAAAGCGGAACCAATAGTCGCCGTTACCACAGCAACGGATATGCCCCCCAACACCAGCCTATCCCCTCAAACCGCAAAATTCTCCAACACACACACCTCCTCATCCTCTTCATCAACCACCTTGATCTGCTCAATCATCGCCTCCGCCAGCGGCGACAACCGATACCCCGCACGACTGACAATGCCATAGCGGGTATAGCGTTCCTCCAGATCCTCGGCCAACCCTTCAATCGTCAAACACACCAACTCACCCCGAGCCATGCGCAGCACATCGCTGTTGGCACTGACGATGCCAATGGCGTCGGACCGCAACACCACCCCCAACAAGCTGTACCCGTTTTCGCATTCAACATTGGGGATGTAATCAGGCCGCCCGCTGAGGTCGACGATGACCTTGCGCAAGTTCGGCGGGCGGATGGTTACCGCCAAGGGATAACTCATCAGCTCGGCCGCGCTCACGCTGTCCAACTGGCCCAGCGGATGCCCCGCACGGCAGCAGAAATGCCACTTGCGTGGGCGCAGGCGGTACGTCTGGTAGTCCGGGTTGGCTTCGAAGTGGCGGGTGTCGGCGACGAAAAATTCGAACTCTTCGCTGAGCAGCCGCTTGCTCAGGCTTTGCCAATCGTCCACCTGGAACTGCACCCGCGCCTTGGGATAGCGCCCGATAAAGCTGCCGATGGCTCGGGGGATCAACCCAGCTGCCGGCGCCGGGCCGCAGCCGAAACGCAACTCGCCAGCTTCCAGGCCATTGAACTGGCTGATCTCGTTGGCCAGTTGCTGGGCACCGCTAACTAGCCGTCGTGCATGTTCAAGCAGCACCTGGCCTTGTTTGGTCGGCGCCAGGTCCTTGCGGCCGCGATCCACCAGTTGGCACCCGGCGGTGTGTTCAAGGGCCTGAATGCTCCGACTGAACGCTGATTGCGACAGGTTCACCGTCAACGCGGCCGCGACAAAACTGCGCTGTTCGGCGAGGGCGATGAAGTGGCGAAGTTGGCGCAGATCGATATGCATTTTTCACATTAAAAATATCGGGGAAATGCATTGGCTATGCATTAGGTCGACTCCTTATAAAGGCTATCTCTTATGCAGTAAATGTTTGTAAAAACATAAATAAATAACCAAAGGGAATATGTGTTGCTGCCTATTTCCTGATGCCGGAGCCGCTTATGAGCCTGTTGAAGCCCGCTGTCCCTTCCTCTCCCTTGCGGCTCAAGCGCCTGCCCCTGGCGTTGTTGCTGGCTGGCAGCGCGAGTTGGTCCCATAGCCAGGCGGCTGAAACCACGGACGCCGCGCCTGTACCTGCAAGCAAGGGCCAGAGCGCCAGCGGCCAGTTGGAAACCGTCACAGTCACGGCCCGCCGCCGTACCGAAAGTGCACAGGACGTGCCCACGCCCATGAGCGTGATCGGTGGCCAGGCGTTGGAGAGTCAGCGGGTCTACCGGATTCAGGATTTGCAGCGATTGGTGCCCAGCGTCAACGTCGCCTATATGCACGCGCGCCAATCCAGCGTGTCGATTCGCGGGCTGGGCAACAACCCGGCCAGTGACGGCCTGGAAGGCAGCGTCGGGCTGTACATCGACAACGTGTACCTCGGCCGACCGGGGATGGCGGTATTCGACCTGATGGACATCGAGCAGCTTGAAGTATTACGCGGCCCGCAAGGCACGCTGTTCGGCAAGAACACCACGGCGGGGGTGATCAATATCAGCACCCGTGCGCCGAGTTTTACCCCCGAGCGCAGCATCGAAACTTCGTTGGGTGAGGACGGTTACTTCCAAACCAAAGGTACGATTTCCGGGCCACTCACTGACGAGTTGGCGGGACGTTTCTCCGCCTATCGCACCCGCAGCGACGGCGACATCAAGAATGAATACGACGGCCACGACCTCAACGGCGGCTCACGCCAGGGCTTTCGCGGGCAACTGCTGTACAAGCCCAACGAGGCGTTCAACCTGCGCTGGATCGGCGATTACAACGAGGAGGATTCAAGCGCCGGTACCCGTGTGTTGTACAACACCGGGCCGACGATCAACGGCACCAACCTCTATGAGTCGCGGGCGGCTGCGGCGGGGGCGACCCTGGTGGATGGCACCCATCGCAAGGTCAATCTGGACGGCCAGCAGCACGTCACCGTGTTCCAGGGCGGCACGTCGCTGGAGGCCAACTGGACCTTGCCCAGCGACTTCACCCTGACGTCGGTCAGTAGTTATCGCTGGTGGAATTTCACCCCGCGCAACGATGACGGCCTCAACGTGCCGACGTCCTATAACGCCGGCGTGTCGGTGCAAGACAAACAGTGGTCCCAGGAATTTCGCCTGGCGTCGCCCACTGGTGGTTTCTTCGATTACGTGCTCGGTGCCTATTACTTCGGCTCTGACCTGGACAACAAATCCTTTGCCTATTACGGGCCCAAGGCCGACATCTGGAATGGTACACCCGCGGGCGCCTTGAACAACGTCAGCAGCGTTGGCAACGGTCATATCCGCACCGACAGTTTTGCCCTGTTCGCCCAAGGCACCTGGCACCTGACCGAGCGCCTGGATTTCACCGCCGGCTTGCGCGGCACCTACGAAGAGAAAAGCGCCTGGGTCACCCGCAATGCGCCCGTCGGCGGCGCTGCGGTAACGGGCGCCGCCGCCACAGCCCGACGTGGTCGTGCCGGCGCCTATGACTCCGGCGACCTCAACCAATACAGCACCAGCCCGTCCGGCCTGTTGAACCTCAGCTATCGCTTTACCGACAACCTGCTGGGTTACGCCACCTTGTCCCATGGCGAGAAGTCCGGTGGTGTCAACCTGGCGGTGGGCTCTGCGCCGACGGCGGGGGCGGACTCGTTGCTGATCGGTACCGAGCGCGCCAACAACGCCGAGCTGGGTTTCAAAAGCACCTTGTGGGACCGTCGCTTGCAGCTCAACGCCAACCTGTTCTGGACCCAGGTCAACGGCTACCAGACCAACGCCTACGACGACAGCAACCGCGTGCAGTACCTGACCAATGCCGGCTCGGTACGTTCACGGGGCGTAGAGTTGGAAAGCACCCTGGTGCCGATCAAGGGCCTGACGTTGAACGTCAACGGCTCCTTTAACGACGTGAGCTATCTGTCTTACAAGGATGCGCCTTGCCCGCCGGAAGTCAGCCTGCGTCCTGGTGCGCCGGCTTCGTGCGACCTCAGCGGGCATCAAGTGGTGGGGGCTTCGAAGTGGATTGCCAACGCCAATGGCGAATACAAATGGAACCTGGATAACGGCTTCGAACCCTACGTCACCGCCAGCTACGCCTTCCGTTCCAAGGCGGTGGGTACGGTCGAGGATTCCGACTACGGGCAGATCCCCAGCTATGCGGTGGTCAACCTGTCTACCGGGCTGCGCGGCAATTACCAGCAAGGGCAGTGGGACGTGTCGTTGTGGCTGAAAAACGCCTTCGACAAGACGTACTACACCACCCTGTGGACTGGCGGTAACGGTGGCTATGAAGGGCTGCTAGGCACTCCGCGCACGCTGGGGGTGACCGGGCGCTACGACTTCTAGCCGGGCACGGGGGCGGTGCGATAGGTCGCCGGGCTGAACACCCGGGTCACCACCAGCATCGCCACCACGGTCACCAGCAACACCACCCAGGCGCTGACGAAACTGCCGGTCAGCGCGCGCAGCCAGCCGGTCAGCCACGGCGAAATGGCGTTGATCAAAAAGCCTACGCCTTGCACAAACGCCGCCAGTTGCCCGGCTTCCCGAGGGTCGCGGCGGTGGTCGAGGGTCAGCAGCAGGCTAAGCGCAAAGCAGGCGCCAAGGCCGAAACCGATCAGCGCCACCCACAGGTGCGGCTGTTGCAACGGCGCCATCAGCAAGCCGAGATAGCCCGCCGCCTGGGCCAGCAGGCTGATGCCCAACAAGGGCCGACGGTCGACACCTCGTTGAGCCAGGGCTGGCATCAGCAGCGCGGCAATCACCTGGAAAATCGTCATGAAGGCCAGCAGCGAGCCGCTGGGCAACACGCCCCAACCCAGTTGCTGAAAGTAGGCCGGCAGCCACGCCACCATGCTCATATAGCCGCAATTGATCAGGCCAAAATACACCGCCAGCAACCACGCCCGACGATTGCGCAGGCCTTTGAACGGCGTTGTGATCTGCTGACTTTTCGCTGCACCCAGCGGCAGCCAGCTCCATAGCAGCAAAGCCCCCAACGCCGGTAAAAGCCAGATACCCAGCCCTGCCTGCCAGTGCTGAAAATGGCTGGCGAACACAGGGCTAAGCAATGCCGCCAAACCGCCGCCGGCCATTAACGATGCTGAATACACACCCATCGCCAGCGGTACCCGTTGATGAAACTGGCGCTTGATCATTGCTGGCACCAATGCCTGAATCAGCGCCACGCCGGCTCCGCCGAGCAATGCAGTGGCCAGCAGCGCTGCCGCCTGACCAAACATCCAGCGTGCCAGGCATGCCAGCAGAATCATCATCAGCCCAAGGGCAATTCCTCGTCGTTCCCCCAACTGCGCTTCCACGCGTACGCCCACCAGCGCCACCAGGCCCATGCAGATCACCGGCAGGCTGGTGAGCAGGGCACTGCTCTGGAAGCTCAGGCCGGTGGCCAGGCGAATCTCTCCCAACAGCGGGCTGATGGAACTGAGGATCGGCCGCAGGTTGAGCCCCAACACCACCAACAAGCCCCAGCCAGCCAGTTTGCCGGCCAGTGAATTATTCAGCGTCATGCAAGGCCTGCCAGTCGTGATAAAGGGTGGCCATGGCGGCCTGTGGCACATGTTCGATGGCCAGGCGCTGCTCGGTCAGGGGCAGTGCGAGTTGCTGATAAATGGCTGCGGTCGACAAGCCAAATGGCGCCGCCACTTCATTGCTGGCGGCGAACACCACCCGTGATACGCCACTCAGGTACATCGCGCTCAAGCACATCGGGCAGGGCTGGCCGCTGGCGTAGATCACACAGTCTTGCAGGCGGGCACCCAAGCGTTGGCTGGCCGTGCGGATCGCGAGCATCTCCGCGTGGGCGGTGGGGTCCTGGCTCAGGTGGATCTCGTTGACGGCCTCCACCAACACTTCGCCGTTATAGGTCAGTACCGCACCAAACGGACGGCCGCCATCGGCCACGTTGTGTCGGGCCAACGCTACGGCTCGCTGCAAATGGCGTTTATCGTCAGTCATGGAAAGCCTCCGGGCGCAATGAAGGGTGAAGTATGGGCAGCCTGCGAGGTATTCTGAAATTAAATATAACCATGCTAACCAGTGGCAAATGGAATGGTGATGCCCATGTTCGATCCCGTGTTGTTGCGCAGTTTTGTCGCCGTCGCTGATTGCGGCAATTTCACTCGCGCGGCCGAGCGCCTGCACTTGACTCAGTCCACCGTCAGCCAACAAATTCGACGCCTGGAGGAGGGCCTGGGCTGCGTACTGCTGGACCGCGATCAGCGCCGCGTCGTCGCCACCGCCGAGGGCGAGCGGCTGTTGGCCTATGCACGACGGATCCTGACGCTGCACGAAGAAGCGGCCGACGTCATGGCCAATCAGCAAAGTGGTGGCGTGCTGCGCCTGGGTGTGCCCGAGGACTTTGCGGCCGAGAGACTGATGCCGCTGCTCTCGGCCTTTGTCGTGGCTTATCCACGGGTGCGCCTGGAGGTCACCAGTGGTTTGGGGCCCGAGCTACTGCGCCAGTATCGCGGCGGTGAATTCGATGTGCTGCTGGTCAAGCAGATGGGCGACAGCGATGACTGCCTGGCGTCATGGCCGGAACCGTTGTGCTGGGTCGACAGTCGCCGTACGCCGGCCCTGGGCCGTGATCCACTGCCGCTGGTGGCGTTTCCCGTAGGCGGTTTGTACCGCAATGAAATGCTCCATCACCTGGAAGTCGGCGGTTGGCGTTGGCGCATCGGTTATTCCAGCGCGAGCCTGGCCAGCGTCTGCTCGGCAGTGGCTGCGGGGCTGGGGATCAGTCTGCTGCCGGTACGGGTGGTGCAAGCCGGGCATGTGATGCTCGGGCCAGACAGTGGTTTACCGGCAGTGCAGGGCGTGCGCCTGGCGTTATATGGGCGCAGTGGCTTGGGAGCGGCGGGGCAGACATTACAGCGGCAGTTGCTGGAGTTGTGCGGGCGTAATCCGTGCTGAATGGATGCCTTTGGTGAATATTTCTTATGCCTGTAGAGCATTGGAATTCAGCGCCTGGGCGCGAGCCCACGAACGGCGTGGCTTTGCTGTGTGTGTCGATTTTTAATATTCGATTTAAGTCTATGTATAACTTTAAAGGTTACTTTAAGAGATAAGCGTCTGACCCCGATGATTCAGCTCTCGACGGCCGCTCAGGCAGGCCTGTCGGTTTTTTTGCTAAGGACCGTAGGGAGTTAATCAATGGGCAATGTCCAGACCGCTGCCAGTGCACAAGAGGCGCTATGGCGCCAGGCACCGGGTGGTGAGTTGGTCGACCTTGGCCGGCCGCACCGCGTACCGTTGGGGCAGTTGCGTTTGCAGAGAACCCCCAAGCGCATCTTGAGCCGGCGTGAAGGGATTTTGCTGGGGATTCTCGTACTCGCGCTGCATGGCGCGGTGATCTATTGGGTCAGCCAGAAAGAAACGCCGGTGCTGCCGATTGTGCCGCCGGAAATTCCACCGATGACCATCGAATTTTCCCAGCCGGCGCCCCCGGTTGTGGAGCCGCCGCCACCCGTTCCGCCACCACCACCGCCACCTGTGGTCGAGCCGCCGCCGCCGGTGGTGGATGAGTTGGCGGCCAAACCGGCGCCGCCCAAACCGATTCCGAAACCCAAGCCCAAGCCGGTCCCTAAACCCGAGCCCAAGCCTGCACCCAAAGCCGTCGAGCAACCGCCCGCGCCACCGCAACCGGCACCGCCTGCACCAGCGGCTGCACCCGCCGCGCCGGCGCCGGTCACACCGGCCTCGGCCAACGCCGCGTACCTGAAGAACCCGGCGCCCGAGTACCCGTCACTGGCCCAGCGCCGGGGTTGGGAGGGCACGGTGTTGCTACGGGTGCATGTATTGGCCAGCGGCAAGCCGGGGGAGATCCAGATTCAGAAGAGCAGCGGTCGCCAGCAACTCGATGACGCTGCATTGACCGCCGTAAAGCGCTGGAGCTTCGTGCCGGCCAAGCAAGGCGACGTCGCCCAGGATGGCTGGGTCAGCGTACCGATCGACTTCAAGATTCATTGAGCACGGGCTCAACACCACATCGCTTACACCGAGGGAACACATCATGACGTTATTGGCATCTCCACTTGAATCCATCGAAAGCGCGGTGATCTGGCTGCTGGTGGTTTTTTCTGTCGCCACCTGGGGCCTGGCCCTGCTCAAGGGTGTGCAATTCGGTCGCCTCAAGGCCCAGGATCGCAAGTTCCACAAACAGTTCTGGGCCGCATCGAGCCTCGACGCGGCCGCCGAATTGAGTGAAACCCAACCCGGCGCCGCTGCCCGTGTGGCCCAGGCCGGTTATGCCGCGATTCAGGTGGGCGAGGCGCCTCACGCCGCCGACTTGAGCCAGGCGATCAATCATCAGGACCGTTTGGAACGCGCTTTGCGCCAGCAGATCGTCCGTGAGCGCCGCTCCCTGGAAACCGGCCTGGCCGTGGTCGCCAGTATCGGCAGCACCTCGCCGTTTATTGGTTTGTTCGGCACCGTGTGGGGGATCATGGAAGCGTTGAAAGGCATCAGTGCCGCCGGTTCCGCCAGCCTGGAAACCGTGGCCGGTCCTATCGGTGCGGCATTGGTCGCGACCGGCGTGGGGATCGCCGTCGCCGTGCCGGCGGTGTTGGTCTACAACTACTTCCTGCGCCGCCTGAAGCTGACCGCCGCCGACCTGGACGACTTCGCCCACGACTTCTACAGCCTGGCGCAAAAGAATTCGTTCCGCGTGTTGATCCATCCGGCCCTGCACAAGAACGCAACCCCGGGCGGCACACAGAAAGTGAAGGAGGCGTCCTGACATGGCCTTCTCCACACAAGACAGCGACGAGGTGTTGAGCGAGATCAACGTCACACCGCTGGTGGACGTGATGCTGGTGCTGCTGGTGGTGTTTATCGTCACCGCCCCGCTGCTGACCAACGCGATCCCGATCAACTTGCCCAAGACCGAAGCCGTGGCGCCGGTGGAGCAGAAAGACCCGCTGGTGGTGAGCATCGATGCGGCGGGCAAACTGTTTATCAACAAGGACGAAATCCAGCCGAATCTGCTGGAGTTCAACCTGCAGGCGGCCAAGGCCAAGGACCCGGAAGTACGGGTGCAACTGCAGGCCGATGATGGTGTGAATTACGGCGAAGTGGCCCGGGCCATGGCGTCTATCGAGCGAGCAGGCATCACCAAATTGTCGGTGATTACGGCACGTTAGTTTCAAAAGCCTCGACAATTTTTTGGCCGTCTCCTTGGCAGGGTGCGGCCTTTTTTTTGCGTCGCAATCCTTGTCGCCGCCCTCGAGGGTCGCATTCGTCGGAATGCCGCACCAAACCCATCGCAGCCTCGTGCCTCGGCAGCGGCTACAGTGCTATATATTCGATATGGGTATTAATAAATAGCTTCTTATTCCTTAACGAATATATGACCCATCCCTATACTGATCAGCAACGTTAAACGCTGCAGGAGGGCAGACCCATGCACAGCGAGTCGATTCGTTATCTGATCGTGCCGGGCTGGCAAGGATCGCCAGAAGATCATTGGCAAAGTCACTGGCAGAACAGCCTGCCCAACAGCGCCCGCGTGGAACAGGCCGACTGGCTGACGCCACGCCGCGAAGACTGGGTGGCGGCACTGGCTGAAGCCATCGCCGCCGACAGCACGCCGGTGATTCTGATTGCCCATAGCCTGGGCTGCATCACGGTTGCCCACTGGGCGGCCACCGCGCCGGTGGAGTTTCTGCGTCAGGTGCGTGGTGCCTTGCTGGTGGCGCCGGCTGATGTCGAACGACCTGCCTGCGCGCCCGCCCTGCGTAACTTTTCGCCGATTCCCACTGACCTGTTGCCGTTTCCATCCCAGGTTGTCAGCTCCGACAACGACAGCGCCGTCAGTGCCCCTCGGGCCGTGGAGCTGGCGCGTAACTGGGGCGCCGAAGCCGGGATCCTGGCGGGTGCCGGGCATATCAATGTGAAGTCCGGCCACCAGCGCTGGGAACAGGGATTCGCCTACCTCTATCGTCTGCAAAATCGCCTGGAACAGCACTCCCGGCGCCGTGCATAAATTTTCTTCAACGCCCCGTCCCTGCGCGGATGTGGGCGGGAGCCTGCCATGAGCTTGCATGAAACCTACGGCCAGCCGCTGCTGACCTTTCCCGACGCCGATAAAAGCCCCCTGAGTATCCGTGCCAAGGCGCTGGTGTTTGTCGACCCACGTTCCCGGCAACTGCGCGAAGACCTGGAAAGCCTGGCGCCGCGTGCGTTGCCGGTGCTGATTCGCGGCGAAACCGGCAGCGGCAAGGAGTTGCTGGCGCGGCATATCCACCGCGGCAGTGACCGCACCGGCTTGTTCGTCTCGGTCAATTGCGGCGCCATCAGCCCCACCTACGCGGACGCCGAGTTGTTTGGTTATGCCGCTGGCGCCCATAGCGGCGCGGCCAGTAGTCGTGCGGGTTGGTTCGGTTCGGCCAATGGCGGCACGCTGTACCTGGATGAAATCGGCGACTTGCCGCTGCCGATCCAGATCAAACTGTTGGCCGCTCTGGAGAATCACGAAGTCACCCGCGTCGGGGCTCATCAGCCCAGTCCGGTGGATGTGCGGTTGGTAGCGGCCACCAGCATCGACCTGGCCCAGGCCGTGGCGGTCGGTAAATTTCATGAGCGCCTGTTCCATTACCTCAACGAAGGCCAGCTTGAATTGCCCGCCTTGCGCGAGCGAGTGGGTGACATTTTGTCCCTGGCCGAGTACTTCCTCGGCATCTACAGCCAGCGCCTGGATTTGCCTGTGCCGCTGATCAGCGATGCGGCTCAGCGAGTGCTGGAACACCACAGTTGGCCGGGCAATACCCGCGAGCTGGAAAACGTCATTCACTTTGCGTTGCTGGTCAGCAGTGGCGATGAAATCTTGCCGGAGCATCTGAATTTGCCGGTGAGCCCACCGTCGCTGGCGCAGATCGAACACCAGGCCCGGCAGATCCTCAATCACGGCACCGACGCCGAGCGCCGCGCGTTGAAGCGTCTATTGGAAGGGTTGGCGTCTGTATGAGCAAAATGGAATATCAAAGTGAATAAAAGATATTGTTCGGGAATAAAAAATCTCGGTATTGTCCGTTCCACGCCGCGATAGCAATTCGCTGGCACACCACATAAGAAGCGGCCGTCGCTGACGCCCCGGATTTTCGAGAAGGACACTGCATGAAAAAGGTTCTGTTGTTTACCGCACTGGCGGCTGCCCTGACTGCTGGCATCGCCCAGGCCAACGAGAAACTGGTCGTTGCGGCCACTCCGGTCCCGCACGCGGAGATCCTTGAGCTGGTCAAACCGACCCTGGCCAAAGAAGGCGTTGACCTGGAGATCAAGGTCTTCACCGACTACGTACAACCGAACGTGCAAGTGGCCGAGAAGCGTCTGGATGCCAACTACTTCCAGACCCTGCCGTACCTGGAAAACTTCAACAAGGGCAAAGGCACTAACCTGGTCACCGTGGTCGGTGTGCACGTTGAACCTTTCGGTGGTTATTCGAAAAAGATTAAAAATATTTCAGAGCTGAAAGACGGCGCCACCGTAGCGATCCCGAACGAAGGCAGCAACAGCGGGCGCGCACTCTTGCTGCTGCAGAAGGCGGGTGTGATCACCCTGAAAGACCCGACCAATGCCCTGGCTACGCCGAAAGACATTGCCAGCAACCCGAAAAACCTGAAGTTCAAGGAACTGGAATCGGCCCTGTTGCCACGGGTCCTGGACCAGGTTGACCTGGACATGATCAACACCAACTACGCCCTGGAAGCTGGCCTGAACCCAGCCAAGGATGCGCTGATCATCGAAGACGCCAAATCGCCGTACGTGAACTTCCTGGTGGCCCGTCCGGACAACAAGAACAGCGACGCCATCCAGAAGCTGGCCAAGGCCCTGACCAGCCCGGAAGTGAAAGCGTTTATCGAGAAGAAGTACAACGGCGCGGTCGTGCCGGCGTTCTGATCGAACTCCAAAACCCCTTCAAGGTTTAAACGCCGACGGCTAATACAGCGTCGGCGTTTTTTATGGTTGGAATACGATCAAAAATGTGGGAGCTGGCTTGCTCGCGAAGGCGGTGTATCCGTCAGCAGATGTGTTGTCTGACCCACCGCATTCGCGAGCAAGCCCGCTCCCACACAAGCCCGCTTCCCCATTGGACCTCCGTCAGTTTAGAGGTCCCGGCGATTGATCGCCCGTCGCAGCGCCACCAACCACTTCACCAAATCCTGTGGGTCAATCGGTTTTGTCTGTGCCATTTGTCATTCCCTCGCCCGTTAAATGGCCCCCAGCCTGGCCAACCGCTGCCCATCCCTGTAGCGCAGCGCTGATAAAAAGAAGACTCCTACAACCCCGAGAGCAATAGCTGTCGCCTGCTTATCCCGCGAATCCGCAGGTTAGCTGTTTGGGTGATATCAATATGCTATTTGGGTATTTAAATTTTACTTTTTATACCTTTAAAGTCGGTGCTACTCGACGTTATCCACGTCGATTCGGACCGCACCAACGCCGCATTATCCCTGTGGCGTCAGGGATTTTCAGATGACCTTCGATTACGCTTTTATCCTCAGCACCCTGCCGGCGTTTCTCAAGGCCGTGGGTGTGACCCTGCAAGTGGGCTTGATCGCCATCGGCACGTCGTTGCTGGTGGCGTTGATCAACGCCACCTTGTTGGTATTTCGCACACCGTACCTGTGGCGCCTGGTGGCGTTGTATGTGGAACTGGCCCGCAACACGCCGTTGCTGATTCAACTGTTCTTCGTCTACTTCGCCTTGCCGGCCCTGGGAGTGAATATCTCCGGGTTTTGGGCGGCGATCATCACCATGACGTTTCTCGGCGGTGCCTACCTCACCGAGGTGCTGCGCGCCGGTGTTGAAGCGGTGCCGCTGGCACAGATCGAGTCCGGCAAGTCCATTGGCCTGTCTCACTGGCAACTGCTGCGCCATGTGATCCTGCCCCAGGCCGGGATCCTCAGCTTGCCGGCGCTGTTTGCCAATTTCATCTTCCTGCTCAAGGAAACCACCGTGGTCTCGGCAGTGGCGGTGCCGGAGATTCTCTACACCACCAAAAGCTACATCACCCTCTACTACAAAACCTATGAAATGCTCGCGGTGCTGACCTTGATCTGCGTGCTGTTGTTCCTGCCGCTGTCGCTGCTGCTCAGCCGTCTGGAAAGGAGGCTCCAGCATGGCCAGTTCGGGTCTTGAATTGTTGTGGGTGTCGTTGCCGCAACTGGGCAAGGGCGCGGCACAAACCCTGTCGATTTCATTCTTGAGCATCGCTTTCAGTACGGTCGGTGGTGTGTTGTATGGCGTGTTGCGCACCCTGAACGTGAAAGCCATCGACGTTGTGCTGCGGATCTATCTGGAACTGTTTCGCGCAATTCCGGTGCTGGTCTGGCTGTACCTGCTGTTTTTCGGACTGCCGATTTTCTTTGGCCTGAGCATTCCCAGTTTCTGGTGCGCGGTGTTGGTGTTGTCGTTGTGGGGCGCCAGTGAAGTCGGCGAAGTGGTGCGCGGTGCTTTGCATTCCTTGCCGCGTGGCCAGCGGGAAGCGGGGTTGTCGATTGGCTTGTCCGATCCGCAACTCTACGGCTATGTACTGCTGCCCCAGGCCCTGAAGCGCATGACGCCGCCGACCATCAACGTCTACACCCGCATCATCAAGACCAGTTCGTTGGCGGTGCTGATCGGTGTGGTGGATGTGATCAAGGTCGGCCAGCAAATCATCGAGCGCACCTACGAGTCGGTATTGATCTACGGCGCGCTGTTCCTGTTTTTCTTCTTTATTTGCTACCCGTTGTCGGCCGCCTCCAAGGTGCTGGAACGGCGCTGGGCCCAAGCATGAGCGCATTGATCGAGTTCCAGGGTTTCAACAAATTCTTTGGCGAGCAGCAGGTGCTCAAGGGCATCGACCTGAGCGTCGAAAGCGGTGAAGTGGTGGTGATTCTCGGCCCCAGCGGCTGCGGCAAAAGCACGTTGTTGCGTTGTCTCAACGGCCTGGAGGTGGCCCACAGCGGCCATCTGCGGTTCGCCGGTAAAGAGCTGTTGGACAAGGCCACCGACTGGCGCCAGGTGCGCCAGGACGTAGGCATGGTGTTCCAGAGTTATCACCTGTTCCCGCATATGAGCGTGCTCGACAACATCCTGCTGGGCCCGCTGAAAGTACAAAGGCGCGCCCCACGAGAAGCCCGCGCCCAGGCAGAACAACTGCTGGAGCGGGTCGGTCTCGCGGACAAGCGCGACGCCTATCCGCGCCAGCTTTCGGGCGGCCAGCAACAACGCATCGCCATCGTCCGTTCGTTGTGCATGAACCCGCAGGTCATGCTGTTTGACGAAGTTACCGCCGCCCTCGACCCGGAGATGGTCAAGGAAGTCCTGGAAGTGATCCAGGGCCTGGCCCGGGACGGCATGACCCTGCTGATCGTCACCCACGAAATGGCCTTCGCCCGCGCTGTCGCCGACCGCGTGGTGTTTATGGAGGCTGGCCGCATCCTCGAACAGAACACCCCCGAGGCATTCTTTACGAACCCGCAAACCGCACGCGCGCAGCAGTTCCTGGAGAAGTTCTCCTTTGTTTCAACACTGCCCAAAAAAACCAAGGAACTGGAGCTGTTATGAAAACTGCCAAGTCTTCACTGCTGTTATTACCACTGTTCGGCCTTGCTCTGCTGGCCGGCTGCAACAAGCCCGACGAGCCTGCCAAACCTGCGGCCGCAGCGCCGGCAGCGGTGAGCTACATCGACAAGATCAAGGCGCGGGACAAGCTGATTGTCGGTGTGTTCACCGACAAGCCGCCGTTCGGCTTTGTCGACGAAGCCGGTCGTTACGTCGGCTTTGATACCGACATTGGCCGTCGTTTTGCCAAGGATTTGCTGGGCGATGAGAACAAGGTTGAGTTCGTTGCCGTGGAACCGGCGAGCCGCATTCCATTTCTGCAAAGCGACAAGGTCGACCTGATCCTCGCCAACATGACCGTGACCCCGGAGCGCAAGGAAGCGGTGGAGTTCACCAACCCCAACCTGAAAGTTGCGGTGCAGGCTTTGGTGCCTCAGGGCAGCGAAGTGAAAAGCCTGGATGACCTGGCCACCCGCACCACCATCGTCACCACAGGCACCACTGCCGATATCTGGCTGACCAAGAACCACCCGGACTGGAAACTGCTCAAGTTCGAGAAAAACTCCGAGTCCCTGCAAGCCCTGGCCGGCGGTCGCGGTGATGCTTACGCACAAGACAATCTGGTGCTGTTCAGTTGGGCCAAGCAGAACCCGGGCTACCGCGTGCTGGAGCAGAAACTGGGCGACGAAGCGCCGATTGCGCCGGCGGTGAAGAAGGGCAATATCGAACTGCGTGATTGGGTGAATGCCGAGTTGGCCAAGCTGGGTGAGGAGAAGTATCTGCTCAAGCTGTATGACCAATATGTGCGCAAGGAACTGAGCGATGACACCCAGCCTGAGAGTGTGATTGTGGGAGGGGGTAAGTGGCAGGGTTGATCCCTTGTTTCTGCGTTGAATGTTACACCGCTTTCGCGAGCAAGCCCTGTCAGGCGCCTCTCAACTCGGCCAGTGCCAGGCTGGCTGATCCAACACCTTCTGTCCCACAATCTGTGTTTGCCCCATCACCTTCTCCAGCACGATCGAGTTGCACCCTTCATCCTGCTGCAACGCCGCAATCAAGCGGCTGGCATGGGACACCACCCACACCTGACACTGCTCGGATACCTTGATGATCAACCGCGCCAGCGCCGGCAACAGGTCCGGGTGCAGGCTGGTTTCCGGTTCGTTCAGTACCATCATTGTCGGTGGTCGGGGCGTCAGCAGCGCCGCCACCAGCAGCAAGTAGCGCAAGGTACCGTCCGATAACTCTGCCGCTGATAACGGCCGCAGCAAGCCTTCCTGATAGAACTCGATGGCAAAGCGTCCGCCTTGCAGCGGCTCGATATTCAGCCGTGCGCCAGGAAACGCATCACTGACGGCCTGCTGCAAGGCTTCGGGATCGCCTATCTCGCGGATGGTCTGCAATGCCGCCGCCAGGTCGCGACCATCGTGATGCAGCACCGGCGTGCGCGTGCCCAGTTGCGGTTGGCGCACGGGCGCGTCGACGTCACTGCGAAAGTGATCGTAGAAGCGCCAGCCGCGAATGCTCTCGCGCAGCAGCAACACCTCCGGTGAGCCGCGCAGGTTGCCGACTTGATCGAACAGGCTGTTGTAGTTCGGTGTGTGCTGGGCCAGTACATCCCAGCCCCGACCATCACGGGCACGCACCATCGGCCCCGAACGCTGCACCAGCAGGCTTGCCGGGCGATACACGTGGCCGGCCCAGATGCATTCCTTTTTGACCTCGGGGTCCAGGGAGAAAAATGACTCGCTGGGTTCAGGCAATCCGAGGGAGATCGCGTAGCTGAAATCCTCCCCGGCAAAACCCAGACGCAAGCGCTTGACGCCCTTGCGCACGGTCGGCTCCACCTCCACCTCGCCACTGAGCATGCGTCGGCTGATATTTTCAGGCCCGGCCCAGAAGGTCGAATCCAGCCCGCCCTCACGGGCCAACGCGTTGATCACCCCGCCCTGGGCGGTTTCCGCCAGCAGGCGCAGGGCGCGATACAGGTTGGATTTACCGCTGCCGTTGGGGCCGGTGATCAGGTTCAAGCGATCCAGCGGCACCACCAATTTATTGATCGAGCGGTAATTGGCTACCGCGAGGGTCTTGAGCATGGTCATCTTGTCTACTTGGGAACCCCCGGAGTATGGGATCCTTGATACAGATAAGGAACCCTGATCTACGCTCACAGTCGCATGATCACCGACGCGTCAACCAAGCAAGGAGCCTGCATGGGCGGTCCCACCTCGACATTCATTTTCAGCTTTGCCCTCTTGGCATTGCTGACCGGTTGCGGCCGGGAAACAGGCGTGCCCAAGGAGCATTCCCGGGTGTTTGTGCAAACCGTGAAGTCGGCCGATTTCGCCGCGGCCGTGACCCTGACCGGTGACATCCAGGCGCGGGTGCAGACCGACCTGTCGTTCCGCGTCGGTGGCAAGATCATCCAGCGCATGGTCGATGTCGGCGACCGGGTGACGGCCAAGCAAGTGCTGGCCAAGCTGGATCCCAAGGATTTGCAGACCAATGTCGACTCCGCCCAGGCCCAGGTGGTGGCCGAACAGGCTCGGGTCAAACAGACCGCCGCCGCCTTTGTGCGACAGGAAAAGCTTTTACCGAAGGGTTACACCAGCCGCAGCGAATACGATGCGGCCCAGGCCGCTTTGCGCAGCAGCCAGAGCGCGCTGACCGCTGCCCAGGCGCAGTTGGCCAACGCGCGCGAACAATTGGGCTACACCGCCCTGGTCGCTGATGCACCGGGGGTGATTACCGCGCGTCAGGCCGAGGTCGGCCAAGTGGTGCAGGCCACGGTGCCGATTTTCAGCCTGGCCCGGGATGGCGAGCGTGATGCGGTGTTCAACGTCTATGAATCCTTGCTGGTGGAGCCGCCACCCGATGCGTCGATCACCGTCAGCTTGTTGGATAACCCGACTATCAAGGCCGTGGGCAAGGTCCGTGAAGTCACCCCGGCGGTGGCGGCCAATAGTGGCACCGTGCAGGTGAAGATCGCGCTGAGCGCGTTGCCGGCAGGCATGCAACTGGGCTCGGTGGTCAGCGCCACTGCCAATGCACCGGCCAAGGCCAGCGTCGAGTTGCCTTGGGCGGCCTTGACCAAAGACCTCAACGAGCCGGCCGTGTGGTTGGTGGACGACGACGGCAAGGTGCAATTGCACAAGGTCACGGTTGCCCGTTACCTCACGGGCAAGGTGATCATCGGCGACGGTCTTAAGGGCGGCGAAAAAGTCGTGGTAGCCGGTGGGCAGTTGCTGCACCCGGGCATGATCGTGGAAATCGCCCAGCCGCCGGATCAGGCCCAGGCGCAGGGAGTTCAGCCATGAAGCGGTTGACTGTATTCATTGCGTCCAGCCTGTTGCTGATGGCCTGCTCCAAAGAAGAACCGGCACCCGAACCGGTACGCCCGGTGCTGTCGATTGAAGTGAAATCCGAGAATCAGGAAAACCTCGGCCGATTCGCCGGCACCATCCAGGCGCGCTACGAAAGCAATCTGGGCTTTCGCGTGCCTGGCCGCATCGCGCGGCGTGCCGTTGACGTCGGCAGTGAAGTGGAGAAAGACGCGTTGCTCGCGGTCCTCGACCCCACCGATCAACAGAACCAGTTGCGCGCAGCCCAAGGTGATCTGGCCCGGGTTGAGGCCCAGTGGATCAACGCCCAGGCAAATGCCCGGCGCCAGCAGGAACTGTTCAACCGTGGCGTCGGTGCGCAGGCGCAACTGGACGTCGCCCAGACTGACCTGAAAACCACCCAGGCCTCTCTCGACCAGGCCAAGGCTTCGGTCAATCAGGCCAAGGACCAGCTCAACTACAGCGAGCTACGCACCGACCACGCGGGCATCGTCACCGCCTGGAACGCCGAGGCCGGCCAAGTGGTCAGCGCCGGCCAGCAAGTGGTGACCCTGGCCCGTCCCGACATCAAGGAAGCGGTGATCGACCTGCCCGCCGGCCTGGCCGAGCGCTTGCCGTCCGACGTGGTATTTCGCGTCGCCGGGCAACTGGACCCGAGCGTCAACACCACCGCCACCGTGCGCGAGATCGAACCCCAGGCCCAAAGCGCGACCCGCACCCGTCGCGCGCGCCTGACTCTGGCCCAGACGCCAGCGGCCTTTCGCCTCGGTACTGCGATCAGCGTGACCTTGAGTTCGGCCATCGCCCCACGTATCGAACTGCCCCTGAGCGCCTTGCAGGAAGCCGACGGCAAAACCCGCATCTGGGTGATTGATACCCAAAGCCAGACCGTGCAACCGCGGGATGTGACGATCATCAGCCGTAACGCCGACAGCGCGTTGCTCAACGGCGGCGTCAAACCCGGCGAACGGGTGGTCAGTGCCGGCGTCAACAGCCTGAAACCTGGGCAAAAAGTCAAAATCGACGAGGACAGCCCGCGATGAAAGGGAGCTTCAACTTATCCGACTGGGCCCTCAAGCATCAGTCCTTCGTCTGGTACCTGATGTTCGTTGCGCTGCTGATGGGCGTGTTCTCGTACATGAACCTTGGCCGGGAAGAGGACCCCTCGTTCACCATCAAGACCATGGTGATCCAGACCCGTTGGCCCGGTGCGACCCAGGAAGAAACCCTCAAGCAAGTCACTGACCGTATCGAGAAAAAACTCGAAGAGCTGGACGCCCTCGACTACGTGAAAAGCTACACCCGGCCCGGCGAGTCCACGGTGTTCGTGTTCCTGCGCGACACCACCAGTGCCAAGGACATTCCCGGGATCTGGTACCAGGTGCGCAAGAAGATCGATGACATCCGTGGCAGCTTCCCCCAAGGGTTGCAGGGACCGGCGTTCAACGACGAGTTCGGCGATGTGTTCGGTTCAATCTACGCGTTTACCGCCGATGGTTTATCGATGCGCCAACTGCGTGATTACGTCGAGCAAGTGCGGGCTGAGGTTCGTTCGGTGCCGGGGTTGGGCAAGGTCGAGATGATCGGCCAGCAGAACGAAGTGATTTACCTGAATTTCTCCACCCGCAAACTGGCGGCCCTGGGCATTGATCAGCGGCAAGTGGTACAGAGCCTGCAATCGCAGAATGCGGTGACCCCGGCGGGAGTGATCGAGGCAGGACCGGAGCGGATTTCCGTGCGTACTTCCGGGCAGTTCGCATCGGAGAAGGATCTGGCCAACGTCAACCTGCGGCTCAATGACCGGTTCTATCGGTTGGCGGACGTGGCTGAAATCACCCGCGGCTATGTCGACCCGTCGACGCCGATGTTTCGTTTCAACGGCAAGCCGGCGATCGGCTTGGCCATCGCCATGCAGAAGGGCGGCAATATCCAGTCTTTCGGCAAGGCCCTGCACCAGCGTATGGATGACCTGACTGCCGACTTGCCGGTGGGCGTCGGCGTGCACAAGGTTTCCGACCAGGCCGAGGTGGTGGAGGAGGCCGTCGGCGGCTTCACCAGCGCGCTGTTCGAGGCGGTGATCATTGTATTGGTGGTGAGCTTTATCAGCCTCGGCATGCGCGCCGGGCTGGTGGTGGCGTGCTCGATTCCACTGGTGTTGGCGCTGGTGTTTGTGTTTATGGAGTACAGCGGCATCACCATGCAGCGGGTGTCGCTGGGCGCGCTGATTATCGCCCTCGGCCTGCTGGTGGACGACGCGATGATCACCGTAGAGATGATGATCACGCGGCTGGAAAAAGGTGAGACCAAGGAACAAGCGGCGACCTATGCCTACACCTCCACGGCGTTCCCGATGTTGACCGGCACCCTGGTGACCGTGGCCGGTTTCGTGCCCATTGGCCTCAACGCCAGTTCGGCGGGTGAGTACACCTTCACCCTGTTCGCGGTGATTGCCGTGGCGATGCTGGTGTCGTGGGTGGTGGCGGTGCTGTTCGCGCCAGTGATCGGCGTGCATATCCTCAGCAGCAACGTCAAACCTCACAGCGCCGAGCCTGGGCGCATTGGCCGGGTGTTCAACGGCGGCATGCTCTGGGCCATGCGCAATCGCTGGTGGGCCATTGGCATCACGGTGGCGCTGTTCGTGGCCTCGGTGTTTTCCATGCAGTTTGTGCAGAACCAGTTTTTCCCGTCCTCGGACCGCCCGGAAATACTCGTCGACCTCAACCTGCCGCAAAACGCCTCGATCAATGAGACCCGCAAGGCCGTGGACCGCCTGGAAGCGATCATCAAGGACGACCCGGACATTGCCCGCTGGAGCACTTATATCGGCCAGGGCGCTATTCGTTTCTACCTGCCGCTGGATCAGCAGTTGGAGAACCCGTACTACGCGCAGTTGGTGATTGTCAGCAAGGGCCTGGAGGAGCGGGGCGCGTTGATTGCGCGGCTGCAAAAGCGCCTGCGGGACGACTTTGTCGGCGTGGGCAGCTTCGTGCAGCCGCTGGAAATGGGCCCGCCCGTGGGCCGGCCGATTCAGTATCGAGTGTCCGGCAAGGACATCGACCAAGTGCGCAAACACGCCATCGAACTGGCGACGATGCTCGACAAGAACAACCATCTCGGCGAAATCATCTACGACTGGAACGAGCCGGGCAAAGTCCTGCGTATCGACATCGCCCAGGACAAGGCGCGCCAGTTGGGCCTGTCTTCCGAAGACGTGGCGCAGTTGATGAACAGCGTGGTCAGTGGTGCATCGGTGACTCAGGTGCATGACGATATCTACCTGATCAACGTGGTCGGTCGCGCCGAAGATGCCGAGCGCGGTACGCCGGAGACCTTGCAGAACCTGCAGATTGTCACGCCCAGTGGTACCTCGATTCCGCTGCTGGCGTTTGCCACGGTGCGTTACGAGCTGGAGCAACCGCTGGTGTGGCGTCGGGACCGCAAGCCGACCATCACCATCAAGGCGGCGGTGCGCGATGAGATGCAGCCGACGGATCTGGTCAAGCAACTGGCACCTGACATCGAAAAATTCAGCGCCAACTTGCCGGTGGGTTACAAGGTCGCCACCGGCGGCACCGTGGAGGAAAGCGGCAAGGCCCAAGGTCCGATTGCCAAGGTGGTGCCGCTGATGCTGTTCTTGATGGCGACCTTCCTGATGATCCAGTTGCACAGCGTGCAGAAGATGTTCCTGGTAGTCAGCGTCGCGCCGCTGGGGCTGATTGGTGTGGTGCTGGCGCTGATTCCCACGGGCACGCCCATGGGTTTTGTGGCGATCCTTGGGATCCTGGCGTTGATCGGCATCATCATCCGTAACTCGGTGATTCTGGTGACCCAGATCGACGCCTACGAGCGCGACGGCTACACGCCGTGGGACGCGGTGGTGGAAGCCACCGAACATCGGCGCCGGCCGATCCTGCTCACGGCGGCGGCCGCCAGCCTGGGCATGATCCCCATCGCCCGGGAAGTGTTCTGGGGGCCGATGGCCTACGCGATGATCGGCGGGATCATCATCGCCACCTTGCTGACGCTGCTGTTTCTACCGGCGCTGTATGTGGCCTGGTACAAGATTCGCGAACCGAAGAAAGAATAGACCTGAGGTGTTCCCACAGGGATGTGGGAATACTCCTGAGAGTGTCGGTTGGCGCCAGGCTCCGGATCAATTGGGTTAACCTCTGGGCCTGATCTCATTTGCCCAAGGCCCGTGTCATGATCCGTTGCCTGCGCCACACTCTGTTGGTATTCGCTCTGTTGCTGTCGTCGATGGTTCACGCAGGGACCGTGCTGGAAAACGCCCTCTGGCGCGTCGAACTTGACCCGGCAACCCTGGCGATCCGTGTGATCCCCGCCGATAAGCAACCTGTGCAGGCCTCCACGGGCGTCGCCGCTCACCCTGTCAGCCAACTCACTCAAAGCACCCAGCAGGCCACCTGGCAATGGAATGACGGAGCCTATCGCCTGAGCGCCAGCCTCGACCAACGTGACCTGGCGCTGACCATCACCGCTCGGGAATCGGGTGAGCTGGATATCCTCCAGCAACCGGCCAGCGCCATGGGCAAAGGTCTGATCTGGCCCCTGGCCGAGGGGCACTATGTGCCCGCTGGCAACCTGCTTTGGCAGGACTTCCTGCTGGAGCAGGGCGATGTGAACACCACCCAGGACCTCAGCTTGCCGCTGTGGGGTGTCGACCACGACACGTTCACGCTCAACTGGCTGCTGACCAACCCTTACAACAACCGCCTGCACTGGCAAGCCGATGGCAAGCGGTTGGCGTTGTCTGCACGCCACGAGTTCACCGCCCTGGACCCCACGGCACCGATGACACTGCGCTTGCACCTGGGCGATGCCGACCTGTTGGCCGGGGCCAAGCGCTACCAACAATGGCTGGTGGAGCAAGGGCAATACGAGCCGCTGGCGGACAAGCTGCGGCAGACGCCGGACGCCGAGAAGTTGCTGGGCGCCAGCCATGTTTACCTGTGGGGCAATGACCTGCTGGGCCTTGGTGATGTGCGCGACTGGTCGCAATTACGCCAGGTGCTGAGTAATGATCACGGGCTGGCGGGGGAGCTGCGAAGCCTGTTGGACAAGGAATCGCTGCAGGTCCTGCAGGTGACCCAACCGTTTCTTGATCGCTACCAGCAAACCACCCTGTTGCGCGGCTTGAACGCGGCGATCAATAAAAAGGCGCGTCAGAGTTGGCAAGCCGTTGACGAACCGGACATGGAAAAACTCGCGGACGGCTACGGTGTGTTACGTGGTGAATTGGCCACCGCATTTTCCAATGCCCTGACTGCAACCCCGCAAGCCTGGGGCAGTACCTTGTCTGCGACCACCGTCAAATCCTTACAGAATGCCGGGCTCAAACGCTTGTTGTTGACCTTGGGCGAAGGTTGGGAGGGTGGGCTTTGGCATCCGGAGGCGGTGCGGGCTGGCGTCGATGCCGGTTACTTGATGGCGCCCTATGACTCCTATGAGACGGCTTTGTCTGCCAAGGAAAATCCGGACTGGACCACCGCACACCTGGGCAGCAAAGCCCATCGCGACTGTGGAATCCTGTTGAAAAACGGTCAGCTCAAAACCGGCTTCCAGAAGTCCGGTTACTACACCGACCCACGCTGCGTGCGACCGCTATTGGAGGCGCGGGTGAAGGCGGTACAGGCTAAGGCCGGTTTCAATGCCTGGTTCCTTGATGCCTACGCCACCGGCATGGTGTTCGACAGCTATCGTTCCGTCCTCAACATGACTCAAGCGCAGAACGCGGCAGGGAACGTCGACGCCGCTCGCTGGATCAACAACGTACTCAAAGTGCCGGCAGGTTCAGAAGACGGTAACGCCGTCACTGCCCAAGGCGTTCTGTTTGCCCATGGCATGCAGACACCTGTGATGGGCTGGGGTGATCGGGATATGACCCAGGACAAGCAATCGCCCTACTACGTGGGCGCCTGGTACCCGCCGGAACAGCCTGCGGTGTTCTTCAAATCGGTTCCCTTGAAAGAGCCGTTTCGCACGGTCTACTTCGACCCGGCGATGCGTCTGCCGCTGTACCAGGCGGTGTTCCATGGCTCGGTTATCACCACTCATCATTGGTTGTTCGACAGCCTGAAGCTGAGCAATGTGCTGGGCGAAAATGAACTGACCCAACTGCTGTACAACGTGCCGCCGTTGTATCACTTGAGTGCGGCGACGTTTAAGCAGCGCTTGCCGCTGATCCAGCGCCAGGATAGCTTTTTCCGGCCATTGCACCAGCGTTTGGCGACCCAGGCCATGACTGATTTTCGCTGGCTGACGGCGGATCGGCAGGTGCAGCAGACCACGTTTGCCGATGGCACGCGGTTGGTGGCTAACTTTGCCGGGCAGGCGCGAGAGGGCTATGCGGCGCGCAGTGTGACGGCGTGGGTGGTGGGTGAGGAACCGGTGGTGTATCAGGTGGATTAGCGGTGGCTTTGAGTCCGTCATCGCAGGCAAGCCAGCTCCCACATTTGACCGCGTTCCTTCGGGAAGAATATGGTCGAATGTGGGAGCGGCGGTGCGACGATTCGACTTGCTCGCAAAAGCGTCAGTCCAGACAACAACGACCTAAAGTTTGCGCCACACACTCGCCAACCAAGGCTGCTGTTCCCGAGGCAACCCGGCCGGACGATAGTAGTGTTCCAGCTCGACAAAACCGGCCGCCGTCAGCAAGGCCTGCCAGGCTTCCAGGTCATGGTAGGCGCCATAACGCGGCCCATTCCAGCCTTCCTGGTTTTCACCCCGTGGATTGGAGCTGAGCAACACACCGCCCGCCTTCAACGCGCCATGCAATTGCCCGAGAATGCGCGGCAGTTCCTGCTTGGGAATATGGAACAGCACCGCGTTGGCGAAGACCCCGTCAAAGCGTTCGGCGGGCAGGTCGAGCTTCAAGAAATCCTGCTGCAACACCTCGCAGCCGCTGTCGTCCCGGGCCATTTGGGCGAAGCGCTCCGAGCCATCGAGGCCGACGGCGATGTGGCCCATACGCGTAAAAGTCTGCAAATCCCGCCCCGGCCCGCAGCCGAAATCCAGCACGGTGAACGGCGTCTCACCGTGGATATGCCGCAACAGCGCATCGATGTTCTGGCTGACATCATGATCGCGGGTGCCTTCACGGAAGTCCTCGGCCACCTCGTTGTAATGGCCGAGGGTAGTAGAGGTGATCTGATCGAGGTCGTCGGGGGCGAGTTTCATGGCAAGCGGCACCGGGAGGAAAGATTGCCCGACTATACCCTGTGGTGAGAAGGCTTGCCTGTGGCGAGGGGGCTTGCCCCCGTTGGGCTGCGTAGCAGCCCCAAGTTTTCAGCGCTTATTCAACCCCCGCGCCAACCGATCCCCACCCAACTGAATCACCGCCACCAGAATGACCAACAGTACAATCACCGTCAGCATGATCTGGCTGTCAAAGCGCTGATACCCATACCGATAGGCGATATCTCCCAGCCCACCTGCGCCAATTGCCCCGGCCATGGCCGAAGAGTTGATCATCGTCACCAACGTAATGGTGAACCCCCCGACAATCCCGGGCAGCGCCTCAGGCAACAACACATGCCAGACGATATGCCAGCGCCGGCAGCCCATGGCCTGTGCAGCCTCGATCAACCCATGGTCGACCTCACGCAGGCTGACTTCGGCTATTCGCGCAAAGAATGGCGTAGCGGCGATGGTCAGCGGCACCACGGCGGCCCACACGCCGTAAGTGGTACCGACGATCAGCCGCGTGAACGGAATCAACGCCACCATCAAAATCAGAAACGGTATGGAGCGGAACAGATTGACGAACGCCCCCAGTACCCGGTTCAAGGCCGGGGCCTGGTAGATGCCGCCCTTGTCGCTGGTCACCAGGAACACCGCCAGCGGAATGCCCACCAGCAGCGCGATCAGCGACGACACGCCGACCATCAACAACGTGTCGATGGCGCCCTGTAATAAACGATCAAACCACATAGCCCAGCACCTCCACCTGTTGTGCCCAACGCCCGGCGCGAGTACGCAGTTCTTCAGCGCCCAGAGATGAGCCGGTCACCGCCAGCAGCAATTGCCCCAGAGCATGGCCCTGGATTCGTTCTACCCCGCCTTGCAGCAGCCGAACCCGACCACCGAGGGCGCTGAACAACGCGGCCAGGTCCGGCTCGTCATGGCTGGCGCCGGTCAATTGCAGGCGCAATACCACTGCTGCCTCTGCGGACGTGGGCTTGGCCTGTAAACGACTGTGCAACTCTTCCGGTAGCCCGTGTTGCAAGGGGGCCAGCAAGGTTTTGCTGACCTCGTGCTGCGGGTTGCCAAACACTTCCCACACCGGGCCTTGCTCGACGATCTGGCCGTGTTCCAGCACCACCACCCGGTCGCAGATTTCGCGGATCACCGCCATTTCATGGGTGATCAAGACGATGGTCAGGCCCAGGCGTTTGTTGATCTCGCGCAGCAGACCGAGGATCGATTGCGTGGTCTCCGGATCGAGGGCCGACGTGGCTTCGTCGCACAGCAGGATCTGTGGGTCATGCACCAGCGAACGGGCGATGCCCACCCGCTGCTTCTGCCCGCCGGACAACTGCGCCGGATAAGCCTTGTGCTTGTCTTGCAGGCCCACCAGCTCCAGCAGTTCACGAACCTTTTTTTCGCGCTGCACCTTGGGCACGCCAGCCACTTTCAGCGGCAGTTCCACGTTCTGCCAAACGGTCTTGGCCGACATCAGGTTGAAGTGCTGGAAGATCATGCCGATGCGCCGACGCAGCGCCACCAGATGGTCTTCGTCGAAGTCACCGATGTCCACCTGATCAATCAACACCCGGCCGCTGCTGGGCTGCTCCAGGCGATTGATGGTTCGGATCAGCGACGACTTGCCGGCACCGCTGCGGCCGATGATGCCGAACACTTCACCACGCTGGATCGCCAGGTCGATACCTTGCAGCGCTGGCACGGGTTGACCGTCGTAGGTCTTGCCCAGGTTGATAAACCGAACATGGGCGCGATTCAGGTCGGGGTGCAGCTCGGTCTGTTCGGCGTCCTTGGGCTGCGTATCCAGGGCGCGCAATTGGGCATTTGCGGCGCTCATGATCAGCTTTCCCAGCCGGCCTGGTACAGCTTGCCGTGGGCTTTATCCAGGGCGGCGCGTACGGCGGGCGAGTGTTGGTAGATGTCGACGAACTTGATCAGGCGCGGGTCGTTTTTGCTCTTCGGCTGGATCACAAACTGGATCACGTATTCCTTGTGGTCGAGGCCGTCAAACAGCAGCGCCGACTCGGCATCGAAGGTCTTGGACAGGCGAATATAGGCTGGGTAGCCCTGCACCAGATCGGCGTCGTCATAGGCGCGCACCAGTTGCACGGCTTCTACTTGCAGGATCTTGAGCTTCTTCGGGTTGGCAATGATGTCTTCTTCAGTGGCCTTGTATCCGACGCCCGGCTTGAGGGTAATCAAACCCGCCTTGGCCAGCAGTTGCAGGCCACGACCGCTGTTGATCGGGTCATTGGCAATCGCCACGCTGGCGCCCTGGGGCAGTTCGTCGAAGCTTTTGTATTTTTTCGAGTAAAGACCGACGTTGTTGATGATCCCCGGGGCGAACGGCACCAGGTCAAACCCGGCGGCGGCCTTGGCGTTTTCCAGGAACGGGATGTGCTGGAAGTAGTTCACGTCGATGTCGCCGGCGGCGAGGCTGACATTGGGGGCGATCCAGTCGGTGAACTCCACCAGTTCGACTTTCAGGCCTTGTTTGCCGGCTTCCTCGACGGCAGCTTCCAGCGGGATAGCGAAGGCGGCGGTGGTGCCGACTTTCAGCGGTGCCTCGGCGGCGAACACGGCCGAGCTGAACAGCCCGAGGGCGAGAGCCAGTGCTTTGACTGGGTGGGTGAAGAGTGTGGTTTTCATAGCGGATTTCCAGTCAGAAGTATTGGTTGAGCAACGAAAATTAATATGGGAGTGGGCTTGTGTGGGAGCGGCGGTAGGTAGAACCGATGTGTTGCTCGGGTAAGTGAGCCGAGCCATGGAAAACCTTCTCCCGCAGCGTCCCTTGCTCATATGCCGTCTTGTACGACCCGCGCCGCTGCAACTCCGGAATCACCAGTTCGATGAAGTCCACATAGCTTTCCGGCGTGACGATGCGTGTCAGGTTGAAGCCATCCAGGCCGGTTTCGCTGATCCACGATTCCAGTTCATCGGCCACCTGTGCAGGCGAGCCCACCAGGGTGATGTAGCGACCGCCGAGGGCGTGTTGCTCGAGCAATTTGCGGCGGGTCCAGTCGTTGTTTTGCAGATTCTTGGTGGCTGACTGGATGGCGTTGCTCTTCACGTACTGGATCGGCTCATCCAGTTCGTACTGGGAAAAGTCGATAGCCGTGGACGCGGAAAAATGCGCCACACCCGCTTCGGCGCTGGCGTAACTCAGGTACTCGGCGTGCTTGGCCCAGGCAGCGTCTTCGGTGGCGCCGACGATCACGTTCAGGCCCATGAACACCTTGATGTCATCGGGGTTGCGTCCGGCTTCCACCGCGCTGGCGCGTACTTTGTCGACCTGAACCTTGGTCGAGGCCTTGTTCTGCCCGCTGATAAACACGCACTCGGCATGGCGCCCGGCGAACAGCAAACCGCGATCCGAACTGCCGGCCTGGAACAGTACCGGGGTACGTTGCGGTGACGGCTCGCAGAGGTGATAACCCTCCACCTGATAGAACTCGCCCTGATGTTCGACCTTGTGCACCTTGCCCGGTTGGGCATAGACCCGTGCCTTTGGATCGTTGAGCACCGCATCGTCTTCCCAACTGCCTTCCCAGAGTTTGTAGAGCACTTCCAGGTATTCGTCGGCCTGGTCGTAGCGGCGGTCGTGCTCGACCTGCTCGCGCAGGCCCATGGCCTTGGCGGCGCTGTCCAGGTAGCCGGTGACGATGTTCCAGCCCACCCGGCCACGGCTCAGGTGGTCAAGCGTGGACATGCGCCGGGCAAACAAATACGGCGGTTCGTAGGTGAGGTTGGCGGTCAGGCCGAAACCGAGGTTTTTGGTGACGGCGGCCATGGCCGAGACCAGCAGCAACGGGTCATTGACCGGCAGCTGGATCGACTCTTTGAGGGGGACGTCTACCGAGTTCTGGTAGACGTCATACACCCCGACGATGTCGGCGATGAACAAGCCGTCGAACAGCCCGCGCTCCAGCAGTTGTGCCAGTTCGGTCCAGTATTCGACGGTTTTGTATTGAGTTGAATTGTCCCGTGGATGAGTCCACAGCCCATGGTTGATATGCCCGATGCAGTTCATGTTGAAGGCATTGAGCAGGATTTTCTTTTTGCTCATTAGATAGTCCCCCGTAGCGGCGGGTTTTCATCGTTGAGGTAGTAATTGCCCACCGCGTGATACTTCCAGCGCACCGGGTCGTGCAGGGTATGCACCCGGGCGTTGCGCCAGTGGCGGTCCAGGCCGTGCTCGGCCAGGGTCGCCTGGCTGCCGGCCAGCTCAAACAGCACGCTGCTGGCGGCGAGAGAAATCTCGGTGCTCAGGGCACGCACTTCGGCGACCGCAATGGAGGCTGCCGCGACGGTCTCGGCAGTGCTGTCGGCCTGGGCGCGGTCAAGGAACTCACCGGAACGTTCCAGCAACGCCTCGGTGGCGTGCAGGCGAATACTCAAGTGGCCGAAGCTTTTCAGGGTCAGCGGATCTTCGGTGGCCTTGTCGCTGCCGGAGTCAATCCACGGCCGGGTCTTGGTTCGCACAAAATGCAGCGCATCCTCGAAAGCGGCGCGGGCGATACCGGTGTCGATGGCGGCGTGAAGGATCTGCGCCAGTGGGCCGACAGTGGTTGGGCGTTCAAAGGCGCTTTGAAACGCCAGCACGTCTTGAGCGGCGACCCACACGTTATCGAACACCACCGAGCCGCTGCCGGTGGTGCGTTGGCCGAAGCCGCTCCAGTCGTCGATCACCGTCAGACCCTCGCTGTCCCGGGGGACGAAGGCCAGTTGCTGGACGCCATTTTCATCCACCACCGAGGTGGGGATGCGTTGGGCGTAGATCGCACCCGTGGAGTAAAACTTGCGGCCGGTGATGCGGAATCCATCACCGTCTCGGGTCAGCTTGGTGATGCGGTCGTGGGCCGTCTTGGTGCCCAGTTCCGCCAGGGCATTGCCGAAGCGCTGGCCATCCAGTACTTCGGCGTAGAGACGTTTTTGCTGCTGCGGACTGCCATTTACACGGAGTACTTCCAGTGCATAAAAATGATTCTGCGGGATCTGGCCTAACGAAGCGTCAGCCTGGGCAATCAGTGCCGTGACCTTGGCCAGGGTGACATTGGAAACGCCCGCGCCGCCGTATTCCTTGGGCACGCTGATGCCCCACAAACCGGAGCGGGAAAACACGTCGAGCTCAGGCAAGGGCAGGCGACGCTCGCGGTCGCGCTGGGCGCTGTCACGGCGAAAGTCTTCAGCCAGATCGCTGGCGACAATAAGGGCTTGTTCGTCGCTGGTGATAACCGCGACGTGGTGAGAAAGGGTCATGAGTTTCTCCAGAAGCTTGTTCGAAAAGTGTTCTGGTCGGTTAAATCCAGGAGTGTCGGGCCGGCAAAGTGCCGTTCAGGTGATAGGCGCCCACCGCGTGATACTTCCAGCGCACCGGGTCGTGCAGGGTGTGTACCCGAGCATTGCGCCAGTGGCGGTCAAGGTTGAATTCAGCGAGGGTGGCGCGGCTGCCGGCGAGCTCGAACAGCTTTTCGCTGGCCAGCAGTGAAATCTCGGTGGTCAGCACTTTGGCTTCAGCCACGGCAATCGAAGCCCGTGCGGCCGATTGCGCGGTGATCGGCGCGGCGCTGACTTGATCCAGCACTTGGCCAGCCTTGCGCAGCAGGGCCTCGGCCGCGTGCAGTTCGATTTTGAGTTTGCCGATATCGGCGATCACGTAGAGGTCGTCGCTGGCCCGTTCGACCTTGGCGTCGATCCACGGGCGCGAGCGTTCGCGTACAAAGCTGATGGTGTCGTCGAGGGCGCCACGGGCAATGCCGGCGTCGATGGCCGCCTGGATCAATTGCGAGACCGCACCCTGAACATTCGGGGTTTCTCCCAGGCGCCAGTTCTCCACCACCAGTTCGGCGTCGACCGGGACGTGGTTCAACAGCAGGGTGCCGCTAGCGGTGGTGCGTTGGCCGAAGCCCGACCAGTCATCAACGATGCGCAGTCCCGGTGTGCCGCGACGCACGAAGGCCATGACTTGTTGGTCGTTATCGTTCAGCGCCTTGACCGCGACCCAATGGGCAAACAGCGCACCGGTGGAATAGAACTTCTGACCGCTGATGACGAAGCCGTCACCGTGGGCGGTGATGCGGGACTTGAGTTCCAGAGTGTTTTTAGTGCCGCGTTCCGGGCCGCCATTCCCGATGCGCCAGCCGTCCAGCACGCTCTGGAACAGCTGCTTTTTCTGCTGCTCGCTGGCGATGCCTTGCAGCAGGTGCAGGATGCCGAAGTGGTTCTGAGGGATTTGCCCCAGAGCCGGGTCTGCGGCGCTGATGATGGCAAATACCTCGGCGAGGGTCTCGAAGGACACTTGCGGGCCGCCGTACTCACGAGGAATGGAAATACTGCCCAAGCCACTGGCGGTGAACTGCTCGATTTCGGCCCAGGGTAATTTGCGTTGCTGATCACGCCGCGCGGCTTGCAGGCGAGCCGCCTGAGCCAGCGCATGGGCAGCGTCAAGGGCCTCGGCGTTGCTGCGCAGCACCTTGGCGGGCAACAGCAGTGGGGCAGTGTCCAGATCACTCTGGAAGGGTGTTTCTGCCAAGTTAGACATCAGCGCCGCTCCTTGGCTGCACGCAATGCCCTGGCGTTACGCACCGGGGTAATTCTGACCATACCGACCTCGCATCCGTTGAAAAAATAAAAAAGAATCAGGAATGTCCGGTGGTCCGGTGCATATACCCTAAGCGTGTTAATTCTTTAAATAAACTAACTTTTAGGAATATGCATAGAAGGTCTGTTACCCAGGCTCACAAGGCGAGCCTGGGCGACGTGGTTGATAGGTCAATACGGTTCGGATTGAGGCCTGAGGATGGGCGGCGGCGATCCGCAAGGTTCGGGCGGGCGCCCAGCGTGAGTTGTTGCCGACCCGGTCGAGGATGCAATAGGTGACTTCCAGACGGTGATCGTCCCCCGCCTCCTGAATCAGCGTGGAGGGCACCCAGACCTGTATCGGTTGGCCGATGTCGCGCGTGTGGATCGCCGGCAGGTCCAGGCGCGCATCACCCCAGCGCAGGGTAATTTCATCATCGGTCGCCATGTTCAGATACGGCTCGATGGCCAGCGGTACGCCGCGCCGGATCTGGCTGCTGTTGACGCCGTAACGACGGATCGTTTTAGGCAGGCTCACCGGTGCCAGGTTCTGGTTTTCATCGCTGAACAAGGCAGTGGGCTCTCCGCCCGGACAGTCGGTCTTTACCAGCACGCGAACGGTGACTGATCGAGCGGGGCCATTCCCGACCTGCATGACTTGATAATAGACACGTGCCGTCCCGCAGTGGATGAAGCTTTCCGGTACCCGCAAGCGAGTCGGCGTGCCGATTTTGCCGGCGGTTATGCGCCGGGAGGCGACAAAGCAATCGTTCCAGAACAGCTCGATCAGGTCGCCCTCGTCCATGCCGGGGTAGGGCGCGATATCGACCTGCAGTTGCGTGGCGGCAAGGGCATTGATGCCTTGTCGATGTACCTGGGGCAAGGTCGGGGCGGCGAGAGTGGCGAGGGTTGAAGTGCGGGTCATAAATATTCTCCTTGATGCAGCCAGCAGCAATCGTTCCGAACATTAAGCGCGGGCAAGCGCCGTAGTTTGAAAGGAGCGATTTAATGAATAGCCAGAATGGGATCCAATCCACTTGGTATTAGATAAGAGAGTTGGTTAGTTGGCGTCAAGGGGGTGAAACGGCTAAAGGAGAAGTTACGACTTATTCAGAAGGGTCTTACTGGAGAGGCGCTTTTCAGGGGTGGTCTGTGGCGACTTTTGCCCAATGAATATTGGGCATTTCCGAAAAGTGGGGAGTGGACTGATATTGCCGAAAAGAAACGTTAAGCCGTGAAGTTTCTTACAACGTTATTTTGCTTTTGTAGGAGCGAGCTCGCTCCTACAAAGAGCAGGTTTAGTGAGTGAGAAACTTGCTGAGAAACTGCCGTGTGCGTTCTTCCTTGGGGTTGGCAAACAATGCCTTGGCTTCGCCTTGCTCGACGATAACGCCTTTGTCGAAAAAGACCACCCGGTTGGCCACATCCCGGGCAAAACTCATCTCGTGGGTGACGATCACCATGGTGCGGTTTTCTTCTGCCAGGCTGCGGATGGTCGCTAGCACTTCACCCACCAGCTCCGGGTCCAGGGCAGAAGTGGGTTCGTCGAACAGGATCACTTCCGGTTCCATGGCCAGCGCGCGGGCAATCGCCACCCGTTGCTGCTGCCCACCGGACAGGCGCCGTGGGTAGGCGTCTTCCTTGCCCGCCAGGCCCACCTTGGCCAACAGCTTGCGCCCGAGGGCCTCAGCCGCGTCCCTGGACATCTTCTTGACCACCAGCGGGCCTTCGATGACGTTTTCCAGTGCGGTGCGGTGGGGGAACAGGTTGAAGTTCTGGAACACAAAACCGACGTGCTGGCGCAGGCGCCGTACCAGGCCCTGTTGCTGGTTGAGCGGGCGGCTGGTGTCGATCTCGATATCACCGACCTTGATCCGCCCGCTGGTGGGTTCCTCGAGAAAGTTCAGGCAGCGCAGGAAGGTGGTCTTGCCGGAACCGCTGGGGCCGATGATGGCGACGACTTCGCCTTCCTTGACCTCCAGGTCGATACCATTGAGCACCACCTGGCTCTTGAATTGTTTGGTCAGTTTTTCAACCACGATCATGCTTCAAGACTCCTGGTCATGCCGATTGACCCGTGCTTCCATACGGTTCTGCACGTGTGCGAGAACACTGGCAAGAATCCAGTAGATCAAGGCGGCGGACAGATACATGGTGAAAATTTCGAAGGTGCGGGCAGACACCAATTGCGCCTGACGGAAGAGCTCGGGCACCTGGATGGTGGCGGCCAGCGCGGTGTCCTTGACCAGCGAAATAAAGCTGTTGCCCAACGGCGGCAAGGCCGTACGCATGGCTTGCGGCAGGATGGCCCTGCGTAGGGTTTGCGCGCGGGTCATACCGATACTAGCGGCGGCTTCCCACTGGCCACGCTCGATTGAACTGATGGCGGCGCGCAGGATTTCACACGCGTAAGCCGCCATGTTCAGCGAAAAGCCGATCATGGCAGCCGGGATCGGATCCAGTTCGATACCTACTTGCGGCAAGCCGTAATAGATCAGGAACAGTTGCACCAGCAGTGGCGTGCCGCGAAAAAAAGACACGTAGACCCGGGCAAGGAAGCTCACCAGCTTGAAGCGCGACAGGCGCATCAATGCCAGGCCGAAGCCCAGCAGCAAACCGAAAAACATCCCGCCGAGGCTAAGAATCACCGTGTAGTACGCGCCCTTGAGCAGAAAGGGCGCGGAGTCCAGCGCGAGTTGGAAACCTGCTTCCATTATTGAGTGACGTCAGCGTTGAAGTACTTTTCGGACAGCTTCTTCAAGGTGCCGTCGGCGCGCAGCTTGTCGAGCGCCTTGTTCACGGCAGCCAGCAGTTCAGGCTCGCCTTTGCGCAGGGCAATACCGGCTTCCTGACGTGAGAAAGCAGCACCTGCAGCGGCGGTATCCTTGGCTTTCTTGGCATACTCCAGCGCTGCCAGGCGGTCGATCAGGATGGCGTCGACACGGCCGATGCGCAGGTCCTGGAACTTGGTAGGGTCATCGTTGTAGGTTTTGACGATGGCTTTGGGTTGGTTTTCCTTGAGCCATTGTTCGTAGTTAGTGCCTAGGCCCACACCGATTTTCTTGCCGGCCAGGTCGTCGGCGGTCTTGATGGTGTCGACGTTTTTCGCCAAGGTCAGCGCCTGGATACCGGAGATGGTGTACGGCGTGGAGAAGTCGTACTTTGCTTTGCGCGCGTCGGAGATGGTCACCTGGTTGATCACTGCGTCCAGGCGCTTGGACTCCAGTGCTGCGAGGATGCCGTCCCACGGGGTAGCCTGCAACTTGACCGTCACGCCCAGCTCTTTGGCCAGGGCTTCGGATAACTCCACTTCAAAACCGCTGAGCTTGCCACTCTCGTCAACGAAGCTGAACGGCGGGTAGGTGCCTTCCACACCGACTTTGAGCACGCCGGCTTTTTTGATATCAGCCAATTGCTCGCCGGCAACCGCCTGGCTCAGCCAGCCAGCCCCTAGTGCCAGCCCCAATGTGCCGACCAGTAACGTGCGACGGAATACAGAAATAGTCATGACAAGCCCCTGTGTTTTTTATGTGAGCGAAGCAGGTGACAGCAGTAAACGTATCCTGCCTTAAAGCGCCGTGTGCGTCTGCGCCTGCGGCGTGACTATAAAACGGGTTTTTAAGACTTGAAAATAATATAAAAGAATCCTGTTATTCCTTTATGGAATACAAGGGAGGTATTCAGAACATCGAATCATAAGCGAACAATGCCGGCGCGCCGCCGGTGTGCAGGAAGATGATCGGCCCGTCCTCGAAACGCTGGCGGCCAATGCCATCCAGCAATCCGGCCATGGCCTTGCCGGTGTAGACCGGGTCCAGCAACAGGCCTTCCTGGCTCGCCAGCAGTTTGATCGCCGCCAGGGTGCCGGCGTTTGGCTCGCCATAACGGGGGGCGAAGTACTCGTCCCACAAGGTCACCTTGAAGCTTGGCGGGATAGCCATGCCGAGCAGTTCGGCGGTGCGTTCGGCCAGGCCTTGCACCTTGGGCCGCTGGGCCTCGTCGGTGCGCGAGACGGTGACGCCGATTACCGGCAAGTCCGGCAGTACTTCACTCAGCGCCAACGCCAGGCCGCTGTGGGTGCCCGCGCTGCCGGACGCCAGGACCACGGCGGCGAATTGAATGCCGCTGTCTTCAATCTGCCCGGCCAGCTCCAGCCCGGCGCGCACATACCCCAGGGCGCCGAGGGCATTGGAGCCGCCAATCGGTACCAGGTACGGCTTCTTGCCATTGCTGCGCAGGCGGTCGGCGAGGGCGTTGAGCTGCTGGTCGACGTTATCCAGGTTTTCCACCAACTCGACCTTGGCGTCGAACAGTTCCAGCAACAGGCGGTTGCCATTGCCCAGGTAGTTGGGGTCTTCGGTGCCGGTGGGGTTTTCCAGCAGGGCCACGCAGCCCAGGCCGAGCTTGGCCGCCAAGGCAGCGGTCTGGCGCACATGGTTGGACTGGATGGCGCCGGCGGTCACCAGGGTATCGGCACCTTGGGCGAGGGCATCGGCCGCCAGGTATTCGAGTTTGCGCAATTTGTTGCCGCCCATGGCCAGCGGCGTGGTGTCGTCGCGTTTGACGTAGATATCACGGCCCAGCCAGGCCGACAGCCGCTCGAGTTTTTCCAGAGCAGTGGCTCCGCCCAGCAGTTCCAGACGGTTAAAACGATCGAGCTGTTGTTTGATCATGGCTACGCACGGATGGTCAGAGATTAAGGGACTATAGGCAGGCACTTTTCATCGGGCAACCGTCAATCGCTTATTTCGAATAGTTCTTACCATCGCACTAATGGTTCTTAAGGCCGCTCAGGTTTCATGCCGTAAAGTGATGGCCATTTCGTCAGGAGTGAAGACCGTGAGTGATCGTTCCAGCCATTGGCAGTTACAGACTATTGTCAGCCAGTTGCGCAGCGCCCGGGACCAGTGGCGCACCCGCAACGGCCGAGTCAGCGGTGAGCAGGGCGGGCGCGAGCTGCCTTCGCGGGACGCCGTGGCGCAGATTCTTGAAGCCTTGTGTGGGGCGTTGTTCCCGATGCGCCTGGGGCCGGTGGATTTGCGTGAGGAGAGTGAAGACTTCTACGTCGGCCATACCCTGGATGTGGCGTTGAACGCCCTGTTGGCCCAGGCGCGATTAGAACTGCGTTACGCGGCACGCCAAGGCGGGCAACAGGACATCGAGATCGATGCCACCGCTATCCGCCTGATCCAGGATTTCGCCCTCGCATTGCCGGCGCTGCGCAGCCTGTTGGACACCGATGTGCTGGCCGCGTATCACGGCGATCCGGCGGCTCGCAGTGTTGATGAGGTGCTGCTGTGCTATCCGGGGATCCTGGCGGTGATTCACCATCGCCTGGCTCACCATCTGTATCGTGCCGGGTTGCCGCTGCTGGCGCGGATCAGCGCGGAAATCGCCCATTCTGCCACGGGTATCGACATCCACCCTGGCGCACAGATTGGCCCGAGTTTCTTTATCGATCACGGGACGGGTGTGGTGATCGGCGAGACGGCAATCATCGGTGAGCGGGTGCGCATTTATCAGGCGGTGACCCTGGGGGCCAAGCGCTTCCCGGCGGATGAGGACGGGCAATTGCAGAAAGGCCACCCGCGTCATCCGATCGTCGAAGATGATGTGGTGATCTACGCTGGGGCGACGATCCTGGGCAGGATCACCATTGGTAAAGGCTCGACCATTGGCGGTAACGTGTGGCTGACCCGCAGCGTGCCGGCGGGGGCGAACCTGACCCAGGCGAACTTGCAGCATGATGATGGGACGCAGAAGTAGTTTGCGAACACATCATTCAGGGTAATGAAGACTCAATGTGGGAGCTGGCTTCTGTGGGAGCGGGCCCGCTCCCACAAGGGATTGCATTCCAAATCAGGCCATTTTTTCGCTCAGTCATCACTGAACGTTTTGCCGTCCTCACCCGTCATACCTTTCCTTGAGCTAGTGTAGGAACAACCTACCGCTCGGCCCTGCGATTAGTCCAAAAACGCCTATCCATGTTTAACTTGACTGTTCGTTCAAGTTAAACCGGTGGTTCGCTGCCCGCTCACAACAGGAGGCTTACCTTTGCTGAGTCCGTTTTTTACAGCCACATCCCACACCCTTGAGGTGCGCCTTTCATGAGTGCATCGTCCACACCTTCCAGCGGTCTGGTCCGCATGAACCCGCCGGTGTTTTACTTCGCCGCGAGCTTCATTCTGCTGTTTGGCCTGACCGTTATCGCTATTCCCGAACAAGCCGGTGCCTGGCTATTGGCTGCGCAAAACTGGGCGGCCAACACGGTCGGCTGGTACTACATGCTGGCGATGACCCTGTATCTGGTCTTCGTGGTGGTCACCGCGTTATCGGGCTACGGCAAGATCAAACTCGGTGCCGACCACGACGAGCCCGAATTCAGTTACCTGTCCTGGGCCGGCATGCTGTTCGCCGCCGGGATCAGCATCACGCTGTTTTTCTTCTGCGTCTCGGAGCCGCTGACGCACCTGGTGCAACCGCCCCAAGGTGAAGCCGGTACCGCAGAGGCTGCACGCCAGGCCATGCAGATCCTGTTTCTGCACTGGGGCCTGCACGGTTGGGGTGTGTTCGCCTTTGTCGGCATGGCCCTGGCGTATTTCGCCTACCGGCATAACCTGCCGCTGGCATTGCGCTCGGCGCTGTACCCGCTGATTGGCAAACGCATCAACGGCCCCATCGGCTACGCGGTGGACGGTTTCGGCATTATCGCCACGGTGTTTGGCCTCGGTGCCGACATGGGCTTTGGCGTGCTGCACCTCAACTCCGGGCTCGATTATTTGTTCGGCGTGGCTCACACCCAGTGGGTTCAGGTCGGTCTGATCACCCTGATGATGGGCGCGGCGATCCTGGTGGCCGTGGCCGGTGTCGACAAGGGCGTGCGGGTGATGTCCGACATCAACATGCTGCTGGCCTGTGCGCTGCTGCTGTTCGTGTTGTTCGCCGGCCCCACCCAGCACTTGCTCAACACCCTGATCCAGAATATCGGCGACTACCTCGGTGCCTTGCCGACCAAGAGTTTCGATCTCTACGCCTATGACAAACCCAGCGACTGGCTGGGCGGCTGGACCGTGTTCTATTGGGCCTGGTGGATCGCATGGTCGCCGTTCGTGGGCCTGTTCATCGCGCGTATTTCCCGTGGCCGCACCATCCGAGAATTCGTCTTCGGCGTGCTGTTGATCCCGTTGGGTTTCACCCTGGCGTGGATGTCGATCTTCGGCAATAGCGCCATCGATCAGGTGCTTAACCACGGCATGGTGGCGCTCGGTCAGTCAGCCATTGACGATCCATCGATGAGCCTCTACCTGCTGCTGGAAACCTACCCGTGGAGCAAGACGGTCATTGCGGTCACGGTGTTTATCAGCTTCGTGTTCTTCGTCACGTCCGCCGACTCCGGCACCGTGGTGCTGTCCACCCTGTCGGCCAAAGGCGGCAACGCCGATGAAGACGGACCGAAATGGCTGCGGGTGTTCTGGGGCGCGATGACCGCACTGGTGACCAGTGCCTTGTTGTTTGCCGGCAGTATTGATTCGCTGAAGTCGGCGGTCGTACTGACCTCACTACCGTTCTCGATGATCCTGTTGCTGATGATGTGGGGGCTGCACAAGGCCTTCTACCTCGAATCCCAGAAGCAGATCGCGCAACTGCATTCCCTGGCGCCGGTCTCGGCCGCACGCAAGGGGCGTGGCGGTTGGCGCCAGCGTTTGAGCCAGGCTGTGCACTTCCCGTCACGGGATGAGGTGTACCGCTTCCTCGAAACCACCGTGCGCCCGGCCATTGAAGAAGTGACGGCGGTGTTCGTCGAGAAAGGCCTGAGCGTGGTCACCCAGCCTGATCCGGTCAACGACAGCGTCAGCCTGGAAATCGGCCATGGCGAAGAGCATCCGTTTATTTATCAGGTGCAGATGCGCGGCTACTTCACACCTTCGTTTGCTCGCGGTGGCATGGGTTCCAAAGAGATCAACAACCGTCGCTATTACCGGGCGGAAGTGCACTTGAGTGAAGGTAGCCAGGACTACGACCTGGTGGGCTACACCAAGGAGCAGATCATCAACGACATCCTCGACCAGTACGAACGGCATCTGCAGTTCTTGCACCTGGTTCGCTAAGGCTCAGGCCCTGCTGATAAACAGGGCCATTGCCACCACTGGCGCACCGAACACCACACTGCCGATCACCAGCTCCGACATCAGGGGCTGGCCGGCGGTGATCACGCCAATTGCACCGTTAATCACCGATAAAACCAGCCAGATCCCGACAAAACTGTAGGTGAGGATATGCCGGCTGGCGCCCAGTTTTTGGCCGATAAACAGCATCAGTGCCAGCAGGACCAGGCCGAAGGTGATGATTAGGGCGGTGTGCATGTTTGAAGTCTCCACCGGTATGAAAGCTGGATTCAGCGTAGCAGCGGTCGAGTAGAACGAGGACGAAGTCCTCGTAAAACCTGACACAACACGGTGGCTGATTCACGACTGCTGCGCAGTCGAACGCGGCCTCGTTCTACTCGACCGCTGCTACGTTAGAGGGCCGCGGCGCCAGCAGATCTTGCAGGCCAACACCTGGCGCGGGTGTTTCAGACCAACCCACCATTGGCCCGCAGGATTTGCCCGTTGACCCAGGCACCCGCCGGGCTCACCAGGAACGACACCACGCGGGCAATATCTTCCGGTTGGCCGAGACGTTCCAGGGGCGGCATTTTGGCGAGGGTCTGAATCTGCTCTTCGCTCTTGCCATGCAGAAACAGTTCGGTGGCCACCGGGCCTGGTGCGACGGCATTGACGGTGATGCCCCGGCCGCGCATTTCCTTGGCGAACACTTGGGTCAGGGATTCCACGGCCGCCTTGCTGGCGATGTACACCGCATAACCCGGGAAGTTGAGGCCAACCGTGCTGCTGGAGAAATTGACGATGCGCCCGCCGTCGTTCATGCGGGTGGCGGCTTCACGCAGTGCGTTGAAGGTGCCACGGGTGTGGATGTTGAACGTCTGGTCGTACAGCTCATCGCTGTGCTGGGCCAATGGCAGCATCTTGAGAATCCCGGCGTTGTTGATCAACACATCGACCTTGCCCAGCTGCGCTTCGGTCTCGTCGAACAGGCGCTTGACATCGGCGGGGCTGGCGACGTCGCCCTGGATCGCTATGGCCTGGTGCCCCGCCTGGCGAAGTTCGTCTACCAGTTTCGTGGCTTCGGTGGCGCTGCTGGCATAGTTGACGGCAACGGCATAACCGTCAGCGGCCAGCTGGCGGGCGATGACTGCGCCGATGCCACGGGAGGCGCCGGTAACAATGGCAACTTGAGTCGTCATGTGGGGTTTCCTTGGGGAAGTGGTTGGGTGTGACGGCAGATTCACATATTTACCCTGGCCGATAAATGCGCGCGAGCTGGTTTGACTGTTCAATAATCGCCAACAATCGGTACCCAGGAGTGCTGCGTGGATCAAGTCAAAGCGATGCGGGTTTTCGTACGAATCTACGAGCGCAGCAGCTTCACCCAGGCCGCCGATGACTTGAATTTGCCTCGGGCAACTCTGATTCACACCCTCAACCAGTTCGAAGCCTGGCTCGGCACCCGGTTGTTGGAGCGCAGCACCCGTCGGGTCCGCCCGACCCTGGATGGCGAAGCCTATTACCTGAGCTGTGTGCAACTGCTGGCGGAGCTGGAAGAGGCAGAGTTGGCCTTTCGTTCAGTGGCACCCAAGGGGCGCTTGCGGGTGGACTTGCACGGCACCTTGGGCAAGTATTTTGTAGTCCCGGCGTTGCCGCAATTCATGACGCGCTATCCGCACAGCCGGCACCTGTCGCCGAGGGTGCGAGTGTTTGTCGATGGGCTGGCCGACGTGTTCGCCGAGGCCTCTGAACCGGGGTTTTCTTAAATTTAATTTCATCCGCCAAACCCCCGGTTTGACGCGTAACTGTCATCTGGCCACTCCCTAATTGTGTGAAGCGTTTGACGCTTTCATTTCAGAACAGTGACGGAGACCGGTACCAATGAAGACGTTATTAAGCCCCATGGTGGGTGCCGCCATGGCGAGCTTTATGCTGTCCGCCCATGCCGACTTTATTGACGACAGCCACGCCGACGTGACCCTGCTCAACCGCTATCTCAACCAGCAGGGGCGGGATGTGGCTGGCAGCAGTGCCAAGGCCAAGAGCTACCGCGATTGGGGTCAGGGCTTTGAGTTCAACTTCAAGTCCGGCTACACCGAAGGCGCCGTGGGTTTGGGCCTGGACCTGCAGGCGTTCTACGGTTTGAAGCTGGATTCCGGTGGCGACCTCAACGACAAGGATCACCAGGGCCGCTATCCCGGCAGTATGTTCCCGCTGGATAACGGCAAGTCCGCCGATCAGTTTGGCGTGCTCAGCCCAACCTTCAAGATGCGTTTTCTCAAGGATGAACTGCGGGTCGGCACTCTCTACGGTAACAACCCGGTATTGGCCAACACCGACGGGCGCCTGTACCAGCAGACCAACACCGGCGTGCAACTGGTCTCCAAAGACCTGACCGATTTCACCTTCACCGCCGGCGATATTTTCAAGACCAAGATCCGCAATGAAACCGCCGACACCGGCATGATCACCGCCGGCGGTACCAAGGAAAGCGATCGCTTCCTCTTCGGTGGCGCCGACTACACCGGCTTGCCGGGCACCACTGTCAGCCTGTGGTACGCCAACCTTGAGGATTACTACCAGCAAGCCTTCCTCGGCGCCAAGCGCCATGACAGCTTGATGGTGGGCGCGATAGACAGTGATCTGCGCCTGTTTCGCAGCCTCGGTACCGGCGAAAACGCCGACGGCAACAAGGACTTCGCAGCGTCCGGTTTCTACGGTGGCGGCGGCACCAAAGGCCGGATCAACCAGTCGACCATCAGCCTGATGGAAAGCTACAGCCTCGAGGGCCACACCGTCGGTATCGGCGCGCAGAAAAACAGCGGCAACAGTGACTTCCCGTACCTCGACTCCGGCCTCAACAGCGGCGACGCCCGCCAAGCCCCGGGCTCGGGTGCCGACTCACCGGCGCTGACCAATCTGCAGTTGAACAAATTCCAGCATGCGGGCGAGCGCACCTGGCTGGCGCAGTACAAATATGACTTCGGCAAGGTCGGCCTCGACGGTCTGAAGTTCGCCGCCACCTACGCCCATGGCGATCAGATCCGCACCCCACAGGACAGCAACGCCAAGGAATGGGAACGTGATATTTCCCTGGCCTACGAAGTGCCCACCGGCAAACTCAAGGGCGTGGGCGTCACCTGGAAAAATGCCCACGCCAGCCCGGACATCACCGGTGCGACCGTCCAAGATGAAAACCGCTTCTATGTGAGCTATGTCGTTCCACTCTGGTAGGTCTTTGCTGTAAAAAGGATGGGCACACTTAAGCGATTCAGCTGGTTAAAAGGCTTGGGAATATCGTTATTCCCAAGCCTTACTTGCCCTAAGCCCAGAGAGGATTCGATGACTTACATTGCTGCCGAAAACCGCTATGAATCTATTCCTTATCGCCGCGTAGGCCGCAGCGGATTGGTGCTGCCGGCACTGTCCCTGGGGCTGTGGCACAACTTTGGCGACAGCACCCCCATCGACACCCAGCGCGCCTTGCTGCGCACGGCGTTTGACCTTGGGATCAACCACTTCGACCTGGCCAACAACTATGGCCCGCCCTATGGCAGCGCCGAGATCAATTTCGGTCGCCTGCTGCGCGAAGACTTCAAGCACTACCGCGACGAACTGATCATCTCCAGCAAGGCCGGCTGGGACATGTGGCCGGGCCCTTATGGCCAGGGTGGTGGTTCGCGCAAATACGTGTTGGCGAGCCTCGACCAGAGCCTGCAACGCCTCGGCGTGGACTATGTGGATATCTTCTACTCCCACCGTTTTGATGCCGACACCCCACTGGAAGAAACCGCCAGCGCTCTCGCCACTGCTGTGCAACAGGGCAAGGCGCTGTACATCGGCATCTCGTCTTACTCCGGGGCCAAGACTCGGGAAATGGCGGCGCTGCTCAAAGAGTGGAAAGTCCCGCTACTGATCCACCAGCCGGCCTACAACCTGCTCAACCGTTGGGTGGAAAAAGACTTGCTGGACGCCACCGACGAACTCGGTGCCGGGGTGATTGCGTTCACGCCGCTGGCCCAGGGTTTGTTGACCGACAAGTACCTCAACGGCGTGCCGGCTGACGCGCGGGTGAATCGTCCGGGGGGTGGTTCGTTGCAGGCCACGCATTTGTCCGACGCAAACATCGACCATGTGCGCGCCCTCAATGAGATCGCCAAGCGCCGTGGCCAGAGCCTGGCGCAAATGGCCTTGGCCTGGACGCTGCGCGACCCACGGGTGACCAGTGCGTTGATCGGTGCGAGCCGGCCGGAGCAGATCATTGAAAACGTCGGCGCGTTGAAGAACTTGAGTTTCAGTGCTCAGGAGCTGGCGGAGATTGATCGGTTTGCCCAGGAGGGCGGGATCAACCTGTGGGAGAAGCCTTCGATGGCGGAATAACCTGTCACAGTTCGGTCAATGTGGGAGCGGGCAAGCCCGGCTCCCACAGTTGTTTTGCGGTGTTCAATCAGAACGGTACATCCCCCAGAATCGTCGCTCGATGCATCACTCGCCTTTGCGGTCGGTAATCGTCGACGGCGTAGTGCTGGGTCACGCGGTTATCCCAGAACGCCACGTCGTTTGCCTGCCAGCGCCAGCGAATGGTGAATTCCGGGCGGGTCGCGTGGGCAAACAGCAGCTTGAGGATAGCTTCGCTTTCGGCAGGTTCCAGCTCGTTAATTCTGGTAGTGAAACCGTCGCTGACGAACAGTGATTTGCGTCCGCTCACTGGGTGAGTGCGGATCACCGGATGGGACAGTGGCGGATTCTTCCGGCGGGCTTCCTCCCAGCGGGCCAGGTCTTCAGGCGTATTGCCAAAACGTTCCAGCGGGAAGGATTTGGTGAAGTCGTGTGTGGCGGTCAAACCGTCGAGCAGGGCTTTCAAGGGTTCCGACAACGCTTCATACGCCGCAATGCCGCTGGCCCACAACGTATCGCCGCCAAACTCCGGCAACAGCTTGGCGCTGAGTATCGCGCCGAGGGCAGGTGTGGGCAGGAAGGTCACGTCGGTATGCCAGATCGCGTTATCACGTACGTCGGTAACGGCGGTGTCGAGGATCAGCACTTCAGGCTGTTCCGGCACGTTGGGGTAGATCGGGTGAATGTGCAGGTCGCCGAAATTCGCGGCAAACCGCGCTTGTTGCTGTGGGGTGATCGGCTGGTCGCGAAAGAACAGCACCGAGTGCTTGAGCAGGGCCTGTTCGATGGTGTTGCGCTGTTCGGCGCTCAGCGGTTGGGTGATATCGACGCCGCTGATCTGGGCGCCAAGGGCGGTGCTGAGGGGCGTTACGGTCAGGCTGCTCATGCTGTTCTCGCGAGTGTTGGGCGCCGAGCTGTCGGCGTGGTCAGTGCTGTTGTGCTTAGTGCGCCTGGCCGTGCCACGGGACCAGTTTGCGTTGCAGGGCGCGCAGCCCCATTTCCATGGCGAAGGCGATCAGGGCGATGACCAGGATCCCCAACACGACCACATCGGTGACCAGGAATTGCGCGGCTGACTGCACCATGAAGCCCAGGCCGCTGGTGGCGGCGATCAGTTCGGCAGCCACCAGTGTCGACCAGCCGACACCCAAGCCAATCCGTACGCCGGTGAGGATGTCCGGCAAGGCGCTCGGCAAAATCACATGGCGAATCAGTTGTGCCCGGGTCGCGCCCAGGGACTGCGCCGCACGCAGTTTGGCCGGGTCGACCGTGCGCACGCCGGTGGCGGTGGCAATGGTGATCGGCGCGAAAATCGCCAGGTAGATCAGCAGCACTTTGGACAGCTCACCGATGCCGCACCAGATCACGATCAGCGGCAGGTAAGCCAGCGGTGGAATCGGGCGATAGAACTCGATCAGCGGATCGAGAATCCCACGGGCAATACGATTGGAGCCGATGGCGATGCCCACCGGCACAGCCGTCAGCACCGCAAAACCAAGGCCTAGGCCAATCCGGCTGAGGCTCGCGCCCAAATGCTGCCACAGGGTGGAATCCATATAGCCGGTGGTCGCCAGCAGCCAGCCTTTTTGCAGGACGGCGGAGGGTGGAGGCAGGAATAGCGGTTCGATCAGGCCGCTGGCGGTGACGGCCCACCAGATGGCCAGCAAGGTAACCAAGGTCAGCACACTGATCCAACGGGTGCTCAAGCTGCGGCGCACGGGCGTTGCGGTGTTGGCGACGGGTTTGGCGGCCGTGGCCGGTAATTCATAACTGCTCATGCGGACACCTGCCGTTGGGAGAACACCTTGCCCAGCACGTGTTCGCGGGTTTCGATAAAGCGTGGGTCGGACTTGATCGCCCGCGCCGACTCACCGGCGGCATAGCGCTGGCCGAAGTCCAGGCTCAGGCGTTCGACGATCTGGCCGGGGTTGGGCGCCAGCAGGATCAAATCGGTGGCGAGGAATACCGCTTCTTCAATGTCGTGGGTAATCAGGAATACCGGCTTGGCCGTGCGCCGCCAGACTTGCAGCAGCAACTCCTGCATCTGTTCACGGGTGAAGGCATCGAGGGCGCCGAAGGGTTCGTCCATCAGCAGTACGCGAGGGTCTGCGGCCAATGCACGGGCCAGGCCGACACGCTGCTTCTGGCCACCGGACAGTTGCCAGATGCGGCGGCTGTCAAAGCCTGCCAGGTCCACCAGCGCGAGCATTTCTTTTGCACGGATTTCGCGCTTGGCCTTGGGCACGCCAGCCAACTCCAGACCGAAGCCGACGTTGGCCAGCACGTCCTGCCAAGGCAGTAGGGCGTCGTCCTGGAACACTACGCCACGTTCGGCACTCGGCCCCTTGACCGGCACGCCGTCGAGGGTGATGCGCCCGGCGCTGGGCTCGACGAAACCGGCAATCAGGTTCAACAGCGAAGTCTTGCCACTGCCGGAAGGGCCGAGGGCGACCAGCAATTGCTGGGGCCCAAGGCTCAGGGAAATATCCGCCAGCACGGGCGTTGTGGCGCCTGGGTACTGTGCGCTGATGCGCTCCAGTTGTAGCAAGGCCATCGCGGTTAACTCCTGGTATCAGTTAGTGATGAACTTGGGGCTGACGTACGGGGCGTAGTCCGGCAGCACCGCGTCGACCTTGCCTTGTTCCTTGAGGAACGCAGCGGTGTCGGTCACGGCTTTGGTGGTCGGAGCGCCGAGCATGGTGACCTGGTCCGCCGCCAGCGGGTAGACATTGCCTTGCAGCAGCAAAGGAATATCAGTGGCCTTGGCGCCGGAGAGTTTCACCAGCTTGTCGACGTTGCCTTTGTCGGCGAGCCAGGCTTGTGGGTCTTTGCGGTAAGCGGCGTAGGCGTCGAGAGTGACCTTGGCGAACGCGGTGACGATCTCTGGGTGTTTTTCCGCGAAGTCTTTACGCACGATCCAGGCATCGAAGGTCGGTGCGCCGAACTTGGCCAGTTCGCCGGAGGTAATGAGCACCTTGCCGTTTTCCTTGGCCACGCCCAGGGCTGGGTCCCACACATAGGTGGCGTCGATATCACCGCGTTTCCAGGCGGCAATGATGGCCGGTGGCGCGAGATTGAGGATGGTGACTTTCGAGGGGTCAATGTTCCAGTGCTTCAACGCCGCCAGCAGGCTGTAGTGGCCGGTGGAGACAAAAGGCACGGCGATTTTCTTGCCGATCAGGTCCTGCGGGCTGTTGATCCCGGAACCGTTACGCGCCACCAGTGCTTCGGCACCGCCGATCTGGGTGGCAATAAGGAAGGTTTCCACCGGGACTTTGCGGGTGACGGCAGCGGTCAGCGGGCTGGAACCGAGGTAGCCGATCTGCACGTCGCCGGAAGCGATGGCGGCGATGATGTCGGCTCCGTTGTCGAATTTGCGCCAGTCGATCTTGGCGTTGGTGGCTTTTTCATAAGCGCCGTCGGCCTGGGCGACTTTCGCCGGGTCAACGGTGGTCTGGTAGGCGATGGTGACATCGGCAGCCTGGGCAAACAGGCTCGCGCCGGCCAGGGAAAGCGCCGCCAGGAGGCGTAGGGGGAAATGCAGTTTCAAGGGAAAACTCCTCAAACAGGCGGCCGGGGGTCGGCGTGTGAGGAGACTAAATGATCTAAGAATACGAAAATAAATAACATTTTCGCATTAGCTTATGAGGAGAAGTGAACGTGAACTGTGAATCCACGCAGATCTAAATGTGGGAGCGGGCTTGTGTGGGAGCGGGCTTGCTCGCGAATACGGAGTGTCAGTCAAATATGAATTAACTGACCCACCGCTTTCGCGAGCAAGCCCGCTCCCACACAAGCCCGCTCCCACAGGGGACCGAGTGAGGGGTTAGTTACTGATCGCCAGAATACTCGCCTGGTACGACCCGACAAACACATCGAAATCCCCCACTTCGTTCTGCTCCAGCTCTGCCTGCTGCACCAGCGAGTGGCGTGCCAGTTCTTCAAAGCGTGCTTGCTCATCAGCCGCCAGCGGCTCGCTGCGGAAGAACTCGGCGTGTACCTGGCTCTGACGCAGGGAGAACTGCGCAAAACTTTCCTTACGCTCGCTCATGGCCGCCAACACCTGGGCCGACGGCGTCAGGGATGGGTCCTTGATCTTTGCCAGTTGGGCGTCCAGCGCGTGGCTGTGTTCGGTGATGCCCTGGCTCTGGTCCAGCAGCGCCGCCAACGGAGCAATTTTCTCCAGCAGCTCGGCCGCCCATTCCTTCATGTCTACCGACTCACCGCGTCGCTGCAATGTCAGGCCCGGACGGCGACCTTCCTTGACCACGCTGAGGAAGTTGGAAGTGGCGTTGCCGCATTCGTTGTTTTCGAACAGCGGGCTGTCGTTCAACGCGCAATACAGCAGGAACGCGTCGAGGAAGCGCGATTCTGGCAAGTCGATGCCCATCGGCAGGAACGGGTTGATGTCCAGGCAACGTACTTCAATGTACTGGATGCCACGGGCCATCAACGCCTGGATCGGCCGCTCGCCGGTGTAGGTCACACGCTTGGGGCGAATGTTGGAGTAGTACTCATTTTCGATCTGCAGGATGTTGGTGTTGAGCTGTACCCACTCACCGTCCTTATGGGTGCCGACTTCAACGTAAGGCGCGTAAGGGGTTGCTACCGCTTCGCGCAGGCTGTCGGTGTAGCTGGCCAGATCGTTGTAGCAAGGGGTCAGGCCGGCCTGGGCGTTACTCTGGTAACCCAGGTCGCTCATGCGCAGGCTGGTGGCGTAGGGCAGGTACAGGGTGTCGGCGTCCAGTTGTTCCAACTGGTGGGAGCGCCCGCGCAGGAAGCCTGCGTCCAGGGCCGGCGAGGCGCCGAACAGGTACATCAACAACCAGCTGTAGCGGCGGAAGTTACGGATCAGTGCGATATAGGCCGTGGACTGGTAGTCACGGTCGGTACCGACAAAGCCTTCACTTTCCTTGAGCAATGGCCACAACGCTTCCGGCAGGGAAAAGTTGTAGTGGATCCCGGCGATGCACTGCATGGTCTTGCCGTAACGCAGGGCCAGACCCTTGCGGTACACGTACTTGAGCTGGCCGATGTTGGAGGTGCCGTAGTAGGCAATCGGAATATCTTCCTCGGCCGGCAACGGGCACGGCATCGATGGACTCCACAGGTACTCGTTGCCGAGCTTGCTGTAGGCAAAACGGTGAATCTTGTCGAGGCTGCTCAAGGTGTCGGCCGGGTTGGGCAGGGCCGGCGTAATGAATTCCAGCAGCGATTCGGAATAGTCGGTGGTGATCTGTTCATTGGTCAGCGCGGAGCCCAATGCTTCGGGGTGCGGCGTTTGTGCCAGCCGACCCTCATCGGTGACGCGCAGGCATTCGCGCTCGATGCCGTGCAGGCATTGCTCGAGCAAAGAGAGGTGTTCGTGCTTGCCGAGCAATGCCAGGCGGCGGTTGAGAAGTTCGCTCAAGTTGGATTCCTTCACGCGTCAGTCGCCCCAATATGGGGGTGGGCAGGACGGTCTACAAGGGTGAAGTGGAAACTGGCGTTATCGCCTGGTTTTTGAGCCGGGTTGACCCACTCTGAAAGAGCCGCCCTCGTCCTTGAATCTGGCTATCGTGCACGAAGAAAAGTTCGGCGCAGCTTTCGCAGCGCCGAAATTAACTCAAATCGATGACAGGGAGCTATAGGACAGCGAAGGTGCCTTGTGCTTTTGCGACCAGTTTTTCGTCCTGGTACACGTCAGCTTCGACTACCAGGGTGCGCCGGCCTGGGTGAATCACCCGGGCGGTGCACAGCACGTCACCGTCTGAAACGGCACGGATGTAGTTGATTTTGCACTCGATGGTCGCGCTCTGCTGGTCAAAACCATGGGAACTGGAGCACGCCAGGCCCATGGTGATGTCCACCAGGCTGAAAATCGCCCCGCCGTGGAGCTTGCCAGCGCGGTTGCGCAACTGCGGTTCCAGGGTCAGGGCTACCTCTGCAACGCCTTGCTCAAGGTTTTGCAGGCGGCAGCCAATCAGGTCGCTGAAAGCACTGCGGGTCAAGCCGGCTGGCAGTTCCATTAGCGCTTCTTCAGTTGTTTGGCGTTGGCGAACAGCGAAGCCATGGCGTTATTGGCCGGGGCTGCGGTGGTGGTTTCCTTGCGTGGTGCACTGTTTTCAGAGCGGTTCTGCGACTGGCGTGGCGCAGAGCCTGGGCGTGCGCCGCGGGCACCGTCGATTTTCTCGCCGGGGGTGTCGCTCATGCGCATCGACAGGCCAACGCGTTTGCGCGGGATGTCGATTTCCATGACCTTGACCTTGACCACGTCACCGGCCTTCACCGCCTCGCGTGGATCCTTAATGAACTTCTCCGAAAGCGCAGAGATGTGCACCAAACCGTCCTGATGCACGCCGATGTCCACAAACGCGCCGAAGTTGGTCACGTTGGTGACCACACCTTCGAGGATCATCCCCAGTTGCAGGTCCTTGAGGTCTTCGACACCTTCCTGGAACTCGGCGGTCTTGAACTCAGGACGCGGGTCGCGGCCAGGTTTTTCCAACTCTTGCAGGATGTCGGTGATGGTCGGTACGCCGAAGGTTTCGTCGGTGTACTTTTTCGGGTCCAGGCGCTTGAGGAACGCGGCGTCGCCGATCAGCGAACGGATGTCGCGGTCGGTTTCAGCGGCAATGCGTTGCACCAGCGGATAGGCTTCCGGGTGAACCGCCGAGGCATCCAGCGGGTTGTCGCCGTTCATGACCCGCAGGAAGCCAGCGGCTTGCTCAAAGGTTTTTTCGCCAAGGCGTGCGACTTTTTTCAGCGCTGCACGGGTCTTGAACGCACCGTTTTCATCGCGGTGGGTGACGATATTCTGTGCCAGCGTAGCGTTGAGGCCGGAAATCCGCGCCAGCAGCGCAACAGAGGCGGTGTTCACGTCGACGCCCACGGCGTTCACGCAGTCTTCCACCACCGCGTCCAGGCCGCGAGCCAGTTTCAGCTGCGACACGTCGTGCTGGTACTGGCCGACACCGATGGATTTTGGGTCGATTTTCACCAACTCGGCCAGTGGGTCCTGCAGGCGACGTGCGATGGAGACTGCGCCACGGATCGACACGTCGAGGTCCGGAAACTCCTTGGAGGCCAGTTCCGACGCCGAGTACACCGAAGCCCCTGCCTCGGAGACCATGACCTTGGTCATCTGCATGCCTGGATACTTTTTGATCAGTTCGGCAGCCAACTTGTCGGTTTCGCGGCTGGCGGTACCGTTGCCGATGGCGATCAGGTCCACGGAGTGCTTGGCACACAGGGCGGCCAGGATAGCGATGGTCTGGTCCCACTTGTTGTGAGGCACGTGCGGGTAAACTGTGGCGTGATCGAGCATCTTGCCGGTGGCATCGACCACCGCAACCTTGCAACCGGTACGCAGGCCCGGGTCGAGGCCCAAGGTAGCGCGTGGGCCGGCCGGTGCGGCCAGCAGCAAGTCGTGCAGGTTGTGGGCGAATACGTTGATCGCCTCGGTCTCGGCGCCATCGCGCAACTCACCCAGCAAGTCGGTTTCGAGGTGGGTGTAGAGCTTGACCTTCCAGGTCCAGCGCACGACTTCACCCAGCCACTTGTCCGCAGCCCGGTTCTGGTTCTGGATGCCGAATTGTTGGCCGATCATGCCTTCGCATGGGTGCATGGTGCCCGGCAGTTCGTCGCCGACTTTCAGTGCGGAGCTGAGAATGCCTTCGTTGCGCCCGCGGAAAATGGCGAGTGCGCGGTGGGACGGCATACTCTTGAGCGGTTCGTCGTGTTCAAAGTAGTCGCGGAATTTTGCGCCTTCCTCTTCCTTGCCGGCGATTACGCGGGCACTGAGAGTGGCTTCCTGTTTCAGGTAGTTGCGCAGTTTTTCCAGCAGGTTGGCGTCTTCGGCAAAACGCTCCATGAGGATGTACTTGGCGCCTTCGAGGGCCGCCTTGACGTCGGCAACACCTTTTTCTGCATCGACAAAACGTGCCGCTTCACTTTCCGGGGCCAGGGACGGGTCATTGAACAGGCCGTCGGCCAGCTCGCCGAGGCCGGCTTCCAGAGCGATCTGGCCCTTGGTGCGGCGCTTCTGCTTGTACGGCAGGTACAAGTCTTCGAGGCGGGTCTTGGTGTCGGCGAGCTTGATGTCGCGTTCAAGTTGCGGAGTCAGCTTGCCCTGTTCCTCGATGCTGGCGAGGATGCTGATGCGCCGTTCGTCGAGTTCTCGCAGGTAGCGCAGGCGCTCTTCCAGATGTCGCAACTGGATGTCGTCGAGGCTGCCGGTCACTTCTTTTCGGTAACGGGCGATGAAGGGCACCGTGGAGCCTTCATCCAGAAGGGCGACGGCCGCTTCGACCTGTTGTGGGCGTACACCGAGTTCTTCGGCGATGCGGCTGTTGATGCTGTCCATAAAACCACCTGAAATTCTGAAAGCAGCTCGTGGGCCCGGAAAACAAGGCCCTGCGAAGCTGGTTGAGCGGCCCGACTGGCGCCGCTACCTGGGTCAAGAGGCTGCCTATTGACCCTCGAAATCGGAAAATCACTGCAAGGGCGTGAAAAAAAGACGTCTTGCAGTAAACAGTAATGATCTGACGTTGCCCTGCACAAAGGCGGCGCATTATAACCAGCGTTCTGCCCTTGGGGGGATTGCGCCGGTGGTTGTAGGGCTCGGGATCGCTGGCGGTAGAGGAAAAATCTGCTAACAATGCACTCGGTGCGTATAACGGCAGCTACGCCATAATGCGCACCGAGATAAGAGGAGCATCTAATGAGCAGCACTGCACAAACTGCTGAAGGCGAAAAAATTCTCATCGTTGACGACGATCCGGGGCTGAGCAGCCTGCTGGAGCGTTTTTTCAACTCCAAGGGCTATCGTGCCCGTGCGGTACCGAACACCGAGCAAATGGACCGCCTCCTGGGGCGCGAAGTATTCAACCTGGTCGTGCTCGACTTGATGTTGCCCGGCGAAGACGGCCTGACTGCCTGCAAGCGCCTGCGTGGCGCGAACAACCAGATTCCGATCATCATGCTGACCGCCAAGGGCGATGAGCTGAGTCGTATCAAGGGGCTCGAACTGGGCGCCGACGATTACCTGGCCAAGCCGTTCAACCCCGATGAGCTGATGGCTCGGGTCAAGGCGGTGTTGCGTCGCCAGGCTGCTCCGGTGCCGGGCGCCCCGGGTAGCGAAGATGAAAGCGTGACCTTCGGCGACTACGAACTGTCGCTGGCAACCCGTGAGCTGAAGCGTGGTGACGAAGTCCATATGCTGACCACCGGCGAATTCGCGGTGCTCAAGGCCCTGGTGATGAACGCTCGCCAGCCGTTGACCCGTGACAAGCTGATGAACCTGGCCCGTGGTCGCGAATGGGACGCTCTGGAGCGCTCCATCGATGTGCAAATTTCCCGTCTGCGTCGGATGATCGAGCCGGATCCATCCAAGCCGCGCTATATCCAGACGGTGTGGGGCGTGGGTTATGTATTTGTGCCGGATGGCACTGCGACCAAGTGATCGATGATTTGCAGGCGCGGGCATTCTGAAGTTCGTCCCCTCGGGGGCGACTGGATGCCCGGCGTCTGCAATTCTGCGAGCGCCGCTCGCTCCTGCAAGGTGTCTAGCTGTCTTCTATGAAAACCCCGCTCTGGTTCCCGCAAAGCTTCTTCTCCCGCACCCTTTGGCTGGTGCTGATCGTCGTTCTTTTTTCCAAGGCGCTGACCCTGGTTTACCTATTGATGAACGAGGACGTTCTGGTAGATCGACAGTACAGCCACGGCGTCGCCCTGACACTACGCGCCTATTGGGCCGCAGACCCCGAGAACCGCGAGAAGATCGCCAAGGCGGCGACGCTGGTCCGGGTAGTGGGCGCTGGTGTGCCCGAAGGTGAGCAGCATTGGCCCTATAGTGAGATTTACCAGCGCCAGATGCAGGCAGAACTGGGTGATGACACCGAAGTACGGCTGCGCATGCATGTGTCACCGGCACTGTGGGTCCGAGCGCCAAGCCTGGGGGATGGCTGGCTGAAAGTGCCGCTGTATCCGCATCCGTTGCGTGGCCAGAAGATCTGGAACGTGCTGGGCTGGTTCCTGGCTATTGGTTTGCTTTCAACCGCGTCTGCCTGGATTTTTGTGCGCCAGCTCAATCAACCGCTCAAGCGCCTGGTATTTGCGGCGCGCCAATTGGGTCAAGGCCGCAGTGTGCGCCTGCCCATCAGCGACACGCCGAGCGAAATGACCGAGGTGTACAGCGCCTTCAACCAGATGGCCGAGGATGTCGAACAGGCCGGGCGCGAGCGTGAGCTGATGCTTGCGGGCGTGTCCCATGACCTGCGCACACCGCTGACACGTTTGCGGCTTTCCCTGGAGTTGATGGGTAACCACACTGACCTTACCGACGACATGGTTCGTGATATCGAAGACATGGACGCGATCCTCGATCAGTTCCTGGCCTTTATCCGCGATGGTCGTGACGAGGTGGTGGAGGAGGTCGACCTGACGGATCTGGTGCGCGAAGTGGTGGCACCGTACAACCAGAACGGTGAACAGGTGCGCATGCGCCTGGAACCGATCCAACCGTTCGCGTTGCGTCGGGTGTCGATGAAGCGGTTGTTGAACAACCTGATCGGCAATGCGTTACATCATGCCGGCTCTGATGTGGAGGTGGCCGCTTACGTGTCGGGAGACCCTAGCGCGCCTTATGTGGTGCTGAGTGTCATGGACCGTGGCGCTGGTATTGATCCAGATGAACTGGAAGGCATCTTCAACCCCTTCACCCGTGGCGACCGTGCCCGGGGTGGCAAAGGGACGGGCCTGGGCCTGGCCATTGTGCGGCGGATTGCTTCGATGCACGGCGGCAATGTTGAATTGCGCAACCGTACCGAGGGTGGTCTGGAAGCGCGTGTGCGTTTGCCGTTGGGGCTGATGTTGCCCAGGGATGCGGTCTAATGTGGGAGCGGCGGTGCGACTTGCTCGCGAATGCGGTGTTTCAGTCACTGTTATGTCGACTGATCCACCTCATTCGCGAGCAAGTCGAATCGTCGCACCGCCGCTCCCACACTCGTTCTGCGTTGCTTTGATGCTTGTATTTTTAGCCCTTGCCTTTGGTCCGAGTCATATTCGGTCCACCATTCTTCTCCAGATGTTGAATGATGATCCCCGCCACATCCTTGCTGGTGGTGGTCTCAATCCCTTCCAGGCCCGGTGACGAGTTCACTTCCATCACCAGTGGTCCGTGGTTTGACCGCAAGATATCCACACCCGCCACACTCAACCCCATGACCTTGGCGGCCCGCAGTGCAGTCATGCGTTCTTCCGGGGTGATCTTGATCAGGCTGGCACTGCCGCCTCGGTGCAGGTTGGAGCGAAACTCTCCTGGCTTGGCCTGGCGTTTCATTGCCGCAATCACCTTGTCGCCTACCACGAAGCAGCGGATATCCGCACCACCAGCTTCCTTGATGTATTCCTGGACCATGATGTTCTGCTTGAGGCCCATGAACGCCTCGATCACCGATTCGGCTGCGGTGGCGGTTTCGCAGAGCACCACGCCGATGCCCTGGGTGCCTTCCAGTACCTTGATCACCAGCGGCGCACCGTTGACCATCTCGATCAGGTCGGGAATGTCATCGGGAGAGTGGGCAAAACCCGTCACCGGCAAACCAATACCGCGCCGCGACAGCAACTGCAGCGAGCGCAGCTTGTCCCGGGAGCGGGCGATGGCCACCGACTCGTTGAGCGGAAACACCCCCATCATTTCAAACTGGCGCAGCACTGCGCAGCCATAGAACGTCACCGAGGCACCGATTCGCGGGATCACCGCATCAAAGCCTTCCAGCGGCTTGCCCCGGTAGTGGATCTGCGGCTTATGACTGGCAATGTTCATATAGGCGCGCAACGTATCGATCACCACCATCTCATGGCCACGTTCGGTGCCGGCCTCGACCAGGCGACGGGTGGAATACAGACGCGGGTTACGCGACAGCACAGCGATCTTCATGCAACACCTGTGGCAGAGGTAGTAGAGACCGGGAACACCGGCTTGTCTTGAACGTATTTGATCCCGGGATTGACCACCAGTTGGCCGTCAATCAGGGCTTTGGAACCGAGCAACAGGCGATAACGCATGGCTTTGCGGCAGGCGAGGGTGAACTCCACCCGCCATACACGATCACCCAGGGCGAGTGTGGTGCTGATGACATAGCGCACCTGCGCTTGGCCGTTGGAGCTTTTGATGGTTTTCATCGCCACCAGTGGCGCCTCGCAGCGCCGGTGACGCAATTGCACAACGCTGCCCAGGTGCGCGGTGAAGCGCACCCACTTTTCACCGTCGCGCTCGAACGGCTCGATCTCGGTGGCATGCAGGCTGGAGGTACTGGCACCGGTGTCGATTTTTGCCCGCAGGCCTGCCACTCCCAGCTCGGGAAGTGCCACCCACTCACGCAGACCGACAACGGTCAAATGGTCAAATGTCTTCAATATGGATAACCGGCAATCAGAAATATTTCGTAGTCGTCGAGGACAGTAACGTCCAACTGCTCAAGGATTGTGACAATCCCCGAACGGTCACTGAGGGTGACGCGCCGATTTCGCGGTATTCACGCAGAATATTCGGCAAATGGCGACAGTTATCTATCGGGCTTCGCAAATCAGTGGGTTCAAGGGAAACTCACGGAAACAGCGTGACGTCTGGCGTATCTTAGGTGAGCTCAAGGCTTTATGCGTCGTAGGCTTTCAACGTTAAAGTTGCGGCATTTTTCAGAGCGAGGAATTCAAGTGGCTCAAAAGCAGGAAGAGGACGAAAAAGTCCGGTTGGACAAGTGGTTGTGGGCGGCGCGCTTCTACAAGACTCGTGCCCTGGCCAAGGCCGCCATTGAGAGTGGCAAGGTGCATTGCCGTGGCGAGCGCTGCAAGCCAGGCAAGGAACCGCGCATTGGTGATGAATTCCAGATTCGCGTCGGTTTTGATGAGCGCACGGTGGTGGTCCAGGCGCTAGCTATCGTGCGCCGAGGCGCGCCCGAGGCCCAGGCCCTGTACGCCGAGACCGAAGCGAGCATCGCCAAGCGTGAGAATGCCGCGGCCATGCGCAAGGCCGGCTCGCTGGGCGTCAGCACCGACGGCAAGCCGAGCAAGAAGCAACGACGGGACCTGTTCAAGTTTCGTGGCAGTGGCAACGACGATTGAGGTCAACCGGTAATCGCCCAAGGTGTCGCTTGGCTTGGAACAAACCCGGATTGTTCATAAACTGTTGCATCTTCGCGTTAAAACTCTTCAATTCAGATACCCAGACCTATGACTGATCTACCGGATACCGACTTCACCCAACGCTTCATCTTCGACGACAGCGACGCCCGTGGCGAACTGGTTGCCCTGGAGCGTAGCTATGCCGAAGTCCTCGCCAAGCACCCCTATCCGGAGCCGGTCGCGCAACTGCTCGGCGAGCTGATGGCCGCTGCCGCTCTGCTGGTTGGCACCATGAAGTTCGATGGGTTGCTGATTCTCCAGGCCCGTTCCGAAGGCCCGGTTCCGTTGCTGATGATTGAGTGTTCCAGTGAGCGGGAAATCCGTGGTCTGGCCCGTTACGAAGCCGACCAGATTACTCCGGATGCCACCTTGGCCGACCTGATGCCCAACGGCGTGCTGGCGCTTACCGTCGACCCGACCGAGGGCCAGCGTTATCAGGGCATCGTCGACCTCGACGGCGAAACCCTGTCCGACTGCTTCACCAACTATTTCGTGATGTCCCAGCAAATCGGCACCCGGTTCTGGCTCAACGCCGACGGCAAGCGCGCCCGTGGCCTGCTGTTGCAGCAATTGCCGAAGGACCGCATCAAGGACGACGACGATCGCGCCGAAAGCTGGCGCAACCTCACCGCGCTGGCCGGTACCCTGACCGCCGAAGAGCTGCTGAGCCTGGACAACGAAACCATCCTGCATCGCCTCTACCACGAAGAGGCCGTGCGCCTGTTTGATGTGCAATCCCTGCGTTTTCACTGCAGCTGCTCCCGCGAGCGTTCGGCCAACGCCTTGGTGAGCCTGGGCCTGGAAGATGCCCAGAACCTGGTGGTGGAGCATGGCGGCCACATCGAAATCGACTGCCAGTTCTGCAACCAGCGCTACTTGTTTGACGCCGCTGATATCGCTCAATTGTTCGCCGGGGCAGGTGTCGACACCCCTTCGGGCACCCGCCACTAAAACGTTTAAGCACAGGTAATTCACCTGACAAACGCCGGATTAGCGCAGTTCTGACGGGAGGGCCCTACTTTTTTTGGGCTTTTCTGGCATAATCCGGCCCACTTTTTTCGCGGTAGTAGTGCGCAACTTTCTACTACAAAACGTTTGGAGCACTCGGCCACTGGCCGACGGGGAACCTCATGACGCAAGCCAATAACGCCGTATACACCGATCTGAGTGTTGACGATCTGGTCAAAGAAGCCCTGCAGCGCGGTGAAGGCGTGCTTGCCGATACTGGCGCGCTGGTCGTAGAAACCGGTCACCGCACCGGCCGTTCGCCGGTCGACCGCTTCATCGTTGAAGAGCCTTCCACCCAGGCAGCCATCGCCTGGGGCCCGATCAACCGCAAGTTCCCGGCCGACAAGTTCGACGCCCTGTGGGCTCGCGTCGAGGCATTCAACAACGCGCAAGAGCATTTCGTTTCCCACGTTCACGTAGGTGCTGCCGAAGACCACTACCTGGCCGTGAAGATGACCACCCAGACTGCCTGGCAGAACCTGTTCGGTCGTTGCCTGTTCATCAACCCGGCCCAGTACAACCCGGCCGGTCGTGAAGAATGGCAGGTGCTCAACGTTGCCAACTTCGAGTGCGTGCCAGAGCGTGACGGCACCAACTCCGATGGTTGCGTGATCCTCAACTTCGCCCAGAAAAAAGTGCTGATCGCCGGCATGCGTTACGCCGGTGAGATGAAGAAAGCCATGTTCTCGGTGCAGAACTTCCTGCTGCCAGCTTCCGACGTACTGCCGATGCATTGCGCCGCCAACATCGGCGAAGCGGGCGACGTGACCCTGTTCTTCGGCCTGTCCGGCACCGGTAAAACCACCCTGTCCGCCGACGAAAGCCGTTACCTGATTGGTGACGACGAACACGGTTGGGGCGAGGGCGTGGTGTTCAATATCGAAGGCGGTTGCTATGCCAAGTGCATCGACCTGTCCGAGAAGAACGAGCCGGTTATCTGGAAAGCCATCAAGCATGGCGCTGTGCTGGAAAACGTTGTAATCGACGATGCCAAGCACGCCGACTACGCCGATGTCAGCCTGACCCAGAACAGCCGTGCCGCTTACCCGCTGGAGCACGTTGCCAAGCGTTCCGAGAAAAATCTCGGTGGCGAGCCAAACGCTGTGATCTTCCTGACCTGCGACCTGACTGGCGTTCTGCCGCCAGTGTCGATCCTCAGCGAAGAACAAGCGGCCTACCACTTCCTGTCCGGCTACACCGCTCTGGTGGGCTCGACTGAAATGGGTTCGGGCAGCGGCATCAAGTCGACCTTCTCCACCTGCTTCGGCGCACCGTTCTTCCCGCGCCCGGCTGGCGAATACGCAGAGCTGTTGATCAAGCGTATCCGCGGTTTCGGTTCCAAGGTCTACCTGGTCAACACCGGCTGGACCGGCGGCGGCTACGGCGTGGGCAAACGCTTCAACATCCCCACTACCCGTGGCGTGATTGCAGCGATCCAGAGCGGCGCGTTGATCGGGGCTGAAACCGAGCACCTGGATACCATTAACCTGGACGTGCCATTGGCCGTACCGGGCGTTGAGACCGGCCTGTTGAACCCACGTAATACCTGGGCTGACAAGGCTGCCTACGACGAGTCTGCCAAGGCGCTGGCAGGTCTGTTCATTGAGAACTTCAAGAAGTTTGAAGTGAGCGATGCGATCAAGGCGGCGGGTCCGAAGTTGTAATATTCGGCAGTTGTTGAGAAAGAGCCGCCCCTTGTGGGCGGCTTTTTTTGTGGGCGCCGGATTAGTCGACCCAGTGCAAAACCACCGCACCGATCAGCACCAGCGCAACGCCGATCACCTGCACCGCCGACAACCGCTCCTTGAAAAACACAAACCCCAGAATCGCCGCGATACCGCCGGACAGCGTACTGATTACCGTCACCACCGAAACCGACCCCGCCATCGCGCCCCAGGAAAATGCCGAAAAACCACCGAGGTTCATCAGACTCGCGCCGGTCAGCGTTGCGCAGTTTTTCAGCGGCGGTATTTTCAGGCCGTCTTTGACGTTGAGTACCATCATCACCAACACGCACAGGCCCACCAGGTAACTGAGCCAGAGCATGGTGATCGGGCCCAGCGTCGGCAAGGTGTAGCGGCCTTGCAGCCAGAAACTGGTGCCGTAGAGCAGCGCGGCAAGCATGGCGTAGGCGATGGAGCGATTGGAACTGTTATGCGGTACGCCGTTGTCCTTGTGGATACTGGAGAGGATCACACCGACTACACACAACCCGATACAGCCGAGTTGGATCAGACTGATGCGCTCGCCGCTGGCCCATGACAGCAGGGTGGTGACGACACCGTATGAGGTCACCAGAGGCGCGACGATGGCAGCTTTGCCCAGGGCGAAGGCCTTGGACAGGGCGAGTGCGCCGGAGACGGTTAGCAGGGCTGCTACTGTGCCCAGGAGCCAGACGCTCAAGGGGGCAGCCAGGGATTTGAGTAGGAAAGCCGGGACGATGACCAGCAGCAGGGTCATGATCAGGAAACCCAAGGCCTGGCCGAAATACACCGCGCGTTTAACGCCGACGGCTCGGGCATTGAGGCCTACGAGGAAGTCCGTGCCACCCCAGAGCAGGGCGGCCAGCAGGCCCATTAGTACGTCCATGCAAGGTCCTTATTGTTTTTCAGGGCTGCGGTGTATCAGTTTATAGGCGTGTTGGCCGTTCTGGCCTCATCGCCGCATAGGTATCTACACAATTTCGAAGACTTGGCTTTCTGCCTCGGCGGTTCAGATAAACACCATCCTCTGCAGCCTGCGGCTACGCAGCAGTCGCCAGTCTCTTGAAACTGCCGAAGGTCCTGCGGCCCTTATCGCAGCCTCGTGCCTCGACAGCGGCTACAGAGCTTTCAGGGGATTCAAGAAATATGTAGATACCGATGCTCATCGCGGCGGTGCGACGATTCGACAAGCCCGGCTCCCACAGTTTTTGATCTTCATTGTGGTTGAGTGTTTTGTGCGCTCGGTTTTTCCAGCGTTTGCGTATCCCAGCGTTGAGTCTTGATAGCCAGGTAAAGCATGCCGATGGTCAGCGGGATCTTGTCACCGCGGCCTTTGGCTCGGTGTTTCAGGAAGACGTCGAAGACGGGAGGTTGGAAGTAACGATAGGCATCGTAGTCGTTCAAGTCGACAGCGAAGTCCTGTTCCAGCGCATCCATGAATTGTTTGGCCGCGGCGCCGTCGCAGCCCAGGTCCAGGTTGATGGCGGTTGCGAGGTGCAGCGTCTTATGTTCAGGCAGGCCAATTTCTTCGTGCAGCAGTTGCAGGAGTTGCTGCATGGCGGCGTCTTCGGGAAAGTTGGGGGCCAGGTTCATGGTAGGCACGCGGGAGTGGGTGATGATGGCCGACTTTATCGATGAGATCGCGATCTTTCAAACGAAACTGGTCAAATGTGGGGGGCCGGCGGTGTGTCGATCCGACTTGCTCGCGACGACGGTGTGTCAGTGATAGATATGCTGTCTGACGCTCAGGTATCTCAGGAAAGCCAGCCAATACAGGGCGTTAGTGATGTGGGAAATGTCTTTGATGTGGGCCTGTTTGAAGGTAAGGCAAGAAGGTTTTCAGGAGGTCGACAGCGGTACGCATGCATTGCTGGGCGGCGGATTGGAAGACTTCGGCAACCGCTCGGTGTCGATGGGCAGAGGATCGTAACGAACGGGTGTGTTTGTCTCTGCTGTATTTCGGGTGATCAAGGTAACGAGATTGACGGGACTCAAGTGTTGGCCGGCATGCTGATACACCGTTCAAAAATCACTTCCAGTCCCCGGTAATCACACGCCACGGCGTCAATATTCGCCGGTACCCACGCCGCAGTTTTCACCTGCCACCAGTTCACCGAAAATCCGGCGTTGACGATTATTTGCTCGAATAGAATCCGCTGCGCCCGGCCATTGCCTTCGCGAAAAGGGTGGATCACGTTGAGATCGCCATAGGCCTCGGCGATTTGTGTCACCAACTCTGCCTGTGTAGCCCCGACAAACCAGTTGGCCTGCGCCATGTGCTGGATGATCTTCGCGGCTTCCGGTGGGATACGCTCTGGCGTACAGAACAGGGTGTCGCCCTTCTGAATGTTGACTGTGCGCAATTCCCCGGCCCATTCGTAGATGTCCCCGAACAGGGTGCGGTGGATGTGTTGCAGGCGTTCAATATCGTAGGGTGGCGGGTAGAGAGGAAGACTGCCTACAGCAATTTCAGACAATTCCCGCTCGGCCTCGTGGAGGCTTTCTTCATCGTGCAGATCAAGGCGGTTACGCAGGACGCTACTACGGGGTAGCAGTAGGGATCCTGGCCCACCCCGTATTTGTCGAGCATCAGCGTGGCGTATTGCGGTACTTGGCGAGGACGGCTTCACGGGTCGGCAGGGGTTTGTCGACGTCCGTGGGGTGGGTGTCGAACCCTTCCAGGCGCAAGCTGGCCAAGTAGTTGGAACGGCGGATCTTGTCGTAATGATCCTGTTTTTGCTCAAACGTCAGTTCGCTCATCACAGCGTCCTCTCGGTGCGAGGTCTAATTGTAGCTTAATGCGTTTGCGTAGGGTGCCTGTGTCGGTTGAAACGTTGCTGGCGGCCGCATCCCTCAGTCTGTGTATCATCCTGTCTCTTTTCTCCTTGCGACCTTTCTCGATTCGCCGAACGTGCTGGGCTATGTTTTCGAGCCATGTTTTGCCTCGTTCAGCGGTCAATGGAGTGACAGCTTATGCACAACACCCTCCAAGAGGTCTTTGGTTATCCACAGTTTCGTCTGGGCCAGGAGGCAGCCGTCAGCGCCGTGCTCGCGGGCCGTTCGGCAGCGGCGATTTTCCCCACAGGCTCTGGCAAGTCCCTTTGTTATCAGCTGTCTGCTGTGTTGTTGCCGCACCTGACGTTGGTGGTGTCGCCGTTGTTGGCCTTGATGCAGGACCAGCTTGGCTTCCTGCAGCGCCATGGTATCTCGGCGGGCAGTATCGATTCGGCCCAGAGCCGCGATGATGCAAATGAGGTGATGGCTCGGGCGCGCTCCGGGGAGTTGAAGATCCTGATGATTTCCGTGGAGCGCCTGAAGAACGAACGCTTCCGCAATTTTCTGCAAACAGTACCCATCTCACTGTTGGTGGTGGATGAGGCTCACTGTATTTCCGAATGGGGCCATAACTTTCGCCCGGATTACCTGAAGCTGCCTGACTACCAGCGCCAGTTTCGTATCCCTCAGGCGCTGTTATTGACGGCCACGGCCACGCCGAAGGTGATCGCCGACATGCAGGCCAAGTTCGCCATTGCGCTTGAAGATGTGATCACGACGGGCTTCTACCGGCCCAATCTCAACATGCTGGTGGAGCCGGTCAGCGGCCAGGACAAGCGTCGGCGACTGGTGACCTGGATGAACGAGCGGGCCAATCAGCCGAGTATCGTCTACGTCACCTTGCAGAAAACCGCCGAGCAGGTTGCCGAGCATTTGAATCGTAACGGCATCCAGGCCGAGGCGTATCACGCCGGTCTGCCCCATGATAAGCGCGAGGGCATCCAAAAACGGTTTATGGGTGGCCAGTCCAACTGCATCGTTGCCACCATTGCGTTCGGTATGGGCATCGACAAGAGCGATATCCGCAACGTCGTGCATTTTGACCTGCCCAAATCCATCGAGAACTACAGCCAGGAAATCGGTCGTGCCGGGCGTGACGGACAGCCGTCCGATTGCCTGGTACTGGCCAACCGCGACAGCCTCAATGTGCTGGAAAACTTTGTGTACGGCGACACGCCGGAGCAGGAAGGTATTCGCCGTGTCCTGGAAGAAATATTGACGGCCCGTGGTGAGGGGCAGTGGGAGTTTTTGCTCAGGTCGTTGTCGGACCACAGCAACATCCGTGAATTACCGCTCAAAACCTTGCTGGTGCAACTGGAGCTCAAGGGGGTGATTGCACCGCGTTACGCCTTTTACGCCGAATACCGTTTCAAATACCTGGTGGAGCCTGAGGTATTGCTGGCGCGTTTTACCGGTGAGCGACAGCAGTTTGTCTCGGCGATTATCCAGGTGTGCAAAAGGGCGAAAACCTGGGCGACGGTGGACTTCGATACGCTCTATCAACAGCATCAAGCCGAGCGCAGTCGGGTGGTGAAGGCCTTGGATTACTTCCAGGAGCAGGGCTTGATCGAGCTGGAAAGCAAGCAGATGACTGAGGTCTACAGTTTGCTGAGTACCGATTTTGATCCCCAGGCTCTGAGCGTCGAGTTGCATGCAGGCTTCAAGCAGCATGAGGTGACGGAGGTTGCGCGGATCCACGCGATGTTGGACCTGTTCGCGACTGATCGCTGCCTGGGCTACCGCCTGGCGCATTACTTCGGCGACGAAAACGCGCCCCAACAATGCGGGCATTGTTCGGTCTGTCACGGTAATGTCGCGCATTTGCCGGTGCCGCCAGGCTTGCCGGCGCTTGTGGATAAAAACTTCCAGGCACTGTGCGGTGATTTTATCCACAGGCATCATGAGCACAGCGGCAGGCTGCCCAGCGCTGAACGGCTCACGCGGTTTTTATGCGGTATCGGCGTGCCCTTGTTTACCAAGCTGAAGGCGCGAGGGATTCCAGGCTTTGCCGTGCTGGAGGAATATCCCTACGCCGAGGTGCGTGAATGGGCCGAAGCTCATTTGAACAGTCTGTAAATCCACTTTAACGAGACTTGCCCATGTCTGACTCGATGCCCCAGCGTGCCGATTACCGTCACTTCCAGCCGATCATTACCCGCTGGCACGACAATGATGTGTATGGCCATGTGAATAACGTTACCTACTACAGCTTCTTCGACACGGCCGTAAATACCTACCTGATCGAAGAGGGTGGGCTGGATATCCATGACGGTGAAGTGGTGGGGTTTGTGGTGAGCTCGGCTTGCGACTACTTCGCTTCCATTGCCTTTCCCGAACGCATCGAAATCGGTCTGCGCGTGGGCAAGTTGGGAAACAGTTCAGTGCAGTATGAATTGGCAGTGTTCAAGGCTGGCGAAGAGGACGCCTGTGCTGCGGGGAGGTTTGTGCATGTGTTTGTGGATCGCAAGTCGAATCAGCCGGTGGCGATCCAGGGGGTATTGCGCGACGCGTTGCAGCGCCTGGTGATCTGAAACTGTAGCCGCTGCAGAAGATGGCAGCGGCTACAGAGCCGTCAATTAACGGTGATGACGGTAGTGATGCTTGTTCTTGCGATGGCCATACGCATGGCCGCGACCAGGATGATCATCGCGATAATAGCGACGGTCATCGCGCCCACGATAGCGGCGGTCGTCATCATCACTCTTGTTGCCCATGTAGTTGCCCAGCGCGCCGCCCGCGCCACCGCCGGCTGCTGCGCCGATCAGGCTGCCGGTGCTGCCGCCCACACTGCGACCTACCACGTTGCCGCCTGCCGCGCCCAAAGCGCCGCCAATCGCTGCTTCGCCGCGGCTGCGTTTGTCCGCACCTACCGCGCTGCCGCCTGCACCGCCGAGGGCCGCACCGATTGCCGAGCCGGTGTTACCGCCCAACTGCTGGCCGACCACCGAACCTAGAACCCCGCCCAATGCGCCGCCCACACCGGCTTCGGTGGTGCCACCGGCCATGGCTGCGCCACTGACCAGGCCAAGGGACAACAAGAGAATCGAGGAGAACTTCATAGGGGAACCTCAAGAGGATGACGGCGCGATCCTGAGGCTGTATCGAGATTGTGACAATGGAAATCCGACCAATGACACGGGTTGTATACAATTTTCTAAGTTGCTGTTTTGTATCGGGAACTTAAGTCGTTTTTGCGAGTCTTTAGCTACTTGGGAACGGCCGCTTTTATGCAAAAGCGGCCTTTTTTTCGCCTGAAATCCAGCCTCGCCGGGGCTCGACAACAGCTACGGGATCCAGCGTTGCATTGTCTTATGCGGATCTGGCCATGATCAATCCGCTGTCACTGGCCGCTTCCAGACGAATCGCCACGAATTTCGACGTTGGCGTATGGCTGCCATCTCCGGTGCTTTCCAGCGGCACCAGCGGGTTCACCTCCGGGTAGTACGCCGCCGCTTGCCCTGCCGGAATATCAAACGCCAGCAAGGTGAAACCCTTGACCCGCCGTTCCCGTCCGTCATCCCAGATCGACACGATATCCGCCTTCTGCCCTGGCTTGAAGCCCAGGCGAATGATGTCGGCTTCGTTCACGAACAGCACATCCCGCTGGCCCTTGACCCCGCGATAACGATCGTCCAGGCCATAGATGGTGGTGTTGTACTGATCGTGGGAGCGCATCGACTGCATGATCAGGTCCGGCAACTGCCCGGTAGCACGGGTGCGCTCATGCACCAGGTCCTTGGGCAGGGCGTTGGCGCGGAAGTTGGCGCGACCTGATGGGGTATTCCAGCGACGGGTACCGGCAGCGTTGCCGAGGTAGAAGCCGCCCGGATTTTTCACCCGCGCATTGAAGTCCTTGAAGCCTGCAATAGTGTCGGCGATCAGGTCGCGGATGCGGTCGTAATCGGCTACCAGCCAGTTCCAGTCCACCGGCTTGCTGCCCAGTGTGGCGGCGGCGATACCGGCGAGGATCGCAGGCTCGGACTTCATCTGTTTCGACAGCGGCTGCAGTTGGCCATTGGAGGCGTGGACCATGCTGAAGGAGTCTTCCACCGTCACTGCTTGCGCGCCTTCGGTTTGCAGGTCGATGTCGGTACGGCCCAGGCATGGCAGGATCAGTGCTTCTTTACCGTGAGCCAGGTGGCTGCGGTTGAGTTTGGTGCTGATTTGCACGGTCAGGTCGCAATTGCTCAGGGCTTCGAAGGTGCGTGGGCTGTCCGGCGTGGCTTGAGCGAAGTTGCCGCCCAGGCCAATAAACACTTTGGAGCGGCCTTCCAGCATGGCGTGAATCGCTTCCACCACGTTGTGGCCGTTTTCGCGAGGCACCTTGAACTGGAAGCGACGCTCCAGGGAATCAAGGAACGCCACCGGTGGCCGTTCATTGATGCCCATGGTGCGGTCGCCCTGCACATTACTGTGGCCGCGCACCGGGCACAGGCCGGCACCCGGCCGGCCGATGTTGCCGCGAAGCATCATCAGGTTGGCGATTTCCTGGATGGTCGGCACCGAGTGTCGGTGCTGGGTGATGCCCATCGCCCAGCACATGATCACGTTCTTGCCTTTGGCGTACATACGCGACGCTTGCTCGATCTCTACCAGGGTCAGGCCGGATTGCTCGACGATCTCATCCCAAGTGGTGTCATCGATACGGCCCAGGTAGTCGAGGACGTTGGCGGTGTGCTCGTTGAGGAAATTGTGGTCGAACACGGCCTCTTTGCCTTCCGCCTGGGCCTGGCGTTCCCACAGCAGCAGGAACTTGGCCATGCCCCGCAGGATGGCCATGTCGCCACCCAGCGCCGGGCGGAAATACGCGGTGTTGGTCGGTTTGTCACCGTTGGTCAGCATTTCCAGCGGATGTTGCGGGTGCTGGAAGCGTTCCAGGCCGCGCTCTTTCAGTGGGTTGATGCACACCACCTGGGCGCCGCGCTTTACCGCTTCGCGCAGGGGTTCAAGCATTCGTGGGTGGTTGGTGCCAGGGTTCTGGCCAAGGACGAAAATGGCATCGGCGTGTTCGAAGTCGTCGAAGGTCACAGTGCCTTTGCCGACGCCCACGCTTTGCGCCAGGGCCACGCCGCTGGCCTCGTGGCACATGTTTGAACAATCCGGAAAGTTGTTGGTGCCGTAGGCGCGCACGAACAGCTGATACAAATACGCCGCTTCGTTGCTGGCCCGGCCCGAGGTGTAGAACTCGGCCATATCCGGGTTCGGTAGCGTGTTGAGGTGCTTGCCGATCAGGTCGAAGGCCGACTCCCAACTGATGGGTTTGTAACGGTCGGTTTCGGCGTCGTAGCTCATGGGCTCGGTCAGGCGGCCCTGATACTCCAGCCAGTAATCGCTCTGCTCCAGCAGGGAGCTGACGCTGTGCTTGGCGAAGAATGCAGCGTCCACCCGGCGCTTGGTGGCTTCCCAGTTGACCGCCTTGGCGCCGTTTTCGCAGAACTTGACCATGCCGCTTTCCGGCGAGTCACCCCAGGCACAACCCGGGCAGTCGAAACCGCCGTTCTGGTTGGTCTTGAGCATCATGCGGATGTTTTTCAGCGCGTTGTCACTGGTCAACCAGGCCTGTGCCACGCTGATCAGCGCGCCCCAGCCACCGGCCGGCCCTTTGTAAGGTTTGTAGCGCGGGGTGGGTTTATCGTCGGCTTGGTGATGAGTGCTCACGCTTGGTTCTCCATCGCAGGGCTGTAGACCCGCGGCGCACTTTTCTGCGGCAGGTGGATAAGATTGAGGTTGTGCCGACGAGCCCATTGCAGGGCCAGGCCGGTGGGCGACGACAGACTGACCAGGGTCTGGATACCGGCGCGCAGGACTTTCTGGATCAGTTCGAGGCTGCAACGGCTGGTGACAATCGCCAGGCCACCGTCGGTCGGAATCTGTTGGCGGATCAGCGCGCCGATCAGTTTGTCGAGGGCGTTGTGCCGGCCGATGTCTTCACGGCCCAGCAGCAATTCGCCCTGGGCGTTCATGAACACCGCCGCATGAACCGCGCCACTGTATTGGCCCAATGGCTGGAAGGCGCTGATGCGTTGCCGCAGACCATCAAGCCATTCGGCTGGGGGCAAGGGCGCGCCTGGCAAGACGTTGAGGTCGGGCAGTGCCTGTTCGACCGCCTCCACGCCACACAAACCGCAGCCACTGGTGCCGGCCAGTTGCCGACGTTGCTGCTTGAGGTTCCAGAAGGCGCGGCTGGAAATTTCTACCTGCGCGTACTGGGTCGAGCCCGTTCCACTGAGTTTCAGATCATAAATATCGCTAACGTCGGTGATAATGCCGCTGCCGATGCTGAAACCGACGATGAAATCTTCAAGGTCGGTCGGCGTCACCAACATCACCGCCTGGCTGATGTCGTTATAGGCAATCGCCAACGCCACTTCTTCGGCCAATGCGGTACTGGCGGATTCGGTGTGTTCAAGATTGCAATACTGGTAGCTGTGGCTGGCGGCGGGCGCGTGCGTTTCAAGGGCGGGCGCCGCGCAGGATGGACGCTTGGCGTTCATGGGGTATTACCACCGACGGAGTATTCAGCTCCTAGACTAGGCGCGACAAAGGGTCGCGTCTAATTGGCTGTGCTGATCTATTGATAGATGGCGTCGATCACGCCTTCGCCGAATGGTTTTTTTCGGGGTTCTTTATCAAACTGGAACCAAGATCTGTAGGACTGGTCTAGTCTTGGGCATCTGGAAATCAAATCCCAAGGAGAGCGCACCATGAGTATTTTTAGCTTTGTTAAAGAAGCAGGCGAAAAGCTGATTGATCTGTTGACGCCGGGTAATGCGAACGCAAGTGATGAGCTGAAGAAGCATATTCAGGATGTTGGGTTAGGTAACCCGAATGTGACCGCTACCGTTGATGGCGATAAGGTCACTATCACCGGTGAAGTTGCCAGTCAGGAAGAGAAGGAAAAGATCCTTCTGGCCGCAGGTAATATCGCCGGCGTAGCCAGCGTTGATGACCAGATTACCGTTACCGGTCCTGCGGCTACTGCCGCCCGCTTTGTCACGGTGAAAAAGGGCGACACCCTCAGCGCCATCGCCAAGGCTGAATACGGCGACGCCAACAAGTACAACAAGATTTTCGAAGCCAACAAACCACTGTTGTCTCACCCAGACAAGATCTATCCGGGCCAGGTGCTGCGTATTCCTGAGTAATACACGAAATAACGGAGGAGCGGACTCATCCGCTCCCCCTGTTATTTACAGTCCTACGATCAACTCCCTGTAATCCTCCACCGCTGCAAACTCCGCCGTATCCTTCGGCCCCTTCCGGCTGTCCGGCTCTTTTACCGCCAGCAAATGCCCCACACCAAAATCCCGAGCGCTGCGCAGGATGGGCAAGGTGTCGTCGATAAACAGGCTGCGCGCCGGGTCGAAATCGATATCCGCTTGCAACGCATCCCAGAACTGTGGGTTCTCCTTGGCAAAGCCATAGTCGTGAGAACTGATCAGCCGTTCGAAATAGGGCGCCAATTCGATACGTTCCAGCTTCAGCGACAACGAGTCGCGGTGGGCATTGGTGATCAAGATCACTCGCTTGCCAGCGTGTTTGATCGCCGCGAGAAAAGTATCGGCATCCGGACGTAGGGCGATCAGGTGAGCGGTCTCCAGCTTGAGCTCGCGTACCGGAATCTTCAGTTCGGTACTCCAGAAGTCCAGACAATACCATTGCAACTGACCGGCATTACGCTCGAACAACGGCTGCAATTCCATCTCGGCCATGGCCCGGCTCACGCCATGCAATTCGGCATAGCGTTGGGGCAGGTGCTCCATCCAGAAATGGTTGTCGAAATGCAGGTCGAGCAAGGTGCCATCCATGTCCAGCAGGACAGTGTCGATGGCATGCCAGGGTATTGAAGGCATGGATGACTCCCAGGTCAGTCTTTCTAAGTAAGTAAAAATATCCGACACAGACAATCGGAAAAGCCACGGTATAGTAACCCGATCATGCCAAGGAGCCGCTTATGCGCCAGAAACCCACCGTCCTCGCCCGAGAAATAGTCGCCAGTAGCCGTTTGTTCCGCGTGGAGGCAGTGCAATTGCGCTTCTCCAATGGCGTGGAGCGGACCTACGAGCGCCTGGTCGGCCGAGGTACGGGATATGGCGCGGTGATGATCGTGGCGATGATCGACGCCGATCATGCGCTGTTGATTGAAGAGTATTGTGGCGGCACGGACGAATATGAGCTGTCCCTGCCCAAGGGCTTGATCGAGCCCGGTGAAGATGTGCTGGCAGCGGCGGACCGTGAGCTCAAGGAAGAGGCGGGTTACGGTGCGCGCCAGCTGGAACACTTGACCGAGTTGTCGCTGTCCCCTGGCTACATGAGTCAGAAAATCCAGGTGGTGCTGGCCACGGATCTCTATGAGGAGCGTCTGGAAGGCGACGAACCCGAGCCGATGCGAGTGGATCGGGTCAACCTGCGAGAGCTGTCGCAGTTGGCGCAGAACGAGCAGTTCAGTGAGGGCCGTGCCTTGGCGGCGCTTTATCTGGTGCGGGACTTGTTGACCCAGCGGGGAGCGTTCCAGCCATGAGCGAACTGTTCCTGGGCCACCCGTTGATTGCCCCTGTCATTGAACTGGCACGCCAGGCCGGAGAAGTTATCTTGCCGTATTGGCGCGCCGATGTGGCCGTGACGACCAAGTCGGATGAGTCACCTGTCACTGCCGCCGATCTTGCGGCCCACCATCTGATCCTTGCGGGGCTGACCGCATTGGACCCGAGCATTCCTGTGCTTTCGGAAGAGGACGCTGATATCGACCAGAGCGTGCGCGCCGGTTGGCAGCGCTGGTGGTTGGTAGATCCGCTGGATGGCACCAAGGAATTCATCTCCGGCAGCGAGGAGTTCACTGTCAACGTCGCGTTGATCGAACAGGGTCGCGTGGTGTTTGGCGTGGTGTCGATGCCCACCAGCGGTCGTTGCTACTTCGGTGGCGCGGGTCTTGGGGCATGGCGCTCGGATGTGAATGAAGCGCCTAAACAGATCCAGGTTCGCGAGACGCCAGCGGCGGGAGAAGCCTTTACCGTGGTCGCCAGTCGCCGTCATTCCAGCCCCGAGCAGGAGCGCCTGTTGGCCGGGTTGAGCGAAGGGTTGGGCGAGTTGAAACTGGCCAATATCGGCAGCTCGCTGAAGTTTTGCCTGTTGGCCGAGGGTAGCGCCGATTGCTATCCGCGCCTGGCGCCGACGTCGCAGTGGGACACCGCTGCGGCCCAGGGTGTGCTGGAAGGCGCAGGCGGCGAAGTGTTGGAGTTGAATGGCAAACCGTTCAGCTATCCGGCGCGGGAGTCGTTGTTGAACCCGTTTTTCCTGGCGTTGCCGGCCAAGGCTGCGTGGCGTGAACGGCTGCTGAACCTGGCCAGGTTGTAGCTTGTAGCCGCTGCCGAGGCACGAGGCTGCGATGCGTGTCCGTAGGACCGCCCTTGGGGCCGCTACGTCGGAATGCCGCACCAAGCCCATCGCAGCCTCGTGCCTCGGCAGCGGCTACAACGAGCGAGGCTCATATTTTTATCGGTGCAGCACGTACTGCCCGGTAAACGCCACGGCCCGTTCTTCACTGCCGTCATTGACGATCCACGTCTCCAGGGTCAACCGCGCCCGTCCATACCGCCGATACGTCGCCAAAAACCGTTTCCAGACCTTATCTTCCGGTGCCTGGCAAATCACCGTCGCATCCTCGGTGACCGGCAATGGATAACTGATCTGCCCTTCCTGGATCACGATGTGCCCGTCTTCTATCCCTTCTTCACGCAGTTGCAAGTGAAGCCAGCCCCAACCCCCCAGCACCGCGCCGCAGTAGAGACTGCCGCCGAACATTGTGCTTTTGTGGTTGATATTGGCTTGCAGCGGCAAGTGCAGGCGCAACTGCCTGTCCTGCCAGTCGAGTACCTTGAGACCCATGTCCCGGGTGAGGGGAATGTCGTGGTGAAGAATCGATTCCAGGTAACGGCTATCGCGGCTCATGGCGGCCTCTTGGCAGCGTGAAAGGGGTGGGCATCATTCGTCGTCCGAGTTGTTGTTGCCGCTGTCGGCGAAGTTCAGCCCGTGCTTGCGCAGTTTGTCGTGCAAGGTTTTGCGTGGCAGGCCCAAGGCTTCAGCGAGGCTGCGCATGGAACCATGGGGGCGGGCCAGTTCGGCAGCGATCAGGCTTTTTTCAAAATGCTCGACCTGTTCGCTCAAGCCTCCAGTGGACACCGGGGCGCCGGCCGAGGGGTCATCCGACATGTTGTCCAACGCCAACTCCAGGCCCAGGGCGAAGCGCTCGGCGGCGTTTTGCAGTTCACGCACATTGCCCGGCCAGCTGTGCCGTAACAGCAAGGCGCGTTGGCCCGGTTGCAACTCATGGAGCGGCAAGCCATGGCGAGTACTCGCCTCGTCGGCGAAATGCTGGAACAGCATCAGCGCATCTTCGCCTCGTTCACGCAGGGGCGGAATGCGCAGCGGTGCGACGTTGAGGCGGTAGTACAAGTCGGCCCGGAAGCGCCCTTGGTCGGCGGACTGGCGCAGGTCTTCCTTGGTGGCGGCGATGATGCGGATATCCAGCGGGATCAACTGATTGCCCCCCAGCCGCTCCACCACCCGCTCTTGCAGCAGACGCAGCAATTTGACCTGTACATCCAGGCTCATGCTTTCGATTTCATCGAGGAACAGGGTGCCGCCGTTGGCAAACTCAAACTTGCCGATCCGTCGTTTCTGGGCGCCGGTAAAGGCTCCCGGCTCGTGGCCGAATAACTCGCTTTCCACCACCGACTCCGCCAGGGCACCGGCGTTGATCGCCACGAACGGACCTGTGCGGCGGTTCGACAAGTCGTGCAGGGCACGGGCCACCACTTCCTTGCCGGCGCCGGTTTCACCGAGGATCAGCACGTCAGCCTTGGTCGCGGCCAAGGCACCAATCTGTTCACGCAGGCGCAGCATCGGTGCGGATTGCCCCACCAGGCGCGTGCTCAGTTGCTGACGATCACTCAGGGCCAGGCGCAGGCTGCGGTTGTCCAGCACCAGGCGGCGCAAGGCCAGGGCACGACGCACGCTGTCGAGCAGGGCGTCACTGGCGAAAGGTTTTTCCAGGAAATCGTAGGCACCGGCACGCATCGCCTGCACCGCCAGCGGTACATCGCCGTGGCCGGTGATCAGCAGTACGGGCAATTCCGGGTCCTGGCCATGGAGTTCGGCCAGCAGTTCCAGGCCGTCCATGCCGGGCATACGGATATCGCTGACCACCACCCCCGGCCAATCCCGGAACAGGCGCGGGGCCAGGCCCTGGGCTTCGCCGAGGGGGAGGACTTTCAGCCCCGCCAAGTCCAGGGTCTGGCACAGGGCCTGACGCAGGTGTGGATCGTCGTCGATCAACACCACCTGAATCTGGTTATCGATACTCATACACTGCGGTCCTCGGACGGTTGCAGACTGACGCCCGGTGCTCCGGCGCGCAGTTTCAAGGTTAGCAACGCGCCGCCTTCGCGGTGGTTGGAGAACAGCAGTTCACCGCCAAAGGCGCGCATCAAGGTGTCGCAGATCGCCAGGCCCAGCCCCAGGCCCTGGGTGCGGGTCTTGGTGGTGTAGAACGGCTCGCTGGCACGACCCAAGGCCTCCATGCAAAAGCCCGGGCCGTTGTCGCGAATGTACAGGTTGACGCCTTGTTCGGTGGTTTCGGCACTCAGCCAGAGTTTGCGCGGTGGGCCTTTCTCGGTCAGCGCGTCGAGGGCGTTGGCCAGCAGGTTGCCCAGCACCTGGCGCAGACGCGTCTCGCCGGCCGCCACCCACAAGGTCGCCTCCGGCAAGTCGCGGATCAACTCGACTTCCATGGCCCGTCGACGTTTGGCCAGCAGGGCCAGGGCATCGTCCAGGGCCGGTTGCAGGGCGACACTTTCCGGCGCATGGCGGTCGCGCCGGGCGAAGGCGCGCAAGTGGGCGATGATCGATGCCATGCGCCCGGTCAATTCGCTGATCAGCTTGAGGTTGCCCCGGGCGTCGTCGGTGCGTTGGTGGTCGAGGAGAATTTCGGCGTTTTCCGCGTAGCTGCGGATCGCGGCCAGGGGTTGATTGAGTTCGTGGCTGATGCTCGCCGACATGGTGCCCAGGGCGGACAGCTTGCCCGCTTGCACCAGGTCGTCCTGTGCCCGTACCAATTCCTGCTGGGCCGTTTCGCGCTCCAGCACTTCCTGTTTAAGGCGGCGGTTGAGGCCTTCCAGATCGCTGGTTCGTTCGGCCACGCGCATTTCCAGTTCGCGCCGGGCCTTGGCTTCGAAGGCGATGCGTTCCAGGTAGTGGCGACGGCGCTGCATCATCAGGCCGAGCAACAGCATCACGACCAGCAGGGTTGCGCCGCCGACGGCGACCACGGTGCGTACCGGGCGGTTGATCAAGGTTCGTGGCGCGAGAATTTCGACATTCCAGCCGGTTTCCGCAATTTCAGTGGATTGGCGCAACCAGGCCGTGGTGCTGAGGTTCAACGGCTGCGGGTCGCGGGTCGGGTAGGGCTGGATGGCGATGATGGCTTGGCGTTCCTCTTCGGTCAGCGGCCGAGTGGCACGGAATCGCCATTGCGGCCGCGAGGTCAGGATCACCACGCCGTTATGGTCGGTCACCAGCAGTTGTTCCGGGGTTTTGCCCCACAGGCTTTCGGTGTGATCCAGGTCGACCTTGACCACCAGCACCCCCATGATCGTATCGCCGTCACGCACGGCGGCGGCGAAGAAGTAACCGCGCTTGGCCGAGGTGGTGCCCAGGCCAAAGAAACGCCCAAGGCGTCCGGCCATGGCTTCGCTGAAATAGGGGCGAAAGGAGAAATTGCGGCCCACGAAACTGTCTTGTTTGTCCCAGTTGGACGCGGCCAGGGTCTTGCCGCTGGTGTCCATCAGGTACATCACTTCCACGCCGGCCTGGGCGGCAACGTCCTTGAGCAACAGGTTAGCGTTGACCAGATTGGTGCTGACCTGGGGTGCGTCCAGGGCGGTACGCAGCGCGGGCAGATCCCCAAGGATTTGTGGCAGCACTTCGTAGCGGTGCAGGGTGCCCAGCAGGTTGGCGACGTACAGGTCGAGGGTCTGGCGGTTCTGCCCGGCCAGTTCGCTGCGGTAATAACGCTCGGCCAGATGCTCCAACGGCCACAGCAGCGGCGCCAGGCACAGCGCCAGCAAGGCCAGGCTGCGCCAGCGGGGTCTTCGCGGAAGGGGTGGAGTCATCGGAGTCATGCGCCTGTGGGTACAGGCGCATTATGCCTAGTGCTGCTGCGCAAGACACTCGCGCAATGCGTCGTGCCACTGGGGCTGGGAGACCTGCCAGTGCTGTTGCAGGCGGCTGCAGTCCAGGCGCGAGTTCAAGGGCCGTTTGGCCGGTGTCGGGTACGCGCTGGAGGGAATGGCTTCCAGGTCGGCGCAGGCCTTGCCTTCGGCCTGTAATTGCTCGCCAATGGCCTTGGCAAAGCCAAACCACGAGGTCTCTCCCTGCGCGGTCAGGTGATAGGTACCCCAATCCCCGGCTTGTCCCGCCTGCCAGCGCTCAATCAGGGCGCGGGTGCTGTTGGCAATGGTCCCAGCCCAGGTCGGCGCACCGATCTGGTCGGCGACGATGCGCATCTGCGGCTTTTCTTGCAGCAGGCGCTGCATGGTCAGCAGGAAATTCTTGCCGTGGGTCGAGTAAACCCAGCTGGTGCGCAGGATCAGGTGTTCACCGCCCACGGCCGTGATGGCCTGTTCGCCAGCCAGTTTGCTCTTGCCGTAGACGCCGAGAGGGTTAGGCGCGTCGTCTTCGGTGTAGGGCGCAGACTTGCTGCCGTCGAACACGTAGTCGGTGGAGTAGTGAATCAGCGGTATCCCGAGGGCCTTGGCCTCTTCGGCGAAGATGCCCGGGGCGGCGGCGTTGATCGCGAATGCCAGGTCTGGCTCGCTTTCGGCTTGGTCCACGGCAGTATGGGCCGCCGCGTTGATGATCAGCCCAGGACGGTGTCTGCTTACGTGTTGGCGGATTTGCTCGGGGTGTGCCAGGTCAAGCTGGTCGCGGCCCAATACCACCAATTCGCCCAAGCCCTGGAGACGCTGTTGCAGCTCCTGGGAGACTTGGCCGTGTTGGCCGCTAATAAGGATTTTCAGAGGGGCAGTCATGGGAACACATCGGCCTCTTGCAGGCTTTTACCGTTTTGGTCCTTGGCAGACAGGGTGGGCTGGCCACTCAGTTGCCAATCGATAGCCAGGGTCGGATCGTCCCAGCGAATACAACGCTCGGCCGACGGGGTGTAGTAGTCCGTGGTCTTGTAGAGAAACTCGGCATAGTCGCTGAGTACGACAAACCCATGGGCGAAACCAGGTGGAATCCACAGCTGCCGATTGTTCTCGGCAGACAGCCGGATGCTGGCCCATTGGCCAAAGGTCGGGGAAGTGCGGCGGATATCCACCGCCACGTCCAGAACTTCGCCAGCCGTCACGCGCACCAGTTTTCCCTGGGGATTCTCCAACTGGTAGTGCAGACCGCGCAGCACGCCTTTTTGTGAGCGTGAATGGTTGTCTTGTACAAATTGCAATTGCAACCCGGTCGCTTGCGCGAAGCTGCGGGCATTGAAACTCTCGTAAAAGAAACCGCGTTCGTCACCAAAAACCTTGGGTTCGATGATCAAAACATCGGGCAACGTAGTCGCGGTTACATTCATTGAGCTTCCCCGGCGACAGTGAACAGATACTGGCCATAACCGGTTTTGCCAAAATACTTGGCACGTTCCAGCAAATGGTCACGATCGATCCAGCCGTTCTCGTAGGCGATTTCTTCCAGGCAAGCTACTTTCAGACCCTGACGGTGTTCGATGGTCTGCACGTATTGCGAGGCTTCCAGCAAGCTGTCATGAGTGCCGGTATCAAGCCAGGCAAAACCACGGCCAAAGCGTTCGACGTGCAAGTCGCCGCGCTTGAGGTAGGCATTGTTGACGTCGGTAATTTCCAGCTCGCCGCGGGGCGAGGGCTGGACCGCCTTGGCGATCTTGATGACATCATTGTCATAGAAGTACAGGCCAGTTACCGCGTAGCTCGACTTGGGCTTGGAGGGTTTTTCTTCGATAGACAGAGCGCGGCCTTCGCTGTCGAAATCGATTACACCGAAACGCTCCGGATCCTTGACCCAATAGCCGAATACCGTGGCGCCTGATGGGCGTTCGGCGGCACTGCGCAGTTGCTCGCCGAAATGCTGGCCGTGGAAGATGTTATCGCCCAAAATCAGGCACACCGGGTCGTCGCCGATGAACTCTTCACCAATCAGGAACGCTTGTGCCAGACCGTCCGGCGACGGTTGTTCGGCATAGGTGAAGCGCACGCCGAACTGGCTGCCATCACCCAGCAGGTTGCGATACTGCGGCAAGTCCACCGGGGTGGAGATCAGCAGGATGTCCTTGATCCCCGCCAGCATCAGCACCGAGATCGGGTAGTAGATCATCGGTTTGTCATAGACCGGCAACAACTGCTTGGAAACACCCAGGGTAATGGGGTGCAAGCGAGTACCGGAACCACCGGCCAATACAATTCCCTTCATCATGCAATCAAATCCTTAGCGTCTGTGTTGCCCAGTCGTTCACCTTGATAACTGCCGTCCTGGACCCTGCGGCACCATTCCAGGTTATCGAGGTACCACTGCACGGTTTTGCGCAGGCCGGTTTCAAAGGTTTCTTCAGGCACCCAGCCCAGCTCGCGTTCGATCTTGCTGGCGTCGATCGCGTAGCGCTGGTCGTGGCCCGGGCGATCCTTGACGAAGGTGATCAGGTCAGAAAATTGCGCAACGCCTGCCGGGCGCTGAGGTGCCAGCTCTTCCAGCAAGGCGCAAATACCACGCACCACGTCGATGTTCTTCTGCTCATTGTGGCCGCCGATGTTGTAGGTCTCGCCCACGACGCCTTCAGTCACGACTTTCAGCAATGCCCGGGCGTGATCTTCGACGAACAGCCAGTCACGTACCTGCAAGCCATCGCCATAAACCGGCAACGGTTTACCCGCGAGGGCGTTGAGGATCACCAGCGGGATCAGCTTCTCGGGGAAGTGGAATGGTCCGTAGTTGTTCGAGCAGTTGGTCAGCAGTACCGGCAGGCCATAAGTGCGCTGCCAGGCGCGGACCAGGTGGTCGGACGCCGCCTTGCTGGCCGAGTACGGCGAGCTTGGCGCGTAGGGCGTGGTTTCGGTGAACAGGTCGTCAACGCCATGCAGGTCGCCGTAAACCTCGTCCGTGGAGATATGGTGGAAGCGGAACGCGCTTTTCGCCGGTTCTTCCAGCTTCTGCCAGTAGGCACGAGTGGCCTCCAGCAAGCTATAGGTGCCGACGATGTTGGTCTGGATGAAGTCCGACGGGCCGTCGATGGAACGGTCGACATGGGATTCTGCTGCCAGATGCATGATCGCCTGGGGCTCGAAGCGTGCCAGAACTGCACTGATCGTCGCCTGGTCGATGATATCGGCCTGGACGAACTCATAGCGGCTGCTGGTCGCGATGCTGGTCAGCGACTCCAGGTTGCCGGCATAGGTCAGCTTGTCGAGGTTGAGAACTTCATGTTCGGTGTTTTGAATCAAATGACGAATCAGCGCGGAGCCAATAAAACCTGCACCACCAGTAACAAGAATACGCATGTCGAGAGGCCTTTTCCTTAGACGGACATTGAGCGAGTGCGCATAGCTTGCGGGCTTGCGGAGTGCGGTGCAAGGGGCGGTGGTCAGATTGGGTGATGAGCAAGGAGCACGTGTCTTTTGGCGGTCGTCATCGTGAATACTGATTTCGGTGCACGAACGTGTGATTAAGAAGGGTGGGAGGGGTTGCGTAACCTTCGATGCAGTGGCGATATAAGCGCCTGATAAAAACCCCAAGAGGTCGTCACATGTTGCTTGCCATGTTGATTCACCGCGCCAGTCTGCCATGCCCGAAAATCGGGCCAACGCCTGCGTTGCAATTGCTTGAGCAACATTACGGCCTCACCGGGGCGTTGCAGTCTTTGGGCAGCCAGCAAGATCTCAACTATCAGGTCGACAGTGACCGTGGCCGCTTTGTTCTGAAAATCTGCCGGGGCGACTACGCCGCAGTCGAGCTTCAGGCCCAGCACGCTGCTCTCAAGCACCTGCAAGGGCAGCCGGGGGCACGTGTGCCCAAGGTGATTAGTGCCCTCAACGGCGAAGAGTTGCTGACGGTGACGGTCGACGGGCAAACCGTGCACTTGCGGTTGCTGGACTATATCGACGGCCAGCCGCTGACCCATTTGCCGCATTTGGGACGTGAGGTGATCGCGGGTTTTGGGCGGCTCTGCGGGCAAATGAACCTAGCGCTGGCCAACTTCACCCATCCGGGCCTTGAGCGCACCCTGCAATGGGACCCTCGTCACGCTGACGAGTTGATCCACTACTTATTGTCGACCCTCGAAAACCTGCCGCATCGGGCATTGATCGCGCAGGTGGCGGCGCAGGCCGAGCGGCGGGTACGGCCGTTGGCCGAACAACTGCCCCGACAGGCGGTACACATGGATATCACGGACGACAACGTGGTCTGGCACCGTGACGAGCAGCGTCACTGGCAGATCCAGGGCGTGATCGACTTCGGTGACCTGGTGCACACCTGGCGGATTGCCGACTTGTCCGTGACCTGTGCCGCGCTGCTGCATCATGCCGAAGGTGACCCGTTTGCGATCTTGCCGGCGATCCAAGCCTATCACGCGGTCAATCCGCTGCAACCGGAAGAGTTGCGGGTGCTGTGGCCGTTGATTGTCGCCCGGGCGGTGGTGCTGGTGCTCAGCAGCGAACAGCAGCAGCGCCTGGATCCTGCGAGTCCGTACTTGCTGAAGAACGCCGAGCATGAGTGGGAAATTTTCCACGTCGCCACCTCCGTTCCCTTTGAATTGATGGAAGCCGCGATCCTGGCCTGCGTCGGCGGCAGTTTGCCGGCTGTCGCGAGCGATGGCTTTGCGCCGTTATTGCCGGGCTTGGTGGGGCGCGAGTTTGCATTGATCGACCTAGGGGTATTGAGCCCGCATTTCGAGGCGGGCAACTGGGAACAGGCCGGTATTGATCAGCAGTTGTTGCAGGACGCGGCGGCGGCCCATGGGCTGGCGGCCAGCCGGTATGGGCAATATCGCTTGTCGCGCACCCGTGCGGACAGTTTTGAAGAGCCCGAGACGTTCCCTCTGCATGTGGAACTGAGGGTGCCTCAAGGCACCACGGTTGAAGCGCCTTTCGCCGGCACCCTGCATACCGGGGCCGACGGTGCATTAAGCCTGCACAGCGCTCAGTTAAGTGTGCGGTTGTGGGGCGTGAAAGGCGTGTTGCAGCCGGGTGCTGCCGTGCTCAAAGGTCAGGTACTGGGTGAGGCCGGCGGCGCACTGACGGTGCAACTGTGTCGCACTGATGTAACGCCACCGTTGTTCTGCACACCGTCCCGGGCGCTGGCGTGGCAGGCGTTGTGTCCGTCGCCGGCGGCGTTGTTGGGGCTGGCCTGTGATGCGGAGCCCGAATTGGACCCCGAAGCCTTGCTGGCCCGGCGCGACGCCAGTTTTGCCCGTTCGCAGAAGCACTATTACGTCGACCCGCCGCGCATCGAGCGCGGCTGGCGCAACCACCTGATCGACATGCAGGGCCGTTCCTACCTGGACATGCTCAACAACGTCGCGGTACTCGGCCATGGCCATCCACGCATGGCGGCCGTGGCAGCGCGACAATGGTCGTTGCTTAACACCAATTCGCGTTTCCACTATGCGGCGATTGCCGAGTTTTCCGAGCGGCTGCTGGCGTTGGCGCCGGACGCCATGGACCGGGTATTTCTGGTCAACAGCGGCACTGAGGCCAATGACCTGGCGATCCGCCTGGCCTGGGCCTACAGCGGCGGACGCGACATGCTCAGCGTGCTGGAGGCGTATCACGGCTGGTCGGTGGCCGCCGATGCAGTCTCCACCTCGATTGCCGACAACCCCCAGGCCTTGAGCAGCCGCCCGGACTGGGTGCATCCGGTGACGGCGCCCAATACCTATCGCGGTGAGTTCCGTGGCCCGGACAGCGCACCGGACTACGTGCGCAGCGTCGAACACAATTTGGCGAAAATCGCCGCGCAAAACCGCCAACTGGCGGGCTTCATCTGCGAGCCGGTGTACGGCAATGCCGGCGGGATCTCCCTGCCACCAGGCTATTTGCAGCAGGTGTATGGCCTGGTTCGGGCGCAGGGCGGGGTGTGTATCGCTGACGAGGTGCAGGTTGGCTACGGGCGTATGGGGCATTTCTTCTGGGGCTTTGAAGAGCAGGGCGTGGTACCGGACATCATCACCATGGCCAAGGGCATGGGTAATGGCCAACCGTTGGGCGCAGTGATCACCCGGCGGGAGATCGCCGAGGCCCTGGAGGCCGAGGGCTACTTTTTCTCCTCTTCAGGCGGCAGCCCGGTCAGTTGCCGAATTGGCATGGCGGTGCTGGATGTCATGGAAGAAGAAAAACTCTGGGAAAACGCCCGGGTGGTGGGCGGACATTTCAAGGCGCGGTTGGAGGCGTTGATCGAACGTCATCCACTGGTGGGAGCGGTGCACGGTTCCGGATTTTACCTGGGGCTGGAGTTGATCCGTGACCCCGAAACCCTGGAGCCCGCGACCGAAGAAACCACGTTGCTGTGTGATCGCCTGCGGGAGCTGGGGATTTTCATGCAGCCTACGGGGGACTATCTGAACATCCTCAAGATCAAGCCGCCGATGGTCACCTCCAGGCAGAGTGTGGATTTCTTTGTCGACATGCTGTCGAAGGTGTTGGATGAAGGGCTCTAACCCCGGTCTTGGGATTGAAACACCATCAGTGTGGGGGCTTGCTCGCGAAGGCGGTGTATCAGCCAACGGATGCGCCAACTGAAAGACCGCCTTCGCGAGCAAGCCCGCTCCCACAGGGGATGGTGTTTCGGTTTTAAACTCGATTGTTATCGATTATTTTTGCGGTTTTATCGACAGAAGGATAGGAGCATACTTCTAAAGCCGATTTTTATCCGTTATAAAGTCGCCCACGTCCCTGACGCGATACACTGCGTCCAGCATTCCCTTTTCTGTCATCGGTCACGGCTATCCTGACTGTTGACCACCGCCCAGGAGATGATTCATGAGCCGTATCGTTACCGTCGCCGCTACCCAGATGGCCTGTTCCTGGGACCTCGAAGCCAATATCGAGACCGCTGAAAAGCTGGTCCGCGAGGCCGCCGCCAAAGGCGCGCAGATCATCCTGATCCAGGAACTGTTCGAGAGCCCGTACTTCTGCCAGAAGCCAAACCCGGATTACCTGCAACTGGCCACGCCGGTTGAAGACAACGTCGCCATCAAGCACTTCCAGAAAATCGCCAAGGAGCTGCAGGTAGTCCTGCCGATCAGCTTCTTTGAGCTGGCCGGTCGTGCACGTTTCAACAGCATCGCGATCATCGATGCCGACGGTTCCAACCTCGGGGTTTATCGCAAAAGCCACATCCCGGACGGCCCTGGCTACCACGAAAAGTACTACTTCAACCCGGGCGACACCGGCTTCAAGGTGTGGAACACCCGCTACGCGAAAATCGGTGTGGGCATCTGCTGGGACCAGTGGTTCCCGGAATGCGCCCGCAGCATGGCGTTGCAAGGTGCAGAAATCCTGTTCTACCCGACCGCCATCGGCAGCGAGCCACACGACAAGACCATCTCGTCCCGCGACCACTGGCAGCGCGTGCAACAAGGCCATGCCGGCGCCAACCTGATGCCGCTGATCGCCAGCAACCGTATCGGCAATGAAGAGCAGGACGGTTACGACATCGACTTCTACGGCTCGTCGTTCATCGCCAACCAGTTCGGCGAGAAGGTTGCAGAGCTCAATGAAACCGAAGAAGGCATCCTGGTTCACAGTTTCGACCTCGATGAGCTGGAACACATCCGCAGCGCCTGGGGTTCGTTCCGTGACCGCCGCCCGAACCTGTACGGCGCACTGAAGACCCTCGACGGTTCCCTGGAGTCCTGATCGCCATGACCACCTTGCACAGCACGCCTCGCGCCGACGGTTTCTACATGCCGGCCGAGTGGGCGCCACAGACCCAGGCCTGGATGATCTGGCCCGAGCGCCCGGATAACTGGCGCTTGGGTGGCAAGCCGGCGCAGGCCGCTCACGTGGCGGTGGCCAAGGCCATCGCACGCTTTGAGCCGGTGACGGTGGCGGTTTCGGCGGCTCAGTATGAAAACGCCCGTGCGCGTCTGGATGTGCCGAATATTCGCTTGGTCGAGATGTCCAGCGACGATGCGTGGGTGCGGGATACCGGGCCGACGTTCGTGATCAATAACGGCGGTGAAGTCCGTGGTGTGAACTGGGACTTCAACGCCTGGGGCGGTTTTGACGGTGGCCTGTATTCGCCGTGGAACCGTGATGCCCAGGTCGGCGGCAAGATCCTTGAGATCGAGCGCAGCCCACGTTATCGCACTGAGGGTTTTGTGCTGGAAGGCGGCTCGATTCACGTCGATGGTGAAGGCACGCTGATCACCACCGAAGAATGCCTGCTCAACCGCAATCGCAACCCGCACCTGAATCGCGGCGAGATCGAAGCGGTGCTCAGCGCCAATCTGGCTGTGGATAAGATCATCTGGCTGCCGGACGGTTTGTTCAACGACGAAACTGACGGCCATGTGGATAACTTCTGTTGCTACGTGCGCCCAGGTGTTGTGTTGTTGGCCTGGACCGATGATCCGCAAGATCCGAACTATGCCCGTTGCCACGCTGCCATGGATGTACTGCAAAGCAGCACCGACGCCAAGGGCCGCTCGTTCACAGTGCATAAAATGCCAATCCCGGGGCCGCTGTACGCCACCGAGGACGAGTGCGCCGGCGTCGATCCGGTGGACGGCACCCAGGAGCGCAACCCGACCGTGCGGTTGGCCGGTTCCTACGTCAACTTCCTGATCGTCAATGGCGGCATCATCGCGCCGAGTTTTGACGACCCGCTGGACAGCCGCGCCAAGGAAATCCTCCAGGGCCTGTTCCCGCAGCACGAAGTGGTGATGGTGCCTGGCCGTGAGCTGTTACTGGGGGGCGGCAATATTCATTGCCTGACCCAACAACAGCCGGCACCGCACAAAAACTGAGTGCAGTTGTAACAGCCGTACGCTGGATTAAACGGCTATCGAGAGGCGTTCAGTTTTAGCGCTCACCACAAGCCCATGGCCCGCAAGGGTCCTGGGCTTTTTTGTGTGCGCACACCTATAAACCGGAGACATTGGCACAGCTCTTGTATCAGCGTTGTAACGGTTGGCAAGGCACAGAGCGGTGATGTTCTGTCATAAACCTTGAGTAAGTTAGCCGCTCACGCAGCAGGAGAGAGCGCTGAAATGAACGCCGATATCAACATGATCTACAAGCGTACATCCCACCCCATGATGGTGAGCGGTGACGCGATTCATGCGTTGGCACTCTGGCTGAAGAGCAACGGTTCGCGACAGATCAGGACGCCTGATCCGCGGCAGGTGATGAGTGAGCGTTACCCGGCGGGATTGCTCAGTGAGGATGAGTTGCGGGTGTTGTGTGAGCTAATCCAACGCTAAAGAGTGGGAGCTGGCTTGTGTGGGAGCGGCGGTGCGACGATTCGACTTGCTCGCGAATGCGGTGTGTCAGTCACCAGATGCAGTGGCTGATACACCGCATTCGCGAGCAAGCCCGCTCCCACATTGGATCTTCGTTGTTCAGAGGTGTTAGAAACTATAAGTCCCCGTCACCACCAAACTACGCGGCTCGCCCACTTGAATCTGTGCAGCACTGGTCGCCGACGCGTAGTACGTCTTGTCGCTGATATTGTTCAGCGCCGCCCGCACATCCCATTCCTTCTGCCGGAACCCGGCCAGCGCGTCCCAGCGGCCATAACCGGGTAACACCACCGTGTTGGCGTTATCGGCATAACGATCGCCGACCAGGGTCAGCCCGGTTTCCGCGTACCAGCCCATCTCCGGTTTCCAGGTGACGAACAGGCTGGCGTTGCGCTTGGCCACATCATTGATGCGTTTGCCTTCAAAGCCGTTGTTGTCTTTTACGACCTTGGCGTCTTGCAGGCCGATGCCCCCGCGCATGTACCAGTTGCCGACGATTTTTCCGGTGGCGGTCAGTTCCACACCGCGAGAGCGTTGCATGCCGCTGAGCAGGGTGATGGTCGGGTCCAGCGGGTCGCGGGTGCGGCGGTTGTAGAGCTCCAGTTCGTACACCGCCAGGGTGGTGCTGAAGCGGTCATCTAGCCAGTCGCTTTTCACGCCGATTTCTTTCTGCCGGGTCAACTCGGGGCTCAGGTCATTGGCGTTGCCGCTGGCGTTAGGCGTGATCCCGATCAAACCGCCGCCGGTAGGGGAGAAGGTCTTGCTCCAGGAGGCGTAGAACGAGTGGTGTTCCAGTGGCGTCCAGACCACGCCCACCCGTGGGCTGGTGCTGTGGCTGACCACCTGCTCGGACGTGTTGATCAGCTTGTTGGTGGACTCCACGTCGAAGCGGTCATAACGCAAGCCGGCGAGCAGTTGCCATTGGTCATTGAGGCGCAATTGATCCTGCACATACAGGCCCTGGCTTTTTGCTTGGGTGTGGCTGCTGCTGAATGCTGGCAGGCGACCGGTGTGGCGCACATTCCGGTCGGGGTTGTACACATCCAGGCTCGGCACGGTGTTGAGCGGGGCGCGATAGAGTTTCGGGGCGCGGCGCTGGTCGCCCAGTTCCACGCCGGTCAGCAGGCGGTGTTCCAGGCCAAAGGTGCTGAAGCCGCCTTCCAGTTCGACGTTGTTGAATAGGTTGCGGGTGGTCAGGTCCTGTTGCCAGCGTTGGCGCCCGACCTTGTTGGTCTTGGGGTCGAAGCTGACCACGTAGGTGTTGTCGAAATCGCTGTCGAGCTTGAACACGCTGAGGGTGTGGCGCAGTTGCCAGTTGTCATTGATCTCGTAGGCGAGCCTGGAGCGCAGGGATTGGGACTTGTCGTCGATATAGTCGCGCTTGTCGCCGTAGGTGGTGTCGCGCCCGACATCTCCAGGGCGGCCGTTGATCCCGGGAATGCCGCGGTCCGGCGTGCGGTTGTAGCGGCTGTATTCGTACTGCACCAGCCAGTTCAGGTCCGGGGCTAGTTGCCAGCTCATCGACGGCGCGAACAGTTGGCGGTTGCCGCTGACGCCGTCGCGGAAGCTGTTGTTGTCCTGGTTACCCATGTTCAGGCGCAGGCTGATGTTATCGGTGGGGTCGGTGCTGAGGTCGGCGTACAGGCTGCGCAGGTCATTGCTGCCGCCTTGGGCTTCGATGCTGGAAGCGTGGCCGGCCTGAGGCAATTTGCTCACACGATTGACGATGCCGCCCTGGCCGCCGCGCCCGTACAGTACGGCGGCCGGGCCTTTGAGCACTTCGATGCGTTCGATGTTGTGCAGGTCGCGCACGTACTGGCTGTCGTCGCGCACGCCGTCCAGATAGAAGTCGTTGCTGGCGTCGAAACCGCGGATACGCAGGCTGTCGAAGCGCGTGTCGGCGCCGCTGCTGACGTTGGGAATGCCGCTCAAGGCCTGGCCAAGGTCATTGGTACCGTAGGAGCTGAGGTTTTCGGTTTTCACCGAATCGATCGCCTGGGGCACATAGCGCACGGGCGTCGCGGTACGGGTGGCGGTGGTGGTGTCCTTGACGCGCGGATCGTCTTCATCGGCTTCGGCACTGATGGACGTTTCGGGCAATGTGGTCGCCGCGCAGGTAAATCCGGCGGACAGCAGAACAGAAAGCCCAAGGGTTATGGGCATCAGGCGAAGGGCAGGCATCAGGGAGCGCATCCGAAAGGTTTGAAGAAGGAAAAACACGCTAATGATAATGCTTGCTATTTACGCGCGTTATTCATTCTTACAAAAGTTCGCCGGTGAAATGTTACGTCATGTGTTTTTTAGGGGTATTCGACCGATTCGCGAAACAGTCTGAAAGCCAATCCAGCGTTTTTCCCCGGGGCCTGTGTCGGAATAATCTGCAGCTATCGAGTTTTCATCTGGAGTTATTCATGTCGGTCGTCACCCTGCATTACATTTACGATCCACTGTGCGGCTGGTGCTACGGCGCCAAGCCGCTGCTGCACGCTGCGCAACAGGTATTACCCGTCCAATTGCATGGCGGCGGCATGATGACCGGTAACAACCGCCAGGCGGTGTCGCCGCAACTGCGTGACTATGTAATGCCCCACGACCGGCGAATTGCCGAGTACACCGGCCAGCTTTTTGGCGAGGCGTATTTCGAAGGTCTGCTGCGTGACCACAGTGCGGTGTTCGACTCGGCGCCGCCGACGGCAGCCGTTCTGGCGGCTGAACAACTGGAAGGGCGCGGCCTGGAATTGTTGGGGCGTTTGCAAACCGCCCACTACGTTGAAGGCCAACGGATCTCTGATAAGGACGTGCTGCTGGCGTTGGCCGAGTCCATTGGCCTTGAACCTCGGGTGTTCGAAACAGCCCTCACACAAAACCTCGGCTCACCGACCCATGCTCATATAAAGGACAGCCGCCAATGGCTGGCCAAAGTCGGCGGCCAGGGCTTTCCCACGTTGGCCCTGGAACAGGATGGCCACTTCACTCTGCTGGACATCAGCCCATGGCTCGGTAAGCCTGAAGCGTTTGCCGTCTGGCTGAGTCAAACCGTCGCTGGCTCGACCCAGAGCAGCGCGTCGAGCGCCCTGTCCTGCGATGTGAACGGCTGTTCAGGCCCATGATTCCTTGAGTGCGATAGGAGAAAACTCCTACAGAGTGATGGCTCTTTAGCATGTCTTAGACTTTTTTAGCCTAAATACAGACGATTCACGAAATTGACACACTGTCAAAGGCGCGGCTAGGATTCGCCCCAACGCCTGTGGCTGACCGCCATGACTCTCCATAAAAAAGGCCTGCGGTATGTTCAGTCGTCCGCGGGCCTTTCTTTTTCCGGGGGAAGCCAGCACCAGAAAGTTTGTAGGAGCCTGGTGTCACAGCGCGTACTCAACCAGTAATAAGGAATAAGAAAATGTTGAATAAACGGATGGGTCTGATCGCTCTGGGGATTTTGAGCGCAACTCAGGCAATGGCTGACGATCAAGCAGACTCCAAGGGTTTTGTTGAAGACAGCCACCTGAACATCGCGGCGCGTAATGCTTACATCAGCCGCGACTACAAAAATGGCAAGCAAGACAAAGCCGAATGGGGCCAGGGCTTCATCGGCAAATTCGAATCCGGTTTCACCCAAGGCACCGTCGGTGTCGGTGTGGACGTGATCGGCCAATACGCTATTCGTCTGGATGGCGGTAAAGGTAAAAGCGGCGCTGGCGGTATCGACTTCTTCAAGCAAGGCGATAGCGGCGAAGCGGCCAACGACCTGGCCAAGGGCGGCGCAGCCGTTAAATTCCGCGTCTCCAACACCGTGCTCAAGTACGGTGAGCAGATGCCAGCCGTGCCGGTCCTGCAGTACGACAACTCCCGTCTGTTGTCGGAAACCTACACCGGTACCTCGATCGTTTCCAAAGAGATCGCCGGCCTGCAACTGGACGCTGGTCACTTCACCAAGGAAGCTCGCAAGAGCGCCGAAGGCTCCGACAGCGGCGGCCTGAAAAGCATCAACTACATCGGTGGTAGCTACAAATTCACCGAAAGCCTGTCGGCTGCGATCTACGCTTCCGATATGGAAGACGTGCTGAAGAAGCAATACGTCAACGTCAACTACGTACTGGCCCTGCCAGAGAAGCAGTCGTTGACCTTTGACTTCAACGGCTACAAAACCAAGCTGGACCGCAGCTTCGCCCTGGAAAACCAAGGCGATGCCGATGCCCGTGACAACAAGATCTGGAGCCTGGGCGCCACTTGGGCCTTTGGTCCGCACAGCCTGACCCTGGCCCACCAGCGCAGCACCGGTGACACCGGTTACCTGTACGGCGGCTACCGCAACGCTGGCGGCATTGGCGACGGTGGTAACACCATCCTGTTGGCCAACTCCTACTGGTCTGACTTCAACGGCAAGGACGAGCGCTCCTGGCAGGCAGGCTACGGCCTGGACTTCAGCGCCTTCGGTGTACCGGGCCTGACGTACAACATCGCTTACGTGCGCGGCACCAACATTGACGACGGCAGCGGCCGCGGCGATGGCACCGAGCGTGAGATCTTCAACCAGTTCAAATACGTGGTACAGAGCGGCCCGGCTAAAGACCTGAGCCTGCGTGCCCGTGCGTCCTGGTTGCGCGTCTCCAGCAACGCCAGCAACTACAACGTTGGCGGTAACGAAATCCGTCTGTTCGCGGACTACCCGATCAACGTTTTCTAATTGATCGAGCGTTACGTCTGAGCCTGATACCAGGCTGAAAAAAACGCCCCGTGGCCTTTGGCTCCGGGGCGTTTTTTTATGGGTGCTGCATAACGTGGACTAACTATTCTGGCGCTCCTGCAAAGCCTGCCGAGCATGGGCCGCATCCAGATAGTCATAGATCAGCTCCAACGTCGCCTGTGACGTGAGCCGCTTGTTGTCGATGCAAAACTGGGCCATGAACAACAGCACCTGATGCTTCTTCTTGTTGAGCCTGGCGCCGGGCACGCCGAACGCGGTTTTACGCAGCTCGGGCAGGGGTGCCTGCGGTGTCAATTGCACGATTACCCACAGGCCATTGATGGCTTGCAGCCCGACACTGGCGATGTGCTCGATGGGCAGCGGTTGTGCCAGGTTGGCAAACACAAAATGCTCCGGCGTCAGGCGCAGGGCCGTCTGCGGCGCGCGCTTGAATCGCCGTATGGCGAGCCACAGAAAGATCAGCGCGAAACCTGCGATGGCCGCACCTGCCCCCAGCGTGGATAACGGCGTGCCCTTCACTTTTTCCGGAGCGAGCCAGGGGCGGGTCATCATCCATAGCCCAAGCACAATAAACGGCAATGCCAGTACGCCTGTGGCGATCGCCCGTCGGCGCCCACCCTCATGCAAGGACTGTTCGCCTTTGACCGACTCTGCCAAGGACTCAAGGACTTGAGCGTGTGCTTCCTCCTGCCACGCCACCTCAGCCTTCAGGTCACGGGACAGCTGCTGACGCAGCACCAGCGGCTCGGAGAAATACGCATCCAACGCCACACCCGCGGCCAGGCTGTCCACCGCGCGGGTGCCACTGCGCACCGCGTCCTCCGGCGCCATGTGCAACGCTCGTATGCGCTCGCCGTTGGACGGATGCGAGTCGGTGGGATGTGGCAGGTGAATTTCCAGCGCTTCAGGTGGCAGTTCCAGTTCGCACTGTTGCAGTTCGTTGAGTACCGCTGCTGGCAGGTCGTCGATGGCTGCATGGCTTGCATCAAGGTGCGCTCGCAACAAATGATCCACCTGTGGATTAATCGCCGATACCCGCACCAGCGCCGAAGCTGCCGCCGCGTTGCCCGCCACCCGGCTGCCGGTAGCATCGGCGAGCAGCTCGCGCTCGCGGCTCCAATGGCTGACCGCATGATGGAAGCGTTCCATGAAAAACAGACCGAACAGGAAGGCGGGCCTCATCAACCGCCCCTGAATCCCATCGCTGGCCAGCATGGCTTGGGCCAGCGCGCCGAGGCTGCGGTTGACCCCGTCGTAGATCGGCAGAAAACGCAGGCTGTACTCGGTGTCTTCACCCACAAAGTGCGCCAGCTCATGGCCGATTACTGCGCCGATTTCTTCCCGGCTCAACACCCCCAGATACAGCAGTGGCAGATGCAGGGTTCGGCCGCTCAGGGTGGTCACCGCCGGCAGGACGGTTGCGTCGCTGGAGGTTACGTAAAAGCCTTCCGTCAGGCTCACCACGATATGGTCCGGTGGCAAGGCACCGAGGGCGCGCGCCAGTTCGTTCACATGGCGCCACAGGCCAGGCGCCTGCTGTGGTGTCACCACTTGGCCAAACATCGAGATCGGTGTCGGCTCGAACATCGTTAGCATCCAGCGCAGCTGCCGCAGCAGCAACCACATCGAGTACAGGCAAAAGGCAGCGATCACCCCGGCCACCGCCATGATCTTGACCTCGCCATTGGATAGCCGACCGATGTGCCAAAACCCCAGGCTTTCATACGTCAGCAGCAGAGCAACCGTCGCGGCCAGGGCGATTGCCTGGCCAACCAGCACGTAGGGCAACAAGCGGCTGCCCAGGGAAAACACCTGCAACAACGCTTGCCGGGATTTGCGCGCCTGCGCGCCGGCCCAGTGAGTTGCGCCCAGTGCCACCGCGCCAATCAAGGCTGCCAGCACACCCACACCGATCACCCATGTGGCGAGTAGCTGCAAAGCGTTGTTAACGCGGTGCGCGGTGCCGGTCTCATCGGCGGCCTTGTCCATGCGCGACAACACCAATTGCGCACTGAGCTTTTCGCCATTGACCGTGACTGGGGTCATCGGGTTTTGCGCCACTAACTCGCGCAGCTGTGGTCTGGCTATTTCCAGGTTGGCTTCGAACTCGTTGAGCTTGAGCGCCCCGTCGACGGCGCGCTGCCACTCCCAACCACCCGTGGCAGCCAACAGCAACGGAAAGACGATCAGCAGGAGGATCAGCTTGAGGGCGTTCATCGATGTCCATTCTCGACGCAGGGATTACGCCGTTTATACCTAAAACGTCTCGGACGGGATACGCCGAGCAGTTCGACCGACTCATTACATCACGTCACTAATGATGTACTTCAAACCCCATTTATCCCTCCCGAGCAACCTCATACATTGACCCCACTGCCTGCCCATCATGCCGATGGCCAGGTCACTGGAGCCTTGCCATGCCCTTTGTCAGCCTGCGCATTACCCGTGATGGCGTTACCCCGGAGCAAAAAGCCCAGGTAATCGCCGAGTTCACCGAAACCCTGGAGCGGGTCCTCAACAAACGCCCGGACCTGACCCACATCGTGATCGAAGAAATCGACACCGATAACTGGGGCTATGCCGGCATCACCACTACCGAATACCGCAAACAGATCGCCCAAGACTGACCCCACCCTTTCAGCAGAGGATTCATCATGAGCCACTCAAACAAAGTCGTCGTGATTACCGGCGCATCCCAAGGTATCGGCGCGGCGCTGGTGCGGGCCTACCGTGAGCTGGATTACCAGGTGGTCGCTACTTCCCGTTCGATCAAGCCGTCCACCGACCCGGACATTCTCACCGTCACCGGTGACATCGCCGACCCGGCCACCGCCGAGCGTGTGATCCGCGAAGGCGTGGCCCGTTTTGGGCGCATCGACAGCCTGGTCAACAACGCCGGGATCTTCCTGGCCAAGCCGTTCACCGCCTATACCCACGAAGACTACGTCAACGTGCTGGCGGTGAATTTGAACGGGTTTTTCTACATCACCCAACGGGCGATTGCCGAGATGGAAAAGCAGGGGGCCGGCCACATCGTCAACATCACCACCAGCCTGGTGGATCACGCCATTGAGGGTGTGCCGTCGGTGCTGGCGTCATTGACCAAAGGTGGCTTGAATGCCGCGACCAAATCCCTGGCGATTGAATACGCCAAACGCGGGATTCGTGTGAATGCGGTCAGCCCCGGGATTATCAAGACGCCGATGCATGGCGAAGAAACTCATGCGGCGTTGGGGCAGTTGCATCCGGTAGGGCACATGGGAGAAGTCAGTGACATCACCCAGGCGATTGTGTACCTGGAGTCCGCCGGTTTTGTCACCGGCGAAATCCTCCACGTGGATGGCGGGCAAAGCGCAGGGCACTAAGCCTCAGGCTTTCACCGGCGCCAGTTTTTGGCAGTTTGCCTTGCGCGTCGGGTATTGCTCGCATTTGCGCAGCACGGTTTGCACCTGCTGCGCATTTTTCATTTGCTGGCTGGCCAGCAACTTGTCGGTGATGAACAGTTCTTCCGATCCCAGGTGGCGCTCGGCCTTGTCGATCATCGCCAGCGCGGCCTCGCCATCACCGCGTTTGAGGTGATAGCTGATCATCAAGTCGTAGGTCGCAGGCCCGGCCAGGGACCAGTCCTTGATCGCCTGCAACTCCTTTAATGCCTCGGCGCTTTTACCCTGGGCCAGGCGCACGGTATAGGCAACGCTGCGAATGCCCGGTTGATCCTTGACCGGAGAGCTCAGGGCACGACGCAGAAACGCGTCAGCCTCGGGCACCTTCTTCTTCTCCAGGGCATCGGTGGCGAAGTACGCGTCTTTGTAGCCTTGAATGGCCTTGGCCACCTGAGGCGTGTCGCGCACTGTCGGCCAGCTTTGGGTGTTGACCCGGGCGCGGCGCTCCTGGCGGTATTCCCGTTGCAGGTATTCGCGCAGTTCCTGGTCGCGGTCCAGGGTCGACATGTGCGAGCGATTGAAATATTGGGTGGTGGCGACAATGCTGGTGGTCAGGCCGTCCTTGACCAGCACGTCCAGCTCCTTGGTAAAACGGTTGAGGTTGAACTGCTGCAGCGAGTCCTGCATGGCGTTTTTACGAGCGGTGAGAAAACCCGTGAGCAACGGCTTCTGCTTGCCCTGAAAGTCGCTCAGCCGCTCCAGACTATGGGTGGCCCCACGCGGCGCATAACCGGCGCGGATCATCAGGTCGGTGCCCAACAAGTCGGCCTGATCTTCCTGGGTACGACCCCAGGCGGTGCTCCACACATGATCGGAAAAGGTGTTGGCCAGGGCGGTGTACAACACCGTGTTGCCGATGGTTTTCTGGGTGCCGGCCGGGTCCTTGCTGAACAGCTTCATGGTGCCGGAGCTGCGATTCACGCCGGTGTCGGCGGCCATTGTTGCCAGCGCCACCGTGGAAGCTACCGTGGTGAACATTTCTTTCTGCTGCTGGAAGGCGGCCATGCGGTCATGGTGATGCAGCAGCACATGGCTCATCTCATGGCCGAGCATGGCGGCGATCTCGTCTTCGCTGCCGACGTTATCCATCATGCCCAGCGGCACGAAGATGTTTCCGTACGGGTCCGCCGAAGGGCCGAAGCTGCGACTGTCTGTGATCTTCACCTGCAACGTTGGCAACTCACCCGGCCAGCCCTTGGACAAGCGCGTGACGATGCCCTGCAAGTACACCTGCAACATCGGGATATCCACCAGGTTCTGCTGGCGCGCCTCGGCGGCGGGTACGGCGTGGCCGTCATAACTCAAGCGTTGCTGGCTCTGGCGTTGCGGGTCGAGCTTGTAGTACTGGCGCACGTCGGTGTTGTCGACGTAATGGCCCTTGACCCGAGACTGAGTCGACGGCCCCACCAGATTCATGAACGCCTGATCGGCACCCTTCAAGGTGGCGCACCCGCTGAGCACCGCACAGGCCAGAAGGCTGGCCGCCAATCGATATCCCTTCACCGCGACGCTCCTTTTTTATTGATTACAGCCCGCACCAAAACCGATGGTGGAGTTGTTATGACTGTCCTTGGTCTGGCTCTTGGTCAGCTTGTCGCACGGCAACTCCGTGATATTCAGCGGCGGCTCGATGCGCACGTCCATGGTGTCCAGCCAGACCTTCTGACCCGCCAGTTCCACCTGCACCAGGTCCAATACCTTGTTGTACTGCAACACCGGCACCGGCTGGGTTGGCGCGTCTTTGCGTGGCAGATCGCGTTGCTGCTTGCCTTGCTCGTCCAGCACCGCTACCGGGTCGGCGAGGAATGCCTTGATGCTGTGAGTGTCTGCCCACGCGGCCTGGCTGAAGAAGGCGACGAGTAACACGATAAGGGTTTTGTTCATCCTTGAGTTCCTTGAGTAAGACGAGAAGGCGGGTTGAAAAAAGCGTCGAACCGATCGCTGAGCAGCAGCAATGACAGCAACGTAATACCCAGTACGTTGACGGCGGTGTAGTGGTTGTATCGCAGTACCCAGCACACCGCCCCCAGTACGAGCAGGCTCAGTAACCACGACGGATACGGTGAAGAAAAAAGGCGACGCTCCCAGGATGGCCAGCGTGTCCACGCAGGTTGCTTGGCCAACTGCCGGGCGTGCAACGCCTTGAACACAGCAATCAACGCCAGTAGTCCAAGGGTCAACCCATCCAGCCAGCTGATATTGACCAGCCCCAGGCTGCCCGGCTCACGGTCATAGTCCATGCCCCAGGTGATCAGGTTATCCAACGCCATGGCATGCAGATAAACCCCGGGAATCTGCCCATGAACCGGGGACTGCACCAGATCGCCGGTGGAGGTGATATTCGCCCCGACCAACACCAAGCGGTCCCGCAACAGTTCCCCAATCAAGGCCTGATCCTCGGGCGAACTGACCTCCAGATCCGTGGCCGACAGCTTCAAACTATAGGCGCAGCGTGTCTGGGACGAGTCGTCAAACCTCCAGAACACCGCCTGGCCCAACTGCATCAGCCAGTCCGGCAGAAAATGCGACGGCGAGGCGCAATCGCTGAGGTCCTTGATACGCGCCTGCTCCGGCGCCAACTTGAGCCCCCATTGCACCGCAACCGGCGGCGACTCCACAGCGGCCTGCACATCCGCAGGCAACTGCCCGCACGCCTGCGTCTTGCAGTACTCGCGATAGAGCGCCATGGCCGGCGTCTCCATCACCCCCAACGGCGCCTTGAACGCCAACGGATAGGCATCCTCCACCCCATCCCACACCACCACCGCCGGCCGACTGACTCCGGCAAACGGCGCCAACGTATTCGCCTGCCCATCCACCCCTCGCGCCACACCGGTATTGGCCAGAAACAACGGAATACCCTGACGCTGATACCGTTCAAACACATTCGCCAACAACTGACTGCCCCGAGCCGGATCACCCAGGGAGTGATCGTGGCTGTACAACAAATCCACAAACACCGCCTTGGGTTTGTAGGCCAGCAAACGCTTGAACAGCTTGCTCTGCTCGCCGTAAGGCATTGGCCATGAAGTGTTGTTGCGCATCAGATAAGCGTCATCGATCAACACCACCGCCACCTGCTGCTGGCCGGTGCTCGGGTAGCTGCTGGAAAGCATGCGGTTAAACCACTCGGCGGACGCCTTGTCGCTGGAACTGGCCAGGCCGAAGGGATCGAGGATTGCCAGCAGCCCAATCAGAAGGGCGAGGCAACAGCGGCGGCGGGTGAAAAGAGGGAGCTTCTTCGACATCCATGTCTCAATAAAGGAAAACAGGCTTTAGCGGCTTTTCTGTGGGAGCGGCGGTGCGACGATTCGACTTGCCCGCGATGGCCTTCAACGAAAACGCTGGGCTATTGGATAAACACAGCGCCCACGAATCCATCGACCCCTAAGCCAACAGCCATAAATAAGGAGCGTGGGTTTTAAAGGACCAGGGAAGGGGTGTCAATTAGAATATGGCTAAGTGCTACCAGCTTGCTGCTGATGCAGGGGACGGTCGCGCAAGGCAAAGCCATACGCGACCTGAAGGAAGGCTATTCGCAGATGCTATTGCCCGGCGAAGTCAGCACCTTCACCACATCGTCGATCACCGCCTTGCTCATCTCCTGCAAGAAATGCGAAGCCCAGGCATAGCGGTCGGTGTGTTTGGTCATGGCCGCATCTTCGGCGAGCAGCTTGGCGACATGGAGCAAGTCGGAAACGTGAGTCAGGGCAGTGGAAATGGGAACGCCACTATTAACGCGGAACAAGGGTTGATCAGCGTGGAAGGAGAACGGCGTGAGGCCAAGGGTGGTGAGGCTTTCTGGGTTAGTCATTGGGCGCCACCCCTGTTGCGGGTTGGGCAAACATCGGATGGATCTAGAGCGCGCATCGGTAAAACTCCCATATCAAGTGAGAGCTACCACCATCGTTCTCAGGCGAATGGGTGGCAGCTGTGCGCAGGCTGAGAACCGGAGATACAGGAACCCGGCAGACCCGAAGGTCTCCCACGCACAGCCGCCATTGCACGAAACTACCGGCATAAAAAAACGCCTGCAAATCGTGGTTGGGGCGCTGTTGCGCCTGCATCATGTCGGGTTCTCAGGCCCGGTCGCTGAATTGGCAGCGACCGGGGGAGGTTAGCGTGGTGGGGGGAGGGGTGCAACTTGAGAAAATGGATCCGGTGCCTTTTCCTGAGAAGGACATATCTGCACTTTGTGTAGGCGCTAAAAAATTCATAGAGCGCGCAATCGAATTGCTATGCGGGGAGGGGCAGGCGCAACAACGCATACCCCAGAAACAACAAAGCCCTCGCATTTTTGCGAGGGCTTTGTTTTGGTGCGGCACCAGACGAGCGGTATGTTTCGGCGAGACTAGGTTTTCCGGGGGGCTGGAGTTCGCTGGAAAATTCGGCGTACCTCAACTAGTAACTATAAACAAATCAGCTAGTTATGGCGTTCGGTGGAATCGAACTCGGGATTTTTTAGATGTCGGTACGTTCTCGGTCTGCAAGTAATTCAGAGTCGCATACGGAATGGTAAACCTCCCGAATTCGAACGTTGTTGATCATCCCCTCCGTCGAGAATAGGTTGGAATCCGCCAAAAGCTGCCGTGGCGACAGACAGCAGACGGCCAAAAGCTGCCTTTCGCTTTAGACAGATACTCGAACCCCACTGGGTGTTCTGAACGAAAGCTGAAACTGGCCTACGCATCTGTTCGATTGCATCCCACGCTGAGATTGAAACTTAGCGGAACGGATATTTGACTGAAGGTTTGCTTGCGGGCTTCGTATCGGAGTGCGAGGATCGAGACCATGTACAACACAATGAGAGCTTTATCGTGTTAGTTGATTCGTCGATCTGGTTTTTCGTGGTTCCGTTTGCCATCGCGGCTGCGATTCCTGGCCCTGCTCAAGGTGCACTACTGGGCCAAGTTGTCTCGCGCGGCGCAAAGTCCACAGTGCCGTTTATTGGTGGGATGGTACTTGGCAATGCCGTCTGGCTTCTAGTCGCTACGCTTGGCCTCGCCGCGCTGGCTCTTCAGTTTGAACAACTGTTCGTTGCGGTGAAGTGGCTAGGCGTTGCCTTCATTCTTTTCATTGCTTGGAACCTTTGGTCAAAGAACACAGAGCAGTCCCCAGCGACTCCACAACGCTCGGTTTCACGAGGCTTGCTCAGCGGAGCACTGCTAACGCTGAGCAATCCGAAAGCAGTTGTATTTTTCGGAGCAGTCTTGCCTCATGCGTTTGATCTCACTGCTCTTTCTGCGCCGGAAGTGATATTCATCACGGCGCTGGGCATTGGCATCGATCTGACTATCCAGCTGGCCTATCTCGTGGCGGCTTCGCGCATCAAGCGCGCTATTCAATCACCCATGGCCATGAAGCGCTTGAATCGCGCCTCCGCCGGCGTGATGACCGGCTGCGCAGGGTGGATGGCTATTTCGCGTTAAAAATGCGACCGAGTTTGCTCGTCATACGTGATTGATTTGCTCGCCTGCGACCTTTCGCGGGCACGCATGACCGGTTGCAGCCGGTTGTGGCAGGCAGAAAGCGGCCAAAAGCAGCCTGTCGCGAGCTAGATGCTTACATCATTTGTTGCTGCACGCACTCTGCTTATCTGTTCCTCATCCTTGAGGAGGCCCGATATTTATCACCATTAATTGCCGTCTCAGCCATTCATTACCCGAGAGAACACCGCCTGATGCAACCAGCGCGGAGTGGCCCACATGAAGATCACATTCAGCTTGTTCAGCATCCCTGGCACAACGCTGATGCGTCCGGCTTGAAGTGCTCTTATACCTGCTCGCACCACAGGAGCTGGCTGCATCATCATCATTTTTAAGCCGAGTGTAATTTTCTGGTTGGCTGCGCTGGCGAATCCCGTATCTGTCATGCCCGGACATAGAGCCGTGATCGTTACGCCATCCACTTTGAATTCTCTATGCAACGCTTCACTGAAGCGCAGAACGTAAGCCTTCGCCGCTGAGTAAACGGCAAAATCCACAACGCCTTGGTAAGCGAGCAGGCTTGCAACCTGAAGGATTTTTCCATGCTTTCGCCGCCTCATGTCTTGTCCAAAAAGGTGGGTCATGGCAGTCAGGCTTGTGATATCGAGCTGGATCATCGCGAGGGTATCCTCCAGCGGGCTCTCCAGAAAAGGCCCTTGCAGCCCGTGGCCGGCATTGTTGATCAGGATCTCGATGTGGATGTTACGACGCACAAGGTCAGAGTGAAGTTTCACCACGGCTTCACTCTCGGATAGATCGACCTGTTCAACCACAACGTCTATGCCATGCGCGGCGCGCAGAGACCCTGCGAGCAATTGAAGACGGTCTAGTCGGCGAGCTACCAAAACCAATGGGTGGCCCAGTTCGGCATACTGTTTTGCAAACTCTTCGCCGAAGCCACTTGATGCTCCGGTAATCAAAACCCATTGATCTTTGGTTGCACTCATTGGAATACCTTCTGTATATATAGTAGGCAATATCGACCATTCGATTGTTGCCGTGTTTGAGATAAATGCGTCAACGCCGAATGGTTTCGAAACAACTATAAGGTTTGATAGATATAGTTGTTCGCATTATCAGGCGCCAGCAGAACACCCGATTCGGCGAGTTGGTGTCGCCGCTCTTGGTTGTCAGTGCGAATGCTCCATTGTTCACTTAGCGTAAAGCCTTTGGTATTGCTTGCCCGGATGGCTGCGAGCAGCGCATCGGATTCTGGAAAATACACTGCCAGCCCTTCACTTTTCCAGCTTGCAACCGTCATCCCTAGCGCCTCACAAATTGCGACCTTGGCAAAGGCGTCCTTGATATCCGCCTGTCTAGATTGACTGATTAAACGCTGTAAGGGGGGATTCGCTATGCCATCGGAGCATAGAATTTCGCCACTTTCCCATGACTCAGGCGGGCACACCTTATTTCCTTCGCGCAGTTCGATGAATGGGTTGATTTCCATTGGATATATGCGACACACAAGTGGTCGCTCTTCATAAATTCCGCACAAATTATCTTCTTGCAGATGAGGGCATTGGTTTAAAGCGTTTGCTGTAAAGATGGCAATGACGTTAACACGCTGGCTGCCAGTATTGACTGTGGCCGCTCGGCTACTGTTGTGAATAAATTCTGGCGATTTATCAGGTAGTACAGAAAGGCTGAAGGCTTCAAGTATGATCGCGACGTCATCACCACGAACGAGCCATTGCTCAGCTTCCTTTATTGTTAACGGAATTAATCTTTCTTTGCAGCAAATGCCACAAGTGACACAGGTATATCGGACTGCGCTTTTGTTCATATTGCTCACCAGGATGCGCACGTCGAGCGGCGGCGCGGCTTTCAGATCCAAGATCCAATGCGAGCCGAAGTTTCGGATTTCAGTCGCACATGTGGCATATCAATCGCGGCTTGAGCCGCTCGTCCTGCTCCAGCCGTCGGATGATCCCGCCTAAGAAATTCCACCTGCCTCTTAGCTGCTGCTGGACTAGATATGGCACATAGGTTACTATCAATAAGATACTTAGTCGATGTCGAAATGATATGAACAGCGAATTATTTTTGGACATCCCATGCCTGATCGAGCGAAGTCTCCAATCGGTCGGTGATCAATGGAGCATTTTGATACTCAGGGATGCACACAGTGGTATTCGTCGCTTTGACGAATTCAGAAAAAGCTTAGGTATCGCTCCGACGATTCTCACCAAGCGCTTGGCAATGCTTACGGAGACCGGACTGCTGGAGAAAAAGCGTTACTCCGAGCGGCCACCACGCGATGAGTATTTGCTGACGGAAGCAGGTATCGACTTCCTGCCCGTTCTGTTCATGATTGGGGCATGGGGTCGAAAGCACAGGGCTGGAGGCAACGTAGTACGCTTTTACGACGCGCTGGCAGGTACCGAAATCGACGCTATAGCAATAGACAAGGCGACAGGCAGCCCGATCGGCTCTCGCGAGATACGAGTAGTCTTGCCTGATTGATGGCTAGCGTCTGATTTTGAATTCTGAATTGCCCGTCAGCCGAAGACAGCTTTCAGCATCTATGATGCAACGTCTTCTTTTGGCCGTTTTCTGACCTTCGTTTAGAGGTTGAACTGCCAGGATTTTCCTAAGCGATGAGTGAGTAATTGCATGGTCAGCAAATAGTAATAGCGCGTCGATTGAGTGTGCTGGTTTAGGTGGTGATTCAAAAACCACGCAAGGTGTTTTCTCTGCCAAGTCCATGGATTGTCGCGTTGCCAGCGCTCAGTGATCGCTGTTTGGATGGCCTTCGCCTGACGCAGGTGGCGTTGGCGCGTGGTATGCGACCCGGTCAGGACGCCCGTCAGGAACAGATCCATATCGAATACCGTGCTCATGCGCGACCACCAATGTAAGCGGCCACCACGACGATACGGTTGTGCCCCAGCTCATAGCTGATTTGTACTCGGGCTTCCTGATCGAGACGTCGGTCGAGTTGATAGCAATGGCCGCCGTTGATGGGGGCTGGATGGTGGGTGATTTGCTCATAGCGTTCGCACGCATAGGCTGCCCGCAATTCGTGGAAGCCTTTGAGGTTGTACTGATGGAGGATGTCCCGTGCAGGACGGACGATTCCCCGTTGGAAATCGAGGTAGGTTTCGTTCGGTGCAAGTAGGTTGCGGCTACCGTCGGGTGAGACCTGTTCGGCGAATCTCAGCGCCTCGCGAATATGATCATCCGCCCTGATCCAGCGAGGTGCCGAGGCACCTGAGCGGCCCCCCTTGGTGCCATCCTGGATGTTGATCTTGCCGTATTGTTCGGCCTCACGTTTTAAGCCCGGAAGGTCGGCCAAAATGGCCTCACGTAAGCGCATGCCGGTGGCTCGCGCTAATTGAGCGATGGCCGCGGCACGCGGCTGCTGTGTGCGCAAAGCACCTCTACGACCCTCTTCACATGTTCGCGTTCTTGGCCCTGCGGCACCGAACGACGAACACTGGTGCGCCGCATTCCTAGCGTCTTGCTCGGACTCGGCACTTTCACATACTGATCACCGCGAAGCGCTGCCAAGGTTCGATTGACGCTGGACAATCGGTTTTGCGCAGTGGCGATGGCGAGATCTCTGCGCTCAACCAGGTGACGCAGATGCTCCGCGTAATCCAGCAAGGTCTGCCGATCAATCTGCCGTGCGTCATTAATTCCCGGGCCATCCTCCGACCGACACCAGCGTACAAACGCCAGCCAACGATCTCTGTGTGTTTTGACCGTCCCGTAATGCTCGCCGCCAAACAGATCACGTAGTGCCTGTGGCCCGGCATAACTCAGTTGCCGGCCATAGCCAAAATTGCGCCCATCACGTTTACCTACCAGTGCCATGATCGAACTCCTCTCGAAGCCAATACTTTTAAAACTTTCCCCACGTCATCCCGCCAAGAATGTTGAGTGTTATCAGGGATCAAGGCCCCTGCGACCTGTGAGGGTTGTCCACTAACGCGGGACCTGCGGCTCCTTACGACCGGGGGCTTGGGCATCTCATGATCTGGCCTCCTGAGCACCTCCAAAGAAGTGGGCGGGTGGAGGCTGCACTGGCTGACGAGACCAGCGCCGCGAGATCCTGAGTCGGGTGAAGGCAGTGAAGCGATGACTGGGGCATGCCTGACTGTCAGTCAGGTGCAGTCCATTCCGTGGGCTGCGGCACCATCATCTGCATCGCTGTTGCTGGTGACTTCGGTGTTTGTCACGCCAATTGTCACGAGGGGGAATGCCGCAAAGCCTTGTACGAGGTGGGCTGCAGCAGCCGTAGGAGCGCCCGTCTCTTTCCGGAAGAAAGAGACGGGCGCAGGTTGGCGCAGTGAAATGGCCAAGCGGATAGGTTGCTGCAGGGCAGCTATGAAAAAGGATGAGTTGCCGCAGCGGGCATACTGGTAAAAGTAGGCATCCATCACATCGCTGTGACCGTGCGAGCCACCGGACGCTAATCGCACTTTGGGAGAACCACCACAGTGTGGCGTAGCCTTAAAGGTTCTGGCTACCTGGGTTGCTGTCAAAGACAGCGCTTTGCCCGATCTTTTCTACGCCTGTGGATAGTTTCGGTCAAGGCTCGAGTTTTCTGGGATTCTGCGGCTGTGGATGAAATTATCCACCGGTGGAAATCTATGGTTTTCCACAGACAATTTGCGTGGGCTTTAGATTTTTTTAAATGAGGTCCATCCAAGCAGGGCGGCTTTGCAGCCCCGCTTGGATGGACCCGCGTGGAAGGGTGGACAACAGTGATCTCACACGCTTATCCACGTTTGGATGCGCCACGGCTATTTTGTAGGGCCGTGATGTTGTCGCCGACGGGGTGAGCGAATTCGTGGGGCGTCACATGCCCATGGCGGTTGGCGTCGATGTAGTTGCTCCACCACGCCATGATCAGCCGGCGCTGCTCCAGAAATTCAGCTTTGTGGATATACGCGGCGCGCACGCGGTTGCGTTCCTTGTGGCTCATTTGTCTTTCGATGGCTGCGTCGGTCCATAACCCAGACTCCAGCAGGGCGCTACAGGCCATGGTCCTGAAGCCGTGCCCGCAGACTTCCTTGGTCGTGTCATAGCCCATGTTGCGCAGAACCTGATTCACCGTGTTTTCGGAGATCGGCTTCCAATACTTGTGGTCGCCGGGCAGTACCAGTTCGGAGAAGCGGTTCATGCTCCGCAGCCGTTCCAGAATTTCAATGACCTGTGGCGACAGCGGGACGATCTGGATATCTCCGTTCATCTTGGTGCCGCGAGTGGAGTTGGGTACCCCATCGATCGCTTTGCGCGTATCAGGTATCTCCCACATGGCTCGCTGCAGGTCGAACTCGCTCCACCGAGCAAAACGTAACTCACTGGAGCGGACGAACACATGCAGGGTGAGTAGCACCGCGAGCCGGGTCAGTTCTCGGCCTTTGTAGTTGTCGATGCGCTCAAGCAGTTCAGGTAAGCGGTTGAGTGAGAGGGCAGGGCGATGCACCGTGCGCGGTGCGTAGATCGAACCGGCCAGGTCGAGGGCTGGGTTCTGGGTGATTTGCCGGGCCCTTTTGGCCCCACGCATGATGGTGGACAGGTAGTTCTGCACCCTGAGCGCCACATCCATCGTGCCCCGTTCCTTGATTCGTTGGGTGATCTCTAGGAGGTCATGGGTATCCAGTTCAGCGATGGGCCTTTGACCAATCAACGGGAAGACGTGGGTGCGCAGTCGGCTCATCACTGTTTTGGCGTGGCCCTCGGTCCAGCGGCGCGACATTTCCCCATGCCACTCTAACGCCACGGTTTCAAAAAGCAGTGCCGCTCGTTGGGCGGCGACTTTGGCCTTCTTCTTCTCTTCCATGGGGTCGAGGTTATCTAGCAGCAGCGCTTTGGCTTCGTCGCGTTTACGTCGGGCGACGGCCAGCGGGACGATAGGGTAGTTGCCGATGATCAGCGTGCCTTCCTTGCCGCTGGGCTTGAAGTATCGCAAGCGCCAGGTCTTGACGCCGTTGGGTTTCACGAATAGGTACATGCCGCCGCCGTCGAAAAGCTTGTAGGCGCGTTCGCGGGGTTTGGCCGTGCGGCATTGCAGGTCGCTGAGGGGGATCGCTAGACGTGGCATAGGGGTACGCGCTCCTGATCGGAAAATCGCAGTACCCCTAACATACCCTCAGGGAAGGGGGATTTTGTTGGATCCCGACAGAGGGTCCTGGAACGAAAAAACCCGCCAAAGGGCGGGTTTTCGGGGCTTCCAGAGCATTCGGTGGAATGCAATGGAGCCTAATGTGGTGCCGGCACCAGGAGTCGAACCCGGGACCTACTGATTACAAGTCAGTTGCTCTACCAACTGAGCTATACCGGCGTGTTAGGGCGACGATTATAGCGATTGGCAAGCTTCTGTAAACCCCTGAATTCAGACTATTTTTCGTAGCCCCGGCTTTTCCCTCACCAACCCTCAGATTTCGATATCCCCCAGCCTCATCGCCCGCGCCACCGCGTGCGCCGTAGACGCCGCGCCCAAGCGCTTTCTGGCGGAGCGCAGGTGGTTTTCCACGGTGCGTTCGGAAATCATCAAAATCGCCGCGACCTCCGACTGTTGTTTGCCCAAGGCCACCCACTGCAACACCTCCCGCTCGCGTTCGGTCAGCGCGGGCGTTACGGGGTGGGCGCCGGGATAGCGATGGTGTCTCAACGCAAAGAAGGCCGCCGAGCAGAAGGCCTGTGCGGCCAGTTTGAGGCTGGGGCTTAAGTCGAGGGTGTCGGTGCCGAAGGAAACCGCGCCTTCCAGTCCGGTACGGCCGAATACCGGCACTTGGATGCCATTGATCTCGCCCAGGTCGCGAATGCCTCGCACGATCCGATAGTTCATGCGCCCGGCATTGCTCGATGGGTTTTTCGACCAGAAAAACGGTTCTTCCATTTCGAGAATATGTCGGGTGATGGGGCAGTGCAGCAGGTAGGCGTCTCGCTCTTCGGCGCTGCGGCCTTCGGCCCAGTCTCCGTGGACGAAGAACAGTTCATCAATGATGTCGTCATCGGTCGGCCGGGATGAAACGCTGCAGACGATGACGCGGTCGAAACCCAGCCTGGCCGAGAAGTCGACTATGGCCTGGCACACGCCTTGGGCATCCGGCGCCTTACGCACGCGGGCAACGCTGTCGAACAGGATGTTGGCAAAGTCTGTCATCGCTACTCCACTACAGTTGTGCGGATGATCCATGAATGCCCGCCGCTGGCCCATGAGGGATATCCCTCATACCCAGTCCTGATCTTGCGCTTTAGTGTTTCAACGGTGACGGCAAATCGTCGTCAGCTCAATCTCTGATGTAAGGAAGCCTTGATGACTCAGTCCCTTGATGCAGATAGAAAGCCGACCCCGGACCCTGCCGAGCAGAATGCATTTTTCCCGTCTGCGTATTCCCTTAGCCAATACACCTCATCAAAAACCGATTTTGCCGGGGCGGATTATCCGAAGCCTTACACCGGTAAGGGCAAGGTGTTGGTGATTGCTACCGATGAACGCTACCTCCTGATGCAGAACGGCACGATGTTTTCGACGGGCAATCACCCTGTGGAGATGCTTCTGCCGATGTATCACCTGGATAAAGCCGGCTTTGGCATGGAGGTGGTGACCCTGTCCGGCAACCCGGTGAAGCTGGAGATGTGGGCCATGCCCGGTGAGGATGAGGCGGTCCGGTCGATTTATCACAAGTACCTGCCTGCCCTGAAGCAACCGAAAAAGCTCGCGGATGTGTTGCCCACTCTTGAGCAGGACTATGTCGCTGTGTTTATTCCAGGCGGGCATGGGGCGCTGTCGGGGATTCCTCACAGCAAGGAGGTCAAGCAGGTGTTGCAGTGGGCGATGGGCAACGACAAATTCGTCATTACCCTCTGTCATGGTCCTGCTGCATTGCTGGCGGCCGCTGTTGATGAGCAGGCCGGGGATTTTCTGTTCAAGGGCTACAAGATTTGTGTGTTCCCGGACTCGCTGGACACCGGCGCCAATATCGACATCGGCTACATGCCAGGCCCGCTGCCTTGGCTGGTGGGTGAAAACCTGCAAAAGCTCGGGGTCGAGATTCTGAATACGGGCATCACCGGGCAATGTCATCAGGATCGTCGGTTGATCACTGGAGACAGCCCGCTGGCCTCCAACAACCTTGGAAAGCTGGCCGCCGAGGCGCTTCTGAAAGAGCTTAACCATTAAACAGACTGTTTCCCGCTCGCCCGAAGAGCGGCCCGCTGGATAACAAAGTTACCCGCATGGCCTTAAGGAAACGGTAGGAGCGAGCTTGCTCGCGAAGGGCTCAGGACCACCACGTTTATCCAGAATGAACGCGTCGTCCGGACGTTTTTCGCGAGCAAGCTCGCTCCTACATCGCTTAACTGAGCAGTGCTGATGATATCCATGAGTTTTTCTACCGCTGATTGGAGCCATCACCGGCCTGCTTATGCCCCTAGCTACGGATGCTTATGCACAATCCGTTGGTTCGACATGTCATGAAACGGCTATTTTGTGGAGCCGTTCTCATCACGCTGCAACTGCCTGTTTTTCGTGCGTTTTATTTTGTGTGCAAAAAATGACCAGCTTGCCTTTTAGCCTCTAGCGCCTGCTGCTAGGGCCTTCGCCGAAAATTCATCAACAGAGTTATCCACAGGGCACGGGTGCGGTATTTTGCCCTCTAATCGCGCTCGGCAAGCACCATCAAGTTGCGTGGGGTCAGGGGTGTTTCGCAGAAGGCGCCTAGCCGTACGTTGTAGCCTTTTTCCACTAGAAAAAGTGCCCGATCCAGCACCAGCCATAGCTCCAACGGGCGCCGAAACAGGCCACGCAGCAATTCCAGGTTTCGCACTTCGGCCAAGCGTTTCCAGCCTTGGGCTTCCAGCACCTGCCAATTCTGTTCACCTGTGGATAAACCTTTGAGCGCTGCCAGTTCGTGGCAGTAATCGGCGAAGGGTTTATCCAGCCAATGGCTGGGCAGGGAGGGTGTGGGCAAGTACTCGTCGCACCCACGCAGTTGCCGTTGCAGCCCATCAAACCCCAGGCGCCTGGCCATGGAGATATCCCGCTGATGGCGCACACGGGCGCCGGCGGTGACGGTTTCACTCAAGGGCAGGCCGAGGTCTTCTACCGATAGGCGCAGGGCAGACGCACGGGCCGTAACCGACAGCGCTTGGTAGTGGTCAGCGCGGGTGCGGTTATAACAGCAAGGCGCCACCGCCAATTGTTTGCAGCCGGCGGCGCTGGCCAGTTGCATCAGGCGCACGTGCAGGTCGCCGCAGGCATGCAGGGCGACGGGCGTGTGTTCGTGACCGAGTTGCAAGGCCGCATCGGCCGCCATTACATCCTGCTGACGGTGCGTGACCGGCAGTCGATGGTGATCGCTCAGGACTTGGCCCGAAGCGATGAGGGCAGGATCGTATTCGAGGCAGGTCAGGTGTTGCCCCGGTTGCAGCAGGCGGCGGCCGAGATGGCCCTTGCCGGAGCACCAGTCCAGCCAGTGGCGTGGTGTTTTGGAAAATTGCAGGGCGCTGCCGAAGGCTTCGATTTGTTGCCACTTGCGGCCGGGTACATCGACGTTCAAGCGATGCTGGGCGGCATCAAGGGGACGGGCCGGTAACTTATCCACAGCACTGAGATGAATAGCCTGCTCGGCCAGATGAGGAAAAGGCGCTGGGGCGGGTAGGTCATGGGGTTGGTTATGGCTGCTTTCGGCCTGCGCCAGTGAACGCTGACGCAGCCATTGGGCCATTTCGGGATGTTGCGCTTCCCACGGCAATTGCAGGTGGGTAAAGGGCCGTGGTCGCCACAGCCCTTGGTGTTCGATCAGGAAGGCGTCCAACGCCTGGAAGCGGGCGAGCAGGTGCTCACCCGTCAACACGGTTTCAGCGTCCCTGGCAGGCATCGACCCGCAACCAGCGTTCCAGCAGTTTGAAGCCGCGTACCAGCACATAGGCCATAAGCAGGTAGAACAGCCCGGCGGCGAAGAAGATCTCCACCGGCAGGTAGGTCCGGGCAATGATGGTACGGGCCATGCCGGTCAGTTCCAGCAAGGTCACGGTGCTGGCCAGGGCGCTGGCCTTGAGCATCAGGATCACTTCGTTGCTGTAGGCCGGCAGGCCGATGCGCGCCGCACGCGGCAGGATGATGTAGAACAACGCCTTGGGTTTGGACATGCCCAAAGCCCGCGCGGCTTCGATTTCACCCGGCGGAATGGCCTGGATCGCGCCCCGCAGGATCTCGGCGATATAGGCGGCGGTGTGCAGGGTCATGGTGGCGGTGGCGCACCAGAACGGGTCCCGCAGGTATGGCCACATCGCGCTTTCGCGCACTGCATCGAACTGCGCCAGGCCGTAATAGACCAGGAACAGTTGCACCAACAGTGGCGTGCCACGGAAGAAGAAAATGTAGCAGTAGGGCAGGGTGCGCACGTACCACAGGCGTGACGAGCGCGCGATGCCCAGCGGAATTGCCAGCAGCAAGCCGGCGATGACCGCGATGGCCACCAGTTCCATGGTCAGGGTCGCGCCCTGGGCCAGTTTCGGCAGCCATTTGATGATCACCGCCCAGTTCAGGCCGAGGTCGAAATGCGACAGCCAGCTGTAGTCGCCACTCATTGCGTGCTCCTCGCAAAGCCGCGTGCGGCACGTTTTTCCAGGAAGTACATGCCGGTCATGGCCAGGACGGTGAGGCCCAGGTACATGAAGGCCGCGACCATGAAGAAGGTGAACGGCTGCTTGGTAACGGTTACGCCGATCTGCGCGTGGCGCATGATTTCTTCCAGGCCGATCACCGAAACCAGCGCGGTGTCCTTCATCAAAATCATGAACAGGTTGCCCAGGCCCGGCAGGGCGATGCGCCACATCTGCGGCATGATCAACCGGGTGAAGATGCGAAATTTCGACAGACCCAGTGCGACACCGGCTTCACGGTGGCCCTTGGGAATGGCCAGGATCGCGCCGCGAAACACTTCCGTGGCATAGGCACCGAAGCACAGGCCCAGGGCGATCACGCCGGCGGCGAAGGCGCTGAGGGACAGGTCGGGGTTACCGAAAAACTCCCCGAGGGCACGCATCAGGTTGACGGTGCCGAAGTAAATCAACAGCACCCACAGCAGTTCCGGGATACCGCGAACCACTGTCGAGTAAGCGCCGCCAAGCCATTGCAACGGCTTGTACGGAGAAGTCTTGGCCAAGGCACCAGCCAGGCCCAGCACCAGCCCCAGGCACAAGGCCGTGAGCGCCAGTTTGACGGTCATCAGCGCGCCGGCTGCGAGCGCCGGGCCGAATCCGTAGAGATCGAAATTCATGATTAGTCGTTTCGCAAGGCAAAGCTCAGGACCGACGCGCTCAAGCGAGCGCGCCAGACAGGCAATTCAGATCATTCGATGCTGAAAGGGAAGTACTTGTCGTTGATCTTCTTGTAGGTGCCGTCGGCCTTGATTTCGGCCAGTGCCTTGTTCAGACGCTCGCGCAGCGGGTCGCCTTTACGCACGGCAATACCGATCTTGTCGCTTTCCACCACCGGGTCGCCTTTGAACTCGTAGGCCGAGCCGTCTTCGCTCTTGAGCCATTCGTACTGCACGTACTTGTCGGCGAGGATTCCGTCCAGGCGACCGGAAGTCAGGTCGAGGTAGGCGTTTTCCTGGGTGTCATAGAGCTTGGGGGGGGTGCCAGGCAGCTTGTCTTCCAGGTAGGTACCGGCCAGCGTTGCGCGTTGTGCGCCGATGATCTTGTCCTTCAGGTAAGCGGCGTCGGTCTTGAAATCTTTGGTGGCTTTAGGTGCGATGAACTGCAGCTTGTTGGAGTAGTACGGGTCGGTGAAGTCGACGGCCTGCTTGCGTTCATCGGTGATGGACAGCGAGGAGACCAGGAAGTCGAACTTCTTGGCGTTCAGGGCCGGAATGATGCCGTCCCAATCCGAGACATACACTTCGCACTTCTCGACTTTCATCTTGGCGCAGAGGGCGTCGCCGATGTCTTTGTCGAAGCCCACGACGTTACCGCTGGCATCTTTATTGTTGAACGGCGGGTAAGCCGCTTCGATCCCCATTTTCAAGGTCTCAGCCATGGCCGAGGCACTGAACGCCATCGATACGGCGGCAGCCAGGAGGAATTTCTTATAGTTCTGCATGCATGTTGCTCCGTTAGCGGTTGCTGGACATGAATTGTTTGCAGCGCGCCGAAAGCGGGTTCTCGAACACCTGCTGTGGCGATCCTTGCTCTTCGACCAGGCCCTGGTGGAGGAACACCACTTCACTGGACACCTGACGGGCAAAGCCCATTTCATGGGTGACCAGCAGCATGGTGCGGCCTTCTTCGGCCAGTGCGCGGATCACATTAAGTACTTCCTGAACCATTTCCGGGTCAAGGGCCGAGGTCGGCTCATCGAACAGGATGACCTTGGGTTGCATCGCCAGGGTGCGGGCAATCGCGGCGCGTTGTTGCTGGCCGCCGGACAGTTGCGCGGGGTAGGCGTGGCGCTTGTCGCTGATGCCGACCTTGGCCAGCAGGGCTTCGGCGACTTCGATGGCCTCGGCCTTGCTCTGGCCGAGCACCCGGCGCGGGGCCTCGATGATGTTGTCGAGGATGCTCATGTGCGGCCACAGGTTAAAGTTTTGAAACACAAAACCGATTTCGCTGCGCAGGCGGTTGATCTGTTTGCCGTCGGCGGCCATTAGCTCGCCGTTTTTTGCGGCTTTGAGCTTGAGTTCTTCGCCGGCCACCAGGATTTGCCCCTGGTGCGGGTTTTCCAGCAGGTTGATACAACGCAGGAACGTGGACTTGCCGGAACCGGAGGAACCCAGGATCGAGATCACATCGCCGTCGCGGGCGGTCAGCGAGATACCTTTAAGCACCTCCAGCTCACCGTAGCGTTTATGCAAGTTGCGGATTTCAAGCGCGGGCGTGGCCTCAGCCATGTGCGGTCCTCATTGTGTTCATTGCGCTCCTGCTGTTGGCTCGCCTTCCTGGCGAGGCGCCAAGCTAGCATAGCGTTTGGATGACAGCCAACAGCGGTACGGGAGGTAACTGGGTGGCGTATGGCAGGTTGTCGCATCGGCACAGCAGTGTGTCGCGCCATCAACAACCGAACAGCCGTTTGAACCAGAAACTCCGTGTGCTTCGCGTAAAAAAGGGCGCGATGTTGCCAGCTTTGGCCGGGTGTTGGAAGGGTTAACCGGGCAAACGGTCCTTATCAGCCCTTTTATGGGGCGTCACTTACTTTTTGTGTGTGTTTTTGGTGCGTTTTTTCTTTGTAAAAGTGAGTCAGTCGGTAACGCTATAGCGGAATGCCATTAATTCCAATGACTTGCGATTGCTGATAGATGCCGCTGCAGCCCCCGTCAATCGTGACTCTGTAACATTTTGGCGCAAAACTTGCGTAAAAAATAAAGAACGCCCTGTTGGATTCTTTTCACGAGAAAGGATGCCAGGCCGGGTGGACCGTATTCGCAATTCCTCGCAAAGGTGTGTCAATGAGTAGTACGCAAAGCTCCAATGACCTCGAACAGGGGCTCAAACCGCGTCACGTCACCATGCTGTCGATTGCTGGCGTCATCGGTGCCGGTTTGTTTGTCGGCTCCGGCCACGCGATTGCTGCGGCAGGCCCGGCGGTACTGTTGGCCTACGCGGCGGCTGGTACGTTGGTGGTGTTGGTGATGCGCATGCTGGCCGAGATGGCCGTAGCGTCGCCGGACACCGGTTCGTTCTCCACCTATGCCGACCGGGCGATCGGCCACTGGGCCGGTTTCACCATCGGCTGGTTGTACTGGTGGTTCTGGGTGCTGGTGATTCCCCTGGAAGCCAACGCTGCGGCGACCATCCTCCATGCCTGGTTCCCCGACGTGGCCATCTGGGCGTTTACCCTGTTCATCACGTTGCTGCTGACGGCGACCAACCTGTTCAGCGTGAAGAACTACGGTGAGTTCGAGTTCTGGTTTGCGCTGATCAAGGTGATCGCGATCATCGGGTTTGTGATCCTCGGGCTCCTGGCGATTTTCGGTTTCCTGCCGGGTAGCCAAGTCAGCGGTGTCTCGCACCTGTTCGACACCCAAGGCTTCCTGCCCAACGGTATGGGCGCGGTATTGGCGGCGATCCTGACCACGATGTTCTCGTTCATGGGTACCGAGATCGTCACCATTGCGGCTGCCGAATCGAAGAACCCGGGCCAGCAAATCACCAAGGCCACCAACTCGGTGATCTGGCGTATTGGCTTGTTCTACCTGGTGTCGATCTTCATCGTGGTCGCACTGGTACCGTGGAATGATCCGAGCCTGGCTGCCGTCGGTTCCTATCAGACCGTACTCGATCGCATGGGCATCCCGAATGCCAAGCTGATCGTCGACCTGGTGGTATTGGTGGCTGTAACCAGTTGCCTGAACTCGGCGCTATACACCGCCTCGCGCATGCTGTTTTCCCTGGGTCGCCGCGGTGATGCACCGGCTGTGGCCAAACGCACCAACAAAAGCGGCACGCCTTACTGGGCGGTGTGGATGTCTACGGGCGCAGCGTTCCTGGCGGTGTTTGCCAACTACGTAGCGCCGGCGGCGGTATTTGAATTCCTGCTGGCCAGCTCCGGGGCTATCGCGTTGCTGGTGTACCTGGTAATTGCCGTGTCGCAGCTGCGCATGCGTCAGAAACGTATGGCGGCGGGGGAGAAAATTGCCTTCAAGATGTGGCTGTTCCCTGGCCTGACCTATGCGGTGATCGTGTTTATCGTGGGTACGCTGACCATCATGCTGTTCCAGGAAGCGCACCGGGTGGAGATTATCGCTACCGGGATTTTGAGCGTGCTGGTGATTGTGGCGGGGTTGGTTGTTGCGAGCCGGCGCAAGGCCCTGAAGGTGGGAGCGGCGGTGCTCAATTGATGGAGCAAGCCCGCTCCCACACAAGCCCGGCTCCCACATTTGTTTTGTGTCAGTCTTCGGAGCTGGCCAGCGCCTGTGACGCCGCAACGTAGTCGGCTTGAAACTCTGGCGATTCAATCCACGCCAGCGCCGTCGCTTCATCATCGCTATCCGTGGCCCACTGCCGATACTCGATCAGCGCCGCCAGGATAAAGTCGGTCGCTTCTTCTTCGCCTTCCTGCTCCAGCACCAGTGCCAGCAGCGGATGCGCGAGGAACACCGCACACAGCGCCTGTTGGCTGGTTTCGCCAGCGGTGCGCATCTCTACAAACAGCTCGGTCAAATCCACCGATTCAAGATCGATACGGCTATCATCGCCCTCAAAGGCATCCTTCTTCGGCGCAACCGCCCGCTGGCTACGATTCTGCTTGGCCTTGGCCTTTGCCCGGTGGGCACGTTTTTGCTGCTTGTTCGGCGAGGCCATGGGCTCACGTCCTTGGGTCAGGATCTGGGTGGGCTATTGAAGCGCAGCTGTGGGGAAATCCCAAGGGTTTCTATGCGCGATCCGTCATCCGGCGGCCCGGTGTATCCGTGGCGAGCTCTCCTTGTTGCAACCATGCCAAGGCAATCGGCCACAACCTTTCCTGATATTGGCTGCGAAAAAACGCGAAATGCCCGACTTCTTTTTCGCCAATATCCTCGGGCGCGATGCGCAGGTGGGTTCTTTCGCTGGCCACGAAATAGTTCAGCAGGCGCTCGATGGCGGCCACTGTCCCGAATGGATCATCGGTAATGCTGATCGCCAATACCTGCGCCTTTACCCAAGCAAACGGCAACTCGCCCAAGGCTCGCCCGCTGGGTCGCGTCTCGTAAGTCGGCGTGGGTGTTTTCCAGTCCCGCACTACACCTGCCGGCGTATCCTCCAGCCAGCCCATGCGCTTGCCCGGAAAGTACCCACAAATTGCCGTTACCAACGGCATCATCACGTGCCACTTGCCGAACATCCGCCAGCGCCCGCTCGCCTCATAGTCGCGCCAGTAGGCAAACTGCGCGCCCACGGTGACCAGTCGTCGAATCAGCGCTCCCGACGCCCCGAGTCCAGCCGCGCAACCGCCAAAGCTGTGGCCGACCACGTCAATCGGTTGCCCGGGAAACTCGCGCTGCACCCGCTGCAGCATGGCTTCGAAATCCAGCACGCCCCAGTCCGACCAGGACGCCTTGAACCCGCGCAGCGAGCCGCTGCGGGATTCACCGATGCCGCGATAGTCGTAGGTGATCACGTCGAAGCCATTGGCAAACAGGTAGTCGGCAAAACGCGAGTAGTGACGGCAGCGCACCGACGTGGCGGCGTTGATGATCACCACCGGGCGCTCGATGTCGGTGCGGATATGCCGCCAGGTGAAGCCGCCAATCGGGTAGCCGTCGGCGGCGGGTTCGCTGAATGCCTCGGGTTGAGGCTGGGTGGGCAGGTTCATGGGCGGGCTCGGTCCTTGCGCTTTCGGTGGGGCTTCAGAGGCCCGTGCGCAGTTTTATAGGAGGTCGACGCTAACAAATTTTACCCGCTGAGGGTGCGGAGATTTTTCGTGGCTCGACCTGGGCCGCCTGGATGCATAGGCTTACGGTCTTTCGATCGACCAGAGTCAGCCCATGACCCGCGACACCCTTGAGCAAAATCAAATCCCGGTGTACTTCGTCACGGTGCTGCTGGCCGCCGCATTGGGCCTGCTGGCGCCTTCATTGGCCCAGGGCCTGGGCGCGTTGGTCACGCCGGCCATTGCAGTATTGATGTACGCGATGTTCCTGCAAATCCCGTTTCTGGACTTGCGCCGGGGCTTGAGCAACAAACGCTTTATGGCGGCGTTACTGCTGGCCAACTTCATCTTGATCCCGCTGTTGGTGTGGGCGCTGACCCGTGGGCTGGTGGAGCATCCGGCGGTTCTGATGGGCGCGTTGCTGGTGCTGCTCACGCCATGCATCGACTACGTGGTGGTGTTTACCCATATCGGCAAGGGCGATTCGCGGTTGATGCTGGCCGCCACGCCGATTCTGTTGTTGCTGCAATTGGTGTTGTTACCGGTGTACCTGGGTTTGATGCTGGGGGCGCAGTCGGGCGTGGTTGTTTCGGTCGGGCCGTTTATTGAGGCGTTCGTGTTCTTGATCGTTGCGCCGCTGATCCTGGCGGTGCTGACAACGTCCTTGTCCCGGCGCTCAACCGTCATCAGCGCCTGGAATGACGCCTGGGCCTGGCTGCCGGTCCCGGCTATGGCGCTGGTGTTGTTGGTGGTGATCGGCTCGCAGATCATCTCGGTGGTGCGCGATATCGACCTGCTGGCGCCGGTGATCCCGGTGTATATCGGCTTCCTGCTATTGGCGCCCTTGATGGGGATGTTGGCTTCCCGGCTGTTCGCCTTGCCGGTCATGACGGCCCGGGCGGTCACATTCAGCGCGTCGACCCGCAACTCTTTGGTGGTGCTGCCCCTGGCGCTGGCGCTGCCTGAAGGCATTCGTGGCCTGGCCGCCGCCGCAGTCATCACCCAGACGCTGGTGGAGTTGGTTGGGGAGTTGATTTACATCCGTCTGATCCCGGCGCTGGTGAGGTCCGCAGATCGGTAGCCCGATGAATGTTTGATTTTGTTCAGGCGTTATTCAGGCGTGTATTCGGCAACATTGGCTGATGCACCCACCTGACAGGTTAAACAATGGATCAACGCAATCGCTTTCGAATGGAATCGCTGGGTATTTTTCTGATCGCCTTGCTCCTGTTTACGCTGGGTATCTGGGATCAACAGCCTCAAGGTTTCGATGGGCGCTGGGCCGTGTTCATGCAGGAGATGTTTCGCCACGGCGCGAGCCTCTTTCCTACCACCTACGGCGAGCCTTACCCGGACTATCCGGGCACGGCGACCTATTTCAGCCTGCTCTTTGCCCGGTTGTTCGGTGCGCCTAACGACTTGGCCAATGTCATGCCCACCGCTTTGGCTTCGGCAGGCGTCATGGCACTGGTCTACCGCTTGCTGGTGCCGTCTGGTCGGGCATGGGCGTTGCTGACGGTATTGCTGACGGCATTGACCGCTCAGTTACTGGAGAAGTCGCGTTCGGTGTGTCTGGACCAGATGGTCTCCCTGCTGTGCCTGGCGTGTTTCTACCTGCTGCACACCGGCGAGCGCTTGTGCTCGCGGTTGCGGCAATACGCAATCTTTCCCTTGTTCGTGGTGGCGTTTGCCATTCGGGGGCCGTTGGGGCTGATCGAGGTCTGTGGTGTTGCCTGCGTTTATTGGGCGTTGGGTACCGCTCGTTCGCGAGAAGACAAGATTCACTTGCTGAAAAAGGTGGTTGCCCACGGCGTTATCGGCCTGCTCCTGCTCTTTGCCTGTTGGTGGGTGCTGTTGAAGCTGGCGCGGATCAGTGGTGGCGATGCCTTTGCCGATGAGGTGCTGAAGATGCAGGTGGCCGGTCGCCTTGATGAAAGCGGCGAGCCGTTTTACTTCTACTTCAAGCTGAGCCTGTACCGCTATTTCCCGGTGATACCGCTGGCGCTGGCGACGTTGATTGCCTTGCGTCACAAATGGTCGGCCCGTGATGACGACGCCGACGTGCAGCTGATGCTGCGCCTGGCTGGCTGCGGGTTGATGATTCTGTTGGGGTTGTCGGTGCCGCACTTCAAACGCGCTTATTACATTCTGCCCATGGTCCCGATGTTTGCTGCGGTGGCTGCTTATGGCCTGCTTCAGGCGCAGGGCTGGCTGCTTCGGGTCCGCTGCGGTTATGAGTGGTTGGTGAGTGCTTTGCCTGCCCTGGGCATCGTGGTGATATTCGTTTTGCGCCAGTCATGGCACAAGCGCGGTTATTGGCCCGACGTTTCAGTGCTGGCATTGATTGCTGTGCTGGTCGTCCTGCAGCTGGCGGCGGTCGTTGCCTGGCGCCGTCTGCGGGGCAACATGGCGCCGCGGTTGGTGGTGCTCAGCCTGATCGCGCTGGCGACCCAATGGATGGTGCTGGTGAAGGTTGTGGAGCCGGCCAAGGACCTGCAATTCGACACGAGGAACTTCGTTGGTGCGGTGGAAGCCCTGCGGGCCGAGAACCCCGGCCCGCTGGTGTTTCTCAACCTCGGCAAGGACACCTGGGCCATTCGCTACATCATGAACCTGGATCATGACGAGAAACCGTTGTTTGTCAGGGACAACGACCTTGCGCCGTTGCAGACGCTGCCGCGTCCGTCCTGGGTCATCGTGGCGCGCAAGGAAACCGAGTTGCTGCGTGGCACGCCACTGGAGCATCTGGCGCCGGCGTTCAATGGGCGGCTCAATGACAATCCGCTGCTGGTTTTCCTGGTGAAGTGATCAGTCGCCGTATTCGTCGTGGCGATGGATCCAGCTGTAGGGCTCGGTCTGTGGCCAGCCCTTCGGCGAGTCCTCCCAGGTTTCCTGGCGCCCCCAGGGCGTCAGGTCCAGGTAGGTCCAGTGGCTGCCCAGATGCTCGACGCCACGGGCTCCGGTGAAATAGGTGCGGTAGATACTGTCGCCATCGCGCAGCAGGATGCTGACCCCGTGCTTTTCGCCCTGGCGGGTGGTGACGCCGAAGTCGGCATTGAAGTCGCTGCCAAAAGACGAGTACCAGGGCAGGTCCCAGCCCATGCGTTTCTTATAACCTCCAAGCTTCTCCAAAGGCGCCCTGGACACCAGCACCAGCGACGTATTGCGCGCATGCAGGTGGGCGAGGTGCGGCATCGCTTCCACGACCCAGGAGCAACCCGGGCAGCCTTGGGTCCAGTCGGGCGCGAACATGAAGTGATAGACGATGAGTTGTTGGCGGCCGTCGAACAGATCCAGCAGGCTGACCTTGCCGGTCTCGCCGTCGAAGAGGTAGTTGTTTTCGATCTTGACCATGGGCAGTCGGCGGCGCTCGGCGTTCAGGGCGTCCTGGGCGCGGGTCAGGGCTTTTTCCTTGATCAGCAATTGGCTGAGTGCGGTGTTCCATTGTTCAGGCGAGACGATGTCGGGTAGAGCGGGTTTTGAGGTTGTCATGGGGAGTCCCTCGTTTTGGTATCGAAGAGGCGCGAGTGGCGGCCACTACTGGTTTCAGGATAGATCAAGGATGTCCGGGGGAGGGTATGCCTGCCGTCACCAAATGCCTGGTCATAAAAAACCCCAAGGAATCATCTTCGCTTGGGGTTTTTCGGTATGAGTGGTGCCCGGAGAGGGATCCAGGCGCACACACTATTTACACCGGTAACCCTCGGGCATCGTCACGGTGTAGTTGCGCTGGACGCGGTCCTGGAAATTCAGGTTCTGCAGGCCCTGCTTTACCAGAATGGCTTCGACCTTGGCGGCTTGGCAATCTTCGTTATAGGACGACGCCCGAAGCAGGTATACCGCACGCTTGCTCACGTCATCCCGGGCAGTGGCCGTGAAGGTGGTGAGGGTGGTGTAGCCGGTTCGCTCCGAGGTGCCCACCGGGCCATAGGTGGTGTTGGGCGTACTGGTGCAGGTCAGCCGGTCGTCTTTTTTCTTGTTTTTCTTGCACTCGGTGGAGGTACTGGTTGCCACCTGGCCATACTCGGTGGCGGTATAGCGGTAGGTCACCTGCCGGCTGTCGATATCGAGGGTGATGGTCATTTTGATCGGCGAGTGGTTCTTGGGCAGGGTGGTGTCGGTAAACACTTCCCGGAAGCCCTGGTCCTTCATGGCGTTGACCATGTCGCGCAGGTAGTAGCGGGCATTAAGCGCGTTTTCATCACTGCCGCCTGTCGACGTCACCAGCACCGTTGCTTGTCGGTCAAAGCGATAGTCCGGGTCAGGTGTGGCGTTGATCGCCACGTCCATTTGTGTGGCGCATCCGCTGAGCAACGCCGTCAGCAGTAACAGCGTGCAGAACAAGTACCGGGTCATGAAATAACTACCTTAGAACTGAGCGTTTAGTAACAGCTAAACGATTGAACCTAACGATAAATAACCCTCAGGCGTGCTCCGGGGATCACTAAATCGCAGGCAATAAAAAACCCCAAGGAATTATCTTCACTTGGGGTTTTTCGGTATTAGTGGTGCCCAGAGACGGAATCGAACCGCCGACACGGGGATTTTCAATCCCCTGCTCTACCGACTGAGCTATCTGGGCAACGGGGCGCATTAAACTGGTTTTTCAGGGGGTCGTCAAGCAAGTTTTCAAAAAATATTTAATTATTACCGTCGCTTACGTTCCAACCCCCGATTTTGATCAATTATTCAGCAGGTGGCACGTAGCCGTCGGCCTTGGCGTATTCCTCGCCGGAAAAGAACTTGTCCATCTCGCCCTGAAGATATTTGCGGTCTTCGGCGTTCATCATGTTCAGGCGCTTTTCGTTGATCAATAGGGTCTGGTGTTTTTGCCAGTCGGCCCAGGCCTGGGCAGAGACGTTATCGAAAATATCCTGACCCTTGGCACCCGGGAACGGGGGGCGCTCCAGGGCGGGCAATTCTTCGTGGTATTTGCGGCACATGATGGTGCGGGTCATGACGAAACTCCTGCGTTCAATACATCGGCCGCGCGCTTCAGCAGTTTTTTCACCGGGGCGGCAAGGCCCAGGCGCGGCGGGGTGGCGAGGTTATACCAGAGCCAGTCGGCCTCGGCCACGTGATGGGCGGATTCCTGGACCTGAACCAGCCAGGGCTCGATAGCCAATTGGAAGTGGCTGAAGGTGTGGATCAGGCTTGGCAGTTCCTGCTGCTTGCCCAGTTCCAGCGAGTGCTGGTTGGCCAGATGCTCCAGGTCGCTCAGGTCATCCAGCTCCGGCAAGCTCCACAGGCCGCCCCACAAACCTGTGGAAGGGCGACGGTAAAGCAGAATCGCGCCCTCGCCGTTGGCCAGCAGCGGCATAAGCGTGCGCTTCTGCGGGACGGTCTTGCGTGGCTTGGGAATCGGGTAGCGTGTCTCCAGGCCCAGCATGTGGGCTTCGCAGCCTTTTTCCAGCGGGCAAAGCAGGCAACTGGGCTTGCTGCGGGTGCAGAGGGTGGCGCCCATGTCCATCATCGCCTGGGTGTAGGCGTTGACGCGGGTCTGTGGCGTGAAGCGCTCGGCGGTGGCCCACAGCTGTTTGGCGACCTTGGGTTCGCCCGGATAGCCTTCCTGGGCGGTAAAGCGCGCCAGCACCCGCTTGACGTTGCCATCAAGGATCGGTGCCCGCAGCCCCATGCTCAGGCTGGCAATCGCGCCTGCGGTGGACAGGCCAATACCCGGCAGCTCAATGAGCTTCTCGACATCCTGAGGAAATTCGCCAGCGTATTGAGCAACGACGATTTTCGCGGTCTTTTGCAGGTTGCGGGCGCGGGTGTAGTAACCCAGCCCGGTCCACAGGTGCAGCACTTCGTCTTCCGGTGCGGCGGCCAGGGCTTCGACCGTTGGCAAGGAGGCCATGAAACGGTCGAAGTAATTCAGCACGGTGCTGACCTGGGTCTGCTGCAACATGATTTCCGAAACCCACACCCGGTACGGCGTGATGCCCTGCTGCCAGGGCAGGTCGTGGCGGCCGTGACGGTCGTACCAATCCAGCACCGCCGTTGAAAATTGCTCGGCTCTCATCGTTTGAATAGACCTTTGAGTGCGTCTTTCAATTGCGGATTGACCTTGTCGAGCTTCTCTTCAAGTTTTTCGCTGATCTTGTTGCCCGCCGCCTTGAGGGCGACCTGGCTCAGGCCGTCCTTGTCCAGGCGGCAAGCCTTGGCGCCCAGTTCCAGCGGGCCACGGCAGCGCAAGGGCACTTCGATGCCCTGGAAGTTCGAGCCCACCTGGCAGGCCGGGTCCGGCATATCGCGTTTATCGCCTTCGACGACGATGCCGACGCGGTAGTCCATGCCCAGTACCCGCAGGTCGACGTCACCGTTGCCGTTGACGCTCAGGCCCGGGATGCGCACTTTCAGGTCTGGATTGCTGGCCACGCCGTTTCGGAAGGTCAGGTTGCCCTTGAGTTCCTGGAACGGTGTGTCCTTGCCTCGAGGCTCGCTGCTGAGGGTCTTGCGGTTGAGCAGGGCGATGCCGGTGCACAACTGCTGTTCAATGTTGGCATTGAGCAGCACACCGTCGGTGATCACGAAGCTGGCGGTACCGTTGAGGCTGTCGATCAGGGCTTTCTGGCTGTTGCCACGGCCGCTCACGTTGCTGTCGAGGGTGGCCAGGCCTTTGATCGGCGGGTTTTTCCCCTGGGCTTGCAGGATGCGCTCTGTCGGTACTTGCTTGATGTGGGTTTGCAGGGCCAGCACCGGGATATCCTGGCGCACGTCGAGGCTGCCGTTGGCCTGGAAGGTGCCGTTGTAGAGGCCGCCGCTCAAGGTATCGAGTTTGAGTTGGCCGTCCAGGCCGGACGCTTTCAGCGCGGCGTTCTGGATGGGCAGCTTGCTCAGCGTCAGTTGATCGAAGGCCAGGTCAGCATTCACGTCCAGGGTGCGCAGGCGTGTCAGCGGCAACAGCTTGTCGGTGCTCCAGGCGCCTTTGGTCGGGGCGTCCGGCAGCGGCGAGTTGCCACCGGGGGCCATGGCGCCGGCTTCGCTGCTCTGGACTTCGGCCTGGCGGGCGACGGCGGCACTGTTGGCCGCTTCAGACTTGGCCGGCAGGTAGTTGTCAGCGTTGAAAGTGTCTGCCTTGAGCTGCAGGCGCAGGGATTGCTTGGCGAAATCGTCCACGGCGACACGACCGGTGAAGGTGCTGCCGTCGAGCTTCAGGTTGAGGTCTTCCAGGGCGAGGCTGGTGGGCGTGCCTGTGAGGCGGCTGACCAGCTCGACCTTGCTCAGGCTACCCGGCGCCATGGCCGGCAGGGTGTGGCCGACGCTGTCGAGGAACTTGGCCAGGTCGAACTGGGCGATCGACAGGGCACCGCTGATTTGCGGAGTCTTGTTCAGGTCATTGACCTTCAGTTCGCCCAGGGCGCGCAGTTGGTTGGCCGAGAGTTTCAGGCCCGTCCATTCGGCAATGTTGGCCGACAGGTCCACCAGCAACTGGCCCTGGGTGGCGAACGTCACGGTCTTGCCTTGCAGCGGCTCGCCGGTGGCTTCACCGGAAACTTTCATGTCTTCGAGCTGGTAGCGCTTGAGGGCGCGCTGAATGCGCAAATTGCCGTTGAGCTCGGTCTTGACGCGCATGACCGGCTGGTTGGTGCCGAAGAATGCGGTGAGCTTCACCGGGATGCTGGCACCGTCGTGCACAGCGCCGGCGCTCAATTGGATGCTTTCGGCGCTGAACTGTTTGCCCGTCTGCTCGTCGTTGTATTCGACGCGGGCGTTGTTGATGGTCAGGCTGTCGATGTCCAGGCGGATCGGCTGGGGCGGTTTTTCAGCCTGGGCCGGCGTGGCAGGTTCAGTGGCGGCGGGCGCATCGGTGGTTGTACCTGCGACAGGTACGTTCTTGCCGATGTCTTCCCAGTTGCCATGACCCTGCGCGTCCTTGTTAAGGCGCAGGTTCAGGCCCTCGACACGCACATCGCTCATCTGCACTTCGCGGCGTAGCAGCGGCAGTACTCGCACTGACAGGCCGAGCATCTGCAAGTCGGCGAACGGTCGGGTCGGGTTGGTCAGGGTCGCCACACTGGCTTCATGCAGCTCAAGGCCCAGCCAGGGGAACAGGCTCCAGCCGATGTCGCCGTTGAGCGTCAGCTCGATGTGGGCCTTGTCGCGGGCTATCTGGCGGATCTCGTTTTTATAGTCGTTGGGATCGAAGAGATGGGTCAGGGCAAAGCCTAGAGCCACAATGATCAGCAACAGCCCGAGAAGTACCAGACCCAGGATTTTGCCGAACGCTTTCATGGGCGAGTCCTTGTATGTCGATTTCAAAAATTAGCCAAAGAGTATAACGCCCGTGGACGTGCGGCTGTTTATGGATCGTTACATGGTGTCAAACAAAGCAGATATCCCGAAAAAGGTGATATCAGTTTGGTTTTTCTGTCATCCACAAATGCTAATCTCTGCACGTTCGTCCGCCTTCTGCGACTAAACGTCGCGCCAAAAGGGAGCTTTACTCAATAAAACGGCCACGCTTTGCGTGCAAGGCCGAGGGAGAGAGTGCCTGACGGACACATACTAATAACTGGGGGAAACACCAATGAGCACTAGCACTGCGGCCGATTATACTGCCGCACAGCCTGCGTTCCTGTCCAAGGAGCGCATCATCGCCAAGCCTGGCTTCAACCGCTGGCTGGTACCGCCGGCCGCCCTGGCCATCCACCTGTGCATCGGCATGGCCTATGGCTTCTCGGTGTTCTGGCTGCCACTGTCCAAGGCTCTGGGCGTTACAGCTCCCGTGGCTTGCGCGCCGGACATGAGCTTTATCGCTCAAGTCTTCTCGTCCCAATGCGACTGGCCCATCTCCATGCTGGGCTGGATCTACACGCTGTTCTTCATCTTCCTGGGCTGCTCGGCAGCGATCTGGGGCGGTTGGCTGGAACATGCCGGGCCCCGCAAGGCGGGCGTTGTGTCGGCACTGTGCTGGTGTGGTGGCCTTCTGATCTCGGCGCTGGGGATCTATACCCACCAGATCTGGTTGATGTGGATCGGTTCCGGTGTCATTGGCGGTATCGGCCTGGGTCTGGGGTATATCTCGCCCGTCTCGACGCTGATCAAGTGGTTCCCGGACAAGCGCGGCATGGCGACCGGCATGGCGATCATGGGCTTCGGTGGCGGCGCGATGGTAGGTGCTCCGTTGGCAGCCGCGTTGATGGGCCACTTTGCTTCGCCGACCAGTGTCGGTGTGTGGCAGAGCTTCCTGGTGATGGCGGCGATCTACTTCGTATTCATGATCGGTGGCGCCTTGTCCTACCGCGTCCCGCCGACCGGCTGGAAGCCTGAGGGCTGGACCGCACCGGCGAAAAAAGCCAGCAATGCGATGATCACCCACCGTCACGTGCACGTGAACGTGGCCTGGAAAACCCCACAGTTTCGCCTCGTATGGTTGGTGCTGTGCCTGAACGTTTCTGCCGGTATCGGCATCCTCGGCATGGCTTCTCCGCTGCTGCAGGAAGTGTTTGGCGGCAAATTGTTGGGTAATGACCTGGCGTTCGGTCAGTTGGATGCCGGTCAATTAGCCTCCATTGCCGCGATTGCTGCCGGTTTCACTGGTCTGCTGAGCCTGTTCAACATTGGTGGGCGGTTCTTCTGGGCGTCGTTTTCCGACTACCTGGGCCGTAAAAACACCTACTTCGTGTTCTTCGCCCTGGGCTTTGCCCTGTATGCGCTGATCCCGAACCTGGGTCACCTGGGCAACGTGGCGCTGTTCGTGGCGGCGTTCTGCATCATCCTGTCGATGTACGGCGGTGGTTTTGCGACGGTGCCGGCTTACCTGGCAGACCTGTTCGGTACGCAAATGGTCGGCGCGATCCATGGTCGTCTGCTGACGGCATGGGCCGCTGCGGGCGTACTCGGTCCGGTACTGGTGAACTACCTTCGAGAATATCAGCTGAGTATTGGCGTTGAACGCGCCGCAGCCTACGACATCACCTTGTACATCCTCGCCGGCCTCCTGGTGCTGGGCTTTCTCTGCAACTTGCTGGTACGGCCGGTGGCAGACAAGTACTTCATGACCGACGCAGAACTGGCGGCCGAACAGGCGCTGGGCCACGACAAAGGCGCCGATTCCAGCACTGTCCTGGAATGGAAAGCCTCTTCCGGGAGCGTGCCATTGGCAGTTGCTGCCTGGTTGGCGGTCGGTATTCCGTTGGCGTGGGGTGTGTGGGTAACCTTGCAGAAGACGACTGTACTGTTCCACTAACACCGCGTAACCCTTGTGGGAGCGAGCTTGTGTGGGAGCGGGCTTGCTCGCGAATGCGATGGATCAGTCAGCACATGTATTGGCTGACACACCGCTTTCGCGAGCAAGCCCGCTCCCACACAAAGCTGCTCCCACACTTGTACTGACATGTCTATCCCCGACACTCCATCAGTCTTATCCCCTCCGATGTTTCTGTTTAGCGCCCGCGCCCCTATAATGGCTGCCTTTTTCGCCCAATGATTTGCGGAGCTGGTGATGGCCGAACGTAAGGCGTCCGTCGAGCGCGACACTCTGGAAACCCAGATCAAAGCCTCGATCAACCTGGATGGCACCGGAAAGGCCCGATTTGATATCGGTGTTCCTTTTCTTGAGCACATGCTGGACCAGATCGCCCGTCACGGGCTGATCGACCTGGATATCGTCAGCAAGGGCGACCTGCATATCGACGACCACCACACCGTGGAGGATGTCGGTATCACCTTGGGTCAGGCTTTCGCCAAAGCCATCGGTGACAAAAAAGGCATCCGCCGCTACGGCCATGCCTATGTTCCGCTGGATGAAGCGCTGTCGCGTGTGGTCATCGACTTCTCGGGCCGCCCAGGCCTGCAGATGCACGTGCCGTACACCCGCGCCACCGTGGGCGGCTTCGATGTCGACTTGTTCCAGGAATTCTTCCAGGGCTTCGTCAACCACGCACTTGTCAGCCTGCACATCGACAACCTGCGTGGCACCAACACCCACCACCAGATCGAAACCGTGTTCAAGGCTTTCGGTCGCGCCCTGCGCATGGCCGTGGAGCTGGATGACCGCATGGCCGGGCAAATGCCGTCGACCAAGGGCGTCCTGTAATGCAGACGGTCGCGGTTATCGATTACGGCATGGGTAACCTGCACTCGGTGGCCAAGGCCCTCGAGCACGTAGGTGCCGGCAAGGTGCTGATCACCAGCGATGCCGACGTGATTCGCGAAGCCGACCGGGTGGTTTTTCCCGGTGTTGGCGCGATTCGCGATTGCATGGCCGAAATTCGCCGCCTGGGCTTTGACAGCCTGGTGCGCGAAGTCAGCCAGGACCGTCCGTTCCTCGGCATCTGCGTGGGCATGCAAGCCTTGCTCGACAGCAGTGAAGAGAACGACGGCGTCGACTGCATCGGCCTGTTCCCTGGCGAAGTGAAGTTCTTCGGCAAGGACCTGCACGAAGACGGCGAACACCTGAAAGTCCCGCATATGGGCTGGAACGAAGTGCGCCAGACGGTGGATCACCCGCTATGGCACGACGTCCCGGACCTGGCGCGTTTCTACTTCGTCCACAGCTACTACATCGCCGCCGGTAATCCGGGCCAGGTGGTGGGTGGCGGGCACTACGGCGTCGACTTCGCCGCTGCCCTGGCCGACGGTTCGCGCTTTGCCGTGCAGTTCCACCCGGAAAAGAGCCATACCCATGGCCTGCAATTGCTGCAGAACTTCGCCGCCTGGGACGGGCGCCGGTAATGGCCAAGAAGGTCAAGCCGCCGATCTTGAACCTCACTCCCCAACAGGAGAGTGAGGCTACGGACAAGATCAAGCGTTTCATGGAGGACCGCTTCGAGCTCAAACTCGGCTCGTTCGAGGTTGCAGAAATTCTCGAGCTGTTCACTACTGAAATTGCTCCGCACTATTACAACAGGGCGGTTTTCGATGTGCAGACGCACCTTAAAGAAAGGTTCGAAAGCATCGAAAGCGACTTGTGGGCGCTCGAGAAACCCTGATTTTTCGAGCAATGCTGAATATCGAATAAGGTTTGCCAGATGCTGATTATTCCCGCTATCGATCTCAAGGACGGCGCTTGCGTACGCCTGCGCCAGGGCCGCATGGAAGACTCCACGGTGTTCTCCGATGACCCGGTGAGCATGGCTGCCAAGTGGGTGGAAGGCGGTTGCCGTCGTCTGCATCTGGTGGACTTGAACGGTGCGTTCGAAGGCCAGCCGGTCAACGGCGAAGTAGTGACGGCCATCGCCAAGCGTTATCCGAACCTGCCGATCCAGATCGGTGGCGGTATCCGCTCCCTGGAAACCATCGAACACTATGTGAAAGCGGGCGTGAGCTACGTGATCATCGGTACCAAGGCTGTGAAAGATCCAGCCTTCGTCGCCGAAGCTTGCCGCGCCTTTCCGGGCAAAGTGATTGTCGGCCTGGATGCCAAGGACGGTTTTGTTGCCACCGACGGCTGGGCTGAAATCAGTACCGTGCAGGTGATCGACCTGGCCAAGCAGTTTGAAGCTGATGGTGTGTCTGCCATCGTTTATACCGACATCGCCAAAGACGGCATGATGCAGGGCTGCAACGTGCCGTTCACCACTGCACTGGCCGCTGCTACCAAAATCCCGGTGATCGCCTCCGGCGGTATCCACAACCTGGGCGACATCAAGTCGCTGCTGGACGCCAGGGCGCCCGGGATCATCGGCGCCATCACGGGTCGGGCGATCTACGAAGGTACTTTGGACGTCGCCGAAGCCCAGGCTTACTGCGATGCCTACAAAGGCTGAGGACTGACCATGGCGCTGGCCAAACGCATCATCCCTTGCCTGGACGTCGACAACGGTCGAGTGGTCAAGGGCGTCAAGTTCGAGAACATCCGTGACGCCGGCGACCCGGTGGAAATCGCCCGTCGCTACGACGAGCAGGGCGCTGACGAGATTACCTTTCTCGACATCACCGCCAGCGTCGACGGCCGCGACACCACATTGCATACCGTCGAACGCATGGCCAGTCAGGTGTTTATCCCGCTGACCGTCGGCGGTGGCGTGCGCACCGTGCAAGACATTCGCAACCTGCTTAACGCGGGCGCGGACAAGGTCTCGATCAACACTGCCGCCGTGTTCAACCCCGAGTTTGTCGGCGAAGCTGCGCAGCACTTCGGCTCGCAGTGCATCGTCGTCGCCATCGACGCCAAGAAGGTCTCGGGCCCGGGCGAAACCCCGCGCTGGGAGATCTTCACCCACGGCGGGCGCAAACCTACCGGGCTGGATGCGGTGGAATGGGCGATGAAGATGGAAGGCCTGGGTGCCGGTGAAATCCTGCTGACCAGCATGGACCAGGACGGTATGAAAAACGGCTTCGACCTGGGCGTGACTCGCGCGATCAGCGACGCTTTGGGCATCCCGGTGATCGCCTCCGGCGGCGTCGGCAACCTGCAGCATCTGGCCGATGGCGTAATCGAAGGTCATGCCAGCGCGGTACTGGCGGCGAGCATTTTCCACTTCGGCGAATACACCGTTCCCGAGGCCAAGGCCTACATGGCCGCGCGCGGAATCGTCGTACGCTAAACGTCACTGGACACCATGACAGGCTCGCGGCACTCTTGGGCCTGCCATGGATTTCGGTAACTTTTCATGTTCAAAGACTTGCTTCTTGCCCTCGCCAGTTCTTCCATTTTGTTGGTGGGCTCGGCCGATGCTGCCGACCCGGCTGACACCTCATTGGTGTTGCTGACGGAAAACTTTCCGCCCTACAACATGGCGAAAAATGGCAAGAATTTCGCCATGGACGAGAACATCGAAGGCATCGCCGTGGACATCGTCCGCGAAACCTTCAAGCGTGCCGGCATTTCCTACAACCTCACCTTGCGGTTCCCTTGGGAGCGAATCTACAAACTCGCCCTGGAAAAACATGGCTACGGCGTGTTTGTGATGGCTCGCCTGCCGGACCGTGAAGCGCTGTTCAAGTGGGTGGGGCCTATCGGTCCGGATGATTGGGTGCTGTTGGCCAAGGCGGATAGCAAGATCCAGTTGAGCGAGCTTGAGCAGGCCCGCCGCTACAAGATTGGCGCCTACAAGGGCGATGCCATTGCTGAGACCCTGGAGAAGCAAGGACTCAAGCCGGTGGTCGTGTTGCGTGACCAGGACAATGCGCAAAAGCTCGTGGATGGCCAGATCGACCTCTGGGCGACGGGGGATCCAGCCGGGCGCTACCTGGCGCGGCAAGTCGGGGTGACGGGTCTTAAGACGGTGCTGCGGTTCAATAGCGCCGAGCTGTATCTGGCGCTGAACAAGGACGTGCCGGACGAAGTGGTGGCCAAGTTGCAGGCTGCGCTTGATCAGCTACGCAAGGACGGTGTGGTGGATGAGATCATGGCGCGCTATCTATAGCGCTCCGTACTTCGGACGGGCTTTTGTGGCGAGCGGGCTTGCCCCGCGTTGGGCTGCGCAGCAGCCCCAGTAAAATCACTGAGTTTCTTCAGCCAGAACCCTGTGTCAGGTTTGGGGGCTGCTGCGCAGCCCAACGCGGGCAAGCCCGCTCGCCACAGTCAATCCCTCAGCGGTAAACCCCATTCTTCCCGTGCCCAGCCATGGCCTGGTTGCTGCGCACGCTGATCATCAGCTTGATATCAATCCACTCGATGCCCTGGGCCTTGAGCTTGGGCAGTTCGCGTTCCAATACCGCCAGGGTCTGTGGATAAGGATGGCCGATCATCACCGCCGAGCCCTGCTTGTGGGCCAGCTTGATGGCGGTCTGCAGTTGTGTGGTTATCGCCGCCTCGGTGCGCTCGTCATCGAGAAATACATCCCGCGAAACACTGGCCAGGCTGATCTTCTGCGCCTCGGCAGCAGCTACGGTCTTGGCGCTGGTGCGGCTGTCGACGAAGAACTTGTGCCGACGTTGCAGCTCGCCCATCAGCCAGGCCATGGCCTCAGGCTGCGCAGTCATGCGACTGCCCATGTGGTTGTTGATGCCGGCGGTGTACGGTACGGCCTTGAACGCGGCGTCCAGGCGTTTTCCGAGTTCTTCGATGGACAGCTCGGGATGCCAGGCGAACGGGCCGGTGGCCGGGTCCATGGGCATGTGCAGGATGACGATCTTGCCGGCGCGATGCGCCTCGCGGGCGAATTCTGCGGCGTGGGGCGTGTCGGGCATGATTGCCATAGTGACCGGGCCGGGCAGGGCCAGCACCCGACGGTCCCGCGCCAGGTTCTGGCCGAGGTCGTCGATGATCAGGGTCAGGTAGGCCTTGCGGGGCGCAGGGTCGACGCTGGCAGGAGCGCCTTGGGCAGCTCCCGCCAGACAGCACAGCAACGTGATGATCAGTCCACAACGCATATCAACGGCTGCGCGTAATGCTCAAGCCCTTGAGCAGGCTCAGTGCCTGGGCCAACTGATAATCGTCGTCCTGAGGCATCGACTTGGCTTTCGGGCTGCTGCCGGTAGGCTTGTCGGCGCCGCCGTTGCCATTGCCCAAGTGACCTTGCAGGTCGGCTTCCTTGAAGTACTCGCTGTCCTGCTCGTTGGTGATCTTGGCCCTGCGCACTTCAATGTCCGGAATGATGCCCTGGGCCTGGATCGAGCGACCATTCGGCGTGTAGTACAACGCCGTGGTGATCTTCAGTGCCCGCTCGTTGTTCAGCGGCAGCACGGTTTGCACCGAGCCTTTGCCGAAGCTGGTGGTGCCCATCAGCACGCCACGTTTCTGATCCTGCAGCGCACCGGCGACAATTTCCGATGCCGAGGCGCTACCGCCGTTGATCAGCACAACCATCGGCACGCCTTCGCTGAGGTCGTTACCGGTGGCCGAGAAGCGCAACTCGGAGTTGGCGATACGGCCCTTGGTGTAGACGATCAGGCCCTTGGTGATGAAGTGATCGACCACTTCCACCGCCGCCTGCAATACGCCGCCTGGGTTGTTGCGCAGGTCGAGGACGATACCGCTGAGCTTCTTGCCATTGTCCTTGCGCAGTTTCGCCAGGGCCTTGGCCACTTCGTCGCCGGTCTTGACCTGGAACTGGGTGATACGGATGTAGCCGTAACCCGATTCCAGCAACTGGCTCTTCACGCTCTTGACCGTAATGGTCGCCCGCGCCAGGGTCACGTCAAACGGCGCTCCGCCGTCGCGTACCAGGGTCAGGGTGATTTTCTGGCCGATCTTGCCGCGCATCTTGTCCACGGCTTCGGTCATGGTCTGGCCACGGGTCGGCTGGCCGTTGATCTTGACGATCAGGTCGCCGGCCTGGATTCCGGCCTTGGAGGCAGGAGTGTCGTCGATTGGCGAGACCACTTTGATCATGCCGTCTTCGGAACCTACTTCAATCCCCAGGCCACCGAATTCACCGCTGGTACTTTCCTGCAGCTCGGCGAAATCTTCCGGGCCCAGGTAGGCGGAGTGCGGGTCGAGGTTGCTGAGCATGCCCTTGATGGCATTTTCCAACAGGGTCTTGTCGTCCACAGGTTCGACATAGGCTGCCTTGATCCGGTCCATGACCTCGGCAAAGGTGCGCAACTCGTCCAGGGGTAGCGGCGCCTTGGTGGTCGCTGCAACGGCTGACTGAGCGGTCTGGTCGGCGAATGCCAAAGGCGCGCCGATCACCAGGGCGATCGTCAGGGCCAGCGAAGTGAGGCGGGACAAATGCAGCATGTCGAACGAACTCCTAATTTAGGTACGACCCTTATCCTTGGGTGCGACACCATTGTGCCGGGTCGCTCGGGCGGCCCTGCTGACGAATAGCGAAGTACAGCGCTGGGGTGTCCTGACCGCCACTGCTACCGACAGTGGAGATGGATTCACCGGCTTTTACAACATCACCTGCCGCTTTGAGCAAAGTCTGATTGTGGCCGTAAAGGCTCAAATAGCCATTGCCGTGGTCAAGAATCACCAGCAATCCGGCGCCCCGCAACCAATCGGCAAACACCACGCGACCACCGTGAACGGCATGCACCTGGCTGCCGGCGGCGGCGCTGATCATCACGCCATCCCACTTGGTGCGGGTGTCGTCGCCACGGGTTTCACCAAAGCGTGCAAGCAATCGACCATCAACGGGCCATGGAAGTTTGCCCCGGGATGACGCAAAAGGTCCGCCGTAGGACACGCCAGCGCTGGAAACCAGTGGGCCGGGTGCCGCATGCACCGGTTTGCGCGGGGCGTCGGTGGCGAGGGACTCAGCTTCACGCTGGCGCTTTTTTTCCGCTTCCTGCTGGGCGAGCAGCGCTTTTTGTCGCGCTTGTTCGGCTTCGCGGGCCTGGCGAGCCAGGGTTTCCTCGATGGTTTTCAGCACTTTGCCCAGGTCGGCCTGGTCCTGCTCGCGAGCCTGCAGCTTGGCGTCACGGGCCTTCACGTCGCTGTTGAGCTTGGCCAGCGCCTGCTGGCGCTCCTTGCGGACCTTGTCCAGCTCATCGCGCTGGGCGTCGAGGCTGCTTTTCTGGTCCAGCAACTGCGATTGCTGGTTGGCAATTTCCTGTTCGACATTGGCCAACTGGCGCAGGGTCTCGTTGAAGCTTTTCAATTGCTCCAGGCGAGCCTTGCTCAGGTAGTCGTAATACGTGAGGGTGCGGGCGAATTTTTCCGGATTCTGCTGGTTGAGCAGCAGCTTGAGATATTCCTGGCGGCCGTTCTGGTAGGCGGCGCGGGCCTGGATCGCGATCAGACGTTGCTGTTCAACCCGTGCGCTCTGGAGTTTTTTTTTCTCACCGTCGAGTCGCTCCAGTTCCGACTCGCTCTTCTTTAATTCTTTTTGTAGCTCCTGGACCTGCTTCTCCAGCTTGCCCATTTCGGTTTCCGTGCCGCGCAGATCTTTCTGCACTCCGGATTTCTCTTCCTGGAGCTTGCCGAGCAGTTTCTTCAGCTCAGTAATGTCCTGACGCGTAGCGTCCAGCTGTTGTTGGGTTTGTGCGCGCTCATCGGCAAAAGCCGGTTGGAGCAGGCAGACAAGAGCGAGGGTAATCAAGGCGCGAAGCATAGAGGCGGGCGACACCAGGGAAAGGGACGGCCTAGTATGCCCGGCCCACGCTGCAAAAAAAACGCCCAATTCGGGCTCGCGGGCAAGTTAGGTGCCGAGTGGTGGTGGGATGGCTAAAAGACATCCCCCAAATTGCTACAAACCCATGTGGGAGCGGGCTTGC
>NZ_JAGGOG010000002.1:0-214227 GCF_018614655.1 Pseudomonas fluorescens | reverse complement strand
GCAAGCCCGCTCCCACACTGTTTTGTATGGTGCTTTAGACCAGGATTGAGGTGCCAGTCATCTCTTTCGGCTTTTCCAGCCCCATCAGTTTCAGCATGGTCGGCGCCACGTCTGCCAGTACGCCGCCTTCACGCACTTTCAGGTCGCGCTTGCCGACGTAGATGAACGGTACCGGTTCGGTGGTGTGAGCGGTGTGGGCTTGACCGGTGGTTTCGTCGGACATCTGCTCGCAGTTGCCATGGTCGGCGGTGATCAATGCTTCGCCGCCGACTTTTTCCAGGGCGTCGACGATACGGCCGACGCACAGGTCCAGGCATTCCACGGCTTTGACTGCGGCTTCCAGGTTGCCGCTGTGGCCGACCATGTCGCCGTTGGCGTAGTTGACGACAATCACGTCATAACGCTGGTGCTCGATGGCATCGACGATTTTGTCGGTGACTTCCGGCGCGCTCATTTCCGGTTGCAGGTCGTAGGTGGCGACCTTTGGCGATGGGATGAGGATGCGTTCTTCGCCCGGGAACGGTTCTTCGCGACCGCCGGAGAAGAAGAAGGTCACGTGGGCGTACTTCTCGGTTTCGGCTATGCGCAGTTGGGTCTTGCCGTTTTTCGCCAGGTAATCACCCAGCACGTTTTCCAGGCTGCCCGGGGCGAAAGCCGACGGGGCCGGGATGTTGGCGGCGTATTGGGTGAGCATCACAAATTCGACTTTCGGCTGGCGGGCGCGCTCGAAGTCCTTGAAGCCAGCATCGACAAACACGTGGCTCAGTTCGCGGGCACGGTCGGCACGGAAGTTCATGAACACCACGGCATCGCCATCTTCAATCCTGACCGGCTCGCCAATGGTGGTGGCCTTGACGAATTCATCGCTCTCGCCACGGGCGTAGGCGGCTTCGAGGCCTTCCTGGGCGGTGGCGGCGTTGAACTCGGCGTTGCCGTCGACGATCAGGTTGTAGGCCTGGGACACGCGGTCCCAGCGGTTATCACGGTCCATGGCGAAGTAGCGGCCCACCAGGCTGGCGATGCGGCCCTTGCCCAAGGCGGCAAAGGTGGCGTCCAGCAGTTCGATGGACGATTGCGCGCTTTTCGGCGGGGTGTCGCGGCCGTCGAGGAAGGCGTGCAGATAGATCTTTTCGGCGCCGCGCTTGTAGGCCAGTTCGGCCATGGCGATCAGGTGGTCCTGGTGGCTATGCACGCCGCCGTCCGACAGCAGGCCCATGAAATGCACGGCCTTGCCGGCGGCGACGGCCTTATCTACCGCCGCGCAGATGGTCGGGTTTTCGAAAAACTCGCCGTCGCGGATGGCTTTGGTCACGCGGGTGAAGTCCTGGTATACCACTCGTCCGGCGCCCAGGTTCATGTGCCCGACTTCCGAGTTGCCCATCTGGCCGTCCGGCAGGCCCACGTCCATGCCTGAACCGGAGATGAGGCCGTTGGGTACGGTGGCGGTCAGACGGTCCAGTACAGGCTTTCTGGCCGAGTACACGGCGTTGTCGTGGTGGCTTTCACTGTGTCCGAAGCCATCGAGAATTATCAGGACCAAAGGTTTAGGCGTGGTAGTCATAGATCCTCTCGCGGCGGTAATTAATGAAGGCGATTGAAAAGGGAGTGGCAGTTTAAAGCGAAGTTCCGGTGGCGTCACCGCTTTACGGGGGTTGGCCGACCATGGCGGCTGTGTATACTTACCGCCATTTTAACGCCCTGGAACCTCCTTGATGGTTGATCACCTGATTGCATTCGCCACAACCCACTATTTGCTCGCCGGTGCGTTCGTCGTACTGCTGGCACTGCTGATCGCTCACGAAATGAGCCGCGGTGGCCGCAGCCTCAGCACGGCCGAGCTGACCGCACTGGTCAACAAGGATGAGGCCGTCGTTGTCGACATCCGTCCCGCCAAGGATTTCGCCGCCGGTCACATTGTCGGTGCGTTGAACATGCCCCAGGACAAGCTGATTTCGCGCTTGGCCGAGCTGGAAAAGCACAAGGCCAAGACCATCATTCTGGTGGATGCCCAGGGCCAGCACTCCGGCACTCATGCCCGTGAGATGCTGAAAACCGGTTTCACCGCCGCCAAACTGTCCGGCGGTATCTCCAGCTGGCGCGCTGATAACCTGCCGTTGGTGAAGTGATATGAGCCAGGTTGTCGTTTATTCCAGCGATTGGTGCCCTTACTGCATGCGAGCCAAGGCTCTGCTTGAGAAAAAGGGCGTTGCCTTCGAAGAGATCAAGGTCGATGGCAAACCTCAGGTGCGCGCCGAAATGGCCCAGATGGCGGGACGCACGTCCGTGCCGCAGATCTGGATCGGTGACAAGCATGTCGGTGGTTGCGATGACCTGTTCGCTCTGGAGCGTGCCGGTAAATTGGACACGCTGCTTCACGTCTGACTCCTAAACCCTAAAAGACCCCAAGATCAAGAAGGATCTGAGATGACTGACCAACAGAACACCGAAGCGGCAGCAGAAGAGGCTCAAGGCCCACAATTTTCCCTGCAGCGTATTTACGTGCGTGACTTGTCGTTCGAAGCGCCAAAAAGCCCGGCGATCTTCCGTCAGGAATGGAGCCCAAGCGTTGCTCTGGATCTGAACACCCGCCAAAAGGCCCTGGAAGGTGACTTCCATGAAGTGGTGCTGACCCTGTCGGTAACCGTCAAGAATGGCGAAGAAGTGGCCTTCATTGCTGAAGTGCAGCAGGCCGGTATCTTCCTGATCCAGGGTCTGGACGAAGCGTCCATGAGCCACACCCTGGGTGCGTTCTGCCCGAACATCCTGTTCCCGTATGCCCGTGAGACCCTGGACAGCCTGGTCACCCGTGGCTCGTTCCCTGCGCTGATGCTGGCTCCGGTGAACTTCGATGCCCTGTACGCGCAAGAGCTGCAGCGCATGCAACAGGAAGGCGCGCCGACGGTTCAGTAAGTCATTCCGAACCCGACGCAAGTCCACATGTGGGAGCTGGTTTGTGTGGGAGCGGGCTTGCTCGCGAAGAGGGTGCATCAGTCACCAGATATATTGACTGACACACCGTCTTCGCGAGCAAGCCCGCTCCCACACAAGCCCGCTCCCACATTTGTTTTGTGTGTTACTTGAAGCCCAGTTGCCGCCAGCCTTCATAGACCGCAACCGCCACGGTGTTGGACAGGTTCAGGCTGCGGCAGCCTTCGCGCATGGGCAGGCGCAGGCGATGGCCATCGGGCAGCGCGTCGAGGACGTCTGCCGGCAGGCCACGGCTTTCCGGACCGAACAGGAAGGCGTCGCCTTCAGCAAAGCTGGCATCATGAAACGGTCGCGAGCCTTTGGTGGTGAAGGCAAACAGCCGGGGATGGTTCAGGCTTTCCAGGCAGCTGGCGAGGTCGGCATGGCGTTGCAGGGTGGCGTACTCGTGATAGTCCAGCCCGGCGCGGCGAAGGCGCTTGTCGTCCATGTCGAAGCCCAGCGGCTCGATCAAGTGCAGGTGGCAGCCACTGTTGGCGCAGAGCCTGATAACGTTGCCGGTATTCGGCGGAATTTCTGGTTGAAAAAGGATGACGTGAAACATGCACGGCTCCGAAGGCAAAGATGCGCTGCATTCTACCCCTGAAGAAGACCCCAGGCCGAAGCTATTGCCAAGGGTTTTAGGCTCGCTGGCGATTGTCGGCTTGATGGTGGGCTTGATGATCGGTCGGCTGACCACGCCTGACCCGGTTGAGTTGCAGCAGGTTGAGCCGATGGTCGATGGCGTAGTGGTGTGGTTCAACAGTGAGCCCAAGCTGCACGGCGAGCATATCGACGGCACGGTGGCGTTGTTGTTCGACGCCCTTGGCAAGGCTCAAGGCGGGCAATTGAAGGTTAACGACAAGGATGTGAACTGGCGGCTGCGCAAGACCGATGGCGGCTTGCTGCTGAATCTGGTGGCGGCCAGGCCGTTGCGCGGGGAGTGGTCGGGAGAGAAGGTCGATGGTCGCTGGCGGTTGGAGATCCATCTCCAGGAGCAATAAAAGAGGGAATCCCCGGCCTGCCTGTACCAAGGTTCCCAAAACGGGCTGGGGCTACGGGCGAGCTGCCTCATAAGCCCCGGGTATAAAGAAGGGAGTTCCCGGCCTGCCTGTACCAGGGCTCCCAAAACGGCTATGGGGCGCGACGCGATTCGCATCAAGCACCCCGGGTGTAAAGAGGGGACTCTCGGCCTGCCTGTACCAAGGTCCCCGAAACTGGGTAGTGATAGAGGTATTGCAGGGCGCGTGCCAGAGTTGCGGGGCTGTGCAAAAAAACTTGTGCAGAAAGCGCAAAGCCCCGGATTACGGGGCTTTGGTGTTTCTGGCGTGGGGTGTTTCTTACGCAAGGCGGGTGTTTCAGGCTTTGGATAAGTGCGCGATGCCGGTTCGTGGTGCATTGAAGCGGTGCACGGTCTCAAGCCTTTTGAAGATCTAAATGTGGGAGCGGCGGTGCGACGATTCGACTTGCTCGCGAATGCGGTGCATCAGTCACCAGATATATTGACTGACACATCGAATTCGCGAGCAAGTCGAATCGTCGCACCGCCGCTCCCACATTTAGATCTTCAGTGGAATGGAGGGCGGCGATCAGCCCTCATCGCTCTCGTCATCATCCCCACCGTCAACCTTCATCCCCAGCTCCTTGATCTTGCGGGTCAAGGTGTTGCGGCCCCAGCCCAGCAGCACGGCGGCATCGCGGCGGCGACCGGCGGTGTGCTTGAGGGCGGTTTCAATCATGATCCGCTCGAAGGCCGGCACGGCACTGTCCAGCAGGTTCGACTGGCCACGGGCCAACGCCTGATCAGCCCACTGGCGCAGCGCCTGTTCCCAGTTGGTCACCGGGGCCGAATCCTGAGGCAGGCTCAGCAGCTCCGGTGGCAGGTCGCTGATGTGCACCTCGCGCCCGGACGCCATCACCGTGATCCAGCGGCAGGTATTTTCCAGCTGGCGCACGTTGCCCGGCCACGGCAGGTTCTTCAGGTATTCCTCGGTTTCGCTTTTCAGCAGCTTCGGCTCAACGGCCAACTCTTGCGCGGCGCGGCTGAGGAAGTGGCGGGCCAGGGTCGGGATGTCTTCACGGCGGTCCGACATCCGTGGAATGTGGATGCGGATCACATTCAGGCGGTGGAACAAGTCTTCGCGGAATTTCCCGGCATGCACCAGGGTTTCCAGGTTCTGATGGGTGGCGGCGATGATCCGCACATCAACCTTGACCGGCGTATGCCCGCCGACCCGGTAAAACTCGCCGTCCGCCAATACCCGCAGCAGGCGCGTCTGAGTATCCGCCGGCATGTCGCCGATTTCATCGAGAAAGAGCGTGCCGCCATCGGCCTGTTCAAAACGGCCACGGCGCAGGTTGGCCGCACCGGTGAACGCACCTTTTTCATGGCCGAACAGTTCGGACTCCATCAAGTCCTTTGGAATCGCTGCCATGTTCAAGGCGATGAACGGCGACGCCGCCCGTGGGCTGTGACGGTGCAGGGCGTGGGCCACCAACTCTTTACCGGTGCCCGATTCGCCGTTGATCAGCACGGTGATGTTGGAATGGCTCAAGCGCCCGATAGCGCGAAACACTTCCTGCATCGCCGGCGCTTCACCGATGATTTCCGGGGTGCGGGTCAGGGTCGGCGGCGCTTCCTGGTTCTGCTGTTCCTGGGCGTGCTGGTTGGCACGCTTGACCAGCGCCACGGCTTCGTCGACATCGAATGGCTTGGGCAAGTACTCAAAGGCACCGCCCTGATAGGACGCGACAGCGCTGTCCAGGTCCGAGTGCGCCGTCATGATGATCACTGGCAGGCGCGGGTGCTGCTCGCGAATCCGCGCCAGCAAGTCCAGGCCACTGGCGCCGGGCATGCGGATGTCCGAGATGATCACGTCGGGCTGCTGGCGGGCCAGACGGCTCATCACCCCGTCGGCGCTGTCGAAGCTTTGGGTGGTCATGCCTTCCTGTTGCAAGGCTTTCTCCAGGACCCAGCGGATAGAACGGTCGTCATCGACGATCCAGACAGTTTCACTACGGCTCATGTCGATGGGGCTCCTTGTTCCAGTGGCAGAAAGATCGAGAAGGTGGTGTGGCCAGGATGGCTTTCACATTCGATCAAGCCCTGGTGCTGGCTGATGATGTTCTGGGTAATGGCCAGGCCCAGCCCGGTACCGTCCGGGCGGCCGCTGACCATGGGGAAGAAGATGGTTTCCTGCAGTTCGGCGGGGATGCCCGGGCCGTTGTCGATGATCTCGACCTTGGTCACCAGCCGATGGCGCACATGGCCAATGGTGAACTGGCGCAAGGCACGGGTGCGCAGGCTGATGCGGCCCAGGCGCAGCTCGTTCTGGCTGCTGATGGCCTGCATGGCGTTGCGCACGATGTTGAGCACCGCTTGAATCATTTGTTCGCGGTCGATCAACACGTCGGGAATGCTGGGGTCGTAGTCACGCACCAGAGTGATGCAGCCCTGGCTTTCGGCTTCAACCAGGTGGCAAACGCGCTCCAGCACTTCATGGACGTTGGTCATCGCCAGCGACGGTAGCTTGTTGGAGCCGAGCATACGGTCTACCAGGTTACGCAGGCGGTCGGCTTCTTCGATGATGACGTTGGTGTAGTCCTTGAGGTTTTCGTCCGGCAGCTCGCGGGCCAGCAACTGCGCCGCGCCGCGAATTCCGCCCAGCGGGTTCTTGATCTCATGGGCCAGGCCGCGTACCAGCATCTTGCTGGTTTCCTGCTTGGACAGTTGCGCCTCTTCCTTGGTGATCCGCAGTAGACGGTCACGGGGATGGACTTCCAGCAAGAGCAGCGTGGCACCGTGGCTCAGGATTGGGGTCACAGCGTAGTCGACGGTGAGGGTCTGGCCGGTGAGGGCCGTGAGCATCGCTTCGCGCTTGGTGAACGGGTGTGCCTGCTCCACGGCTTGACGCAAGGAACTCAAGGCCTCGGCGGACTCGGTGAACAGTTCGCTGATGAATTGCCCATGGCTGCGCTGACCGCTGATGGCCAGCAGCATCTCTGCCGCGGGGTTCATGTACTCAAGGCGCAGTTCGTCGTTGAGCAGGATGGTCGCGGTGGTCAGGTTGTCGAGTAGCAAACGGTGCAGTGCGTCGCTGATGGTCATTAGGACCTCTTTTGGAGCAAGGCGCAGGCTTGAGGCGCGCGCTGATACAAGGAAAATGCAAAAACCAAACCAAGGCTCCGAAAAGAAGCGTTAAAGCCCTGAAATAGGGGTTTAAGGCGCGAAACTGTGGCGTTCTGCCAGCTTGGGCGGGAAGTTTCGAACCAAAATGGGCTGGGTTAGTGGAAAGGGTGCAAGGTGTTGCACCAATATAGTGCGGTTTTGCAAAGTCTGTTCAGGAACTGCTCGACGATCGTTCCCTGTAGCCGCTGCCGAGGTACGAGGCTGCGATGCGTGTCCGCAGGACCGCCGCCTTGGGGCTGCTACGTCGGAATGCCGCATCAAGCCCATCGCAGCCTCGTGCCTCGGCAGCGGCTACAAGATTTTCAGCGGCTTCAGTTCTTGTAGATACACAGCTCGGCCGTGGCGCGGGTCATTGCCAGTTGGCGCAGCGGGTCGTTTAGAGGTTTGTGATTCGCCTGGGCCAGCCATTGCGGGCACTGCGGGTTGGTGCGTTCCGGGGTGAAATCCGCGAGCTGTTGCAGCAGGCGCTTTTGCAACTGGTCCAGTTGCGGGCGAATGGTCCCGACCAAATCAGGGCGCGGGTCATCGGGCGCCTTGCCTTGCAGTTGCCAGTCGGACAGGTGGGCGTACTGCACCAATTTATTCGCTTCGATCTGTGCCGAGAAAAATTGCTCGGCCGCCGCCGCTGCCAGTGCGTACGTTGGCGCCTGAGCGACCACGCTGGCAATCACGTCTTGCTCCCTGGCCCGGTCTTCGACAGGTTTGTGGCTGTCCCATTTGCTCAAAGCTACCTGGTCGGCAATCGCCAGGCGTTCGGCGATGCTGTTGAGCAGCGGGGCGAGGGTGGGCGGCGCGGCGGATGTACTGGCGCTGACTAACATCAAGACAAACACGAATCGAAATTTCAAAGGAGATCCCCCTGTAGGAGCGAGCTTGCTCGCGAAGGCCGTTAACGATAACGCGTAAATGTTGAAGAAATGCAGCGTATTCAAGTTTTCACGAGCAAGAACTAGGCGTCCCCCTCGCTCCTACAAAATCCAGGCAAAAAAAAGACCTCCCGAAGGAGGTCTTTCTCGTCACGCTACGTCAAGCAGCGCTACCGGATCAGCAGCTGTAGTACAGCTCATATTCCAGTGGGTGTACGAAGGTGCGGACCTTGATTTCTTCTTCGCTTTTCAGGGCGATGTAGGCATCGATAAAGTCGTCGCTGAACACGCCGCCTTTGGTCAGGAACGCACGGCCCTTGTCCAGCTCTTCCAGGGCTTCTTTCAGGCTGCCGCACACTTGTGGGATCTCTTTGGCCTCTTCAGGCGGCAGGTCATACAAGTTTTTGTCGGCGGCGTCGCCTGGGTGGATCTTGTTCTGGATACCGTCCAGACCGGCCATTACCAGGGCCGCGAAAGCCAGGTACGGGTTGGCAGCCGGATCCGGGAAGCGTGCTTCGATACGGCGAGCGCGAGGGCTGGACACGTAAGGAATACGGATCGAAGCGGAACGGTTGCGAGCCGAGTAGGCCAGCATTACCGGAGCTTCGAAACCTGGGACCAGACGCTTGTAGGAGTTGGTCGACGGGTTGGTGAAGCCGTTCAGGGCCTTACCGTGCTTGATGATGCCGCCGATGAAGTACAGGGCGGTGTCGGACAGGCCGGCATAACCTTCGCCAGCGAAGGTGTTCTTGCCATCTTTGGCGATGGACAGGTGAACGTGCATACCCGAACCGTTATCGCCGTACAGCGGCTTAGGCATGAAGGTAGCGGTACGGCCGTAGGCATCAGCCACGTTGTGTACGCAGTACTTCAGGGTCTGGACTTCGTCAGCCTTGGCTACCAGGGTGTTGAACTTCACACCGATTTCGTTCTGGCCGGCAGTCGCCACTTCGTGGTGGTGAACTTCGATGACCAGGCCCATTTCTTCCATGGCGTTGCACATGGAGGTACGGATTTCGTGGTCGTGGTCGAACGGAGGAACCGGGAAGTAGCCGCCTTTGATACCTGGACGGTGGCCTTTGTTGCCGCCTTCGATGTCCTGGTCGGACATCCACGAACCTTGTTCGGAGTAGATTTTGAACATGGAACCGGAGATGTCGGACTTGAACTTCACTTGGTCGAAGATGAAGAACTCAGGCTCCGGGCCTACGAATACGGTGTCGCCGATACCGGTGGACTTCAGGTATTCCTCGGCACGCTTGGCGATCGCACGTGGGTCACGGTCGTAGCCTTGCATGGTCGACGGCTCGATCACGTCACAGACGATGATCAGCGTTGGGTCTTCGGTGAATGGGTCGAGCACGGCGGTGCTGTCGTCCGGCATCAGGATCATGTCGGAAGCTTCAATGCCTTTCCAGCCGGCGATGGAGGAGCCGTCGAACATTTTGCCTTCTTCGAAGAAAGCATCATCCAGCGCGTCGCGAGCCGGCATGGTCACGTGGTGCTGAGTGCCTTTGGTGTCCGTGAAGCGCAGATCAATCCATTTGACGTCATGATCTTTGATGAGTTGAACCGACTTCGACATAGTGTCCTCCGGGTGGCTTCGGGCTGGGGTAGTGGAGTTAGCCCTTAGAATGTGGGTGATGCCGGCGCGAATACTCGACCAAGGCAACCTGCCTCACAAGGGAGCAAATTGCATGCCAGTGCGCCAACATGGCCTTTTTGCCTCAAAATGGCCCCTATAAAGGTGCAATCCGTTAAAACGGTACAAATTGCGCACTGCAATGTAGCGTTAAAAACCTCAAATGCCCCGTTTTAGTGCGCGCAAAGCCGTTTGTATATTAACTGGTTAAACCTTGAGCTATTTCCGCTATAATCCGCGCCCCCCTTTTTCGGCTGGCCCTGTGCGCGCTGTTTCCATGAAATTAATCGTTAAAGTCTTCCCCGAGATCACCATCAAGAGCCGACCGGTACGGATGCGTTTCATCCGTCAATTGGCCAAGAACATCCGTGCCGTGCTCCGCGATCTGGACCCGGCTGTGGTGGTGAACGGCGTGTGGGACAATCTCGAGTTGGAAACCCGCATTACCGACCCCAAAGCCTTGAAGGACATGACCGAACGCCTGAGCTGCATGCCGGGCATCGCGCATTTCCTGCAGGTTGACGAGTACCCGCTGGGGGACTTCGACGACATCACCGAGAAGTGCAAACAGCACTTCGGCGCCGAGCTCGAAGGCAAGATCTTTTCTGTGCGCTGCAAGCGTGCCGGCAAGCACCCGTTCAGCTCCATGGATGTCGAAAAATACGTCGGCAGCAAGCTGCGTCGCGAGTGCGGCGCCGCCGGGATTTCCCTGAAAGAGCCGCAAATCGAAGTGCGGATGGAAATTCGCGACCAACGGTTGTTTGTGATTCACAGCCAGCACAACAGCATCGGCGGCTACCCACTGGGTGCCCTGGAACAGACCCTGGTGTTGATGTCCGGTGGTTTCGATTCCACCGTGGCGGCCTACCAGATCATGCGCCGCGGGCTGATGAGCCACTTCTGCTTCTTTAACCTGGGCGGGCGTGCACACGAATTGGGCGTGATGGAAGTTGCGCACTATATCTGGAAGAAGTACGGCAGCTCCCAGCGGGTGCTGTTTGTCAGCGTACCGTTCGAGGAAGTCCTGGGAGAAATTCTCGGCAAAGTCGATAACAGTCATATGGGCGTAGTATTGAAGCGTATGATGTTGCGCGCTGCGTCCCGGATTGCCGATCGACTGCAGATCGAGGCGCTGGTTACCGGTGAAGCGATTTCCCAGGTGTCCAGCCAGACGCTGCCGAACCTGTCGTTGATCGACTGTGTGACCGAGAAGCTGGTATTGCGCCCGCTGATCGCCAGTCACAAACAGGACATCATCGACCTGGCGACCGAGATCGGCACCGCCGACTTCGCCAAGCACATGCCTGAATACTGCGGGGTCATCTCGGTGAACCCCAAGACCCACGCCAAGCGTCACCGCGTGGAGTACGAAGAACAACAGTTCGACATGGCGATTCTGGAGCGTGCGCTCGAGAACGCCAAACTGGTGCCAATCGATCGCGTGATCGACGAACTGGGCCAGGATTTGCAGATCGAAGAAGTCAGTGAGGCGCTGGCCGGCCAAATCGTCATCGACATCCGTCACCCGGATGCCACTGAAGATGAGCCGCTGGACATTGCTGGCATCGACGTACAAACGTTGCCGTTCTATGCATTGAACGCACGTTTCAAGGAACTGGATGACAGCCGTCAGTACCTGTTGTATTGCGACAAAGGCGTGATGAGTCGCCTGCATGCCCACCATTTGCTCAGTGAGGGGCATGCCAATGTGCGCGTTTATCGACCGAGCTAAGAGCCCGGGGCTGTTTGCCTGTGGCCTGCGTCACCGGCCCCCCGACTCTGCCGTCAAGCTGTAACGGCAAGGCCTGACTCTACTGTTAATCGCTGCCACGACCTGTCAGCACACCGAATCCTCTGATCGAGATACACAAGTGATCGAAAATCTACGCAACATCGCCATCATTGCTCACGTTGACCATGGTAAGACCACCCTGGTAGACAAACTCTTGCGTCAATCCGGCACCCTGGAGCGCAACGAGCTCAACGACGAGCGCGTGATGGACTCCAACGACCAGGAGAAAGAGCGCGGTATTACCATTCTGGCGAAAAACACCGCCATCAACTGGAACGGCTACCACATCAACATCGTGGACACCCCGGGCCACGCCGACTTCGGCGGCGAAGTTGAACGTGTAATGTCGATGGTTGACTCCGTTCTGCTGCTGGTTGACGCTCAAGACGGCCCTATGCCGCAAACCCGTTTCGTGACCAAGAAGGCTTTCGAAGCCGGCCTGCGTCCAATCGTGGTCATCAACAAGGTTGACCGTCCAGGCGCGCGTCCGGACTGGGTTCTGGACCAGATCTTCGACCTGTTCGACAACCTGGGTGCTACCGAAGAACAGCTGGACTTCAAAGTCGTCTACGCCTCGGCCCTGAACGGTATTGCCGGTCTGGAACACACCGACATGGCTGAAGACATGACCCCGCTGTACCAGTCGATCGTCGACAACGTACCTGCGCCGAAAGTCGACCGCGATGGTCCGTTCCAGATGCAAATCTCCGCACTGGACTACAACAGCTTCCTGGGCATTATCGGCGTTGGCCGTATCGCTCGTGGTCGCGTCAAGCCTAACACCCAGGTTGTTGCGATCGATGCTGATGGCAAGCGCCGCAACGGCCGTATCCTGAAGCTGATGGGTCACCACGGTCTGCACCGTGTAGACGTTGAAGAAGCAGCTGCCGGCGACATCGTCTGCATCAGCGGCTTCGAGTCGCTGTTCATCTCCGACACTCTGTGCGACCCACAGAACGTTGAAGCGATGAAGCCGCTGACTGTTGATGAACCAACCGTTTCGATGACCTTCCAGGTTAACGACTCGCCGTTCTGCGGCCGTGAAGGCAAGTTCGTCACCAGCCGTAACATCAAAGAGCGTCTGGACAAAGAACTGCTCTACAACGTTGCCCTGCGCGTTGAAGAAGGCGACACCGCTGACAAGTTCAAAGTCTCCGGCCGTGGTGAGCTGCACCTCTCGGTACTGATCGAAACCATGCGTCGCGAAGGCTTCGAAATGGGTGTTGGTCGTCCGGAAGTGATCATCCGTATGGTTGACGGCGTGAAGCACGAACCGTACGAAAACGTGACCATCGACCTGCCAGAAGAATCGCAAGGTTCGATCATGGAACAGATCGGTATCCGTAAAGGCGACCTGACCAACATGGTTCCGGATGGCAAGGGCCGTGTGCGCCTTGAGTACAACATCCCGGCACGTGGCTTGATCGGTTTCCGTAACGAGTTCCTGACCCTGACCTCCGGTGCAGGCATCCTGACCTCGATCTTCGACCGTTACGACGTGATGAAGTCCGGCGACATGTCCGGCCGTCAGAACGGCGTGCTGGTTTCGGTTGCTACCGGTAAGGCTCTGACTTACTCGCTGGAAACCCTGCAAGCTCGCGGCAAACTGTTCCTGGGTCACGGTGAAGACGTGTACGAAGGTCAAATCGTCGGCATCAACAGCCGCGACAACGACCTGGGCGTCAACCCAACCAAAGGCAAGAAGCTCGACAACATGCGTGCTTCGGGTAAAGACGAAACCATCGCTTTGGTTCCGCCTATCCGCTTCACGCTGGAGCAGGCTCTGGAATTCGTTCAAGAAGACGAATTGTGCGAAGTCACTCCTAAGTCCATCCGTCTTCGTAAGAAGATCCTGGGCGAAAGCGAGCGTACCCGCGCTGCGAAGAAGTCCGGTAACTAAGTCTCTTAGTTAGCTGACAAAAAAACGCCCCCGACCGCAAGGTCGGGGGCGTTTTTGTTTGTCTGGGGTTTGTGCGGTGACTTTGCCGGCCCCTTCGCGAGCAAGCCCGCTCCCACCTTTGACCGTGTTCCTTCAGGATGAACGCGGTCAAAGGTGGGAGCGGGCTTGCTCGCGAAGGCGGTGGTTCAGGCAACAACAAACTCAGAACTTATCGAGCGTCCGGAAATTAGTCTCGCGTACCACTTCTTTCGGCTTGTACGCGCAATACCCTGGGCGCGGCCCGATCTTGGGGTGATTGCGGCAAGTATCCGGGCGCTTGTCATAAATAGTGCAGAAACGGGTCTTACGATCCAGGTACAGGCAATCGTTGTTGCTCATGCGCTGCAGGGTGAAGATCTCGGATTTTGAGTTGAAGCGCTCGACGATGCCTTCCTTCTGCAACCGCTTGGCGATGTTCTTCGGCGGATCACCACGCTCGAACTCATCGACGATGCCAATCCGGATCAGGTCCTTGATCTTCACCTCGACCGGCAGGGTGCAGCAGCTGGACACGCAGCCGCCGCACATATGGCTTGAGTACTTCTGCCAAGTCTCGAGACGGTCGAGTTCCGCGGCGGCGATCAGTTGAGGCTTCATCAGGTTTCCAAGAGGGGCGTTATCCGGGCGCGGGATCATACCGGGATTGGTGGTTTTTTGAACAATATTTTGCAGGTTTCAGCTCAAAGGCGGCGTTGAGGAGTAAACGGGCACGCCCCCTGCATCCTTTTCCAGGCAATTGGGGATGATTGAAAAAACTGCCGAACCGCAGGCTTCGTCGTTTGTCAGACCGTCTAGGCTCCAGTATTTCCCTTCTTCTATCTCGCCCGAGGTCGCACCGATGTCTCAGGAACCGCTTGTACGAGAAGCAGAGGTAGCCGCATTTCGCGATGCCGTCTTGACCAAACTCACCTATGCGGTGGGCAAGGATCCCGATCACGCGTTCGACCACGACTGGTTCGAGGCCATTGCCTTGGCTGCGCGGGACCATATGGTCGACCACTGGATGGACCATACTCGGCATATCTACCGCAAGGGACAGAAGCGGGTCTATTACCTCTCCCTGGAGTTCCTGATCGGCCGCCTGCTCTTTGACAGCTTGAGCAACCTCGGGCTGCTGGACGTAGCGCGCGAAGCCTTGAGCGAGCTGGGTGTGGATCTGGAGCGCATTCGCCTGCTGGAGCCCGATGCGGCCCTGGGCAACGGTGGCCTTGGGCGGTTGGCCGCGTGCTTCATGGAAAGCATGTCGACCTTGGGGATTGCCGGCCACGGCTATGGCATCCGCTATGAGCATGGTTTGTTCCGCCAGGCGATTGTCGATGGCTGGCAGCAGGAGCAGACCGAACGCTGGCTGGATTTCGGCAACCCGTGGGAGTTCGAGCGGGCTGAAGTGATTTACCCGATCGGCTTTGGTGGGGCTGTGGAGACTGTGCTGGACGCCGCCGGCAAGTCGATCCAGGTCTGGACACCCAATGAAACCGTACGGGCGGTGGCCTATGACACGCCGGTCGTCGGCTGGCGCGGCGCCAGCGTCAACACCTTGCGGCTGTGGCGTGCGCGGGCGGTGGAAGACTTGCACCTGGAGCGCTTCAACGCCGGTGACCACCTCGGTGCCGTGGCAGAGGTGGCCCGTGCCGAAAGCATCTCCCGAGTGCTTTACCCGGCGGACAGCACCGAAGCAGGGCAGGAACTGCGCCTGCGCCAGGAATATTTCTTCGTCTCCGCCTCGTTGCAGGATTTGCTGCGTCGCCACAAAAACATGCACGGTTCCGTTCTGAGTCTTGGCGAACACGCGGCCATCCAGCTTAACGACACCCACCCGTCCATCGCCGTGGCCGAGTTGATGCGCCAGTTGGTGGACCTGCACGACATTCCCTGGGATGCAGCCTGGGATGTCACTGTCGAAACCCTGTCGTATACCAACCACACGCTGCTCCCTGAGGCACTGGAAACCTGGCCGGTGGGCTTGATGGAACGCATGCTGCCGCGGCACATGCAGATCATCTACCTGATCAACGCTCAGCACATCGACTCGCTACGGGCCAAGGGTATCCATGATTTCGATGTGCTTCGGGCGGTGTCGCTGATCGAAGAAGACAACGGTCGCCGTGTGCGCATGGGTAACCTGGCGTTCCTCGGCTCCCACAGCGTCAACGGCGTGTCCGGCCTGCATACCCAGTTGATGCGCAGCACGGTGTTCTCCGAACTGCACAAGCTTTACCCGGAGCGGATCAACAACAAGACCAACGGCATTACTTTCCGCCGCTGGCTGTTCCTGGCCAACCCCAAGCTCACGGTGATGTTGGTGGAAGCCCTGGGCCCGGATATTCTCGACAACATCGAGCAGCGTCTGGTGGAACTGGAAACGTTTGCCGAGAAGCAGGCCTTCCGCAAAGCCTTCGCTGAGCAGCGCCTGCACAGTAAAAGGGCGCTGGCGGACATCATTCACGAGCGCCTGGGGATTTCGGTCAATCCGGCGGCGATGTTCGACGTGCAGGTCAAGCGGATCCACGAGTACAAGCGCCAACTGCTGAACCTGATGCACACCGTCGCCCTGTACCAGGCGATCCGCGCCGAGCCGGAAACCGATTGGGTACCCCGGGTGAAGATCTTTGCCGGCAAGGCGGCGGCGAGCTATCACCAGGCCAAGCTGATCATCAAACTGACCAACGACATCGCCCGTACGGTGAACAACGATCCGACAGTGCGTGGTTTGCTCAAGGTGGTGTTCCTGCCCAACTACAACGTCAGCCTGGCGGAAAGCATCATTCCGGCGGCTGACCTGTCGGAGCAGATTTCCACTGCCGGCTTCGAGGCGTCGGGTACCAGTAACATGAAGTTCGGCCTCAACGGCGCGTTGACCATTGGCACGATGGACGGTGCCAACGTCGAGATGTGCGAGCGTGTGGGGGCCGAGCACATGTTTATCTTCGGCCTCAGCGCCCAGCAGGTGGAGGCGCGTAAGCACGCCGGCGAATTCAACGCCGGGCCGGACATTGCCGCCTCCCATCGTTTGAACGATGTGCTGCAAGCGATTCGTGGTGGCGTGTTCTCGCCGGATGATCCGGGTCGTTATGCCGGATTGATCGATTCGTTGATCGACTACGACCGATTCCTGGTATGTGCCGATTTTGACTCCTACTGGCACGCCCAGGCGCGGGTCGAGGCGCACTGGCACGACTCTAAAGAGTGGTGGCGTTCGGCGGTGCTCAACACGGCGCGTATGGGCTGGTTCTCATCGGACCGGACGATCAGGGAGTACGCGACGGAGATTTGGAAAGCGTTGGACTGAGATTTTCTAAATCTGTGTCTCAAGGCCCTACGTTTATTGGGCCTTGTCGATATACTTAGTGCCAGTTTGATCGGCACGGACCTGTAGCCGCAGCCTGCGGCAGCGGCTACAGGTTTGGCATTTGCCCGCCTTGGGCTGCTTAGGGATATCGACCATGCAATGGATCTTCATGCTGATTGGGTTGCTGTTCGGTTGGACAGTTGATGAGTCGTTCACTGATGCGCTCATCGGCGGGCTGTTTGGTTTAGGGATTGGCCAGGCGATTCGTCTCTGGATGCTGGTCTCGCAGACCAACGAGCAGGGCCGTCAGTTGGAGTCGACCAAGCATGCATTGAAGGCGGTCGAACAACGCCTGGCGTTGCTGGAAAGGCCTGGTGCAGAGCCGGCCGTATCCAGTGCTGCAGTTGAGTCCCCCAAGCCCCCCGAAGCTTTTTTTACCGAAGATCCAATTCCCGATACCCCAGCGGCAGCGCCACCCTCGGAGCTTGTCTGGGATTTGCCCGTCGATCTGGAACCTGCCTACTCCGCGATAGCGGCCGAACCGAGTCGCCCTCTGCCAGCGGACGTCTGGAGTGCTGCACCAGTTGAGCGCGCCCCTGAGCGGCCGGCTGCGCCGGTTGTGCCACGCGGCCCCAACTTCATCGAGCGCGCCATCAGCGGCGCCCGCAACTGGCTGTTCGGCGGCAATACCGTGCTGCGGGTGGGCGTGGTGCTGTTGTTCCTCGGCCTGGCCTTCCTGCTGCGCTATGCCACTGAAGGCATGGTCGTCCCAATCGAACTGCGTTACGCCGGCGTTGCTGCCTGTGCCGTGTGCTTGCTGGGCTTGGGCTGGTGGTTGCGACTGCGCAACAGCAACTACGGGTTGATGCTGCAAGGCACCGGTGTCGCCGTGCTGTACCTGACGGTGTTCGCGGCCATGCGCCTGCACCCGTTACTGGATCCAGGTGCTGCGCTCGGCTTGCTGGTAGCGGTCACGGTGTTCTCGGCAATCCTGGCGATTACCCAGAACGCCCTGGGCCTGGCGTGCGCTGCGGCCCTTGGCGGGTTCGCCGCGCCGATACTCACGTCTACCGGTGCGGGCAGCCATGTGGCGTTGTTCAGCTACTTTGCGTTGTTGAACGCGGGCATCCTGGGGATCGCCTGGTTCAAGGCCTGGCGTCTGCTCAACCTGATTGGTTTTGTCGGTACCTTCGGCATCGGCTTCGCCTGGGGCATGCGTTCCTATACGCCGGAGTTGCTCCGGAGTACCGAGCCATTCCTGGTGCTGTTTTTCCTGATGTACCTGGCTATCGGCCTGTTGTTCGCCCGGCGAAAACTGCTGGAGATGACTGACGCCCCTGAAGACTACAGCCGTGATGCGTTGCTGCGCTGGTCGGCAACCAAGGGTGATTATGTCGACGGCAGTATGCTGTTCGGCCCGCCGTTGGTGGGTTTTGGCTTGCAGTTCGCGCTGGTGCAACACTTGGAGTTTGCCGCTGCGTTCAGTGCGTTGGGCCTGGGCATCATCTACATGGGCCTGGCTCGTCTGCTTCGCGGTGGTCGTGCCTTGTTGCTGGCGGAAACCTGCCTGGCCCTGGGGGTGATCTTTGCCAGCCTGGCCATTCCTCTGGGGCTGGATGCACGCTGGACCGCGGCCGCCTGGGCGGTGGAAGGTGCCGGGATTTTCTGGCTGGGCTTGCGCCAACAGCGGCCGTTGGCTCGCGCTTTCGGCTTGCTGTTGCAGGTAGGTTCGGCGGTGGCGTTCCTCAGTGAGCTGCGTGCGGGCCAGAGCAATTTGTTGGACGGTGCACCGCTGGGCGCTTTGCTGTTGGGCGCCGCATTACTGTTCAGCTTCTATCAGTTGCGCAAAGCCCCGCTGGAGCAAGCATCAGACTGGGAGCGTCAAGGGTTACCGGTACTGGCCAGTGTCGGCCTGGGCTTCCTGTATTTGCTCGCACCATTGCTGCTGTCTACTCACGGTACGGCCATCAGTTGGGCGTTGGCGGGGCTGGTGACCTTGGTGGTCGGGCTGCGCATCGGTTCGCGGACCTTCCTGTTCACCGCGTTTACCGTGCAGTTGCTGGGCGGTGCGCTGTTCCTGCTGCGCTTGCAGGGTGCGAGCAGCGATTCGGGGGCCGTCTTCAGTGCGGGCTGGAGCGGATTGCTCACCGCCTCGTTGATTGGCCTGGCCTTGATTGGCGGCATGCTGCTGGCAGCACGGGATGACATGGTGCGCAACGATGTGCGTTTGTTGCGCGGCCTGTCGGTGGTGCTGTTGGCCGGGCTGGTGTTGATCAACCTCGCGGTGCTGTTTGTCCTCCCTTGGGAGACGGCCAGCGGCGTATGGGCGGCCAGTGGTTTGCTGATCATCTGGCTGAGCCTGTACCTGCAACAGCGAGTCAGTTTTGTCTTTGGGCTGCTGCTGCAGGTGATTGGCGGCGGCTCTTTCCTGCTGACGATACCGGACCTGTTGGGGCCGCTGACCAGCGAAGGTTTGCGCCCGCTGGGTCATAGTGGTTTCTGGACGCCGATGGTCCTGGGGCTGGCCGCGTTGGTGGGCGCTTGGCGCTTGCAACGAGGGAGCCAGTCGCCGGTGTTTGACGCGCTGAAACTGCATCAGTTGTCCGATCTGCTGCTGGTGTGGGGCGCGGCATGGTGGACGTTGGCGCTGACCAGCGAAGTGCTGCGTTTCGCGCCACAGGCTGTGCAGGACACCTTGTTGTTGGCCGTCGCCGCCGTGAGTGTGGCGATCTGGGCGGTGCTGGCCCTGCGCATGCAATGGGCGTCGCTGGGGCTGCTGTGCACGCTGTTGATACCGGCGGCGGGCGTGGTGTTGCTGGGAGCTTGGGATTCGCGTTACCACCCGGCGGCGAACTTCGCCTGGTTGGCCTGGATCGCGGTGTTTGTCGTGCACTTCATCTCCCTGCGCCGCCTGGCCTTGATCATCCCGGAAAAAATCTTGAGCGCCGCCCATGTACTGGGCTGCTGGCTATTGATTGGCGTGCTGGCGCTGGAGCTGCGTTATGGCCTGTTGCTGCTGTCGGAGCAGTACAACGCCTGGCGCTGGCTGGGTTGGGCGATTCTGCCGAGCCTGTACCTGGTGTTCGCGGCCGCGCCACGCGGTTGGCCATGGCCGGTGTCCGTCTACCCGCGCGAATATCGCGTGTTTGTCGCATTGCCTTTGGCGGTGTTGATGTTGGGCTGGTTCTGGCTGGCCAACATTTTCAGCGACGGGACTGCCGAACCACTGCCTTATTTGCCGCTGCTCAATCCCCTGGACCTGGGATTGTTGTTCGCGTTGTCGGGTGTGTATGTGTGGTCGCGCAGTGCGGCGCCACAGATGGGTGTTCGGGGTGAACAGATTGCCCAGGGCGTCGCGGGTATTTCGTTGTTCGTCTTCTTCACTGCGTTGGTGATGCGTACTGCGCACCATTGGGGCGGCGTGCCGTTCCAGCTGGATGCGTTGCTGGAGTCGATGCTGGTCCAGGCCGGTCTGTCGATTGTCTGGACCCTGATTGCCCTGAGTCTGATGATCGGCGGCCATTTGCGCCATCGTCGCGAAGTGTGGCTGATCGGTGCGGCACTGATTGCCGTAGTGGTGGCGAAGTTGTTCTTTGTCGAGCTGAGCAACCGGGGTGGCCTGGCGCGGATCGTGTCGTTTATCGGCGTCGGCGTGCTGTTGCTGGTGGTGGGTTATTTCGCACCACTGCCACCCAAACGCGTTGAGTCTGTAGTTGAAACTGAAGGAGCGTCCTCTTGATCGGCAAGCTGAGTGTGGTGGTGTTGGGCCTGTGTACAACGTTATCGACATGGGCCCGGGAAACGCCCGCTGACTTCACCACTCAGGTATCGCTGACGGTGAGTGGCGAAGGGCCGTGGTATCGCCTGGAGCTGCCGCTGGCGGTGCAATTGAGCGCTCGTCAGGCGGACTTGAGTGATGTGCGGGTGTTCAACGCCGCTGGCGAGCCTCAGGCTTATGCATTGGCCCGGCAGTCGGCGCAACTGTCGGAAAGTCGCAGCGTGGCCAACGTCAAATGGTTCCCGCTGTACGCCTCGGCCTCGGCCCGCGAGGCAACGACCAGCGTGCGCGTGCAATCCAGTGCCAATGGCACGCTGGTGCAAGTGCAGCCGGCGAGTCACTCGGAAGCGGGCGAGGAAGTACTGCGTGGCTGGCTGCTGGACGCCAGCGCGATCAAGGCGCCGTTGCAACAACTGATTCTCGACTGGGCCAGTGAGCGCGACGGCTTTCAGCGCTTCAGTATTGAGGCCAGCGACGACTTGCAAAACTGGCGATCGTGGGGGGATGGGCAAGTCGCCCGGTTGTCCTTCGCCGACGAGCGGGTCGAGCAGCATGAAGTCGGTTTGCCAGGGCAGTCGGCGCGTTACCTGCGCTTGTTGTGGAAAGGTCAGGCAGCTCCGGTCCTGACGTCGGCCCAGTTGGAGAGTGCCAGCGTCCACAGCCTGCCGTTGCCGCTGGTGTGGTCGCAGCCACTGGCGGGCAGTCGGATGAAGGCAGGAGAATACAGTTGGCAGTTGCCCACCGGGCTGAATGTCGAACGCTTGCGCATCGAATTGAGTCAGCCCAACAGCCTGGCGCCGGTGACGTTGTCCGGGCGGCGGGAGAGCAATCAGGCCTGGCAGCCACTGAGCAGCGGCTTGCTCTATCGGCTAACCCAGAACGGTCAGGACGTGGTGCAGGATGAATTGCAGTTGCCGGGGCAGACGGTGACCCAGCTCAAGCTGGACGTGGATGAGCGTGGCGGTGGCCTGGGCGTTGAAGCGCCAGCCTTGAGTTTTGCCGTGCGCGCCACGCAACTGGTGTTCCTGGCGCGGGGCGAGCCACCGTTTACCCTGGCGCTGGGCAATCCTTCAGTGAAAGGGGCGAATTTGCCGCTGTCGACACTGATTCCCGATTACAGCGTCGAGCGTCTGGCCGGTTTGGGTCAGGCCAAGGTAGCGGGGCAGGGGGTGATCAGTACGCCCGCCGCCCCAGCGCCTGTGGGCACTGACTGGAAGAAACTCGGCTTGTGGGCCGTGTTGCTGCTGGGTGTGGCGGCGCTGGGGGCGATGGCCTACAGTTTGCTGCGCAGGCCACCGGTCGAGCCTTAACGACGACTCATGAACTCTATCGGAGTTAAATCCTCTGATAGGAGGAAATACGCCTCGACTCGCGCTAAACTGCGCGGGTTTTTAGCCCCCCCCATTCTCCGGAGCCTTCCATGTCCCGCGTTACCCTGAGTCGCTATTTGATCGAGCAGACCCGCAGCAACAACACGCCTGCCGATCTGCGCTTCCTTATCGAAGTGGTGGCGCGTGCTTGCAAGGAAATCAGCCACGCCGTTTCCAAAGGCGCGCTGGGCGGCGTCCTGGGCAGCATGGGCACTGAAAACGTTCAAGGCGAAGTGCAGAAGAAGCTCGACGTGATTTCCAACGAAATCCTCCTTGAAGCCAACGAATGGGGCGGTCACCTGGCCGGTATGGCGTCCGAAGAAATGGACAATGCCTACCAGATCCCGGGCAAATACCCGAAAGGTGCCTACCTGTTGGTATTCGACCCGCTGGACGGTTCGTCGAACATCGACATCAATGCGCCGGTCGGTACCATCTTCTCGGTTCTGCGTTGCCCGAACGAATACCTGAGCCAGAACGAGCCTTTGAACGAAAAGGCCTTCCTGCAGCCAGGCACCGAGCAGGTCGCAGCCGGCTATGCCATCTACGGCCCGCAGACCATGCTGGTGCTGACCCTGGGTGATGGCGTCAAGGGCTTTACCCTGGACCGTGAAATGGGCAGCTTCGTGCTGACCCACGAAGACATTTCTATTCCTGCGACCACCCAGGAATTTGCCATTAACATGTCCAACCAGCGCCACTGGGAAGCTCCGGTCAAGCGCTACGTGAACGAGTTGATGGAAGGCGAGGAAGGCCCGCTGAAGAAGAACTTCAACATGCGTTGGGTCGCCGCGATGGTCGCCGACGTACACCGCATCCTGACCCGTGGTGGCCTGTTCATGTACCCACGTGACAGCCGCGAGCCGTCCAAACCGGGCAAATTGCGCCTGATGTACGAAGCCAACCCGATGTCGTTCCTGGTAGAGCAAGCGGGCGGAGCGTCCACCGACGGCCACCAGCGTATTCTCGACATCCAGCCTGACGGCCTGCACCAGCGTGTAGCGGTGTTCCTGGGTTCGAAAGAAGAAGTTGAGCGTGTGACGGGTTATCACAAGGCCTGATTAAGTCCCCTTGTGGCGAGCGGGCTTGCCCCGCGTTGGGCTGCGCAGCAGCCCTAAATTCTGACATTTCGTTTTTCTGACCCGCAGCAGCGCCCTTTATCGAGGGGGGCTGCTTCGCACCCCAACGCGGGGCAAGCCCGCTCGCCACAAAGGGCTTTTTTGTTTTCGTCTTTCGGGAACCAGACCCCCCTTTTCCCTTCTAAGCTTCTGGCAGACCCCCCAGGCTGCTTTGTCTCTCCAGGAGCTATTCCATGTCGTTACGCCGTCTTGCCCTGTTGTCGTTTTGCGTGCTTTTAGCCGCTTGCAGCAAGGTCACCCAAGAAAATTACACGAAGCTTTCGGCAGGCATGCCCAAGGCCGAGGTGGAGTCGTTGCTGGGTAAGCCGACTGATTGTTCCGGCGCGCTGGGCATGTCCAGTTGCACCTGGGGCGATAAAAACAGCTTTATCAGCGTGCAATTCGCCGGTGACAAAGTTCTGATGTTCTCCGGGCAAGGCCTGAAGTAAACCGGGGCGAAAGCCTGCGGGAGAAAAACAATGATGCGTTTTGTTCTCTACCTCTGCGCCAGCCTGTTTTTGGCGGGCTGCGCCAGCCATTCTGGCGATGATCTGCAACCCAAGACCGTTGGCAGCGTCAATCTCCACCGTTACCAGGGCACCTGGTACGAGTTGGCCCGTTTGCCGATGTACTTCCAGCGCAACTGTGAGCAGTCCGAGGCCCGTTATTCCTTGCTGCCTGATGGCGACATGTCAGTGTTTAACCGCTGCCTGACGGCCGACTGGAAGTGGGAAGAAGCCAAGGGTACGGCGACTCCGCAGGTTGCCGGCAAGACCGACAAACTCTGGGTTGAATTCAATAATTGGTTTACCGCGTTGCTGCCGGGCGTCACCAAGGGCGATTACTGGGTGCTGTATGTCAGCGATGACTACAAGACCGCTATCGTCGGCAGCCCGAGTCGGCGTTATATGTGGCTGCTGTCCCGCACGCCAACGGTCAGCGCGGATACTCGCGAAGACCTGCTGAGCAGGGCGCGGCAACAGGGTTACGACACCACCCGTTTGATCTGGCGAACGTCGGACAAGCAGATGGCGAAGGCTTCGCAGTAGTTTAAGAGCACCATCGATCTAATGTGGGAGCGGGCTTGCTCGCGAAGGCGTAGTGTCAGTCGCCAAATGTATTGACTGATCCACCGCCTTCGCGAGCAAGCCCGCTCCCACATTTGTTATGTGTCGCTCTTAAGCCAACAAATCCCGCAAGACCTGAGTAAACGCCCGGCTGCTGTCTTCTTCGCCAGCATGATGCCCGTCGCGAATCACCCACTGGCCGTTGACCAGTACATCCCGCACTTGGCGATCTCCTCCGGCAAACAGCCAGCGGTTCAGAATCCCGTCTTCACTGGCCGTCGCCAGGTACGGATCATTGCCGTCCAGTACCAGCCAGTCGGCGCGCTTGCCGACTTCCAGTCGACCAATCGGTTGCCCCAATGCCTGGGCACCGCCGTCGAGCGCCGCATCAAACAGCGTACGGCCGACCATCGGTTGATCGCTGCGGTACAGCCGGTTACGCCGCTGATCCCGCAGACGCTGGCCGTATTCCAACCAACGCAATTCTTCCACCACGCTCAGTGAGACATGGCTGTCGGAACCAATCCCCATGCGCCCGCCCTGGGCCAGGAAGTCCACGGCCGGGAAAATCCCATCGCCCAGGTTGGCTTCGGTGGTCAGGCACAGGCCGGCAATCGCCCGGCTCTTGGCCATTAGCGTGACCTCTTCCGGATTGGCGTGGGTGGCGTGTACCAGGCACCAGCGTTGATCGACCTCGGTATTTTCGTATAGCCATTGCAGCGGACGACGGCCGCTCCAGCTCAGGCAATCGTCGACTTCCTTTTGCTGTTCGGCGATGTGGATATGGATCGGGCACGCCTTGTCGCTGGCGGCCAACACTTCGCTGATCTGCTGCGGCGTAACGGCGCGCAGCGAGTGGAAGCACAGGCCCAGTTGCTGCGCCGGTTGCGCCGCCAGGATCGGTTGCAGGCGCGACTGCAGGTTCAGGTAGTTTTCGGTGCTGTTGATAAAACGCCGCTGGCCTTCGTTGGGTGCCTGGCCGCCGAAGCCGGAGTGGCTGTACAGCACCGGCAGCAACGTCAGGCCGATACCGCTGCTGGTTGCGGCCTGGCTGATCTGCCGGGACAGCTCTGTCGGGTCGGCGTAAGGCTGGCCGCTGACGTCGTGGTGTACGTAATGAAATTCAGCGACGCAGGTGTAGCCGGCCTTGAGCATCTCGATATACAGCTGGCGGGCGATGACCTGAAGTTGCTCGGGGCTGATCTTGCCCACCATGCGATACATCAGGTCGCGCCAGGTCCAGAAGCTGTCATTGGGGTTGCCGGCCACTTCCGCCAGCCCCGCCATGGCACGCTGAAACGCGTGGGAATGCAGGTTGGGCATGCCTGGTAGCAGCGGGCCCCTGAGCCGTTCGGCACCATCTGCATGGGCATTGGCCTCAACTTTGGTCAGCATGCCGTCGGCGCTGACTTCAAGACGTACATCATTGGCCCATCCATTAGGCAGCAGCGCGCGTTCGGCAAAGAAAGCGGACATGGTTCGTGCACCCCATCGTGTGTTATTTGTATATACATATACAGACGTTTGCCTGCTCGGTAAACTCCGGCAAGCTAGGCTTCTTTTTTCACCTGCAAGGATTTCCTGTGCCGACTCCGCCTGCCAACTCCTCGCTGGCTGCCCACATGGACGAAAGTCCGGCGCCCTTGTATGCCCGCGTCAAACAGATGATCAGCCAACAGATTCTGAGCGGAAACTGGCCGCCCCATTACCGTGTGCCATCGGAAAGCGAACTGGTCAGCCAGTTGGGTTTCAGCCGCATGACCATCAACCGTGCCCTGCGTGAATTGACCGCCGAAGGCCTGTTGGTGCGTATGCAAGGCGTTGGTACGTTCGTGGCCGAGCCCAAAAGCCAGTCGGCGTTGTTCGAAGTGCACAATATTGCTGATGAGATTGCTTCCCGTGGCCATCGCCACACCTGCAAGGTCATCACCCTCGGTGAAGAGGCGGCGGGTTCCGAGCGCGCCGTGGCCCTGGAGATGCGCGAAGGCGGGCGGGTGTTCCACTCGTTGATCGTGCACTACGAAAACGACATCCCGGTGCAAATCGAAGACCGTTTCGTCAACGCGCTGGTAGCGCCGGAATACTTGCAGCAGGACTTCACCCAGCAAACGCCGTATGCCTATCTGAACCAGGTCGCGCCGCTGACCGAAGGCGAGCACGTGGTCGAAGCCATCCTCGCCGATGCTGACGAATGCAAGCTGCTGCAAATCGAAACCGGCGAGCCGTGCCTGCTGATCCGCCGTCGCACGTGGTCCGGCCGCCAGCCAGTGACCGCCGCCCGTTTGATCCACCCCGGTTCCCGTCATAGCCTGGAAGGACGTTTCAGTAAATGAGTGAAGTGAAAGTCTGGCGCGCGTCCGATTACGTGCGCATGCCGTGGAAAAACGGCGGCGGCAGTACCGAAGAAATCACCCGCGATGCCGGTGAGGGACTGGACGGTTTTGGCTGGCGACTGTCGATTGCTGACATTGCCGAATCAGGTGGGTTCTCAAGCTTTGCCGGGTACCAGCGGATCATTACCGTGCTGCAAGGCGCGGGCATGATACTGACAGTGGATGGCGAAGATACGCGTGGCCTGTTACCGCTGGATCCGTTCCCGTTCAAGGGTGAAAGCCAAGTGTCCTGCCGGTTGGTGGGCGGGCCGATCCGTGATTTCAACCTGATTTACTCGCCGCAACGCTATCGGGCGCGGTTGCAGTGGATGGATGGGGCGCAGCGCTTCTTCAGTGCAGCGCAGACGCTGTTGGTGTTCAGCGTGGCGGATGAAGTGGCCGTGCTTGGTGAAGTGTTGAGCCGCCACGATTGCCTGCAATTGAACGGTAACACTGGCTTGCTGGATGTATCGGTCACCGGCCGATGCTGCGTGATCGAACTGACCGCCGCTCCCACATTTGATCATCACAAGGTCTGAAATCTGTTTCCCCACCCCCGCACCAACTTGTTACCGAACGCCCCAGCGTGGCGCAAAACTGTGCCTTGGTAACAAGCCTCCCTCGCTTCAAAAAACCGCTGTAAGAAATTTCATCAAGCCGCGAAGCCTTAATTTCAAAGGCTTTCACACCCCTCACTAAAAAATCTTCAGTCCTTGCCAGGCAAGTTGGCCGCTTGATTGCATATGCTTGTATGTACAAGTAAAGATGTGTGCGTAAGAGTCCATGAACATCCTCTTCGCACCAATCATGTTCGCGCATAGCGTTGAGGAGTTTTTTTCGTGACTACCAAGCCTACAAAATACCGTGACGTGGAAATTCGCGCGGCTCGCGGCAACAAGCTCACCGCCAAAAGCTGGCTGACCGAAGCGCCGCTGCGCATGCTGATGAACAACCTCGACCCACAAGTGGCCGAGAACCCGAAAGAATTGGTGGTGTACGGCGGTATTGGCCGGGCGGCACGTAACTGGGAATGCTACGACCAGATCGTCGAAAGCCTGACCAACCTCAATGACGACGAAACCCTGCTGGTGCAATCCGGCAAGCCGGTTGGCGTGTTCAAGACCCACAGCAACGCCCCGCGTGTGCTGATCGCCAACTCCAACCTGGTACCGCACTGGGCCAGCTGGGAACATTTCAACGAGCTGGATGCCAAGGGCCTGGCCATGTACGGCCAGATGACCGCCGGCAGCTGGATCTACATCGGTAGCCAAGGCATCGTCCAGGGCACCTACGAAACCTTCGTCGAAGCCGGTCGTCAGCACTACAACAGTGATCTGAAGGGCCGCTGGGTCCTGACCGCCGGCCTGGGCGGCATGGGCGGCGCTCAGCCGCTGGCCGCCACGTTGGCCGGCGCGTGCTCGCTGAACATTGAATGCCAGCAGGTCAGTATCGATTTCCGCTTGAGCAGCCGCTATGTCGATGAGCAGGCCACCGACCTCGACGACGCGCTGGCTCGCATCGACAAATACACCAAGGAAGGCAAGGCAATCTCCATCGCTCTGCTCGGTAACGCCGCTGAAATCCTTCCGGAACTGGTCAAGCGTGGCGTGCGCCCGGACATGGTCACCGACCAGACCAGCGCCCATGACCCGCTCAATGGTTACCTGCCGGCCGGCTGGACCTGGGACCAATACCGCGCGCGCGCCAAGACCGAACCGGCTGCCGTGATCAAGGCCGCCAAGCAATCGATGGCCGTGCACGTTAAAGCGATGTTGGACTTCCAGAAAATGGGCGTACCGACGTTCGACTACGGCAACAACATCCGTCAGATGGCGCAAGAAGAAGGCGTGGAAAACGCATTCGACTTCCCGGGTTTCGTTCCGGCTTACATTCGTCCACTGTTCTGCCGTGGCATCGGCCCATTCCGTTGGGCTGCACTGTCGGGCGACCCGCAAGACATCTACAAGACTGACGCTAAAGTAAAAGAACTGATCCCGGACGATGCCCATCTGCACAACTGGCTGGACATGGCTCGCGAGCGCATCAGCTTCCAGGGTCTGCCGGCGCGGATCTGCTGGGTTGGCCTGGGCCAGCGCGCCAAGTTGGGCCTGGCATTCAACGAAATGGTGCGCAGCGGTGAGTTGTCGGCACCGGTGGTGATCGGTCGCGACCACTTGGACTCCGGCTCCGTAGCCAGCCCGAACCGCGAAACCGAATCCATGCAAGATGGTTCTGATGCCGTGTCCGACTGGCCACTGCTCAACGCTTTGCTCAACACCGCCAGCGGCGCGACCTGGGTCTCGCTGCACCACGGTGGCGGCGTCGGTATGGGCTTCTCGCAGCACTCGGGCATGGTGATTGTCTGCGACGGTACCGACGAAGCGGCTGAGCGTATTGCGCGCGTGCTGCACAACGACCCGGCCACGGGCGTGATGCGTCACGCCGATGCCGGTTACCAGATCGCCATTGATTGCGCCAAGGAGCAGGGCCTGAACTTGCCGATGATCAAATAACAAATGTGGGAGCGGGCTTGCTCGCGAATGCGGTGGGTCAGTTACAGAAGTATTGACGGATAGTCCGCTTTCGCGAGCAAGTCGAATCGTCGCACCGCCCCTCCCACATTTGATTTGCGTTGCACACAAAAACAATCCATCAGAGGTTGAACACACATGGCTGCAAAAGACGCTCGTGCAAGCACTACCCCGTTGATCGAAAGACGTTCGATCGACTACATCCCGGAAGCGGAAAGACACGGTCGTCTATTTAGCCAGTTCACCTTGTGGATGGGTGCCAACCTGCAAATCACCGCGATTGTCACCGGGGCCCTGGCCGTGGTGCTGGGCGGTGACGTGTTCTGGTCGTTGATCGGTCTGTTGATCGGTCAACTGCTGGGCGGCGGCGTCATGGCGTTGCATGCGGCACAAGGGCCCAGGCTTGGGCTGCCGCAGATGATCTCCAGCCGGGTACAGTTCGGTGTTTATGGCGCGGCCATCCCGATCGTCCTGGTCTGTTTGATGTACCTCGGTTTCACCGCAACGGGGACCGTGCTTTCCGGTCAGGCGCTGGGCCAGTTGTTTGGTGTCAGCGACAGCATCGGTATCCTTATCTTCGCCAGTGTCATCGTGCTGGTCACGGTGCTCGGTTATCGGGTGATCCATTTCATCGGCCGTGTCGCTAGCGTCATTGGCGTGATTGCCTTTGTCTACCTGTTCAGTCGCCTGATGAGCCAGACCGACATTGGTGCACTCCTGCAAATCCGTCACTTCAGCTGGAGCAGCTTCCTGCTCGCGGTGTCGCTCGCAGCATCCTGGCAAATCGCCTTCGGCCCTTACGTGGCTGACTATTCACGCTACCTGCCGAGCAAGACGTCCTCGGTGAAAACCTTTCTGGCCGCTGGCGCGGGTTCGGTCATTGGCGCGCAGGTGGCGATGATCCTGGGCGTGTTTGCCGCCGCCATGTCCAACGGGCAATTTGCCGGTCACGAAGTGGCCTACATCGTCGGGTTGGGCGGCACCGGTGCCACTGCTGCGCTGCTGTACTTCAGCATCGCGTTCGGCAAGGTCACCATCTCCACGCTGAACTCCTACGGCAGCTTCATGTGCATTGCGACCATCATCAGCGGCTTCCGTGGTCGCCTGGAGGTCACGCGCTTGCAGCGCCTGGTGTTCGTGCTGGTCATCGTCGGTACTGCGACTTTGATCGCGTTGCTCGGTCAGCACTCGTTCCTGGGGGCTTTTAAGTCCTTCATCCTGTTCCTGCTGGCATTCTTTACGCCATGGAGTGCGATCAACCTGGTGGACTACTACTGCATCACCCGTGATCGCTATGACGTGCCGGCGCTGGCCGATCCGAACGGTCGCTACGGCCGTTGGAACCCGCTCGGTATCAGCGTCTATGTATTCGGTGTACTGGTGCAATTGCCGTTCATCTCCACCAAGTTCTATACCGGTCCGCTGGTGGCGGCCCTGGGGGATGTGGATATTTCCTGGATCATCGGTCTGGTACTGCCCGCAGCCCTGTATTACGTGTGTGCGAAAAAATGGCACGGCGCAATTCCTGAACACTTGATCCTGCCGGTAGAGCAGGGCGCTGCACCAACGACAAGCGGGCTGGCTGCACAAGCCTGAGGGGACGTGGACAAGGCAGGATGCCTTTTGACTGCCGTAATCCATTTCATGATTGGGAGCGTCACACAATGAAAATGAATAAGACCCTGCTGACTACGTTGCTTGCAGCAGGCTTGCTCGCCAGCGCTGGTGCCTCTCAGGCGGCGGGCTGGTGCGAGTCGGGCAAGCCGGTGAAATTCGCCGGCCTGAATTGGGAAAGCGGCATGTTGCTGACCGATGTCCTGCAAATCGTTTTGGAAAAAGGCTACGACTGCAAGACCGACAGCCTGCCGGGCAACTCCATCACCATGGAAAATGCCCTGGGCAGCAATGACATCCAGATCTTCGCCGAAGAGTGGGTGGGCCGCAGCGAGGTCTGGAACAAGGCCGAGAAGGCCGGGAAAGTTGTCGGTGTCGGCGCTCCGGTCGTGGGCGCCATCGAAGGCTGGTACGTGCCGCGCTATGTGATCGAAGGCGATGCCAAGCGCAAGCTGGAAGCCAAGGCGCCAGGCCTGAAAACCATCGCCGACCTGGGCAAGTACTCCGCTGTGTTCAAGGATCAGGAAGAGCCGTCCAAGGGGCGTTTCTACAACTGCCCGGCCGGCTGGACCTGTGAGCTGGACAACAGCGAAATGCTCAAGAGCTACGGTCTGGAAAGCACCTACACCAACTTCCGCCCGGGCACCGGCCCAGCGCTGGATGCCGCTGTGCTGTCGAGCTACAAACGTGGCGAGCCGATCTTGTTCTACTACTGGTCGCCTACGCCGCTGATGGGCCAGGTCGACCTGGTGAAGCTGGAAGAAAAACCAGGCGTGGATAAAAGCGTGACCATCAAGGTCGGCCTGTCCAAGACTTTCCACGAACAGGCCCCGGAGCTGGTGGCGGTGCTGGAGAAGGTCAACCTGCCGATCGACCTGCTGAACCAGAACCTCGCACGCATGACCAAAGAGCGAATCGAGTCGCCAAAACTGGCGAAAATTTTCCTCAAGGAACATCCTGAAATCTGGCACGCATGGGTGAGCGACGACGCAGCCAAGAAAATCGACGCGGCCTTGTAGGTTGAGCGTTCCCGGTTGCCTCCACAGGTAACCGGGCGCCCGGCCACAACCCACTGGATCGAGAGCACGATATGTTTCCTGAAAGTTTTACGTTTTCCATCGCCGACTGGGTCAACAGTTGGGTGGATTCGCTGGTGACCAACTACGGCGATGTGTTTCGGCACATCTCTGACACCCTGCTTTGGGCCATCGTCAACCTGGAAGGCGTGCTGCGTGCAGCGCCCTGGTGGTTGATGCTGGCGATCGTCGGCGGTATTGCCTGGCATGCCACCCGCAAGGTCGTCATGACTGCGGTGATCGTTGGCCTGCTGTTCCTGGTGGGCGCAGTCGGGCTGTGGGACAAGCTGATGCAGACCCTGGCACTGATGATGGTGGCCACGGTGATCTCGGTACTGATCGGCATTCCTCTGGGGATTCTTTCGGCCCGCAGCAATCGCCTGCGTTCGGTGTTGATGCCGCTGCTGGACATCATGCAAACCATGCCCAGCTTCGTGTACCTGATTCCGGTGCTGATGCTCTTCGGCCTGGGCAAGGTCCCGGCGATTTTCGCCACGGTGATCTACGCCGCGCCGCCGCTGATTCGTCTGACAGACCTGGGCATTCGCCAGGTGGACGGCGAAGTCATGGAAGCCATCAACGCCTTCGGCGCCAACCGTTGGCAGCAACTGTTCGGCGTGCAATTGCCGCTGGCCCTGCCCAGCATCATGGCCGGGATCAACCAGACCACCATGATGGCGCTGTCGATGGTAGTGATTGCCTCGATGATCGGCGCTCGTGGCTTGGGTGAAGACGTGCTGGTAGGTATCCAGACTCTCAACGTGGGGCGCGGCCTTGAAGCCGGTCTGGCGATTGTGATTCTTGCAGTGGTCATCGACCGCATTACCCAGGCCTATGGTCGTCCACGGCATGAGGCGAGCAAATGACTACTGTCAGCAAGATTGAAGTCAAAAACGTATTCAAGATTTTCGGCGCTCGCTCCAAGGATGCGCTGGCGCTTATCGGCCAGGGCAAGACCAAGGACCAGGTACTGGCCGAGACCGGTTGCGTGGTGGGCGTGAACGACCTGTCCCTGAGCATCGGCACCGGCGAAATCTTCGTGATCATGGGCTTGTCGGGCTCCGGCAAATCCACGTTGGTGCGCCACTTCAATCGCCTGATCGACCCCACCAGCGGCGCGATCCTGGTGGACGGCGAAGACATCCTGCAACTGGACATGGAAGCCCTGCGCCAGTTCCGTCGACACAAGATCAGCATGGTGTTCCAGAGCTTCGGCCTGCTGCCCCACAAGAGCGTGCTGGACAACGTCGCCTACGGTCTGAAAGTGCGCGGCGAAACCAAGCAAGTGTGTGCCGAACGGGCACTGCACTGGATCGAGACCGTGGGCCTCAAGGGCTACGAAAACAAATACCCGCACCAGCTTTCCGGCGGCATGCGCCAACGGGTGGGCCTGGCCCGTGCACTGGCGGCCGACACCGACATCATCCTGATGGACGAAGCCTTCAGTGCGCTCGACCCGCTGATCCGTGCCGAGATGCAGGACCAGTTGCTGGAGCTGCAAAAGACCCTGCACAAGACCATCGTGTTCATCACCCACGACCTCGACGAGGCCGTGCGCATCGGCAACCGCATTGCGATTCTCAAGGACGGCAAGCTGATCCAGGTCGGCACCCCGCGAGAGATCCTGCATTCGCCGGCGGATGAGTATGTGGACCGCTTTGTTCAGCGGCGGGCGGCGGTGGTCTGATCCCGAATGTGTGGTGAGCCGGCTGGCCTCTTCGCGAGCAAGCCCGCTCCCACATTTGATCGGGTTCACACAGGTCAAAGGTGGGAGCGGGCTTGCTCGCGAAGAGGCCGGCAAAGCTGCACAAGAATTCAGGTTTTAGGAAGAGACTAAAGATGTCCCAGGCTGAAAAAATCATCATCGCCGACGCTCCGATGCGTTGGCAGGACGTGGTCGCTGTGGCCCGTCACGGTGCGGTCCTTGAACTGTCGGGCCAGGCCTGGGCGCGGATCGACAATGCCCAGGCCATCGTCCAGCGCATCGTCACCAGCGGTGAGCGTGCCTATGGCGTCAACACCGGCCTCGGCGCCTTGTGCAACGTCTCGCTCGAGGGCGAGCAACTGAGCCAGCTGTCGCGCAATACGCTGCTGAGCCACGCCTGTGGCGTAGGTGCACCGCTGAGCGACGAGCAGACTCGAGCAATCATCTGCGCCGCGATCGTCAACTACAGCCACGGCAAATCCGGGCTGCACCCGCAGGTGATTCATTCGCTGCTGGCGCTGTTGAACCATGGGATCAAACCACAAGTACCGTCTCAGGGTTCGGTGGGTTACCTGACGCATATGGCTCATGTCGGCATCACGTTGCTCGGCGTCGGCACTGTCAGTTACCGGGGCCGTATCGTTCCGGCGCATGAAGCCCTGGCGGCCGAAAAATTGCAGGTTGTGGTGCTAGGCGCCAAGGACGGCCTGTGCCTGGTCAACGGCACGCCGTGCATGACCGGCCTCAGCTGCCTGGCCCTGGATGACGCGCACCGTCTGCTGCAATGGGCCGACGTGATCGGAGCCATGAGCTTCGAAGCCCAGCGCGGTCAGATCGACGCGTTCGATGAAGAAATTATCGCCCTCAAGCCACACCCGGGTATGCAGCAAGTGGGTATTAACCTGCGTGCGCTGCTGGACGACAGTGAAGTGATCGCCACCAGCAAAGGGATTCGTACTCAAGACGCGTTGAGCATCCGTTCGATTCCCCAGGTCCACGGCGCGGCTCGTGATCAGTTGGAACATGCCACCCGGCAGATCGAAACCGAACTCAACGGCGCCACCGACAACCCGCTGCTGCTTGGCACCCCGGACAACTACCGCGTGGTGTCTCAGGCTAACCCGCACGGGCAGTCCGTGGCGTTGGCGGCCGACATGCTGGCCATCGCCATGGCGGAAATCGGCTCGATCGCCGAGCGTCGCCTGGACCGGCTGATTAACCCCCACGTCAGCGGCTTGCCGGCTTTCCTGGTGAGTAACCCCGGGGTCAACTCCGGGATGATGATCGTGCAGTACGTGGCCGCGTCGCTCTGTGGGCAAAACCGCCAACTGGCGCAACCGGCGGTGCTCGACAACTTCGTGACCTCGGGCCTGCAGGAAGATCACCTGAGCATGGGCACCAATGCCGCGCTGAAGCTGCATCAAGTGCTGGAGAACGTCACCCAGGTCCTCGCCATCGAGTACCTGCTGGCGGCCCAGGCTTTCGAATTTCTCAAGGAACAACGTTTCGGCGCGGGCACTGATACTGCCTGGCGCTTATTGCGTGAACATGTCCCGGCCTACGACCAGGACCGTTGGTTGGCGCCGGACATCGCGACGACGGCAGCGCTGCTTAAAGACCCCGCCGTGCTGCAACGAACACTACCGAATTTGCACTGAAAATTTTTCCAACAATAACCAGCGTGCCAAGCCGTCAGTCACTCAAAAAGAGGACAACGGCGGATAACGGAAGCATCCGGAGCGACTGGTAGTTAACAACACTCTCAAAAGGAGCATGAATGTGACTGCGCTAAAACTGATTCCAGGCCAACTGAGCCTTGCCCAACTGCGTGCCATCTACCAGCAGCCGGTAACCCTCAGCCTGGATGACAGCGCCTCGGCCCAGATCGAAGCCAGTGTCGCCTGTGTGGAGCAGATTCTCGCCGAGAACCGCACCGCTTACGGCATCAACACCGGTTTCGGCCTGCTGGCCTCGACCCGTATCGCCAGCGAAGACCTGGAAAACCTCCAGCGTTCCCTGGTGTTGTCCCACGCCGCCGGCGTCGGTGAGCCCATCAGCGATGCGCTGGTGCGGCTGGTCATGGTGCTCAAGGTCAACAGCCTGAGCCGCGGTTTCTCCGGGATTCGCCGGCAAGTGATCGACGCGCTGATCGCCCTGATCAACGCCGAGGTGTATCCGCACATTCCTCTCAAGGGTTCGGTGGGTGCATCCGGTGACTTGGCACCGTTGGCGCACATGTCGCTGGTACTGCTGGGTGAAGGCAAGGCGCGCTACAAGGGCGAATGGCTGGAAGCCACCGAAGCGCTGAAAGTCGCCGGTCTGGCACCGCTGACCCTGGCCGCGAAAGAGGGCCTGGCGCTGCTCAACGGCACCCAGGTGTCTACCGCGTTTGCCCTGCGTGGCCTGTTCGAAGGCGAAGACCTGTTCGCCGGCGCTCTGGCCTGTGGCGGCCTGACGGTTGAAGCCGTGCTGGGTTCGCGCTCGCCGTTTGATGCACGCATTCACGCAGCCCGTGGTCAACGCGGCCAGATCGACTCCGCAGCCGCCTACCGCGACCTGTTGGGCGAGAGCAGCGAAGTATCCAAGTCCCACCAGAACTGCGACAAGGTTCAGGACCCGTACTCCCTGCGCTGCCAGCCGCAAGTCATGGGCGCCTGCCTGACCCAGTTCCGCCAGGCGGCCGAAGTGCTGGTGATCGAAGCCAACGCGGTTTCCGATAACCCGTTGGTGTTCGCTGCCGAAGGTGACGTGATTTCCGGTGGTAACTTCCACGCAGAACCTGTCGCCATGGCCGCTGACAACATGGCCCTGGCCATCGCTGAAATTGGCTCCCTGAGCGAGCGTCGTATCTCGTTGATGATGGACAAACACATGTCGCAACTGCCGCCGTTCCTGGTGGCCAATGGCGGCGTGAACTCCGGCTTCATGATCGCCCAGGTGACGGCAGCGGCCTTGGCCAGTGAGAACAAGGCACTGTCCCACCCTCATAGCGTGGACAGCCTGCCGACGTCGGCCAACCAGGAAGACCACGTTTCCATGGCGCCAGCCGCCGGCAAACGCCTGTGGGAAATGGCCGAGAACGTGCGCGGCATTCTGGCGGTGGAATGGCTGGCGGCTTGCCAGGGCCTTGACCTGCGCGATGGCCTGAAGACCTCGCCCAAGCTGGAAAAAGCCCGTGGCATCCTGCGCGGTAAAGTGCCGTTTTATGAGAAGGACCGTTTCTTCGCTCCGGATATCAATGCCGCCAGTGAGTTGCTCGCCAGTCGTTGCTTGAATGAGTTGGTGCCGGCGAAGTTGTTGCCGAGCTTGTAACCCGCAATACCTGTAGCCGCTGTCGAGGTACGAGGCTGCGATGCGTGTCCGCAGGACCGCCCTCGGGGGTCGCTACGCAACCCATCGCAGCCTCGTGCCTCGACAGCGGCTACAGCGTTACAGCGTTCAGGTTTTCTCCGATAAGAACAATTAGGGACGAGAAATGCACCAGCAAGAAAAGGGTTTGAAACGCGGGCTGTCCGCCCGTCATATTCGCTTCATGGCACTGGGGTCGGCGATCGGCACCGGGCTGTTCTATGGTTCTGCCTCGGCTATCCAGATGGCCGGCCCGGCTGTGTTGCTGGCCTACCTGATCGGTGGCGCCGCCGTGTTTATGGTCATGCGTGCCCTCGGCGAGATGGCCGTGCACGACCCGGTGTCCGGCTCGTTCGGCCACTACGCCAGCACCTACCTGGGACCGATGTCGGGCTTTATCCTCGGCTGGACCTACGCCTTTGAAATGATCATCGTCTGCCTGGCCGATGTCACCGCCTTTGGCATCTACATGGGCTTCTGGTTTCCCGAAGTCGCCCGCTGGGTCTGGGTGTTGGGCATTGTCTTCGTGATCGGTGGCCTGAACCTGTGCAACGTCAAAGTCTTTGGCGAAATGGAGTTCTGGCTGTCGCTGCTCAAGGTGGCGGCCATTGTCGCGATGATCCTCGGTGGTTTCGGCATCATGCTGTTCGGTATTCATTCGGCGACGGATGCACCGGCCACAGGCCTGAGTAATCTGTGGGCCCATGGTGGGTTCATGCCTAACGGCATCGGCGGTCTGATCGCCTCCTTTGCGGTGGTGATGTTTGCCTTCGGCGGGATTGAAATCATCGGCATCACCGCCGGTGAAGCCCAGGACCCGCAACGCGTTATTCCCAAGGCGATCAACGCCGTGCCGCTGCGCATCCTGTTGTTCTACGTGCTGACCCTGTTTGTGCTGATGGCGATCTATCCATGGCCGCAAATCGGCAGCCAGGGCAGCCCGTTCGTGCAGATCTTCAGCAACCTGGGCATCGGCTCTGCGGCAACCATCCTCAACATCGTGGTGATCTCGGCTGCGGTCTCGGCCATCAACAGCGACATCTTCGGCGCCGGCCGCATGATGTACGGCCTGGCCCAGCAAGGTCATGCCCCCAAAGGGTTTGCCCAACTGTCGAAACAAGGCGTGCCGTGGATGACCGTGGTGGTGATGGGCATCGCATTGCTGGGCGGCGTGGTGCTCAACTACCTGATCCCGGAAAACGTGTTCCTAGTGATCGCGTCGCTGGCAACCTTTGCTACCGTTTGGGTGTGGCTGATGATCCTGGTGACCCAAGTGGCAATGCGTCGCTCGATGACCAAGGCGCAAATCGCCGAACTGAAATTCCCGGTACCGTTCTGGCCTTACGCACCCGCAGCGGCCATCGTGTTCATGCTGTTTATCTTCGGCGTGCTGGGTTATTTCCCGGACACCCAGGCCGCCCTTATGGTCGGTGCCGTGTGGATCGTGCTGCTGATCGTCGCTTACCTGCTGTGGGTCAAGCCTGCGGCCGGTCAAGCGGCCAAGGTTCATTACGACCCGGCTTTGACTCATCGATAACTGACGGAGACTTGGATGAAAACGCTTTGGCAACACTGCCACGTCGCAACCATGGCCCAGGGCAAGTACTCGATCATCGAGGATGCCGCCATGGTGACGGCCGGTACGCTGATCGAGTGGATCGGCCCACGGGCCGAGCTGCCGAACGGCGACTACGCTCAGGTCCATGACCTGCAAGAGGCGTGGGTCACACCGGGGCTGATCGACTGCCACACCCACACGGTGTTTGGCGGCAATCGCAGCGGTGAATTCGAGCAGCGGCTCGAAGGCGTGAGCTACGCCGAAATCGCAGCCAAAGGTGGCGGTATTGCCAGCACCGTGCGCGCCACCCGCGCTGCCAGCGAAGAGGAGTTGTTCGCCAGCGCCCACAAGCGCCTGCGCAGTTTGCTGCGCGACGGTGTGACTACGGTGGAGATCAAGTCCGGCTACGGCCTGGACCTGGCCTGCGAACGCAAGATTTTGCGGGTGATCCGTCGCTTGGGCGCCGAGCTGCCGGTCAGCGTGCGCAGCACCTGCCTGGCGGCCCACGCGTTGCCGCCGGAATACGCTGATCGTGCCGACGACTACATCGAGCACATCTGCAATGAGATGCTCCCGGCCCTGGCGGCCGAAGGGTTGGTGGATGCGGTCGATGCTTTCTGCGAATACCTGGCGTTTTCGCCTGCGCAGGTGGAGCGGGTGTTTATCGTCGCGCAGCAACTCGGCTTGCCGGTGAAGCTGCATGCCGAGCAACTGTCGTCGCTGCATGGTTCCAGCCTGGCCGCACGTTATCAGGCGTTGTCTGCCGATCACCTGGAATTCATGACCGAAGAAGACGCCATCGCCATGGCCGCTTCCGGCACCGTCGCGGTGCTGCTGCCGGGGGCGTTCTACTTCCTGCGGGAAACCCAGTTGCCGCCGATGGAGGCTCTGCGCAAGCACGACGTGAAGATCGCCATCGCCAGCGACCTCAACCCCGGCACCTCTCCGGCCTTGTCCGTGCGCCTGATGTTGAACATGGCCTGCACCCTGTTCCGTATGACCCCGGAAGAAGCCCTGGCCGGCGCCACGCAACATGCGGCCACGGCCTTGGGCATGGGCGAAACCCACGGTTCGCTGGAAGTGGGCAAGGTCGCGGACTTCGTCGCCTGGCAGATCGATCGTCCTGCCGACCTGGCCTACTGGCTGGGTGGCGAGCTGGATAAACGCGTCGTGCGCCACGGCGTCGACGTCACTGTTTAAGGCTGCCTTTGTGAATGAGGAGTACCGTTGTGGATAAGGTTCTGAGCTTCAAACAAGGCCGTGTGCCGCTGCTGATCAGCATGCCCCACGCGGGTCTGCGCCTGACACCAGCCGTCGAGGCAGGCTTGATTCCCGAGGCGCAAAGCTTGCCGGACACTGACTGGCATATCCCCACGCTTTACGACTTCGCTGACGAGCTGGGCGCCAGCACCTTGGCTGCCGAGTACTCGCGATTTGTCATCGACCTCAACCGGCCCTCTGACGACAAACCGTTGTACGTCGGCGCTACCACCGGCCTGTACCCGGCAACGCTGTTCGACGGTGTGCCGTTGTTCCGCGAAGGGCTGGAGCCTTCGAAAGCCGAGCGCGCGACTTACCTGGAGCAGGTCTGGACGCCGTACCACCGTACCCTGCAAGAGGAACTGGCCCGGCTCAAGGCCGAGTTCGGCTACGCGCTGCTGTTTGATGCCCACTCGATCCGCTCGGTGATCCCGCACCTGTTCGATGGCAAGTTGCCGGACTTCAACCTCGGCACCTTTAATGGCGCTTCCTGTGATCCGCAACTGGCCAGTCAACTGGAAGCCATCTGCGCCGGTCATCCGCAGTACAGCCATGTGCTCAATGGTCGCTTCAAGGGTGGCCATATCACCCGGCACTACGGTAACCCGGCGCAAAACATTCATGCGGTGCAGCTGGAGCTGGGGCAGTGCACGTATATGGAAGAATTTGAGCCGTTCAAGTACCGGGCGGATTTGGCTGAGCCGACGCGGGAGGTATTGAAGGCGCTGTTGGAAGGGTTCCTGGCGTGGGGGCAAAAGCACTACCGGTAAGAACCACCAGGGTCTGGGGCTGCTGCGCAGCCCGACGGGGACAAGCCTCCTCGCCACAGTCGCCCCTGTGCAAATCCCTGTCGCCACAGGTCGCTTTTATCGAGGTTTCGCTGGGTAAGGTGTTGGGTACGGCGCTTCAGACGCCATCCCCGACAATAAAAACTGCCGAGTGAGACCTCTTTCATGAAAAGACTGTTCAACCGTTGTTTGTTGATCCTCACCGGCACCGCACTCCTGAGTGCCAACGCCATGGCCGCTGACCCGGCCGTCTGCAAAACCGTACGCATGGGCGTGGTCAGTTGGACCGACGTGGTGGCCACCAGCGGCATGGCCGACGTGTTGCTCACCGGCCTCGGCTACGACAGCAAGCAAACCAGCGCCGTGCAGCAAATCATCTTTGCCGGCATCCGCGACAAGCGTCTGGATATTTTCCTCGGCTACTGGAAACCGGCGATGGACAACAACATCGCACCGTTCCTGGCGGCCAAGCAGGTGAAGGTATTTGATACGCCGAGCTTGTCCGACGCCCAGGCCACTTTGGCGGTGCCGCAGTACGTTTCTGATGCGGGCCTGAAAACCTTCGCTGACATTGCCCGCTTCAAGCAGCAATTGGGCGGCAAGCTCTACGGCATCGAGCCGGGCAGCGGCGCCAACACCGATATCCAGAAAATGATCGACGACAACCGGTTTGGCCTCGGTGGCTTCAAGCTGATTGCTTCCGGCGAAGCGGGCATGCTGGCGGCAGTGCAGCGGGCGGTGAATCGCAAGGAGTTTGTGGTGTTTGTCGGTTGGACCCCGCACCCGATGAATATCAATATGAAGATGGCCTACCTGACCGGCAGCGAAGGCGTCTTCGGTCCTGATGAGGGCGCGGCCACGGTTTCCACCGTCACCGCCCCGGATTACGCACAACGTTGCCCGAACGTTAACCGCCTGCTGGAAAACCTTACATTCACCGCCGCCCAGGAAAGCCAACTGATGGTACCGATCATGGACCGCAAGACGCCTCAGGACGTGGCCAAGCAATGGCTGCGCGATAATCCTGAGGATTTGCAGCGCTGGTTGGTGGGCGTGACGACGCTTGACGGGAAAGATGGCGTAGCGGCCGTACAGGCCAGCCTCAAGCCCTGATCGAATGAGGACAAAATGTGGGAGCGGGCTTGCTCGCGAAGGCGGTGTATCAGTTGATACGTGTGCAAGCTGACACACCGCCTTCGCGAGCAAGCCCGCTCCCACATTGGATCTGTGGTGGCTGTTAAATCTTTGTCTTCAGGACGATCTCTTTCATGTCCCATTACCCGATATCACAGCAACTCTCAGCCTTCATCGAAAAAACCGAATCCTTCACCAGCAGCGATACCTCCCTGGCCGGTTTGCGCCAGGGTTACGACCGCATGTGCCGAGCCTTCACCCCGAGCCAGCCCGAAGGGTTGCAGGTGTCAGACTTTTCCTTGGCCGGTATCGGTGTTCGCGGCTATCAACCATCGGCACCAACGCCTCCCTCCGGCTGGCCCTGCATCCTTTATATGCACGGCGGCGGCTGGGTGGTTGGTGGTCTGGACTCCCATGACTTCATCTGCCTTGAACTGGCCAGTGCGTTACACGTTCTAGTGATCGCTATTGACTACCGGTTGGCCCCTGAACATCCGTTTCCAGCCGCGTACGAGGATTGCCGGGCCATCTGGCAGGCCATTCAGTTGTGCGAAACGCCCTACAAGATCGACCTCCAGCGGCAGGTGGTTGTCGGCGACAGTGCCGGTGGCAACCTTGCAGCGGCCTTGTGCCTTGGTTTACGGGATGACCGGCAACCGCTGCCTCGGGGCCAGGTGCTGATCTATCCGGGCCTGGGCGGCGCTGCCGACTTACCCTCCCGGCGCGATTGCTTTGATGCGCCGCTACTCAGTACCAGCGACACCGAGTGTTACCTGGCGCTCTATCTGCGAGGCCCGGGAAAACCGTCACCTTACGCCATGCCGCTGCTGGCCGAGGACTTCAGCGGCTTGCCTGCGGCGCTGATCGCCGTGGCGCAGTTCGACCCGCTGCGCGACGACGGCATGCTCTACGCCGAACGCCTGCAGGGGGCAGGCGTGGCCGCTACGTTGTATCCGGGGAAAGGGTTGATTCATGGCTGTTTGCGAGCAAGGGGGCAGGTGCCTGAGGTGGATCGGTTGTACGAATATCTGCTGGGCTACCTGCGCGAGGTTCTGTTGACGCAGGTCTGAAGCGTCAAGGACATGCTCATTGCACCATTCGGGTTTATGATGCCAGACGGCAAAATAATAGATGTCCCCTCAGGGATGAACTCGACCCCTTACGGAGCGCGCAATGCAGACTTTGTACCCGCAGATCAAACCCTACGCCCGGCACGATCTGGCCGTCGACGAGACCCACGTGCTGTATGTCGACGAAAGCGGTTCCCCGGAAGGTTTGCCCGTTGTGTTCATCCATGGCGGCCCCGGTGCCGGGTGCGACGCCAACAGCCGCTGCTATTTTGATCCCAACCTGTACCGCATTGTCACTTTCGATCAGCGTGGTTGCGGGCGTTCCACCCCGCGGGCCAGCCTGGAAAACAACACCACCTGGGACCTGGTGGCCGACCTTGAGCGGATTCGCGAGCACCTGGGTATCGAAAAGTGGGTGTTGTTCGGTGGCTCGTGGGGTTCGACCCTGGCCCTGGCCTACGCGCAAACTCACCCGGAGCGCGTGCATGGCCTGATCGTGCGCGGCATTTTCCTTGCCCGTCCCCAGGATATTCAGTGGTTCTACCAGGCTGGCGCGAGCCGTCTGTTTCCGGATTACTGGCAGGACTACCTCGCCCCGATCCCCCAGGAAGAGCGCCACGACCTGCTCAGTGCCTACCACAAACGCCTCACCGGTAATGACCAGATTGCCCAGATGCACGCCGCCAAGGCGTGGTCCACCTGGGAAGGCCGTATGTTGGGCCTGTGCCCGAACCCACAGTTGATCGAGCGTTTTTCCGAGCCCCAGCGCGCCTTGTCAATTGCCCGTATCGAATGCCACTACTTCACCAACAACTCGTTCCTTGAACCGAACCAGTTGATTCGCGACATGCACAAGATCGCCCATTTGCCTGGCGTAATCGTGCATGGCCGCTACGATATGATCTGCCCGTTGGATAACGCTTGGGAGTTGCATCAGGCTTGGCCCAACAGCGAGCTGCAGATTATCCGCGAGGCTGGCCATGCGGCTTCCGAGCCTGGAATCACCGATGCGCTGGTGCGTGCGGCCAGTGAAATGGCACGACGCCTGCTTGATCTACCGCCTGAAGAAGCATGAAAGGGCTTTTGCAACGGGTGCGAGGTGCCCGGGTCGAGGTAGAAGGGGAGGTTGTGGGGTCGATTGACCAGGGTTTGCTGGTGCTGGTGGCCGTCGAACCTTCAGATACTCAGGCTTGTGCCGACAAACTGCTGCACAAGCTGCTTAACTATCGGGTGTTCAGCGACGACGAGGGCAAGATGAACCTGTCCTTGAAGGACATTGGTGGCGGTTTGCTGCTGGTGTCGCAGTTCACGTTAGCCGCAGACACCAAGAGTGGCCTGCGCCCCAGCTTCTCCACGGCGGCTCCACCTGCCTTGGGAGAGGCACTTTTCGACTACCTGCTGTTACAAGCGCAACAATTGCATGGCACGGTGGCGTCGGGACGTTTTGGCGCGGATATGCAGGTGCATTTGGTCAATGATGGGCCAGTCACCTTCCTGTTACAGACCTGAATGTACTAAAAACGACGTTTAATGCCTAAAAACACAGGTTTTCGCTACAAATACTTCGCTGTCCCTGATGCGTTGTCTCGCGGCCTACTAGATAATCGCGCGCTACGGGGATCAGCGTTGTTTGGTCCATTTTTGACTTAAGTAGAGCCTTGTCTGACAGCCTTTGGGGAATCATTTAGCCTCATCGGAGTCGGAACATTGCTCGCCAACCTGGCATATAGATAGCTGGCCGTTGGTTTTTTGATCTGTTTTCGGCGAGGGTTGCTCGTGATTGTTAGTCCCTGTAATGCACCAAAATTGTCTGCCAAACGGTTACGAAATGCACTGGTAGCGGGCTCCGCCCTGTTTTGCCTGTTCGGCGCCGGTCAACTGTGGGCATTCAGTCTGGATGATGTGTCGGCCAAGGCAAAAGAGCTGGCCGGGCAGAAATACGAAGCCCCGCGCAGCAATTTGCCTAACGAATTCCGCGAAATGAAATTCGCTGATTACCAGAAAATTCGTTTCCGCAACGAGAAAGCCGAGTGGGCCGATCAGAAAACCCCGTTCAAGCTGTCCTTCTATCACCAGGGTATGCACTTTGATACGCCGGTGAAGATCAACGAAGTCACCGCCGATAGCGTCCACGAAATCAAGTACGATCCGGCACGTTTCGATTTCGGCGACGTCAAGGTTGATCCCAAGGCTACCGAACAGTTGGGTTATGCTGGCTTTCGCGTCCTGTACCCGATCAACAAGGACGACAAGCAAGACGAAATCATGACCATGCTCGGCGCCAGCTACTTCCGCGTCGTGGGTAAAGATCAGGTGTATGGCTTGTCCGCCCGTGGCATGGCTATCGACACCGCCTTGCCGTCCGGCGAAGAATTCCCGCGCTTCACCGAGTTCTGGATCGAGCGTCCAAAACCGGGTGACAAGCACCTGGTGATCTTTGCCTTGCTGGATTCGCCGCGAGCCACTGGCGCCTACCGTCTGATCCTGCGTCCAGGCACCGATACGGTGGTCGACGTCAAATCCCAGATGTTCCTGCGTGACAAAGTCACCAAGCTGGGCATCGCTCCGCTGACCAGCATGTTCCTGTTCGGCGCCAATCAGCCGTCCAAGGTCCTCAACTACCGTCGTGAACTGCACGACTCCAGCGGTCTGTCGATCCATGCCGGTAACGGCGAGTGGATCTGGCGCCCGTTGAACAACCCTAAACACCTGTCGGTCAGCAACTTCACCGTGGAAAACCCGCGTGGTTTCGGCCTGTTGCAGCGTGGTCGCAACTTCAGCCACTACGAAGACCTCGATGACAACTACGACAAGCGCCCAAGCGCCTGGATCGAGCCTGAGGGCGATTGGGGCAAGGGTTCCGTCGACCTGGTGGAAATCCCGACCGCCGATGAAACCAACGACAACATCGTTGCGTTCTGGAGCCCGGAAAAACTGCCGGAGCCAGGCAAACCGCTGGATGTCAGCTACCGCCTGCATTGGACCCTGGACGACGCGGCCTATCACTCGCCTGAAAGCGCCTGGGTCAAGCAAACCCTGCGCTCGACCGGCGACGTCAAGCAGTCGAACCTGATTCGCCAACCGGATGGCAGCGTGGCTTACCTGGTGGACTTCGAGGGACCTGCTCTCAAGAAACTGCTGGCAGATGCTCCGGTACGTAGCCAGGTCAGCGTCGGCGACAACGCCGAGATCGTCGAAAACAGCGTGCGCTACAACCCGCACACCCAAGGCTGGCGCCTGACCCTGCGCTTGAAGATCAAGGACGCGGGCAAGCCTACCGAGATGCGTGCGGCCCTGGTGCAGGACATCGTCATCCCTGAGCCCGAGAAGGCTTCAAACCAGGTGCTCAAGGCTGACAAGGTCTTGGCCAAGCAGCACGAGAAGCAGGCCAAGAAAGACGCCAAGGAAGCTAAAGACGCCAAGGTCAAGGACGCCAAGCAGCCTGAAGAGGCTGCTCCAGCCACAACACCAGAACCGAACAAGACCGAACAAGTCCTGAGCGAGACCTGGAGCTATCAGTTGCCTGCCGATGAGTAATTTACAAGCCCAGCCAGAAACTCTTGCCGAGTACCTGGCGCACCTCCCGATGACTGATGAGCAGCGCGCCGAACTGGCGGGCTGCACGTCCTTCTCCGAACTGCACGAGCGTCTGTCGTCGAGCACCTTCGACGCGCCTGTCGACGCGGCTCAAGCGTCGGTAGGCCGTCGGCTGACCCTGAACAGCGCCGAAGAACTGCAAGATGCCGAAATGCTGGCGTTAGACGCCAGTGGTCGGGTCTGCCTCAAGGCCACGCCGCCGATCCGTCGGACCAAGGTGGTGCCTGAGCCGTGGCGTACCAATATTCTGGTCCGTGGCTGGCGTCGCCTGACCGGTCGCACCAATCCTCCGGCACCGCCGAAGGACGAACGTGTGTTGCCGGCTGCCCGCTGGCGCACCGTCGGTTCGATTCGTCGCTATATCCTGCTGGTGTTGATGCTCGGTCAGACCATCGTCGCGGGCTGGTACATGAAAGGCATCATGCCCTACCAGGGCTGGTCCTTCGTCGACCTGGACGAGATCCGCAATCAGACCTTGCTGCAGACGGCCACCCAGGTGCTGCCTTATGCCCTACAGACCAGCATCCTGATTCTGTTCGGGATTCTGTTCTGCTGGGTCTCGGCCGGTTTCTGGACCGCGCTGATGGGCTTCCTGGAACTGCTGACCGGTCACGATAAGTACCGTATCTCCGGGAAAAGTGCCGGTAACGAGCCGATTGCGAAAGAAGCGCGCACCGCCTTGGTAATGCCGATCTGCAACGAAGACGTGCCCCGGGTATTTGCCGGCTTGCGTGCGACCTTCGAGTCGGTTGCCGCTACCGGTAACCTGGATCGCTTCGACTTCTTCGTCCTCAGTGACAGTAACGACGCCGATATCTGCATCGCCGAGCAACAAGCCTGGCTCGACGTGTGCCGCGAGGCCGGTGGGTTCGGCAAGATTTTCTATCGCCGCCGTCGACGTCGCGTCAAACGCAAGAGCGGCAACCTCGATGACTTCTGCCGTCGTTGGGGTGGTGACTACAAGTACATGGTGGTCCTCGACGCCGATAGCGTAATGAGCGGCGAATGCCTGACCAGCCTGGTGCGCTTGATGGAAGCCACGCCGGACGCAGGGATCATCCAGACCGCGCCACGGGCGTCGGGCATGGACACCCTGTATGCGCGCATGCAGCAGTTCGCCACTCGCGTTTATGGCCCGCTGTTCACCGCAGGCCTGCACTTCTGGCAGTTGGGTGAATCCCACTACTGGGGGCACAACGCCATTATCCGCATGAAGCCGTTTATCGAGCACTGCGCCCTGGCGCCGTTGCCGGGTAAAGGCGCGTTTGCGGGGGCGATCCTCTCCCACGACTTCGTTGAAGCCGCGCTGATGCGCCGTGCCGGCTGGGGCGTGTGGATTGCCTATGACTTGCCGGGCAGCTACGAAGAACTGCCGCCGAACCTGCTGGATGAACTCAAGCGTGACCGTCGCTGGTGCCACGGTAACCTGATGAACTTCCGCCTGTTTCTGGTCAAGGGCATGCACCCGGTGCACCGTGCGGTGTTCCTGACCGGGGTGATGTCGTACCTGTCGGCGCCGCTGTGGTTCTTCTTCCTGGTGCTGTCGACGGCACTGTTGGCGGTCAACACGCTGATGGAGCCGCAGTACTTCATGGCCCCACGGCAGTTGTACCCGCTGTGGCCGCAATGGCACCCGGACAAGGCGGTGGCGCTGTTCTCCACCACCATCGTGCTGCTGTTCCTGCCTAAATTGCTGAGCATCATCTTGATCTGGGCCAAGGGCGCGAAAGAGTTCGGTGGCAAGTTCAAGGTGACCCTGTCGATGCTGCTGGAGATGTTGTTCTCCATGCTGCTGGCGCCGGTGCGGATGATTTTCCACACCCGCTTTGTGCTCGCCGCGTTCCTCGGCTGGGCCGCGACCTGGAACTCGCCGCAGCGTGACGACGACTCCACACCATGGAGTGAAGCGGTCAAGCGTCACGGCCCACAAACCTTGCTCGGTTTTTTCTGGGCATTGTTGGTGGTGTGGTTGAACCCAAGCTTCTTGTGGTGGTTGGTGCCGATTGTCGGCTCGCTGATGCTGTCGATCCCGGTGTCGGTGATCTCCAGTCGGGTCAAGCTGGGTCTCAAGTCTCGCGACGAGAGCCTGTTTCTGATCCCTGAGGAGTACAACCCGCCGCAGGCGCTGCTGTCGACTGACCAATACACCCACGAAAACCGTTGGCACGCGCTCAATGACGGCTTTGTGCGGGCGGTGGTCGACCCTCAGCAAAACGCCTTGGCCTGCGCCCTGGCGACCTCCCGTCATGGTCAGGCCGAGCCGATTGAGTGGCTGCGCATCGAGCGTGTTCGTCATGCGTTGAAAGTCGGCCCCGCCGGCCTCAACAACGGCGAGCGCCTGGCCTTGCTCAGCGATCCGGTCGCCCTGGCTCGCTTGCATGAACAGGTCTGGAGCGAAGGTAACGCCGAATGGCTGGCGGCTTGGCGTACCTCGGTCAAGGCCGACCCGCATGCGCCATTGCTGCCCCTGAAACCGCAGTCGTCCCAGGCCCTGCCAGCCTGAATCTGACGCCCCCGAGCTAGCGTCTCGGGGGCGTTCGATAGCCCCTTCCTACAGTGTTTTTCCCTTCTGTTGCATTGCGCCAACCCCTTGTTATTTCGAAACAAAAGTCCCTCGTCTGGCCCGTACTTCCCGGCAGGGGAGTGGGTTAGGATCGCCCCCAAAATCTGACTCGTCTTTTCCTGTTTTGCACTGAGGGTGCGGGGACAGGTGCGCGAGTGCTTAATGGAATAGGGGCATTTGATGATCAAAAGGTATTTGTCGGCGCTGCTGCTTGGCATTGTTGTGCTTTCCCACGGCGGCCTGGCGCTGGCGGGTGCGATTGATGAGGCCGTCCGGCGTGGGGTGCTGAAAGTCGGGACTAATCCCACTTATGTGCCTTTCGAAATGACCGATAAGCGGGGCCGTGTCGTCGGTTTTGAAATCGATCTGCTGCGAGAGATGAGCAAGTCCCTGGGGGTGAAGCTGGAGTTGGTAACGGTGGCTTACACGGACTTGCTTCCGGGGTTGATGGCCAATCAGTTCGACATGATTGGCAGCGGCATGACCGTGACCCAGGAGCGTAACCTCGCGCTCAATTTCAGTGATTCGTTCATCATCGTCGGGCAGACGGTACTGTTTCATCCTCGGTTGGCAGGCAAGGTGGGTAGCATCGAAGACTTGAACGAAGCGGGGTATCGGATCGTTGCAACCGAAGGCACCACAGGGGAGGCGGCGGCCAAACGGTTTCTTGGCACTGCACAACTGAACAGTTTTCCAACACCGGAAGAGGGTGTTCGCCAGGTGGTCGAGGGCAAGGCCGACGCCTTTATCCATGACGCGCCCTATAACCTGATCGCCATCGCCAGGGCGCAAAACAGCCAACTGTTGGCGTTGGAGCAACCGTTCACCTACGAGCCCCTGGCGTTTGGCCTGAAAAAAGGCGATTACGACAGCCTCAACTGGATCAATCACTTTCTCAACCAGATTGCCCAGGATGGCACCTACGATCGCCTGCACGACAAGTGGTTCAAGGACACGGATTGGCTGGCGGAAATTGATTGAAGGTCATAACTACTTACACATATGAAGAGTCTTGAGCGATCACGGCGAACGGTCTACCCACGCGGTCTTCGCCGTATTTGTGGGCTTTTTCTGTCATATCCGCCAACAAACGTGGGCTAGACCTTTGTGCTATTGAGCGAGTGGGTTAGCATCGCACCCCGAAATGGTGCAGCCCTTTGCGCGCCGACCTCACAATAAAATGAGTTCAGGGGACTTGATGATGAAAAAGTATCTTTCGATGCTGCTGCTTGGCGTCTCGGCGCTGGTGGCGGTCAATGCGGCCCACGCCGGAGCCATCGATGATGCCGTCAAGCGCGGGACACTGAAAGTCGGCATGGACCCGACCTACATGCCCTTTCAGATGACCAACAAACGCGGTGAAATCATCGGCTTTGAAGTCGACATCCTCAAGGCCATGGCCAAGTCCATGGGCGTCAAGTTCGAGCCGATCTCCACCGGCTATGACGGCATCATCCCGGCATTGCTGACCAACAAGTTCGACATGATCGGCAGCGGCATGACCCTGACCCAGGAGCGCAACCTGCGCCTGAACTTCAGCGAACCCTTCATCGTCGTCGGCCAGACCCTGCTGATTCGCAAGGAATTGGAAGGCACCATCAAGTCCTACAAAGACCTGAACGACGAGAAATACCGCCTGACCTCCAAGCTCGGCACCACCGGTGAGATGGTCGCCAAAAAGCTGATCGCCAAGGCCAAGTACCACGGCTACGACAACGAGCAGGAAGCCGTGCTCGACGTGGTCAACGGTAAGGCGGATGCCTTCGTCTATGACGCGCCATACAACGTGGTCGCGGAGAAAAAGGTAGGTAATGGCAAGCTGGTGTTCCTTGACGAGCCGTTCACCTTCGAACCCCTGGCATTCGGTTTGAAGAAAGGTGATTACGACAGCATCAACTTCATCAACAACTTCCTGCACCAGATCCGTAACGACGGCACCTACGATCGCATTCATGACAAGTGGTTCAAGAGCTCCGAGTGGCTCAAGGACATGGAATAAAGCTAACACCGCGTCGCTTTCATCGCAGGCAAGCCAGCTCCCACATTTGACCGAGTTCTCAGGATGGACATCGATCAAGGTGGGAGCTGGCTTGCCTGCGAAGGCGGCCTGACAGGCGACATAAATCCCGGAACCCGCAATGAAACAGAAAAAAGCCCAATGGCCCTGGCACCTGCTAACGGTGGTCGTGCTGGTTGGCCTGGCTGGCGCCTTGTATTACGCCACCTCGCTGATGTCCTACGAGTGGCGCTGGAACCGCGTGCCACAGTACTTCGTCTATCAGGCCGAAGAGTCCCAGCGGGCGGCGGATATTTCCACCGTCGTTGAACTGGTACGCAAAGGCGATGTGGCCGAAGTCACCCTGCGTAACGACGCTGGCGTCGAACAGCACCTGAGCGTTGCCGACAATAGCCTGCAAGTAGCGCGCGGCGACGACGTGGCCGAAGGCGATGTGGTGGGTGTGAACCGGCATTGGGCGCTAGGCCCGCTGATGTGGGGTTTGTGGACCACGCTATGGTTGTCGGTGGTTTCCGGGGTTCTGGGCCTGGCGATTGGCCTGGCCACCGGTTTGTGTCGTTTGTCCAGTAACCCGACCTTGCGGGATTTATCGACGATCTACGTTGAACTGGTGCGCGGTACGCCGCTATTGGTGCAGATTTTCATTTTCTACTTCTTCATCGGCACGGTGTTGAACCTGTCCCGAGAATTCGCCGGGATCGCCGCTTTGTCGCTGTTTACCGGTGCCTACGTGGCGGAAATCATCCGTGCCGGGGTGCAGTCGATTGCCCGTGGCCAGGGTGAAGCTGCCCGATCCCTGGGCCTGAGTGCCGGCCAGTCGATGCGTCATGTGGTACTGCCGCAAGCGCTCAAGCGTGTGCTGCCGCCACTGGCCGGGCAATTTATCAGTCTGGTGAAGGACACCTCCCTGGTGTCGGTCATCGCCATTACCGAACTGCTCAAGAGCGGACGCGAAGTGATCACCACCTCGTTCTCGCCGTTTGAGATTCTGTTCTGCGTGGCAGGCCTGTACCTGCTGATCAACCTGCCGCTGTCGAAAATCGCCAGCCGGCTTGAGCGGAGGCTCGCGCAAAGTGATTGAAGTCCGCGATCTGGTAAAAGTCTTCGACACCCGTGGGCACGTGGTCCGTGCGGTAGATAACGTCACCACCCAAGTGGCCAAGGGCGAAGTGTTGGTAGTGATCGGTCCTTCCGGCTCCGGCAAGTCGACCTTCCTGCGCTGCCTCAATGGCCTGGAGGAGTTCGACTCTGGCTCGGTGAGCATTGACGGCTTGCAATTGGCCGACCCGAAAACCGATGTGAACGCCTACCGCCGTGAAGTCGGCATGGTGTTCCAGCATTTCAACCTGTTCCCACACATGACCGTGCTGGAAAACCTCTGCCTGGCGCAAAAGGTCGTGCGCAAGCGCGGCAAGAAAGAGCGTGAAGCCAAGGCCTTGGCCTTGCTGGAAAAGGTCGGGATTGCCCAGAAAGCCAATGAGTTTCCGTCGCGGCTTTCCGGCGGTCAGCAGCAGCGCGTGGCCATTGCCCGGGCGCTGGCTATGGAACCCAAGGTGATGCTGTTCGACGAGCCCACCTCGGCGCTGGACCCGGAAATGGTCGGCGAAGTGCTGGACGTCATGAAGACCCTGGCCCTGGAAGGCATGACCATGGTCTGCGTGACCCACGAAATGGGCTTTGCCCGGGAAGTGGCGGACCGGGTGCTGTTCTTCGATCACGGCAAGCTGCTGGAGGACGCCGCTCCGGCGCAGTTCTTCGATGCGCCGAAGGATCCGCGAGCCCAGGCGTTCTTGCGTCAGGTCCTATAACAGGTCACACCTTGAACTTGCCCACCCACACCTGCAACTCCGCTCCCAGCCGCGCCAGTTCCACACTGGCGTCGGCGGTCTCCTGACTCGCGGCTGAGTTCTGTTCCGACACATCCTTGACCTTCAGCACGCTGCGATTGATTTCCTCGGCGACGGCTGTTTGCTCCTCGGCGGCGGCGATCTGTGGGTTCATTTCCTGGATCACCGACACGGTGTGGGTGATGCTGGACAGGGCGTCCCCCGCGCGGCGAGTCAGTTCGACACTGTTGTCGGTGAGGTTGCGGCTGTTATCCATGATATCCGCAACCTGCTGCGTACCCCTGTGCAAGCTGCCAATCAGCTCTTCGATTTCTTCGGCTGATTGCTGCGTACGTTGCGCCAAGCTGCGGACTTCATCAGCTACCACGGCAAACCCCCGGCCCGCCTCGCCGGCGCGAGCCGCTTCGATGGCCGCGTTGAGCGCCAGCAGATTGGTCTGTTCCGAGACGGATTTGATCACCTCCAATACGCTGCCAATCTTCTGACTTTCCTGTTTCAAACCTTGCATGGCCTGGCTTGAACGGGCCATTTCCTGGGCCAGATGCTCGATGTGGGCAATCGCTTCAGCCACGACTTGATCACCCATGCCCGCCTGCCGGTCAGCTTCGGTGGCAGCCGCCGAGGCTTGTTCCGCATGGCGCGCGACTTCCTGGGAGGTGGCGAGCATTTCGTTCATCGCGGTGGCGACTTGTTCGGTTTCCTGTTTCTGGTCGTTGATCCCGCTGCGGGTCTGTTTGGTGACGGCAGACAATTGTTCGGCGGCGCTGGCTATCTGGCGGGCGCTGTCGCTGATGCCGCCGATCAAGCCCCGCAGGTTGACGGTCATTTGCCCGATACTGCGTTGCAGCTGGCCCAATTCATCCCGGCGTGTGGTTTGAATGTCGTGGCTTAGGTCTCCTTGGGCAATCCGGTTGGCGCTCAACAGGGCATGGCGCAGCGGTGTGACGATTTGCCCGGAGATCAGCCACGCGGCCAGGGCGCCCATCAGCAGGGCGGCAGCGGTGACATTGAGCATTAGTGTACGAGCCAGGTCGGCTTCTTTGTCACGTTGTTCGGTCTGGTACTGGCTCAGCAGGTCGCTCTGCTTGAGCAATTGATCCAGCCATTGTTCCAGTTGATTCTGGGTAGTTTCGGTGGTGACTTGAGCGTCCTTGAGCCGGGCCAGTTGGGTGCGGTAGTCGGCCTCGGCGCTTTTAAGCGCCGTTGTGTCTACCGGCAGCGTCGCCACTACGGCCAGTGCGCTGTCGAGTGCCTGGAGTGTGTCGGTGACGGCTTGGGCATAGTCATCCAGTGAGGCGGCTGCCCAAGCGGGGCTCTGGGCGCTGTCTTCTGCTTTTTCCATGGCCTGACGCAGGTGTTCAATAGCGTCCAGCGCCTTCTCATCGTCCTGGTTGGGTAGATCGCTGGCCAACTGTGCGAGGGTGTCACTGGCTTGGACGGAGGCGCGTTTGAGCCGCTCACGTGCGTTTTCACGTTGTTCAATCAGATTGGGCAGGCCATTCAGGGCGGTTTTGAAACTGGTTGTCAGGCGGCTCGAGTCTTGTATCTGCCGCAGGCTGGCCGGGTGTTTCAGTCGATCGGAAAGTGCGGCCAAATAACTGTCTATTTTCTCCATGTGCAGACCGATCCTGGTCAGGCTTGCCGGGTCATTCAGGGTGCGATAGACAATCCGGTCAGCCCGCAGTTCTTCGCCCGTCACGGCCAATTGAGACAGGATGGTCAAAGATTGCGAGCGAAAGAGTGAAGCACTCAAGGCTTGCCAGCCCGTCAGGGCGATAGCCAGGCTCAGCGCCAATACCAGGGCGAAACCGAGGATGAGTTTGAGAGTGACGCTGGTGTTGCCTAATACGCCGGTCAGTGGACGAAACATGGTGAGCCTCCAACGAATCAAAGAGAGCGTTTCGACAATCCGGCTGACGCGGGTCAGGGGAGTTGAAACGCTACTTCTATTCGGCGCGAGGCGTGTAATCCGTGACCTGAAAAACGTGTAGGAAACTTCACAAGTTGTCAGGGCGGCAGCCATGATGGCCGCCGCGAGGGTTCAGGTCCTGAAACGGCCCACGAGGGTTTGCAGGTAGACCCCCAGCCGAGCCAATTCGGCACTGGAGGCGGCAGTTTCTTCGCTGGCGGCGGAGGTCTGTTCGGAAACGTCGCGCACGTTCAGGACGCTGCGGTTGATCTCTTCGGCCACGGCACTTTGTTGCTCGGCGGCGGTAGCGATCTGCTGGTTCATCGCCTGGATCGCCGAGACCGTGCGGGTGATGTTTTTCAAGGCGCTGCCGGCCCGGCGAGTCAGTTCGACACTGCTGTCGGTGAGGCCACGGCTGTTGTCCATGACGGTCGACACCTGCAGGGTGCCGGCTTGCAGGCCGATAATCAGCTCTTCGATTTCCTCGGTGGACTTTTGGGTGCGCTGGGCCAGGCTGCGGACCTCGTCGGCGACCACCGCGAAGCCACGCCCGGCTTCCCCTGCGCGGGCGGCTTCGATGGCCGCGTTGAGGGCCAGTAGGTTGGTTTGCTGGGCTACTGACTTGATCACGTCCAGCACACTGCCGATCTTGTCGCTTTCGCGCTTGAGGTGGCCCATGGCTTCGGTGGAATTACCCACTTCGCTGGCCAGCCGCTCAATCTGCGCGATGGCTTCGCCGACCACCTTGTCACCTTCACGAGCCTGCTGGTCAGCGGCGACGGCGGCTTCGGATGCCTCTTCAGCGTTGCGCGCGACTTCCTGTACCGTGGCGGCCATTTCGTTCATGGCGGTTGCCACTTGGTCGGTCTCGACTTTCTGACTGTTGACCCCTGCACTGGTCTGTTCGGTAACCGCCGACAGTTGCTCGGCAGCGCTGGCGATCTGGGTGACGCCATCACTGATGCCGCCAATCAATTCCCGCAGGCCCACGGTCATGCTTTGCATGGCTCGTTGCAGTTGGCCCAGTTCATCACGACGCAGGGACGTCAGGTTGTGGCTCAGGTCGCCAGAAGCCACCTGCTCGGCGACTTTGAGGGTCTGGTTCAGCGGAATGACGATCTGCCGAGTGATAGCCCATGCCGCCACTATGCCGAAGACCAGCGCCAGGGCGGTGGCCAGCAGCAACAGGTTCTTGGCCTGTGCCGTGTCGGTATCGCGGACCACCGTTTGCGAGGTGGTGAGTTTTTTACTGTGATCCAGCAGGATATTGCCTTGCTCGGCCATGACTTTCATCGCCGCCGTGCTGGCTACCTGTGAGTCTCGGTACTGACTGACAGCGGCGCGGTAGGCTTGCAGCGATACGCCGGCCTGTTGCAGGTTGGCCTGGTATTGCTCCGGCAATTGGCCGTTAAGGCTGGTGATTTTCTTCAGGGCGTTGTCGATGGCGTCCAGGGCCGGCTGTTCTGCCTCAACCTTGCCGCTGTAGGTATAACCGCGCACCTGGAAGCGTGCTTGCTGAATCAGCTTGCTCAGGTCGACCACGTTGTTGAATTGGCTGACGCTGTCGCCTTGCAGCAGCGACTTCTCGACCTCACCTATCTTGAGCACCGCGTTGTCGGCCGTATTCCCGAGCTTGCTGCGGGCGTCTTCGCGGTTGGCACCCGCCTGGGTCATAGTGGTAAACGCACGCTTGTATTGATCAACAGCGGCCAATTGCTCATCGATCAGGGCGATATCGGCCGGCTGTTCGATCAAGCTGCGAGCGGTTTTCAGGCCGCTGTCCAATTGGCCCAGCAAGTCGTTGACTGCCGCCGGTCCTTGTTCGCCACGGCGCATTTCATAGTCCAGGCGCGCCAGACGCAATTCCTGGGTCAGCTCATTGAGGCTGGAGATAAAGCCCAGCTTGTCCCCCCGGCTGATCACGCCGCCAAGGCCGGTCCAGCCGGTGAAGCTGATCAACAAGGTCAATACCAACACCAGGCCAAAGCCTATGCCCAGCTTGCGATTGACGCTCACATTTCCCAGATTCTCGGCTAACCAACGATACATGCTGCGAACTCCCTTTGAACAAGGCTTGGACTTATCCAAAGGCTATCGGCAGGAGCGCGGGATTCTGTAGGCGCTAAAGATTCTGTGGCGAGCGGGCTTGCCCGCGTTGGGCTGCGAAGCAGGCCCTCAAGTGGTTGAAGTATTTCAGGCAGGATCGCGTGACTGATTTCAGGGCTGCTGCGCAGCCCAACGCGGGCAAGGGGGATTATTGTCCCTGTGGTGGTCAGAAAAGGCGGGCGAGCAGTGCGGTGACGGCGGTTTCGACCCGCAGGATCCGGGCCCCAAGCTGCACCGGCTGTAAGCCGGCTTTGGTCAGTAGATCCACCTCGTAGGGGATCCAGCCGCCTTCCGGGCCGATGGCCAGGGTTACGGGCTCATCCAGGCCACGAGGGCAGGGAGGATAGTCGCCAGGGTGGCCGATCAGGCCGAGCGTGCCTTGGGCCAAGGCAGGCAAACGGTCCTCGACGAAGGGCTTGAAGCGCTTTTCGATGATGATCTCTGGCAGTGCTGTGTCTCGGGCTTGTTCCAGGCCAAGAATCAACTGCTCACGAACCGCGTCGGGCTCCAGGAACGGCGTCTGCCAGAAGCTCTTTTCCACCCGATAGCTGTTGACCAGCACCACCCGTGGCACGCCCATGGAGGCCACGGTTTGCAGGACGCGACGGAGCATTTTCGGGCGGGGCAGGGCCAGCAGCAGGGTCAGTGGCAGTTTCGTCGGTGGCGGCTGATCGAGGTTGACCCGCAGTTCCGCTTCATGGGCTTCCAGGCGCAGCAGCTCAGCGTTGCCCATCAACCCGCCAATCCGGCCGACCCGCAGACTGTCGCCCACTGCCGCACGATGAACTTCCTGCATATGCACCAGGCGCCGATCACGCAGGATCACCCGGTCGGCCGCGATAAAGTCGGCCTCTTCAAGCAGCAGCAGGTTCACGGCTGAGTCGCTGGCGGCTGGTCGTCGTCGGCGGGTTGGTCATCCGGGTGCTCGCCGCGCTTGCTCACCAGGCTGCCAAACAGGATGCCAATCTCGAACAGCATCCACATCGGTACGGCCAGCAAGGTTTGCGAGAAGATGTCCGGCGGGGTCAGGATCATGCCCACCACGAAGCAGCCGATGATCACGTACGGGCGGATCTTGCGCAGGTATTTGACGTCGACCACACCGATCCACACCAGCAGCACCACGGCCACCGGAATCTCGAAGGCCACGCCAAAGGCGAAGAATAGCGTCATCACGAAGTCGAGGTAACTGGTGATGTCGGTCATCATCTCCACACCGGCCGGGGTAGCGGCAGCGAAGAATTTGAAGATCAGCGGGAACACCAGGAAGTAGGCGAAGGCCATGCCGGTGTAGAACAGCAGGATGCTGGAGACCAGCAGCGGCACCGCAATGCGCTTCTCATGCTTGTACAGGCCCGGCGCGATAAAGCCCCAGATCTGATGCAGGATCACCGGGATAGCCAGAAACAGCGAGACCATCATCGTCAGCTTCAACGGCGTGAGGAACGGTGACGACACATCGGTGGCGATCATCGTCGCGCCGACCGGCAGGTAGTCGCGCAGCGGCGTGGAGACGAAGGTGTAGATCTGCTGGGTGAAGGCAAACAGCCCGGCAAAGATCACGAAGATTGCCGCGACACACCGCAGCAGGCGGGTGCGCAACTCGGTGAGGTGCGAGACCAGCGGCATGTGCTGGTCGTTTTCCGGTTTATCAGCGCTCATGGGGCTCGCGGCGGCAATGTAGGGTCGTGGGGAGCGGGCGCTGTAGCGGGCGCCGGCGCGGGTTCTGTCGGGCCGGCGGGTGCAGGCTCTGCGGCGTGCACGGGTTCGACAACCGGTGTCGGCGTTGGCGCAACGGGTGGTGCAATGGAGGGCTCGGCCATGGGTTCAACCGGCTTGGGCGTTTCCTGCACCGGAGAGAGAATCTTCCGTGCCTCCTGTTCCAACGACAGAATGTGCTCGTTGTGCAGTTGCCGGCGAATCTCGTCGGCACCGATTTCCCGTTCAACTTCCTGTTTGATGGCGTTGAAACTGCGTTTCAGGCGCCCGATCCACAGGCCGGCCGTACGTGCGGCACCGGGCAGGCGTTCCGGCCCCAGCACCAACAGGGCAACGAGGCCGACGAGCAGCAGTTCAGAGAAGCTGATACCAAACATTAGTCAGTGCTCACGAGTCTTTGCGGGTCGGCTCTTGGACTTTCTCGGCCTGCACGTCGAAGGTGCGACGCTCGGTGATCGGCTGAGCGGCCTGCGGGTGCGCAGGCTGCGCCGGTGGAACCGGGCTGGCGGCAGGGTCGGCCGGTTTTTCGTCGTCGTTCATGGCCTTGCGAAAGCCCTTGATGGATTCGCCGACGTCGGTGCCCAGGTTCTTCAACTTCTTGGTGCCGAACACCAGTACAACCACTACCAGAATGACGATCCAGTGTTTCCAGTCAAAAATGCCCATGCTGCAATTCCTCTCTAAAGTTTATTCAGGCGGACGGGCGCGAGGCCTTTTCAGTGTGCCCGGACAAGCCGAAGCGACGGTCCAGTTCATCAAGCACGGCCTGTGGATGCTGCCCCAGTTGGGCAAGCATCACCAGGCTGTGGAACCACAGGTCGGCGGTTTCGTAGATCACATCGCTGCAGTCGCCGCTGATTTGTGCGTCCTTGGCAGCAATAATAGTCTCGACGGATTCTTCGCCAAGCTTTTCCAGAATCTTGTTCAGACCCTTGTGGTACAAGCTGGCGACATAGGAACTGTCGGCGGCCGCGCCTTTGCGGTCTTCCAGCACCTGGGCCAGGCGGTTCAGGGTGTCAGTCATGTTCAGTGTCCTGCCGAATAGATTGCGTGCGGGTCTTTGAGCACGGGCTCGACGGTCTTCCACTCGCCGTTCTCGAACACGCGATAGAAGCAACTGTGACGGCCGGTGTGACAGGCAATACCGCCGATCTGCTCGACCTTGAGGATCACCACATCGGCATCGCAGTCGATGCGCATCTCGTGCAGGGTTTGCACATGCCCGGACTCTTCGCCCTTGCGCCACAGTTTGCCACGCGAACGTGACCAGTAGATGGCACGGTTCTCGGCGGCGGTGAGGCTCAGGGCCTCGCGGTTCATCCAGGCCATCATCAGCACGCGCCCGGTCTTGTAGTCCTGGGCAATGGCCGGCACCAGGCCGTCACTGTCCCACTTGATCTCGTCCAGCCAGTCTTTCATGTTCGACTCCGACAACCGGGCCCTGTCTAGCCTCGGCGATTTACGACAGTGTATAACCGGACGGGCTATCGGCGCACGATCAGATACACACCCACGGCGACCATGATCCCCGCCGGCCAGTGGCCCAACTCGTTCAGCGGCCCGCCAGCGGCGAGGATCGCGCCGCCGGTCAGGTGGGCGGCGCCCAACAGGCGCAGGAACCAGTCGTCTCGACGCTTGTGCCACGGCGGCGCCGGGTCCTTGGCGTGGGGTTGGGACATGCGCTCCAGCAGGTCGCGGGTCATGTTGGCCAGGTGCGGCAGCTGCTCGACCTGGCTTTGCAGGTTGCCCAGCAGGGCTTTCGGGCTGACTCGCTCGCGCATCCAGCGTTCGAGGAACGGTTGGGCGGTGTTCCACAGGTCCAGGTCCGGGTACAACTGACGGCCCAGGCCTTCGATGTTCAGCAGGGTTTTCTGCAGCAGGACCAGTTGCGGCTGCACTTCCATATTGAAGCGCCGGGCGGTCTGGAACAGGCGCATCAACACCTGGCCGAAGGAAATATCTTTTAACGGTTTTTCAAAGATCGGCTCGCACACGGTGCGGATTGCCGCTTCGAACTCGTTGAGCTTGGTTTCAGCCGGCACCCAGCCCGAATCAATGTGCAGTTGCGCCACGCGGCGGTAGTCGCGCTTGAAGAAGGCGAACAGGTTGCGGGCCAGGTAATCCTGGTCTTCCGGCGTGAGGCTGCCGACGATCCCGCAGTCGATCGCGATGTACTGCGGGCTCCACGGGCTCACCGTGCTGACGAAGATATTGCCGGGGTGCATGTCGGCGTGGAAGAAGCTGTCGCGGAACACCTGGGTGAAGAAGATTTCCACGCCGCGCTCGGCGAGCATTTTCATGTCGGTGCGCTGGTCGGCCAGGGTCGCAAGATCGGTGACTTGAACGCCGTAGATGCGCTCCATCACCAGCACTTTTGGGCGGCACCAGTCCCAATAGACTTGCGGCACGTACAGCAGCGGCGAACCTTCGAAGTTGCGCTTGAGCTGGCTGGCATTGGCGGCTTCGCGCAGCAGGTCGAGTTCGTCGTAGATGGTTTTTTCGTAGTCGGCGACCACGTCCATCGGGTGCAGCAAGCGCGCATCGGCGGAGAAACGTTCGGCGGCGCGGGCGAGGATGAACAGCCATGCCAGGTCCTGGCCGATGATCGGCTTGAGGCCCGGGCGGATCACCTTGACCACCACTTCTTCGCCCGTCTTGAGCTGGGCGGCATGAACCTGGGCCACCGAGGCCGAGGCCAGAGGTTCGATGTCGAAGCGGCTGAAGACTTCGCTGATCTTCTTGCCCAGTTGCTCTTCGATCAGCTTGACCGACTGCTGCGAATCGAACGGCGGTACGCGGTCTTGCAACAGCATCAGTTCGTCGGCGATGTCTTCGGGCAACAGGTCGCGGCGGGTGGACAGGATTTGTCCGAACTTGATGAAGATCGGCCCAAGGTCCTGCAACGCCAGGCGCAGGCGGGCGCCACGGCTCAAGTCCAGGGTCTTGCGCGGGAACCAGCGCCACGGCAGTACATAGCGCACCGCCAACAAAAACCATGGCAGCGGCAGTGCGAACAGCAGGTCATCAAGGCGGTAGCGGATTACGACGCGCTGGATACGAAACAAACGGCGGACGGCAAGCAGCTTCATGCTTTATCGCTTGAATCAAGGGATTGGCTCAGGCGCTCGAAGCGCGCCTCAAGCCGTTCCAGGTCGAGTTTGGCCTGGTCGAGTTCACGAAAGCGCGCTTCGGCCTCCCGTTGTCCGACCAGGGTGCGCGATTCTTCGCTCAGGTATTCGGCAAGGTTCTGGTTCAGGCTGGCGAAGCCCTGCTGGTACCAGCGTGTGCGGCTACGCAGGTGGCCACTGATCAGTTGCGTGGCGACCGGGCCGAGCCAGCGGGACAGTTCGTATTCCCAGTCCAGCTCCAGGTCCTGCAGCACGGCGGCCAGGTCCATCAGCACCGTACTGTCACCTTCGAGCATGACGTCCGGGCCGTGGAGGATCGCCGTTTTGTCACGACTCAACGCCAGGCGCAACAGGTTGGACGCGGACGCGCGCAGGGTGCAGTCGGCATCGGCGGCCCATTGGGTTGCCAGCAGCAGGCCTTCATCGCTGGGCAGGATAAACAGCTGCAAGGTGGGGCTGCTGCAGTCGACGGCGATGATCTTGCCGTTCAAATGCGCCAGCCGCGCCAGGGCGGTGCTGTCCAGGCGCAGGACACGGTTGAGGCCGTGTTCAACGCTGGCGAGCAGGCCTGCGAACAGCATCAGGGCTTGATACCGCGGTGCAGGGCGACGATACCCGAGGTCATGTTGTGGTAGGTCACACGGTCGAAACCGGCTTCTACCATCATCGACTTCAGGGTTTCCTGGTTGGGGTGCATGCGGATCGATTCGGCCAGGTAACGGTAGCTTTCGGCGTCATTGGTGATCAGCTTGCCCATCAGCGGCATGAAGGCGAACGAGTAGGTGTCGTAGACCTTGGACATCAACGCGTTGGTCGGCTTGGAGAACTCCAGCACCAGCAGGCGACCGCCGGGCTTGAGCACCCGCAGCATGGAGCGCAGCGCGTCTTCCTTGTGGGTCACATTGCGCAGGCCGAAGGCGATGGTCACGCAGTCGAAATGATTGTCCGGGAACGGCAGCTTTTCAGCGTCAGCTTGGACGAACTCGATGTTGCCGGCCACGCCTTTGTCCAGCAGGCGATCGCGCCCGACCTTGAGCATCGAGCCATTGATGTCGGCCAGTACCACTTGGCCGGTAGGGCCAACCAGTTTCGAGAACTTGGCCGCCAGATCGCCCGTACCACCAGCGATATCCAGCACGCGGTTACCGGTGCGTACGCCGGACAACTCGATGGTGAAGCGCTTCCACAGGCGGTGCATGCCGCCGGACAGCACGTCATTCATCAGGTCGTACTTGGCCGCCACCGAGTGGAACACCTCAGCGACTTTTTCCGCTTTCTGGCTTTCCGGGACGTTCTTGAAGCCGAAGTGAGTGGTGGGTTCGGCATCGCTGCCTTTGCGCTGATCAGTCATATCGCTGTCACCAAAAGAGAATGGGGGCATTCTAATCCCCAGGGCATGCTTTGTCTTGGCAAGGGTGAAGGTAAGATAGGCCATCCCCGAGACCTTTTGCCGCATGGAAGGTTTTCAAGTCTCTATAAAGAGGAGTCATTGCAATGGCCCGTATACACGTTGAGCGTGCCCACACTCTTGGTAAAGAAGCTGCCCGGGCCAAGGCCGACAAGTTGGCGAAAAAACTCAAGGATCAATATGGCCTGGAGCCGTCGTGGTCCGGCGACACGTTGAACCTCAAGCGCTCGGGGGTAAAAGGTACCCTGAAAGTAGCGGAAGACTCTCTGCGTATCGACGTTGAACTGGGCCTGTTGATGTCGGCCATGAGCGGCAGCATCAAGTCCGAAATCGAGAAGGCTTTGGATAAGGCCCTGGCTTGATACCGACCTGCTTAGGGTGCCGTTTCTAATTTTTCTGCCTACTTTGTGCCTGAGCCCTCAACTCCTGTGGGCAGTTCCTCCACCCGTTTATGCGTGAGGTGCACCATGGCCAAAGTTATTTTGAAGAAAAAAATCGACACCCAGACCGCCGTTCTGAGTGACGTTAAAACCTATGCCCGCAAGATCTGGCTGGCGGGTCTTGGTGCCTACGCAAAGGTCGGAAGCGAGGGCGGCGAGTATTTCAAAGACCTGGTTAAATCCGGGCAACATGTTGAAAGTAAAGGTAAAAAAGTTGCAACTGAACAACTTGATGCCACCAGCAGTCAGATTGACCATGTAAAGAGTAATGCCCGCGTTATCAAAGGTCTGGTAGAAGTTCAGCTGGATAAAGTTGAAAAAGCTTTTGATACTCGTGTTGCAAGTGCCTTGAATCGAATCGGCATTGCGTCTAAACATGACGTGGAGACACTCTCTGCTAAGCTCGAAGAGCTGACGGCATTGCTCGAACGTGTCGCGCGTAAACACTAAGGAGACATCGGGATGGCTGTTAAAAAGACTACTCAGAAAGAAGGCAGCTCGTGGGTCGGGAAAGTTGAAGAATATTCCCGCAAGATCTGGCTGGCCGGTTTAGGCGTTTACTCGAAGATCGACAGTGACGGTAGTAAACTCTTTGAGACTTTGGTTAAAGACGGAGAGAAGGCCGAGAAAGTCGCCAATAGCGCAGTCGGTAAAAAAGTTACTGCTGCCAAGGCGACCGCCGGTTCGCGCATCAGTGATGCGAAGAAACAGGTACTGGGTACTTGGGGTGAGCTCGAAGGAGCTTTGGACAAGCGCCTCAACAGTGCCATTTCGCGACTGGGCGTACCTAGCCGTACAGAAGTGAAAGCGCTGCACAGCAAGGTCGATACCCTGACCAAGCAAATCGAAAAACTCACCGGTGCCAAAGTGACTCCGGTGAAAACCGCAGCCGCCAAACCTGCCGCTAAACCTGCGGCTAAAACCGCGGCGGCCAAACCTGCCGCGAAAGTCGCAGCCAAACCCCTGGTAAAAGCTGCCGCCAAGCCGGCTGCCAAACCTGCGGCCAAGGCACCCGCAAAAGCCGCAGCTAAACCTGCAGCCAAGCCAGCGGCCAAATCTGCAGCTGCCAAACCGGCTGCCAAGCCTGCCGCTAAGCCAGTGGCCGCTAAAGCCGCTGCCAAGCCTGCTGCTAAACCCGCAGCTAAACCTGCAGCGAAGACGGTAGCCAAGCCGGCCGCCAAGCCAGCTGCTAAAACTGCAGCCGCCAAACCTGCTGCCAAATCGGCCGCTGCGAAACCTGTAGCCAAGCCAGCCACCGCTAAACCGGCTGCCAAGCCAGCAGCCGCCAAGCCAGCGGCAAAACCCGTTGTAGCCAAGAAGCCCGCCGTAGCCAAGAAGCCTGCTGCGCCCAAGCCAGCCGTTGCGGCCAAGCCGGCAACCTCGGCTCCATCGACCAACTCGGTCTCTGCGCCGACACCGACCACCGCCACCTCGACTGCATCGTCGGCCACCCCGACGCCTTCCAGTCAGTCCTGATTTCACGGGACACACAAAAACGCCCGGCCTGTGAAGGTCGGGCGTTTTTGTGGATGCGGTCCACGGCACAATACATAACCAATGTGGGAGCGGCGGTGCGACGATTCGACTTGCTCGCACCGCCGCTCCCACATTTTTATTGCGCGTCATCCGAATAGCGCAGCGCGAACCTCTCCGTTGCCTGCCTCGCCGGCAACACCAAATGCGGCGCCACCAGCATCATGATCTGGTACACCACCACTCGTACCTCGCCTTCGCGGTCGAGAATCCGCTGGTAGTCCAGGGAAAACAGCAGAGTCATGGTGATCTGCTCCACCAGTTGCCCCAGCGCCTGGGTATCACTGACAAGTTGCCCCTCGGTCTTGAGCCGTGCCAACAGCGAGGCCAGCGTGCGCTTCAGTGCAGTCAGCAGGTTGCGAATGCCCTTGGCCAATTTTGGTAGACGGCCCGCCAGGTTCGACAGGTCCTGGAACAGGAACCGATAGTGCGCCATGCGCTCGATGATCAGGTGCAGAAACAGCCAGTAATCCTCGGGTGCCAATTGCACGTCCGCTGGCGGATCAAGCAACGGCGCCAGTTCCCCCTGAAAGCGCTCGAACAGCCCGAGCACCAGCGGTTCTTTGCCATGGAAGTGGTAGTAGAGGTTGCCGGGGCTGATCCCCATTTCATTGGCCACCTCCATGGTTGACACGTTCGGTTCGCCCTTGTGGTTGAACAACTGCAGGGCACATTCAAGGATACGGTCGCGGGTTTTCATCCAGTCTTCTTAGGTGATCGGTGAGCCGAGGTGTCAGCGCACCCGCACATAAGTGCCAGGCGCCGCTTCCATCGGTGGGTAGTTCTGGTTGCCCAGGGCGGTCAGGGTTTCGCGCTGCACGCCGGAGCGCTGCTGGATCCACTCCAGCCATTGTGGCCACCAACTGCCTTCGATGTGGCTGGCATCGTAGTACCAGGCGCGTGGATCGCTGCTCAGCTTGGGGTTCTCGACGAAGTTGGCCTTGGGATTACCCGGTGGGTTGAGAATGCTCTGGATATGCCCGCTGTTGGACAATACGAAACGTTTGTCGCCGCCCAGCAGCAAGGTCGAACGGTAGACCGCATCCCACGGTGTGATGTGGTCGTTGATCCCGGCCACGCTGAAGCTGTCCACCGTGACCTTCTGCAGGTCGATGGGCGTGCCGCACACTTCCAGGCCACCGGGATGGCTCAGCGGGTTGTGCTTGAAGAAGTCCAGCAGGTCGCCATGCAGGGCGGCCGGCAGGCGTGTGTTGTCGTTGTTCCAGTACAGAATGTCGAAGGCCGGCGGTTCCTTGCCCAGCAGGTAATTGTTGATCCAGTAGTTCCAGATCAGGTCATTGGGGCGCATCCAGGCAAATACCTTGGCCATGTCCCGACCATCCAGCACCCCTTGCTGGTAGGAGCGGCGTTTGGCGGCTTCCAGGGTCTGTTCGTCGGCGAACAGCGTGGCAGGGCTTTCGATCTGGCTGTCCAGCAGGCTCACCAGGTAACTGGCACTGGAGATCCGCCGCAGCTGACGCTTGGCTTGCAGGTGGCCTTGCAGTGCGGCGATGGTCAGGCCGCCGGCGCAGGCGCCCATCAGGTTGACCTCGCGGGCGCCGGTGATCGCCCGGCACACATTTAACGCTTCCTCCAGGGCGGCGACGTAAGTGGAGAGGCCCCATTCGCGGTGCCGCACGTCCGGGTTGCGCCAACTGACCATAAACACTTGCAGGCCGTTTTTCAGTGCGTATTGGACGAAGCTGTTGGCCGGGCTCAGGTCGAAAATGTAGTACTTGTTGATTTGCGGCGGCACTACCAGCAGCGGCTTGGCGTACTGTTTTTCGCTCATGGGCTTGTACTGGATCAGTTCCAGCAACTCGCTGCGAAACACCACCGAGCCGGGCGTCGTGGCCACCGTCTTGCCGACTTCAAAGGCCTGTTTGGTGACTTGGCGCGGCAAACCGTTGTTGTGCAACAGGTCGTCAAACAGGTTGCTGACGCCACGTACCACACTGTTGCCGCCGGAGTTGAGCAGTTCCTTGATCGCCAGCGGGTTGAGCAGGGTATTGGAGGGCGACACGGCATCGTTGAGCAGGGAAAAGGCAAAGTGCGCCCGTGCGCGGTCGTCGGCGCTCAGGGCGCTGTCATCGATCCAGTGGCGAGTCTGTTTCTGCCAGCTCAAATAGGCTTGCAGGCTGCGCCGATAGAAGGGGTTGAGTTTCCAGGTGGGGTCGGCGAAGCGGCTGTCACGAGGGTTGGGCTCGTGTACGGTTTCACCCAGCAACACCCGGCCTAACTGTCCGCTCAGGGCCATGGCATGCCGTGCGCTGTGCAGCGGGTTGCGCAGGCTATGGGCGGCGACGCTGCGCAAGGTCGACAGCAAATCCCGGCCACGCAGGCCAGTGATTGCACTTTGTGCATTGATGAACGCGGCGGGGGTGGGTACCGCGTCCTTCATGGGTTTGTCTCGCATGAGTCAACACTCCTTCGTCAAACCATCAACAAGCACGCCAATTCAGAACCATAGTCGGTCTGTAGCCGCTGTCGAGGAACGAGGCTGCGATGCGCTCCGCAGGAGTGCCCTTGGGGGCCGCTGCGTCGAATGCCGCACCAAGCCCATCGCAGCCTCGTTCCTCGACAGCGGCTACAGGGCCGGCTGCGGATGAATCACCGCACGCAAACGCTCTTCCTGAAGAAACTTCATGATGATCGGCGCCACGGCTTCGGCCCGGGTAATCAAGAACAGATGGCCGTCGTCGATGATGTGCAGTTGGGCGTTGGGAATGCGCCAGGCCAACATGCGCATATTGATCAACGGGATCAACGGATCGTCATCGCCTGCCAGTACCAGCGTGGGTTGCTTGATCTTGTGCAGCCAGTGGATGCTGGTCCAGCCCAGGCCTGCGAACAGTTGCCAGTAATAGCCCAGCTTGCCGGCCGAACGCACTTTGCTCGCATGTTCGGCCGCCAGTTTTGAATCCCGGCGAAACGAGCCGCCATAGATCATTGGTGCAATGCGTACCACATGGGAGGGTTGGATATAGCGTCGAGGGCTCGCCATCAGCCACAGCACCTTTGGCTTGCCGGGGACCATGAAAGCCCCGGCGGCCGTCGCCGCGAGGATCAGCTTCTTGCAGCGTTCCGGATAGTCGTAGGCAAACTGCTGCGCCAGCGCTCCGCCCCATGAAACCCCCACCGCGTTGACCTGGCCATAGTCCAGGTAATCGAGCATACGGGCGGTGAGTTTGGCCAGGCCGGGGAAGCGATAAGGACGATTGGGTGTAGACGAACCGCCAACCCCCGGTACATCAAAGGCAATGACTTCCAGGTCCGGGTCCAGTGCCTGGACGAACGGAAACACCAGCTCAAGATTGGCGCCGATGCCGTTGAAAATCAGCAGCGGCGTCAAGTGAGACTTGCCCGGGCGGACCGCCGTGCGGATGGTTTGGCCATCCAGGTCGATGGTACGAAAGATGAACGGTTGCGGCATGCTCAAGCCCTGTGAAATGGCGCGTTATTTCCCTGTCGAAACTCGGTCAATGTGGGAGCTGGCTTGTGTGGGAGTTCCCACATTCGATCCCATTCCAGTCACAAAAATGTGTGTGCGCTAGCGTTCATGTACATAGGTACCCGGTGCCGCTTCAGCTGCTGCATGCGCCTTGTTACCCAGCGCCGTCGGCGCCTTCTTCAACTTGCCCGACCGCTCCGCCTGCCAGGCCTGCCAATGCAGCCACCAGGAATCGGTGTGCTTGGTGGCGTTTTCCTGCCAGTCCAATGCCTTGCCCGGCATCGTGTCGCTGGTCTGGTAGCGCGACTTGGGGTTGCCCGGCGGGTTAAGAATGCTCTGGATGTGACCGCTGCTGGACAGCACGAATTCCACCTTGCCACCAAACAGTTGCGCCGACTTGTAGCAGGACTGCCAAGGTGTGATGTGGTCGTTGGTACCCGCCAGGGAATAGATGTCCGCCGTCACTTGCTTGAGATCAATTGGCGTGCCGCACACTTCCAGTGCGTTGGCACGCACCAGCGGGTTGTTTTTGAACAATTCGATCAAGTCGCCATGGAAGGCGGCCGGCAAACGGGTGGTGTCGTTGTTCCAGAACAGGATGTCGAACACCGGCGGCTCGTTACCCAGCAGGTAATTGTTGACCCAGTAATTCCAGATCAGATCGTTGGGGCGCATCCAGGCGAACACTTTGGCCATGTCGCGACCTTCCAACACGCCAGCCTGATAGGAATGACGCTTGGCCGCTTCCAGGGTCTGCTCGTCGACGAACAGCGCCACCTGGGTGTCCAGGGTGGTGTCCAGCACGCTCACCAGCAGGGTCAAGGCGTTGACCTTCTTCTCTCCCAGCGCCGCGTAATGGCCCAGCAGCGCGGTGCAGGTAATACCGCCGGAGCAGGCACCGAGCATGTTGACGTCTTTGCTGCCGGTGATAGCTGTGACCACGTCGACGGCTTCTTTCAGCGCTTCGATATAGGTCGACAGCCCCCACTCACGCTGGGCTTTGGTCGGGTTGCGCCAACTGACGATAAAGGTCTGCTGGTTATTGCGCAGGCAGAAACGCGCCAGGCTCTTATCCGGGCTCAGGTCGAAGACATAGAATTTGTTGATCTGCGGCGGCACCACCAGCAGCGGGCGCTCATGGACCTGCTCGGTGATCGGTTTGTACTGGATCAACTCCAGCACGTCGTTGCGAAACACCACGGCGCCTTCGGTGGTGCCCAGGCTCTTGCCCACTTCGAAGGCGTCCATGTTGACCTGGCTCGGCATGCCACCGTTGTGTACTAAATCCTTGGCCAAGTGCGACAGGCCATCCAGCAGGCTTTTGCCGCCCGTCTCGAAGAAACGTTTGACCGCCGCCGGGTTGGCAGCGCTGTTGGTCGGGGCCATGGCTTCGGTCATCAGGTTGATCACGAAGTGCCCGCGGCTGATGTCGTGTTCCGACAGGTTGCTATCGCCAATCCAGTCGTGCAGCTCCTTGCGCCACGCCAGATAGGTTTGCAGGTAGCGTTTATAGAGCGGGTTCTGGCTCCACGCCGGGTCGTTGAAGCGACGGTCATCGCTCTCGGGTGCCAGCGCTGATTTGCCGAACACCACGTTCTTCAGCTCGACGCCAAAGTGGGCGACATGCTTGACGCTGTGTAACGGTTGCTTGATGGCTTGGGTCAGCACCATCTTTGCTGAGGCCAATAAATCCTTTTTGCGTAACGCGATGATCGGGTTCAGCCCCAGGGTGTTTTCCGAGGCCTGGCGTTTCAAGTCATCGTTATTCTTGTTACTCATCTACGACGCTCCATTGTCCGAAAGACGAGTACCGGGTACCGCTGTGTCCTTGCTCTTGCGACACAGCACAAGCCAGGTACTGCTGCTCGGATGACCGTTGATACCGCATCGTCAAATGCAGGGAACTTGCCAGTTCCATTGGTTACCCGAGTTTAAATTTTTTCGCAAGCGGGCCAATCGTTGGCCACGCGACAGGGCATTCAAGCAGATGAAATTAGAAAATGCCCACTAATGAGCAAGAGGCTTGAGTTAGAGCATCAGCCTGACGACCGACTCGCTCGGATCGCGGGTTTTTCCGGCGGCTTTGAGCTCAGCCAGGTAATCGGCCCACAAAGCGTCCTGACGCACGGCGAGCTGATAGAGGTAGTCCCAGGTGAACAATCCGCTGTCATGACCGTCGTCGAAGGTCAATTTCAGTGCGTACTGGCCGGCGGGTTCGATCTTGGTCAAACCGACATTGAGCTTGCCGAATTGCAGGATCGGTTTGCCGTGGCCCTGGACCTCGGCGGAAGGCGAATGCACCCGCAGTAGTTCCGCGGGGAGGTGATAGACCTCGTCCGGGCCGTAGGTCAGCGACAGGGTCTTGGAGGCTTTGTGCAGGTTGATGGCGGTGGGCATTTTAGACATTGGGGGAACCGCTCATGGATGATCCTGAAGGAACCGGCTGCAAAATGTGGGAGCGGGCTTGCTCGCGATAGCGGTGGATCAGTCGCTACCTCAGTGACCGGCACACCGCTATCGCGAGCAAGCCCGCTCCCACAGGCTTACAGGATATAACGAGACAGATCTTCGTTCTGCGCCAATTCGCCCAAGTGGCCATTGACGTAGTCGGCGTCGATCTTGATCGCCTCGCCATTCTGCGCTCCGGCCATGTCACCAGCGCTGAAGGACACTTCCTCCAGCAGGCGCTCAAGCAAGGTGTGCAGACGGCGGGCACCGATGTTCTCGGTCTTCTCGTTGACCTGCCAGGCGATCTCCGCCAGGCGCTTGATACCGTCCGGCAGGAACTCGATGGCCAGGCCTTCGGTTTTCAGCAGCTCACGGTACTGCTCGGTCAGCGACGCGTGTGGCTCGCTGAGGATGCGTTCGAAGTCGCCAGGGGTCAGCGCCTTGAGTTCCACGCGAATCGGCAGGCGGCCTTGCAGCTCCGGCACCAGGTCGCTTGGCTTGCTCAGGTGGAACGCACCGGAGGCGATAAACAGGATGTGGTCGGTCTTGACCATGCCCAGCTTGGTGTTGACAGTGCAGCCTTCGATCAGCGGCAGCAGGTCGCGCTGTACGCCTTCACGGGACACGTCAACGCCACCGGAGTTGCCGCGCTTGGCCACCTTGTCGATCTCATCGATAAACACGATACCGTGCTGCTCGACTGCTTCCAGGGCCTTGGCCTTGAGTTCTTCCTCGTTGACCAGGCGCCCGGCTTCTTCATCACGCACCAGTTTCAGCGCTTCTTTCACCTTGAGCTTGCGGCTTTTTTTCTTGCCCTTGCCCATATTGGCGAACAGGTTCTGCAACTGGCTGGTCATTTCTTCCATGCCAGGTGGCGCGGAGATGTCGACACCGGACACTTCGGCGACTTCGATCTCGATTTCCTTGTCGTCCAGTTGGCCTTCACGCAGGCGCTTGCGGAACAGCTGGCGGGTGTTGGAATCCGAGGTTGGCGCCGCGTCTTCGTTGAAACCCATGCGTGCCGGTGGCAGCAGGGCGTCGAGGATGCGTTCTTCGGCGGCGTCTTCAGCGCGGTGGCTGACCTTGGTCATTTCCTGTTCGCGCAACAACTTCAGGGCGGCGTCGGCCAGATCACGGATGATCGATTCGACGTCACGGCCCACATAGCCGACTTCGGTGAACTTGGTCGCTTCAACCTTGATGAACGGTGCGTTGGCCAGTTTGGCCAGGCGGCGGGCGATCTCGGTTTTACCGACACCAGTAGGCCCGATCATCAGGATGTTCTTGGGGGTTACTTCAACACGCAATTCTTCGGGCAGTTGCATCCGGCGCCAGCGGTTACGCAGGGCAATGGCAACGGCGCGCTTGGCATCGTCCTGGCCGATGATATGGCGGTTGAGTTCGTGGACGATTTCGCGGGGAGTCATGGACATAATAATAGGTGGTCCTCAAGCAAGAAAAAGCCGACGGCTTATTCTGCGAGGTCCTGCTCCTCAATGGTGAAGTTGTGGTTGGTGAAGACACAGATGTCGCCGGCGATACCGAGGGCTGTTTCGACGATTTCACGGGCCGACAGATCGGTTTTCTTCAACAGTGCGCTGGCCGCAGCCTGGGCGTAGCCACCGCCGGAGCCCATGGCAATCAGGCCGTGCTCTGGTTCTACCACATCGCCGTTCCCGGTGATGATCAGGGAGGCGTCTTTGTTGGCGACCGCCAGCATGGCTTCAAGGCGGCTGAGGGAGCGGTCGGTGCGCCATTCTTTGGCGAGCTCGACGGCGGCGCGAACCAAGTGGCCCTGGTGTTTCTCAAGTTGGCCTTCGAAACGCTCGAACAGGGTAAAAGCGTCAGCGGTGGCCCCCGCAAAACCTGCGAGGACCTGGCCGTGGTACAGGCGACGCACTTTTTTGGCGTTGCCTTTCATCACGGTATTGCCAAGGGAAACCTGGCCGTCGCCGCCCATGACGACTATGCCGTGGCGGCGAACTGAAACGATGGTGGTCAAGGGGAGAGTCTCCACGCTGCGGGGCGAAAATGCCCTGATGGAACTCATATGGGGGTGGCGAGGGGGATTTCAACTGTAGGAAGGGAGGACTGTAGCCGCTGCCGAGGCACGAGGCTGCGATGCGTGTCCGCAGGACCGCCCCTGGGGCCGCTGCGCAGCCCATCGCAGCCTAGCGGCTACAACTGCATTCGCGAGCAAGTCGAATCGTCGCACCGCCGCTCCCACATTGGGTTCGCGTTTAGCCTGGAATCAGCGCGTCTGGCGCTGTTGTAACAACAGGTTGCTAAACCCTGCGCCAGCCAGTTGTTTCTGAGCGACGGTCAGTTGCTCGCGGTTGCTGAACGGTCCTACAAGCACCCGATACCACGTCGCTTCCTTCACCGTCCCGGACTCCACTGTCACCGATTGCCCGAGCAGGATAATCTGCGCCCGCACCCGATCAGCATCCGCCTGTTTGGGGAACGAACCCGCCTGCAGGAAGAACTTGGTCACCGGCGCCGCCTTGGTGGTAGCGACAGGCGGCGGTGGCGGCGGGGTAATCCCGGCCAGCGCGGCCTGGGCTCGTGCAGTGTCGATTTTTGCCGCTTCTGCCGGCGTCACAGGGGTGGTTGGAACCACGGGTATCTGTGGCGTCGGCAAGGTTTTCTCTGGTACGGCCTCCTGCGGCACAATCACTTCCGATTCCGGCAGCAGCGTGTAGAAGTCGTATTTAGGCTTCACTGGCGCAGTAGGGCTCGGCGGCGTTTTGTTCGCTTCGGCCATTTTCGTGGCTTTCTGCTGCTCCTGCTTGACCCGTTTGACGTCATCGCCCTTGCCTGGCTCCAGCTTCATCAGAAACACGATAAACGCGCCGACGGTCAGGCCGATGGCCATCCACAACCAGCCCGGAATGGGCTTCTTCGCCGGTGCCTGGTAGCGGCTGGCGCCGCGCTTGGGTGCAGGTTTTTTCTTGGCAGCCAACTTACATACGCTCCAGAGTTTCCAGGCCCAACAGCTCCAGGCCTTGCTTGAGGGTCCGTCCAGCCAGTGCGGCGAGGCGCAGGCGGCTTTGCTTTTGCGCTTCGTTGTCGGCAGTCAGGATCGGGCAGTTCTCGTAGAAGCTGGAGAACAACCCGGCGACTTCGTACAAATAGGTGCAGAGGATATGCGGTGTGCCTTTCTCGCCCACGCTGTTCAGCACTTCGCCGAACTGCGCCAGCTTGGCCGCCAGTTCGTGTTCCTGTGGCGCTTCAAGGTTGATCTGGCCTTGGACTTCACTGAAGTCCTTGCCCAGCTTGCGGAACACACCGGCTACCCGAGTGTAGGCATACAGCAAGTACGGTGCAGTGTTGCCTTCGAAGTTGAGCATCAACTCGAAGTTGAAGCTGTAGTCGCTGGTGCGGTGCTTGGACAAGTCGGCGTATTTCACTGCGCCGATGCCTACTACACGGGCAATGTTGCGCAGGTCGGCTTCGGCCAGTTCCGGGTTCTTTTCCTTCACCAGGGTGTAGGCGCGTTCCTGGGCTTCGTTCAGCAGGTCGATCAGCTTCACGGTGCCGCCGTCGCGGGTTTTGAACGGGCGACCATCGGCGCCGTTCATGGTGCCGAAGCCCATGTGTTCCATGTGCATCGGGTGGGTGACGAAACCGGCGCGGCGCGCCACTTCGAACACTTGCTGGAAGTGCAGGGCCTGGCGCTGGTCGACGAAATACAGAGCGCGGTCGGCTTTCAGCACGCCGCTGCGGTAGCGCACGGCGGCCAGGTCGGTGGTGGCGTAGAGGTAGCCGCCATCGGCCTTGACGATGATCACTGGCAGCGGCTCGCCATCGGCGGTCTTGAATTCTTCGAGAAACACGCACTGGGCGCCGTTGCTTTCTACCAGCAGGCCCTTGGCCTTGAGCGCGTTGACCACGTTGATCAAGTCATCGTTGTAGGCGCTTTCGCCCATCACGTCGGCCGGGGTCAACTTGACGTTGAGCAGCTCGTAGATTTCCTGGCAGTGCGACAGCGAGATATCGCGGAAGCGGCTCCACAGCGCGAGGCACTCTGGGTCACCAGCCTGCAGCTTGACCACCAGGCTACGGGCGCGGTCGGCGAAGTCTTCGGATTCGTCGAAACGCTTCTTGGCGGCGCGGTAGAAGTTTTCCAGGTCGGCCAGTTCGTTGCTGGTGACCGGGTTTTCTTGCAGGTACGCCATCAGCATGCCGAACTGGGTGCCCCAGTCGCCCACGTGGTTCTGACGGATCACCGTGTCACCGAGAAACTCCAGGACCCGTGCCACGCCGTCGCCAATGATGGTCGAGCGCAAGTGGCCAACGTGCATTTCCTTGGCCAGGTTGGGTGCCGACAGGTCGACCGCCACACGCTGGACAGGGCCGGCCTTGCGCACACCGATGTTGGCGTCGGCCAGGGCTGTGTCCAGGCGCGAAGCCAGGGCCTGGGTGTTCTGGAAGATATTGATAAAGCCCGGGCCGGCGATTTCGGCCTTGCTGACTTGCGGGTCGGCGGGCAGCGCGGCGATGATTTTTTCCGCCAGGTCGCGAGGTTTCATGCCCGCAGGCTTGGCCAGCATCATGGCGATGTTGCTGGCAAAGTCACCGTGGGTCTTGTCGCGGGTGTTTTCCACCTGGATCGCCGGCGTCAGGCCTTCAGGCAACACACCTTCGTTGACGAGTTGGGTGATGGCTTGTTGGATCAGCTGGCGAATGGTGTCTTTCATGGTCTTCTCTTTCGACCGCAAGCGGCGGCGCGTCGATGCGCAGGTGGAAAAACTGGGCATTATCCGTGGCGAGGGCGGGCTTGCCAACCTTCGTGGATCCCTGACGGACGATTAACCGCCCGTGAAGCCGACTTAGTACAAATCTACAGGATCCACATCCAGCGACCAGCGCACCTGCCGCCCGCTGGGCATTTGCTCCAGGGCCAGCAGCCAACTGCTTAATAAACGATGCAAGGGGGCCCGGGCGGTTGCTTGCAAGAGTAGCTGCGCTCGATAACGTCCGGCGCGGCGCTCCATGGGCGCCGGCACCGGGCCCAGCAACTCGATGCCGGTCAGTCCCAGTTCACCCAGCAAACGTTCAGCCTCGCTGCAGGCTTCGTCCAGGAAGCCTTCGGCTTGGCCGGGCTTGTGGGCTTCAGCCCGTAGCAGCGCGAGGTGGGAGAACGGCGGCAAACCGGCGGAGCGACGCTCGCTCAACGCCTGCTCGGCGAAGGCGAAGTAGCCTTGTTCAGTCAGCTGGATCAGCAGCGGATGGTCGGCGAGGTGGGTCTGGATGATCACTCTACCGGGTTCTTCGGCGCGTCCGGCGCGCCCTGCCACCTGGACGATCAACTGCGCCATGCGCTCGCTGGCGCGAAAGTCCCCGGAAAACAGCCCGCCGTCGGCATCCAGGATCGACACCAGGGTCACCCGCGGGAAGTGGTGCCCTTTGGCGAGCATCTGCGTGCCCACCAAAATGCACGGCTGGCCCTTTTGAATGGTGGCGAACAACTGATTCATCGCGTCCTTGCGCGACGTACTGTCGCGGTCGACGCGCAATACCGGGAAATCCGGAAACAGAATCCCCAACCGTTCCTCGGCGCGCTCGGTGCCGGCACCCACGGGGCGCAGGTCAACCTTGCCGCATTGCGGGCAATGGCGCGGCACTCGTTCCACGTGCCCGCAGTGGTGGCAGCGCAGCTCGCCGGAGCGTTGATGCACGGTCATGCGCGCGTCACAGCGGTTGCACTCGGACATCCAGCCGCAGTCGTGGCACAGCAGTGTCGGTGCAAACCCTCGGCGGTTGAGGAACACCAATACTTGCTGGCCGGCCGCCAGGGTTTGGCCAATGGCTTGCTGCATGGGGCCGGAAATGCCGCTGTCCAGCGGGCGACTTTTGACGTCCAGGCGTAAGAAGCGTGGTTGCTTGGCGCCGCCTGCGCGTTCATTCAGGCGCAGCAGGCCGTAGCGCCCGGTGTAGGCGTTGTGCAGGCTTTCCAGGGAAGGCGTAGCCGAGCCCAGCACAATCGGGATGTTTTCCTGGCGCGCCCGCACCAGGGCCAGGTCGCGGGCGTGGTAGCGCAGGCCTTCCTGCTGTTTATAAGAGCCGTCGTGTTCTTCATCAATAATGATCAGCCCCGGATTTTTCATCGGGGTGAACAGCGCTGAACGGGTGCCGATAATAATGTCGGCCTCGCCGTCTCGTGCCGCCAGCCACGACTCGAGGCGTTCGCGGTCGTTGACTGCCGAGTGCACCAGGGCAATGCGCGCGTTGAAGCGTTGCTCGAAGCGCGCCAGGGTTTGCGGCCCAAGGTTGATCTCGGGGATCAGCACCAGCGCCTGCTTGCCGGCTTCGAGGGTCTCGCGGATCAGTTGCAAATAGACTTCGGTCTTGCCGCTGCCGGTGACGCCGGCCAGCAGGAACGCGTGGAAACTATCGAAGCCTGCGCGAATCGCTTCAAAGGCGGCGCGCTGTTCCGGGTTCAGTGGCAGTTCCGGTTGGGCCAGCCAGTGTTCGTGACGCTCCCTTGGCGCGTGTTTGCGGATCTCCACCTGCACCAGGCCCTTGGCGAGCAGCAGGTCCAGGCTGTCCTTGCTCAACATCAGCTTGCTTAATAGCGGGTGGGCTACGCCATGGGGATGCTGGGCCAGGGTGGCCAGGGCCTCCCGCTGGCGTGGGGCACGCGCGATACGCGGGTCGTCCAGGCGGGCGCCGGGGACCATCGACCAGAAGCGTTCCTGTCGGGCTTCGGCCAGTTCGCCCTGGCGCAACAGCACTGGCAGCGCCCAGCTCAGGGTGTCGCCCAGGCTGTGTTGGTAGTACTGGGAGGTCCACAGGCACAGCTTGAACAGCGAAGGCGGCAAAGGCGGCGTGGCGTCCAGCAGGGCCAGGGCCGGCTTGAGCTTTTCGGCGGGCACTTCACTGTGGTCAGTGACTTCCACCAGAATGCCGATCATCTCGCGCCGTCCGAACGGCACCCGCACGCGCATCCCCGGCTGCAACTGCGACCGCAGCACGCCGGCGGGTGCGCGGTAGTCGAACAGGCGGCGCAGGGGCGAGGGCAGGGCGAGGCGCAAAATGGCGTCGGGCACGCGGGAGGTTCTCATATGGCGGGCGGTGAAGAAGGGCGCGAGCCTAGCAGACGAGTGGTGGAAGTGTCCTGTGTGGGAGCAAGCCCACTCTCACAATTTCTGATGAAAGGGGCTATGGAGCCGCTTGCGCGTTTAAAAAGGTCTGGTAGAATCCGCGGCCTAATTACGTGCGGTATTCGACAATAGTGTCGAGTGGCGGCACGCTAGCCTGAGGAATACACCATGAAAGCCGATATCCATCCAGCGTACGAAACTATCGAAGTAACTTGCAGCTGCGGCAACAAGTTCGAAACCCGTTCGAACCTGTGCAAGCCACTGGGTACTGACGTATGCAACGAGTGCCACCCGTTCTACACCGGTAAGCAGAAGACTCTGGATACTGGCGGTCGTGTACAGCGCTTCGCAGACCGTTTCGGTGCTTTTGGCAAAGCCAAGACTCCTGCTGCAGAGTAAGGCTGAAGAGCCCGATGGGCTGTTCCCTGCTGTTAAAAAAGGCGTCCCTTGCGGGCGCCTTTTTTGTGTCTGCGATTTGGCTGGCGCCCGTCCAGGCGCAGGTGTTTTGTCCAGCTCCCAGCGCCGTCGACACCTTTGAGGTGCAGCGCGTGGTGGATGGCGATACGGTTCGCCTGAAAGATGGTCGCAGTGTACGCATGATTGGCGTCAACACCCCGGAAACCGGTAAGAAGGGTCGTTCCGACGAGCCTTTTGCCGTGGCTGCGCGGGAGCGCTTGCAAGGCATGGTGGATGCCAGCAGCGGTCGGGTGGGCGTGGTGCTCGGTCGTGAGAGCAAAGATCACTACGGACGCACCCTGGCCCATCTCTATGGCACCAATGGGGCAAACCTGGAGGCGCAATTACTCGCCGCTGGCCTGGGTTTTCAGGTGGCTGTTGCACCCAATGTCGAACTCGTCGCCTGCCAACAGGCCGCCGAACAGAGTGCCCGACAGGCCCACCTTGGGCTGTGGCGCCAGTCACCGGTTGTAAGTGCGGCGCAGATTAAGCGGTCCGGCTTTGCCATCGTCAGCGGGCAGGTGAGTAAAATCGAACGCAATCGTGGGGGTGTCTGGATCGAATTGCAGGGCTCGCTGGTATTACGTATTGCGCCCAATCTGCTCAAGCGTTTCGACAGCGGCCGGTTGAGTCGTCTACAGGGCCGGGAAATCGAAGCCCGTGGTTGGGTGGTGGATCGATCCCGCCGAGGAGGCCTGGAAAAAAGCCAAGCCCGTTGGCTTCTGCCATTGACCGATCCTGGCATGTTGCAACTGGCGCCATAAGAAAAAATTGTAGACATTTTTTATTGCAATTGTGAACAGTTGAGCCCTTGTATCTCGCGGCTCTTGGCCAAAAGTCGTAGGGTAGGGCCCTTGACACCTGTGACCGCCCAGTCTTGTAGGGACTTTGCGACACGCGTATCCTCGGCGGTCCGTCGTCCAACAGTAAAAGCGGAATGCCGATATGTCTGATTTGAAAACTGCCGCTCTCGAATATCACGCCCATCCTCGTCCAGGAAAGCTGAGTGTCGAGCTCACCAAAGCCACTGCTACCGCCCGCGACCTGTCGCTGGCCTACAGCCCCGGTGTAGCAGAGCCCGTGCGTGAAATCGCCCGCGACCCTGAGCTGGCCTACAAGTACACCGGCAAGGGCAATCTGGTTGCAGTGATTTCTGATGGCACCGCGATTCTCGGCCTGGGTAACCTTGGCCCATTGGCTTCCAAGCCGGTCATGGAAGGCAAGGGCGTGCTGTTCAAGCGCTTTGCTGGCATCGACGTATTCGACATCGAAGTCGACTCCGAAAGCCCGCAGGCTTTCATCGACACCGTAAAACGCATCTCCATCACGTTCGGTGGTATCAACCTGGAAGACATCAAGGCACCTGAGTGCTTCGAGATCGAAAAGGCCCTGATCGAACAGTGCGACATTCCGGTATTCCACGATGACCAACACGGCACCGCGATCGTTACTGCCGCCGGCATGATCAACGCCCTGGAAATCGCTGGCAAAACCCTCGGCGAAGCCAAGATCGTCTGCCTGGGCGCTGGCGCTGCGGCCATCTCCTGCATGAAGCTGATCGTGAGCATGGGCGCCAAGCTGGAAAACATCTTCATGGTCGACAGCAAGGGCGTGATCCAGTCCGAGCGCACCGACCTGAACCAGTACAAGGCGATGTTTGCCCATCCGTCCGAGAAGCGTACCCTTGACGACGCCTTGAACGGTGCTGACGTATTCGTTGGCCTGTCCGGTCCGAACCTGCTGAGCGCCGAAGGCCTGAAGCTGATGGCGGCCAACCCGATCGTGTTCGCTTGCTCCAATCCGGATCCGGAAATTGCTCCGGCCCTGGCTCACGCTACCCGTGATGACGTGATCATGGCCACCGGTCGTTCGGATTACCCGAACCAGGTCAACAACGTACTGGGCTTCCCGTTCATCTTCCGTGGTGCTCTGGACGTTCGCGCCAAGCGCATCAACGAAGAGATGAAAGTAGCCGCCGCCAACGCCCTGCGCGAACTGGCCAAGCTGCCGGTACCTCAGGAAGTGTGCGACGCCTACGGCGGTATCAAACTGGAATTCGGTCGTGAGTACATCATTCCGAAACCAATGGATGCCCGCCTGATCACCGTGATCTCCGATGCCGTGGCTAAAGCGGCCATCGAGACCGGCGTTGCAACCCTGCCGTATCCGAAGAACTACCCGCTGAAAAGCGTGGATGATGTGTTCAACGGCTAAGCCGTTGTAGCGCACCAACAAAAAGCCCCGGCTCGGATGAGTCGGGGCTTTTTTGTGGCCTGTCGATTACTGGCGTCTGGTGCAGAACCAAATGTGGGAGCGGGCTTGCTCGCGAATGCGGTGTGTCAGCCAATGCATCTGTGACTGAAACACCGCATTCGCGAGCAAGCCCGCTCCCACATTGGATCTATGTCAGGCCATAGATCCTGGTTATCAGAACAAATCGATCGGAGCGCCCTCGTCTGCCGGTAAAGGGCTGCCCGGCACGGTGCCGTTACCCAGCTCATTGACCGACGGCGGCGTATCTTCGCTCTTGAACAGTTCGAAATACGCATTCGGCGTGCCCGGGACGGCGGCACGGCCGCTGACGGGGTCGACCCGCAGGCTGAGAAGACCTTCCGGCTCAGCCTGGCTGTGGGGTGGCATGTCCTTGAGGGCTGCGCCCATGTAGCTCATCCAGATCGGCAACGCGACAGTGCCGCCGAATTCACGACGGCCAAGGCTTTCCGGTTTATCGTAGCCGGTCCAGACGGTGGTCACGTAGTCGGCGTTGTAGCCGGAGAACCAGGCGTCCTTGGATTCGTTGGTGGTACCCGTCTTGCCTGCCAGGTCCGTACGGCCCAAGGCCAGGGCGCGACGACCGGTGCCTTTCTTGATGACGTCCTCCAGGATGCTGTTGAGGATATAGGTGGTGCGGCCGTCCACCACCCGCTCGGCCACTGCTGGCGCTTGCGGGGCGGGCGGGGTTGCGGGTGCGCCAGCGGTCGGTGTTGCATCCGGTGTTGTTTCGATGGTGATGTCGCCATTGGTCGGTGCTGCCACGCCATCGGTAGCCGCGACGCCATTGACCACGTCTCCCGGCACGCGCGGCGGGTTGGCTGTGAACAGCGTCTCCCCGTTGCGGCTTTCGATCTTGTCGATCAGGTACGGCGTGATCTTGTAGCCGCCGTTGGCAAAGGTGCTCCAGCCCGTGGCGATTTCCATCGGCGTGAGGGTGGCGGTACCGAGGGCCAGGGACAGGTTGGGCGGCAGATCCTGCTTGTTGAAGCCAAAGCGGGTCATGTAATTGATGGTCTTGCTCACACCCATCGCCTGCAGCAGGCGAATCGACACCAGGTTGCGGGACTTGTACAGCGCCTCACGGATTCGGATCGGGCCGAGGAACGTGTTGGTGTCGTTCTTTGGTCGCCAGACCTTGTCCAGGTACTCGTCGACAAACACGATCGGTGCATCATTGACCAGGCTGGCGGCGGTGTAGCCGTTATCCAGGGCCGCGCTATAGACGAATGGCTTGAAGCTGGAACCCGGTTGGCGCTTGGCTTGGGTCGCGCGGTTGTAGTTGCTCTGCTCGAAGGCAAAACCACCCACCAGGGCGCGAATCGCGCCGTTTTGCGGATCCAGCGACACCAGGGCGCCTTGTGCCACAGGCACCTGGCTGAATTTCAGGCTGTCGTCCTTCTGGCGCTGCACACGGATCAGGTCGCCGACCTGAGCCACGTCCGACGGCTGCTTGGGCATCGGGCCCATGCTGTTGGTGTTGAGGAATGGACGGGCCCATTTCATGCTGTCCCACGACACATGTTCTTCGCCGGTGCGGGTCAGCACCTGCACGCCATCTTTCTTCACCTGGGTGACGATAGCTGGCTCAAGGCCGCTGATTGCGCGCTGTTTGCCCAGCTCAACGGTCCAGGCACTCAGGGTCTTGCCCGGCAGGCGTGATTCGGGGCCGCGGTAGCCGTGGCGCTGGTCATAGGTGATCAGGCCTTCGTGCACCGAGTGGTTGGCGATTTCCTGCAAGTTGCTCGGAATGGTCGTAGTAACGCGGAAACCTTCGGTATAGGCGTCGCTGCCGTAACGGCCAACCATTTCGGCCCGGACCATTTCGGCGATGTACGGTGCGTTCACTTCAGGTGTCGGCACGTGATAGCTGGCGTTCAACGGTTCGGCCACGGCACCTTCATAGGCGGCCTGGTCGATCTTGCCCAGCTTGTACATGCGCCCCAGGATCCAGTCGCGACGCTCTTTGCTGCGCGCAGGGTTGGCCAGGGGGTTGAAGCGTGAAGGGGCCTTGGGCAGGCCGGCAATCATGGCCATCTGCGCAAGGCTGGCGTCGCGAATCGACTTGCCGTAGTACACCTGCGAAGCCGCCTCGATCCCGTAGGCGCGGTTGCCCAGGTAGATCTTGTTGACGTACAGCTCCAGGATCTCGTCCTTGGTCAATTGCCGTTCGATCTGCAGCGCCAGGAGAATTTCCGTGGCCTTGCGGGAGAAGCTGCGCTCGCTGGTGAGGAAGAAGTTCTTCGCCACCTGCATGGTGATGGTGCTGCCGCCGGACTGAATGTGTCCGCTTTTTACCAATTGAGTGGCTGCACGCACCAGGCTGCTGGGGTCGACGCCATAGTGATTGGCGAAGTTGTCGTCTTCGGCCGACAACAGGGCGTTGATGAAATTGGGTGGAATGTCGGCGAAACGGATCGGGGTGCGGCGCATTTCGCCGAACTCCGCGATCAGTTTTTCATCGCTGCTGTAGACCCGCAAAGGAATCTGCAACTGGATACTTCTCAGGGCCTCTACCGAGGGCAATCCCGGACTAAGGTAGAGGTAGGCCCCGCTGAGAACGAGCATTAGGCCGCAGACGATAGCGACAATGGAGTACCCGAAAAACTTCAGCAGACGAATCAAGGCTTTTGGATTTCCAGAGAAAAGAATGAGTTAGGCGTCGGGGCATACACGACAAACGATGGAGCACCCCGGCCTGCGGATAAAAAAGCGGGAAAAAACGCTGGGCATTAAAGCATTTTCGGCTCGAGGCGTCATTCGCGCCTCTCCAACAAGCCGACCGAATGCATCGATCCAGACTGACAGTCAGGCCGTAAGACAGGGAAAGTTTTGGGGAGTTTTATGAGAAAAGGATTTTTCACGCAAAAAACCGATGCCGTCCTGGGTGTCGACATCAATGATGCCGCAGTGAGGCTGGTGGAGCTGGAGCGCTCAGGTGCGGGTTACACGGTGCGGGCCTATGGCATTCAACACCTGCCGGCCCATGCCGTGATCGACAGCACGCTGGTTGATCTTGACGCCGTGGGGCTGGCACTTTCCAAGGCGTTGTCACAAGCCTGTACATCCCTGAAAAGCGCAGCGGTTGCTGTAGCCGGGTCGTCGGTGATCACTCGGGTGATCGAGATGGACGCGGGGCTCAGCGATGACGAAATGGTGCACCGAATCAATCTGGAGGCGGACCAGTACATTCCCTATCCACTGGATGAGGTGGCAATCGATTTTCAGGTCCAGGGTATCTCGGCCCTTGATCCGCAGCGCATCGAGGTACTGCTCGTCGCCTGTCTCAAGGAGCAGGTCGAAGCCCGTGAGGCAGTGCTGGCCCTGGCGGGGCTGGTGACGCGGGTAGTGGATGTCGAAGCGTTTGCATTGGCCCGCGCCAGTGGTCAGGCTTTCGACAGCATCGCGCCAGGCCATCGAGTCGATGGTGTGCAGTGGGCCACCGATGCCCAAGGGATGGGAGTTGCTTGCGGCTTGGCCCTGAGGAGTTTCGATTGATGACACGTATCAACCTTTTGCCTTGGCGCGAAGAGCGGGCCAAGCGTCGACGCCAATATTTCCTGACGTTTTTGTTCGCGATGGCGGGTGTGGCGCTGGCGGCGGTGTGGCTGGCGGATCGGGTGATCGACCGGGCGATTGATCGGCAAGTGACCCGTAGCAGCCACTTGAGCAAGGCAGTGACGGTGCTTGATTCGCAGATCAAGACTATTGATGAACTGCGCGAGCAGCGCTTGCAGCTTGTGGAGCGAATGAAGGTCGTCCAGGGGCTGCAAGCCGATCGTTCGGCTGGCGCCTTGCTGTTCGACCAACTGGCTCGTGCCGTGCCGGATGGCGTGCAACTGCGCGAAGTCATTGTCGAGGGTGACAATGTCGGGGTCCGAGGTGGCGCCGAGTCGAATCAGGACATCGCCCGGTTCCTGCGCGGCCTCGAGGCGAGTAATGCCTTGCAGGCACCTCGGCTGCAGCATGTGCAGGCCGACGACGAGGGCGGTGGCAGTGGCTTCCAGTTGATGGTTCGCCAGAGAGCGTCTGCCGAGGCGTCGCAATGAGCCTGTCAACGAGCCTCGAATTCTCCGCACTCTACCGCAACGCACCGAACTGGTCTTTGTCTCGACAAGCACTTTTGGGCCTCGGACTGATCTGCCTGTTGCTGGTGTTGGCTGACATTTTCTATCTGAGTAATTCGCGGGAGAAGTTACGCCAGCAAGAGGCACAGGAAGTGGTCCTGCTACAGCGACTTGCCCTGAAGTCGCCCCTTGCCGCCAACCTTGAGGCCTATACCCTCCAGCTCCAGGGCATGCGGGAGGCGTTTGCCAAGCTGTTGCAGCAGTTACCAACCGCTACTGAAGTGCCGGGCCTGCTTGAAGACATCACTCGACTGGGCATGGTCAACGGCTTGGCATTCGAGGAAATCAAGCTGCTGGACGAGCGGCTTCAGCCGCTCTATATCGAGTTGCCCTTGCAGATTGGCGTCACCGGTGCCTATCACGACCTGGCGATGTTCATCAGCACCCTGGTCGGATTGCCAAGGGTTATTACCTTGCATGACTTGACCATCAGGCCAGCCAATCCGCAGGCAGGACCGCTATTAAGGCTTGAGCTGCTGGCCAAGACCTACCGCTACAACGAACAAGGGTTATTGCCATGAGCCGCTTCAAAGGTGTGGGCCTGGCCTTGGGCCTGGTATCGCTGGTCGGTTGTGGCGGTGGTGATGACGTGCAGGCATTGGAGGCTCAGTTGCGCGAGATTCGCCAACGGCCGCCGGCGCCCATAGAGGGGGTGCCGCAGCCTGTCAGTCGCCAGCGCTTTGTCTACGATCCGGCGTCCCTGCGTGATCCTTTCCAGCCGCCGTCTCGACAGGTCGAGCGTGCTACAGGGCGCTCGGCGCTCAAGCCTGATCCCGAGCGTTTGCGAGGGTTTCTGGAAGGTTTTGCCATCGAGCAATTCGAAATGGTCGGTACCTTGTCCCGCGGGGGGGCAAACCTTTGCCCTGTTGCGGGGTGCTACGGCGGTGCATCGTCTTGCGGTGGGCGATTATCTGGGGGCGGATCACGGACAGGTGACGGCCATTCATGACTCACACATCGAGCTCGTCGAGCTCTTCCCGGATGGCGAGGGCGCGTGGCTGGAACGCTCGCGAACCCTTGCCTTGAACGTGCATTTATAACGGAATCAAACAATGAAACGGACTTTTTCGTCCCTCGGTGTGGCGCTATGGATAGCGTTCATGGCACCGATGGCCAAGGCTGTGCCCAACCGGGTCGACCTGATTCACCTGCCGCCGCCTGGCGGTGCACCACTCACTACCGAGCGTGCTGCGTTCAGTGGCGATAAGTTAAGCCTTAATTTCCAGAACATCGAAGTGCGGGTCGTCTTGCAGCAGATTGCCGACGTTGCCGGCCTGAACCTGGTGGCCAGTGATGAGGTGCAGGGTTCGATTACGTTGCGTCTCAAGGACGTGCCTTGGGATCAGGCCCTGGATCTGGTGCTGCAGACGAAGGGGTTGGACAAGCGCGTGACCGCCAACGTGCTACTGGTTGCCCCCGCCGAGGAGCTGGCGGCACGTGAGCTGCTGGTTCTGGAGTCGCGCAAACAGGTGGCCGAGCTGACGCCGTTGCGCCGTGAGTTGCTCCAGGTGAACTACGCCAAGGCTTCTGACCTTGCCAGGCTGTTCCAGTCGGTGACGGACGGTGAGGGCACCACCGAAGAGCGCGGTTCGGTCGCGGTGGATGACCGGACCAACAATATCATCGCCTACCAGACTCAGGAACGCCTGGACGAATTGCGGCGGATCGTGGCGCAACTGGATATTCCGGTGCGCCAGGTAATGATCGAAGCGCGGATTGTCGAGGCCAATGTCGATTACGACAAAAGCCTGGGTGTGCGTTGGGGTGGGCGGCTCAACCGGGGTAATTGGAGCGCTGGCGGGATCAATAAACCCGCGGCCGAAGGTGTAGAGCTGCCGGAGAATCTGCCCAGCTCACCCTTTGTTGACCTGGGGGCTATCAACGGCACGTCAGGCTTGGGCATTGCCTTTATTACCGACAATATTCTGCTGGACCTGGAGCTGACCGCCATGGAGAAAACCGGTAACGGCGAAATTGTCTCGCAGCCCAAGGTCGTCACCTCCGACAAAGAAACCGCTCGAATCCTCAAGGGCACCGAGATTCCCTACCAGGAATCCAGTTCCAGCGGCGCCACATCGGTGTCGTTCAAGGAGGCCTCGTTGTCCCTGGAAGTCACGCCGCAGATTACCCCGGATGACCGGGTAATCATGGAGGTCAAGGTCACCAAGGATGAGCCCGACTACCTGAACAAGCTCAATGACGTGCCGCCGATCAAGAAAAACGAGGTCAACGCCAAGGTGTTGGTCAAGGATGGTGAGACCATCGTCATTGGCGGGGTTTTTTCCAATACCCAGAGCAAGGTGGTAGATAAAGTGCCATTTTTGGGCGATCTGCCGTATCTTGGCCGCCTTTTCCGGCGGGATGTGGTTTCGGAGAAAAAATCCGAGCTGCTGGTGTTCCTGACTCCGCGTATTATGAATAACCAGGCGATTGCTGTGAGTCGTTGATTCTGTGCGAAATTTGATTCTTGTAGGACCGATGGGGGCTGGAAAAAGCACCATCGGCCGTTTGCTGGCCAAAGAGCTGCGCCTGCCATTCAAAGACTCCGATAAGGAAATTGAATTGCGCACGGGCGCCAATATCCCGTGGATCTTCGATAAGGAAGGCGAACTGGGCTTTCGTGACCGTGAGCAGGCAATGATTGCTGAGCTGTGTGGCTGCGATGGCGTGGTATTGGCCACCGGCGGCGGCGCGGTGATGCGCGATGAAAACCGTCGTGCGCTGCATGCCGGCGGTCGGGTGGTCTACCTGCATGCGTCGGTTGAGCAGCAGGTCGGCCGCACGGCCCGCGATCGCAATCGTCCATTGCTGCGAACGGCGGACCCGGCGAAAACCCTGCGGGATTTGCTGGCGCTGCGGGATCCGCTGTATCGGGAGATCGCCGATCTGGTGGTGGAAACCGATGAACGGCCACCACGAATGGTCGTACTCGACATTCTGGAACGCTTGCAGCGGCTGCCCCCCCGTTAAAGCCTGGCTCGAAATGCGCTATCCTCGGCGTCGCGTCATGGCCGGTAGAGTTGTGGCGTAGAGCCATCAGGTGGCGTCAGATCTCGACGTTGCCGACAAACGTAAATGTAGGGCAGGACACCTGCTTCCATCTTCAACGCGGGGAAACATGCAGACACTTAAGGTCGATCTAGGCGAGCGCAGCTACCCGATCCACATTGGCGAAGGTTTGTTGGACCAGCCCGAGTTGCTCGCACCGCATATTGCCGGGCGACAAGTGGCGATTATCTCCAACGAGACAGTGGCGCCGCTTTATCTTGAGCGTCTGAGCCGCAGCCTTGAGGCGTTTTCCGTTATTTCGGTAGTGTTGCCCGATGGCGAAGCCTTCAAGAACTGGGAAACCCTGCAACTGATCTTTGATGGCCTGCTGACTGCTCGTCACGACCGTCGCACCACTGTGGTTGCACTCGGCGGCGGCGTCATTGGCGATATGGCGGGTTTCGCGGCGGCTTGTTACCAACGCGGTGTGGACTTTATCCAGGTGCCCACCACTCTGTTGTCCCAGGTCGACTCGTCGGTAGGCGGCAAGACCGGCATCAACCATCCGCTGGGCAAGAACATGGTCGGTGCGTTCTATCAGCCCAACGTGGTACTGATCGACACCGCCACCCTCAATACGTTGCCGCCCCGCGAGCTGTCGGCGGGTTTGGCGGAAGTCATCAAGTACGGGCTGATCTGCGACGAACCGTTCCTTACCTGGCTGGAAGAGCACGTCGATGCCCTGCGTGCCCTGGACCAGGTGGCGTTGACCGAAGCCATTTCCCGCTCCTGTGCCGCCAAGGCGCTGGTGGTCAATGCCGACGAGCGGGAGTCCGGTGTGCGCGCCACGTTGAACCTGGGCCATACCTTCGGCCATGCGATCGAAACGCACATGGGCTATGGTGTGTGGTTGCATGGGGAAGCTGTAGCGGCTGGCACAGTGATGGCGTTGGAGATGTCGCAACGCCTGGGCTGGATCAGCGCCCAGGAGCGGGATCGTGGTATCCGCCTGTTCCAGCGCGCCGGTTTGCCGGTCATTCCTCCCGAGGAGATGACTGAGGCTGATTTTCTCGAACACATGGCGATAGACAAGAAAGTGATCGACGGTCGACTGCGACTGGTGCTGTTGCGCCGAATGGGCGAAGCGGTAGTGACCGACGATTATCCAAAAGAGATTTTACAGGCCACGCTGGGAGCGGACTACCGCGCCCTGGCCCAGCTCAAAGGTTAATAAGATCCCGATGACTAGTTTGCATGCCGACGAGGCCTTCCTCGGCCATTTCCAGTTAAGCCATGACCCTTTTGCTCCACGGGTGCCTGGTTTCAAATTCTTCCCTGCGCAACGCAAGCCGGTGTTGGGCCAGTTGCATCACCTGGCACGCTACAGCCAGTTGCTGCTGGTGGTCACGGGCCCGCTGGGCAGCGGCAAGACATTGCTGCGCCAGGCGCTTGTCGCCAGTACCAACAAGCAGTCGGTACAAAGCGTAGTGGTTTCGGCCCGTGGCGCCGGTGATGCGGCGGGCGTGTTGCGTCAGGTCGCCCAGGCCCTGGACGTGGCCAATGCCGAGCCGAACGCGATCCTCAAGCAGGTGGTGCAACTGGGTCTGACGGGCCAGGAAGTCTACTTGCTGGTGGACGACGCCGAGCAACTCGACGAGTCCGCGCTCGAAGCGTTGCTGGCGCTGGCAGCGGGCACGCCCGAAGGTCGCCCGCACGTATTCCTGTTCGGCGAATCGTCGCTGATTGCCGAGCTTGAGCATCTCAGTGGCGAGGAAGAGCGCTTCCACGTCATCGAATTGCAACCTTACGAAGAGGAAGAAACTCGCGAGTACCTGGCTCAACGTCTTGAAGGCGCCGGTCAGGGCATCGAACTTTTCTCCGCTGCGCAGATCTCTGATATTCACGAAAGCTCCGACGGCTGGCCTGGCACCATCAACCAGGTCGCCCGGGATGCCATGATCGAAGCCATGATTGCCAGCCGCTCAGCGGTGAAGCGTCCAAAGATGGGGTTCACCATGCCGAAGAAACACGTATTGGCGATTTCCGCAGTTGTCGTAGTTGCCGTTGCCGCCGCCTGGTTGATCCCGGGTCGCAGCAAGGCACCGGCCACCGGCGAGCCAACCGAACAAGCGCAGTTGCCATTGGGCAAGCCTACCCCGAACGTCGAGTTTGCCAACTCCGGCCAACCCACCAACTTGCCGATGGTCGGCCAGCCAGTGATGCGCGGCCCATTGGCCGAAGCCGCTGGGGGTATCTCCGAAGGTGACGACGGCGTGCCGGTGGAAGGCTCCAGTGCTACACCGCCGACCGTTACCACCACCGCGCCACCTGCCGGCATTCCAGCAGGCCCTGCGCCGACACCAGCGGCCAAACCGACCCCGGCACCTGTCCAGGTCGCCACTGCCAAGCCAGCGCCTGTCGCCAAGCCGGCTCCGGCACCTGTGGCCAAACCGGCTCCAGCGGCCAAGCCGGTTGAAAAACCGGTCACCGTCGCAAAAGCAGCCGCTACCGGCGGCAGTTGGTACACCAGCCAACCCGCGGGTCACTACGTGGTGCAGATCCTCGGCACCAGCTCCGAAGCCAACGCTCAGAGCTTCGTGAAAGAGCAGGGCGGCGAGTACCGTTATTTCAAGAAAGTCCTCAACGGCAAGCCGCTTTACGTGATCACTTACGGCAACTTCCCTAGCCGTGCAGCAGCCGATACCGCTATCAAGGCCTTGCCAGCGAAGGTTCAGGCTGGTAAACCTTGGCCTCGCACTGTCGCCAGCGTCCAACAGGAACTGGCAGCAACTCGCTGAAGATTCGGTGGCCTTACCCAGGCCGCCTCTCCCGGCACCTCAAAAAAAACGCAAGGCGTGCTGCCCTCAAGGCCGCGCGCTTTGTGGTGTCTGCGCACGTCGCTTTTGAGTCGTAGCAGTCAGAATTAAAAAAGTTTTGACTAGCACAGCATATCGATTTAAACCTTTCATAAATGCGACATAGATTTGCGACATTTCGTCGCTAAATTTGTGAGCGTCTGTGTCGGTGTGTACAATGACCTCCCTTTTGCCCCCGCTAAGCCGGCGTACGTTCGGCGTGGAAGGTAACCGGTTGAATTGAAAAGAAATTTGCCTCATGAAAAGAGGCAGCCTGGTGAGAAAGTGTCTATGAAAGCAGGTCTGTACCAACCCGATGAATTCAAGGATAACTGTGGTTTCGGCCTGATAGCCCATATGCAGGGCGAGCCCAGTCATACCCTTTTGCAAACGGCCATCGAGGCCCTGACCTGCATGACCCACCGCGGTGGGATCAACGCCGACGGCAAGACCGGTGACGGTTGTGGCTTGCTGATTCAAAAGCCCGACCAGTTCCTGCGCGCCGTTGCCAAAGAGCATTTCGGCGCCGATTTGCCCAAGCAGTACGCCGTGGGGATGGTGTTTTTCAACCAGGACCCGGTCAAAGCCGAAGCCGCTCGCGAGAACATGAACCGCGAGATTCTGGCCGCAGGCCTAACGCTCGTCGGCTGGCGCAAAGTGCCGATCGACACCAGCGTCCTTGGCCGCCTGGCCCTTGAGCGCCTGCCGCAGATCGAACAAGTGTTCATCGCAGGCGATGGCCTGAGCGATCAGGACATGGCGATCAAGCTGTTCACCTCCCGTCGTCGCTCGTCCGTGGCCAACGCCTTGGACACTGACCACTACATCTGCAGCTTTTCCCACAAGACCATCATTTATAAAGGCCTGATGATGCCGGCGGATTTGACCGCCTTCTATCCAGACCTGAGCGACGAGCGCCTGCAAACCGCGATCTGCGTGTTCCACCAGCGCTTCTCCACCAATACCCTGCCGAAATGGCCGTTGGCCCAGCCATTCCGCTTCCTCGCCCACAACGGCGAGATCAACACCATTACCGGCAACCGCAACTGGGCTGTGGCCCGTCGCACCAAGTTCGCCAACGATTTGATGGACCTGGAAGAGCTCGGCCCGCTGGTCAACCGCGTCGGTTCCGACTCCTCCAGCATGGACAACATGCTCGAACTGATGGTTACCGGCGGGATTGACCTGTTCCGTGGCGTGCGCATGATCATTCCGCCTGCGTGGCAGAACGTCGAAACCATGGACCCCGATCTGCGGGCGTTCTATGAGTACAACTCGATGCACATGGAGCCGTGGGACGGCCCGGCCGGTGTGGTCATGACCGACGGTCGTTACGCCGTCTGCCTGCTCGACCGTAACGGTCTGCGCCCGGCGCGTTGGGTCACCACCACCAATGGTTTCATCACCCTGGCGTCGGAAATCGGCGTGTGGAACTACCAACCCGAAGACGTCATCGCCAAAGGTCGCGTAGGTCCTGGCCAGATCCTGGCCGTGGACACCGAAACCGGTCAGATCCTCGACACCGACGCCATCGACAACCGCTTGAAGTCCCGTCACCCGTATAAGCAATGGCTGCGCAAGAACGCTCTGCGCATCCAGGCGACCATGGAAGACAACGACCACGGTTCGGCTTTCTACGATGTCGACCAGCTCAAGCAGTACATGAAGATGTACCAGGTCACTTTCGAGGAGCGTGATCAGGTGCTGCGTCCATTGGGCGAGCAAGGTTACGAGGCCGTCGGCTCCATGGGCGATGACACGCCAATGGCCGTGCTGTCCCAGCGCGTGCGCACGCCATACGACTATTTCCGCCAGCAGTTCGCGCAGGTAACCAACCCGCCGATCGACCCGCTGCGCGAAGCCATCGTCATGTCCCTGGAAGTGTGCCTCGGTGCCGAGCGCAACATCTTCCAGGAATCGCCAGAGCACGCTTCCCGCGTGATCCTCAGCTCGCCGGTCATTTCCCCGGCCAAGTGGCGTTCGTTGATGACCCTGGACCGCCCGGGCTTCGACCGGCAGATCATCGACCTGAACTACGACGAGAGCCTCGGCCTGGAAGCCGCTGTGCGTAATGTTGCCGATCAGGCTGAAGAAGCCGTGCGTGCCGGTCGTACCCAGATCGTGCTGACCGACCGTCACATTGCGCCAGGCAAGTTGCCGATCCACGCCTCGCTGGCCACCGGCGCGGTGCACCACCGCCTGACCGAAAAAGGCCTGCGCTGCGACTCCAACATCCTCGTCGAAACCGCCACCGCCCGCGACCCGCACCACTTCGCGGTGTTGATCGGTTTCGGCGCCTCGGCGGTGTACCCGTTCCTGGCGTACGAAGTGCTCGGCGACCTGATCCGTACCGGCGAAGTCCTGGGCGACCTCTACGAGGTGTTCAAGAACTACCGTAAAGGCATCACCAAGGGCCTGCTGAAGATCCTGTCGAAGATGGGCATCTCCACCGTTACGTCCTACCGCGGTGCGCAGTTGTTCGAAGCCATCGGCCTGTCGGAAGAAGTCTGCGACATGAGCTTCCGCGGTGTGCCGAGCCGTATCAAGGGCGCGCGTTTCGTCGACATCGAAGCCGAACAGAAAGCCCTGGCGGCCGAAGCCTGGAGTGCGCGCAAGCCGATCCAGCAAGGCGGCCTGCTGAAGTTCGTCCACGGTGGCGAATACCACGCCTACAACCCGGACGTGGTCAGCACTCTGCAAGCTGCCGTGCAGCAAGGCGACTACGCCAAGTTCAAGGAATACACCGCGCTGGTGGATAACCGCCCGGTGTCGATGATCCGCGACCTGTTCAAGGTGAAAACCCTGGACACGCCGTTGGCCATCAGTGAGATCGAACCCCTGGAGTCGATCCTCAAGCGTTTCGACTCCGCCGGCATTTCCCTGGGCGCTCTGTCGCCTGAGGCTCACGAAGCCCTGGCCGAAGCCATGAACCGCCTGGGTGCGCGTTCCAACTCCGGCGAAGGCGGTGAAGACCCGGCGCGTTACGGCACCATCAAGAGTTCGAAAATCAAGCAGGTCGCCACTGGCCGCTTTGGTGTGACCCCCGAATACCTGGTCAACGCCGAAGTGCTGCAGATCAAGGTTGCTCAGGGCGCCAAGCCGGGTGAGGGTGGTCAACTGCCCGGCGGCAAGGTCAACGGTTTGATCGCCAAGCTGCGTTACGCAGTGCCGGGTGTGACCCTGATTTCGCCTCCGCCGCACCACGACATCTACTCCATCGAGGATTTGTCGCAGCTGATTTTCGACTTGAAACAAGTCAACCCCAAGGCTCTGGTCTCGGTGAAACTGGTAGCAGAAGCCGGCGTCGGCACCATCGCCGCCGGTGTGGCCAAGGCCTATGCCGACCTGATCACCATCTCCGGCTACGACGGCGGCACCGGCGCATCGCCGCTGACCTCCATCAAATACGCCGGCGCGCCATGGGAACTGGGCCTGGCTGAAACCCACCAGACCCTGCGCGGCAACGACCTGCGCGGCAAGGTCCGGGTACAGACCGACGGCGGCCTGAAAACCGGCCTCGACGTGATCAAGGCCGCGATCCTCGGCGCCGAAAGCTTCGGCTTCGGCACCGCGCCAATGATCGCCCTGGGTTGCAAATACCTGCGCATCTGCCACCTGAACAACTGCGCCACCGGCGTCGCGACTCAGAACGAGAAGCTGCGCAAGGATCACTACATCGGTACCGTCGACATGGTGGTGAATTTCTTCACCTATGTCGCCGAAGAAACCCGTGAGTGGCTGGCCAAGTTGGGCGTGCGTTCGCTGGAAGAGCTGATCGGCCGTACCGATCTGCTGGACATCCTCGAGGGTCAGACCGCCAAGCAACAGCACCTGGACCTGACGCCGCTGTTGGGCAGCGATCACATCCCGGCAGACAAGCCACAATTCTGCCAGGTGGAGCGCAACCCGCCGTTCGACAAAGGCTTGCTGGCCGAGAAGATGGTTGAGATGGCCAGCTCTTCGATCAACGACGCCAGCGGTGGTGAGTTCGCCCTGGATATCTGCAACTGCGACCGTTCCATCGGCGCGCGGATCTCCGGCGAAATCGCACGCAAGCACGGCAACCAAGGCATGGCCAAGGCGCCAATCACCTTCCGCTTCAAAGGCACTGCGGGCCAGAGTTTCGGTGTGTGGAACGCCGGTGGCCTGAGCATGTACCTGGAAGGCGACGCCAACGACTACGTGGGTAAGGGTATGACTGGCGGCAAGCTGGTGATCGTCCCGCCTGTCGGCAGTGTCTACAAGACTCAAGACAGTGCCATCATCGGCAACACCTGCCTGTATGGCGCAACCGGCGGCAAGCTGTTTGCGGCCGGTACTGCCGGTGAGCGTTTCGCGGTGCGTAACTCCGGTGCTCACACAGTTGTGGAAGGCACAGGCGATCACTGCTGCGAGTACATGACCGGTGGCTTCGTCGCGGTGCTGGGCAAGACCGGCTACAACTTCGGTTCGGGCATGACTGGCGGTTTCGCCTACGTGCTGGACCAGGACAACACCTTCGTCGACAAGGTCAACCACGAGTTGGTGGAGATCCAGCGGATCAGCGGCGAAGCGATGGAATCCTATCGCAACCACTTGCAGCATGTGCTGGACGAATATGTCGAGGAAACCAACAGCGAATGGGGTCGTAACCTCGCTGAAAACCTCGATGACTACCTGCGTCGTTTCTGGCTGGTCAAGCCCAAGGCTGCCAACCTGAAATCGTTGCTTTCCAGCATCCGTGCCAATCCGCAGTGATATGCGCCTGAAGAGTTTGATGAGGTTTTAACATGGCTGAACGTCTGAATAACGACTTCCAGTTCATCGATGTCGGGCGCAAAGATCCGAAGAAGAAACTGTTGCGTCAACGCAAGAAAGAGTTCGTGGAAATCTACGAGCCCTTCAAACCCCAGCACTCGGCTGACCAGGCCCACCGCTGCCTGGGGTGCGGTAACCCGTATTGCGAATGGAAGTGCCCGGTGCACAACTTCATTCCCAACTGGCTCAAATTGGTGGCCGAGGGCAACATCCTCGCGGCCGCCGAACTGTCGCACCAGACCAATACCTTGCCGGAAGTCTGCGGCCGGGTGTGCCCACAGGATCGTCTGTGCGAGGGTGCCTGCACCCTTAACGACGGCTTTGGCGCGGTGACCATCGGTTCGGTGGAGAAGTACATCACCGACACCGCGTTCGCCATGGGCTGGCGCCCGGACATGTCCAAGGTCAAGCCGACCGGCAAACGTGTGGCGATCATCGGTGCGGGCCCTGCGGGCCTGGGCTGTGCCGACGTGCTGGTGCGTGGCGGCGTGACCCCGGTGGTGTTCGACAAGAACCCGGAAATCGGTGGCTTGCTGACCTTCGGCATCCCCGAGTTCAAGCTGGAAAAGACCGTACTGAGCCATCGTCGCGAAGTCTTCACCGGCATGGGCATCGAGTTCCGTCTCAACACCGAGATCGGCAAAGACGTGACCATGGAGCAATTGCTCGAAGAATACGATGCCGTGTTCATGGGCATGGGCACTTACACCTACATGAAGGGCGGCTTTGCCGGTGAGGACCTGCCGGGCGTGTACGACGCTTTGGACTTCCTGATCGCCAACGTCAACCGCAATCTGGGCTTTGAAAAGTCGCCGGAAGATTTCGTCGACATGAAAGGCAAGAAGGTCGTGGTACTGGGCGGTGGTGACACCGCGATGGACTGCAACCGTACCTCGATTCGCCAGGGCGCCAAGTCGGTGACCTGTGCGTATCGTCGTGACGAGGCCAACATGCCGGGCTCGCGCAAAGAGGTGAAGAACGCCAAGGAAGAAGGCGTGAAATTCCTCTACAACCGCCAGCCGATCGCCATTGTTGGCGAGGACCGTGTCGAAGGCGTGAAAGTGGTCGAGACCCGTCTCGGCGAACCGGATGCCCGTGGCCGTCGCAGCCCTGAGCCGATCCCGGGTTCCGAAGAGATCATCCCGGCTGACGCTGTGGTCATCGCCTTCGGTTTCCGTCCAAGCCCGGCGCCATGGTTTGAGCAGTTCGAGATCCAGACCGACAGCCAGGGCCGCGTCGTGGCCCCGGAACAAGGCCAGTACAAGCACCAGACCAGCAATCCGAAAATCTTCGCCGGTGGCGATATGGTTCGCGGTTCTGATCTGGTGGTAACCGCGATCTTCGAAGGGCGCAATGCCGCGGAAGGGATCCTGGATTACCTGCAGGTCTGACCTGATCCCGAGTTGAAATGGGATCAAAATGTCGGAGCAGGCTTGCTCGCGAATGCGGTTTATCAGCCACCATATGTATTGGCTGCCCCACCGCTTTCGCGAGCAAGCCCGCTCCCACATTTGTTTTGCGGTGTGTTCAAGCTACCGCGACAAATTGACCCGATAGACAAAAGGCACAGCTCTTGCCGTGCCTTTTGCGTCGCGCTCTGAGAAAATGCCCGCACTTTTTTTGCGGATGCCGACATGACTGCCCTCAAGAACGACCGTTTCCTTCGTGCCCTGCTCAAGCAACCCGTGGACGTCACCCCTGTGTGGATGATGCGTCAGGCCGGTCGCTACCTGCCGGAATACCGCGCCAGTCGCGCCCACGCCGGCGACTTCATGAGCCTGTGCATGAACCCGGAGTTCGCCTGCGAAGTCACGATGCAACCGCTGGACCGTTATCCACAACTGGATGCGGCCATCCTTTTCTCCGATATCCTGACCATCCCTGACGCCATGGGCCAGGGCCTGTACTTCGAAACCGGCGAAGGTCCGCGTTTCAAGAAGGTCGTCAGCACTCTGGCCGACATCGAAGCCCTGCCGATTCCTGACCCTCACAAGGACCTGGGCTACGTCATGGACGCCGTCAGCACCATCCGCCGCGAGCTCAATGGCCGCGTGCCGCTGATCGGCTTCTCCGGCAGCCCATGGACCCTGGCCACCTATATGGTCGAAGGCGGCTCGTCGAAAGACTTCCGCAAGACCAAAGCCATGCTCTACGACAACCCGCAAGCCATGCACCTGCTGCTGGACAAGCTGGCACAGTCGGTCACGTCCTACCTCAACGGCCAGATCATGGCCGGCGCCCAGGCCGTGCAGATCTTCGACACCTGGGGCGGCAACCTGTCGGCGGCGGCGTATCAGGAATTTTCCCTGGCCTACATGCGCAAAATCGTCAGCGGCCTGATCCGCGAACATGAGGGCCGAAAAGTGCCGGTCATCATGTTCACCAAGGGCGGTGGCCTGTGGTTGGAAAGCATCGCCGATGCGGGTGCTGATGCGTTGGGCCTGGACTGGACCTGCGACCTCGGCGAAGCCCGCCGTCGCGTGGGTAACAAGGTTGCGCTGCAGGGCAACATGGACCCGACCGTGCTCTACGCCAAGCCGGAAGCCATCCGCACTGAAGTCGGCCGTATCCTCGCCAGCTATGGCAAGGGCAGCGGCCATGTCTTCAACCTCGGTCACGGGATCACCCCGGAAGTGGATCCGGAGCACGCAGGCGCGTTCCTGCGGGCGGTGCATGAGTTGTCGGCGCAGTATCACGAGTGATCGTCGCCCAATAAAAAAAGCCCGGCTTATGCCGGGCTTTTTTATGACCGCGTGTCAGGCTTTCACTTCACCCAATGGCGGCAACTTCGCCAGCTTCAACGCCACCAGCAACGCGACGATCAACAATGCCACGATAAACGCACCAATTCCGTTCCATCCGGCGTAGTGCCAGAAGAACCCACCGGCGGTACCGGCAATACTGGACCCGACGTAGTAGCTGAACAGGTACAAGGACGATGCCTGCCCCTTGGCCTTTAGCGCTCGGCGGCCGATCCAGCTGCTGGCCACCGAGTGGGCGCCGAAGAAGCCGAACGTGAACATCAGCATGCCGATGACCACCAGCACCAGCGGCGTGAACAACGTCAGGGCGATACCGGCGAGCATCAGTACGATGGTGGCCCACAGCACACGGCGGCGGCCCAGGCGGTCAGCCAGGGAGCCAATCTTTGCCGAGCTGTAGATGCCCGAAAGGTACACCAGCGACAGCAATCCGACGACGGCTTGGCTCAGGTCATACGGGTCGGCCAGCAAACGATAGCCGATGTAGTTGAACAGGGTGACGAAGCTGCCCATCAGCAGGAAGGCTTCCAGGAACAGCCACGGCAGGCCGGCGTCCTTGAAGTGCATGACAAAGCCGTCCAGCAGGTTGCGGGGCTTGAGGCTGGTGGCGCGGAAGTTGCGCGATTCGGGGAGGATTTTCCAGAACACCGTGGCGGCGATCAGTGCCAAGGCGCCGATGATCAACATCGCCGTGTGCCAACTGACAAAGTCGATCAGCACGCCGATGATCAAGCGCCCGCTCATGCCGCCGATAGCGTTGCCGCCGATATACAGGCCCATCGCCAAGCCGATGTGTTGTGGGTGGATCTCTTCGCTCAGGTAGGTCATCGCCACCGCTGCCAGGCCACTGAGGGACAGGCCCAGCAGCGCCCGCATCAGCAGGATGCCTTCCCAGGTCGGCATCAGGCCGCTGGCGATGGTGCACAGTGCGGCACAGAACAGTGCGGCGACCATCACTGGCTTGCGCCCGAGACGGTCGGAAATCGGTCCGGTGATCAGCAGACCAAAGGCGAGCATGGCGGTCGCGACTGAGAGAATCAGGCTGCTCTGCGCCGCATTGATGGAAAACTCGTGGGACAGCGCGGGCATCATCGGCTGTACGCAATAGAGCAGGGCGAACGTGGCGAAACCGCCGGAAAACAGCGCCAGCACCGTGCGCATGAACATCGGCGTGCCTTTTTCGATGTACTGCTCATTGAGCTGTGCCACCACCTCATCCAGGGCAGTGGGTGGGCGTTCTTGAGCAAGTGGAGCGACAGCAGATTTCACGCGGGACCTCGGGGAGGAAAGACTGCCAGGGCTGGCAATATAAAAAGAATATAGCTCCCTAATGATTCTTTCCAATATATTGTTCGACCTGTTTGATAGCTTTTACGACCTAATGGGGTTTTCATGGAATTGCGCCATCTGCGTTACTTCATCGCCGTGGCTGAAGAGCTGCATTTTGGCCGCGCCGCGCAGGTGCTGGGTATTTCCCAGCCGCCGCTGAGCCAGCAGATTCAGGCACTGGAGCAGGAGGTTGGCGCACGGTTATTTGAGCGTACCAATCGTCGGGTTGAGCTGAGCGAAGCGGGACGGCTGTTCCTGCAAGAGGCGCGGCTGGTGCTGGCTCAGGTTAATAAAGCGGCGGATGTGGCGCGCCGGGCACAGTTAGGTGAACTGGGGGAATTGAAGATCGGCTTCACCTCTTCTGCACCGTTCAACTCCAGCATCCCACAGGCGATCTTCGCCTTTCGCCAGGCATTCCCGGCGGTGCAACTGAATCTGCAGGAGATGAGCAGCACCCAAGTGGCCGAGTCGTTGGTGGATGAATCAATTCAAGTGGGGCTGATGCGGCCGTTGCCGTTGCCTGATTCGTTGAGCGTGGTGGAGTTGATGCGCGAGCCGTTGGTGGCCGTGCTGAGCGCAGGTCATCCGTTGGTAGAAGGGAGCGAGCGCGGCTTGCACCTGGCGCAATTGGCCGAAGAGCCGTTTGTGTTTTTTCCACGGACTTATGGCAGTGGTTTGTACGCACAGTTGCTCAACCTGGCCCGTGACGCTGGCTTCAGCCCGCATTTCGCCCAGGAAGCGGGGGAAGCGATGACGATTATTGGTTTGGTGGCGGCGGGACTGGGGGTTTCGGTATTGCCGGCGTCGTATCAGCGAATGCGCATCGACGGCGTGGTCTACCGCACATTGCTTGATCCGCAAGCGATGACGGCGGTGTGGCTGGTGCAGCGCAAGGACCAGCAATCGCCGATGGCCAAGGCGTTTGTCGAGTTGCTTGTGGCGAGGGGGCTTGCCGGACCGCCGTATCGCCCTCGTTGGGCTGCGAAGCAGCCCTAAAACCTGCCATCTCGATCTATCTGAAAACTCAACGAGCCTATTGGGGCTGCTGCGCAGCCCAACGGGGGCGATACGGCGGTCCGGCAAGCCCCCTCGCCACAGGGCGCCCTTTGTCGTTTCTGATGCTTCAGTTTTACTTAGCGGCCCCGGTCTGCGGCAACACTTGCGGCGCTGAACTCACACCAGTGGAGCGCAATCCCGCCAGGATGTCCCGATCCAGCATGCTGATCCAACGGTTGTAGTTGCGATGAATCTTGCCGTCCTTGTAGCCCAGGTCGCGGCTGTCGCGGTAGGTGATGGCGTAGCTGTTGCGGGTGTAGCGGATGTCGATTTCAGCATGGAATTGATTGCGCACGGTGATCTCGGCCTGGATCAGTTGCGGGCTGAGGCGTTGTACCGTCCATTCGCGCTTTTCCAGGGCTGCGACGATGGCCTGTTTCATTTTTTCGTCACTGACCTGCGTCGGCAGGTCGTGTTGGGTGTTGAGCACCGGTTTGTTGGTGCAGCCAGCCGTGGTCAGCAGGGCCAGGGTGATCAGTGTTGCGCGTAGCAAGGAAGACATTCCGTTTTCTCCAATCAATAAAAAAGCTTACGGCCAGCGGCGAAAGATCAGCGAGGTGTTGACGCCGCCAAAGGCAAAGTTGTTGTTCATCACGTAGTCGTTGTGCAGCTCGCGGAACTCGCTGCGCAGGTAATCCAGTTCGCCGCAACGCGGGTCGACCTCGTCGAGGTTGAAGGTGTGCACGTACTGGTTGCTGTTCATCATCTCAATACTGAACCAGGATTCCAACGCGCCGCAGGCACCCAAGGTATGGCCGAGGAAGCTCTTCTGCGAGCTGATGGGCATGCGGCTGCCGAACAGGCTGCTGGTGGCCTGGGTTTCGGCGATATCGCCCTGTTCAGTAGCGGTGCCGTGGCCGTTGACGTAGCCGATGGCCGCCGGCGTAAGGCCTGCGTCTTCCAGGGCCAGTTCCATGGCCCGGCGCATGGTGGTCTGTTCGGGGCGGGTGGTGTGTTGGCCGTCGGCATTGCTGCCGAAACCGACGATCTCTGCGTGGATATGTGCACCACGGGCCAACGCGTGTTCCAGCTCTTCGAGCACCAGCATGCCGCCGCCTTCGCCGATCACCAGGCCATCACGGCCACTGTCGTAGGGGCGCGGGCTGGTTTGCGGGGCGTCGTTTTTCAGGCTGGTGGCGTACAGCGCATCGAACACCATGGCCTCGGTGGGGCACAGTTCTTCGGCGCCGCCGGCGAGCATCAGCGGCAGGCGGCCGAACTTGATGGCTTCATAGGCATAGCCGATGCCCTGGCTGCCGCTGGTGCAGGCGCTGGACGTTGGGATCAGCCGCCCGGTAAGGCCGAAGAAGATGCTGATATTGGCGGCGGTGGTGTGAGGCATCATCCGCACGTAGGAGTTGGCATTCAGCCCCTCGGCCACCGAGTTCAGCAGCATATTGCCGAAGGCCTTGATCTCGTCAGTGCTGCCGGTGGACGAACCGCAGGCGACGCCCATGCGCCCATCCTTGATCGATTCGTCACCGAGCAAACCGGCATCCTGCAACGCCTGTTCAGCGGCCCACACCGCCAGGCGCGACACCCGGCCCATGCTGCGCAGTTGCTTGCGGGTCCAGTGGGCCGGCACGACGAAATCGTCGATAGGCCCGGCCAACCGTGTATTCAATTCGCTGAAACGATCCCACTCATCCATGCGCCGGATGCCGCTGCGGTTAGCGCGAAAGTTAGCGGCGATGCTGGCCCAATCGCTACCCAGTGAGGTGATGCCGGCCATGCCGGTGACAACCACGCGCTTCATCAACACAGGCCTCCATTGACGGCCAGCACCTGGCGAGTGATGTAGCCGGCTTCTGCCGACATCAGGAAATTCACTGCGCCGGCGACTTCTTCCGGGGTGCCCATGCGTTGGGCCGGGATCATCTTCATCAGTTCTTCCACCGGTACGTTTTCATCCAGCATCGCCGTGTCGATCAGCCCGGGAGCCACGCAGTTGACGGTGATCTTGCGCTTGCCCAGCTCGATAGCCAGGGCCTTGGCTGCGCCGATCAAACCGGCCTTGGAAGCACTGTAGTTGACCTGGCCGCGATTGCCGATCAACCCGGAAACCGAGGTAATGCAGACTATCCGTCCGGCAGCACGACGACGAATCATCGGCATCATCACCGGGTGCAGCACGTTGTAGAAACCGTCGAGGTTGGTGCGCATCACCACGTCCCAGTCCTCTTCCGACAGTGCTGGAAACGCGCCGTCGCGGGTCAACCCGGCATTGAGCACCACACCGTAGTAGGCGCCATGTGTTTCTACGTCGGCTTCGAGGATTTGCTTGCAGGCGGCGCGATCCGAAACGTCGAATTGCAACACCCGAGCCTTGCGGCCCAGTGCTTCAACTTCAGCTTGCACGGCATCCGCTTCGGCACGACCGCTGCGGCAATGCAGCACGATGTCATGGCCGGCCTGGGCCAGGCGCAGGGCAATGGCGCGACCGATACCACGGCTGGAGCCGGTAACCAGAACGGATTCAGTCATGGCGTTGTGTCCTTCGATTCATCTAAATAATTGGCCGCATGGGGCGGTCGAAATACGTTCAAGCGTGCATTGGCCTGGATGCCGTCCCCGGTGAGGTGGCATTCGAACACACCCATGCCATTGTCGTCTTCCAGGGAGCGCAGGCCGTGAATGGTCAATTCGGTGCCGGCGGGAAAGTGCTCGACATTGCATTCATATTTGCGGGTGCCCAACAGGAATCCCAGCGCCACCGCCTCACCCTTCTGACGCGCATGGCAACCGGCGTAGGCGGCGACACTTTGCGCCATCAACTCAATGCCGACCCAGGCCGGCAAGCTACCGTCGGGACGGTTGAACAGGCCGTCGGGTTTGACGGTGAGGCGGGTATGAATCTGCTCTTCATCGAACGCCAGGACCTGATCGATCAGAATCATGTCACCGGCATGGGGCAGCAGTTCGGCGAGCGGCCAAGCGATCATGGGGCGTCTCCGATAATCAGGCTGACGTTGTTGCCGCCAAAGGCGAAGGAATTGCTCATCAGGCAGCGTTTTTCCAGGGTGTGTGCGGGTGTGACCCACTGCAAGGCCGGCAGCGCTGGGTCGGCCTGGCCATCCCAGACATGAGGCGGCAAGGCATGGGCGGTGTTGTCAGCGGACAGGCTCAGCCAGCAGAACGCGGCTTCCAGCGCACCGGCCGCCCCCAGCGTGTGACCGGTCATGGGTTTGGTCGATGAACAGGCCACGCCGTTTGGAAACAGGCTGGCCACCGCCAAGCTTTCCATGGCGTCGTTGTGCTGGGTCGCAGTGCCGTGCAGGTTCAGGTAGCCGATCTGTTCAGGCGCCAGGTGGGCGCTGGCCAAGGCCTTGCCCATCGCCAGCAGCGCGCCTTTGCCGGTCGGGTCCGGGGCGGAAATATGGTGGGCGTCGCAACTGGCGCCGCTGCCTAGCAGGGCGATGGGGCCCGGTACTTTGCTCATGAGAAACAGCGCAGCGGCTTCACCGATGTTGATGCCATTGCGATTGACCGAAAACGGATTGCAGCGTTGCTGGCTGACCGCCTCCAGGGACGTGAATCCATTGAGGGTCAGCTTGCACAGGCTGTCGACACCGCCGCATAGCACTGCGTCGCACATGCCAAGGTCCAGCAGGCGCTGGGCGCTCATCAACGCACGTGCGCCGGAGGTGCAAGCGGTGGAAATCACATAGGCCGGGCCGCTGGTTTGCAGCCAGTCGGCGAGAAAGGTGGCCGGGGCGCTGAGTTCCTGTTGCTGGTAGTTATAGTCGCTGGGGAACTGTTGGTTGCCCAGGAAATGGGCGATGCCGCGGCTGGCTTCATCGATCCCCGAGGTGCTGGTGCCGAGGATGATGCCGATCCGGGACGCGCCAAAGGTCTGGATCGCGTGCTGGATCTGGTCATGGATCTGCAATGCTGCTTCCAGCAACAGCTGGTTATTGCGGCTGCTTTGTTGTTCCAGCCCAGACGGGACTGCCGCCAGCTCACCGTGTACGCCCGCCACCGGCAACACGCGTTCCGGCACCCAGCCGCCTTCATCGCGCATGCCTGAGCAGTCACCGGCAAACAGGTTGCGGCTGACTTCACGCTTGTCGCGACCCAGGGCACAGATGACCCCGAGGGCGTTGAGGTAGACAGTCATCGGGCGGTCTCAAGCGGGCTGATGTGGTAGATCAGGTGTTGCCCAGGCAGGTTCACGCGAAACACCAGGGAGGAGTGATAAGTGATCTGCCAGCGGGACGGGAGGGTGCGTGTCAGGTCTATTTCCTGAGTGCCAGGATACAGCGTGGAGACTTCATCCGCCGACGTCAGGGCAAACAGCAAGGCAGCAAACAGCTCCCGAGCCTGAGAGTTGGGCGGCAGCAGGCCATCAGCCTGCCAGGCACCGTTGATCAACTTCTGCCGGGCCAGGGGAATGCCCAGCGGGTCCATCATTGACCAGCGGATCCCGCCGTCTTCATGCTGGATCACCAGCAGCCAGTCCTGGCGCTGGCCGTCCTGCTCACGCACCACATGCAATTGCAGCGGCAAGCTCAAGGTCGGGTTATGGGTTGGCAACGGTGGCTGGCTGGCGCAGGCGCTCAGCACCAACATACAACCCATCAGTAGCATGCGGATCATTGCCCGGCACCTGCCAGGGGTTTGCGGGCGACCACATTGACCAGGGTTTCTTCCCGTTCGCCAAAGGGTTTCGGGCGACGCAGGCCCCAACGCTCCAGCAAGCCGAAATCCGCGGAGCGGCTCCACCACAAGTACGGGTACGAAACATTCTGCGGGCCGAATTCGAAGCCCTGTTCACGAATCATCTCCAGGTATTCTTCAGCGCTTTTTTGCACGTGCATGGGATGCCGGAACAGCCAGCGAATCACCCAGGTATCGATATAGGCCTCGGTGGACTCGGCGAACAGCAGATAACCACCGGGCTTGAGCACCCGATAGAACTCCGTCAGCGCTCGCTGCTGTTCCACCAGATGATGGAAGGTCTGGTGGCAGAACAGGATATCAACACTCGCGTCGGCGACGTTGAGGGTGGCGCAGTCGCTGCCGATTAACTCGATGGCCAGGCCTTGGCGCTCGGCTTCGACGCGGCTCAACTCCAGGCTGTGGGGGTCGGCGTCCAGGCCGATCAAACGCTGGGGTGCAAACACCTGCTGCAAATACTGGAACGACTTGCCCTGGCCACAGCCGGCATCCAGCAGCACCGGAGCGGCCGGCAAGGGATCGCTGAACAGGCTGCGCAGGTCATTGATGGCCACCCGCAACACGTGATGCTGCCAGGTGTGGCTGCGCAGGAACCAGAAGCCGAACTTGGTCTCCTCGACGTAGTTTTTGCTCAAGTACTCTTTTTGATAAGAAGAACTGCTCACACCGCATCCCCTGCACAGATTTCCGACAACATCCGTAACCGCCGCTTTGGTTCGCTGACAAACGGATTACGCTCATCCCAGGCGTAACCGGCGAGGATCGAACTGATCATCCGTCGAATCGCCGGGGAGCTGTCGGGATGGAAAATCACATCCTGGAAAGTCCCGGCGTACCAGCCTTCGACGTAGCAGCGGAAGGTGTCGACACCGCGCTTCAACGGCTCGGCGAACTGGGTTTGCCAGTCGATAGGTTCACCCTGCAACTGACGATGCAACAGGCCTGCCGCCATGCTCGCCGAGCGCATGGCAATGGTCACGCCTGAAGAGAACACCGGGTCGAGAAATTCCGCGGCATTGCCCAGCAGCGCGAAGCCCGGGCCGTGCAAGGTTTTGACGTTGGCCGAGTAGCCGCCGATGGTGCGCGCTGGGGTATCCCAGACAGCATTTTCCAGCACTGTAGACAGGCTCGGCGTTTCATCGATAAAGCTGCGCAAGCAGGCATCGAGGTCGGTATCGCGACTGTCGAAATGCTCCCTGGCGGCGACCACGCCCACTGAACAGCGCCCGTTGCTGAACGGGATGGTCCAGAACCAGATATCGCGCTTTGTCGGGTGAGTGGTGATGAGGATCTTGGTGCGATCAAATCCCGGGTGTTCGATGTGGTCTTCGATGTGGGTAAACACCGCTTGGCGCAACGGGAAATTCGAGGCTGCTTCCAGGTCCAGCAGGCGCGGCAACACGCGGCCATAGCCGCTGGCGTCGAGCACGAAACCGGCCTTGAGGTGATACTCGCTGCCGTTCTCCCGACGGACATGCAGGTAGCGACTGCCCGCAGCAAAGTCGATGCCGATGATGGTCTCGCCGTAGCGGATTTCCACCCCTTGCAACTCAGCCTGGTCGGCCAGCAACTTGTCGAAGTCAGCACGCTGTACCTGGAACGTGGTGGGTTTGCCGTTGCTGAAAGTATCGCCGAAATCGAAGGCACTGTGGCGCTCGCCCCAGGTAAACGCGGCGCCGGTTTTTACCTGGAAACCCGCCGCGTTGACTGCCTCCAGCATCCCGGCCTCTTCGATGAAGTCGATGCAGTGGGACAGCAGGCTTTCGCCGATGGAGAAGCGCGGGAAGTACTGGCGTTCGATGATCAAGACATCATGCCCGTTACGTTTGAGCAGGGCGGCAGCAATGGCGCCGGACGGGCCGGCCCCAATCACCACGACCTGGCGACGTTCCATTTCAACTGTGGGCACGAGGGCTCCTTGCCGCTTTGGCGATAATCGAATTCATGAGGGATGTCCCTGACGGCCAGCCCATGGCGCCAGGATAAAGCTGAAGGCCAGCCCGAGGCTCACCGACAGGCCGAAATTACTGACCGCCGGAGTGCTGGAAATCGCCAGCAGGCCGAACGACAACCATGTTGTCACGGCCGCCAGCAAGGTGCCCAGCAGACTGACGGCGGCGCCGCCGATTTGCTCACGCATCAGGATCGCGTAGTCGACGCTGATAGCGGTCACCAGCAGCAGGCCGAACAGGCTGAACAACGTCAGCGGCTGTCCTAGCCAACCGAGGCTGGCCAGGCTGCACAGGGCGGCGAGCAGCGGCAGGGCAACGATACGCAGGGCGCCACCGAAGCCGAAAGGCAGAATCAACAGCAGCACGATCAGCGCACAGGACATCAGCTTCAACTCGGCTGCGCTGATCTGGGTGGCGGCGAACACCCGGTTCAAGTCACCCAGGCGATCTACCAATTGCACACCGGGTAAATCCAGGGCCTGGATTCGCAGCAGCGCCGGGTTATTCAACCCTTGAAGGCTAACCATCGCCGCCACGCCGGTGTCGGTCGGGCCCAGCCACAGCAGGCGCCAAGGCTCGGCCAGCGGGCCGCTCAAGGCGGCATTGATGTCTTCGGTGGGCAGGGCTTGCAGTTGCGTCAGTTCGGCTTGCAGGGCACTGGCCGGTACGCCGAGGTCCAGCAGCGGTTGCCAGAACTGCGGCAGTTTGCTCAGGGCTTCGCGTACTTGCTGCTGTTCGCTGGGTTGATTGACCAATTGATTCAGCGCCAGATAACCCTGGAGCTTGTCCATGTTCACCAGTTGGTCCAGGCGCTGACCCAAGGCGGCCTGACGCTCCAGCAGTTGTTGCTGATTGTCCGCCCGCACGAGGAAGAACTGACTGGTGGGCTGGTAGCCGGTAATGCGCGCAATGGCCTGGGCTTCCTGCAGCAACTGCGGCGGCGCGCCGATCCACTGGCGGATATCGTTTTTGCTGTTCAGGTGCCACAAGCCACCGGCGCAAAACAGCAATACCAGCACCAGCAACACCGGGCTCGGCAAGCGCTTGAGCAGGGACTCACGCACGCTCAGCAAAAACTCGGCGATACGCAGCGGCCACTGGGCCGGACGCAGTTCGACGCCTTTGAGCAAGGCCGGCAGCAGGCACACCGCCGACAGATACGCCCCCACCAGTCCTGCGGCGGAGAACACCGCAATCTGGGTCAGGGCCGGGAACGGTGTCCAGGCCAATGCCAGATAGCCGATGCAACTGGTGGCCAGGCTCAGGCTTAAACCCGGCAAGGTCAGGCGCAAGGCCGGCCAACTGCGCCAAGGGCTCATGCTCCAGCTCTTGGACAGGTAGTGCAGCGGGTAATCAACGGCCACACCGATCAGGCTGGAGCCCAGCACCAGGGTCATCACATGCATGTGCCCGAACAGCGCTACGCAGGCCACGGCACCAAACAGCATGCCCACCAGCACCGGCACAAACGCCAGCAACACCCGCCAACGACGGAATGCCAGTAACAGCAGCAACAGAATCCCGGCGGTCGCGCCGCCGCCGACCCAGGTGATTTCCCGGGTGGCCTGCTGCTGACCATTGGCCGCGTACAACAAGCCGCTGGCCGCGAGCAATTGCACGCCTTGCTGGCTGGCCTGTTCCCGGCTGGTGTTGAGTAATTCGGCCACTTGCAGCGGCAGTTTCATATCGAAGGCATTGCCGGTGGTGCGCGCGCGCAGCAGCACCCAGCTCTTGCCGTCGGCATCGGCAATCAAGGCGCCGCTGCCGATGTCCAGTTGCACCGAACCGTGCTGCGGCTGGCTGTTCTGGATGCGTCCGGTCAGGCCTAGCCAATCATCCTGGCTCGGCACCAGGCTGAACCCGGTAAAGGGGTCGAACAGCGCCTGTGCACGTTGTTGAATGAACGCCTGAGGTTGTTCGATCAGTTGCTCGCGGTCCTTGGTGGACAGCATCGCCAGCCGTCCTTGCAGCAACTGCTGACGCAGGGCCGGCAGGTCGGCTTGCAGGTTCCATTGGACCTTTTCAAACAGGCCGCTGGTTTGCCAGCGTTCGCCCAACTGCTGAGCCATGGCCACCGCCTGTTGGCGATCGGCGTGCCCCACCAGCACCAACATCTCGCGGTTCAGCGGCTCCTGCATGCGTTGTTCGGCGCGCAGTTCCAGGGCGTCCGGCGCGGTGCCCGGCACCAGCTCCATCAGGTTGGCCGACAGCGGCGCGCCATGGCGCCATTGCCAGCCGGCCAGGGCCAATACGGCCACCAGCAGGATCAAGAACAGGCGCGGCAACCAGCGTTCACTGGGCAAAATCGTGCTGCTCCGTGTCGCTCAACGGTTGGCTGCTGGTACTGTCTTGCATGCGCAGTACGGTGCTGTCGCCTTGTGTTTCCAGTAGTTCGATTTTTTGCACCAGCTCACCACCGTCGATATTGATCTGGGTGAACACTTGCTTGAGCAGCAGCGAGCGCGGGATCAAGGTCAACTTCCATTGTTTGGCCTCGCCTTGCAGTTGCAGCTCGAAGTCGCGCTGCAAGCCGCTGCTGTCACCCTGTAATACGGCGAGGAACAAGCGATTCTGCTCGGCGCCGGCGCTCTTGTTCGGGAGCAATTGCCAGCCGTTGGCGTCCCGGCGGGCAATGCCTTGGGCACTGATGCGGTAGTCCTGTTGCAGCGGGGTTTTGAGCAACCACAGCAGGCCATGATCCCTGGCCAGGACAAAGGTGCCCTTGCTGGTCAGTGGTTGCGGCAAGGCACGCAGGTGTTTTTCCTGGATGAAGTTGCCGTGAATCACCGAAGGCTTGGCGAGCTGATCGCTGAGTTGTTGCAGGTCAAACGCCTGGGCCACACCTGAAAAACCAAGCAGCGTGAACACTGCAGGAGCGAGCTTGCTCGCGAAAAACCTGAGGGCGCCGCGAAGTGTCAGGCGACCCGCGTTATTGTTGACGACCTTCGCGAGCAAGTCGAATCGTCGCACCGCCGCTCCCACATTGGATCTCATTTCAAAGCCCTTTCGACAGCGTCTGTGAATACGTTGGGCGACGCCAGCTGCATTTCGCGATTGGCAATCTCTACTGCCACCTGCACGGTACTGGCGCGGGTCAGACGCTCGCCGCTGGCCAGGTCGGTTATCAGGTAATTGACCTTCAAGCGGTTCTCCCACTCCACCAGGCTGGCACGCACGTTGATGGTCTGGCCGAAGGTCGCACCGCGCACATAACGCAGCTGCATATCGATCACCGGCCAGGCGTAGCCCGATTCGAGCATCGTCGTGTAGTTGTGGCCGATCTTGTCCAGCAAGGCGCAGCGGGCCACTTCCAGGTACTTCACGTAATGGCCGTGCCACACCACATTCATGGTGTCGACGTCGAAAAACGGCACCAGGATTTCGGTGTCGCTGTGCAGCACGCCCTTGCTACGCATGCAGCCTCCAGTGTTGCTCGGCGATGCGTTGCAGGCACAGGCGCAGTTCGCCTTCCAGGGCGCGGTCTTCGATGACCGGCGGGAAGTCCTTGGCGAGCTCTTCGTGCATGGCGGCCAAGGCCGGAGGCAGGGGACGAGCGTCTTCGGCCTGGCCCCGCAGCCACACGCCTTGATTGGCGGCGAGCAAGGTGGCGGCTGCGACCTGTTCGGTCAGCTCCAGCACACGAATGGCGTCGCGGGCGGCGATGGTGCCCATGCTCACCTTGTCCTGGTTATGACACTCGGTTGAGCGCGAGAACACGCTGGCGGGCATGGTGTTTTTCAGGGCTTCGGCGGTCCAGGCGCTGGTGCCGATCTGCACGGCTTTAAAGCCATGGTTGATCATCGCCCGGTCAGCCGGGGCACCCGACAGGTTGCTCGGCAACCCGTGGTTGTAACGCACGTCCACCAGCAGCGCCAGTTGCCGGTCCAGCAGGTCGGCGACGTTGGCCACCAGGGTCTTGAGGCTGTCCATGGCAAAGGCGATATGCCCGCCGTAGAAATGCCCACCGTGCAGGACGCGTTCGGCTTCGGCGTCGATGATCGGGTTGTCATTGGCGCTGTTGAGTTCGATCTCGATGAACGAGCGCAGCCAGTTCAGGCTGTCGGCCAGCACGCCAAGGACGTGGGGCGCGCAGCGCAGGGAATAGCGATCTTGCAGGCGATGCAGCGGCGCGGTTGGCGCGTCGATGGCCAGGTCCTTGCGCAGCCAGGCGGCGACTTGCATCTGCCCCGGGTGCGGCTTGGCGGCGAACAGGCGTTCGTCGAAGTGCTCCGGATTACCTTGCAGCGCTACCACGTTCATTGCCGTGATGCGCGTGGCCAGTTGCAGCAGGTAATCGGCGCGGGCGAAGGCCAGGCACGCCAGGCCAGTCATGACCGCTGTGCCATTCATCAAGGCAAGGGCCTCTTTGGGGCGCAGTACCAGTGGGGCCCAACCCAGTTCGCGGTGTACGTCGGCGGCCTGGCGACGCTCGCCGCGGAACATTACTTCGCGCTCGCCGGACAAGGTTGCTGCCACATAGGACAGCGGCGTCAGATCACCGCTGGCGCCCACCGAGCCTTCTTCCGGGATCAGTGGCAGCACGTCGAATTCGAGGAAGGCATGCAGGCGCTCCAGCAGTTCCACGCGCACACCCGACACGCCGTGGCACAGCGACTGCAAACGCGCCGCAAGCACCGCGCGGGTCGCTTGTGCATCCAGCAGCTTGCCCAGGCCGCAACCGTGAAAAGTGTAGAGATGACGCGGCAGCGCTTCGACGTGCTGCAATGGCACGGCCACCACGCAGGAGTCGCCATAACCGGTGGTGACGCCGTAGATCACACCTTCCTTGTCCAGCAGCGAGTCAAGGAACTGCGCGCCCTTGGCGATGCGTTGGCGATACTCGGCATCGCCTTGCAACTGAGTCGGCACTTGGCGGTTGGCCAAGGCCAGCACGTCTTCGATGCGCAGAGGGAGTTCGCCGAAGGTTACCGGCTCAAGATGCGTCGTCATCGGTCTTCCAGAAAGGGTAAAAGTTGAACCATTGTTGGGGGGCTTGCAGGCAAAACTGGCCCAGGCGCTCGGCGTAGCGGGCGGTCCACAGGGCGATTACTTGCTGGCGGTTGCTGCGCTTCCATTCGATCAGTTGGGTGAACGGCTCGATGATCAAGCGATATCGGCCTTCGTTCTTCAGGCACATCAACAGGTTGACCGGGCATTTCAGCAGGCCGGCCAGTAGCCACGGGCCTTGTGGAAACGCCGCATCGTGGCCGAGAAAATCCACCCGGACCGTGCGCCCGCCGTGCAGCGGTACGCGGTCACCGGCAATCGCCAGCCACTCGCCTTCGTCCAGACGCTGGCTGAGCAGCAGCATGGTTGCCGGGTCCAGTTCGCTGACCTGGATCAACCGCAAATTACTGGCCCCGGCTTCGCCCAGCAGGCGATTGAAACGCTCGGCGTGCTTGGTGTGCACCAGTACGTTCATGGTGACTTTCTCACCCAGCTCTGCCAGTGCCCGGCACACTTCCAGGTTGCCCAGGTGTGCGCCCACCAGCATTTGCCCACGCTCGCCGCGCAACTGATCGCGCAGTTTCGCCGGGTCGACTATTTCGATCTGCTCCAGGCGCAGTTTGCCGTTCCACACGTCAAGTTTGTCCAGCAGGGCCTCGGCGAAGGCCATGAACTGGCCGAAGACCCGCCGCTGGCTGGGGCGCAAGTCATCGCGACCGCTCCAGTCGGCCAGGCGTTGCTGGTACTGCCAGGCGCTTTGGCGAGCGGTGCGGCCGAACAGGAAGAAGTAGCAAACGATGCCATACAGGAGCGGGCTCAACACTCGGCGGCCGAGGAACTTGGCGCCCAATGCGGTGAGCTTCATCAGCCAGAAACTGCCGCGCTCCTGGCGGTCGGCCCAATGCCGGGTGCTTTCGTTCATGCCTGCCACCGCCGCCAGAGGATCATCGGTGCGCGCAGCAGCATGCCGAAGAACAACCGGGTGTGCATGGAAGAGATCAGCACGTTGTCGTGGACCATCCGAAAGTGCGACAGGCCATTGGCGGGGTAATGCACTTTGGTGGGCAGCCAGCGCATAGGCTGGTTGCGCCACGACAGGCGCACGATAATGTCCGAGTCGAAGTCCATACGTTTGCCGATGTTGGCCGAGTCCATCAACGCCAGCACGGGGGGGAGCGGGTAGATGCGAAAGCCGCACATCGAATCACGAATCTGCAACGACAGGCTGTTGATCCACACCCACACGTGGGTAAGGTAGCGGGCATACAGGCGGCCCTTGGGCACGCTATGGTCGTACTCCGGGTAGCCGCAGATCAGCGCCTCGGGATGGTTGCGCGAGGCGTCAAGGAAGGTGCTGACTTCCCGCAGGTCGTGCTGGCCGTCCGCGTCCACTTGCAGTGCATGGGTGAAGCCCAGGCGTGCCGCTTCGCGAAAACCGGTCATCACGGCGCCACCTTTGCCCTGATTGGTGGGCAGGGTCAGCAGCGACACATTGTCGAGGGTTGCCAGTTGGGCCAGGACCTTCGCGCAGGCCGGGCTGCTGCCGTCGTCCACCAACAGGCACGGCAAGCCGCTGTCCAGCAGGCTGCGGACCACGGCAGGTACGGCGGCTTCGTGGTTGTACACCGGAATCAGGGCGCAGGGGTTATGCATGCTCGATTGCCTCCTGAGGCTGCCGACAAACCCTGTGGCGAGGGAGCTTGCTCCCGTTGGAGTGCGAAGTGCTCCCAAACCTGGCTCTGCGGTTTTTCAGGCAGCTCTCAGTCGTCTGTTTTAGGGCTGCTTCGCAGCCCAGCGCGGGCAAGCCCGCTCGCCACAATAGGCTCTCTGACCACAGTAAGTGTTCTGTCCACAAAAGCTCAGTCACTTGCCACCTCCAGCACGATCCGGCCACTGGAGCAGGCTGCGGTGTCGTTGCGGTAGGCGAAGTACAACTTGCTACGCTCGCGGTCGAAGCGCAGGTGCAGTTCAATCCGGTCGTCGGGGCGTACCAGTTGCTGGAATTTGAGTACTTCCATTCCGGCGAATTTTCCCGGTAGGTCGAACAATTGCTGGCCCAGGTTCAGCGCCCAGTCCACCTGCACGACGCCCGGCAGTACCGGGGTTTGCGGGAAGTGGCCGCTGAAGTAGGCAAGGTCCGGCGGGATCGCCAGTTGCAGGGTCCACTCACCGTTGGCTTCAGCTGTTTCGAGCACTTCGGGTGCCTTGGGGCGAGGTGCGAGCAGCAGCGCTTCGACGTCGGCCTGGGGCAGTTTGCCTTGGGTATTGAGCGGCAACTGTCGCAGCAGGCGCCAGCGACGGGGCAGGGCCAGGGCTTCGCAGTGTTGGCTCAGATGCTGGCGCAGGGCCTGGGTGACGCTGCGTCGGCCTTGATTGCGCAAGGCGTGCAGGCCGGGTGCGCTGAGCACCACCAGGGCGCCGAGGGAGGCGCGGTTTTCTTGCACCACCCCGAGGCGGGGTTCCGCGACCCAAGGGTGATCCATCAGCGCCTGTTCCAGCATCGGCAGTGAGATGCGTTTTTCTTCCAGTTTGACGATCCGGTCCAGGCGCCCCAGCAGTTCGAAGCGCCCATCGGCGTGGATCTTCGCCGCATCGGCGGTCTGTTCGATGTGCCCGCTGGGTAAGTACGGCGAGGCGATGCGCAAGGCACCGTCGGCGTCCTGGCTCAACTGCACGTCGGCAAACGGTTGCCAGGGTTGTTCGCCCTGACGCCAGGCGATGCCGCCGGTTTCCGAGCTGCCGAGGATTTCGGTCGGCCATTGCTGCAAGCGTTGCAGCAGGCTGCTGGCGGCTTCACTCGGCAAAGCGCCGCCGGAGGAGAACACGCGCTTGACCGCGCTCAACGCCGGCCAGTCGAGGTTATCACCCATGCGTTTGAGCAATGCCGGGCTGGCGATCCAGGCGAAGTGTGGTTGTTCGCGACTGGCCCGCTGCATGTCTTCGGGAAAGGCCAATTGGCGGCGCACGAAAGTTCGACCAGCGCATAGCGGCCACAGCACGCGGAACAGCAAGCCATAGATGTGCTGGGTGGCGACGCTGCCGATGATGCAGGCTTCACCGAGATCGGCGCCCCACAGGGTTTCCAGGGCCTGGACTTCATTGGCCAGTTGCCGCAGGGTTTTGTCGATGCGCTTGGGCTCGCCACTGGAGCCGGAGGTGCACAGACTCAGGTGGCAGTGATCCAGATCGAGGGCGGCGGCGCCCAGTGGTGCCTGGAAGAACGCGTCGAGATCGGCGGCTTCCGTCAGCCAGCCGTCCACGTCATCCGCCCAGCGCTGGCGGGTTTGGGGTTGCAGGTCGGCCGGCAACAGCACGCTGACCCCGGCGCGCCAGGCGCCCAGGAGCGCAATCGCCAACACGCCGGCATCTTCCAGATGCACGGCCAGCCGCTGGATGCCCCGGGCTTGCAGCCCGGCCGCCAGACTCAGGGACTGCTCCCACAGCTGGGCATGATTCAACGCAGGCTCACGGGTAACCGGGCGCTGCGCCACAGGCTCAAGCAGCAAGTGCTCAAGATTCAACCAATTCATACGCGGCCTCGAATCCTTTGTCGTACCAGCCATTCCACGGCAAACAACAGCCCCATCAACCCGTAGGCGATCAGACCGTTGTACAACATCCACCAGCTCAGCGGCGCCCATAAAGTGAGGGCGGCAGCGAGCAGGCCGTTACACAGAAAAAATACACTCCAGACCACGGTGACGTGGCGGGTATATCGAATCGCCACGTCGGGCAATTGTGGCTCGGTCATGCGTGCCAGGCGCTCGACCATCGGCGGGCCGTATTTCAGGCTCAGGCCAAACAGCGCCAGCATGAAGCCACTGACCAGGCTTGGGTACCAGCGCAACAGTTGCGGGTTATCGAACCAGGCCAGCAGCAGGCAAAACACCACCGCCACGGCCGCCATCCAGCGTGCGCTCGGGTTGTGGGCTCCGGTCAGCGCCCGCAGCAGCCATAGGCAGGCCAGCAGCAGGCCAAATTGCCACGGTGCAAAATGCTCCGTGCCGAAATACACCGCAAAAGGGTACAGCAGCCCCGCCAGCAACAGGCCAAGGCCGATCAGTCGGCTCATGCGGCCGGCTGGACCAGACGGTAGACCGCCTCGACCACGTCGTTCACGGTGCGCACCGTCTTGAACTCTTCGGCGGCGATTTTCTTGCCGGTCTGGCGCTTGATGTGGTCGATCAGGTCGACCGCGTCGATGCTGTCGATTTCCAGGTCCTGGTACAGGTTGGCGTCGAGGGTGACGCGCTCAGGTTCCAGTTCAAACAGTTCCACCAAGGCGTCGCGCAAGGTGTTGAAAATATCGTCACGAGTTTGCATGGTACGGTCTCAAGCTGCCTGTCGGGCCGTGACGAACGCCGCGAGGCTGGTCACGTTGGTGAAGTGATTGCGAGTGTCCTTGGCGTCGGCATCGATCTTGATACCGTACTTTTTCTGGATGGCCAGGCCCAATTCCAGGGCGTCGACTGAATCCAGCCCCAGGCCTTCGCCGAACAGGGTTTGCTCGTTGCCGATGTCGTCCACGCTAATGTCCTCAAGGCCCAGGGCCTCGATGATCAGCGTTTTTATGTCGCGCTCAAGGCTGTGTTGGTTGCTCATCTTTGGCGAGCTCCTTAATAAAATACTGGTGCAGGTAATCGTTAAGCTTGCGTGAAGCCTGGGGTGCGGGCCCCAGTGCTGCAAACGCCTGTGGTTCTATATCGGCACCCACCCGCAAACTGAAGTGAAAGCGGCATTTCGGGATGCGATACCAGGGTTCGGCCTTGGTCAGGGTAGTGGGGCTGACCGTGATCACCACGGGGGTGATGATTGTCGCACCCCGCAGGGCAATGGCGGCGCCCCCGCGATGAAAGGCCGGCATCTGGCCCGGTGAGGTGCGGGTGCCCTCGGGGAAGATGATCAGGGTCTGGCCTTCCCGCAGGGCGCCGGCTGCGGCATCGAGCATGTCGGCGCTGCCATCATTGCTGATGTAGCCGGCGTCGCTCACGGGGCCGCGGGTGAACGGGTTTTGCCACAGGCTCTGCTTGACCACGCAGTTGGTCTGGCGCATCAGGCCGATCAAAAACACCACGTCGATCAGCGACGGGTGGTTGGCGACGATCATCTGGCCAGGGCGGCCGAGTTTTTCGGCACCTTCGACGCTGTAGGTGAGAATGCCCAAACGCTGCATCATGCGAACAAAGCACCAGAACAGCCAACTGATGGTGTGGCGGGCGCGCCGTTGATGCTGGCTGGCGTCACCCGGCAGGCAACTGAGCAGTGGAAACACCAGCAAACGCAGGCACAAACCGCCTACACCAAACAGGATAAAGCTGGTGGCGGTGGCGAACAGGCGCCAGTAGTAGGCGTGCCGTGGCTTGTCAGTCAAGGCTTGCGTTGCCAGTTCCATACTCGGTTCTTCCAGGCATGTTGGCAGGCACCCTGTTCATTGAGCAGGATGCGCAGCAGGTTCAGGGCGTGAGGCCACTGGGTTGTGGTGGAGGATTGGACAGTGGCGGCGGTGAGTTCCAGCTGCCATTCGTCGCCCGGCGTCAGCAGCAGCCCAAGGGCGTAGGGGAATGGCACATCGTCGATCCAGCTGGCGTAGGCCTCGGGGGGCTGTTCTTCGCTGATCACCAGCAATACGGCGGGCGCGCCTTCGTTGAGCAGGGCGGCGGCTTCCAGCATGCCGTGCTCCAGGCCATCGCCTGCGGCGGCGAGGGCGGTCATTTCGCTGGTTTCATTGCGCAGGATCGACCACAGGCCAATCACCGCGTTATGCACCGAAAGGCTGAACTGCGTAGGCGACAGTGGCTGCTCATTGGCCAGGTCACTGAGAATATCCAGGGTGCGCGGGGTTTCGCCGTGACGGGAAATAAACACCAGTGGCAAGTGTTGCAGGCCTTCGGCCAGCGGCCAGCCGACGCTGAACGCCATCCGGGCCAGGCGACTCAGGCGCCTGCGCTGCATGGCGGGCAGGAACGACACATCAGGGGCAACGTCGCTGCTGACCAGCGCCGCCGGGGCCTGGCACCAGGCGCGCCAGTCGTCCGCGCTTTCGAGCCCAGGGGCCCAGGCGCGCCATTGGGCGATGTTGAAATTGATCACTGAGAAGATTTCCCGCCCCTGCGGGCTTCCTTGTGCGGCGGTTGGCCCGGATTAACGGGACAGGGAGCAATAGCCGAGTGGCGCGCATTATCCCGGTGCGACGGGCTTCTAGCAAATTTTGGTAAAAATTGTTCACAAGTCATTACAAAATTGCTGGAAATGATTATGGATGGATTGTCAGTGAAGAGCGATTGCCTGGCTTGTCGGTCTTTTCCTTTTCACGCAGCGCTTGCGCATCCCGTTGCGCGGGATCAAACGGGAGCTTGTGTAGTACATGGACGAACAAGGTAGCTAACCGGCGCTTTTGCCCTCTACACTCGGTCATTCATTGATACACGGAGGTTTTTCCATGCGGCGCGTGGTGTTCAATCAGAAAGGCGGTGTGGGTAAGTCCAGCATTGCCTGCAACCTGGCGGCGGTCAGCGCCAGTGAAGGCTATCGAACCCTATTGGTGGACCTCGATGCCCAAGCTAACTCGACCCAGTACCTCACTGGGCTGACGGGTAATGACATCCCGATGGGCATTGCCGACTTCTTCAAGCAAACCCTGTCCTCGGGGCCGTTTTCGAAGAAAAACCAGGTGGATATCTACGAAACCCCGTTCGACAACCTGCATGTGATCACGGCCACGGCGGAGCTGGCGGATTTGCAGCCCAAGCTTGAGGCCAAGCACAAGATCAACAAGCTGCGAAAGCTGCTGGAAGAGTTGAGCGAGGATTACGACCGGATTTACCTCGATACCCCGCCGGCGTTGAATTTTTATGCGGTTTCGGCGTTGATCGCTGCTGATCGAGTATTGATTCCCTTCGATTGCGACAGTTTTTCCCGTCAGGCGCTGTACGGCCTGCTGGCGGAAATCGAAGAGTTGAAGGAGGACCATAACGAAGGCCTTGAGGTGGAAGGCATCGTGGTCAACCAGTTCCAGGCCCGGGCGAGCCTGCCGCAACAGATGCTGGATGAACTGATCGCGGAAGGCTTGCCGGTGTTGCCGGTGTACCTGGGCAGTTCGGTGCGCATGCGTGAGTCGCACCAGGCGAACATGCCGCTGATCCACCTGGACCCACGGCATAAGCTGACGCAGCAGTTTGTGGAGTTGCATAACCTGCTGGAAAACGCGTGATCGCTACGGGCAACACATAACCCATGTGGGAGCGGGCTTGCTCGCGAAAGCGGTGTGTCAGTTGGTACATATTTGACTGACCCACCGCTTTCGCGAGCAAGCCCGCTCCCACATTGGATCTTTGTTCCTACAGGGAAATCGCTGTCTTGCGTCGTTGCCTACAGTTACGCCAGAATCCGCCGGCTTGTGCGTCTGGATGGGCGTCTCTAAGGTTCTTCGGTCACTGAATACTCAGTGATCGGGTTTAGTAGCCCAGTGGTGACGACGTACGGTGCTTCTCCAGTCAGGAACTTCCTGCACTTGATGGTGGCTGTGCGTAGGGCGCTTTCGAGCGCGCCGGTTGCGTCTCCCCGGTCTACTAACCTGCGTACAGCTGCCACCCCTTCGTTTAGTAGCGAGTTGGTTGCGGCTTCACTACTACGGAGACGAATCATGTTCAAAGTTACGCCCAATCCGCCAGGCAGCTCGCTTCAAGACGAAAAGCTGAACCAAGCTGCCCGCCGCGCCATCGACCACTATCTAACGCCCTCAGCAACTCCAGCCTCATCTGCGCTGTTCACTGTTGCCCCCGGCATCGACAAAGAAACCCTGATCCTCAACAGCTACGAAACCTTCTCCTCGGTCACCACCCTCTTGCTCGATCTTTCCGACGACCTTACCGGCAAGCAGCGCGACGTCGTGCTCGCGATTCATCAGTTGAGCGAGTTGGGTGTCTTGCTGATGGGCCGGGTCATGGACCAAGAGTTCTCCTCGGCTCAGATACCCTGACTACGCAACCAGCTCATCAACTGCGGCAACGGAAACGCACCGCTCTGGCGCGCCACTTCCCGGCCATTCTTGAACAGAATCAAGCTGGGAATCGACCGAATACCCAGTTGAGCGGAAAGTTGCTGGTTGGCCTCGCTATCGAGCTTGGCCAATCGGCATTTCCCCACCAGTTGCCCGGCCGCCTGTTCAAACACTGGCGCAAACGACTTGCATGGCCCACACCACTCGGCCCACACATCCACCAACAGCGGCAGATCACCTTTGATCTGGCTGGCGTAGTCGCCCTGTTTCAGGTCGAAGGGTTTGCTCAGCAACACCGGCTGCTTACAGCGCCCGCACTTCGGCGCATCGCCAAGGCGTTCGTTGGGGATACGGTTGAGGCCGTTGCAATGCGGGCAGGGGATTACCAGAGGATCGGACATGGTGGGCTCCGTTGAAGTGGCCTAATGGGTTCTATTTGGAGTCAGGTACAGGGTTTATCAAGGTTAGGAGTCGGCGACGCATGTGCTCACAGTTTCATCCGTGTTGATTTTGAGTTGCCTATCTAGGCTGCAAAGGCCTGTTCGATATTGCACCATTGGTCTGCTAGCAAATATAGCAAATTGCGATATTCGCAGTTCAGGTTTAACCTTCATAGCAAGATGCGATAAGGATGTTGCATGCGAGTAATTAGTGCGAAACAAATCCGAAATGCCAAGGAAAAGTAGCCGCACTCGGCCACTGCTCTGGATGAGTGGTATCGCAAGGTCAAGGTCATCAGCCCTGAAGACTTTGCGGCACTGAGGTCGGTTTTCCCCGCCGTGGATAAGGTTGGGTCGTTGCATGTCTTCAACATCGGAGGCAACAAACTGCGACTCATCGCGGCTGTGCGCTACCGAATGCAACGTCTCTACATCCGGCATGTGCTGGACCATCGTGAATATGACAAGGGTAAATGGAAGGAGTAACTGGAAAATGAGTGTATTGATCGAACAGGCTGTTGAGCATTGGCAGTTCGTATCTCCTTTACTGCGTAAACCTAAAAGCGAGGCCGACTACGATGTGCTGGTCGAGGCCCTCGACGAATTACTGGATATCGTGGGAGAGGATGAAGCCCATCCCCTTATGGGACTGGTAGATATCATCGGCGACTTGGTAGAGGCCTACGATCTGGAGCATTGGCCGATGCCCGAAGCGAGCGGTGTCGATGTGTTGCGGTCGATGATGCAGGAGCATGGGTTGACCCAAAGTGACTTGCCAGGTGTTGGCCCGCAATCGGTAGTCTCGGAAGTCCTCAGTGGTAAGCGCCAGCTTAACGTGCGGCAGATTCGTTGGCTGGCGGAGTACTTTAAAGTGCCGGTGGAGATGTTTATCTGAACAGGCGCTATGAAGAACAACTAATCTCCAAATGCTTACCCCAATCCGGCGGCCGCTGGGCGTATTGTTCCATTCCAGCCTGTTTTTCAAACGGCTTTGTCAGCACCTCATGCAGCTGGCGCACCTCACTGTAATCCCCCAGCTCAGCCGCCTGGATAGCATTCTGCGCCAGGTAATTGCGCAGGATATAAAGCGGGTTCACCGCGTGCATCCGTTCACGCCGCTGCTCTTCACTGCCATTGGCTTCCCGTTCGACACGGGCTTTGTACAAGTCCGCCCAGTCATCAAACCCCTTGAGGTCGACAAAGTCATCGCGTAACCGCGCCACTGCCAGCGCTGCTGATTCATCCCCCAGCTGGCGGAAGAACAAGGTGTAGTCGACGCCGCTGTTCTGCATCAATTGCAGCAGTCGTTCCACTAGCTTCTGATCATCTTCTTCGGCAGTGGTGAAACCCAAGCGGCGACGCATCAGGTCAAGGTAATGGGCCTGGAACAGAGGCAGGTACAAGCCGAGGGTTTCGCGCAGCGCTTCGACGCTGATGAATGGCGTTAACGCCTGGGCCAAAGCACTGAGGTTCCACTGGCCAATCGGTACCTGGTTGCTGAACGAATAACGCCCTTGGTCATCGGAATGGTTGCAGATGAACTGCGCATCGAAGTCGTCGAGGAAGGCGAACGGCCCGAAGTCGAAGGTGATGCCGAGGATCGACATGTTGTCGGTGTTCATCACACCATGGCAGAAACCATAGGCCTGCCATTTGGCGATCAGTTCGGCGTTGCGCTCGACGATCTCGCGGAACATCGCCAGGTACGGTTCGGGCTGTTCCAGGCACTCGGGAAAGTGCAGCGACAAAACGTGTTCGGCCAGTTGCTTCTGCTGTTCGGGTTTCTTGGTGTAGTAGAAGTATTCGAAGTGGCCGAACCGCACATGGCTTTGCGCCAGGCGCAGGACCATGGCGGCGCGTTCCTGTTTCTCGCGCCACACCGGAGTCGTCGAGCCAATCACGCACAGCGCGCGGCTGCTGGGAATGCCCAGGGCATGCAGGGCTTCAGAAGCCAGAAACTCGCGAATCGACGAACGCAGCACCGCGCGACCATCACCCATGCGCGAGTACGGCGTCTGGCCGGCGCCCTTGAGGTGCAGGTCCCAATGCTCACCGGCCTGGTTATAGACCTCACCCAGTAACAGACCTCGACCATCACCCAGCTGTGGATTGTAGGAGCCGAACTGATGCCCGGAATAGATCATCGCCCGCGGTTCGGCCTCGGCCCATAGCTTGTGCCCGCCGAACAACTCGGCGAATACCGGCGTTTCGGCCACGGTCGGGTCGAGATCAAGCAGCGCCATGGCCGCCTCGCTTGCCACCACTAAGCGCGGCTCGTCGATGGGTTCGGGCAGCACATGGGTTGAGAAACCGTCGCCCAGGCGGGCGAAGCGGTTGTCGAAGGTCAGTTCGTCGAGGGCTTTCAACGGCCATCTCCTGAGCAGAATGTCCGAGTATTCTGCTGGGGATAGCGCGGTTAGTCGAGTTTGGCGGGCGGCGGCTTGGGTAGGTCCTGGTCCTGGACGGGTGGCAGGATGGTTCTGTTTTCTTCTTCCACCGGCACCAGCTTGTATTCCTGACCATGCAGGTTTTTCAGGTAGACCTCCATCTGCCGGAACGAGATGTTGATGTGTTCCTTCTTGAACTCACGGTTGATGAAGCGGTTGACCTCGTCGAGTACCGGGTTACGGTCGCCCAGGTCCCGCACGTGCATGCGCAGTTCGTGGTCGAGGGTGCTTTCACCGAAGTTCAGGAAATACACATGGGGCTCGGGCTCTTTCAGAACCCGTGGGTTATCCCTGGCGGCCTTGAGCAACAACGTCTTCACCAGATCCAGATCGGAGCCGTAGTCCACGCCCAGTTTCAGGGTAACCCGGGTGATAGTGTCGGTCAGCGACCAGTTGATCAGTTGCCCGGTAATGAACGTCTTGTTCGGGACAATGATGTCCTTGCGGTCGAAGTCGGTGATGGTGGTGGCGCGGATGCGGATCTTGCTGACCGTGCCCGACAGGTTGCCGATGGTGATGGTGTCGCCGATCCGCACCGGGCGCTCGAACAGGATCATGATACCGGAGATGAAGTTGGCGAAGATCTCCTGCATACCAAAGCCCAACCCCACTGATAGCGCCGCCACCAGCCATTGCAACTTGTCCCAACTCACGCCGAGGGTGGAGAGGGTGGAGACAAAGCCTACCCCGGCGATCACATAAGATAGCAACGTGGTCGTGGCGTAAGCGCTGCCCTGGGCCAGGTCCAGCTTCGACAGCACCAGGACTTCCAGAAGACCGGGCAGGTTACGCGCCAGTGCGAAGGTGATGCCTACGATGATCGACGCCCCCAACAGGTCGCCGATGCTGATAGGCACCATGCTGATGTTGGCGCCGGTGCCGCTGGTGTATTCGTAGAGGGTGATGTTGTCCAGGTAGGAGAATACGGTGATCAGGTCTTTCCAGACCCAGTACAGTGCCGCGATAAACCCGCCGAGCAACGCCAGGCGAATCAGGCGCATGGACTGCTCGTTGACCTGTTCGATGTCCAGGGTCGGCTCTTCGATCACCGCTTCACCGTCACCGGCTTCCTTGGCGGCCTGGCGTTTGGCCAGGGCGCGGGAATAGGCTAGGCGCCGGGCAGCAACGCCCAGGCCGCGGACGAAGGTGGCTTCGATCACCAGCCAGAACATCAGCAGGTACAGGGTGTTGATCAGTCGGTCGCTGAGCTTGAGGGCGGTGTAGTAATAGCCAAAACACACGGCGATAAACAGGGCGATGGGCAGCGCGGTGAACACCAGGCCGACGGCCTTGCGAAACAGCGAGGCTTTTTCATGGGTCGGGCTGTTGAGCAGCAGGCGACTGAGCAGCCACGCCATCAGCGCATAGCAGGCTAATACCACGCCGATGCCCAGCACATCATCCGCCAAGGCTGCGGGTTGATGCTCGGCAATGGCTACCACGGCCACCAGCGCCAATACCACTAGCCCCAGCTTGCGGATCCAGCCCTGAAGGAATTCGACCTGGGGCTTCTCCCAACGGAAATGCAACTCGGCCACGCCGCCGGGCGCGAGGATCCGATAGGCGGTGTAGAACACCATCCACGCCTGGGCAATCTGCAACAGTGCCGCGCCCAGGTTGGCGTTTTGCCCACGGGCGTCGATTTGCAGGGCGTAGCCACACAGCGCAAGGCCCAGGGCTACGGGCATCGCCAGCAGGATATTCACCAGGATCGCCACCGGCGTATGCCACTGGCTGTCGCGTTTGAAATGGCCGATGTCCAGGTGGATTTTTTTCAGCCGGGCGTAGAGATAGCTGCGTCGCCACAGCAAGGCACCAATCAACAGCAGCAGAGGCAGAAACAGCAGTGGGCGTTGAGTCAAACCGTCGTACAGCTCGCTGACACTGGAGGCCCAGGGCAGGGTGGTGACCTGTTTGCTCAGGCGCGCAGGCACGCTTTCCAGCCATTCGGCGTCCAGCGGCTTGTTACTGGGAATCCAGAACATCTGCTCATCGAGCGTCGCCCGCAGATTGGTCGCGGTGCTGAGCAGTTGCTTCTGGTTCAATTGCAGGGTGATGGATTCATTGAGCAGTGCGCTCAGCTCGCGGTTCAGGCGCTCGAGCAAGTCGCTGCGGGTGACCGCCAGCTCCAGCAGGGTCCGGCGCAGCTGTGGTGTGACTTGGTCGGCTGGCTGGGAGGCGAGCAAATTGTCGACGTAGGCGCTGGGGGTGGTGATCAGTTCGCGTTGCTGGTTGACCTCGAACTGGTACAAGCGAATGTTGGCGATATCGTCCGCCAGGTCGCGATCCACCGTCAGGCGCGGCAGCGACTGCTTCTGCTTGTAGAGGATCTTGGACAGCAACAGGCTGCCCTTGAGCACGTTGATCTGTTCGTCCAGTGCCGAATCGCTCTGGGTCACGCTGTCCAGCTGCTGCTTGGTTTGCAGGTTTTTCTGGGTTAACTCGTTGAGTCGGTCAGTGCTTTTGAGCAGGTAGTCGGACAGCTTCAGGTTATCGGAGCTTTCACTGGCCAGCAGGCTGCTGCCGCCGGTTTTCTGCGCTTCGATGGACTGCTGGGTCACGGTTTCCTGGGATTGGGCCAGACGCTTCTGGTTGATCAGGGTTTGCAGGTCCTGGATTTCCTGCTCCAGACGGTCGGTTTTCTCCACCGCCAGGTCATGCTGGCTGTTGCCCAGGTCTTGCAGTTGGCTGTTGCCCGCCAGTTCCTGGCGACGCAGCGGGATCAAGGCATTGAGCGCCGCCAGTTCGGCGTTCAGCTGATTGCGCTGGTCGCCGCTGAGGGCCTTACCGTTATCCTTGCCCAGCTTGAGGGTGGCATTGATTTGCTGGATACGGGTCTGGCTGTTGCTGATTTCGGTCTGGGCACGCTCAGGGCGGGTTTGGGCGGCGATGGTCAGGCTGTTGGCGTCGGCCAGTTCCTTTTGCAGGTCACCTTGCTGGGTGCTGCGCTGCACCAGCAGTTGTTCAAGCTGCGGCACCGGCAGGCTGGCGTAGCGCTGGGCCACCGGGATGACTTTGGTGGCCTTCAGGCGCGTCAGTTCGCGCTGGTTATCCGTGGTCCGGCGCGGGGCGTCTTCCAGTTGACGCTTGAGGTCAACCAGGCGCTGCTGGTAATCCTGCTGGTTGCCGAGAAAGGTCAAGGTCTGCTGCAGGATGCTCTGCAGGGCCTTCATGTCCGCATCCGGCAGTTTGCGGTCGGGCAGCTTGTCCAGGGTTTGCTGGACGGACTCGGCGCTGGGCGGATCGGCCGCTTGCACAGTGCCGACACAGAGACTCAGGCCCAGCAGGGCAGTAGCTAGAAAAATGCGCAGGGTTGTCATAGAGACCGGTCGAGCAAGGTGGAGTAAGGGGGCGTTCTGACGTCGAATGGCGCGCCATCGCCCCGCAGTTTAGAGGAAGAGTCCGGGACCCGGGCGACTTCCTTCGGGGAATCTGACGCCGACTTTGCCAATCTTGTTCCCGTCCATGACCGCGACGGTCCAGATGGTGTTGTTCCACTCCACCTGATCGCCCACCACGGGAGCCCCCCCGACTTTCTGGGTGATGAAGCGGCTCAATGGCATGTCTGGATCGATACCCTCGAGCTTGAGCCCGTACAGCGCCGAGACCGCGCCCAACTGGGCGTCGCCCTCCAGAACGAAGTCACCGAAGAAGCGCAGGTCGAGGCCCCGCTGAGGTGCCTGGCTGAACAGCTTGCCGAGGGCTGGCAGGTTGTGTTCGTGGCCGATTACACAGAGCAAATCGTCGACTTCCAGCACCGTACTACCCGACGGATGGAGCAGTTGTTGGCCGCGAAACAGCGCGGCGATGCGCGTGCCTTCGGGCATTTTCAGCTCGCGAAGGGCGGCGCCGATGCACCATTTCTCTGCGCCGAGGCGGTAGACGAACAGCTCCCACTCACTGGTGACATGGACTTCCAGGGCCGCCCGGGAAATCGGTGCAGGCTCCGGCGGTACCGTAACTTTCAGCAATTTGGCGACCCACGGCAGGCTGGTGCCCTGCACCAGCAACGACACCAGCACGATAAAGAACGCCAGGTTGAAGTACAGCTGGGCATGAGGCAGGCCGGCCATCAACGGGAACACCGCAAGAATGATCGGTACCGCGCCGCGCAGACCGACCCAGGCGATAAAGGCTTTTTCCCGGCCGTGGAAGGCCTTGAATGGCAGCAGGCCGACCGCCACCGACAGTGGCCGTGCGAACAGAATCATCCACAACGCCAGGCCCAGGGCCGGTAGCGCGATAGGCAGCAAATCGTGGGGTGTGACCAGCAGGCCCAGCACCAGGAACATGCCGATCTGTGCCAGCCAGGCCATGCCGTCGAGCATGTGCAGGATGCCGTGGCGGCTGCGCACGGGCCGGTTGCCGATCACCAGGCCGCACAGGTACACGGCGAGGAAGCCGCTGCCGTGCAAGGCGTTGGTCAGGGCAAAAACCACCAGGCCGCCGGCAATCACCAGGATGGGGTACAGGCCGTTGGCCAGATTGATACGGTTGACCATTTGCAGCATCAACCAGCCGCCGCCTAGGCCGATGAAGCCGCCGATGCCGAACTCGCGGATCAAGTGGCCCAACAGGCTCCAGTGCAGGCCGGTCTGGCCGCTGGCGAGCATGTCGATCAGGGTGACGGTGAGGAATACCGCCATTGGGTCGTTGCTGCCGGATTCGATTTCCAGGCTGGCGCTGACCCGTTCGTTCAGGCCCTTGCCGCCCAAGAGTGAGAACACCGCCGCGGCGTCCGTGGAGCCAACGATGGCGCCGATCAACAGGCCCTGGATAATGTTGAGGTCGAACAGCCAGGCCGCCGCCATGCCCGTGAGACCGGTGGTAATCAACACCCCCACGGTTGCCAGCGACAAGGCTGGCCACAGTGCCACGCGGAAACTCGCCACCCGTGTTCGCAAACCGCCATCGAGCAGGATAACGGCCAGTGCCAGGTTGCCTACGAGGTAGGCGGTCGGGTAGTTATCGAAGATGATGCCGCCGCCATCGACACCGGCGGCCATGCCCACGGCCAGGATGATCACCAGAATCGGGATGCCCAGGCGGGACGAAAGAGAACTCACCAGAATGCTCGCACCTACCAGCAACGCGCCGATCAAGAACAGGCTGTTGATGGTCGTCGCATTCAAAGGCAGTACTCCATGAGCAGGAAAGACGGGCGCAAACTGACCATGCAGTCTGCGTGCCAGCGATTCTAACCTGTTGAAATGCTGCGCTGTCAAAAAGCTTTTGCAGGCGGGCGCAGAGCCAAGGTGGGAGCGGGCTTGCTCGCGAATGCGGTGTGTCAGTCACCTTATGGGTTGGCAGATCCACCGCATTCGCGAGCAAGCCAGCTCCCACATTTTTAGACCTGCGGTGTTACATGGATCTCATTTCAGAGCCGGAACCGCCCCACCATCCCATTCAAATCCACGGCCAATCGCGACAGCTCATTACTGGCCACGCTGGTCTGGCTCGCCCCGGTCGCTGACTGTACCGACAGGTCGCGAATGTTCACCAAGTTGCGATCCACTTCCCGGGCCACTTGCGCCTGTTCTTCGGCCGCACTGGCGATCACCAGGTTGCGCTCGTTGATCTCGACAATCGCAGTGTTGATGGTGTCCAGCGACATCCCCGCGCCCTTGGCGATATTCAGCGTCGACTCCGCACGCTCGGTGCTGTTACGCATCGAATCCACCGCATGCTCGGTGCCGGCCTGGATACTGCCGATCATCCGCTCGATCTCGCTGGTGGACTGCTGCGTACGATGGGCCAGGGCTCGCACTTCATCGGCCACCACCGCAAAACCACGCCCGGCTTCGCCAGCCCGTGCAGCTTCAATCGCTGCGTTGAGTGCCAGCAAGTTGGTCTGGTCAGCCAGGCCGCGAATCACGTCCAGCACCTTGCCGATGTCCCGGGACTCTTCCGCCAGGTTGCCGATCAAGGTGGCGGTGGCCTGCACGTCGCTGCTCATGCGTTCGATCGCGCCGACGGTTTCCTGTACCAAGTCACGGCCATCACCGGCAGAGGCGGTGGCGTTTTTCGAGGCTTCGGAGGTGCTCACCGCATTGCGCGCGACTTCTTCGACGGCGCTGGTCATCTCGTTGACGGCGGTGGCGGCTTGTTCGATTTCGTTGTTTTGCCGGGTCAGGCCACGGGCACTTTCGTCGGTGACGGCGTTCAGTTCTTCAGCGGCCGAGGCCAACTGGGTGGCGGAGCCGGAAATACGCTGCAAGGTGTCCCGCAGCTTTTCCTGCATCTTTGCCATCGCCAGCAGCAGGCGACCGGCTTCGTCTTCACCCTCGACCTTGATCGGGCGAGTCAGGTTGCCTTCGGCAATGTCTTCAGCGGCGCTCAGGGCCTGGGCAATCGGTTGGGTGATGCTGCGGGTCAGCAACCAGGCGAACAGTACCGTCAGCGCGGTGGCGATCAGCAGCAGGATGACCACCAGGCTAAAGGCCGAATCGTATTGGTCGGCCGCTTGCTGGTTGGTTTGTGTGGCCATCTTATTATTGATGTCCAGCAAGCGATTCAGCACCGCATTGACCTGCTCGGAGTTGTTCAGCAGCTCGGTGTTGAGCAATGCGCGCAACTCTTCCACCTGATTGGTCCGGGACAGGCTCTTCATGCGCTCTTCGATCTGATGGTATTGACCCAACAGGCGCACATACTCGTCGTAGGCCGCACGCTCTTCGCTGGTTTCGATCAGTTTTTCGTAGACGCCCTGGGCGGTGCGGATCTGCTGATTGCGCACGTCGAAGGCTTCCAGGGTTTTTTGCTGTACGTCTGGCTCGCGATTGGTCAGCAAGCGGTAGGACAGAACACGCAGGCGCAAGGTCAATTGAGTGAACTCGTCCAGGGCGCGGATGCTGGGCACGCTGCTCAGGGTGATGTCTTCAGTGGCTGCGCGGATCTTGCTCATCTGGTTCAGGGCGAACACACCGAGAAACAACATCAGGGCGCCAATCAGCGCGAAGCCGAGGAATGCCCGTGGCGCGATATTCATATTACGAAGAGACATGCTGTCATCCTGGGAGAAGCGCGATCCGTGCGGCTTTGAGACGGGTTGTCCCATGACCTATCGGTCATGCGACTAAAGTCTTGAGGGGGTGCGCTCTTTTGTCGCAGTTGGCGTGAATCAGGACAGCGTCAGGAACCAGATGGCATAAAAGCAGTCACTAAGGCTCTAAAGTGCAGCCTGCCCTGTAAAATCAAGGCCGCGCGCCAGGATAACCCTGGCATCCGAGGTGAATTTTCTTTATCGTCACCGCCCTTTGAAAATGCCCGAGAAATCAAAATGTTAGAAGCATCCCTCAGCCAATTGGAACAACTGGTCAGCGACCTGGTACAGCAGAACCAAGACCTGCTGGGCACCAACGAATCCCTCAAGGCAGAACTGGCCCGCGCCAAGGATGAAAACGACAGCCTGCAACTGAACCTGATGGAGCAGGAAGAAAAGCAGGGCGCTACCGCAGCGCGTATTCAGGCGTTGGTTGAGCGTGTGAGCGCCGGTCCTGTCAGCGCATGAGTCAAGGCACCGAGGGGGTAAAGGTCGTTTCGATTCTCGGTGAGGATTACTCGATCAAGGCACCGGTGGGGGAAGACACTACCCTGATGAGCGCCGTGACCATGTTGAAGGCGTCCCTGGCCATCACCAAGAAAAAGTATCCGACGTTGATCGGTGACAAGCTGCTGGTACTGGCGGCGCTGAACCTGTGTGCCGAACAGATCGAAATGCAGCAGCGCCACCAGCAGGAACTCGACCGTTACCAAGAGCAAGTCAGCGCCACGGTCGAGGTGATTTCCAAGGCAATCGGTCAGCCCTGACTAGAACCACGCATCCTGCATGCCCAGGCACGTATCGTCCCGTGCCTCAAGAATCGCCAGTTCATGATGGCAGCCTGGTATTTCCCACGTGAGGAAATACCGGGCGGCTTGCAGCTTGCCTTTATAGAAGGCGACATCGCCAGCATTGCCCTTGGCCAGCCCTTCCTCGGCGCGAATCGCCTGTTCCAACCAGCGCCAGCCAATCACCGTGTGCCCAAACACTTTGAGGTACAGCGCTGAGTTCGCCAGGCTGCTGTTGACCTTGCCTTGGGCGAGATCGGTCAACAGGCCCAGGGTGACGCTTTGCAGGCGTGCGACCAATGCTTCCAGCGGTTCACGCAGTGCCGTGAGTGATGGATATTCCTGCGCTCGCGCACCGGTCTGGGCGATCAGCCGAATCAATTGCTTCAAGCCCGCGCCGCCGTTCTGCGCCAGTTTGCGGCCCAGCAAATCCAGCGACTGGATGCCGTGGGTACCTTCGTGGATCGGGTTCAGGCGGTTGTCGCGGTAATACTGCTCTACCGGGTATTCCCGGGTGTAGCCGTGGCCACCGAGAATCTGGATGGCCAGTTCGTTGGCCTTCAGGCAGAACTCCGATGGCCAGGACTTGACGATGGGGGTCAACAGGTCAAGCAGTTCATGAGCCTGTTTGCGTTCGGCCTCGGTCTCAAGCGTTGTGGTGTCGTCGAACAGGCGGGCCGCGTACAGGCCCAGGTCGAACGAGCCCTCCACATAAGCTTTCTGGGTCAGCAGCATGCGCTTGATATCGGCATGCTGGATGATTGATACCGGCGCGGTGTTCGGGTCCTTGCTGTCGGGCAGCCGCCCTTGGGGGCGTTCCCGGGCGTACTCCAGCGAGTAGAGGTAGCCGGCGTAACCAAGCATCACCGCGCCCATGCCGACACCGATCCGCGCCTCGTTCATCATCTGGAACATGCAGCTCAGGCCCTGGTGAGGTTTGCCTACCAGATAGCCGACACAGTCATCGTTATCGCCGAAATTCAACGCCGTGGAGGTCGTACCGCGCCAGCCCATCTTGTGGAACAACCCGGCCAGCAACACGTCGTTGCGCTTGCCCAGGCTGCCGTCGTCATTGACCAGGAACTTGGGCACGATAAACAGCGAAATGCCCTTCACCCCGGCAGGCGCATCCGGCAGCTTGGCCAGCACCATGTGCACGATATTTTCCGACAGCGGGTGATCGCCGCCTGAGATGAAGATCTTGTTGCCCTTGAGGCGATAGGTGCCGTCAGCCGCCGGCTCTGCGCGGGTACGAATATCCGACAGGGAAGAACCGGCATGGGGTTCGGTCAAGGCCATGGTGCCGAAGAAGCGGCCTTCGATCATTGGCTGCAGGAAGCGCTGTTTTTGTGCCTCAGTGCCGAAGCTTTCGATCAGGTTGGCGGCGCCCATGGTCAGAAACGGGTAGGACGTGGAGGCGGCGTTGGCCGACTGGAAGTGGGCGAAGCAGGCTTGGGACAGCAGGGTCGGCAACTGCATGCCACCGGCTTCGAAGCTGCGGGCGGCGTTGAGAAAGCCGGCTTCGAGGAAGGCATCGACGGCCGGTTTCACTTCCGGAATCAGAATCGCCTGACCGTTCTCGTAGCGCGGCTCGTTCTCGTCACCCTTGCGGTTGTGCGGGGCGAAGAACTTTTCGGCGATGCTGCGGGCGGTGCTGATGGCGGCGTCGAAGGTTTCGCGGTTGTGTTCGGCAAACCGCTCACGCTGGGTCAGGCCCTCGGCATCGAGGACTTCATACAGCTCGAAAGCCAGATTGCGGGAACTGAGCAGCGTCTCGGACATGGCGGCTTACCTGTGTGGGAATACGCCTGAGTCTAAGTGCGGGAATAGAGGCTGGATAGCAAGATTGATCTGGGTGATGGAAGGGCAAAACGAGGTAGTGTTGAGCGCAAGTTATTGTGGCGAGCGGGCTTGCCCGCGTTGGGCTGCGTAGCAGCCCCAGTAAAGTCACCGAGTTCTTTCAGATAAGTCTCGGTGACTGGTTTTGGGAGTGCTTCGCACTCCAACGCGGGCAAGCCCGCTCGCCACAACAGATGCCTCATGACACCGGTGTAGTGGGTTTAGCCGATGGTCATCAAGCTGGCGTTACCGCCCGCAGCAGCGGTGTTGACGCTCAATGCCCGCTCGATCACCAGGCGTTCCAGGGCAATCCCGGTTTCGCCTTGGGACAAGCCATGCACCCCGACAATCGCCCCGCCACGCTGGGCCACTTGCTGGCAGACAGCGCGCAGTTGATCGGAATCACCGTGATGCAGGACCGCGTCGAAGATCACCTCGTCCTTGGTCCAGTCGGCAACGCGCTTGATCTTCGCCTGAGCATCCTTCGGCAGGCGTGTGAACAGTGCCTTAGTCAATTCAGATTCCGGCCATACCGCTGAACTGCCCACGGCCAGTACCGCTGCCAGTTGGGCCAGCAGGTCGCCTTCTACGTCCGCCAGGCACAGCACGTGCTCGCGGGGCAGGATGGCGTAGCTGTTACGCTCGCCGGTCGGGCCAGCCAGCTGACGGGTGATACCGCTTTGGGACTGCGCGGCGAACTGCACGCACAGTGCGCTCAAGTCGCTGAGTTTGCTGCTGTCGGCCCAGGCTTGAAGGGCGGTCAGTGGCTTGCTCATGGCATCTCGCAGGCGTACATCCGGTGCGGTCAATGCGTCACCACGAACGAAGGATTGCTCGATCGCATCGGTAGGACGAGTCGACAGCAAGCGGTACAGGTACAGCGGGCCACCGGCTTTCGGGCCGGTCCCCGACAAGCCTTCGCCGCCGAATGGCTGTACGCCGACCACGGCCCCCACGATGTTACGGTTGACGTAGACGTTACCGGCATGGACGTTGTCGATCACCTTGGCGATGGTCTCGTCGATACGGGTGTGTACGCCCAGGGTCAGGCCGTAGCCGGAAGCATTGATCTGGCCGATGAGCTGGTCGATCTCTTTGCGCTTGTAGCGCACTACGTGCAGAACCGGGCCGAAGATCTCGCGTTGCAGTTCGTCGAAGCTTTCCAGTTCGATCAGGGTTGGCATCACGAAAGTGCCGCGCTTGACCTCTTCGCCATCAGCAATGGCGACCTGGTACACGTCGCGGCCTTTATCGCGCATGGCCTGGATGTGTTTCTCGATGCCAGCCTTGGCTTCGGCGTCGATCACCGGGCCGATGTCCACCGACAGGCGCTCAGGGTTGCCGAGACGGCATTGCGCCATGGCGCCTTTGAGCATTTCGATCACGCGATCTGCCGAATCTTCCTGCAAGCACAATACGCGCAGGGCCGAGCAACGCTGGCCAGCACTGTCGAAAGCTGAAGAAACGACGTCGATCACAACCTGTTCGGTCAGCGCCGAGGAGTCGACGATCATCGCGTTCTGGCCACCGGTTTCGGCGATCAGCGGAATTGGGCGACCTTGGGCATCTAGACGCCCCGCGACATTGCGTTGCAGCAAGCGGGCAACTTCGGTGGAACCGGTGAACATCACACCTTTGACGCGATCATCACCCACCAGGCGGGCGCCGACGCTTTCGCCCTGGCCCGGTAGCAGTTGCAGCACGCCTGCCGGAATGCCAGCTTCCAGCAGCAGGCGCACGGCCTGGGCGGCGACCAGTGGAGTCTGCTCGGCCGGCTTGGCCAGTACCGGGTTACCGGCCGCCAGCGCAGCGGCGACTTGACCACTGAAAATCGCCAGCGGGAAGTTCCACGGGCTGATGCACACCACCGGACCCAGTGGGCGGTGGGCGTCGTTGGTGAAATCGTTGCGAGCTTGCACCGCGTAGTAGCGCAGGAAGTCCACGGCCTCACGTACTTCAGCAATGGCGTTGGCGAAGGTCTTGCCGGCTTCACGGGCCAGCAGGCCCATCAGTGGCTGGATCTCGCCCTCCATCAAGTCGGCGGCACGTTCCAGGATCGCGGCGCGCTCGGCAGGCGGGGTGGCCTGCCAGATCGGTGCGGCGCTCAGGGCGCACTGGATGGCGTTATCGACGTCTTCAAGGGTGGCTTCCTGGACATGGCCGACCACGTCACGATTATCGGACGGGTTCAACACCGGCGCAGCGGCTTCATTGCTCGACGGGCAGCCGAGCATCGGCGCGGCTTTCCAGTTGTTGTGAGCGGTGGCCAGCAGGGCGCAGGACAGCGACGCCAGACGGTGTTCGTTGGCCAGGTCGATACCGGCAGAGTTGGCGCGCTCGCTGCCGTACAAATCGCGAGGCAGCGGGATACGCGGGTGTGGCAGGCCGAAGCCGCCTTCCAGCGTCGCCATCTGCTCGATGCTGGCCACTGGATCGGCCACCAGCTCCTGGATCGAGATGGATTGGTCGGCGATGCGGTTGACGAACGAGGTGTTGGCGCCGTTTTCCAGCAGGCGACGAACCAGATAAGCCAGCAGTGTTTCGTGGGTGCCCACCGGTGCATACACGCGGCACGGACGGTTCAGCTTGCCTTCGGAAACCTTGCCGACGACTTGTTCGTACAGCGGTTCACCCATGCCGTGCAGGCATTGGAACTCGTACTGGCCGGGGTAATAGTTCTGACCGGCAATGTGGTAGATCGCCGACAGGGTATGGGCGTTATGCGTGGCGAACTGCGGGTAGATAACTTCCGGCACTGCCAGCAGTTTGCGTGCGCAGGCAATGTAGGAAACGTCGGTGTACACCTTGCGGGTATAGACCGGATAGCCTTCCAGGCCTTCGACTTGAGCGCGTTTGATTTCGCTGTCCCAGTACGCGCCTTTCACCAGGCGGATCATCAGGCGATGACGGCTGCGACGAGCCAGGTCGATCACGTAGTCGATCACATACGGGCAGCGCTTCTGGTAGGCCTGGATCACAAACCCGATGCCGTTCCAGCCGGTCAGTTGCGGCTCGAAGCACAGGCGCTCCAGCAGATCCAGCGACAGTTCCAGGCGGTCGGCTTCTTCGGCGTCGATGTTCAGGCCGATGTCGTATTGCTTGGCCAGCAGCGTCAGGGACAGCAGGCGCGGGTACAGCTCATCCATTACGCGCTCGTACTGGGCGCGGCTGTAGCGCGGATGCAGGGCCGAGAGCTTGATGGAAATGCCCGGGCCTTCGTAAATGCCGCGACCGTGAGAGGCCTTGCCGATCGAGTGGATAGCTTGCTCGTACGAGGCCAGGTACTTCTGGGCATCGTGTTCGGTGAGGGCTGCTTCACCGAGCATGTCGTAGGAGTAGCGGAATCCCTTGGCTTCGAACTTGCTCGCATTGGCCAGGGCCTCGGCGATGGTTTCGCCGGTGACGAATTGCTCGCCCATCAGGCGCATGGCCATGTCGACGCCCTTGCGGATCATCGGCTCGCCGCTTTTGCCGATGATGCGGCTCAGGGACGAAGTCAGGCCGGCTTCGTTGTGGGTCGCGACCAGTTTGCCGGTCAGCAGCAAGCCCCAGGTGGCGGCGTTGACGAACAGCGACGGGCTGTTGCCCAAATGCGGCTGCCAGTTTCCGGTGCTGATCTTGTCGCGGATCAGTGCATCACGGGTGCCTTTATCCGGGATACGCAGCAGCGCTTCGGCCAGGCACATCAGTGCCACGCCTTCCTGGGACGACAGGGAAAACTCTTGCAGCAGGCCCTGAACGATACCGGCACGGCCGCCGGCGCTCTTCTGGTTGCGCAGTTTTTCGGCGATCGAGGCGGCCAGCTTGTTGGTGGCGTCGCACATCGGTGCCGGCAGGCGCGCCAGCTCGATCAGCATCGGCACCACTTCCGGCTCAGGGCGACGGTAAGCCGCGGTGATTGAGGCGCGCAGGACTGATTGCGGGAGGATGCTCTCGGCGAACTCCAGGAAGCACTGGTGGGCGTGGTCGCTCTGTACCTCGCCGGCATCTTCCGCGTCCTTGCTGCCCGAACCGTTGAGCTCGTTCAGGGTTGCACCACCCTCGAGTTTCTCCAGGTAATTGAAAATTGCCTGCTTGATCAGCCAGTGCGGCGTGCGATCAATGGAGGTCGCGGCGGCCTTGAGGCGTTCGCGGGTCGGGTCATCGAGTTTGACCCCAAGGGTGGTCGTAGCCATATTTTTATCCTCATGGGTGCCACGACTGCGTGGCATCAGCTGGCGGCAAGATTAGCTTCGCGGCTAAAGAGGTGCAACCGGGTGCAACCCTTTTTTTGCCGGAAAAGAACACAGCTCATCAGGAAAATTTTTCATCTCGACCGATTCGGCTTCGTGTTGACGCATTTACTTCTTAGTTTTGCTGTTTTTGCTCCGAAAAGGAGCAAAAACGGGTTGTTTTGCGAAAAACATACCTGGGTGCAACTTAAACTCGAGAAACTGGTTGCACCTTATTTGCTTTGTTGAATAGCATTCGCGGACCAAGGTGCAACCGCCTCCAAGATTCGGTTCATCGGCTGATGGCTTTCCTGGGGAAACGTCAGTCATAAATGCGCGGCACTCAGCTTCGTCTACAAGCTACTCTTTTGTGGGCGGACTGACAGACCGGTGCTACATAAAAACAAAGCCAGGGCGTAACTCAATGAGCGTAAGCAATCCCACCCTGATCACGTTTGTGATCTACATCGCGGCAATGGTGCTGATCGGCCTTATGGCCTATCGCTCCACCAATAACCTCTCTGATTACATTCTCGGCGGTCGCAGCCTCGGCAGCGTGGTGACCGCGCTCTCGGCCGGCGCCTCGGACATGAGCGGTTGGTTGTTGATGGGCCTGCCCGGCGCGATCTACATGTCTGGCCTTTCGGAAAGCTGGATCGCCATCGGCCTGATCGTCGGTGCTTACCTTAATTGGCTGTTCGTGGCCGGCCGCCTGCGGGTGCAGACCGAGCACAACGGCGACGCCCTGACCCTACCGGATTACTTCTCCAGCCGTTTTGAAGACAAAAGCGGCCTGCTGCGGATTATCTCGGCAGTGGTGATCCTGGTGTTCTTCACCATTTACTGTGCCTCCGGCATCGTGGCCGGTGCCCGACTGTTCGAAAGCACTTTTGGCATGCCCTACGAGACGGCGCTGTGGGCCGGTGCGGCGGCGACCATCGCTTATACCTTCATTGGTGGCTTCCTGGCAGTCAGCTGGACTGACACGGTGCAGGCCACGCTGATGATTTTCGCGTTGATTCTCACGCCGATCATCGTGTTGCTGGCCACCGGTGGTGTCGATACCACTTTCCTGGCCATCGAGGCGAAAGATCCAACCAACTTCGACATGCTGAAAAACACCACCTTTATTGGCGTCATTTCGCTGATGGGCTGGGGCCTGGGCTACTTTGGCCAGCCGCACATCCTCGCGCGTTTCATGGCGGCGGATTCGGTTAAGTCGATTGCCAAGGCTCGTCGCATTTCCATGACCTGGATGATCCTGTGCCTGGCGGGCACCGTGGCGGTGGGCTTCTTCGGTATTGCTTACTTCTCGGCGCATCCGGAAGTGGCGGGGCCGGTGACTGAGAACCCTGAGCGGGTGTTCATCGAACTGGCGAAGATCCTTTTCAACCCGTGGATTGCCGGCGTGTTGTTGTCGGCCATTCTGGCTGCCGTGATGAGTACCCTGAGCTGCCAGTTGCTGGTGTGCTCCAGTGCCCTGACCGAAGACTTCTACAAAGCGTTCCTGCGCAAAGGCGCCTCCCAGCTTGAGCTGGTGTGGGTCGGTCGTGCCATGGTGCTGGTAGTGGCCCTGATCGCCATCGCCATGGCTGCCAACCCGGAAAACCGCGTACTGGGTCTGGTGAGTTACGCCTGGGCCGGTTTCGGTGCCGCCTTCGGTCCTGTGGTACTGATCTCGGTCATGTGGAAAGGCATGACCCGTAACGGTGCGCTGGCCGGCATCCTGGTCGGCGCGATCACTGTGATCGTCTGGAAACACTTCAGCCTGTTGGGTCTGTACGAAATCATCCCGGGCTTTATCTTTGCCAGCCTGGCGATCTACTTCGTGAGCAAGCTGGGCGCCCCGACTGCTGGTATGGTCGAGCGCTTTGATGCGGCCGAGAAAGACTACAACCTCAACAAGTAATCAGCGGGGCCTTGATGGCCCGTTGAACTGAAAATGGCCCGCATCCTTTGGATGGCGGGCCATTTTTTTTGCGCGACGATTCAGTTGCGATCAACGTCCGATTGATTGAGAAAAATTGTCGTGGCGGGATTGATGATGGTTACGCTAACGCGGCGCTGGCATGGGTTCGACGCTGGGTGTTGGAGGATTAACGGCTCTATCGCGTAGGGATTTACTGATTTGCCTGCATCGCGTTCAGCTCGATAACGCGCTGGTGCAGAATCGGTCGCCCACCACTTGCAGAGAAACACCGGATGTTCGCTCCTGCCAATCAAAGCGCTTTCACCCTGACCCTCGAGGGTGTGCCCAGTGAGCTCAAGGTTCTTGAGTTCAGTGGCAACGAGGCCATCAGCCAGCCTTACCGTTTTGACCTGGAACTGGTCAGCGAGCAACCTGACCTGGATCTGGAAAGCTTGCTTCACCGCCAGGCATTCCTAGGGTTTGATGCTCAAGGTCATGGGGTTCATGGCCAGGTTTATCGGGTCGCCCAGGGCGATTCCGGTAGGCGTTTGACCCGTTATCAGATCAGCCTGGTGCCGCAGTTGGCGTATCTGCAACACAGCAGCCATCAGCGTATTTTCCAGCACAAGAGCATCCCGCAGATCATCGCCCAGGTGCTGGAGGGGCAGGGGATCCAGGGTGATGCCTTCGAGTTCCGACTGGGCAGCGAGTACCCCAAGCGTGAGTACTGCGTACAGTTCGATGAAACCGACTTGGCGTTTATCCAGCGGTTGAGTGCCGAGCTGGGTATTCACTACCACTTCCAACACAGCACAGACGGCCATCGGCTGGTGTTTGGCGATGACCAGGCGGTGTTCGTTCGGGCTGATCAACCCACCGAATATGCGCCCGGCTCCGGAATGGTCGCCGAGACGCCGGTGATCAAGCGTTTTACGGTGCGCCTGGAGACTCGTACTACCGGGGTGAGCCTGCGGGATTACGATTTCCGCAAACCAGCCCTGCAATTGGAAAGTGCAGTCCTTGGCGAGCAGTTGCCGTCCCTGGAAGGGCATGAATACCCCGGCCACTTCACGGATCGCCCTCACGGCAAGCACCTGGCACAACGCGCCTTGGAGCGCCATCGCAGCGACTACCGGCAGGCCCACGGCAGCAGTGATCAGCCGACGCTGGTCAGCGGCCAATTCCTCACGCTGGCAGGGCATCCACGCGAGGAGTGGAATAACTTGTGGCTGGTGACCCAGGTGATCCACGAAGGCAAGCAACCTCAGGTGCTGGAGGAGGCTGTTACCGAAACGGGCGATGAGGGTTTTCGCCAGGGTTATCGCAACCATTTCGTTGCGACACCCTGGGACGTAGTGTTTCGAGCGCCTTTACCAGCACCTCGTCCGCTGATTTGTGGGTATCAGAACGCAGTGGTTACCGGGCCCGTGGACAGTGAAATCCATTGCGACGAGTTCGGGCGAGTCAAGGTGCAGTTGGCCTGGGATCGCTTTGGGGAATACAACGAGCACTCCAGTTGCTGGTTGCGTGTTACCAGTGGTTGGGCCCACGAACACTATGGCGCGGCCATGATCCCGCGTGTCGGCATGGAGGTGTTGGTAGGTTTCGTCAACGGCGATGCCGACCTTCCCGTGGTGGTCGGCTGCCTGGCCAACGCGGTGACGCCGGTGCCTCTTGACCTGCCTGCAGACAAAACCCGCAGCATCTTGCGCAGCCAGAGCAGTCCCGGCGGTGGAGGCTATAACGAACTGCGCATTGAGGACCGCAAGGACGCCGAGGAAATCTACCTGCGGGCCCAGCGCGACTGGACCCAACACGTGCTGCACGATCAGCGCCTGCAAGTGGGCAACCTGCGTCGGGTGGAAGTGGGAGGCGAGGAGCAATACATCATCCATGGCAACCATTCTTTGCACGCGGGCCAGCAGGTCAGCTTCAGCGCCGGGCAGCAGGTGGTCGTGGAGGCCGGCGTCAGCGTGACCCTGCAGGCGGGTGGGCAGTGGATCAACATCTCTGGAGCGGGGATTTTTTGCAGCACGCCTATTCAGATTGGCGGTGCGCCCAAGGCGGGTTCGACTTCACTGTCTGCGGGACCGGAAACACGGCGGGTGCCGTTGAGCGTGGCGCAAATTTTCAGCCTCAAGCGCAGCGCTCCCTTCTGTGAAGAATGCGAGCGTTGCAAAGAGGGCGTGTGCAACAACGTGCAGCACCGTGGGTCGCTGTTGACCGGAGGTTCACGATGACTGGCCTGCGTGAGTGGCTTGAACGCGAGCCTTTGCAGCTCGACGAGCAGTTGTTCGCAGTGCTGGGCAGTACCAGCGATTGCGGGGCCATAGCGGCCTGGCGCCAGGCCGGTGGAGGAGCGCCCAGCCCCATCTGGGCCGGCAGCGAGTATGCGGGCTGGCAAGAGGTGATGCCTTATGTCGCCGTAGTGGCCGTCGATAGCGCCTTTCTCGATTGGGTGGATGAATGTGAGGCCTGCGACTGGGGATGGCTGGCGGTCTCGACCTGTCCTTTGCAAACAGTTGTCGAGCATTTGCGCGGCCTGACCAAAGTCCTCCTGCCCGAGGGGCAAGCGGTGTTTTTCCGTTTCTGGGATGGGGCCTATCTGCTGCCTGTCCTGCAGGCGCTCGGGGCTCGGGCGGGGGAAGTCATCCCTGTGTTTCGGCGCTACTGGATCAATGGCCAGTCTCATGAGGTGGCTGGAGCCGTGGTCGGGGTCGCGCGTAACAGCCCATGGTGGAAGGTGCCGGCACCGGTTCTCAAATGTCTGGAGGAGCGGTCGACGGTCACGCTTGTCGACAACCTGCTGCAATGGTTGGAGGAGCAACGCTCGGATCTGCACGCTGCCTTTGCACTTACGACCTTGAGGCACAAGGTCGCCTACTTTGCGCGCGGGCCCAATGAAGGCCATCAGGCGCTGGCGGCCTACCTGACCTCAGAGCTGGGCAAGCCTTCTGACCACGGCCCTGCACCTTTGCCTGTGTAAAAGGTAAACTTCGCCTCCTGCGCAGGAGCAATCATGAATTATCGTCACGCCTTTCACGCCGGCAACCATGCCGATGTCTTCAAACACCTGACCTTGACCCGTCTCATCGCCTTGATGTCGCGCAAGGAGCAGCCGTTTGCCTATCTCGACACTCACGCCGGGATTGGTCTATATGACCTCCAGGGTGACCAGGCGAACCGCACCGGTGAGTACCTGGAAGGCATCGCCCGGTTGTGGGGGCAAACCGACCTGCCGCCGCTGACGGCTGATTACATGCGCGTGCTGCACGAGATGAATCCGGATGGCCAATTGCGTTACTACCCGGGCTCGCCTGAGTGGGCACGACGTCTGACCCGTCCCCAGGACCGTGTGTTGCTGAACGAGAAGCACCCGGAAGACGGTGTGCTGCTCAAGGACAACATGAAGGGCGACCGTCGGGTAAAAGTGCATCTGGGCGAAGGTTGGCACGTGCCAAGGGCGTTGCTGCCGGTGCCGGAAAAGCGCGCGTTGATGCTGATTGATCCGCCGTTCGAAAAACTCGACGAGATGCAGCGCTGCGCCGCGTCCCTCAAGGAAGCCATCAGTCGTATGCGCCAGACGGTGGCTGCAATCTGGTACCCGGTCAAGGACCAGCGCATGCTGCGCCGCTTCTACCAGGACCTGGCCGGCACCGGTGCGCCGAAGTTGTTGCGGGTGGAATTACTGGTGCATCCGTTGGATACGCCCAACAGCCTGAATGGCTCGGGCCTGGCGATTGCCAATCCGCCGTGGGGGCTTGAGGAGGAGTTGCGTGAACTGCTGCCGTGGTTGTCCAAGCAGCTTGGCCAGACCCAAGGTGGGTGGCAGATGGATTGGTTGATCGCTGAGTAGTGTGAGGTTGTAGCCGCTGCAGAGCGTACGAGGCTGCGATGCGTGTCCGCAGGACCGCCCTCGGGGGATGCTGCGCAGCCCATCACTGCCTCGTACCTCGGCAACGGCTACAGGTCAGATCGGGCAGGTCACGCCTGTCCCGCCAATCCCGCAATACCCCTGCGGATTCTTCGCCAGGTATTGCTGGTGATACGCCTCGGCGAAGTAAACCGTCGGGGCCTCTTCGATTTCCGTGGTGATGCTGCCCAGGCCGGCCTTGGTCAGTTCTTCCTGATAGGCTTGTGCACTGGCTTGCGCCGCCGCCAACTGCTCTGGCGTTGTGGCATAGATCACTGAACGATACTGGCTGCCAATGTCATTGCCCTGGCGCATGCCCTGAGTCGGGTTGTGCAGTTCCCAGAACATTTTCAGCAGGTCTTCGTACTTGATCCTGGCCTGGTCGTAGACAACCAGCACCACTTCGCTGTGGCCGGTGAGGCCCGAGCAGACTTCTTCATAAGTCGGGTTCGGTGTGTAGCCGCCGGCATAACCCACCACCGTGCTGACTACGCCATCGCGCTGCCAGAATTTGCGCTCCGCGCCCCAGAAACAACCCAGGCCAAAGATTGCGAACCCTACGTCGTCGAGGAAAGGGCCCAGCAGCGGGTTGCCATTGACGAAGTGTGTTTCCGGCAAGGTCATCGGAGTTTCACGGCCAGGCAAAGCTTGTTCTGCAGTAGGAAGCACGTTTTTGTTCACCAGAATTTCCGAGCGCAAGACCATGATCAGTCCTCTCAGTCAGATTAGTTATCGGTAAGAATTCAGACAGCCAGTGTGCCCGAGTGTTACAGCGATGTCAGGCGATTGGCCCGCGCGGGTAGCGTTTAAGCTTCTCAAGCAGTTCGGAGCCCGGAATGGGGCGGTCGAACAGGTAGCCCTGGCCGACGTCACAGCGATGCCGGCGTAAAAACGCCAGTTGCTCGGCGGTCTCGATGCCCTCGGCGACCACTTTGAGCTTGAGGTTGTGGGCCATGGCGATCACCGCCGAGGTGATTTCCATGTCGTCCTGGTTGTCCGGGATCTCGTGGATAAAGCTGCGATCGATCTTGATGATGTCGATGGGGAATTTTTTCAAGTAGCTGAGCGATGAGTAACCGGTGCCGAAGTCGTCCATGGCCAGGGTCAGGCCGAAACTCTTCAGTTGATCCAGTTGCAGGCGCGTGTCTTCGGTCGCTTCCAGCAGCAGGCCTTCGGTCAGCTCCAGCTCCAGCAGGTTGGCCGGCAGTTGTTCTTCCTTGAGGATCGCGGCAATCGAAGCTACCAAGTCCGGGTCGGAGAACTGCTTGGGCGACAGGTTGATCGCCACTTGCAGGTTGCCCATGCCGGCGGCGCTCAGCTGTTTGCTCATGCGGCACGCCTGCCGGGCGATCCACTTGCCGATGGGGATGATCAGCCCGGTTTCTTCGGCCACGCTGATGAACTGGTCCGGACGGATCATGCCTTTTTCCGGGTGATTCCAGCGCAACAGCGCCTCCATACCCAGTAATCGGCCACTGCGCAGGCACAGCTTGGGCTGGTAGAACACATCCAGTTCGTTCTGGGTCAGGGCGCGGCGCAGGTTATTTTCAACGAACAGTTTATAGCTGGCCTCGGCGTTCAGCGTTTCGGTGAACACCTGGACCTGATGTTTGCCGTTGGCCTTGGCCTTGTGCAGCGCCAGACCTGCGTTGCGCATCAGGGTTTGCGGGTCGCGGCCGTGCAGTGGCGCGCAGGCCAAGCCTACGGAGCCGGTAACACTGATCAGTTGGTTATCGACGAACATCGGCTTGTCGAGGGTCATCAGCAACTGGCTGGCGACTTGTTGGCCGGTCTCCAGGTCGGTGTCGTCCAGCAATACCGCGAACTCGTTACTGGCAAAGCGCGCCAGGCTGCCACTGCTGCTCAGGCTGTTACGCAAGCGTCGGGCCAGGCTGATCAGCAGCTTGTCGCCAGTCTGGTGGCCGAGGCTGTCGTTGATCCGCTTGAAGTTGTCGATGTCCACCAGCAGCAGGCTGATAGGGGTATCGCTGTCCCGGGCAAAACGCTCATCGAGGTTGCGGATGAACGCGGGACGGTTGCCCAGGTTGGTCAGGTTGTCGGTGTAGGCCAGGCGTTCGATGCGTTGCTGGGCCAGCTTGGTCTGGGTGATGTCTTCGTAGATACCGATGTAGTGGGTCAACTCGCGGTTGTCGCCATAGACCTTGGAGATCGACAACTGGCCCCAATAGGGCTCGAGGTTTTTGCGGCGGCTCTTGAATTCGCCCTGCCAGCTGTTGCTCTTGGCCAGGCTCGACGGGGCGTCGAACAGCAGCTCGCTGAGATTCTCCAGGGCCGGCAGTTCCGACAGTTTGTGACCGTGGACTTCTTCGGTGCTGTACTGGGTGATCGCGGTAAAGCTGGGGTTGACGTATTCCACCACGCCGTCGCAATTGACCAGCAGAAAGGCGTTGGCGCTTTGTTCCACCGCCCGTTGGAACAAGTGCAGGGCACTGGTTGCGGTACGGCGGTTGTGGTTGTTGATGACCTGGGCGAACTGGTCGGCCAGCTCGCCGGCAAAGGCGATTTCATCGGACTGCCAGGCGCGGGCATTGTCCCGTTGCTCCAGGCACAGCACGCCGACCACCTGGCCATCGACGCGGATGCTGGCGTCGAGCATGGCATGGACATTATTGGCCCGTAAACTTTCGGCCATTTCCCGGGTGCGAGGGTCGCGCAGGGCGTTGGTGGCGTCGATGGCACGGCTGGTGTGCAGGGCTTCCAGGTAATCCGGGAAGTTGCTGGCATCAATAGTCTCTGGCAAATAGTGTTGCTGCTCGGCGCGCTGGTAGGCGGAAATCGGTACCAGGCGCTGATCTTCCAGGTTCCAGATGCTGGCGCAGTCGATCTGATAGATGTCGCAGGCGCTGCGGGTGATCAGCTCGGCGGCTTCTTGCAGCGAATTGTTGGTGCTGTAGCGCTGACGGGTCAGCAGCAGGATCAGTTCCTGTTGTCCGCGTACACGTTCCAGATGCAGCAATTGTTCCTGTTGCGCACGCTGGTTGAGCTCCAGGGCGATTTGCAGGCGACTGTTCTGGTTTTCCAGATCGGCTGCGGGTGCTGCTGGGGCCGTTGCGCTGAACAGGCCGTCAACCACCATCAGGTAGCCGCGTAGCAGGTGACGGTTGTGTTGTTTGTAGGCTTCACCCAGCTCCAGCAGGCTCAGGGGGCCGTCATGGGTGTGCAAGGTGTAGCGCACCAGGTAATGGGGGCTGACGCTCAGTTGCTGCTGGATCGCATCATGCAACTGATAGCGGGCCTGGGGTTCCATCAGGCTGGCGTAGGGCGAGCCGATCAGGGCACACAGCTCTACCGCTGGCAGGCCGAACTGACGTTCGCAATTGGGATCGAGGTACAGCAGGGCCCAGCTTGCCTCATTAAGCCGTTCGAAACGCAGCATACCGAGGCGCGAAGGCACCGGTAATTGCGTCACTACCTCGGCCGCCGTTCGGGCGACATCGGGTTGGCTTTTCATGGGGAAACTCGCTTGGAAAAATACGCACGGTGCTGGGCTCGTGCCCTCTTTACTGTTGCTTGCGGCAAGGTTGCATCATGCGGCACGGGCTGACAAGTGAGGATGAAGGCTAAGTGCTATACGTGTGTTATCGGCCGAGCGGTGGGTTTCTGCAATCGGTCTGATGGGTGGCTGTAGCCGCTGCCGAGGCACGAGGCTGCGATGGGCTGCGTAGCGGCCCCCTCTGGCGGTCCTGCAGCCCGCATCGCAGCCTCGTACCTCGGCAGCGGCTACGGAGATTCGTGTGTTCAAAAAAACATAAAAAAAGCCCCGCCAAATTGGCGGGGTTGAGGTACGAGCGTGGCGCTCGGAAATCGATGCAACCAAGCCTCCCTGGTGAAAAGGAGGCCTGTTGGAGCCTTACAGCAAGATGGTGCGGATGTCGTTCAACAGGCTGCTCAGGCGCTGGGTGAAGCGTGCAGCAGCGGCGCCGTTGATCACACGGTGATCGTAGGACAACGACAGCGGCAGCATCAGCTTCGGCTGGAAGGCTTTACCGTCCCACACAGGCTGGATGGTGGCCTTGGAAACACCGAGGATCGCCACTTCCGGCGCGTTGACGATTGGCGTGAAGCCAGTGCCGCCAATGTGCCCGAGGCTGGAGATGGTGAAGCAGGCGCCCTGCATGTCGTCGGCCGTGAGCTTCTTGTCGCGGGCCTTGGCGGCCAGTGCGGCGGCTTCGGCAGCCAGCTGCAGCAGGCTCTTCTGATCAACGTTCTTGATCACAGGCACCAGCAGACCGTCCGGAGTATCGACTGCGAAGCCGATGTTCACGTACTTCTTGCGGATGATCGCCTTGCCGCTAGGCGCCAGCGAGCTGTTGAAGTCCGGCAGTTCCTTGAGCAGGTGCGCGCAGGCTTTGAGCAGCAGTGGCAGCACGGTCAGTTTCACGCCAGCCTTCTCGGCGACGGCTTTCTGCGCCACGCGGAAAGCTTCCAGGTCAGTAATGTCGGCCTGGTCGAACTGGGTCACGTGCGGGATGTTCAGCCAGCTGCGGTGCAGGCTCGACGCGCCGATTTGCATCAGGCGGGTCATCGGCACTTCTTCGGTTTCGCCGAAGCGGCTGAAGTCCACGACCGGGATCGGTGGAATACCGGCACCGCCGGTAGCGCCGGCAGCCGGAGCCTCTTTGGCTTTCTGCATCATGGATTTGACGTAGACCTGCACGTCTTCCTTGAGCACGCGACCGTGAGGACCGCTGGCAGTGACTGCGTTCAACTCGACGCCGAATTCGCGGGCCAGTTGCCGCACGGCAGGGCCGGCATGAACCTTGGCGCCGCTTGGCGCAGGTGCAGCGACCGGAGCCGGTGCAGCCTCGGCTTTTGCAGCAGGCGCAGGCGCGGCAGCCGGAGCCGCCTCAGCCTTGGCAGCTGGAGCGGCGGCTGGAGCTGCAGTAGCAGGAGCAGCACCCGCCACTTTCAGCTTGAGGATGAAGTCGCCAGTGCCGACTTCGTCTTCCAGCTTCACGGCAATGCTTTCCACCACGCCGGCAGCCGGCGATGGGATTTCCATGCTGGCCTTGTCGGATTCCAGGGTGATCAGCGACTGGTCGGCTTCGACGGTGTCGCCGACCTTGACCAGCAACTCGATGATCTTGGCCTTGCCCGACGAGCCGATATCCGGAACATGAATGTCCTGGACAGTGGCGGCAGCCGGTGCAGCAGCCGGTGCCGCAGGGGCTGGAGCGGCAGGCTTTTCAGCCGGAGCCGGTGCAGCCTCCGCAGCAGCTGGCGCAGGTGCCGCAGCAGCGGCGCCTTCGATTTCCAGCTCCAGCAGTTCGTCGCCTTCTTTCAGGCGATCGCCCAGCTTCACTTTCAGGCTTTTGACCACGCCGGCCTTGGGAGCAGGGATTTCCATGCTCGCCTTGTCCGACTCCAGGGTCAGGATGCTCTGGTCGGCTTCGACACGGTCGCCGACCTTCACAAACAGTTCAATTACTTCACCTTCACCGCTGCCGATGTCAGGTACGCGAATGAGTTCGCTCACAGAAAATCTCCTCAGCAGTCCAGTGGGTTGCGTTTTTCCGGGTTGATCCCGAACTTGACGATAGCCTCGGCCACCACCTTAGGTTCGATATCACCACGGTCAGCCAAGGCTTCCAGGGCTGCCAACACCACGAAGTGACGGTCGACTTCGAAGAAGTGACGCAGCTTCTTGCGGCTGTCACTGCGGCCGAAACCGTCGGTGCCCAGGACTTTGAACTCCTTGGACGGGACCCACTGGCGAATTTGTTCAGCAAACAGTTTCATGTAGTCGGTGGAGGCAATAACCGGACCCTTACGGCCAGTCAGGCACTCTTCGACGTAGCTCAGCGCAGGCTTCTGACCTGGGTGTAGACGGTTGCTGCGCTCTACGGCCAGGCCATCGCGACGCAGTTCGTTGAAGCTGGTAACGCTCCACACGTCGGCGCCGACGTTGAACTCTTCACGCAGGATCTTCGCCGCTTCACGCACTTCACGCAGGATGGTGCCGGAGCCCATCAGTTGCACGTGGTGCGCCGCTTCCTTGGTGTCTTCTTCGAGCAGGTACATGCCCTTGATGATGCCTTCTTCAACACCGGCCGGCATGGCGGGTTGCTGGTAGGACTCGTTCATCACGGTGATGTAGTAGAAAACGTCCTGCTGCTGTTCGGTCATCTTCTTCATGCCGTCCTGGATGATCACCGCCAGCTCGTAGCCGTAGGTTGGATCAAAGGTGCGGCAGTTCGGGATGGTGGCAGCCAGGATGTGGCTGTGACCGTCTTCGTGTTGCAGGCCTTCGCCGTTCAGCGTGGTCCGCCCGGCGGTACCGCCGATCAGGAAGCCACGGGTACGGCTGTCGCCGGCCGCCCAGGCCAGGTCGCCGATACGCTGGAAACCGAACATCGAGTAGAAGATGTAGAACGGCAGCATCGGCTGGTTGTGGCTGGAGTACGAAGTACCGGCAGCGATGAAGGAGCTCATGGCGCCTGCTTCGTTGATGCCTTCTTCGAGAATCTGGCCCTTCTTGTCTTCTTTGTAGAACATCACCTGGTCTTTATCGACTGGCTCATAGAGCTGGCCGACGGAGGAGTAGATGCCCAACTGGCGGAACATGCCTTCCATACCGAAGGTACGGGCTTCGTCCGGGATGATCGGTACGATACGCGAGCCGATTTCCTTGTCCTTGACCAACTGCGCGAGGATCCGCACGAAGGCCATGGTGGTGGAGATTTCACGGTCGCCCGAGCCGTCCAGGATAGCCTTGAGGGTATCGAGTGGCGGGGTCGGGATGTTGAAGCTCTTGGCGCGGCGCTGTGGCACGAAACCGCCCAGTGCAGTGCGGCGCTCGCTGAGGTAGCGGGCTTCGGCGCTGTTCGGCTCCGGCTTGAAGAACGGCAGGTTCTCCAGCTCTTCGTCCTTGACCGGGATGTCGAAGCGGTCACGGAACAACTTCAGGCTGTCGACGTCGACTTTCTTGGTGTTGTGCGCGGTGTTCTTCGCTTCGCCGGCACCGGTGCCATAACCCTTGATGGTCTTGGCCAGGATGACGGTAGGTTGTTCTTTGTGGTTGACCGCTTCGTGGTAGGCCGCATAGACCTTGTACGGGTCGTGACCACCACGGTTGAGCTTCCAGATCTCGTCGTCGGACAGGTCTGCAACCATTGCCTTGAGTTCAGGCGTGTTGAAGAAATGTTCACGTACGAATGCGCCGTCTTTGGCTTTGTAGTTCTGGTACTCGCCGTCGATGACTTCGTCCATGCGACGTTGCAGGATACCGTCGACGTCCTTGGCCAGCAGTGGGTCCCAGAAACGGCCCCAGATGACTTTGGTCACGTTCCACTGAGCACCGCGGAACACGCCTTCGAGTTCCTGGATGATCTTGCCGTTACCGCGAACCGGGCCGTCGAGGCGCTGCAGGTTGCAGTTGATGACGAAGATCAGGTTGTCCAGCTTCTCGCGGCCGGCCAGGGAGATGGCGCCCAGGGATTCCGGCTCGTCGCACTCGCCGTCGCCCAGGAAGCACCAGACTTTCTGCTTGCCTTCAGGGATGAAGCCGCGGGCTTCCAGGTACTTCATGAAGCGTGCCTGGTAGATCGCCTGGATCGGGCCCAAGCCCATGGATACAGTCGGGAACTGCCAGAAATCAGGCATCAGCCAAGGGTGCGGGTAAGACGAAAGGCCCTGACCGTCGACTTCCTGGCGGAAGTTGTTCATCTGGTCTTCGGAAATGCGGCCTTCCATGAACGCACGGGCGTAAACGCCTGGCGAGGTGTGGCCCTGGAAGTAGATCAGGTCGCCGCCGTGTTCTTCGGTCGGGGCCTGGAAGAAGTAGTTGAAGCCAATGTCATACAGGGTCGCGCTGGAAGCGAAGCTGGAGATGTGACCGCCCAGGTCAGAATCTTTCAAGTTCGTGCGCATAACCATCGCCATCGCGTTCCAGCGTACCAGCGAGCGAATGCGGCGTTCCATGAACAGGTCGCCAGGCATGCGTGCTTCGTGGGTAACTGGGATGGTGTTGCGGTACGGCGTGGTGATGGCGTAGGGCAGTTGCGAGCCGCTGCGGGTCGCGAGTTCGCCCATACGGGTCATCAGGTAGTGAGCACGGTCTTCGCCTTCTTTGTCGAGAACCGATTCCAGGGCGTCCAGCCATTCCTGGGTTTCGACGGGATCGAGGTCTTGCATGGCTTGCTCCAGGGCGGAAAGGCTACCAGAATCGGTTGCCTGAGTTTGCGACTGGCCTTGTGGGCAGACGACATAAATTCTTGGATGACCGGAGGTTGCTCCGGCGTCCTGTAGTTTTACTACAAATCGTCGGCCATTTCAGCCTTTCGAATGTATATACGAGTAGTAAAACTACACAAGATCGAGTTGATGACTCGGTCTGGCTGGTGAGCATAATCGTTATTGTTGATCTTTTGCGAACAAGAAAAGGTAGAGAGTTAATGTTGCCTGCCAAAAAATATACATTTTCAGCTATTTCTAACTTTTGTTCGACAGTCCTTCACCGAGCGTGGTTCTTGCGTTCACAGCCACAGACCATTTACGCGCCGATCAAGGATAGACCATGAGCCTTCCAATGCTGGCCGAACTACCGGCCGTTCTCCTGCCATTTGCCAAGCGGGCCGAGCAGTCATTTCGTGACGCGGCGGCCAGGTTGGATGGCGATAATGGCCTTTCTGAGTGGGCGCCGCAACGCTGGGCCGACTTCGCCCGGGTGTGCGCCGCCAGTGATTTCGTCATTGAACAGAGTGTTCGTGACCCTTTGATGTTGCTTGAGTTGGTAGCCTGGGGCGAGTTGGACCGCGGCTTTGCACCTGATGAGCTGTGCGGGCAGATTGCCGCTGCTGTGCAACAAGCTGAAACAGAAGATGAGCTGGGCCGCGTCCTGCGTCGTCAGCGTACCCGCCAGCAAGTGCGGATCATCTGGCGCGACCTGACCCGCCAGGCGGACCTGGTCCAGACCTGCCGCGACCTGTCGGACATGGCCGACGCCTGTATCGACCAAGCCTATCAATGGTTGTACCTGCGCCATTGTGTGCAGTTCGGCACACCCACCGGCCGTCGCAGCGGCGAGCCGCAGCAGATGGTCATCCTCGGCATGGGCAAGCTCGGTGCCGTGGAGTTGAACCTGTCTTCGGACATTGACCTGATCTTCGCCTACCCCGAAGGTGGCGAGACCGTGGGCGTCAAGCGCTCCCTGGATAACCAGGAGTTCTTCATTCGTCTTGGTCAAAAACTGATCAAGGCGTTGGACCCGATGACTGTCGACGGCTTTGTGTTCCGCGTCGACATGCGCCTGCGGCCCTACGGTTCGGCCGGGGCGCTGGTGCTCAGCTTCAATGCATTGGAGCAGTACTATCAGGACCAGGGCCGTGACTGGGAACGCTACGCCATGATCAAGGCGCGGGTGGTGGCCGGCGATCAGGTAGCCGGTGCACAGTTGCTCGACATGCTCAGGCCGTTCGTTTACCGGCGTTACCTGGACTTTTCCGCCATCGAAGCGCTGCGCACCATGAAGCAGTTGATCCAGCAGGAGGTGCGGCGCAAGGGCATGGCCGAGAACATCAAACTGGGCTCGGGCGGCATTCGTGAAGTGGAGTTTATCGCCCAGGCATTCCAGTTGATCCACGGCGGGCGTGACCTGAGCCTGCAGCAACGTCCGCTGTTAAAGGTGCTTGGCACCCTGGAAGGGCAGGGCTATCTGCCGCCGGCGGTGATTGCCGAGTTGCGCAACGGCTACGAATTCCTGCGCTACACCGAGCATGCGATCCAGGCGATTGCCGACCGGCAGACGCAAATGCTCCCGGGCGGCGCCGAAGATCAGGCGCGGATTGCCTTCATGATGGGCTTCCCGGACTGGACCGCGTTCCATGAGCGCCTGATGTACTGGCGCGGCCGTGTGGACTGGCATTTCCGCCAGGTGATCGCCGACCCGGATGAAGAGGACGGCGCAGAAAGCGAACTGGTGGTCGGCGGTGAATGGTTGCCGCTGTGGGAAGAGTCCCAGGATGAGGAAGCTGCTTGCCGACAATTGCAGGAGGGCGGTTTCACCGATGCCCCCAAGGCCTTGAAGGCCTTGGCAGGGCTGCGCAGTAGCCCGCAATTGCGGGCCATGCAACGTTTGGGGCGTGAGCGGCTGGATGCGTTTATTCCGCGTTTGCTGGCCCAGGCGGTCGAACATGCCAACCCCGATCTGGTGCTGGAGCGCGTCTTGCCGCTGGTGGAAGCGGTGGCGCGACGTTCGGCCTATCTGGTGCTACTGACGGAAAACCCCGATGCCCTGCGTCGGCTGTTGACCTTGTGCGCCGCCAGCCCATGGATTGCCGAGCAGATCACCCGTTTCCCACTGCTGTTGGATGAATTGCTTAACGAAGGTCGCCTGTTCAAGCCGCCGCAGGCGCCGGAACTGGCCGCCGAGTTGCGCGAGCGCCTGACGCGGATCCCTGAAGATGACCTTGAGCAACAGATGGAAGCCCTGCGTCACTTCAAGCTGGCCCATCGTCTGCGGGTGGCGGCCTCGGAAATTGCCGGCAGCCTGCCATTGATGAAGGTCAGTGACTACCTGACCTGGCTGGCCGAAGCCATCCTTGAGCAGGTGCTGGCCCTGGCCTGGCGCCAGACCGTCGCCCGCCACGGCTCGCCGCAACGGGTAGACGGTACCCTGTGCGATCCTGGGTTCATTATTGTCGGTTATGGGAAAGTCGGCGGTATCGAATTGGGGCATGGTTCGGACCTGGACCTGGTGTTTATCCATGACGGTGACCCGCAAGCCGAAACCGACGGCGCCAAGCCCATCGATGGGGCGCAGTTCTTTACGCGTCTGGGACAGCGGATCATTCACCTGCTGACCACCCAGACCAACTCCGGGCAGTTGTACGAGGTGGATATGCGCCTGCGGCCGTCAGGCGCTTCCGGATTGTTGGTCAGCTCATTGGGCGCCTTTGCCCGCTACCAGGAAAACGAAGCCTGGACCTGGGAACATCAGGCGCTGGTACGGGCTCGGGTGTTGGTTGGCAGCCAGGAGGTGGCGCGCGCGTTCGAGCAAGTGCGGGCCGAAGTGCTGGGGCGCAAGCACGACCTGGCGAAGCTGCGCCAGGAGGTCAGCGAGATGCGCGCCAAGATGCGTGACAACCTGGGGACCAAGTCCACTGCAGCCGGCACCGCGGCGAATGCCTTCGAAGCCACGGCCACCTTCGATCTCAAGCAGGACGCCGGAGGTATCGTCGATATTGAATTTATGGTGCAATACGCGGCTTTGGCGTGGTCTGCGCAACATCCATCGTTGCTGCGTTACACCGACAATATCCGCATCCTGGAGGGTCTGGAGCAGGTCGGGCTGATGCCCGCCGCCGATGCCGACCTGTTGCGCGAGGTGTATAAGGCCTACCGTTCCGCTGCTCACCGCCAGGCCTTGCAGAATGATGCCGGTGTGGTTGCCGGCGACCAATTCGCGGACGAGCGGCGCCAGGTGAAGCGAATCTGGCATGAACTGGGGCTAAGCTGAAACAACTTTAAGGTGGGAACTGGTTGTGCCATTCCCGCACAGACTATCGAGGCGGGGAGGCATGAGCCTCCCCGTATCGTTTGTGGAAACTACATGAATATTCTGATCGTTGGGCCCAGTTGGGTCGGTGACATGGTGATGGCGCAGACACTGTTCCAGTGCCTGAAACAGCGTCATCCTGACTGCGAAATCGACGTGCTCGCCCCCGAGTGGAGCCGGCCGATCCTCGAACGCATGCCCGAAGTGCGTCAGGCGCTGAGCTTTCCACTCGGCCACGGCGCTCTTGAATTGGCGACCCGTCGACGTATCGGCAAGTCCCTGGCCGGCCAGTACGATCAAGCGATCCTGTTGCCCAACTCGATGAAGTCGGCGCTGGTGCCGTTCTTCGCCGGTATCCCGAAGCGCACCGGTTGGCGTGGCGAGTTTCGCTACGGCCTGCTCAATGACGTGCGCAAGCTCGACAAGGCCCGCTACCCGCTGATGATCGAGCGGTTCATGGCCCTGGCTTACGCACCAGGCGCCGAACTGCCGACACCGTATCCGCGCCCCAGCTTGCAGATTGACCCGGTCACCCGCGACGCAGCTCTGGCCAAGTTCGGCCTGACCCTCGATCGACCGGTGCTGGCATTGTGCCCAGGTGCCGAGTTTGGCGAGTCCAAGCGCTGGCCGTCGGAGCATTACGCCAAGGTCGCGGAGATGAAGATACGTGAAGGCTGGCAGGTCTGGCTGTTCGGCTCGAAAAACGATCACTCGGTGGGCGAAGACATCCGCCAGCGCCTGATCCCGGGCCTGCGCGAAGAGGCGGTCAACCTCAGTGGCGACACGTCCCTGGCCGAGGCCATCGACTTGCTGTCGTGCGCCGATTCGGTGGTGTCCAACGACTCCGGCCTGATGCATGTGGCCGCCGCGCTCAATCGCCCGCTGGTGGCGGTGTATGGCTCGACGTCTCCGGGCTTCACTCCGCCGCTGGCCGACAAGGTCGAAGTGGTGCGCCTGGGCCTGGATTGCAGCCCGTGTTTTGACCGTACCTGCCGTTTCGGCCACTACAACTGCCTGCGCCAATTGTTGCCGCAATCGGTGGTCGATGCCTTGCAGCGGTTGCAGGGCTCCGTGGTCGAGGTTCGTTAAGTTGCGGGTACTGGTAATCAAGACCTCATCCCTGGGCGACGTGATCCATGCCTTGCCGGCCTTGACCGACGCGGCGCGGGCGATCCCTGGGATTCGCTTTGACTGGGTGGTGGAAGAAGGCTTTGCCGAAATCCCTACCTGGCATCCGGCGGTGGATAAAGTGATTCCGGTGGCGATCCGCCGCTGGCGCAAGAACATCTGGCAAACCATCAAGAGTGGCGAATGGAGGCGCTTCAAGCAGCGTATCCAGTCGACCCAATACGACTTGGTGATTGACGCCCAGGGCCTTCTGAAAAGCGCTTGGCTGACCCGTTATGTGCGTGCCCCGGTGGCCGGTTTCGATAAACAGTCCGCTCGCGAGCCCATGGCCGCGCGCTTCTATTCCCGACGTCTGGCAGTGGCCCGTGGACAACATGCGGTGGAGCGCCTGCGCCAGTTGTTCGCCGTCGCCCTGGGTTATGACTTGCCCAAGGGTTTGGGGGACTACGGCCTGAACGTCGATAAATTGCTGGGGCTGCCGCCGAAAAAACCTTTCGTGTTGTTGCTCCACGGCACTACCTGGGACACCAAGCACTGGCCGGAAGCCTACTGGCGCGAGCTGGCCGAGCGCATGGACCGGCAGGGGGTCGATGTGAAGCTGCCGTGGGGCAACGCCGCCGAAAAAGCCCGTGCCGAACGACTTGCCCAAGGCCTGGGCAATGCTGAAGTGCTGCCCAAGCTGAACCTGGCGGGTGTGGCGCGGGTGCTAGCCAGTGCCAAGGCCTGTGTGGCGGTGGACACTGGTCTAGGTCACCTGGCCGCCGCTCTGGATGTGCCGACCATTTCCCTGTTCGGCCCCACCAACCCCGGCCTGACCGGTGCTTATGGCAAGGCGCAGATTCATCTGGCGAGCGACTTCCCTTGCGCGCCGTGCCTGCAAAAGAAATGCACCTATCAACCGACCGCTGATGATCAGCGCCGGTTTGACATCAAACGCGAGTGGCCCCTGTGTTTCACTCGTTTGAACCCTGAGCGTGTCGCGAGCCGATTAAGCACGTTGTTACTGGCTGAGGAGCTGCGCTGATGCAACTGGCTTTTGTTCTGTACAAATATTTCCCCTTTGGTGGCCTGCAGCGCGACTTCATGCGCATTGCGCTGGAATGCCAGCAGCGCGGCCATCAGATCCGGGTCTACACCCTGATTTGGGAAGGTGACGTGCCGCCTGGCTTCGAAGTTCTGGTGGCGCCGGTCAAGGCGTTCTTCAACCATCGGCGTAACGAGAAGCTGAGCGCCTGGATGGAAGCCGACCTGGCCAAGCGCCCGGTGGACCGACTGATCGGCTTCAACAAGATGCCGGGCCTGGACGTGTACTACGCCGCCGACGGCTGCTTTGAAGACAAGGCGCAGAACCTGCGTCATTCGCTGTACCGCAGCTTTGGCCGCTACCGTCACTTTGCCGAATATGAGCGCGCAGTGTTCGCCAGGGACGCCAAGACGGAAGTCTTGATGATTTCTGAAGTCCAGCAACCGCTGTTCATCAAGCATTACGACACGCCGCTGGAGCGTTTCCACTTGTTGCCTCCGGGCATCGCCCAGGACCGCCGGGCACCGCCGAACGCGGCTGAAATTCGCGCCGGATTCCGTGAGGAGTTCAACCTCGGTGAGGACGATTTGCTGCTGGTGCAAATCGGCTCCGGCTTCAAGACCAAGGGCGTGGATCGCAGCCTGAAAGCACTCGCGGCACTGCCGACTGAACTGAAAAAACGTACGCGGCTGTTTGTAATTGGCCAGGATGACCCCAAAGTATTCCAATTGCAGAGTGCTACCCTGGGGCTCGGCGATAACGTGCAGTTCCTCAAGGGACGCAGCGATATCCCGCGTTTCCTGCTGGGTGCCGACCTGCTGATTCACCCGGCCTACAACGAAAACACCGGGACGGTGCTGTTGGAAGCCTTGGTGGCCGGGCTGCCAGTGCTCGTCACGGCGGTCTGTGGTTATGCCCATTACATTGCCGAGGCCGACAGCGGCCTGGTGCTGGATGAACCTTTTGAACAGGCCCAGCTCAATCAATACCTGGCACGGATGCTTAACGATCCACAACAGCGCGCGGCCTGGAGCCGTAGTGGTCTGGCCTTCGCCGAGACGGCCGACCTCTATAGCATGCCGCAGCACGCTGCTGATGTGATTCTGGCGGAGCAACACTGATGAAGTTGATTCTTGCCGAGCCGTTCAAGACCCTTTGGGCCGGACGCGATGCGTTTGCCGAAGTCGAGTTGTTGGACGGTCAGGTTTACCGTGAACTGGAAGCCCGGCGCACCTTGCGCACCGAGGTAGACGGACGCGGCTACTTTGTGAAAATCCACCGTGGCATCGGTTGGGGTGAGATTTTCAAGAACCTGCTGACCGCCAAACTGCCGGTGTTGGGCGCGGGCCAGGAATGGCGGGCTGTTCAACGCCTGCAAGAAGTCGGCGTACCGACCATGACGGCAGTTGCCTATGGCGAGCGCGGCAGCAATCCGGCAGACCAGCATTCTTTTATCGTTACCGAAGAGCTGGCGCCGACTGTCAGCCTTGAAGACTTCAGCATCGATTGGGTCAAGCAGCCGCCGGAACCGCGGCTCAAGCGTGCGTTGATCGCTGAAGTGGCGCGCATGACCGGCATGATGCATCGCGCCGGGGTCAATCATCGCGACTGCTACATCTGCCACTTCCTGCTGCACACCGACAAGCCGGTGACCGCCGATGACTTCAAGTTGTCAGTCATCGACCTGCACCGCGCCCAGACCCGTCCGGCGATCAGCCAGCGCTGGCGCAACAAGGACCTGGCGGCGCTGTACTTTTCCGCCCTGGACATCGGTCTGACCCGCCGCGACAAATTGCGTTTCCTCAAGGGTTACTTCCAGCAGCCATTGCGCCAGATTCTGGCAGAGGAAAGCGCATTGCTTTCGTGGTTACAGCGCAAGGCGGAAAAGCTCTACGACCGCAAACAGCGTTACGGGGATGCGCTCTGATGGCGGGTTGGAATCTGGGCCCTGCTTATGCCGCCCTGGCGGATGACTTTGGTAGCCTCGAGGCGGTGTTCGCCCTGCAAGGTGAGCAAGTGACCCGCGATCCGCTGTCCGAGGTCATCCGTGTCGAGCGTGGCGGGGTCAATTATTACGTCAAGCGCTACGTCGGTGCCGGTAAAGGCTTGCGTCGCTACCTGGGCAAGCCGCGAGTCAAGTCCGAGTGGCTGAACCTCAAGCGATTTGCCAAGTGGGGTATTCCCACCGCCGAAGTGGTTGCCTGGGGCCTGGAGCGCAAGGGCCTGGCCTACAGCCGTGGGGCGATGATCACCCGTGAGCTGCCCGAGACGAATGATCTGTCGGCCCTGGCAGAGCGCAAGGATCCGCAATTACGCGACCCCAAGTGGGTCGACAAGGTCAGCCGTCAGCTCGCCGAATACACCCGCACCATGCATGATCACCGGTTTACCCATAACGATTTGAAGTGGCGCAACCTGTTGGTCGATCAACAGCAAACCCTGTATTTGATTGACTGCCCCAACGGCGCTTTCTGGCGTGGGTTCTGGCTCAAATACCGAATCACCAAGGATCTGGCCTGCCTGGACAAGGTCGCCAAGTATCACTTGTCGGCCACCCAGCGCCTGCGGTTTTACCTGCAATACCGTCAGCGCCCGCACCTGAGCGCGTCGGATAAACAGCGAATTCGCCATGTGGTGAAGTTTTTCGAGGGGCGCGAATGAGTGATTTCCTGGCGGCCGAAGACCGTGCTCTATTGGAGCGCAACGGCCTGGGTACCTTTGACGCTTTGTGGGCTAAACAGCTTGAGGCGGTGGACGAGCCGAACACCAATGGCGATGGCTGGAGCAGCGTGTTCCGTCTGGAGGTTGAGGGTCAGGGCTACTACCTCAAGCGCCAGAGCAATTACCTGACGCGTACCCTGCATCGGCCTTTTGGTGAGCCGACGTTTTCTCGCGAGTTTCGCAATATCAGCCGCTATCGGCAGTTGGCGATTCCGGCGTTGCAGGCGGCGTTCTTCGGTGAGCGCAAGGTGGGCGGTGAACATCGGGCGATCTTGCTGACGCGTGCACTGGACGGTTGGAATGACCTGGATTCGCTGCTGGAGCAATGGCCGCAACTGAGCGACGCCGAGCAGCAAGCGATCTTGCGGGCCTGCGGCCAGTTGGCGCGCAAGGTACACAGTGTAGGCCAGGTCCACGGCTGCTTTTATCCCAAGCATATTTTCCTGAAGGCGTCGGGTGACGGCTTTGCGGCGCAATTGATCGATCTGGAAAAGACTCGTCCGCTGATGTTCGGCTGGCGGGATCGGATCAAGGACCTGGAGCCGTTGCTCAGGCGTGCACCGCAATGGTCTGACGAACAGATTCGTCAGTTGTTGGCGGCTTACATTGATCAGCCTGAAGACAGTTCGCTGGTTGCCGCCTGGGGCCGGCGCCTGGCGGCCCGCCGCAGTCAAAAGGAGACGCGTTGATGCGTTTGTCCGAACTGAAAGGCGCCGGTCGCACCCCCAGCTTGCCCCTGAGCGTGGAATTGGCCGATGCGGCTGGACCGGGCCAACTGCAATTGCTCAGTCTGCTGCGGGTATTGCCGGGGCAGCGCTATGTGGGCGCGGCGGTCTGGCGTGGTCGTCCGGTGCTGGCCAAATTGTTGGTCGGCAGTAAGGCGGCGCGGCATTTTCAGAGTGAGCTGCAGGGGGTGCGCCTGCTGGCTGAGCAAGGTCTGACGACTCCGCAATTGCTGGCCGATGGCCTGAACGAGGGCGAGGGCGGCTGGCTGTTGTTCGAGTTTCTGGACGGAGCGCACAGCCTGGCCGACGCCTGGCAGGCCGTCGAGTCCATGCCGCCGTTGGCGGATGAGCAGCAGGAGGTTCTCGCCGAAGCCTTGACGGCCATTGGGCAAATGCACGCCAAGGGCCTGTGGCAGGAAGACTTGCACTTGGACAACCTGCTGCGTCAGGACGGCAAATTGTATTTGATCGATGGTGCAGGGATTCGTGTTGAACAGGCGGGCAAACCGCTGTCACGCAACCGGGTACTGGAAAACCTCGGGGTGTTTTTTGCCCAGCTGCCGAAAAACCTTGAGCCGTACACCGAAGAATTATTGGTGCACTACCTGCTGAGCAACGGCGAACACGCATTGCCGCTGGAGGCTCTGCAAAAGCAGGTGCATAAAGTCAGTGCCTGGCGCCTGCGGGATTTCTTGAGCAAGGTTGGCCGCGAATGCACGTTGTTCAGTGTGTTGCGTGGGCCCTTCGCCTTGCGCGCGATTCGCCGGGAGGAAGAAGCGGCGATGCTGCCGGTGCTGGAGCAGGCTGACGCTTTGCTCGATCAAGGGCATCTGTACAAGACCGGCGGCGCGGCCAGTGTGGCCAAGGTCGAAGTTACCGGTCGGCCGCTGGTGATCAAGCGCTACAACATCAAGGGTTTCGCCCATTGGCTCAAACGCTTCTGGCGGCCGAGCCGTGCCTGGCACTCCTGGCGCGAAGGCAACCGCCTGGCCTTCCTCGGCATCGCCACGCCCAAGCCGCTGGCTTTATTGGAAAAGCGGTTTTTCTGGTTGCGTAGTCGCGCCTATCTGATCACTGAGTACTTGCCGGGCCCGGACATCATCGAGCGCTTTGCACCGTATGTAGAAAGCGGGGAGGCTCCCGAAGCCGAGTTGTTGGCGCTGGACCATTTGTTCGCTGAGTTGATTCGCGAGCGCATCAGTCATGGTGATTTCAAGGGCCATAACCTGTTCTGGCACGAGGATCGCTGGACACTGATTGATCTGGACTCGATGTGCCAGCACGGCAGCGTCAGCAGCTTCGCCCCGTCCTATGCCAAGGATCGGGCGCGGTTCATGCGTAACTGGCCAGAGAGTAGCGCGTTGTATCAGTTGATTGATCAGCGGTTGCCCAGGCAGGTCGAGCTTGTCAGCTGATTGATCGTTTCGGGGGGAGGAGCATTGCGACCGTGCTCCTCTCCGGGTGGAGGCTGCGAGCTGAAGCTGTCCGTGTTTAATTGCGCTGATATGTTTGGAAAGTTTTACTCCTTTGGTATTGTTTTTTTGCATTTGCTTGTCGTGGTTTTTGGTTTTCTCCCTCTTGTTGATTTCGAGTTATTAAATTATTTTTACTTGCGGGGTGGGTCACCCTGCTTGGGTTGGGGCTTTCTGTGATTTAACAAGCTGAATATTTTTGTTTCTTTCTAATTTGTCTTTCTGTATGTGTTTTGTTTATTGACGGCAGGTTTCCGTTTTTTGCTGTTTTGATGGATACATTTTATTGGAAAAGTAGTGTGTGCTGTTTTTCTGTTTGGCGGTAGTTTTGTTGTCGGCTAGTAAGTGTGGTTTTTAGTTGGTTTACTTTGTCTTGTTTTAAAAAATACGAGGAATGTATATATGTTTTCAGTCGGCAATACTTTTTTGGCGAATTTTTCTGCGTGGATCAATCCGCGAGATATGGACAGGCCCGAACACGATTCAAATGCTCGCGTGGATAGCGGTGTCGGTGGCAACTCAGATCCCTTCGACCTGCCCGATGGTGATGGGCCCGGCAGTGTTCTGCATCCGATGTTTCCTCACGTAAATATAGACGCGTCAGAGGGGCTGTCGGCGCAAGATCTGCGTGCAGGAAAGTTTGGTCCTCTCCCTGCACATATTGCTAAAGACCTGGAGTCCTTGCCAAAAGACCAGAATTACTCGCTGCGCAGTTACTTGGGTGTGAGCGGCGAGGAGGAGTTGGTGTGGGAGCCTGAAGACCCTTCTGGTAAAACCTATGATGTTGGTGATCCACCTTTTGTGACTGAAGCGCTGAAGCGAGTGACTTTGGAATTGGGGAGTGTTGAAAGTGCATCGGTTACTGCTTCGCGCAACTTGAAAGCACTTTTTCCTAATGTGCGTGTCGACCCTGAAGAAGGTATCTCAACAGATGATCTGCGTGCGGGGAAATTTGGCCCGCTGCCGCTTCAAGTTGCTAAGGATCTTGAGTGTCTACCCAAGAATGAAACATATTACCTGAAGCACTTGGTGAATATGGGGGCGGAGGGGTTCAATTTAGGCTGGGAGCCAGAAAGCGATATGCTCCCGACGCAGACTCTCGGTGAGCCCCGTATTAGTGCTGAGGTGAAGACCCTACGTTCGCAAGCCGCGACGATAATGTCGGATGGCGTGAGCTCTTTGCGAGTCAGGCAATTCATTTAAGACCACTGGAGAGGGCTCTCATCGAGAGCCGTCTCCATCCTGTACTGCCATCGCTCAAAATTGATATTGCGCACCGGCCCCCATATACCAGGAGCGACCAGGCGCGGCCTCGTAATAGCGGCCATTGCCATCCCCGACAATCACCGACCCGACGTACTGGCGATCCAGCAAGTTATCCAGACGCAAGGTCTGGTGAAAGGTCCAGTGCTCCACCTTCTGCTCAAACTGTGCGCGCCAGTTGAACACGCTGTAGCCAGGCGCTGCATGTTCCTGGTTGGTGTCTTCGACGTAGACCTTGCTGCGGTACATGCCCTCGATGGCGGTGCTGACCCAATCCCGGGGCTTCCAGTTCAATTCGGCGAAGAGGGTGGTTTGCGGTACGCCGGGCAGGTAGTTGCCCTTGTCGATCGGCGTTTTTCCGCCGCTGATGAAGTCGCTGTCATAGGTGGCTTGCAGGCGGGTGTAGGCAATGTTGGTGCTCCACTGTTCGCTGAGCTGGCTTTCGAACCCCAGTTCGAAGCCTCTGCGCAGGGTGCGGCCGGCGTTCTGGTAAGTGGTACGCCCGCCGCTGGATTGCTGCACCACCAATTCGTCGTCGGTGGTGATCTGGAACAAGGCCGCGTTGACGCGGGTGTCCTGCCCGATCCGGGCTTTCAGGCCGACTTCATACTGCTTGCTGACCGAGGGTTTGAGCGCAAAGTTGAAACCGTTCGCGGTGCTGGAGTAGGCCGACTCTGCCTGGGTCGGTGTTTCGAAACCACTGCCCGCGCTCACGTAGCCATGCAGGTCAGGGGTGAAGGCGTACATGGCGCTGACCGATGGGGTGTTTTTCTGGTAGGTCTTGCTACCGCTGTCGTTGCCGTCGCTGAGGAAATGGTCGTCGACGTCCATCTTCATGGTGCTGTGGCGCAGGCCTGCTTGCAGGGTCCAGTCTCCCAGTAGCCAGTTGGCCTGTACGAACGGGTCGAGGCTGGTGGCGGTGTCGATTTCATCGCGGCCCAGCGCGCCTTTCACCCCGTGCTCGCCATTGAGAGTGTTGGAGTAGCCTTGGCGATCGTCCTGGCTGCGGTCGTAATCGAGGCCAGTGATTAGGGTCAGGTCTCCCGGCGCGCTGGTGACAGGTTGGAGCCAGTGAACCGAGCCGCCGTAGAATTTGCGATCAAAACTCACCACGCCGCCGCGTGCGTTGGCGGGATTGGGAGCCCCGCTGGCGAACTTGTCCGGAATCGACAAATACTGAATCACGCTTCGTCGACCGGTATAGGCATTGACCTGCAAGGTTGCATCGCCGAAGTACCGTTCGTAATTCATCCCCAATTGTTGATGATCAATGCTTTTGCGGGTGTTGTAGGTAAGCGCGTTAGCGCTCACCGAGCGCGGGTCGGTCTTGTACGCTGCCCACGTTTGCCCCAGCGGGTCCTGGGTGCCGTTCTGCTCCAGGCTGCTGTAGATCAGCGCCAGTTTGCTGTCGTCATCGGGGTTGAGGTTGAGCTTGGCGAAGGTCTGATCGCGGCGGGCGCTGCTGTGGTCGCGGTAGCCATCGGTGTCCATGCGCGAGGCGTCGAGGACGAAGCCTGCGCCGTTTGCTGAGCCTTCGGCGGTCAGGTGGTTCTTGCTCAGGCCGTCGCTGCCGATCAGGGTTTCAGCGCCGATGCGCGGTGGGCCTTCGCCGTCCCGGGAAAACATCTGGATCACCCCGCCGGCATTGCTGCCATACAGGGTGGCGGCCGGGCCACGAAGTACTTCGATACGGTCAGCGGTGTCGAGATTAAAGGTGGCGGCCTGGCCCTGGCCGTCCGGGGTGCTGGCGGGAATGCCGTCGGCGATCAACTTGATCCCGCGTACGCCAAACGCCGAGCGCGCGCCGAAGCCGCGTGAGGAAATCTGCAGATCCTGGGCATAGTTCTGGCGATTCTGCACCACCAGCCCCGGCACACGGGACAGGGCTTCGGAGGCGTTGATGCCCAATTGACCGTTGCTGATCTGTTCGCGGCTGATGCTGTCCACGGAGTACGGCAGGTCGAATGTCTGGCTGGCGCTGCGCGAGCCGGTGACTACGCTGGGGTCGAGGATCAGTGGCGCCTCGTCGGCCTGGGCGCTGTTGCACAGTCCCAAAAGACCAGGAAGCAACAGCGCGAAACGAGTAGGAACAACAGCTTTCATGAGCAAACCAACATCCATAGAGCACGCAAAGCGCGCGAGTTTAACGATTCAGCAACCCTTTGCCGAATACTCTTCCTGCCGTCTGCCGGTGCCCACGTGTCAAGCAACCCTGGGTTAAGCTGTCTGACTGCTACCAAAGGGAGTTGCTCATGAATCCTACAAAGAATCTTCTACTCGCTGCTATTGTTCTTTCGACCACCGCTTGCGGCACCATCAACACGGTGTTTCGCCCGGACGCCGTTGCCAGCCAGAACCTCAAGGAATCGCGCAGTTATTGTGAAAACGTGCCGCGTATCTACAGTGGGGTGATCTACGGTTTTTGCACACTGAACGGCGCACCCGATAGCAACAAAGACCAGGCGCGCGATGCCTCCGGAGCCTGGCCTATCTTCGCTGCCGAGTTCGTAGGCTCTGGCGTACTCGACACTCTTGTGCTGCCCTACACCGTCTACCGGCAAAACAAGGACGGCAGCATCGAGATCTTCCGCTAGGGTGCAGTGACAACCGGTCGCCATAAACGCTAGATCATCATGGGTCGTCTTTACGCTATAATCCCGCCCTTTAGCTGTTTCTCGCCCAGGCGGGGAGCACACTTTTTTCAGGCGCCAAGCGCCTGCATGCAGACTAAAAGAGGCTAGACCCCTGTGGCATTGACGATTCTTGGCCTGTCCGGCGCCCTTAGCCATGATCCTTCCGCAGCCTTGTATATCGACGGCAAGCTGATCGCGGCCGCCGAAGAAGAGCGCTTCGTACGCGACAAACATGCAAAGAACCGCATGCCCTACGAATCGGCGAAGTTCTGTCTGGAGCAAGCGGGTATCAAACCCTCCGACGTTGATGTGGTAGCGATCCCGTTCGCGCCAATCAGCTTGTTCGGTGAAGCGCGCTGGCACTATGCCAAACGTTACTGGTACGCCCCGGACCGCGCCCTTGACGCGATCCTGATGGGCAACCGTCGCTACAAGCGCTATCGCAACAAGATCGTCTGGTGCCTGGAGCAACTGGGCTTCGATCCGAAGAAAATCAAGATCGAACCGGTTGAACACCACCTGGCCCACGCTTCCAGCGCCTACCACTGCTCGGGCTTCCAGGAGAAGACTGCGATCCTCGGGATCGACGGCAAGGGCGAATACGCCACCACCTTCTTCGGCTATGGCGAAAACGGCAAGATCCACAAGATCAAGGAATTCTACGATCCGGATTCCCTGGGCGGCCTGTACGGCGCGATCACCGAGTTTCTCGGCTTCGAGATGCTTGACGGTGAGTTCAAGGTCATGGGCATGGCGCCGTATGGTGATGCCAGCAAGTACGATTTCTCGCGTCTGGCCTCCTTTGAAAACGGCGAGTTGGTGATCAACACCGACTATGCCAACGTCATCGGCCTGCGCCGTTATAAAGAGAAGGGCAAGGGTTTCTACTTCTCGCCGAAACTGATCGAGTGGCTGGGTCCCAAGCGCGAAGGCGACATAGCCGACGAGCCCTACATCCACTACGCGGCCAGCATGCAGGCGCTGTTCGAGAAGCTGGCGTTGCAGATGATCGACCATTATCTGGGCGACATCCTCAAAGACACCGGCAAGCTGGCCTTCGCCGGCGGCTGTGCGCTGAACGTCAAGCTGAACCAGAAGATCATTGCCCGCGACGACGTCAAGGAGCTGTTCGTGCAGCCGGCGTCCGGTGATGCCGGTACTGCCGTCGGTGCGGCCGCCTATGTGTCCCATGCCCGTGGCGTACCGGTAGAGAAGATGGAGCACGTCTATCTCGGCCCGTCCTACAGCAACGAAGATGTGATCGCCGCCTGCGCCAAGCACCCGAGCAAGCCGGTGTGGCGCCAGATCGAAAACACCCCGAAACGTATCGCCAAGATCATGGTTGACGGCAACCCGGTGGCCTGGTTCCAGGGCCGTATGGAGTTTGGCCCGCGTGCGTTGGGCGGTCGTTCGATCATCGGTTGCCCAAGCGCCACTGGCGTGGCTGACCGGATCAACCACCAGATCAAGTTCCGCGAGCGCTGGAGGCCTTTCTGCCCGTCGATGCTCGACACCGTCGCGCCGCAGATGATCAAGGTCGATCACCCGGCGCCGTTCATGACCTTCACCTTTGAAGTGTCGGAAGAGTGGAAGACCCGCGTACCGGAAGTGGTCCATGAAGATGGCACTTCCCGCGCCCAGGTGCTCAAGCGCGAATACAACCCGCGCTACTACGACATGATGAAAGAGCTGGAAGTGCTGACCGGCAACGGCGTGTCCCTGAACACCTCGCTCAACCGTCGTGGCGAAGCGATGATCTGCTCGCCGACTGATGCACTGAACATGTTCTTCGGCTCGGATCTGCAGTACCTGATCATGGAAGACATCCTGGTGGTCAAGGATGGCGTGGACCCTTATGACACGGTCGGCTGATCGGCACGTCCTGCAGTTCTGCCACGGCTATGACGGGCCGTTCCTGGACTGCGCGCGGCAGTACGCCAGCTTGTTCGCAGGCTCGGGCTACAAGGTGACCACGGTGTTCCTCACCGGGGTTGCCGATCCCGAGGTGGCGGCGGGCTGCGGGTCTGACGAAGTGTTGTTCATGGAGTTCAGCTCGAAGGCCATTCGTGGCCTCAAGCTGGCAGCCATCAATGAGCTGCACAAGATTGCCGCTTCGCGCAATTTCAGTTTCTGTATTGCGCACCGCTTCAAGCCGATTTACATCGCCTTGTTGGGCATCAAGCTGCCGGTGATCGGTGTGCACCATGCATTTGGTGACTACCAGCGCCGCAGCCGTCGCCTGTTCGCTACGGTTTTCCGCAAGCGTTTGAGCCTGCTCGGTGTGTCCGATGCGGTGCGCGATGACATGCGCCGCTGTTTGCCGGCGTGGCCGGCAGCGCGGATCCAAACCTTGTACAACCGCATTGATGTCGAGGCCTTGCAGGCCAGTCAGGTGCCGGTCGATGAGGCGCGTGATGCCTTGGGGCTGTCGCCGGACGAGTGGGTGGTCGGTAACGTCGGCCGTCTGCACCCGGACAAGGACCAAGCCACGTTGCTCAAGGGTTTTGCCTTGGCGCTGCCGCATCTACCAGCCGAGAGCCGCCTGGCGATTCTCGGTACCGGGCGCCTGGAGCAGGACCTCAAGGAGCTGGCGCGAGAATTGAATATCGCCGAGCAGGTGTTGTTTCTCGGCCAAGTGCCGGACGCACGTCGTTATTTCCGTGCTTTCGACGCCTTTGCCCTGAGCTCTGATAACGAACCCTTCGGCATGGTGCTGCTGGAAGCCATGGCTGCGGGTGTGCCGTTGCTGGCAACCGCTTGTGGTGGCGCGCGGGAAGTCGTCGAGGGTGTGGGTATTCTGTTTCCCTTTGGCGATGCCGAACACTTGGCCAAGGGCCTGCAACATTTGGCCGCCATGGATCGTGGCCAGCGGCTGCAATGTTCCGAGATGATGCTGGAGCGCTTGCATGAGCGTTTCTCGGACCAGGCCGTGCGCGACACGTTCTGGAGCTTGCCTCAAGTGACCGAACTGGCTGCGAGGGCCTGATGCTTAACCGATTCCAAGGCTGGCGCGAACGTGGCTGGTCCGTCGTTGACGCGCCTACCTACAGCGACGCCTGGCAGCGTTTTGGCGGCAGTGTCGCGACCCACCCGTTGGTGGTCGAGCGCCTGGCGCAGTTGGCCAATATTCCGGTGCGTTACCTGGCCTGGGAGCAGGGCGGTGAGCTCAAGGCGTCCATTGCTACCTGGGGGCAGGACCTGGCCTTGTCCAAGGACGTGCTCAAGCGCCACGGCAAGAAGGGCTTGTTCGACTTGGGCAACGCCGAGCTGATTTTGCCGGCCGCGGCTGACACTCAGGCGCCATTGCGCCACCGCGCGCGTTACCTGTCGGCGCTGAATGAGGGCCGTTTTTCCGGTCTCAAACCTCAGGCCGAACAGCTGGCCATGGCGCGTACCCCTGAAGAACTGTCGAAAAAGTTTCGCTACAACCAGCGTCGCGAACTGCGTTTGCTGGAAGAGGCGGGCGGCGTCGTGCGGGCGGTGGGAGAGTTTTCCAGCACGGAGCTGGCGGCGATCTATTGCGATTTATTCCAGCGCCGCTGGGGCTTCCCGGCCACCGGCGCCGAGCGGATGGCTGAGGTCATCGAATTGCTGCGTGAGTTGTTGATTGGCTCGGTGATTTTCCTCAACGACGCGCCGATTGCGATTCAACTGGTCTACCGCGTCGAGGCACCGGAGTGGATCAGCGTCGAGTACATCAATGGCGGTGTCGACCCTCAAACCCGTGAGTTCAGCCCGGGCAGCGTACTGAGTTTCCTTAATACCCAAAGCGCCTGGGAACAGGCGCGAACGCTGGGCAAGCCGCTGCGGTTTTCATTCGGTCGGGCTGATCGCGAGTACAAGGACCGTTGGTGCAATCCTGTGCCGGTGTTCAAGGTATGAGTCAGTCCCCGAGCCGCAAGCAGATATTGCTCAAGCGCCATCGACGCAATAAACGTATCGGGCTGCTGGTCGGTTTGCTGTTGCTGATTGGCGTTGGCGTGTTGGTGGCCTGGTGGCTGCCATTGTTGCTGGCGGTCCTGGCCTGGGTGGCGCATGAGGCCTGGTTTGCCGATCATCTGTTTTACTCCCCCGCGGACGACTATCAATACCGCTTCCCGGCCGATACCGAGCAGCCCAAGGTGCGCCTCGACAACGGGCGACTGATGCTGGAGCAACCGCTGGAGCTGTCCGGCGACGAAACGCTGGTTCTGGCGCTGCGGATCAGCAGTGGCTGGCTGGGCCGCTTTATCGACCCTTTTATCGAGTTGTCCGGTGGTGAGCATCTGGATCGCCAGACGTTCGAACGTGGCGTTGATGGCCTGCGCTATCTGAACCTCAGTGGTCAGGCGCAAGCGCTGGCCGATGGACAGCTGCAACTGCGTGGTCGTTTCTGTCGGATGAAGGGTGATCCTGTGCTGTCGGTGTTCCGCCAGCCCGACGTTCGTCGTCAGCGAGTGATGGTCATTGCCCCTCATGCCGATGATGCCGAGCTCGCGGCCTTCGGCTTGTACAGCCAGGCGGCTGAGTCCTGGATCGTCACCTTGACCGCCGGCGAGATCGAAGCCGAGCACTATCAACAGATGGGGCTTGGGAAAGCTGAAGCCGCGCGCCTTAAAGGGCGCCTGCGGGCCTGGGACAGCATCGCCGTTCCGCGTTGGGCGGGTGTGCCGCAAGAGCACTGTGTCCAGCTCGGATACTTCTGCCTGCAACTGGCGGCGATGAAGGCCGAACCCGACCTTGCCGTGGCCTCCAGGGAAGCTGAGCTGGCGGATATTCGTCCATTTCGCCAACTGAACCCGTTCCCACTGCCGGCCGACGCCGACGGTCAACCGACCTGGAATAATCTGCTGGCTGACCTGCGGGCATTGCTGCTCAAGGCTCGTCCTGAAATCATCGTGCTGCCGCATCCAATGCTTGATCCTCATCCCGACCATATCTGCGCTCAAGAAGCCGTACTTGAGGCATTGCAGGGACTGGAGTGGCAGCCAACCACGTTGCTCGGTTACGCCAATCATCTGCATGACAACGATCGTTGGCCGATGGGGGATTCGGGTATGGGTATCGCTTTACCACCCTCCTTTGATCCCGCGTACATTTTGCAGCCCTATTGCTTGCCCCTGTCCGGGCAGCAGCAGTGTGACAAGGCGATGTCGTTGGGCATGATGCATGACTTGCAGCCAAGGATGCCCTTCAAGCGCCGGCTACGCCGTTTGATACAGCGTCTGCTGGCGGCCCGGGCTATCTCGCCTTGGGGTGAAAACGAGTTTTTCCGCAAGGCCGTCCGGCGGCATGAGCTGTTTTGGTTCATCAAACACAAGTAAAAGTAATGCAAGCCGTTGACCACTGGCAGCGGAGCCTGGCCCTCAGGACGTGATCGCGTTAGCCAGAGAGTCGTCCTGGGCCGTTGAGGCAACAGGTTTCCATCGAGGAGAGTTATGAGTCGGCCGTTCAAGGTCCTGCAATTGCAGCCTGACTACAATGTTAAATCCCATGACTTTGCCGACCTTGCCGAGCAGATCGTCAAAGCATTGCCAGCGGACCGCTATGAAGTCACCGCGGCCTTCCTGCGCGGACGGCCGGGGCCTGCGGACCCGATCAGTCGTGCTGCCACGTCGGTCTACTTCGACTTTTCCGACAAGTCCCTCAAGGGTCTGAGGCTGCGGGCCATGTGGCGGCTCTATCAGTTCTGTCGCAAGGAAAAGTTCGACGTCGTCATTTGCAACCGCTTCAAGCCGGTCAACATGATGTTGCAGCTTAATCGCTGGTTGAAAGTGCCGCTGTGTATCGGCATTTCCCACGGTTTCGGTGAGTACGACCGCCTTTATCGGCGTAAACAGGCACAGCGTCTGATCGATGAGCACTGGCGCTTTGTCGGTGTGTCTCCGGCCGTGAAACAGTACTTGCTGGATTGCCGTTGCGGTTTCACCGACGCCAATACGTATGCAATCACCAATGCCATCGATATCGAGCAGGCAGAGGGGTTGCAGCATTCTCGCGAGCGTTCCCGGGAACTGTTGGGGATTGATCCTTCGGTTCGCCTGATGGGTGCGCTGGGGCGTCTGGTTCCGGTGAAAGGGCATACGTATTTGCTGCAGGCGTTTGCCGCGCTCAAGGACAAGTACCCGAACGTGCAACTCGCCATCATCGGTGCGGGTCGTGAAGCGTCCAGCCTGTCGACGCAAGTCCAGCAGTTGGGTCTTGGCGGGCGCGTCCATCTGTTGGGCTTCAAGGAAAATGCCCTGCAGTATGTACGGGCCTTTGACATCTGGACCATGCCTTCCCTGGCAGAGGGGCTGGGCCTGGCGCTGCTTGAAGGCATGAGCGGGCGTTTGCCGGTCATTGCCTCTAGCGTGCCGGCCATGCTGCCACTGATTGAAGGGGCGGGCGGCCTGGCGGTGGAGCCGGCGAATGTGCCTGCACTGGTGCAGGCGCTGGACACTTACCTGGGGCTTTCGGATGAAGACCTTGCCGCCAAGGGCGAGCAGGCTTATCGCTACCTTCAGGAGCAGCACGATATCGAGGTATTCCGTCAGGAGTATCTGGATTTGATCGATTCGGGACTGAGCCAAGCACACAGGAAAGTTGTATGAACGAACATCAGCCATTGGTCACCGTGATCATTGCGTCTTACAACCATGCTCCTTATATCGAAGAGAGCATTCTGAGTGCGTTGAATCAGACGTACCCCAATATCGAACTGTTGGTGATTGATGACGGTTCGACGGACGACAGTGTCGAGCGCATTCGTCGACTGCAGGAACAGCATGCTTTCGATTTCCAGGTTCAGCAGAACCAAGGGCTCACCAACACCCTCAACGGCGCGATAGCCCGGTCCAAAGGGGCGTTGATTGTTCCGTTTGGCTCGGATGACATCATGTTGCCTGAGCGGATTGCGGTGCAGGTGGCCTACATGGATGGCAAACCTGAAGTGGGCATCTGTGCCGGCAATATTGAATTGATCGACTCCCAGGGCGAACTGTTTCCAGAAAAGCGCCAGCGTCGAGACGTACCTTTTCGGCGTCTGGACTTCGATGACATGTTCCTGGAGCGCAAACCATACCCGCCTGCTCCGACATTGATGATTCGGCGAGAAGCGCTGGAAAAGGTCGGCGGTTTTGATCCCGAAATTCGCCTGGAAGACTTGTTGATCGAGTTGAAAATTACCCATGCCGGGTATTTTATCGACGGGTTGAATGTATTGATGGCCCGCTACCGCAAGCACGCCACCAACTCATACAAGAATCATCGATTCATGATCGATAACATCCTGCGCACTTATGCGTTGTTCAGCGATCACCCGTTGTATGAGCAAGTGCGCTACAAGTTTCTCAACTCGATGTTCCTCAAAACCTCCAACCGCAACCGTGCGCTAGCGCGCGAGCTGCTGGCACAGATTCCGCTGAAGGCCTGGAACGGCAAGACGTGGCGTGGGCTGGCACGGATGTTCTTTTCGCCTCTGGAGAAAAGCTGAGGCCGTTGAGTGGGCGCCGGCGGTTTCGTCGGCGCCTGCATCTGCAAGCGCCTGGCTGGCCCCGTCAGGTCGACTGGATCTGTTTCAGCAGGCTTTCAACTGCCCGCTCCGATGCTTTTGTGCCGTACCCCTCAAGCAGCGCCGGCAGGTGTTCATCGAAGAGCCAGGCGCGGTCTTCGTCATAACGCTGCATATGGCGCAGGTTGCGCCGGCGTAGCGACAGGCTCAGTGGCGAGGGATAAATCCGCATGTCGGCCAGATCAATCAAGCCGAATCCGCCGCTTTCAAGTACCAACACATTGCCCAGGTGCAGTGAGCGGAAGTAAATACCTTGTTCATGCAGTCGGGCCATGAATTCGCCGAATTTTTGCACCTGTTCATGCCGTTCGGTCGGGCTGGCCGATGCGAGTACGTGACGAAGTGTCTGGCCGCTCAGTGGATGGTATTGCACGGCGTTACTTCCGTCGTGCAAGTCATACAGGGCCAGTACTTGTGGGGTCGTTATGCCCAGCTCGCGAAGCCGCTGGCAATTGGCAGCAAAGCGTTGTGAATAAGGGTTGTAGCTGCCCGAGGTGTAGAAGCTGCGACGGCGGAACAGTTTTAGAAAACTGCCATCCTTCAACTGAAGCACTTTCGGCCCGAGCCCATCGGCTTCAATCACCCGGGCATCGGTCATCATTTCCTCAGCGCTCGAACGACTCAGCGGTTTCACCGGCAGGGTGAGCAAGCGCTTGGCGCGAGCGTTGATAGACAGTGCCACGATCAGCGCCATGGGGATTGCAAAGAGAAACCAGTGCTCTTTGGGCCGGGACAGAATCCCGCCGCCCTCTGTGAGGCCGGCGCCGATACCGTAGACCAACCAGGTTGAGGCCAGGATGAAAAGCGGTTGTACGCGATGTTGCCAGCAGGTCAGCAGGCCTTTGAGTTGCATGAACAGCCACGGCAAAAAGCCGATGATGCCAACGTAATAAAGGACGCCCAGGGCGAAGTTATGGGGTTCGTCGAGGATGTAGCCCAAGCCAGGTGGGGCAATACTCAGTGGTGCATTGAAGCCTTGGCCAATCCACGGACTGCTGGCAATCTTTTCCAGTGCCATTTGCCAGATTTCAAAACGGTAGGAGCTGCCTCGTTCGATCAGCATTTGCGAGAACAGTGTGAAAACGCTTAGGCCGGCAATAACGACGGTGCAGACCAGCGCCATCGACCTGCGGTTCCAGCAGTTCATGCTGATCCACAAGGCGGCCAGGGTCAGGGCCACCAACGGGGTCCTTGAGCCCGTAGCAAGCATGGCTGCAAACATGATTGCCCCTGCCGGAACAGTGAGCCAGAGTAGATGCATGCGCCGGCAGGTCATGCTCCGGCTGAGCCAGTAGACACAGAAGAAACCAAACAGGTGAGAGCTCAGCAGGGGGTTGTCAAAGGCCCCGCCACCGACCATTCGTAGCTCGGGGGTATAGCCCCGAGCAAAGACGTAAAGGTCTTTGATAGTAAAGACGAGCGCGATGATGGCTGCGCCAAACAGCAGCGGGCCCAGCAGGTCTTCACGGTAGCGAATCAGCAGGTAGCAGCCAACAAATAGAAATAGTCCATGCAGCGAAGGCTTGAATTCGCCCAGGAAATCATCGGTTTGCGGGCTCCACATCAGGCTCGTCAGCGCCCAGGCGACGAACAAAAACAAGGCAATGAAAATAGGCTCACGCAGCAGCTCCTTGAATTCACGGGGGCGCAAGAGCAGGGCAATCAAGGCCGGAATGCTGAACAGCCCATAATAAAATTTGTGCAGCGAGCCACGATCCGGCAGGAAAAAAAGACCGCACAACAACATGAAAAAACCCGCTGGGAGGATCCAGAGGCAAATGAAGTCGAAGATTCGATAGGGGGTATTTTTGAGGCCGCTGAGGTGCATGCTTTGAAATTCGTCGCCGTGATGAGCGGCCATCATAACGGTAATAGGTGTGGGCTGTCGTTTGTCAGGTTCGCGCTTTAGCATCCTTCGCTGGTGCCGGTCCGACAGGGAAGCTGTGCTAAAGTCTGCATCCTTTCCAACGACTTTCGCGTGATATGACCAACTCCAGTCCCAGCGCAGACCCATCGAGCTTGAAAATCTACTTCCGTTTGCTCGGCTATGTCCGGCCTTACGTGGGGCTGTTTATCATCAGTATCGTCGGGTTTCTGATTTTCGCTTCGACCCAGCCGATGCTTGGATACATCCTCAAGTATTTCGTCGATGGCCTGTCAAACCCCCAGGCCGCGCTGTTTCCCTCAGTGCCTTACCTGCGTGACTTGCGGTTGCTGCAGGCTGTGCCTTTGTTAATCGTGCTGATTGCCGCCTGGCAGGGCCTGGGTTCTTTCCTGGGCAACTACTTCCTGGCCAAGGTATCCCTGGGGTTGGTGCATGACCTGCGGGTGCAGTTGTTCAATAACCTGCTGGTGTTGCCTAACCGCTACTTTGACCAACACAACTCGGGGCACTTGATCTCCCGCATTACCTTCAACGTCACCATGGTTACCGGGGCGGCGACGGATGCGATCAAGGTCGTTATCCGCGAGGGCATGACCGTCATATTTCTGTTTGCCTCGCTGTTGATCATGAACTGGCGCCTGACCCTGGTGATGGTCGCCATTCTTCCGCTGATCGCTGTCATGGTCAGCACGGCCAGCAAAAAATTCCGTAAGCAAAGTAAAAAAATCCAGGTGGCGATGGGCGACGTGACCCATGTTGCCTCGGAAACCATCCAGGGCTACCGCGTCGTGCGCAGCTTCGGTGGTGAAGTCTACGAGCAGAAGCGTTTCCTCAACGCCAGCCAGGGCAATACCGACAAACAGCTGCGTATGACCCGCACCGGTGCGATCTATACACCGATGTTGCAGTTGGTGATTTACAGCGCGATGGCCATCCTGATGTTCCTGGCGCTCTATTTGCGTGGCGATGCTTCGGCAGGCGACATGATCGCCTACATCACCTTGGCGGGTTTGTTGCCCAAACCTATCCGGCAGCTGTCGGAAGTCAGCTCGACCATCCAGAAAGGCGTCGCAGGGGCCGAGAGCATTTTCGAACAGCTGGACGAAGAGCCAGAGGTCGATCGCGGCACCGTCGAGCTGGACGCTGTCACCGGGCACCTTGAAATTCGTAACCTGAGCTTCACCTACCCAGGCACCGAGCGCCAAGTGCTCAACGACATCAGCTTCAGCGTCGAGCCTGGAAAGATGGTGGCATTGGTAGGGCGCTCCGGCAGTGGCAAGTCCACATTGGCCAACCTGATTCCGCGTTTCTACCATCACGATAAGGGCGAAATTCTCCTGGATGGCACCGAGGTGGAAGACTTCCGCCTGTTGAACCTGCGCAAGCATATTGCCCAGGTCACTCAGCATGTGACCTTGTTCAGTGACACCGTGGCCAACAATATTGCTTACGGTGACCTGGCGGACGCGCCTCGCGAGGATATCGAGAAGGCTGCCACCGATGCCTTCGCCATGGACTTCATTGCGCAGTTGCCGCATGGCCTCGACACCCAGGTCGGTGAGAATGGTGTGCTGTTGTCAGGCGGCCAGCGGCAAAGGCTGGCCATCGCACGGGCCTTGCTGAAAAATGCCCCGTTGCTGATTCTCGATGAGGCGACATCGGCGTTGGATACCGAGTCTGAGCGCCACATTCAAGCGGCGCTGGACAAGGTCATGAAAGGCCGCACGACCCTGGTCATTGCTCACCGCTTGTCGACCATCGAGAAGGCGGATCTGATCCTGGTCATGGACCAGGGACAGATTGTCGAGCGTGGGACCCATGCAGAGCTGCTGGCACAGAACGGCTACTACGCACGCCTGAATGCCATGGGGCTGGACGCGCCGACGACCGTCGACATCGTTTGAAAAATACGGGGTGAGCCCAATCACCCTGTCATCCTTCAGGGCGCGCAACGCGCCCTGAAGCTTTGTATCCGCATCTTTACACACTTGACCAACGCCAAATAATTCCCTGCCCTTCGTTTGTTATGTTGGCCCCAAGATCTTGATGGCGAACGATGGGGGTTAACCCTCTCGCGTGGGTAATGGGATGTTGCAACGTATTCTCTGGAAACTGCTTCCAAAACCTCAAAGGGCTTTCCTGTTGGCGCGCTTGTCAGTGGTTGATCGCCAAGCCGTGAACAAGTCCATGTCTGCAGGCGCAGTGTTTCCGGAGCCTTTTCGGCGGCATGCATGCGTGTTCATCCATGTCCCCAAGTGCGCAGGAAGCAGCGTCTGTTCTGCACTCTTTGATAACTGGAGGCCGGGACATTTGCCGCTGTATTGGTACCAGCAGCAATTCCCTGAGCACTGCTCGCGCAGCCTCAAGTTCACCTTCGTTCGTGACCCTCTGGAACGTGCCTATTCGGCCTATGCCTTTCTGCGGGGCAACCCTCTGGGTACCCGTGATTATCAGGCCCAGGTGTTGGTGTCCGGCTACCGGGACTTCGACGATTTTGTCGCGCGCTGGCTGCACCCGGAAAACGTGCGACGCCAACTTCACTTTGCCCCGCAGACCGACTTCCTGGTGGACGCCATGGGGCACATGGCCATGGACTTCATCGGCCGCCAGGAACATCTGGATCGAGATTTCCAGCACCTGTGCGAGCGCCTGGGCGTTGCGTCCACCCTGCCTCATTTAAATGGTTCCGTTGAGCGTCGTGTGGAACCTGTCAGGGATTTTTGCTCCTTGCGCACGCGTCGCCTGGTCAGGCGTGTCTATCAACGTGATTACGAGCTCCTGGGTTATGAATAATGTGTCCCCGTCAGTCGGTTTTGCCTCTATTCGCCCATTTGCGCTGTCACTGTCAGTGGCCGCCCGTGCCGCCCTCAAACATCAGCAGCCCTGTTGCCTGTGGCTGACGGGATTGTCGGGGGCCGGAAAATCGACCCTGGCCAATGCGTTGGAGGTGAAACTCAACGAGCAAGGGCGTCATACCTTTGTGCTTGACGGCGACAACCTGCGCACTGGCTTATGCAATGACCTGGGGATGGGTAATGAGGCGCGCAAGGAGAACATCCGCCGTATTGGCGAGGTAGCACGCCTGATGGTGGAGGCCGGATTGATTGTGATTGTCTCGGCCATCTCGCCGTTCCGCGCTGATCGGGATACCGCCAGGGCGTTGTTTGGCTGTGGACAGTTCTTCGAAATCTACGTCAGTACGCCGTTCGATATTTGTGCCCGACGCGATCCAAAAGGCTTGTATCAGGCGGCCCTGCAGGGGCGTATCAAGGATTTCACCGGGCTGGACAGTCCGTACGAAGCGCCGCATCAGGCCGACTGCGAGCTCAATACCGATGAGTTCGAATTGTCTGATGCCGTTCAGCATATCTTGAGCGATCTGTTCAAAAAGTGATCAGTAAAAGGGTGTGATTCATCGCAGGTAAAGCTCTCGAACGAGCCAGCGCTCACCCTGTGGTAATATCGCGCCCCTGTTCATTTTGTATGTGGGTTGCTCCATGAAGTTGTCCATGCCGCGATTCGATCAAGCCCCTGTCTTGGTGGTCGGCGATGTCATGCTCGACCGTTACTGGCATGGCGGTACCTCACGGATTTCCCCTGAGGCACCTGTACCGGTAGTCAAGGTCGAGCAAATCGAAGACCGCCCGGGTGGCGCTGCCAACGTTGCCCTCAATATTGCCGCTCTCGGCGCCCCGGCCTCCCTGGTGGGTGTGACCGGTGACGACGAAGCCGCCGACAGCCTGGCCAACAGCCTGCGCGGTGCTGGCGTGCGTGCGCTGTTCCAGCGTATTGCCCATCAGCCGACCATCGTCAAGTTGCGGGTCATGAGCCGTCACCAGCAGTTGCTGCGTATCGATTTTGAAGAACCCTTCGCCACCGACGCCCTGGCCCTCAGTGCCCAGGTCGATGAGTTGCTCGAAGGTATCAAGGTGCTCGTGCTGTCCGACTACGGCAAAGGCGCGCTGAAGAATCACCAGATGCTGATCCAGGCCGCGAAGGCCCGGGGCATTCCGGTGCTGGCTGATCCAAAGGGCAAGGACTTCTCGATTTATCGGGGGGCCAGCCTGATCACACCGAACCTCAGCGAGTTTGAAACCATCGTTGGCGGTTGTGTCGATGAGCACGAACTGGTGACCAAGGGTGCAAAACTCATGGCCGATCTCGACCTGGGTGCCTTGCTGGTGACCCGTGGCGAACACGGCATGACCCTGTTGCGTCCTGATCACCCGGCCATGCACCTGCCTGCGCGGGCCCGTGAAGTGTTTGATGTCACCGGCGCTGGCGATACAGTGATTTCCACCTTGGCGGCTGCGATTGCTGCCGGTGAAGAGCTGCCCCATGCCGTGGCCCTGGCCAATCTGGCGGCGGGTATCGTCGTCGGCAAGCTGGGTACGGCGGCTATCAGTGCCCCGGAGCTGCGCCGCGCGATCCAGCGTGAAGAAGGTTCGGAGCGAGGCGTGTTGGGCCTGGAGCAGTTGCTGCTGGCGGTCGACGATGCCCGTGCCCATAACGAAAGTATTGTCTTCACCAATGGCTGTTTCGACATTCTCCATGCCGGTCACGTGACCTACCTGGAGCAGGCGCGCGCCCAGGGCGATCGCTTGATCGTCGCGGTCAACGACGACGCGTCGGTCAGTCGCCTGAAAGGGCCGGGCCGGCCGATCAACAGTGTCGACCGTCGTATGGCGGTGCTGGCTGGGTTGGGCGCGGTGGATTGGGTGATCAGCTTCTCCGAGGGGACCCCGGAAAACCTGCTGGCCCAGGTCAAGCCGGACGTACTGGTCAAGGGCGGCGATTACTCCGTCGATCAGGTAGTCGGTGGCGATATCGTCAATGCCTATGGCGGCAAGGTCAAAGTGCTGGGGCTGGTGGAGAACAGTTCAACCACCGCGATTGTCGAAAAAATTCGCAGCAATGACGTTACTTAATAGGTTTTACCGATATGGCTGATGCTCCTCTCGTTCTGATCACCGGCGGTGCTGGCTTTATTGGCTCGCACCTGGTGGATGCCTTGCTCGCCAAGGGCTATGCCGTGCGGATCCTCGATGATTTGTCTACCGGCAAGCGCAGCAACCTGCCCATGGACAACGCTCGGGTGGAGTTGCTGGAAGGCAATGTTGCCGATGCTGCGTTGGTTGCCCGCTCGGCCGTTGGCGTTTGTGCGGTGGTGCACCTGGCGGCGGTGGCCTCGGTCCAGGCGTCGGTGGATGACCCCGTCAGCACTCACCAGAGCAATTTCATCGGCAGTTTGAATGTCTGTGAGGCCATGCGCGAGGCGGGGGTCAAGCGTGTGGTGTTCGCCTCCAGTGCGGCGGTGTATGGCAACAATGGCGAGGGTGCTTCCATTGATGAGGACACGTCCAAGGCACCCTTGACGCCTTATGCCTCGGACAAACTGGCCAGCGAGCATTATTTCGATTTCTATCGCCGCCAGCATGGACTGGAGCCGGTAATTTTCCGCTTCTTCAATATCTTCGGGCCACGCCAGGATCCTTCTTCGCCTTATTCCGGGGTGATCAGCATCTTCAGTGAGCGCGCGCAAAAAGGCTTGCCTATCACCGTGTTTGGCGACGGCGAGCAAACCCGCGATTTCATGTACGTGGGAGACCTGGTGGATTTGCTGGTGCAAGCGATTGAAGCCGAAGACGTCCCAGCGGGTGCGATCAACGTCGGCTGGAACCAGACCACCACCCTCAAGCAGGTGCTGGAGGCGCTGGTCGAAGTGGTAGGCGACTTGCCGGCTGTCAGCTACACGCCGGCACGGTCGGGGGATATTCGTCACTCGCGGGCGAACAATCAGCGCCTGTTGGCGAGCTTCAAACTGCCGGAGCCGACGCCAATGAAGGTGGGGTTGGCGCGGTTGCTCCAGCTCTGAGGTAGCTGCTTGGTCTGTAGATACCGTCTTGCGCGTCACCAGGCAAGAGCCCTGTCAGGTCATACATTTGACCCGTTGTAGCCGCTGCCGAGGTACGAGGCTGCGACAAGGACCGAAGGACCTTCGGCAGTTTCAAGATACTGGCGACTGCTGCGCAGCCGATCGCAGGCTGCGCCAGCGGCTACAGGTGATCGACACACTCCCTGTAGCTGTCGTTAGCGGCTTGCCTTCTTCGGCACCATCTTGCGCAAGATCTGCCGTGCCTTGCCGGTCAATTGTTTTAGCTTCGATTCCTTCTCGGGTGTGCTCAGTCCCTGCTGTCTGAGCCAGTCCTTCCACCTGATCCGCTCATCGCGTACCAACCAGCCTTCCTGCTGGGCAAAGCTTTCTGCCAGATACAATCCGCGGGTGCTGGCGGGATAGAGCTGGTCCTTCTTCAAGGTATACAGCTCGGCGCTCGGCTGGCCGTCCTTGAGAGGCATCAGGTACAGGTCGGGGCGCTGACGGTCCAGTCGCGCCACCAACTGGTCGCCCTCCAGTCGCTCATCGACATGAAACAGGCTCAGGGACTTGGCCTCTTTCGGCACTTCCAGGCGCAAGTCATAAATCAATTGCAGCGAAGCCGTGGGCAAATGCACGTAGGCCCGTGGGCGTTCGATCAGTTGCATGGTGGCGCAACGTACGGGGCGGGCGGCACCCGATAGCGGGCTCAGGCGAAACGGCAAGGCTTCGCGGTAATGCAGGGCGCTGGAGTAGGGCGCCGGCAGCCAGGTGTCATTGAAGCGACCTCCGAGCCAGCCTTCCGGGGTTTCCAACAGGCACTCTTCAGCGATTTCCTGGATGGCGGTATGCAGTGGCAGGTTCAGCTCATGGGCCGGGACATAGCCGGAAATCAGCTTGAGCACCACGTCGCCGCGATCCTGCCGACGTTGGCGCACCAGTACCCAGTAATCGCGATTCTGCCAATGCAGGGTCAGGCGTACTGAAACGCCGAGATTGGCCAGCTCCAGGGAAAACCGCTCGGCATCCACCACGGTTACCGGTTTGCGCCGTTGCAAGGTTTGGGCAAAGTTGAGCGGCATGCCGACGCTCTGGTAGCTCAGGCCTTCAGGGGTAGCTTCGACGAACAGCGGCAGTGTTTTAAAGTTACTGGGGTTTTTTCTTATGAGCGTTCGCGGCATGTCGGCTCCTTCTTGCGTCGGGGTCGGCCGCGTCGGCGGCATCAGAGTTGACGAATGACCTGGGCAGCGGTCGCCACGTTATGGGCGAGGTGCAGCGGATTAATGGTCCCGACAATAGCACTGGCAACGCCGGTTTGCGCAAACAACAACATGAAACTGGCATGAATTGGATCCATTCCGGGTTCCAAGCACACGTGACCACTGGCCAGGGCCTTTTTCACCAGAATGCCTTTGCCATGGGCGGTGGCATAATCAATCACGGCTTTCTCGGCCTGTTCGTTCAGATTGTAGGTCACCATGGCGCAATCACCCCGTTCCAGAGCCTTCACGCCGCCTTCGACGGTTTTGCCGGAGAAGCCATAACCACGAATCTTGCCCTCGCGCTTGAGGTCCTCCAGGGTCTGGTAGACCTCGCAGTCATTGAGGATATGCAGGTCGTTGCCGTCGGAGTGCACTAGTACCAGATCGATAAAATCCGTTTCTAATCGTTGCAGGCTGCGCTCCACCGAAAACCGGGTGTGGGCAGCGCTGAAATCGTGATGGGACACGCCGTTGACGAACTCTTCGCCGACCTTGCTGACAATCACCCAATCCTGGCGCTGGCCACGCAACAGCGGGCCCAGGCGTTCTTCGCTACGGCCATAGGCGGGGGCGGTGTCGATCAGGTTGATGCCCAGGTCGCGGGCCTGGCGCAAGAGCATCTGCGCTTCGTCGTCGCCCGGAATCTGGAAGCCGTTGGGGTATTTCACTCCCTGGTCACGGCCCAGCTTGACGGTGCCCAGCCCCAGCGGCGAGACCAGTAGGCCAGTGCTGCCCAAGGGGCGATGAAGGTCATGCAGGGTCGGCAGGCTCATGGCAACAGTTGCTCCCAGGCGGGTTGGGCGAGGGGTGGCTTTGGCAGATCAGGCAGCTTTTCGGTGGATGAGGGCTTGATACCGTCACGTTCCAGTGCATTGATCACGCGATCGGCGAAGTCGGGTGCCAGGGCCAGCTTGGTTGGCCAGCCCACGAGCAGGCGATCCTGTTCGGCGAGGAAGGCGTTGTCCGGGCGGGTCAGGCCTGATTGCAGCGGTTCGGCACGATCCACTCGCAAGGTGGCCCATTGCGTCTGGCTCATGTCGATCCACGGCAGCAGTTGCGCCAATTCCTTTTGCGCAGTGGCAATCTGCTCTTCTGGCGTGCGGGCGACACCTTCGGCCTCGGCAATATCGCCTCCCAGGTACCAGACCCAATTGCCATCAGCCGCCGGATGAGTGGTGACGGTGATACGCGGCTTGGTGCCGCCGCCCAGGCAGTGGGCGTACAGCGGTTTCAGGCCGGGGCCCTTGGCGATGATCATGTGCAGCGGGCGGCGTTGCATGGCCGGTTGGCTCAGGCCCAATGCGTTCAGCAGGTCCGCCGTGCCGGCGCCGGCGCTGAGGACGATGCGCTGGGCGCGAATCTCGCGGCCATCGACCTTCAGTCCCGCCAGTGTGCCGTCTTCCAGCAGCGGTTCAATCTGTTGCCCGGCGAGCAAACCATCACCGGCCAATTCTGCCAGGCGTTTGATCAGGCTCGGCACATCCACCACCAGTTCGGCCAGGCGATAGACCTTGCCCTTGAAGCGGCGGTCTTGCAGGGCGGGTGGCAGGTCGTCGCCCTTGACCTGATCCACTCGGCCACGCACGGCCTTGCTGGCGAAAAAGCTGGTGAGGTTGCCGGCCAGGGTGCCCGGGGACCACAAATAGTGGGCCTGGGACAGCAGGCGCACGCCGGACAGGTCCAGCTCGCCGCTGCCTGCCAAGGCTTCGCGCCAGCGGCGGGGCATGTCGGCAATGGCTTCGGAGGCGCCGGTCAGGGCACCGTGCAAGGCGTATTTCGCACCGCCGTGAATGATTCCCTGGGACTTCACGCTTTGCCCGCCGCCCAGCGAGGCACTTTCCACCAGCACCGTGGAAAACCCCTGGCTGCGCAGGCGCGCATTGAGCCAGAGGCCGGCAACCCCGGCGCCGACAATCAGAACGTCGGTGGAAATAACGGATGGCATGCGGCGACCTCAGTGTTCAAGACAAGCTGCCAAGTATACAGGCTCATGCCATGTGCACTGTAGGAGCTGTCGAGTGAAACGAGGCTGCGAATTCTGGACTCCCTTGGGTTTTGAGCGAACGGTCAATGCCCGGCTGTTTTCGAAAACAACTGAATCACCACGACCCCCAGCACAATCAAGCCCATCCCCAGCATCGCGGGGATGTCGAGTTTCTGTCCATAGATAAACAGCGCGGCGATGCTGACCATGACGATCCCCATCCCGGCCCAGACGGCATAAGCCACGCCCACCGGCACAGTACGTACCACCAGGGTCAGCATCCAGAAGGCCACGCCGTAGCCGACAATCACCAGCAGCAGCGGGATGGGAGTGCTGAAACCCTTGATCGCTTTCATGGAAACGGTGGCGATCACTTCCGAGCAAATGGCGATAGCCAGGTAATAGTAGGCAGCGTTCATGGAGTAATCCTCGGTATAGGGTCGCTTGATAAGGTCGGCATTCTAGAGACTCCACAGATGGGGTAAAGTCATTACCTATCCGAAATAAAGATGGGTTGAGCCATGAGCGTGCAGTGGAATCTGGAACAGATGCGCCTGTTTGTCAGCGTGGCCGAGCAGCGCTCGTTTTCGGCGGTGGCGCGGGATCAGCGCAGGGCGCAGTCGGCGGTCAGCAATGGCATCGCCTTGTTGGAAGCGGATCTGGGGCTCAGTCTGTTTGATCGCAGCAGCGGCCGCCAGCCCAGCCTGACCGAAGCCGGAATGGTGTTGCTGGAGGAGGCGCGGGAAGTGTTGCGTCAGTGCGAGCGCCTCAACGGTCGTGCCATGTCGCTGATGCGCGGCGAAGAAGCGTGCCTGCGCCTGGCGCAGGATGAGGCGATGCTCTATCAGCCGGTACTCGACAGCCTTGAAGCCCTGGCGGGGCAATTCCCCAGCCTGGAAGTGCAACTGTCCAGCGCCGCCCAAGGCGACGTGGCGCGCAAATTGGTGGAGCGCCAGGCGGACTTGGGCCTGTTGTTCTACCACGACCAGATCCCCGAAGCCCTGGAGCGGCGGGTGGTGGGCAGTGTGGAAATGGTCACGGTGTGCGGCATCGGGCATCCGTTGGCGACGGGAAAGCACGTGCTTTGCCAGCATCTGGCGCAGTTTCGGCAATTGCTGATGTCCACCCAAACCAGCGTGTATCCCGGCAGCGAAGCCGCCAGCCCGCAGGTGTGGCGTGCCGACAGCTTCTATGTGCTGGCCGAATGGCTCTCGCGGGGGTTGGGCTGGGCCTGGTTGCCACGACACGTGGTGCAGTACCCGACGTATCAGGGCCAGATGGTCGAACTGGACAGCGAATGGACCCCGCCGGCGCTGGTGGTGGAGATGGTATGGCGCCGCGATGAGCCCTTGGGCCCGGCCACGCGTTTCCTGGCCGAACGTTTTGCCGAGTGCTTACAGGCGATCGATTGAAAAAGCCGATAAACTCCGCCGCCATGAATAGAACTCTCTACAGCTGTCTGTTTTACCTGGCGCTGCCGTTGGTGGCTTTACGTCTATGGCTGCGGTCCCGCAAGGCGCCGGCTTATGCCAAGCGCGTCAGCGAGCGCTTTTCCTACGGGCTGCCGGTGATGCAGCCCGGCGGGATCTGGGTGCACGCGGTGTCGGTGGGTGAAAGCATCGCCGCCGCGCCGATGATCCGCGGCCTGTTGCAACGTTATCCACAGCTGCCGATCACCGTCACCTGCATGACTCCCACCGGCTCCGAGCGGATCCAGGCCCTGTTCGCCAATGAACCACGGATCCAGCACTGTTATCTGCCCTATGACTTGCCTTGTGCCGCGGCGCGGTTTCTCGACAAGGTCCAGCCGAAACTGGCGGTGATCATGGAAACCGAACTGTGGCCCAACCACATTCATCAGTGCGCCAAGCGCGGGATTCCGGTGGCGCTGGCCAACGCGCGACTGTCAGCGCGTTCGGCGAAGGGTTACGCACGTTTCGCCAAACTGACTGCGCCGATGTTGTCGCAGATGAGCCTGTTCGCTGTGCAGACCGAAACCGAGGCCGAGCGTTTTCGTAGCCTGGGCGCGCGGCCGGAAACCGTCGAAGTCACTGGCTCGATCAAGTTCGACCTGACAATTGATCCTCAGCTTCTGGCGCGTGCAGCCACCTTGCGTGAGCAATGGCAGGCCGCTGAGCGCCCGGTGTGGATCGCCGCCAGTACCCATGAAGGTGAAGATGAGGTGGTGCTGGCCGCCCATCGCCAGTTGCTCGCCAGCCATCCCGATGCGTTGTTGATCCTGGTCCCGCGTCACCCGGAACGCTTCAACGCGGTGTTTGAGCTATGCCAGCAGCAAGGGTTTACCACGGTGCGGCGCTCCGGCGCTGAGCCGGTTACGGCTGGCACGTCGGTATTACTCGGCGACACCATGGGCGAATTGCTGTTTCTGTATGCCCTGGCTGACAGCGCTTTTGTTGGCGGCAGCCTGGTACCTACGGGCGGGCATAATTTGTTGGAGCCGGCGGCGTTGGCCAAGCCGGTCATCACCGGCCCGCATGTGTTCAACTTCCTGGAAATCGCCGCGATGATGCGCGAGGTCGGCGCGCTGCAGGAAGTAGACGATGCCGAAGGGCTGGCAGTGGCAGTGCAGCGCTTGTTCGAGCTGCCGCAGGATGCGCAGAAGATGGCGCAGGCGGGGCTCAAGGTGATGCAGGCCAATCAGGGGGCGTTGCAGCGGTTGCTGGATGGGTTGGGCAAACTGCTGAATCCCTGACAGCCCGCTCCCACATTGTTGTTTTGTGTTGTGCTTAATAGTTGGGGTTGGCCTTCAACTGCTCCGCAGCCGCCTTGGCCAGATCCGGCGGCAAGAAGTCCTTGTCCGGGTTGTAATCAGCCTTCAGGTACCGTGACAAATCCTGCAAATCCCCCGGATTCAACGTCCCTGCCGCCTGTTTCAATCGCAGGTTGTCGAGGATGTAGTCATAGCGGCTGTTGTTGTAGTTGCGTACCGAGGTGTACAGCTGGCGCTGGGCATCGAGCACGTCGACGATATTACGCGTGCCCACCTGATAACCGATTTCCGTGGCTTCCACCGCGCTCTGGTTGGAGATGATTGACTGGCGACGCGCTTGCACCTGCTCCACATCGGTGTTCACCGCGCGGTGCAGGTTACGGGTGTTTTCCACCACTTGGCGGCGCAGGCCTTCGCGTTGCTGCTCGGTCTGGTCCAGGCGGGAATAGGATTCGCGCACTTGCGAGCTGGTGAGGCCGCCGCTGTAGATCGGGATGTTCAGGCGCAAGCCAACGGTGCGTTGCGAGACATCGCCGCCGTAAGGGATCGGAAGTTGGTTTGGGTTACTGAAGCCCAGGGCATCGTTGTCACCCTTTTCGTACTGCGCTACCGCATCCAGAGTCGGTGCGTGGCCGGCCTTGCGTTGCTTGAGGGTTTCCTCGGCGGCGGTCACCGCGTAGTTGCTGGCCAGCAAGTTCAGGTTCTGCCGGCCTGCGGTTTCGACCCATGCCTTGGCGTCGTTCGGCGCCGGCGGCAACACCGGCAGGGTGTGGACGATGCCCTGGATCGAGTTGTACTGGCGGTTGGTCAGGGTGATCAGCGCTTCGAAGGCGTCGTCCACCTGGCGCTGGGCCAGGATCCGATTGGCCCGCGCGGTGTCGTAGCTGGCCTGGGATTGCAGTACGTCGGTCTTGTCCGACAGGCCGACATCGAAACGCTCATTGGACTGGTCGAGCTGGCGTTTGAATGCGGCTTCTTCAGCCTTGGTCGACGCCAGGTTGTCCTGGGCCCGCAGCACGGCGAAGTAGTTCTCGGCGCTTTGCAGGATCATGTTCTGTTCGGTGGCCGACAGTTGCAGTGATGCCTGCTCATTGACCGCTTCGGCCGCTTGCAGCTGGAACCAGCGATCGGCACGGAACAACGGTTGGCTCAGGGTCGCCCGCCAGGAATGAGCGTCGCGATTGGCCGTGGCGGCCGGCTGATGGATCTGGGTACGCACATTGTTGCTGTCGGCGCCGGCTGACAGGTTGGGCAGCAGGCCAGCGCGGGCCTGGGGCACGACTTCTTTCTGCGCGCCATATTGGGCGCGGGCGGCGGCCAGGTCGGCGTTGTTATCCACGGCTTCCTGGTAGACGCTGACCAGGTCGGTTTTGGTCGTCAGGGGCGCTTCAGCTGCCCAGACCATTCCATTGGTCGCACAAGACACGGCAAGAGCCAGTGAGAGTTTGCGCAGCATGAGGCGATCCCTAGTGTGAATATTACGACAATAATTTAGCGCCCAAGGCTACGGCGAGCGATTCGGAGCGTCAAGGCCTCGAAGCAGTAGCCGAGTGTAGTGGTGGCATCACGGCACAACAATCCTGTAATTACGCCATTCATCACGCTGAATGCACGGCTATTGGCAATTTGCCTGCTCCATGGTCTAGACTGGCCGCGTTCTTGTCGGGGTGCCTTGCTATGAGGCTGAGATCGGTAAATACCGGATCCCGTTGAACCTGATCAGGTTAGCGCCTGCGTAGGGAACAAGATTTCTCGTCACCCGGCGAGTCCTCTTGTGCTTCGTCCGGGATGTTGTTCGACAATCGAACAACCCTCGTGCGCCAAGCACAGCACTTATTTCAGTGCGTCCATCCGTCACAGGTTCGCTCCGACAAAAAATCCGCCGCCTGGATAAGTTGGAGAGCCCGTGATGAGCACAGAACTAAAAAGTACAAAACTGAAAAACACCGTGCACTTGAGTGAATCGGCCCAGGTCGACTCCGGGTCCGTGCAGCCGTTTACCCGCTCGCAGAAAATCTACGTCCAGGGCACTCGTCCGGACATTCGTGTACCGATGCGCGAGGTCAGCCTCGATGTGACCCCCACCGATTTCGGTGGCGAAATCAATGCGCCCGTGGTGGTGTATGACACCTCTGGCCCGTACACCGACCCCAACGTCATCATCGACGTGCGCAAAGGCCTGGGCGATGTGCGCTCGCCGTGGATCGAATCCCGTGGTGATACCGAACGCCTGTCCGGCCTGAGCTCCCACTTTGGCCAGCAGCGCCTGAGCGATGCCGAGCTGACCGCTCTGCGTTTTGCCCACGTGAAAAACCCGCGCCGCGCCAAGGCCGGGGCCAATGTCACGCAAATGCACTACGCCCGCCAAGGCATCATCACCGCCGAGATGGAATACGTCGCCATTCGCGAAAACATGAAGCTGGAAGAGGCCCGCGAGGCTGGTCTGCTGACCCAGCAGCATGCCGGCCACAGCTTCGGCGCCAGCGTGCCGAAAATCATCACCCCGGAATTTGTGCGCGAAGAAATCGCCCGTGGCCGCGCGATCATCCCGGCCAACATCAACCACACCGAACTGGAACCGATGATCATCGGCCGTAACTTCCTGGTGAAGATCAACGGCAACATTGGCAACAGCGCCCTGGGTTCCTCCATTGAAGAAGAAGTGGCGAAGCTGACCTGGGGCATTCGCTGGGGTTCGGACACCGTGATGGACTTGTCCACCGGTAAGCACATCCACGAAACCCGCGAATGGATCATCCGCAACTCGCCGGTGCCGATCGGTACCGTGCCGATTTATCAGGCTCTGGAAAAAGTCGGTGGTGCCGCTGAAGACCTGACCTGGGAGTTGTTCCGCGACACGCTGATCGAACAGGCCGAGCAGGGCGTCGACTACTTCACCATCCACGCCGGCGTTCTGCTGCGCTACGTACCGCTGACCGCCAAGCGCGTTACCGGCATCGTCTCCCGTGGCGGTTCGATCATGGCCAAGTGGTGCCTGGCGCACCATAAAGAGAACTTCACCTACACCCATTTCGACGAAATCTGCGAAATCATGAAGGCTTACGATGTCAGCTTCTCCCTCGGGGATGGCTTGCGTCCGGGCTCGATTGCCGATGCCAACGACGCCGCGCAATTCGGTGAGCTGGAAACCCTCGGCGAACTGACCAAGATCGCCTGGAAGCACGACGTGCAAACCATGATCGAAGGCCCCGGCCACGTGCCGATGCAACTGATCAAGGAGAACATGGACAAGCAGTTGGAGTGCTGCGACGAGGCGCCGTTCTACACCCTGGGCCCGCTGACCACCGACATCGCGCCAGGCTACGACCACATCACTTCCGGTATCGGTGCGGCGATGATCGGCTGGTTCGGTTGCGCCATGCTCTGCTACGTCACGCCCAAGGAACACCTGGGGTTGCCGAACAAGGATGACGTGAAGACCGGGATCATCACCTACAAGATCGCAGCCCATGCGGCGGACTTGGCGAAGGGACACCCGGGGGCGCAGATTCGCGACAACGCGTTGAGCAAGGCGCGCTTCGAGTTCCGCTGGGAAGACCAGTTCAACCTGGGCCTGGACCCGGATACTGCGCGTTCCTATCACGATGAAACCCTGCCGAAAGACTCGGCCAAGGTCGCGCATTTCTGCTCGATGTGCGGGCCGAAATTCTGCTCGATGAAAATCACCCAGGAAGTCCGTGAGTATGCGGCCAACCAGCGCATCGAAGCGGTGGATGTGGACGTCGCCAAGGGACTGGCGGAGCAGGCGGAGCGGTTCAAGCAGGAAGGTAGTCAGCTTTACAAGAAGGTCTGATCCGATCCGAGATTGAGGCTGCCTTCACTGGCCTCTTCGTGAGCAAGTCGAATCGTCGCACCGCCGCTCCCACATTGAGACCGCGATCTAATGTGGGAGCGGCGGTGCGACGATTCGACTTGCTCGCGAAAGCAATCTCTCAAACAACAAATGCCCCTCTGAGATAACCCCCTTGAGCATTCAGCCCAGCACCTATTCCCCAGACATCGCGGTGCCCACCGACAAACGCGTCTTCGGCGCCCGTGATCTCTTCTCCCTGTGGTTCTCCCTTGGCATCGGCCTGATGGTCCTGCAAACCGGCGCGTTATTGGCACCGGGCCTGGGCTTGTCCGGGTCATTGCTGGCGATTTTCCTCGGCACTCTGGTCGGCGTGCTGTTGCTCGCCGCCGTTGGCGTGATTGGCAGTGACACCGGCCTGTCCTCCATGGCCGCACTCAAGCTCAGCCTCGGCACTAAAGGTGCAAGCCTGCCAGCGCTGTTGAACCTGCTGCAGCTGATTGGTTGGGGATCGTTCGAAATTATCGTGATGCGCGATGCCGCCAGTCTGTTAGGCACGCGGGCGTTCAGCGAAGGCAATCTGTTGGCCAGCCCGCTGCTCTGGACCTTGTTCTTCGGCGGCCTCGCCACCCTGTTGGCCGTCAGTGGCCCTCTGACCTTCGTGCGGCAAATCCTGCGCAAGTGGGGTATTTGGCTATTGCTCGCCGCGTGTCTGTGGCTAACCTGGAACCTGCTCGCCAAGGCCGATCTGGCCGCCCTCTGGGCCCAGGCCGGTGACGGTTCGATGCCATTTGCCGCAGGCTTTGATATCGCGATCGCCATGCCGCTGTCCTGGCTGCCGCTGATTGCTGACTACTCACGCTTCGGCAAGCGGGCGAAAAGCGTGTTCGGCGGAACCGCCCTTGGCTTCTTTATCGGTAATTTCTGGCTGATGAGCCTGGGCGTGGCCTACACCGTGGCTTTTGCGCCGAGCGGTGAAGTGAATGCGCTGTTGCTGGCGTTGGCCGGTGCCGGTTTGGGGATTCCGCTGTTGCTGATTCTGCTGGATGAATCAGAAAACGCTTTCGCCGATATTCACTCGGCAGCGGTGTCCAGCGGGATTCTGTTGCGCTTGAAAATCGAGCACCTGGCATTGGCTATCGGTGTCATCTGCACCCTGATCGCTTGCCTGGCGCCGTTGGCGCAGTATCAGAACTTCCTGCTGTTGATCGGCTCGGTGTTCGCGCCGTTGTTCGGCGTGGTGCTGGTGGATCACTTTATCCTGCGCCGCCGTGGCCAGGCAGTCGCCGCAAGCCTGCGCTGGCCGGCGTTGTTGGCGTGGCTCGGAGGCGTCAGTACCTATCACCTGCTGGCCAATCTGTACCCGGATATCGGCGCGACCCTGCCGGCGCTGGTGCTGGCAGGGCTGCTGCAATTGATCCTGGGGCGGGCCTTCAGCGGCGCGCGGGCACCAGTTCAGGCTTGATCACACCGCTGAGACGGGTGTAGGGGAGGGTTATTTCGATCAGCCCCAATGCGTAAGGCGCAATAGTCGTGACGTTGTACTTGAGGACGACCCCGGTGCTGGTCAACGCCACATTCGGGGTTTTCTGGAAGGGCCAGTTCTTCACGAACTCCGGGTCACGGTCCATTTGCGAACTGATCAGCCAGCTGTTGTGGGCTACTTTCGCGGTTCTCCAGAAGGCATCTTCCTGGCCAGGCAGCAGCATGTCGGCCAGGGTCAGCTCTTTGTGCAGCAGGCGTGAGTAGTTGATAAAGCCGCGTCCCGGGTCACCGTGGGCACCACCAGTATCCAGGTAACTGGATACTTCGATGATCACCAGTCCGTCATGCTGCTCACGTACCTTGGCTTGCAAGTACATGCTGTTGCGGTTGGGCGACTCACGCAAAAACTTTTCCCGGTAGGCGTTCAGGCTGGCCGGCACGCTGGCATTGGGTGAGGTTCGGGTCATCTGCAACAGGCGTTGTTCCACCACGGTGTCGAGTTGTGGCTCAGTGGGGAAATGTACGGTATCGATGTTAACCAATGGGCAATCCGGGCCGCCGCAGCCGGGCTTGATCTGCTCCGAAGCGTCGGAAGTGCTATCCAAAGGCTTGAGGTAGCTGGGCTGGAACAGACTCTGGCAAGCGCCGAGGGTCAGGGCAATACAAGCCATAGAGGCGATTTTTAAAAGCGACATGTGCGTCCTTCGTGCCTTCTAGAGAAATCAGGAGGAAAGGTGAAAATGTGGAGCTTCGACTACCAACAGGGCCGTCAGTTCGCCACTAAGCTGATTAGAGTGAGTTTGACGCCCGCCGTCCATCCCGGCAACCGGAAAGGGGCTGCATCCTGGGGCAGGAGCGCGTTAGGATGGCGCGATCTCGAGGGGGACCTCGACACCGCCAGGCAATAAACGAGGTTGATATGACGGACACTGCGAAATCGACGCCGAGCAAGATTGAAGTTGTTCAGCGCGAGAATGCCTACAAGGGCTTCTACAAGCTTGATCGGCTGACGCTGCGTCATGAGTTGTTTGATGGCGGCATGAGCCGCGAGCTCAATCGCGAAGTCTTTGTTCGCCATGATGCGGTGTGTGTACTGCCTTACGATCCGCAGCGCGATGAAGTGGTGCTGATCGAACAGTTTCGTGTCGGCGCCATGGGCCGCACCGACAACCCGTGGCTGATAGAAATGGTTGCGGGCCTGATCGACAAGGATGAGCAACCGGAGGAGGTTGCGCACCGCGAAGCCGAGGAGGAAGCTGGGCTGACCTTCTCTGCGTTGTGGCCGATCACCCGATATTTCCCTTCGCCGGGCGGCAGTACCGAATTTGTCCATCTGTTCCTGGGGCGTTGCGACAGCAGCGGGGCGGGTGGAGTCCATGGACTGGAAGAGGAAGCAGAAGACATTCGCGTCACCGTCTGGGCCTTCGAAGATGCCCTGCAAGCGGTGCGTGATGGGAAAATTTCCAACGCAGCCAGCATTATCGCCCTGCAATGGCTTGCGCTTAATCGCGCGGAAGTGAGGGGGTTATGGCAGTAAAAGCACGGGAGCGATATCGAGTTGACCTGATCGGGTTGCAAGCAGCCTGCGAGGCCAACTATGCACGGCTGATGCGGCTGCTGCCGGACATGCGCCACACCCCCGAGGCGCGGCGCATTGCCGTGACCCACGGGGATCAGATGCTTGGCGTGCTCACCTTGGAAGTCATTCTGACCTGCCCGTACACCACGACATTGCGTGTGCGCCAAGAGCACAGCCTGCCGTGGTTGCCGGTGCCGCAACTGGAGGTTCAGGTGTACCACGACGCGCGCATGGCTGAAGTGGTCAGCGCCGAGCATGCGCGACGCTTTCGCAGCATCTATCCTTACCCCAATGTGTTCATGCACCAGCCCGATGAGAAAGCACAACTGAATGTGTTCCTGGGTGAATGGTTAAGTCATTGCCTGGCATTGGGCCATGAGTTTGAAGTCGTCCGGTAGATGTGAACTGCGTCTGCTTCCTTAGGTTTCCTCTTTGTGTCCTGCCCAGCATAATTGTGCCCAATGTCCATTCCTGTGATCACGCCCTGGGAGAACGCCTTGCCGAGCGTATCCACCTTGAACCCTGACGCTGCGGCGTTGCTGGTGCAACTGTCCGACAGCCATCTGTTTGCCGAGGCCGACGGCACGCTGCTGGGCATGAATACCCGCGACAGCCTGCAACGGGTCATCGACCTGGTACTGGCCCGGCAACCGCACGTCGACTTGCTGCTGGCCACCGGCGATCTGTCCCAGGACGGCACGCTGGAGTCTTATCAGGCGTTTCGTGAGGCGACCCGGCAGATCCCGGCCCCCGCGCGCTGGATTCCGGGCAACCACGATGAGCCACAGATCATGGCGCATGCCGCGATCAACAGCCCATTGTTGGAACCCGTGGTGGATGTGGGTAACTGGCGCATCACCTTGCTGGACTCTGCCGTTCCGGGCTCGGTGCCGGGGTATTTGCAGGACCGACAGCTGCAATTGCTCGCACAATCCTTGAGCGAAGCGCCAACCCGTCATCATCTGGTGTGTTTCCACCATCACCCGGTGTCCATCGGCTGTGCCTGGATGGAACCCATCGGCCTGCGCAATCCCGAGGCTCTGTTTGCCGTGCTGGATCGCTTTCCCCAGGTGAAAGCGGTGCTTTGGGGCCATGTCCATCAGGAGATCGACCGCGAGCGCAACGGTGTGCGCTTGCTGGCGTCACCGTCCACGTGTATCCAGTTTTCCCCGGGCAGTGAGGATTTCAAGGTCAGCGAGGAGGCGCCAGGCTATCGCTGGCTGCGGCTGCATGCCGATGGACGGTTGGAAACCGGCGTGGAGCGGGTCGAAGGCTTCGCGTTCCAGGTGGATTACGGCAGTAACGGTTACTGAAAGGTTCGAGCTCGGTGCCAGGCCGCATCCAGTGGCGCTACGCCTGGCTTGAGTGCAGCTAAAGGTCCAGCACCCGCGCCAATCTCACGACCGTAACCCCAGGCCCCAGATGCCGCAGCGACGGTTGGATCAGCACGCAGTTGTCATACGGCGTGACGATCTCGCGCTGGCCATCCCGGGCAATCACCGTTCCGGCATGAGCAATCCGCTCAAGGCCGCGATAGTCATCGCTAAAGCTGAAGTCCATGCTGTGGGCGACAACCGGATCGGTGACGTGCAGAAATTGCTGCGCTGCAGGTTTTTCCTGGCTTAAAAACGCCAAGACGTCTGCTTTGGCGACAGCTTCAGTAGCAATCAAGAAGCGTGCCGCCACATCGAGGGCGACGTGTTCGCTCTTTTTTGAAAAGTGCTGGCCGGTCTCGATCAGCAGCGCATTTTTGTGGCTGGCAGCATCGCCAAACCCGCCGTAGTCACGCATGCGCCGACCGTTGGCGTGGCCGGCATCGGCGACTACGGTTGCGGGTACGCCTAACGATTCAGCGAACTCCAGGCCTTTGGCGCATGCGCCACACATCATCAACGGCGGGGACTCTTCGTGCATCGAGTGGATGTCGAGCAGCAAATCGACACTGTCGATCAGCGGTCGTAACTCACGTGCGCGGCGTAACTCGACAGAATCGCGCTCGCCGTCCAGCGTCGATGTCAGCCAGACACGGTTCATGTCCTCGTCCAGAAAACGGGTCGCATCGATGTCCTGCGGATCGAAGCGGTGATAAGCCTCAATGTTGCCAAACCCCAGGGACAACCGCCCCTGACGAGGGCGCACACCGCTGCGCAACAAGGTGTCAACCGCGATTGCACCGCTGACTTCGTTACCATGAGTCAGCGCCATGATCAGCACATGCGGTCCTGGTTTGCCACTGTCGAAGCTGTGGATGTAGTCGATCCCGCAGTTGCCTGTTTTCCATTGGCTGAGATCCGGGAATTCGACTTCCACGGGATACGGTGTCAGCGAGGCACGAACTTGCTCAAGTGTTTTCATTTAAGTCTCCGACAGACCAACGTTTGCGCTTGTCGCGCAGGGTTAAGGCGTGACAAGCAATAAGGGTTAACGGCCAGAAAGCGCATCCGTATTCGCGAGCAAGCCGGCTCTGACAAGGACGTTGCTCAACTGGCGGATGGAAGGGTGCCCCGCATGCGGCGTCCCAGACAGACGATCGCCAGTACGCTGATCAAGACAGTCGCCATCACATAAAAACTCGGGGCCAGTTTGCTGCCGGTGGCATCGATCATCCAGGTCACGATCAGTGGTGCAAAACCACCAAACAGGGTGACGGAAAAGTTGTAACTGAGTGCCAGGCCGGTGCCGCGAATGCTGGTCGGGAAGATGTCGGCAAGCATCGCCGGTATCGGTCCCAGGCAGGCCGCGATCAACACGCCGACAATCGCTTGCACGATCAGCAGCGTAGAGAAGCTGGGGAAGGTGTTGAGCAGCAAGAACATCGGATAAGACGACAACCCGGTAATCAACAAGGCGATTGTCAGTACCCTGAATCGCCCGTGGCGATCAGAAAGTCCACCAAATACCGGGGCCATGATCATCAGTGTTACGCCTGTCATCAGCGCCCCGAGATACGAGGAAGTGGCAGCAATATTCAACTGTTTCAAGGCATAGATGGGCATGTACAGCTTGTGTACATAGTTGAACGCTGTCGCACCGGCCACCACGCCAATAGCCAGCAACAGGCTGACATGCCCTTTGATCAAGACATCCCGTAGCGGAGTCTTTACCGCTGTGTTGGCCACGGTTTTCTTGAAGTCCGGGGTTTCATCGATTTGTGTGCGAATGTAAAAGCCCACCGGCCCGATCAGCAGCCCGAAGCCGAATGCAACGCGCCAGCCCCAGTCGTTCAATTGCACATCCGACAGTGCATAGCTAAGGATTGCGCTGACACCTGCTGCCAAAACCGTTGCCAGGCCTTGGGTCGACAATTGCCAACTGGCAAAGAAACCACGGCGCTTGGCATCTGCGTGCTCGACCATAAACGCGGTCGCCGCACCAAACTCTCCGCCCGTAGAAAATCCCTGGAGCATGCGCGCAACGATGATCAGCAGTGGTGCCGCCAAGCCGATCTGCTCATAGGTCGGAGCGAAGGTAATCATGGCGGTGCCGAGCAGCATGATCATGATCGACATCGTTAACGACGCCTTTCGCCCGGCCCTGTCGGTGTATGAACCGAGCACAATGGCGCCCAGTGGACGCATCAGAAAGGAAATGCCGAACGAGCCTACGGCCAGCAACAGTGAGGTGGTTTCGTTATCGGACGGGAAAAACTGTTTGCCGATGACCACCGCAAAGTAGCCGTAGATCAGCAAATCGTAGAATTCGAGTGCGTTGCCAACACTGGCGGCGATGATCTCCTTCCATGGACCTCGCCGGGTTGCCGTCTGTGCCGATGGTAATGCGGAGGATTGAACTGTCATGAGTGTGCACCGGGTTTGTTTCACTGTTGGCCTTCGGATTCGCCGAGCCGCAGCGCGGCCTGGCGAGATCGAAGGCATTAATTGTTATGGGTGAAAGCCCGGATGAAATTGAATCAAGTGCGGCCGAACAGCAATTGCTGTTTCGGCACAGGTTTGAGCTGTTTTGGCACAGCTGCGGTTGGGTGGTTGCGGGAGGCGATGATCGAACGCGAAAGTGCGTGACTATGAGTGCCTCGCCGCATGGGTGGTCCGCGACTGGAGCAGGTCAGGCGATGTCAAAGACATTCCCATATCTTCATCACCATTTCGCCCTGGTTGGCGCGCAAGCGATGCAGCGACACGTCGAATCCGACGTGAAACTCGGGGCCACCGGCAATCAGCAACTCGCCCGACGCCAGCGCGTCTTTGACCACCATGCGCGGCAGCCACGCGAGGCCTCTGCCACGCTTGGTCATTTCCAGAATGGCATCATAGGAGTCAGCTTGGTAAACCATTCGCAACGCCAGGCGCTGAGGCAGACGCTCCAGATGTTGAGCCAGCACGCCGCGCAGCGCCAGGGTGGGTGAGAAGGCTAGCCAAGGGATGGTCAGGCCGCTGCTGCTGGCGGATATCTGCTGTCGCGGCTGGCCTTGGGCATCCGGCGCACTGACCGGTAGCAATTCCTCATTGGCCAGCACTCGCGAGTCGAAACGCTCCGGCTCCATCAGCGTGTGGGTCAACGGGCTGGAAAAGCTCAGCAGCAGATCGACCTCTCCGGTGGATAGCTTGCTGATCGCTTCTTGGGCGCCACTGGTGACCAATGACACCGCAAAGCTGCCCAATTGCTGATGCAGTGATTCGTACCAGTCGGGGAAAAAGTCACAGGCCAGGGTCCGCCCGGTGGCAATGCGTACTGGCTCGTCGCGGCTCAGGATGCCGCCCTTGAATTGCGCTCTGACGGCGGTCAGCAACTCCAATGATTGAGTGGCGGCATCAAGGAACAGTACGCCGCAAGGCGTCAGTGACAGGGGTTGTTTGCGTTCGATCAATGCCGCGCCGACCCATTCTTCCAGTGACCGGATACGTCGACCGAACGCTGGATGTGTGACACAGCGATTTTCGGCGGCGCGCGACAGGCTGCGGGTGCGGGCCAGTTCGATAAAATCCTCAAGCCATTCAAGCTGCATACGGGTTTCCTGCTCGGCGACTCATTAATAATACGCCGCCAGTACAGGCGGTTCTTCTATCGTTGGAGGTGTTACTGAGCCGCTCACAATCGAGTAACTGGCCGTTCGGATAGGTCTCGGAGGGCCGGGGGGGCTGCTAGCACCGTTAGAGGCGATGGGCTGCCCCCACAACCCCCCTGTTCCCTGTAAACTGCGCCTCTTTGGTAGCCTACAGAGGACCCGGAATGTCCGCTTCGATCTTGTATATCCACGGTTTCAACAGCGCACCGGCCTCCAATAAGGCCTGCCAACTGATCACCGTGATGGACAGCCTCGGTCTGGCTGATCAACTGCGTGTGCCGGCCCTGCATCATCACCCGCGCCAGGCGATTGCCCAGCTGGAGCAGGCCATCAGCGAGATGGGCCGGCCACTGCTGGTCGGCAGCTCACTCGGCGGCTACTATGCAACTCATCTTGCCGAGCGCCATGGCCTCAACGCCTTGCTGGTCAACCCTGCGGTCAGCCCCCATCGGATGTTCGATGGTTACCTGGGCACCCAGAAGAACCTCTACACCGACGAAACCTGGGAACTGACCCATGATCACGTCGCGGCCCTGGCCGAGCTGGAAGTCCCGGCGCCCCAGGATGCCCAGCGTTATCAGGTGTGGTTGCAGACTGGGGATGAAACACTGGATTATCGTCTTGCCCAGCAATATTACCGGGCCTGTGCCTTGCGTATCCAGGCCGGTGGCGATCATGGTTACCAGGGGTTCGCCCGGCAGCTACCGGCGCTGTTGAGTTTTGCTGGCATAAGCTCCGATCAGTATCAATCCTTCGATTTCGCAGCGCTGTAATACACATGCTGGACATCGCAGGTTACTTTTTAATCGAATGACTCACGACGAGACCCCATGGCCACTCCCAGCGCTAGCTCTTATAACGCCGACGCCATCGAAGTCCTCTCGGGCCTCGACCCGGTGCGCAAACGCCCCGGCATGTACACCGACACCAGTCGGCCGAACCACCTTGCCCAGGAAGTCATCGACAACAGCGTCGACGAAGCCTTGGCCGGGCATGCCAAGTCGGTACAAGTCATCCTCCACGCCGACCACTCCCTGGAAGTCAGCGACGATGGTCGCGGCATGCCGGTGGACATTCACCCGGAAGAGGGTGTGTCGGGCGTCGAGCTGATCCTCACCAAGCTGCACGCCGGCGGCAAGTTCTCCAACAAGAACTACCAATTCTCCGGTGGCTTGCACGGTGTGGGCATTTCCGTGGTCAACGCCCTGTCGACGCAGGTCACGGTCAAGGTCAAGCGTGACGGCAACGAATACCAGATGACCTTTGCCGACGGCTACAAGGCTACCGACCTGGAAGTGATCGGCACCGTTGGCAAGCGCAACACCGGGACCAGTGTTTACTTCGCGCCGGACCCGAAGTACTTCGATTCACCGAAATTCTCCATCAGTCGCCTCAAGCACGTGCTCAAGGCCAAGGCTGTGTTGTGCCCGGGGCTGCTGGTCAGCTTCGAAGACAAAGGCACCGGCGAGAAAGTCGAGTGGCACTACGAAGACGGCCTGCGCTCTTACCTGGAAGACTCCGTCGCCGAATTCGAACGCCTGCCCAACGAGCCGTTCTGCGGCAGCCTGGCCGGTAATAAAGAGGCCGTGGATTGGGCCTTGCTGTGGCTGCCCGAAGGTGGCGACAGCGTTCAGGAAAGCTACGTCAACCTGATCCCGACCGCCCAGGGCGGCACCCACGTCAACGGTTTGCGCCAGGGCCTGCTGGATGCCATGCGCGAGTTCTGCGAATACCGCAGCCTGTTGCCGCGCGGCGTGAAGCTGGCGCCGGAAGACGTCTGGGAACGGATCGCGTTTGTCCTGTCGATGAAAATGCAGGAACCGCAATTCTCCGGTCAGACCAAGGAGCGCCTGTCGTCCCGTGAGGCGGCAGCGTTTGTCTCGGGTGTGGTCAAGGACGCTTTCAGCCTGTGGCTCAACGAGCACCCGGAACTGGGCCTGGCCCTGGCGGAGTTGGCAATCAACAACGCCGGCCGTCGCCTGAAAGCCAGCAAGAAGGTCGAACGCAAGCGCATCACCCAGGGCCCGGCACTGCCTGGCAAGCTGGCAGATTGCGCCGGGCAGGACCCGATGCGTTCCGAGCTGTTCCTGGTGGAAGGTGATTCCGCTGGCGGTTCCGCCAAACAAGCGCGGGACAAGGAGTTCCAGGCGATCCTGCCGCTGCGGGGCAAGATCCTCAACACCTGGGAAGTCGACGGCAGCGAAGTGCTGGCCAGCCAGGAAGTGCACAACATCGCCGTGGCTATCGGTGTCGATCCAGGCTCGGCGGATATCGCCCAGCTGCGCTACGGCAAGATCTGCATCCTCGCCGACGCCGACTCCGACGGTCTGCACATTGCCACTTTGCTCTGTGCGCTGTTCGTCCAGCACTTCCGCCCGTTGGTGGATGCCGGTCACGTCTACGTCGCGATGCCACCGCTGTATCGCATCGACTTGGGCAAAGAGATTTTCTACGCCCTGGACGAAGCCGAGCGCGATGGCATCCTCGATCGCCTGGTGGCCGAGAAGAAGCGCGGCAAGCCGCAAGTCACCCGATTTAAAGGTCTGGGCGAAATGAACCCGCCGCAACTGCGGGAAACCACCATGGACCCGAACACTCGGCGCCTGGTGCAATTGACCCTGGAAGACTTCGAGGCTACCTCGGAAATGATGGACATGCTGCTGGCCAAGAAACGCGCTCCGGATCGCAAGAGTTGGCTGGAGTCCAAAGGCGACCTGGCGGTTCTGGACTGATGCGCAGCGGTTTCGCCCTGGCGATACTGTTGTTGAGCGGGTTGGCGACCTCCGCGGTGGTCGCGGCGCCTGCTGCTGAGCTCAAGCTATTGTCCGAACACCCGGTAGACGGCATGCGCGGCGGTAACCTGTCGGGCCTGGCCGTTTGCGGTAAAGAACTGTGGACCGTGTCCGACCGTGATGACGAGCAGATTTACCGGCTCGATATTTCGGCGGATGTCTGGCAAGCCGAAACGGTGAAGATCAACGTGCCGCCGGTGCCTGACTCGGGGCTACCCTGGGGGTTGCGCTCACGCACCAAGGTTGCATCCTTGGTACGAGGTGGCGACCTGGATTTTGAAGGTATCAGCTGTGATGCCGCCGGCAATCGCTACATTGTCAGCGAAGCCCATGCGGCGGTGCTGCAAGTACCGGTAACGGGGGAGCCCGAATGGCTGAAGATCGCCCCGGGCATGGTCCGCGAAGCCCGTGCCAGTGGCATGTTGCTGCACTTCAATGCCTTGTTTGAAGGCCTTGCGATTAACCCCGAGGGTAATCAGATCTGGCTCGCCGCCGAGCGTGAGCGGCGTGGGCTGATCTCGATCAAGCGTGGGCAAAGCCTCTGGGACTGCGACGGGCCTTGTGTACTGTTGAGTGAGGCAGGCCAGGAGATGCAGCCGGCCCAGTTCCCGGGTGCCAAGGCGGTATCCAAGGATTTTGCAGATATTTCCCTGTTCAATGGCAAGCTGTTTACCCTTGAGCGCAACGCATTCCAGATCTGCCGTCGGGATGCCGTTACCGCCAAGGTCGAGCTGTGCTGGTCCTATGCCGACGAAGCACTGGTGCCTCAGCGACGTTATCCCCAGGCTTATGGCCTGGCCGAAGCGCTGGTGGTGGACGAGGAGGGTGCCTGGATCGGCCTCGACAATAATTTTGGCCCCCGCGCCGGGGGTGAAAAACGGCCGATGGTCTATCGTTTCGCTGTCCCGGCCGGTGGCTGGAGCGCCAAGCCATGAGTACTCAGCCGCCCGGCAAGCGCGCCGGACGTGTGCTGATGTTCGTGGCCTGGGGCGCCGGTCTTTTTTTGGCAACACGATTTTTCGGGCAGTGGGAGGCGCGTCAGCAAAACCCCAATGCCGTGGTCACCTCGGAGCAACACGAGGGTTACATCGAAGTGAAACTGGTCGGTAACGGTCAGGGGCATTTCGTCGCCAGCGGCCAGATCAACGGCCAGCCGGTGGAACTCATGCTCGATACTGGCGCCACCGACGTGGCGGTTCCAAGCGAGTTGGCCGAGCGCCTCGGGCTCAAGCGGGGGTTGCCGGTGACCTTGAGCACTGCCAACGGTCGTAGCGAGGGGTATCGTACCCACCTTGACCGCCTGCAGTTGGGCGATATCGTCTTGCAGGATGTCCGCGCCCTGGTGGCGCCGGGGCTGGGAGGCGAGCAAGTGCTGTTGGGCATGAGCGCATTGAAACAACTTGAATTTACCCAGCGCGGCGGCACTTTGCTGCTGCGCCAGACCAAACAATGATGAGGCCCGCATGAGTGACATCCTTGCAGACAGCTTAGATGGCGTTGAACGCCGATCGCTGGCTGACTTCACCGAAAGTGCCTACCTCAACTACTCCATGTACGTGATCATGGACCGTGCCCTGCCGCATATCGGCGACGGCCTGAAACCGGTGCAGCGGCGCATTATCTACGCCATGAGTGAGTTGGGGTTGGACGCCGACTCCAAGCACAAGAAGTCGGCGCGTACCGTCGGTGACGTGCTCGGTAAGTTCCATCCCCACGGCGACTCGGCGTGCTATGAAGCCATGGTGTTGATGGCCCAGCCGTTCAGCTACCGTTACACCCTGGTAGACGGCCAGGGTAACTGGGGTGCGCCGGATGATCCCAAGTCCTTCGCCGCCATGCGTTACACCGAGGCGCGGTTGTCCCGTTATTCGGAAGTGTTGCTCAGCGAGCTGGGCCAGGGCACGGCCAACTGGGGGCCGAACTTTGACGGCACCCTTGAGGAGCCGCTGGTACTGCCGGCGCGTCTGCCGAACATCCTGCTCAATGGCACCACCGGCATTGCCGTCGGCATGGCCACTGATGTGCCTCCGCACAACCTGCGAGAAGTCGCCACGGCCTGCGTGCGTTTGCTGGATGAGCCCAAGGCCACCGTTGAACAGCTGTGCGAGCACATCCAGGGTCCGGACTACCCGACCGAAGCGGAAATCATCACGCCGCGCGCCGACCTGCTGAAAATGTACCAAACCGGCAAGGGCTCGGTGCGCATGCGCGCCGTGTACCACATCGAAGACGGCGACATCATCGTCACCGCGCTGCCGCACCAGGTCTCCGGTGCCAAGGTGCTGGAACAGATCGCCGCGCTGATGCAGGCCAAACCGTCGAAGCTGCCGCAAGTGGCTGACCTGCGTGACGAGTCCGACCACGAAAATCCATGCCGCATCGTGATCATCCCGACCAACAGCCGGGTTGACCACGAAGTGCTGATGCAGCACCTGTTCGCCAGCACCGATCTGGAATCCAGCTACCGCGTCAACGTCAACATCATTGGTCTGGACGGCAAGCCGCAGTTGAAAAACCTGCGCAACCTGCTGGTGGAATGGTTGGAGTTCCGCGTGCAGACCGTGCGCCGTCGCTTGCAGTTCCGCCTGGACAAGGTAGAGCGCCGCCTGCACCTGTTGGACGGTTTGCTGATTGCCTACCTCAACCTGGATGAAGTGATCCATATCATCCGCACCGCCGAGCACCCGAAAGCCGACTTGATCGCGCGTTTCGAGCTGAGCGAAATCCAGGCCGATTACATCCTCGACACCCGTCTGCGCCAGTTGGCGCGGCTGGAAGAAATGAAGTTGCGCGACGAGCAGGATGCGTTGCTCAAGGAGCAAGCCAAGCTGCAAGCCTTGTTGGGCAGCGAAGCCAAGCTCAAGAAGCTGGTGCGCAGCGAACTGATCAAGGATGCCGAAACCTATGGCGATGACCGCCGTTCACCGATTGTCGAGCGTGCCGAAGCCAAGGCCCTGACAGAAACCGAATTACTGCCCAACGAGAAAATTACCGTCGTTCTGTCGGAAAAGGGTTGGGTTCGCTCGGCCAAAGGGCATGATATTGATGCCACGGGGCTGTCCTACAAGGCGGGCGACGGTTTCAAGACCGCCGCGGCCGGACGTTCCAACCAGTTTGCAGTGTTTATCGACTCCACCGGTCGCAGTTATTCGGTGCCCGCTCATACCTTGCCATCGGCACGAGGGCAGGGCGAACCATTGACCGGTCGTCTGACACCGCCGCCGGGGGCGAATTTTGAATGTGTGCTGCTGCCGGACGACGATGCGCTGTATGTCATCGCCTCCAATGCGGGCTACGGGTTTGTGGTCAAGGGTGAAGACCTGCAGGCCAAGAACAAGGCGGGAAAGGCATTGCTGAGCCTGCCGAACAACGCCAAGGTGATCCTGCCACGTCCGGTCAGTGACCGTGATAGCAATTGGCTCGCATCGGTGACCACCGAAGGTCGCTTGCTGATCTTCAAGATCAGCGACTTGCCGCAGTTGGGTAAAGGCAAGGGCAACAAGATCATTGGTATTCCTGGAGAACGTGTGGCCAGTCGCGAAGAGTTCGTGACCGACATCGCGGTAATCCCGGAGGGCTCGACCTTGGTGCTGCAAGCCGGCAAGCGCACGCTGTCGTTGCGTCCTGACGATCTTGAACACTACAAAGGCGAACGAGGCCGGCGTGGGAATAAACTGCCTCGAGGCTTCCAGCGAGTGGATGCTTTATTGGTAGACACTCCCGTTTAAGGCGATATAGAGCTCCCGATCTACGATTTAACCCGTAGATCGACGCTTTCGCGCTGGAGTCATGGCGCATATTCACGGATGATATGGCCTTTCCAGCGCCGGCGTGGCCGAGCGCGTACAGGTTATTTTTGAGTATTACATTGTGGTTCGCCTTGTGGCAGCCACCTGGATGGGATGATGACTGCTTCGCGCCTTCCTTTATTTTTGTTGCTCGCTGGCCTTTTGGGGTTGGCGGGTTGCAGCACGCACCAACCGGTGTCGCTGTATCAGCTGGACAGTGGAAGTCCAGCTCAGCCTGCACAAAGTGCCGGCATGGCAGTATTGCTTGGCCCGGTCGTGGTGGCTGACTACCTGCAACGCGAGACCCTGCTACAGCGTCAGAACGACGGCAGCCTGCAAGGTTCCGTCGACGGTCGTTGGGCGGGTAGTCTTTCGTCCGACATCAACCAGTTGATGTTGCGCCAGGTGGCCGGTCAACTGGACAGTCAGCGCGTGGTATTGGCGCCGGCACCGACAGGGTTTTCCCCGGATGTGCAGGTACTGCTGACCATCACGCGACTGGACTCCGGTGCTTCACAGCCAGCGATCCTCGATGCGCAATGGCGTTTGATCGACCGCCGTGGCCAGGTGCGGGATAACCGTATCGTGCACTTGCAGGAAGAACACACAGGTACCACCGCTTCCCAGGTCCAGGCCCAGGGCGTGTTGTTGCAGCATTTGGCGGAGCAGTTGTCAGTGGCGCTCAAGCCATTGGCCAACCAGCCAGCGGTCGCTGAGGCACCACGTAAACCAGCGCCAGCCCCGGTTAAGCCGGCGGCACCGGAGAAGCCGAAGATGCCGATGGCTTCGCCGATTCGTACCGATCTGGAAGTGTTCAGGTTCTGAGTTGAATACTTGACCAAAAAAAGGCCCGCTGATTAGCGGGCCTTTTTATTGGGCGGGATTTGAGTCGTGGCGCAGACTTAATGTGGGAGCGGCGGTGCGACGATTCGACTTGCTCGCTCCCACATTGGTTCTGCGGTGTTTATGAGTGCTTCGCTCGCGTCTCATGCATGCGCGCCAGTTGCCGCTCCAGCATCGACGGATAAGGCTCCATCAGTCGCTCTACGCAGCAGGCGCCTTCCGGGCTGGCAATCGGTCGGATCCGCGCACGCTGGCGGATCAGCGTGTCATCACCGATCTTGCGCTCCACCAGCAGCAGGTTGCGGCTGTGTTGGGACAAGGCCAGGGCATCCTGGGCGATTTCGGTCAGCAGCAGGTCGATCTGGCTCATGCCATACAGGTCGTCACCTACCGTTAAACCAAGCTGCAGTTGCAAGGTGATGCCGCTGTCGGCCACTTCGATTTGCAGCGCGTGACCCAGGGCCCGCAGCAACTCGCCGCAGCAGATAGCGTTGGTCAGGTAGTCTTCGCCGCTGTCTTCACTGTGGAACAGCATCAGCGTGCTGCCGTCGTTCAGGGTGTGCAGTTCGCTCTGATACAGCGAGGCCGCCTGGTCGAGGCAATCGCGATAGCGCTCCAGCAGTTCAGTCAGGCGTGCACGAGGCAGACGACGTAGTTGGTCTTGCGCGCCCAGTTGCACCGCCAATACTGCGCTGTGCTGTGGCTCGGTGTTTTGCACCGATGCCGGCTTGGGCGCAACGACTGGAGCTTGCGGCGAATGATCGCGAAGGTCGGCGAACGGGTCTTCTTCGTCCAGTTCGTCTTCTTCGGCCTTGATCACATGTCGCGTAGCAGGCTTGAGCCCGGCCACCGGCGCGCTTTCATCGAAGCTTGGGTCGCGCAGGTTGCGCACTTCAAATTCAGGCTCTTCTTCTTCGTACTCGGTGTCGTCGTACTCAGGCTCAGGTTCAACCTCGGGCACGACCGGTTCCGGAGCGAAGCTTGTGTGCAATTGGCGAGCGAGGTCACCGATTTCATCCTGGCGATCGGTGGCTGGGGTGTGTTCGTCGATATCCCGCAGCCAGATGCGCAGTTGCATCAGGGGCGTGGAGATATGCCGCCCCAGGCGCAGGCTCAAGGCCAGGGACAGCGCCAGCAGGATTGCACTCAAGATGCCCATGCTTTGCAGGCTGATGGTCATCGGCTGCTGGAACTGCTGCATGTCCAGGCTGATGCGCAGTTGCCCTGCCTTCACGTCCTGAAAGGTGATATTGCTCGAATACAGACCTTCGGCTTCACCCAGCAGGCCGTTTTTCGGGCGTTGCCCGGCTTCGGCCATGATCCGGTTGTCCACACTATAAATAGCGGCGTGGGCCACCAGCGGATTCTTGGTCAGGTTGTTGAGCAGCACGTTGAGGCTGAGGATGTCGTTGGACACCAACAGTTCCGTCGCAGACGTTGCGGTCTGGGTGGTCAAGCTCGCGCCCAGGGCGTCGGCTTGCTCGTGCATGGCCTGCTTGAATTGCAATCCCATCACGCAGGCGTAGATCACCAGGGCCAGAGCGACCAGGATCACGTTATGGCTGGCGATGCGTAATGCGATCGGTACACGGCGGTGACGCAGTGCCCGGAAGATCAGCAGGAAGAAGTTATCGGTTTTTACTGGCGTGGGCCGGTTCACTTGAGCTCGGCTCTTTAGTCCGTGAAGTTGACGCGCAGTATAGCGACAGGCCTAAGACCGGCAAAGCGCTGGCTGTGCCCGATGGTCACTGAAAGTGGGTAGAATGCGGTTTTTTTCCACCTCGGGGGTGCGCTTTGCGCGAAATTGTCCTGATTAACATCACCGGTGTTGACCGTCCGGGTCTTACCGCAGCCATTACCGGTGTTCTAGCCCGGGGTGGTGTGAACATCCTCGACATCGGCCAGGCGGTGATCCACGACACCTTGTCGTTCGGCATCCTCGTCGAGATCCCAAGCACTGAACGCGCCTCGTCAGTACTCAAGGACATCCTGTTTACGGGCTATGAGCTGGATCAGCAGGTGCGTTTCACTCCGGTCTCTGAAGATGACTATCAGAATTGGGTCGCCGGCCAAGGCAAAAAACGCCACATCGTGACGCTGTTAACTCGCAAGGTAACCGCTGAGCAATTGCAGCGTGTTAGCTCGATCACCGCTCACTATGGTTTGAATATCGATCATATCGACCGTCTGTCGGGTCGCATGCCGTTGGACACGCCAGCGGACAAGGGCAAGGGTTGTATCGAGTTCTCCGTGCGCGGAGAGCCGGCTGATCCGCAAGCGTTGCGCGCCGAGTTTCTCAGCGTTGCCCAGGAACTGAATGTCGATATCGCCTTCCAGGAAGATTCGCTATTTCGTCGCAACCGTCGTCTGGCGGTCTTCGATATGGACTCGACGCTGATCGAAGCCGAAGTCATCGACGAACTGGCCAAAGCCGCTGGTGTTGGCGAGCAAGTCTCGGCCATCACCGAACGCGCGATGGCCGGTGAGTTGGATTTCCGTGCCAGTTTCAAGGAGCGCCTGGCGCTGCTTAAAGGCCTGGATGTCAGTGTGCTGGACTCCATCGGCGCTTCCCTGCGCCTGACCGAGGGCGCAGAAACCCTGTTTGCCGAACTCAAGCGCCTGGGCTACAAGACCGCGATCCTGTCGGGTGGCTTTACCTATTTCGCCAAGCAATTGCAGGCCAAGCTGGGCATCGACTACGTGTTCGCCAACGAACTGGAAGTGGTGGATGGCAAGGTGACGGGCGTGGCGGTCGAGCCGATTGTCGACGCGCAGCGTAAAGCTGATTTGCTGAGGGAGTTGGCGCACAAGGAAGGGTTACGTCTGGAGCAGACCATCGCGGTGGGCGACGGTGCCAACGATTTGCCGATGCTGGCAATTGCCGGATTGGGTGTGGCGTTCCGTGCCAAGCCATTGGTCAAGCAATCGGCCAAGCAGGCGATTTCGACCTTGGGGCTGGATGGGGTGTTGTACCTGTTGGGCTTTCGCGACCGCGACGGTCAGTTGTAACCCGTAATCACTGAAACACCACGGTCAATGTGGGAGCGAGCAAGTCGAATCGTCGCACCGCCGCTCCCACATTTGATCGGTGTTAGGCTTTTGGCAAGCCGATGCTCTGACCCATCTGCACCGGCAAACCTGCCACCACTTCCTCGGCCCACTTCACCTGGTCCGGGCCAAACAGCACGATTGCCGTCGAACCCAGCTTGAAGCGTCCCAGCTCTGCACCTTTTTCAAGATGGATCGGCGCGCGGGCGGCTTCGTCGTAGCGTACGGTTTTCAGTTCGCGTTTGGGTGGCGTGACCAAGCCGGCCCACACGGTTTCAATCGACGCCACAATCATCGCGCCCACCAGTACCACCGCCATCGGGCCGCGTTCGGTGTCGAACAGGCAAACCACGCGTTCGTTACGGGCAAACAGCTCCGGCACGTTTTCTGCGGTGGTCTGGTTCACCGAGAAAATCCGCCCCGGGACGTAGACCATTTCCCGCAGGGTGCCGGCCAGTGGCATATGCACCCGGTGGTAGTCCTTCGGCGACAGGTAGATGGTGGCGAAATCACCGCCCATGAATGGGGCCGCTACGGCCGCGTCACCGCCGAGCAATTCCAGCACGCTGAAACTGTGGCCCTTGGCCTGGAATACCCGCCCGTGCTCAATCGGGCCAGCCTGGCTGACGGCACCATCGGCCGGGCTCAGGACTGCACCCGGAGTTGGGTCCAGCGGGCGAGCGCCCTCTTTCAACGCACGGGTGAAGAAGGCGTTGAAGTGCTCGTAAGCCGTCACGTCTTCAACCAGGGCCTGGGACATGTCCACTTGATAACGCTTGGCGAACCAGGTGGTGAAGGCATTCTTGAACCAGCGCACGCGGCATTCGGCGATGCAGCCCGCCAGTCGCGACAGCAGGTGGTGGGGCAGCAAGTACTGACTGAGGATGAACAACTGCTTTTTCATTAACTGTCCTTAACGCTTAAATCTCGACGGGGGTGTCGGGGTGGTTACCCCATTCGCCCCAGGAACCGGCATAACCTTTGACTCGCGGATAACCGAGCGCCTTGGCCACCAGGTAGGTGAAGCCAGAACGATGGTGAGTCTGGCAGTGGGTGATGATTTCTTTGTCTTTAGTCAGCCCCAGGTCTTCGAGGATCTGAGGCATGTCGCGGCGGATACGCAGGTTGCGTGTCTGGTCCATGCCGGCGGTCCATTCGAAGTTGACGGCGCCGGGGATGTGTCCACCCTTGGCGGCGAGGACCTTCTCGCCGGAATACTCCAGCGGGCCACGGGCATCCCAGATGCCCAGGTCGGCAGCACCGAGGCGGCTTTGCAGGTATTCGCGGGTGGCGGTGGGTTCTTCATGCAGGGTCAGGCTGACCGAGCCGCCAGCACTGGCCGGCGCGTCGGTGCTCACCGGAAGCTGTTCATCCAGCCACGCCAGCAAACCGCCGTCGAGGTAGTGATATTTTTTGTGCCCGATCACATCGAGCATCCAGATAAAGCGACCGGCCCAGCCACCGCCTTCATCGTCATACACCACGTAAGTGGCGTCCGGTGTATGACCCAGTTCGCCGAACAGTGCCTCAAGGGATGCCTTGGATGGCAGTAGCCCTGGGGCCGGTGGCTGGCCCAGTTGGGTGCGTTTTGGATCCACGAAGCGGGCGCCGGGAATATGCCCTTCGGCATAGCGTGCCACGCTGGTGAGATCCACCAGAATCATATGTTCCGCGTCAAGGCGACCAAGCAGGTCGCTTGGCTCGATCACCAGCGGCAAGCCAGAGAAGTCAGGCATGTGAGGTCTCCTGGGCACAAGTATGGGGCTGTAGAGGAGGGCGATTGTAGCGCAAGCATCAGGCGCTGCGGTTGGTAAAGCTGTGCAGGGCCTTCTCGATGCATTGGGCTGTTTTACCGAAGGCTTGCACGGTGGTTTCCGAGAACGGCCCGCCGCCTTGGTCGGCCACCATCAGCATCACTACCCGGCCGTTGCTGCTCAGGGAGCGTAACAGCAGGTGTTGGCCGACGAACAAGCGCTGCAACTGTGTGGGTAACAGCGCAGAAAACTGGGCGTGGTTGGCCGGTGTCAGGCGTACCTGGGCGGACTTTTCCAGCAAACGCTGCAGCAGCGTACTTTGCGCAACGTCCAGGCTCAGGTGTGCGGCGTCCTTGGGCAGGCCGTCGATCTGATGCGCGCGCAAGCTGCTCAAGGTCCGGTCAGCCATCAGCAGCATGACCCGTTGCATGCCGCTGGCCACCAAGGCCTCCTTGGCACAGGTGGTCAGGTGCATGGCGTTGGCGAAGCGGCTCGGTTCCATCAGCAGTTCGGTGCAGCGGTTGCGCCAGACGGCCAAGGCTTCGGCAGTCGGCGGTGGTGCAGGGAGCAGGCCGCGATGGACCCGTTGCACGTTCCACGGCCAGATCAGCGACAGTGCCGGGTGCCAGAGATCGCTCATCAGGTCGTTGCGGGCACTGGTGACCGCTTGTTGGTGCACCTGTTGTTGCACTTCACCCAAGGGTTGTTGCAAGTACAGCGCAGTCAGGTATTGCCAGCGCTGAGTGTGCGGGCAGGTCCAGGATTCCTGGGCCGACATGGCCAAGCCGTTGGCCAGCAGTACGGTGTTGGCCGGCTGGTTCAACCAGCGCCGTAGCGTCGGGTCGGCATCCAGCAATTGCTGTTGGCGCAACGGCTCTTCTTCCCGGGCAATGTGCAGCACTTTGACCAGTAGTCGCTGTTCGTTCAGCAGCAGGGTGTAGCCCTGGGATACCCAGATCGGCAGGCGCCAGGCTTCGGTCAGGCCCAGGCATAGTTCCAGCAGGCGCACGCCGAACAATTCCTGCTCGACCTTGTAGGCCGACTGGCTTTTGTGGATCACCCGCAGTTCCCATTCCTCCAGCAGCTTGGGATAGGCAATCGCCATCGGCCACAGTGGCGATAGAAACAGCAGGCTGCCCCAATGAATGTCTTGCCACAGCCGCGCCAGGCGACTGGCGAACAGGCCATTGGCTTGTTGCGAGGCGTGCTGGCTGATCATTTGCAATTGGCGCAGGGCCACAGGGATTTCATTGAGGGGCACGGACGGCAGACGGGCCAGCAGTTCTGCGGTGCGTTCAAGACCGAGGCGGTTGATTGCCACCTCAAGGTTTTCCGCCGGTTCCGACAGGCTGCCGTGGGTGTGATGGTTGGCCTCGCGCATCACACTGAGTACCAGCGCCGGGCTGTTCTGCATCAGCTCTGCAATCTCTCGCAACGATCGGCGGTTGTCGCCGATCGCCTTGCATACTTGCTCGTGACTCGCCTGGGGAACAGGCAACGCAACCTCGTCCAGCCGCTTTATCCAGCCGGCAATCGTGTTGGGTTTGGGAGTTGGAACTGTCGTTTCATTAGCCATGATTAGCGCGCGATCATCACTTGCGGTCAACACGCCCGGAGCGGGCCGAACTGGTTTTTCGCCTTAACGGGCTATAGTCTGGCGCAGATTTGCCGATAAGTAGAAGAAGAGTTTTCAGATCTTCCGAATATGTCCATGAACCCGACGGCACAAGTACTCATCCCCTATGGCTAAAATTATCGGCATCATCGTCGTCATCGCGAGCGTGCTCGGCGGATACGTCCTTTCCCACGGTAAAATTGCAGCGCTGATCCAGCCCTTCGAAGTGCTGATTATCGGCGGTGCGGCATTCGGTGCATTTCTGCAAGCCAACCCTGGCTACATGACCATGCACGTGATCAAGAAGTCGCTGGGCATGTTCAGCTCGCGCTTCTCCCACACGTTCTACCTGGAAGTGTTGGGGCTGATCTACGAGATTCTCAACAAGAGCCGCCGCGAAGGCATGATGGCCATCGAAGGTGACATCGAGGACGCCGCAGCGAGCCCGATTTTCGCCAAGTACCCGGCCGTGCTCAAAGACGAGCGCATGACTGCCTACATCTGCGATTACCTGCGCATCATGTCCTCCGGCAACATGGCTCCCCATGAGCTGGAAGGCCTGTTCGACATGGAATTGTTCAGTTTGAAAGAAGAGCTCGAACATCCTTCCCATGCCGTGAACGGCATCGCCGACGGCATGCCCGGTTTCGGTATCGTGGCGGCGGTTCTCGGGATCGTGGTGACCATGGCGTCCCTCGGCGAAGGCGATCAGAAAGCCATCGGCATGCACGTGGGCGCGGCACTGGTCGGGACCTTCTTCGGTATTCTCGCCGCCTATGGTTTCTTCGGCCCTCTGGCGACTTCCCTGGCCCATGATGCCAAGGAAGAGTTGAACGTTTACGAGGCGATCAAGGCCTCCCTGGTGGCTTCCGCTTCCGGCATGCCGCCGTCCCTGGCTGTGGAGTTCGGGCGCAAGGTTCTGTATCCGAAGCACCGTCCAAGCTTTACCGAGCTGGAACAAGCAGTTCGCGGTCGCTAAGTCATGGAAAACAACCAGCCGATCATTATCAAGCGCGTCAAGCGCTTCGCTGCAGGGCATCACGGCGGCGCCTGGAAAATCGCTTTCGCCGACTTTGCGACGGCGATGATGGCGTTCTTCCTGGTGTTGTGGCTGATGTCCACCGCCACGCCGGAACAGAAGATCGCCATCGCCGGTTACTTCAAGGACCCCATCGGTTTCTCCGAGAGCGGCACGCCTTTTGTGATCGACTTGGGTGGCTCGCCGCAACTGGCGCCTGAGCGCACCATCAACCCGGAAGTGAAGACCGAGTCACCCCAGGAGAATATTCCCATCGAGCGTGAAACCGTCGAAAGCATGGCCGAACAGGTCGAGCACGAACGGCTGGAATTGCTCATGCAAGAATTACAGAAGAAGGTCGACGAGAATCCGCAGTTGGAGAAGTTCAAGGATCAGATCCTGTTCCAGATCACTCCCGATGGCTTGCGCATCCAGATCATGGATGCTGCCAACCGGCCGATGTTCGACTCCGGCAGTGCGCGCTTGAAACCGTACTTCGAGGACATCCTGCTGGCCATGGCCGACACCATCAAGGCGGTGCCGAACAAGATCAGTGTCAGTGGCCACACGGATGCCAAGCCGTATTCGGGCCTGGGTGATTTCGGTAACTGGGAACTGTCCGCCAACCGTGCCAATGCTGCACGTCGGGCCTTGGTGGCGGGCAGTTATCCGGACGCACAAGTGGCGCGGGTGGTGGGTTTTGCTTCTTCGCAGCTGTTCGACATCAAGGACCCGTTCAACCCGGTGAACCGCCGTATTGATATCGTGGTGCTGACCAAAAAGGCCCAGCGCGCGATTGAAGGTGAGCAGGGCGCTGCGCAACCGCCGGTGCCCACTCAGGGTGACGGCGCGCCGGGTGAGGTGCCGGTGGATCCGAATGCGCTGCCGCCTGAGCAGGAGCCGTTACCGGCTCACGAACTGCGGCAGAAGCTGAACCTGTTTGATGACGGCGGGATGAAAGATCCTACTCAGCCCGCCACTGGCTCATAAGCCACGGCAGGGCAGTTGTGGCGAGCGGGCTTGCCCGCGTTGGGCTGCGAAGCAGCCCCAATAAGGCCGCCGTATTTCTTCAGATAGATCCGGGTTGGCTGGTTTAGGGCTGCTTCGCAGCCCAACGGGGTGTAGAACCGTAGACATCCTTTACATCTGAAACCGGGGACATCGTTTACACATTT